>NZ_CP114280.1:0-1455924 GCF_029635795.1 Dickeya lacustris
CTGGCTGGGGTTTGATGCGGTGATTAAAAAACTGCAGCAAGATCAAAAACTGGTTATCACGGTGACGGAGAGTCTGCCTGATGAGCAGGCGGCGAAGGAGAAAGAGTGGGCGCTACAGTTTGTTAAAGAGGAACTGCTGAAAAGCTTCTTTGATGCCAGCATCAAACCGAATGCTGAAAGCAACGAACAATCCAAATCAGCCAGAGATGCCATTTTGGATGCGCTGATCAGTAACCAGAAAAAGGCGCAGGAGAGCGGTGGCGGGAAAAGTGACGAGGGCGGAGAAGGGGGCGAAGGCGGCGGTGGTGAAGGAGGTGGCGGCGAAGGCGGCGGCGGTGAAGCGGGCAAGGGTGGCCTGTTCCCGTGTGCCTCGCTGGAGCTGAAAGTGGTCAGAATCGAAGAGGTCAAACGACTCAACGTTAACTACACCTCGTCGCGCGCCATTACCCAGTCAGCCGTGCCGCAAAATTTCATTGGCTCTAAGCTGCTGCAAGCGCCAAAAGCACCGCCTTATTATATTGAGGTCAATGTTAACGACCCGTTCTTCCAGAAGATCGACCTGACGGTATTGGGGCCGGATGGCTTTGATGATTACGGTATCAAAGCGGCGTCATTCAAACTGGCCTATAACAACAGCGTCTATACGACGGCGGCCTTCACACAAGATGACAGCCAATGGAGCCAGACGGTCGCGCGCAGCCGCAATGCCAATGAGCTTTTTGATTTACAAGGCGAATTCGCCTTTAAAACCGCCAGCACCTTGGGATGGGAAGGCAGCACCAGTTATCTGCAACAGACCAAAACGGCATCTCAGCTTATCAACCTCGACCCCAGCACATTCCTGAGCTTCAACACGATAAACGTCATGCTGGATAAAAAGCTGGTGTGGGATAACTACAACCAGATCGTCGTCGAGATAAATTACCAGGACGATAACCAGCGTAAAAAGACGAAGAAATACACGTTTACGGCAGATAACCGTGCGATGCAAACCTTCAAATACCGCTGCCCGACGGAAAAACCGTGGCAGATTGAGTACAGCGTGACCTATTTTGAGGCCGGTGGCGACACGCGAACGGTGCAGGGGAATCCTAACCCGGCGGCCATTATTGTGTCGGCTTGAACGATGAACCAGACGATGACCGAGGAATCGGTTGCGGTTGTTCCGGCGTCGTTAGCGGCGCTGGTGTCTGCCTTGTGTGAGTTTGCGCCGCATCAGGCAGACGCCTTACGCCAGGATGTGATGCGGGTTGTGCAGCACCGCATGGCCTCCGGCCTGCTGTCGGCGGCGTTTAATGCCAGCCTGCTGGCTTATAACGGCAGCCCGGTCGAGTTTACCGCCTCGACGCTCAAGCCGCAGGCCATTGCGTGTACGCTGGATCCGTTCGTGCCATTGTTCCGGCAATCGTGCCAGCTATCGGCATTGCAGGCGCGCTATCCGCGCCTGTTGCCTGATGACACGCTATCACCGGCGGCGCGCACTGCGCTGGCGGCGTTGGCCGAGATACAGGCATGCGCTGACACCACCCGGCCACTGCGTTTTGGTAGCTGGATTGGCCGCAAATACCGCCCGGATGCCGCCAGCACCAAGATTTATGCCGAAATGCCGCCAACCGCGCGCGCATTTGAGGCGTTGCGTCACTCGCCGTTTCCCCACGCCGCCTGTGCCAGCGACCGGCACGCGCTGGCGAACGCCGGGCTGACACTATTAATGCTAGGCCACTATCCCGACGAGCCTGATGCACCAACCGAGTATTACTATCAATGGCATAGCGCAGAAATTACGCTGGCGGATATCGCGGCAGTCATGCGCTATTTTGGCTGTGAAACACAGTTTCCCGCACTGCAAGATCTGCTCGTGCGGGCGCTGGCATCGCTGGCGGAAAAGGCGACGTTCCCGGCGACCACCTATGGCTTTAGTCTGGTGTATCGGCCCTCGTCCCGGCCAGGCGTGCAACTGCCGGACAGTGTTAGCCTGTTCACCATGGCGCCCGGTTTTCTGGCCGCCAGCGCCCCGACCGCAGCGAGGCTGGCGGCCTGGCTTGAACAGACGCTGGCCGGTACGGGGCAGGCTATGCCCGTGTTGCACACCCTGAGCGCGCATCAGCTACCAGTGCAGTTCAATGTCATCGGTTTTGCTGTCGATGCACAGGGGCGCACCGGTGTGAATTGCACATTCAGCCCACAGCAGAACGGGTTTAGCGAAGTCCGCCTGCCAGCGGCGCGCCAGCCGCTGTGTGCCGCAACCGCGCTGACCCGCCTGCTCAGGCAGCAGCAACAGCACAGCGGGGCGTTTATCAGCCAGGTCAGAACGCCTGACGGGTGCTGGCATCAGGATGAAAATGCGTTTGTCACCGCCCAGGTGTTAAGAACGCTCGACTACACGCCCGAGACCGCCGGTTATATCGACAAAGCGCTCGATTTTTTGATGCGCTGTCAGGTCAGCGAGGGGCATTTTAGCTTCTGGCCGCCGGATGCCCACCCCGCGTGGATGGGCGGGCAGCGGATCGTGCCGGACATCGACGACACCGCAATTATTACGGAACTGCTGTATAAATTTGGCCGCATTTGCGCCGGGACGGTACGGCAAACGCTGATCCACATGAACGGCTATCAGCTTGACCGCGTTGATGCGCGGCTGGCTGCGCCTCAGCACCAGTGGGCGGCGTGTCAGGTGTTTCATACCTGGATGAAAGCGGATAATGATATTCGCCAGCTCGATTGTTGTGTGAATACCAACGCCCTGATTTTACTGCATCGCTATTATGGCGAGCAGGCGAGTACGATCCCGGCCTACCACCGTATTATGACGATGCTGCATAATGCATTGCGCTGGAGCCAGAATGAATACCAGCGTTTGAATACATTAATACCTTATTATGCGCATCCCAATGAATGGCGGGTGACACTGGAATATGCCCGCACACTGGGGGTGGCAAACCTGGATACGCTAATCGAGCCATTAAAGAAATGGCATTCCATCGGTATTCCCGCCGAAATTCCGCTCTATCGCCGCCATGACGGAATGTATTTATGGACGTCGTCTTATCTTTCCGGCTTAAGGCGGCGTGCATCGCGTAGTCAGTCTGTCTTGAATGATTATTTTCCGAATGACTGTTTTTCGAAGGATGATTTATCCCATGATGATTTATCTCATGATGGTTTATCTCAAGAGGGCTTTTTATAAGTCAGCTTCGCTTTCTGGCATAATGAGAGGATAACAATGAATATCTTTCTTAATAATCTGGTCGCGCTGAATAAAGTTATTTTGGAGAATGCGCAGCAACAATTCTCCCTTCCTGATGCTACTGGTAATGTCATGGCATACCGCGCCGCGCTGCCGGATGACTTAACCGCCGCCGTGGGCACGGAAATCGTTTCCGGGGAAACGCGTTATCAAATCAGTACCGCATCGGATGGCACCAGCTGGCGCATGAACGTGACGTTTTCACTTAGCCAGAAGATTGCGGCAATCCCCTATGTGGTGCTTAATTTCAGCCAGCTTGGTCAATTCAGTGAAATGATCTTTGATGAGGTCGTTAAACTGCCTGACCTCCGTTACAGCGCGCAGCTTAAATTAACCCGGCTGGAACAGCGCGATGCACTGTTGCGGGCCTTATCAACCTATGAGGCGAAAACCACGCTGGTGGTATTGATTCGTACAGACGATGAGATGCTTAATACCATTACAGACCCGAAAATATTTTATTTCGCAGAGAATTACTACCCCTATATTTACCAGGGTATCGCACCACCACCGGCACGGCTGGAGTTAATTCTCAAGCCGATGGATTATAACGATGTCTGGTATAACTATTATCAGGATAGTCGCAATCGCGGTTATTTCTATTATTTGCCAGATAAATTCACGCTGGCGACAGACCGTGAGAATAATGACAAACCGATGTTGTCCATTTCGTTTGCAACACCGGATGATGCCACCGACCCAAGCCAGATTAACGTAACCTTTGAGTATTTTTTATTACCGAGGGTGGATAAGCAGCGTATTATTAGCGCAACCCGTGCATTTGCCAACACGCAACCCGACTGCGCGTTAATTCCGTTTGCCAGCGCCAGTAAACTTGAATTGCAATTAGGATTACCGGCAGGAAAAACACCGCAGACCAATGCGCTGATTAATCTGCAAAGCGGAATTGCAGACAGCTTCACGCTGCCTTCCTCTCAGTTTGGCAAAATCTGGGATGCGTTTTTTACCCCCTCACCGCAGCATCTGCTGTTAAAAGGGGAGCTGTCGGTGAAACAAGACGGCTTCCCGGCAGATACTGTGGCGGTGCAGTTGGCGCTGGCGGCGAAATATAAAAGCCAGCCTGAGTTATTTATTGATCAAAGCGCGCCGGTTGATATTACCCGAACGTTAACCTTTGTTAGTCGTAAAGGCAGCTTCGATCCGAACGGGCCGAAACCGATTGAGCGTATTTTGATAAGCGCTGGCAATAAAACGCTGGTGCTGAGTGCTGAGGTGCTACAACAATCGGTGGCGGTGAAAGTCTCGGCGCTGCAGGTGATCCTCAATCCTGCCGCCACGATAACCTACCGATACAGCCTGCAAATTCATTATGCCGATGGCTCGACGAAAAATATCAATGACCAGTCATCCATTTATGAAACGATTTATGTTCCCTGATGATGTTCTCGGAATGAAGGAGCGGATACGTCCCCTGAATGAGGGGACAGAGAACCAGACAAGGGCGGTGGGGTATTAAAGGTTGAGCGCGATAACCGCCTGCTCCAGCGCCTGGCGCAGTAACGCGCGATCGTGCCGGTACGGGACATCGTGCGCGGCCAAATCGTGTCGAATAATCAGACGATCATCGGTGTCTTGCGTGTTAATCAAAGGTGAGACGATCGCGGCGTTTATCGTCCGCTGGTGCATTTTTTCCTCCAGCCAGCGTAGCTTCTGCGCCAGCGTCAGGCGGGCGGCAATCGGGCTCTGCTCGCGGCCCAGATTGCCGATATACACCATCGGTGCCTTGGCCTGGTGCAGCGCTCGCGCCAGATCGTCAAGCAATAACAGTGGCATCAGGCTGGTGAGGAAACTGCCGGGGCCAATCAGGATAAGCTCGGCCTGTGTAATCGCGTCCAGCGCTTCACGCGTGGCGCTAACCGCCGGGTAGAGCAGCAAATCTTGCGGCAGGGCAACCAGTTGATCGACTTCGACTTCGCCATACACTTCCTGTCCGTGGGTGTCGATAGCCAGCAGGTCAACCGGTTGTTCTGACATCGGGATAAGGTGGGCATCGACTTTGAGCAGGTCACGAATCAGGTTAATCGCATCCAGCGGGCGCACGCTGAGGTTATCCATCGCTTTGAGCATCAGGTTGCCGAGGTTGTGGCCGGAGAGCTCGCCATTACTGTTAAAGCGGTACTCGAACATGGCGGAGGCAACGCTTGGCGTGGTGATGAGCTGATTGAGGCAATTGCGCATGTCTCCCCAGGCGATGCCGCCTTCGGCACGGCGAATCCGGCCCGTTGAACCGCCGTTGTCGGTGGTGGTGACGATGCCTGTCAGCCGTGAGCCCATAAAGGCGAGTGATGACATCACGCGCCCGAGACCGTGCCCACCGCCTAATGCCACAACACGATCCAACTGCGCCAACGTGTGATTACCCATAACGCCCCTTATCTTCCCGCTATCTACTGAAAATGCTATCTACTGAAAAAAGTAGCGGTTATATACCACATCCCTCATCAAATCAGCATCAGAGAGTGTATAAAATTTGCGGGTATTCACTCACGGCCCGATGGCCTGTTACCCGAATATGTCCTGTTACCCCGAGATGCCCTGTTACCCCAATAGAGGTAGGGGAGATCCACCATCCCATGATTCAGGTCACGGAAGTCGGCTGGCTTTACGTTATGCTGAACGCGAAAATAGTGAATGAAATCCGCTATATACCGTTTTATATACCGCATTTTCAGTGACGGATAACCCGGTTTGGCGATAGACTTCGTTGCTATCACGGTGCTTTGGCGACACGCTGGCGATGTCGCTTGAGAATCAAACTCCTAGCCTTTAAGCCTACGTTTGTGCAGAGACGCAAATAGGGTTTTCTGGCCGTGGCCTGCGGGCCACCAGGGTGCAGGGTAGAAATGCCCGCATCTCCCGTATTTGGAAAGGTGTTTATGGTGAGTCAACTGACTGATGCGTTTGCGCGCAAGTTTTACTATTTGCGCCTGTCGATAACGGATGTCTGTAATTTCCGCTGTACTTATTGTCTGCCAAATGGCTATCAGCCGAACGGCCACGCTTCCTCACGTTTTTTGTCACGCGATGAGATTCGTCGCGTCAGCCGCGCGTTTGCCGCGCTGGGCACCGAAAAAGTGCGCCTGACCGGGGGGGAACCCTCACTGCGCCGCGATTTCATCGATATTATTGCCACCATCCGTGAAAACCCCGGCATTCGTCATCTGGCGGTGACGACCAATGGCTATCGGCTGGCGCGCGAGGTGGCAAACTGGCGCGAAGCCGGGTTGACGGCGCTGAATGTCAGCGTGGACAGCCTCGATGCGCGCGCGTTTCATGCCATCACCGGTCAGGATAAATTCCGTCAGGTGATGGACGGGATTGACGCGGCGTTTGCCTGCGGTTTTGCGCGCGTCAAAGTCAATACGGTGTTAATGCGCGATGTTAACCATCATCAACTGCCCGCCTTTCTTGACTGGATTCGCCACCGCCCCATCCAGTTACGTTTTATTGAACTGATGGAAACCGGCGAAGGTCGTGACCTGTTTCGCCGTCACCATGTTTCCGGGCAGGTTATTCGCGAGCAGTTATTGCGTCAGGGCTGGCAACCACAGGCGCGCGCGCGCAGCGATGGCCCGGCGCAGGTGTTCTCCCATCCTGATTATGTTGGCGAAGTCGGCCTCATCATGCCGTATGAGAAAGATTTTTGTCAGAGCTGCAACCGTCTGCGCGTGTCGGCTATTGGGAATTTGCACCTTTGCTTGTTTGGCGAGCAGGGCATCGCGCTGCGCGATCTGTTGGCCGACGACAGCCAGCAACAGGCGCTGGAGCAGCGTATTTCCGGCGGGCTGAGTCATAAACGGCAGGCGCATTTTCTGCATGAAGGCGACAGCGGCATCACCCCCAATCTCGCGTTTATCGGTGGCTAAGGCCACGCCCGATTTCTCTGTCACGCCAGCGGGCCTGATGTGACAGGAAGACAGACTGTCAGGAGTGTTTATGAGCAAGGTCAGCAGCGAATTTGTTCCGCTAAAGGTGGCGGTGATGACTATCTCGTCGCGCCGGGGAGCCGATGAGGATACCTCCGGCGATTACCTGCGCGAAGCCGCGCAACTCGCCGGTCATCAACTGGTGGCAAGCGCCATCGTACCGGAAAACCTCTATCAAGTGCGTGCGCAGGTCAGTGTCTGGGTCGCCCGCGACGACGTACAGGTGATTTTGATTAACGGCGGCACCGGGTTTACGTCGGGCGATGTGGCACCGCAAGCGCTGCGTCCGTTGTTTGACCTTGAAATCGAGGGGTTCGGCGAGCTGTTTCGCATGGTGTCGTATGAAGAGATTGGCACCGCGACCATTCAGTCTCGCGCGATAGCGGGGCTTGCCAATCAGACGGCGATTTTTGCCATGCCGGGCTCGACCCGCGCGTGCCGCACCGCCTGGGAGCGCGTCATTGTTGAACAACTGGATGCCCGGCACAAACCGTGCAATTTGTATCCGCATTTAATCCGTCATTCTTAGGCAAACAGTAAATCGTTATGGCACAACTGACCCACATTAATGCCGCCGGTGAAGCGGCGATGGTGGATGTTTCCGACAAGGCCGAGACCGTGCGTGAAGCGCGTGCCGAAGCCTTTGTGGAAATGGCACCGCATACCCTGTCGATGATTATCGACGGCAAACATCATAAAGGCGATGTGTTCGCCACCGCCCGTATCGCCGGCATTCAGGCCGCCAAACGCACCTGGGAGCTTATTCCGCTTTGCCACCCGCTGCTGCTAAGTAAGGTCGCCGTCGAGCTGGAAGCCCAGCCGGAACATAACCGGGTGCGTATCGAATCCCTGTGTCGGTTAACCGGTAAGACCGGGGTGGAAATGGAAGCATTGACCGCCGCCTCGGTCGCGGCGTTGACCATTTATGACATGTGCAAAGCGGTACAAAAAGACATGGTAATTGGCCCGGTACGGTTGCTGTCGAAAAGCGGCGGCAAATCCGGTGACTTTAATGCGGAGGCGCAATGATAACCGTGCTGTTTTTTGCTCAGGTACGCGAATTGACCGGCACCGAACGTTTATCGCTGCCTGCGGAATATCCCGATGTGGCAGCGTTGCGCGCGGCACTGTGTCTGCGCGGCGATCGCTGGGCGCTGGCGCTGGAAGACGGGAAGTTACTGGCGGCAGTCAATCAGTCGCTGGTAGACATGGCGCACCCGCTGGTCGATGGCGATGAAGTGGCGTTTTTCCCACCGGTAACGGGAGGTTGATGAATGCAAACACGTATTCGGGTTGGCGAGGCGTCTTTCAGTGTCGGGGATGAGTACGCCTGGCTTGCCGATGGCGACAGCGAAGGTGCGGTTGTCACCTTTACCGGCAAAGTGCGTAACCATAACCTTGGCTCAAGCGTCAGTGCATTAACGCTTGAGCACTATCCCGGCATGACGGAAAAAGCGCTGGATAACATCGTCTGCGAGGCGCGCCAACGCTGGGCGCTAGCGCGGGTCAGTGTGATTCATCGTATCGGCGCGCTCTATCCCGGCGATGAAATCGTCTTTGTTGGCGTCAGTGGCGCGCATCGTCAAGCGGCGTTTGATGCCGCGCAATTCATTATGGATTACCTCAAAACACAAGCGCCATTCTGGAAACGGGAGGCGACGCCTGAAGGACACCGCTGGGTCGATGCCCGCGACAGTGACCATCACGCCGCCAGCCGTTGGTGAGGCCGCTTTGCTCTACTCTCACGGTAGCGAAGGTGGATTGATTGCCATCGCTACAGTGACACGCAACAGAAGTCCTCTCTCGTTGAGTAAAAAAACATAAGAAAACAGACTATTATTAATAGTGAGGGGAATTTTTGTTAAAAAAATGATTAATAAGAATTATTTTTATTTCTATTTTTGTCTTACGATAATAAGGCGGCGGTAAAAACTCCGCTGAATCGCTTTATTGTCATACAGTTAAAAAGGATAAAGGTATGAAACGGCGTATTGCTTCTCTGTTCCCCGCCACATTGCTGGCGTCTTCTCTGGTGTTCGGTGTGTCCTTCGGCGCGCAGGCGCAAGACGACGAAGGTATCGTCATTTATAACGCACAGCATGAAAATTTGGTGAAATCCTGGGTTGAAGGATTCACGCAGGATACCGGTATCAAAGTGACGTTGCGTAACGGCGGCGATAGCGAGTTGGGCAACCAGTTGGTGCAAGAGGGCAGCGCCTCTCCGGCTGACGTATTTTTGACGGAAAACTCGCCATCGATGGTGCTGGTGGACAATGCCAACCTGTTTGCTCCGCTGGAAGCCGAGACGCTCTCGCAGGTAGAGCCACAGTATCGCCCGTCGCATGGCCGCTGGATTGGTATTGCCGCACGCTCGACGGTGTTTGTGTATAACCCGGAAAAATTCAGCGAAGCGCAATTGCCAGCCTCGCTGATGGATTTGGCCAAGCCTGAATGGAAAGGCCGTTGGGCGGCATCGCCGTCAGGCGCAGACTTCCAGGCGATTGTCAGTGCGATGCTGGCGCTTAAGGGTGAAAAAGCGACGCTGGAATGGCTTAAAGCCATGAAAGCCAACTTCACCGCCTACAAAGGTAACAGTACCGTGATGAAAGCGGTTAATGCCGCTCAGATAGACAGCGGCGTTATCTATCACTATTACCCGTTCGTTGACGGGGCGAAAACCGGTGAAAACAGCAAAAACGTGCGCCTGCATTACTTCAAAAAGCAGGACCCGGGCGCATTTGTCAGCATCTCCGGCGGTGGCGTACTGGCTTCCAGCAAGCACAAACAGCAGGCTCAGGCGTTCATCAAGTGGATTACCGGTAAAAAAGGTCAGGACGTGTTGCGTACCAACACGGCGTTTGAGTATGCCGTGGGCGTGAACGCTGCATCTAACCCGAAACTGGTGCCGCTCAAAGAGTTGCAGGCACCGACAGTGGACGCTGCCAGCCTGAATGGTAAAAAAGTGGTAGAACTGATGACCGAAGCCGGGTTGTTGTAAGTAAGGCTGTCGTCACCGGGGTTGCCGTAATCGAGGTGGCTGTCATGATGCAAAGCAGGGCGGGAGTACGATAAAACCGATGGTGGATATGGAGTGGAAAGCGGTGGATGCTGACGGGAGCCAACCGGTGCGCTCGCGGCGTCGCGCTGGCAGTATGGGAAGCAGCGGTCTGGCGTTGTGCGCCGTGTTGCTATCGTTACTGGCACTATTGCCGCTCGGTTTTGTGGTGGCGATCACCCTCAATACCGGTTGGGAGACGATTCAGGCGCTGGTATTTCGCGCCCGCGTTGGCGAGTTGTTGCTCAATACCGTGCTGTTGGTGGTCATCACGCTGCCGCTCTGCGCCCTGCTAGGCATTGCGCTTGCCTGGCTGACCGAACGCACTACGCTTCCCGGGCGTCGGGTTTGGTCGCTGTTAGTTAACGGCACCGCTTGCGGTGCCCGCCTTTGTGCAGAGCTATGCCTGGATAGGCGTATTGCCCGGTATGCATGGTTTAAGCGCCGGGGTGTTTGTTTCGGTTATTGCGTATTTTCCGTTTATCTATCTGCCGGTGGCCGCCGTGTTGCGACGTCTCGACCCGGCGCTGGAAGACGTTGCCACGTCACTCGGCACCCGGCCATGGGGCGTGTTTTTCCGCGTGATATTGCCGCAATTGCGCCTGGCGCTGTGGGGCGGGTCATTATTGATAGCCCTGCATTTGCTGGCGGAATACGGTCTGTACGCCATGATCCGTTTTGATACCTTTACCACCGCCATTTTCGAGCAGTTTCAGTCAACATTTAATGGGCTGGCGGCAAACATGCTGGCCGGAGTGCTGGTGGTGTGCTGTCTGGCGTTACTCTGGCTTGAGTCGTTGAGCCGTGGGCGTGCCCGCTATGCCCGCGTGGGTTCAGGCAGCGCGCGCAGCCAAATGCCCCGTCAATTAACCTTGTCTGCGGCAATAATGAGCCTGGTGCTCCCCGCCGTTGTCACGCTGTTGGCCTTAGGCGTGCCGTTGGCTACGCTGACGCGCTGGTTATGGCTTGGCGGCATCGCGGTATGGCAAAACGCGGATCTGTGGCCTGCGCTGTCGCAGACGCTATCGCTTGGCGTGACCGGCGCGCTTCTGGTGACGGTGTGCGCCTTTCCGATGGCCTGGTTATCGATACGCCACCCTTCGCGGTTGTATCGGTTGCTGGAAGGCTGCAATTACATCACCAGCGCCTTGCCCGGGATTGTGGTGGCGCTGGCGCTGGTGACTATCACCATCCATACCTTCCGTCCGCTCTATCAGACGGAATTCACCTTATTACTGGCCTATGTGCTGATGTTTATGCCCCGCGCGTTAGTGAACTTACGCGCCGGGATCGCGCAGGCACCGGTCGAGCTTGAGAATGTGGCCCGCAGTCTGGGGTGTTCGCCACTGCGAGCGCTCTGGCGTGTTACGCTGCGGCTGGCCGCACCGGGGGCGGCGGCTGGTGCAGCGCTGGTGTTTTTGGCCATCACCAATGAATTGACGGCGACACTGCTGCTCGCGCCTAACGGAACGCGCACGCTGGCCACCGGGTTCTGGGCGTTGACCAGTGAAATTGATTATATGGCCGCTGCGCCTTATGCCCTGATCATGGTGGTGTTATCGTTACCGCTGACCTGGTTGCTCTATTCCCAATCAAAACGCACGGCAGGCTTATGAATACGCTTGAACTTTTTGGCATCAGCAAGGCATTTAACGCCACAGCGGTGCTCGATAATATTACTTTGCAGGTTGCGCCGGGCAGCCGAACGGCGATTGTCGGGCCGTCAGGTTCAGGCAAAACCACGCTGCTGCGTATTATCGCCGGTTTTGACTCGCCAGACCGGGGCGTGGTGCGCTTGCAGGGCAAGGTGATGGCTGATGAACATCAGTGGATACCGGCGCATCAGCGCGGCATTGGCTTCGTGCCGCAAGATGGCGCGCTGTTTCCCCATTTTACCGTGGCGCAAAACATCGCTTTTGGTCTTAACGGCAGCCAGGTTGAAAAGCAGCGGCGAATCGATGAACTCATGGAGAGCGTCTCCCTGGATAAGCGGCTGGCATCGCGCTGGCCCCATGAGCTATCCGGTGGGCAACAACAGCGTGTGGCGCTGGCCCGCGCGCTGTCCCAGCGACCGGCGCTGATGTTGCTTGACGAACCGTTCTCAGCCCTTGACACCGGCCTGCGTGCCGCCACGCGTCAGGCGGTATCCGCACTGTTGGCTCAGGCGGGTGTCGCGTCGATTCTGGTCACGCACGATCAGGCCGAAGCGCTGTCGTTTGCCGATCAGGTGGCGGTGATGCGTCAGGGCCAATTAGTACAAATCGGCACGCCGCAGTCGCTCTATTCCCGTCCCGTGGATGAGGAAACCGCTGCCTTTTTGGGGGATACGCTGGTCTTGCCCGCGCAGTTGCGTAACGGACGTGCGCACTGTGCGTTGGGTGACATCGAGGTCGATGATAAGCACTATCATGGCGATGGCCGCATTATGCTGCGGCCGGAACAGATTCAGATGCTAGCGGTCAACCCGTCATCGCCGTCGCAGGCAACGGTCATCGGTATCGAATTTGCCGGGTTTGTTTCTACCTTGCGCCTGCGCCTGAGTGAAAATGGGCAAGTCATCGAGCTTAAGAGCATCAGCAGAGACGATTTGGCATGCGGTACACCGGTCAGTTTGCAGGTGGCAGGGCAGGCGCACCGGCTGGATTAATGGCGTGAGTAAAGCGAGAGCCTCCCTGATTAAACGGCATTATGGTTTAAATTCGGTTATCTTTGCCCGCCGCGATTTTGTGTTAAGCTCACCTCAGGTGGGCGTTACGCCCGTGGTGTTCCACGTGATGCATATTTTGCAAAGGTTGTTTCATGGACAGATTTCCGCATTCTAATGATTCGATTGTTTCGCAGGCGAATACCGGCCTGCAAGCCTATATGGCACAGGTCTATGGTTGGATGACCTGCGGGTTGCTGCTGACGGCATTCGTTTCCTGGTATGCCGCACACACCCCGGCGGTACTGCATCTGGTGTTCTCCAGTAAAATCACGTTTTACGGGTTGGTGATTGCCCAGTTAGGCTTGGTGTTTGTACTGTCAGGCATGGTGCATCGCCTGAGCGGTGGCGTGGCGACGACGCTGTTTATGCTGTACTCCGCGCTCACCGGCCTGACGATGGCGAGCATTTTCATCGTTTACTCCGGTAGCTCGATAGCCAGCACCTTTGTGATTACGGCGGGGATGTTTGGCATCATGAGTCTGTATGGCTATACCACCCGGCGCGATTTGACCAAACTGGGCAGCCTGCTGACAATGGCGCTGATTGGCATGTTGCTGGCAACGCTGGTTAATCTCTGGCTCAAAAGCACCGGGTTACAGATGGCGCTCAGTTACATTGGCGTGCTGGTGTTTGTTGGCCTGACGGCGTATGACACCCAGAAGCTAAAACAGCTCGGCGAGACGTTGTCTGAAGATAACCGTGATGAAATGCGTAAATACGCCATCATGGGGGCGCTGTCGCTGTATTTGGATTTTATCAACCTGTTCCTGACGCTATTGCGTTTGTTTGGCAACCGTCGCTAATACGTGCCGTTTTGCGGTTATCGTCTTCCAACAGGGCCTGATGGCCCTGTTTTCGTTGATAGGCCGCGTCACGCGATGAGCGTTATTCGCGCTCCTCGGGTTTAATGTGCCTGTCGGATTTAATGCGCATAAGCGTTGGGCGATGGGCGGGAAGCCAGCCCACCAGCGATGGAAAGCGTTTAAGAAAATGGAACACCAGCACATTTTTTAGCACTTGCCAGTAGGTGCGTTTGGGTAGGGCCGATGGCACAACGCGTACCGAGTGTTGTTCAATCAGTGTGCAGAGATGGCCACGCAGCTGCTGATTAAATGTGCGGTCATGAATCACCAGATTGGCTTCCAGATTCAGCGCCAGACTCAGCGGGTCAAGGTTGCTTGAACCGATGGTTGCCCAGTAGTCATCCTGTAGCGCGACTTTGCTGTGCAGCGGCTGGCGACGAAACTCATAAATTTCTACCCCGGCCTTCACCAGCCACGGGTAAAGCAAACGGGCCCCGACCAAGACAATCGGCATATCGGGCTGCCCCTGAATCACCAGTTGCACGCGTACGCCGCGTCTGGCGGCGTTGCGCATCGCGCGCAACAATCGGTAGCCGGGGAAGAAATAGGCGTTAGCGATCATGACGTTGCGTTGTGCCCGGCGTAGCATCTGCACATAGTGTCGCTCGATATCACGCCGGTGCTGGCCATTGTCACGCCAGATGAAGAGCGCTTGCGCATTGCCTGGGTGTGGATTACGCGCCGGGCGGCGAAAGCGCTGTCGCCAACCGCCGCGTGACTCCTCATCATGCGCCAGTGCAGCCAGCACAAAGCGGTTGATGTCATCCACCACCGGGCCGCGTATTTTAATGGCATAGTCTTGCATCGCCTGTGGGCCGTAATCGCTGTGGTGTTCATCGCAATAGTTGATGCCGCCCACCCAGGCGGTTTCGCCGTCAATGACCACGATTTTACGGTGCAGCCGCCGAAACAGATTGGTTCGCATCAAGCCAAACAGCGGCTTGCGCGGGTCATAAAAGTGAACCCGCACGCCTGCATTAACCAGTGCGTTGAGAAACGGTGCCGATAACTCATGTGAGCCGTAGCCATCAGCGGTGACATCGATACTCACGCCGCGCCGTGCGGCGGCTATCAGCGCTGATTGCAACGCATAACCGACGCGGTCTTCGCACCAGATGAAGGTTTCCAGCACCACCCGGGTGTGCGCATGGGCAATGGCGCTAAAGACGCTTGGGTAGAACTCGTCGCCATTGACCAATAATTCAATCTGATTGCCGTCACGCCAACCGGTTTTCATAAATGCACCTCGACGGCCAGCGGCGCATGAGCCGACAAGTGCTGCCACGGCGCATGCGGCAGTAGCGTCGGGACACGGGGGTAGGCATTACGCACGTAGATGCGATCCAGGCAGAGCAGCGGAAAACGCGCGGGAAAGGTGCGGGCCGGTTTGCCGAAATGCGCGCTGAAAACCTCTGTTAATCCGGCGCGCTGATGCAGCATGGCGCTGGCTTTGCCCTGCCAGTCATTAAAGTCTCCGGCGACGATCAGCGGCGCGTGTGCTGGCAGGGTGTCGATAAAATCACACAATAGCCGCAACTGCTGGTGGCGATGCGATGCGCCGGGCCCAAGATGAACGCACACCACATGCAGATAGATCTCCTGATTCGGGACTTTGACAATACAATGCAACAGGCCGCGTTGGTCGTGGGCGACCTCTGCCGTATCAAGATGGTGATAACTGAAGATAGGAAAGTGCGACAGCACCGCATTGCCGTGCTCGCCTTGCGGATAGATGACATTGCGGCCATAAGCCTCATCGTTCCATAGCGTTTGTGCCAAAAATTCGTAGTGTGATGTATCCGGCCAGTTTTCTACCTGCAAGGGATGGGTCGCGTGGCGTCCCGGCGCGTCTTGCAAACAGATAATATCCGCGCACACCGAGCGCACGGCCTCACGCAGTTCCGGCAGGATAAAGCGACGGTTCAGCGTGCTAAATCCCCGGTGGGTGTTGATGGTCAGTACAGTAAAAGAAAACGCCGATGACGGTGGCAAGACAGTATCCATAGCGCTCCCTCGTAGCCAGATGACGCAGTTTTCAGTGTAGCTGTTGATAGGAAAAACGCAGTGCGCGTCTGTGGCGTGCCTGAACTGACATGATTTAACGGGTTGATATCCATCACAAACCGGTTTTTTCGCCAACAATTCTGACGATAAGCGCAGAGGATAGATAAAAATTCCTCGAACAGTTGGTTTTCTGTTAGAATCGCGCGCAGTCACGCACCGTAGTTTGTGCCCATTCATGCGGGTTTATCGTTGCCAGGTGCAAACCTCAGCGTCGCGCCAAACCCATCTGTTGTCACCCTAAAAACTGCACCGGCCAAGGTCGGGTAGGGTGGTTCTGGAGTTGTTCTCTTTATGTCTTTTGAATCTCTCGGCCTGAGTGCCGATATTTTGCGTGCGGTAGACGAGCAAGGTTATCGCGAGCCTACCCCTGTTCAGCATCAGGCGATTCCGGTGGTACTGGCGGGGCGCGATCTGATGGCCAGCGCTCAGACCGGTACGGGTAAAACTGCCGGGTTTACTCTGCCACTGCTGCAATTACTGAGCCAGTCGCCTGCGCAGGCGAAGGGTCGCCGTCCGGTACGTGCGCTGATTTTGACGCCGACGCGTGAGCTGGCTGCGCAGATTGGCGAGAACGTGCAGGCTTACAGCAAATATCTGCGCTTGCGCTCGCTGGTGGTATTTGGCGGTGTGAGCATCAATCCGCAGATGATGAAACTGCGCGGCGGGGTCGATATTCTTATCGCGACGCCGGGGCGGTTGCTGGATTTGGAACACCAAAACGCCGTCGATTTATCCCACGTAGAGATCCTGGTGCTGGATGAAGCCGACAGAATGCTGGACATGGGCTTCATTCACGATATTCGTCGGGTGTTGTCAAAGCTGCCAGCCAAACGGCAAAACCTGATGTTCTCCGCCACCTTCTCTGATGAAATCAAAGCGCTTGCCAACTCGTTGCTCAATAACCCGGCTTCGGTCGAGGTGGTGCGCCGTAATACGCCGTCTGAGCTGGTGACGCAGCATGTCCATTTGGTGGATAAGAAACGTAAGCGCGAGCTGTTGTCACACCTGATTGGCCAGCAAAACTGGCAACAGGTGCTGGTGTTTACCCGCACCAAACATGGCGCGAACCATTTGGCCGAGCAGTTGAATAAAGACGGTATTACCGCTGCGGCTATTCACGGCAATAAAAGCCAAGGGGCGCGCACCCGCGCGCTGGCAGACTTTAAAGCGGGCGACATTCGCGTGCTGGTGGCAACGGATATTGCTGCCCGTGGGCTGGATATCGACCAGTTGCCGCACGTGGTGAACTATGAGTTGCCTAACGTGCCGGAAGATTATGTCCACCGTATTGGCCGTACCGGTCGTGCCGCGTCTACCGGTGAAGCGCTGTCGCTGGTGTGTGTCGATGAGCACAAATTGCTGCGTGATATCGAACGGCTGTTAAAGCGTGAGATTCCGCGTATTGCGATAGCGGGCTATGAGCCAGACCCGAGCATAAAAGCCGAGCCTATCCAGAATGGGCGTCAGGGCGGGCGCGGCGGTGCGGGACGTCAGGGCGAGCGCGCATCGGGCGGGCGGTCATCAGGCTCGCGTTCGCAGGGGGGGCGTGAGCGTGATGGGGCGACGTCTCGTCCAGCGGGCGATCGCAGTGCGCCGCGCCGCGATACCGGGGCGAAACCGGCAGGCCAGCGCCCGCAAGGGCAGGCGGCCCGGCGTCGTCCACCGCGTAAACCGGCTACTAACGCCTGATTTGCGCGGCCCATGCCCGCCGCTTGTGCGGGCGTGGGCCCTCTTGCGCTGTTTTCCTTCGCGTTTTTTTCTTCTCTTTCGCCTCTTTTTTCCCGGCAGCGGTGGCCTCGCCCTATTTTTAGCGTTGCAAAACGATGGGCGCGGTGCGTTCGCGTGGGCGATAGAACATCACCGCATTACCCAGCAGGATAAGCACCATCCCGATAATTGCATTCGTATGCCACTGATAGCCTTCATAAACCGTTGAGACAGACAGCGCCACCAGCGGAAACAGCAGGGTTGCATACGCCGCCTGACTGGCACCGATGCGCCCGACCAGCGCGAAATAGGCGCCAAAGCCGATAACCGAGCCAAACAGTGACAGGTAAAATAGCGAGCCGAGATAGTGCCGCGAGAATTCCGGCATAAAGCGATAGCCCAGCAACGCGGCAAGGCCGCCCATGACCAGCGCGCTATAGAGCATGCCCCAGGCATTGGTGGTCATGATATCGCGGCCCTGCCGCTGATGCTGGGTGCTTATCATGTTGCCGAGTGAGAAGCCGTAGGTGCCCAGTAAACTTAAGCCAATGCCCCAGAGCTGCTGCGGGTGGCTATCCATATTCAGCAAGTCACGCCAGAACAGTAACACCATGCCCGAGAGACCCAGCGGCGCGGCCAGCATGACGTTTCGCGTCAGACGCGTGGCGAAAAACAGGCGGCTGTTGAGCGCGTTAAACAGCACCGCCATGGAAAAAATCACCGACTCCAGCCCGCTTGGAATAAAAGCGACCGCGTGATAAAAACACCAAAAGTTGATGCCAAAGACGGTGATGCCTTGCGCCAGACACAACAGGTGCGCCCGCACGCTCAATGGGCGCAGACGCCCGGTGAATATCAAAAACGCCATCAGTAATGACGAGGCGATGGCAAAGCGCCAGAAAATAGAAACCTCAGCGGCGATGCTGCCTTGCTGTAGGCTGATAGCAATCCAGGTGGTGCCCCAAATCAGCACCACGGCGCAATAAAGCACGATGTTCATTTTTATCCTCCCGATAGCATTCTGACCTGACTATAACCGGGCGTGATGGGCTATGCTGTCAACATTTTGCGGTGAATAACAGAATCTTGCGGTTTTTGAGGGAGCGGGGATGAAATCAGCGAGCGTCAACCACTACGAGGCATTTGAAGCCTTACAGCACTACAAAACCCGGCTGGAGCAGACGGTGACGCTGGACAATCAGGTGCAACTGGCGCTGTGGCAGAATGCGCACGATCGCGTCACGCTGGAAAACACGCGCCACCACACGCTGAGTATGTATGTGCAAGAGGGGTATGAGAGTTATCACAAGCGGCCTGATGGCTGGTTTAACGGCGGCGCTCCGGGGCGCTTTTGCCTGATGCCGCAGCAAAGTCAGTCAACCTGGGATATTCGCGGGCACCTGCGGTTTGTGCATTTTTACTGTACCGACCAGCATCTGCGCCATCTGGCGGAGCAAACCTGGGATCGCAGCCCGTCATCGCTGTGCCTGGATGAGCGTATTTTTGTCTCCGACCCGGCGCTACAGGCGCTGTATCAGCATTTCTTGCTCGGTAGCGACTGGGCAGACCCGGCCAGCCAACTGTTGCTCAGTTCCACCTCAACGCTGGTGATGCTGCATTTGTTGCGTCACTACAGTCAACCGCATTGGCAGGCTCCCGTCAGCCGGGGCGGTCTGGCTCCGGCGGTGCTGCAACGGGTCAAGGCATTGATTGAAGATCACCTGGCTGACGGGTTGACGCTGGCGGCACTGGCGGCAGAGGCTGGGTTGAGCGAATTCCATTTCGCGCGGATGTTCCAGCATAGCGAAGGCGTCAGCCCGCATCAGTATGTGATGGCGCGGCGACTGGCGCAGGCGAAACAGTGGTTATGCCACAGCCCGCGCTCTATTACCGAGATAGCGCTGGGCTGTGGATTCAGCTCCTCCAGCCATTTTAGCCAGCGTTTTCGCGCGCACTATGGCATGACCCCATCGGCACTGCGCCGCCAGCACCTAGGCTGAGTGGTTGGCCGCCGACGTCTGTGCGGCCAGCAGGCACAGCGTGTACGCCACCTGATACGATTTTACGAACGAAGGCAGCGGCAAGAACTCAAACCGGGAGTGGAAGTTATGCGCGCCGGTGAAAAAATTCGGCGTAAAAATCCCCTTGGCTGACAGCGCTGCGCCATCGGTACCGCCGCGCATCGCAATGACTTTTGCGGGAATGCCTAACTGGTTCATGGCGTGAAACAGCAAATCCAGCGCGCGCCGGTCTTTGCCCAGGGCGTTGCTGATATTGCTGTAAATATCCACGATGTGGTGGCTGACGGCACCGCGAGGGTAGCGCTGCGCGATGGTGTGCGCCGCTTGCGCTATCTGCTGTTTGCGCTGCGCCAAGCCATTCAGGTCGAAATCGCGAATCGACGCTTTCAGTACCGCTTCGTTGGCGTTGGCGTGGATATCGTTAAACCAGATGTAACCTTCCCGTCCCTCGGTCTGTTCCGGGGTGTGCTGGCGGTCAAACAGGCTGATAAAGTCGTGCGCCATAAGCAGCGGGTTCACCAGCACGCCTTTGGCCGACATCGGGTGCGCGGTAACGCCGGTAAAACGGATTTCCGCCGCCGCCGCATTAAAATTCTCATACACCACTTCGCCGAGTTCACAGCAATCAATGGTGTAGGCGAAATCAACCGCAAAACGCGCCAGATCGAGCGCTTTGGCACCCCGCAGGCCAATCTCTTCATCGGGTACGAACGCCACCGCAATATCCCCGTGCGGCTGGCCATCGCGCAGGTTTTCCAGCAACGTCATCACCACGCTGACGGCGGCTTTGTTATCCGCGCCCAATACGCTGGTGCCATCGCTAAACAAAATCTCTTGCCCCAGATAGGGCAGGATCTCCGGGTGCTCGCTCACCCGCAGCCAGATGTCCTGCTGTGGGTTCAGGCACAGATCGTCGCCGGTAAAGCGCAATATTTGCGGGTGAATCTGTGCCGATAAGCCGACATCAACCGTGTCAATGTGGGCGATAAAACCAATACGCGGTGCGCCGGGCGTGTTGCCGGGAAGCAGGGCGGTGACGATAGCCTGCTCATCAACCTGAACCTGACTGAGCCCCAGCGCACGTAGCTCCTGCGCCAGCAATTGCGCCATTTCCCCTTGTCCCGGCGTGCTGGGTAAGGTGGTCGCGCTCGCCTCGCTCTGGCTGGTGACGGCCAGATAGCGCGAGAAACGGTGGGTCAACTGGCGTTCCAGGTTATTGCTCATAGCCGATCCTTATTAGTAAACCGAGTGGAACATTCGGTATTGTTTCTGAAAGACATATTTTTGAATGACATCTTTCTAAAAGATAGGTTTCTAAAAAATAGGTTTCTGGCGTAAATGTTGCTAAATCAAACCCATCATGCCGTTTTACGCAGCCAACGCGACAGAAGTCAATAAAAGTCACTAAAAAGTGAGGAGAGGGATGAAGCACACCATGCAACACCACATGATACGCAGCGCGCTTGCTGGCCTGATGCTGGCCGCCAGTGCGCTGGCCTCGGCCAATACGCTGGTTTACTGCTCGGAAGGTTCGCCGGAAAACTTTAACCCGCAGCTCTACACTTCCGGCACCAGCGTCGATGCCAGCGCGGTACCGGTCTATAATCGACTGGTGGATTTTCACGTCGGCACCACGGATCTGGTGCCCAGCCTGGCCGAGCGTTGGGAAATCAGCCCGGATGGAACGCAATATACCTTTCACCTGCGCCGGGGGGTGAAATTCCACCACAATGCCCAATTTACCCCCAGCCGCGATTTCAATGCCGATGATGTCATCTTCTCGTTTCAGCGCCAGCGTGACCTGAATCACCCGTACCATAACGTGTCCGGCGGCACCTACGCCAACTTTGAAAGCCTGGCGCTACGCAGCCTGATCACCGCTATCGACCGGGTGGACGATAACACGGTGCGCTTTACTCTGAGCCACGCCGAGTCGCCTTTCCTGGCCGATCTCGCCTGGTATTTCGCCTCGGTGCTGTCAGCGGAATATGCCGAGAAGATGCTCAAGGCCGGTACGCCAGAGAAGGTCGATTTGGAACCCATCGGCACCGGGCCTTTCCAGTTAGTGCAATATCAAAAAGATGCGCGCATTTTGTATCAGGCGTTTCCGGCATATTGGCAAGGTAAGGCCCCTATTGACCGGCTGGTCTTTAGCATTACGCCGGATGCGTCGGTGCGTTATGCCAAACTGCGCAAGAACGAGTGTCAGGTGATGCCGTTCCCAAATCCGGCAGAACTGGCGGAGATGAAAACTAACCCGGATGTGACGCTGATGCACAAAGCCGGTTTGAATATCGGTTTTTTGGCGTTTAACACCCAAAAAGCGCCGTTTGATAACCTGAAGGTGCGCCAGGCATTGATGCTGGCCATTAATAAACCGGCCATCATTGACGCGGTATTTCAGGGCACCGGCACCGTGGCGAAAAACCTGCTGCCGCCCGGTGTGTGGAGTGCGGCCAACGATCTGAACGACACCCCATACGACCCGCAGAAAGCCAAAGCGTTACTGCAAGAGGCCGGGTGGGTGGCCGGTACCGCAGTGGATTTGTGGGCCATGCCGGTGCAACGGCCCTATAACCCGAATGCCCGGCGCATGGCGGAGATGATTCAGGCGGATTGGGCGAAGGTCGGGGTAAAGGCCAATATCGTCAGTTATGAGTGGGGCGAATACCTCAAGCGGGTGAAAGCGGGTGAGCATCAGGCGGCATTAATGGGCTGGACGACCGCCACCGGCGACCCGGACAACTTTTTCGGCCCGCTATTTACCTGTGCGGCCGCCAACGGCGGGTCTAATTCGGCCAAATGGTGCTATGCGCCGTTTGACCGGTTAATCAGCACGGCTCGGGCCGAGTCGGATAAGCAAAAACGCACCGAGTTATATCGTCAGGCGCAAGTGATAATGCAAGAGCAGGCTCCGGCGGTGATGATAGCCCATTCGACCATTTTTGAGCCGGTGCGCACCTCGGTACGGGGTTATGAGATAGACCCGTTCGGCAAACACATTTTCTATCCGGTGACGCTGGCGCAGTAAGCCTGCCTGCGGGCACGGCAATGATTGCGTCACAGTAAAGATTGCGTGCCGCCGGGCTGCACCAGTATATTGCCCGCCTTTACCCGCCAGCGTCACATGCCGTGACGCTGGCGGCGGTTTGCGGTATCTGTGGAATGTGAGTAAGTGATGCGCGTGTTATTGGCCCCGATGGAGGGCGTCCTGGATTCACTGGTGCGCGAACTGCTCACCGAGGTGAATGACTACGATCTGTGTATTACCGAGTTTTTGCGGGTGGTGGATAGCCGCCTGCCGGTGAAGGCGTTCTACCGGTTGTGCCCGGAATTGCGTCACGGCAGTCGCACGCCATCAGGCACGCCGGTGCGGGTGCAACTGCTCGGGCAACATCCCCAATGGCTGGCGGAGAACGCCGAGCGCGCGGTTGAGCTTGGCTCGTGGGGGGTGGATTTGAACTGCGGCTGCCCGTCGAAAATGGTCAATGGCAGCGGCGGCGGCGCGACGCTGTTAAAAGACCCGGATTTAATCTACCGTGCCGCCAAAGCGATGCGAGAAGCGGTGCCCGCTGCCTTGCCTGTCACCGTAAAGGTGCGGCTGGGCTGGGACTCGCCGGCCGCACAGTTTGAGATTGCCGATGCGGTGCAGCAGGCCGGGGCCAGCGAGCTGGTAGTGCATGGCCGTACCAAAGAAGATGGCTACCGGGCGGATAAGATTAACTGGGCGGCAATTGGCGAGATTCGGGCGCGGCTGCGCATCCCGGTGATTGCCAACGGTGAAATTTGGGACTGGGCCAGTGCGCAGGCGTGTCTGGCGGCAACCGGTTGTGATGCGGTGATGATAGGTCGCGGCGCACTGAATGTGCCGAATTTAAGCCGGGTGATTAAATACCGCGAAGCGCGCATGGCATGGACTGAGGTGGTCACGCTACTGCAGCGCTACGTGCGGCTGGAAAAACAGGGCGATACCGGCTTGTATCACGTGGCGCGCATCAAACAGTGGCTGGGGTATTTGCGTAAAGAATATGACGAGGCCAGCGAGCTGTTTAGCCAGGTTCGCGCACTCAATACATCGGCACAGATAGCACAGGTTATCGATGCCGCGTAGCGGCAGGGTATGGCGCAAGAGTCAGCCAACATGTTATCCGGTTTTAATCATCTGACGCTTTCCGTACGCGATTTATCGCGCAGCCTGGCGTTTTACCAGCAATTACTGGGGTTTGAGCTACAGGCGCACTGGGAGAACGGGGCGTATCTGTCGTTACCCGGGCTGTGGTTATGCCTGTCACAGGAGTCTATGCGAGGTGAGATTAGCGCTGGCTATACCCATTATGCCTTGAGTATTGATGCCGGGGCGTTTGCGCCATTTTGCCAGCGCCTGCGTGAGGCGGGCGTCACACAATGGAAAGATAATCGCAGCGAAGGAGAATCGTTCTATTTTCTTGACCCGGATGGCCATCAGCTTGAAATCCACGTGGGTGATTTAGCCTCGCGGCTGGATGCCTGCCGGAGCAATCCGTATGCAGAAATGAAGATTCATCAAAGAGATCAAAAAGATAACTTTTGAATAACCTGCTTTTCCGCCAGGCCACCGCCAGTAAATGGCATGAAAGAAAGTGTTACAACAATCTCCGTATCCTGTGGGCACAATAACATCTTGCAGATTGAATTATTACGCTTTCATATCTATACATGATTAGCGAAACCAAATGGTTTCGCTGATAATAATGCCCCCAAGTATGACTATTACGGGTATATACACTAAATAATTCGCGTTGCAGGAAGGCGGCGACGCAGTGAATCCCCAGGAGCTGACTTAAGTCAGTGACAGGGGTGAACGAGGAAAGCCAACGCACCTGCAACGTGAAGTATGACGGGTATAGTCTGTCTTGATGCGTTATCATCATGATGACGAAGCGACGGTAAATCCATCGCGATCAAATTGTTGGGTGAGGAATATATGGCGGTTTTGTTAAATCGGTTATTTTTCTCCTGCGTGGCATCGACGAGCCATGTTTTTTATTACACGTTTTTCTGGGGTACAGGCCGATGAAATAACGGCATGTGTCACCTGTTTTTTTATTGTCTGTTCTTTTATTGCCAATTGTGTACCACACTGGTGAATGTAAAACGAAACAGGAATGATTATCTCTACCCACATATTTATATCGCCCCAAGAGGCGGTAGATTGGTGCGTAACGGTGCCGCTATGGGGATAAAGATTACGCCTGTCTGCGTGTTGCAAGAACAGATGCCGGAAAGTCACATCGGCCTGATGTATCGCCCGGGCGGGTGTCAGTAAGCCGATAAACGGAGAGAAAACGTGCATCAGAATTTCAGAGGAAAATATGAAGTTGAATTAAAATTTCGTATTCAGGATATTGTTTCCTTCCGTGAAAGTTTATTTAGTCACCATCCTGAGTCTTTTGTATTTGAAAATAAGGAACATGATATTTATTACGATGCGGCGGATAAATCGCTGGCCCGAAAAAATATCAGTATGTTTTTACGCCGAATGGCGCCCTCGGGTATCAATCTCTGGATAGTTAAAGGCCCCAGTATGCGACGTCGGGAGACGGTAAATGTCGAGTCGTTTGATATGACCGATAGTATGCTGCGGACATTAGGTTTCCAGCCAATATTTGAAGTGAATAAGACTCGCAGTATCTATTTTCTTGAGCGCTTTCACATTACGCTCGACTATATTGCGTCGCTGGGTCATTTCGTGGAAATTTCCTGCATGACGGAAGATGAGGCAGAGCTGGATATACTGGGCGAGCGTTGTACCGACTGCGGGTTACGGTTGGGGCTGAATATGGACAATATTGAAACCCGTTCTTACCGGCAAATGCTTGGCTACTGATCGGGCGTTTGGCAGCAGCCCTGAGCGCCGTGTGAGTGAACGCGATGGCCTGGGCTGTTGGCGGATTGTCAAACTTTGTCACAAAGCTTTTTCTCGCTGTCGGATGCGCACTATTCTGGGGCGCATTATAATGCGCCGTCTGTTTTTCGTTAACCGTACAGTATTTAATCTATTGAATAATGAATAAAAAAATTCGATTTTCCCTGGCTGGACTGATGTTGCTTTCTTCGCCATTCAGCCTTCTGCCCCCGGCATTCGCCAAAACGCCCCTCACACAGCAGGCGCCTGCTCGTCAGGAAATTGCTTCCGGCAGTGCCATGGTGGTCGATTTGGGCAATGGTGAGGTGCTCTATTCCACGAATCCTGATGTGGTCGTGCCGATTGCGTCGGTGACGAAACTGATGACCGCGATGGTCGTGTTGGATGCCAATCAGCCGCTGGATGAGCGGATCTCGGTCGATATCAGCCAGACCAAAGAGATGAAAGGGATATATTCACGCGTGCGTTTGGGCAGTGAGATCAGCCGTCATGACATGCTGCTGCTCGCCTTGATGTCATCGGAAAACCGTGCGGCCGCCAGTCTGGCCCATCACTATCGCGGCGGCTATGCGGCGTTTATTGCGGCGATGAATGCCAAGGCGAAGGCGCTGGGGATGGCTCACACCCGTTATGTGGAACCGACCGGCTTATCGACCAGTAATGTCTCCACCGCGCGGGATTTAACCAAATTGCTGATAGCCTCGCGCCAGTACCCGCTGTTGAGCCAACTGAGTACCACGCAGGAGAAAACGGCGACCTTCACCCATCCGGTTTACAGTGAGCCGTTTCGCAATACCAACCACTTAATCTATCGCTCGAACTGGAACATTCAGCTGACCAAAACCGGCTTTACCAATCAGGCCGGGCACTGTCTGGTGATGCGCACGGTGATTAAGGGCAGGCCGGTGGCGCTGGTGGTGCTGGATGCCTTTGGCAAGTTCACCCATTTTGCTGACGCCAACCGGCTGCGCAACTGGCTGGAAACCGGCAAAATCAGCCCGGTGCCTGAAGCCGCGCTCAGTTATAAACGCGAAAAAGCGTTGTCGTCGCGCCAGTCCTGAATCGTTGTGGGCAGGCCGGGGGCAACCCCGGCCTGTGCTGTCATTGATGACCACCGATGACCACTGATAACCATCAATGATGGCTGATGATGGCGGCGCGGTTAGGATACCGCGCGTAAATCGGCGGTGATCACGCCAGATGTGGATACGTCTTCCTCGTGGGCCGCTTCGCGCCAGGTTTCTGCCAGCGCGGCCTGATACCAGTTTTGCATTGCAGGCATCGCCAGCAGATGGCGCGCATAAGCCGCAGCGGGTTCCGTCAGCGGTAAGCCATAAGTTTGTGCGCGGAACACCACCGGTGCGAAGAACGCATCAACCGCGCTGAAGGATGCACCCGCCAGAAACGGCCCGCCAAACCGCGTTAACCCTTCCTGCCACAGTTGATTGATGCGTTCAATATCATGCGCCAGCGCCGGGCTCACGCTATGCAGTTGTACGCGCACGCCGCAGCTCATGCCGCACTGGTTACGCAACGCATGGAAACCGGAGTGCATTTCCGCAGTCGCGCTGCGTGCCCAGGCTCGGGCCGTTTTGTCTTGCGGCCAGACGGCGGGATAGGTTTCAGCGAGGTACTCGGTAATCGCCAGCGAGTCCCAGACTCGTATCGTGCCATCGACCAGGCAGGGCACTTTCGCCGTAGGCGAGAACGCCTTAAACGCCGTTTGCTCGACGCCCGCTGCAAACGGCGTCAGCACCTCTGCAAAGGGAATATCCAGCGCGTGCAGGAGCAGCCACGGGCGCAGCGACCAGGATGAGTAGTTTTTGTTGGCGATATAAAGCTGATACATATTTTCCTCCACAATCAGATACACACGGTTCTGTGTAGCATGAAATCACCCGTCAAGGTTAGCCCGCTTATGCCAATAAAACCTGCCCGCAGATAGCCTGTAGCGCCGGAAAATCGGCATTATCGGCGCTCTGCGCATCGGTTATCAGCAGGTCGATATCGCCGGGCGCGGCATAAATCACCCGGCTGGTGATACCGATTTTGCTGTTGTCCGCCAGCACAATGCGCTGTCTGGCTGCGCGCGCCATCGCCCCGGCAATCGCCGCCTCATGGTGTGAAAAACTGCTGGCACCCGACTGGCTGGCGATACCCACAGGGGAGAGCAGCGCGACATCGGCGCGATAGCGCTGAATGTCCGCGACGGTCAGTGCGCCACAGGTGGCTTGTAACGCAGGCCCCATCTGGCCGCCCAGCAGGATAACGTCGTGGGCGGGGAAAACATCGCTTTCGGGCGGGGTGAGGGTTAACGCCACGTGCAGGCTGTTGGTAATGATGGTCAATCCCGTCAGGGGCAGCAGCGCCTCAGCCAATAATGTGGTGGTGCTGCCCGCATCAATGAACAGCGTCTGGCCTGCGCGCAATTGCTGGGTGGCGCACCGCGCGATGGCGCGTTTCTCCGTTTCCCTGACGGCATGGCGCACGGCCAGCGGCGGCTCCGGCTGCGGGGCTGTCGCCACGATACCGCCGTGTACCCGCCGTAGCGCCCCCTGCGCTTCCAGTTTCAGGATATCGCGCCGCACCGTTTCCCGAGACACGTTCAGATGTTGAATGATCTGCTCGGTACTGACCCGGTTCAGGGTAGAAAGCAGTTGGCGAATACGGTGCAGGCGAGTTTCTTCAAGCATGTGGCGGATATCTCCAGAAAGGGGGCGGTTGAGTATAGCAGTTGCCACATCGATAGCGCTGTGGTTGGCGTATGTGGCCCGTCGGCAGGCGCTGTAATAACCGCTATTGTGCATTTTTGTGTTTTTAGTGCAAGCGGAACGCATCCCTGGCAGCAATGCAAATCTCAGACCGGTTTTGACAATCTCGCCCTGATTTTTCGTGCAACTGTGCGTATTCCCCCTAGCTGGTTAACCGTATTGTTGTCAGTGCGCTGTGGCAAGGAGAGATAATTTAAAGTTGCTGTTTTTTGTATTTGTGTATTTTGTTGCTTTTAGTGTAGGCTGATTTTATCGGGGGCGGCAACAGCGTCACGTCGCCATTATGTATCGGGCTGTTTTACCTTCATCTGGAGTCATCATGGCGACACGCTCAACCATTATGGATACCAACAGTTTTCGCGCTGAACACGCCGCCGCGCTCACGCAAGAGATCCGCACACTCACGGATAAACGCAGCAAAGTGCTGGGGGATTCTTATCGGCTGTTTTACCGCAACCCGGTGCATCTGGTGCGCGGCGAGCGCCAGTATTTGTGGGATGCGGCGGGAAACCAGTATCTGGATGTGTACAACAATGTCGCCAGCATTGGCCACTGCCATCCGGCGGTGATAGCCGCCGTGCATGAGCAGATGGGGCAGCTCAACACCCACACCCGCTACCTGCATGAGCACATTCTCAATTACACCGAAGATTTGCTCACGACGGTGCCGTCACAAATCACCAAAGCGATGTACATGTGTACCGGCTCGGAGGCTAACGATCTGGCGATTCGTGTGGCGCGGGCGTACAGCGGCGGCACCGGCATCATCGTCACCCGCGAGGCCTATCACGGCACCAGCGAGCTGACCTCTGGCGCGTCACCGGCACTGGGCAGCGGCCAGCCAATCGCCGCCACCACCCGTCTGGTGCCTGCGCCTGACCGCTATCGCGTCGATGCGCCGGATTTGGGGGCCTGGTTTGCCGCCGAGATTCAAAAACAGATTGATGACATGGCGGCGCAGGGCATTAAGTTTGCCGGTTTTCTGGCCGACTCGATTTTCTCTTCTGATGGTGTGCTGCCAGGCCCGGCCGGTTATCTGCAAGCGGCGATAGACGTGGTTCACGCCAACGGCGGAATTTTTATCGCCGATGAAGTCCAGCCGGGCTTTGGCCGCACCGGTGAGGCATTCTGGGGCTTTGCCCGTCACGGTATCGTGCCGGACGTCATCACGATGGGCAAACCGATGGGCAACGGCATCCCGGTGTCGGCGCTGCTGGCGCGCCCGGAAGTGCTGGCGGCCTTCAGTGATGAAATTCCCTATTTCAATACTTTTGGCGGCAACCCGGTTGCGATGGCGGCGGCACAGGCGGTGCTTAATGTCATCCGCGAGGAGCAATTACAGGCGCATAGCCAGGTCGTCGGGGCGCAGTTGCTCAATGAGCTGTCAGGCTTAAAAGCGCGCCATGCCAGTGTTGGCGATGTGCGCGGGGCCGGGCTGTTTATCGGTTTCGAACTGGTGAGTGACCGCGACAGTAAAACGCCCGATAAAACGCTGGCGCTGAATGTGATTGAGCACCTGCGGGAGCAGCGGGTGCTGACCTCGGTAGCCGGGCCTCACGGTAACGTGCTGAAGTTACGCCCGACGCTGGCTTTTCAGGCGCACGACATCGACTGGCTGGTCGGCGCGCTCGATAAAGCGCTGACCGCGCTGGCTTAACGTCGGCAACTGTGCGCGGCGGCCCCGTCGCGCACGTTTTCGCGCTACCGCGCCGATTTTTTCATCTGCGATTGCACTTGCGATTGCACTTGCGATGGCGTTGACACGCCGCCTGTCGGCGATGCTGCCAGGGCAACCTCACACTCTGGTGCGCTGACATCACACTGTCAGCGGGAAAATGCGTGATAGTGATGTTGTGGCTACGGGTTTTGTGGCACATTAGCCGCCTTGTCTTATCACTACAGGCAGAGCGCCGCCTGCTGGCTGGCGTCTGCATACAGGGATTTACCACCACCAATGAAATGCCTTACATCACTGGCGATTACGGTTGGTTTTGCCTGCAATCCGCTTTGGGCGCAAACCGCAGCCGTCACCACGTCCGTCGCCCCTTCGACCCATGCCGCCGCGCAGAGCGCCTCGGCATCATCACAGCGTGATGCGTTCGTTAATGACTTAATGAAGAAAATGACGCTGGACGAAAAAATCGGGCAGTTACGCCTGATTAGCGTCGGCCCGGATAACCCGAAACATGCCGTGCGCGAGATGATAAAAGACGGTCAGGTCGGCGGGATTTTTAACACCGTTACCCGTCAGGACATCCGCGTGATGCAAGATCAGGTCATGCAACTCAGCCGCCTGAAAATTCCGTTGTTTTTTGCTTACGACGTGGTGCATGGCCAGCGCACCGTATTTCCTATCGGGCTTGGGTTAGCCTCAAGCTGGGATATGAATGCGGTGGCAACCGCTGCGCGCGTGGCGGCCTATGAAGCCACGGAAGATGGCCTGAACATGACCTGGGCACCGATGGTGGATATCACCCGTGACCCGCGTTGGGGCAGGGTGTCGGAAGGGTTTGGTGAAGATACCTATCTGACCAGCGAAATTGCCCGCGTCACGGTGAAAGGGTTTCAGGGCGATGACCTGACCGCGCGCCACTCGCTGATGACCAGCGTCAAGCACTACGCGCTGTATGGTGCCGCCGAAGGTGGCCGTGATTACAACACCGTAGACATGAGCCCGCAGCGCATGTTTCAGGATTACATGCCGCCGTATAAGGCTGCCATTGATGCGGGCAGTTACGGCGTGATGGCGTCGCTCAACTCGATTAACGGCGTCCCGGCGACGGCAAACCGCTGGTTGCTTAAAGACGTGCTGCGCGATCAGTGGGGCTTTAAAGGCATTACCATCAGCGATCACGGCGCTATCAAAGAGCTTATCAAACACGGTGTCGCCGCTGACCCGAGCGATGCCTCGCGCATTGCCGTGCAGTCCGGTATCGGCATGAGCATGAGCGATGAGTATTTTGTGCGTTATCTGCCGGATTTGGTAAAACGCGGTCAGGTCAGCATGAAAGATATCGATGATGCCTGCCGTCAGGTGCTGAACATGAAATACGATATGGGGCTATTTGCAGACCCGTATCGTCACCTCGGCGCGGCCAATACCGACCCGGTGGACACCAACGCCGAAAGCCGCCTGCACCGTGACGACGCGCGCGATGTGGCGCGCCGCAGTCTGGTGCTGCTGAAAAACCGTTTGAATATTTTACCGTTGGCGAAATCCGGCACCATTGCGGTGGTCGGCCCGCTGGCCGACAGCAAACGCGATGTGATTGGCAGTTGGTCAGCCGCCGGGCGTCCGGCGCAGGCGGTAACGGTGTATGAGGGCATTCGCAAAGCGCTGGGCTATAACGCGCGTGTCTATTACGCCAAAGGCTCGAACGTCACCAATCATCCGGGGCTTATCAAATTCCTTAACGAATACGATGAATCCGTGGTGGTCGATCCGCGACCGGCGCAGGCGATGATCGACGAAGCGGTCGAAGTAGCGAAAAAATCTGACGTGGTGATTGCGGTCGTCGGCGAATCGCAGGGCATGGCGCATGAAGCCTCAAGCCGCGCCAAAATCACGCTGCCGCCGGAGCAAAAAGCGCTGATCGCGGCATTAAAAGCCACCGGCAAGCCGCTGGTGCTGGTGCTGATGAACGGTCGCCCGCTGGATTTAAGCTACGAAGATCAGCAGGCCAATGCGGTGCTGGAAACCTGGTTTAGCGGCACCGAGGGGGGCAATGCGATTGCCGATGTGCTGTTTGGCGATTACAACCCGTCAGGCAAACTGCCAATGACCTTCCCGCGCTCAGTCGGGCAGATCCCGTTGTATTACAATTCGTTACCGACCGGTCGCCCCTATTCGGCCGAGGCACCCAATAAATACACCTCGCACTATTTTGATGAGGCGAACGGGCCGCTGTATCCATTCGGTTACGGCCTGAGCTACACCACGTTTGAGGTCTCCCCGGTGGCGTTGTCATCGGCGACCATGAAGCGTAACGGCAGCGTGCAGGCCTCGGTAACGGTGACGAACACCGGCAAGCGAGCAGGTGAAACCGTGGTGCAGCTCTACCTGCATGACGTTGTTGCGTCGGTGAGCCGCCCGATAAAAGAGCTGCGCGGCTTCCAGAAAGTGATGTTGCAGCCGGGCGAGCGCAAGACGGTGAGCTTTACCATCACGCCGGAGGCGCTGAAGTTCTATAACGCCCAGATGCAACAGGTGGTCGAACCCGGCAAGTTTGATGTGATGATAGGGCTGGATTCCCAGCGCGTTCAGACCGGCAGCTTTACGCTGTTGTGATGGAGAGATAAAGCGCAGGCAATCCGCCTGCGTTGTTGGGTAAACCGGCGGCCAGGTGCTGCCGGTTTTTTTTCGTCAGCGGTCGCGTGGCTCTCGGCGCGGCGCGTTATCGCGCGTTAGCCGCCGTGGACGATAATGATGTAGCCGACCAGCATCACCCCGCCAATGCTGCCCAGCGCACACAGGGCAAACAGGCTGATAATACCGGTTTTTTTTATCCCCATCTTTTTGATATTCATCGGGTAATCCTTTTATTCAGGCCGGATGGCGGTGGCCTACCGGGTAGGGCGCAAACCGCCAGCGTTGACGTTGCAATGATAACGTGCGGCGATTATAGAGTCTCCGACACGGGATACAAGTCAATACGCCGGTGCCAGACCTTCGACGTGATGTTGTGACAGTGTCACTTAAAGCCGGCGGCTGACGCCGTCGCCGGTCTGTGTGACAATACTCGCCGGACAGACTGACAGTGAGATGGCATGACCCTTACCCCCGCATTAAAGCAGCAGATAGGCCAGTGGTATAAAGCGTTGCAACAGCAAATTCCCGATTTCGTCTCCCGCGCGCCGCAGCGCCAGATGATTGCCGAGGTCGCCAAAGCGCTGGCGGGCGATTACCCGCGCCATCTGGCGATTGAAGCGCCGACGGGCGTGGGCAAAACCTTGTCTTACCTGATTCCGGGCATTGCTATCGGGCGGGCGGAGCTGAAAACGCTGGTGGTCAGCACCGCGAACGTGGCGCTGCAAGACCAGATTTTTAATAAAGATTTACCCCTGCTACGCCAGTTTATTCCTGATTTGACCTTTACCGCCGCCTTTGGCCGCAGGCGTTACGTTTGTCCGCGCAACCTGGCCGCATTAGCTTGCGATGCCCCGGAGCAGGGCGCGCTGCTGCTGTTTATGGAAGAGATGCAGACCTCAAGTGCCGACGATCGCCGCACCTGCGAGCGTTTACAGCAGACGCTGCATAGCGGCAGTTGGGATGGCCTGCGCGATCACAGTCAGGAGTCGGTTAGCGATAGGCTCTGGCAACAACTCAGTACCGATAAGGCCAACTGTCTGGCGCGCAACTGCCCTTATTACCGCGAATGTCCGTTCTTTCTGGCGCGTCGCGAAATCGAAGACGCCGATGTGGTGGTGACGAACCATGCGCTGGTGATGGCAGCGATGGAGAGTGATTCGGTGCTGCCTGCGGCGAAAAACATGCTACTGGTGCTCGATGAAGGCCACCATGTGCCGGATGTGGCGCGCGATGCGTTAGAGATGTCAGGCGAGGTCAGCGTCAATGCGGTGCAATACCAACTGGATAACCTGATACAACAGGTCGGTTTTTGTCTGGCGCAGTTTCCGCCCAAATCGCCGCCGCGTTTGATGCAGCCCGACCGCTTAGGCGAGCAGTGCGGCGAGGTGCGGGCGCAATTGCAGGCCTTTGAGCGCCTGAGCAGCCTGTTTCTGCCCGCCAGTCAGCCGGATGCGGATTACCGTTTCCCGATGGGGGTGTTGCCTGACGAGATGCGCGAATGTTGCCAGCAACTGGCCAAACTGAGCGACAGCCTGCGCGGGCTGGCGGAGTACCTGCTAAACGATTTGGCGGAGAAAACCGGCAAGCATGATATGGCGAAGCTGCACCAGGCGATGCTGCGCATCAGTCGGCTCAATGGCTATTGGGAGGCGCAAAGCCACTTATGGCGACTGGCGGCGCTGGAGAAATCCTCCAATGCGCCGGTGTCAAAATGGCTGGTGCGCGAACGGCGCGATAACCAGTTGCATCTCTATTTGCATTGCGCCGGTATTCGGGTGTGCGACCAGCTTGACCGTTTACTGTGGCGCAACCTGTCGCATGTGGTGCTGACGTCAGCGACGCTGCGCTCGCTCAACAGTTTTGCCCGTTTAAAAGAGCTCTCCGGGCTGGATGAAGATGAGGGCGATACCTTTATCGCGCTCGACTCGCCGTTTAATCACCAGCAGCAGGGCAAGCTGGTTATCCCGCAGATGCGCTATGAGCCGCTGTTGGCTGATGAGGCGCAGCACATTGCCGAAATGGCGCGCTTTTTTCGCGCCGAGCTACAGCGGGAGGTGCATAAAGGCCTGTTGGTGCTGTTTGCCAGCCAGCGGGCGATGCAGCAGTTCTTAAGTGAGGTGCCCGATTTGCGCCTGATGTTGCTGGTGCAGGGGGATAAACCGCGTTACCGGCTGGTGGAGTTGCACCGCCAGCGGGTAGAGCAGGGCCAAACCAGCGTGCTGGTGGGGTTACAATCCTTCGCCGAAGGGCTTGATCTCAAGGGTGAACTGCTCTCACAGGTGCACATCCACAAGATAGCGTTTCCGCCGGTAGACAGCCCGGTCATCCTCACCGAAGGCGAATGGCTGAAAAGCCACAAACGCCATCCGTTTGTGGTGCAAAGCCTGCCAAGCGCCTCGTTTAACCTGATTCAGCAGGTCGGGCGGTTAATTCGCAGCCACGATTGCTTTGGCGAAATCGTCATTTATGACCGCCGCTTGCTGACCAAAGGTTATGGCGCACAACTGCTGGCGGCCCTGCCGGTGTTCCCGATAGAACAGCGCGCCATGCCGGGTGATGGCGAGGCGTCTTTTCCCTGACAAATCACCATGATGCCCTTATGATGATGGCTGCTGTTGCCTGTTAACTTTTGCCTTACCCGTGAGAGCACACCATGGATTACACCCGAATCATCAAAGAGGTTGGTCGCGGCAAAAATCATGCGCGCGATTTGAGTCAAGACACGGCATACCAGTTGTATAGGCAGATGCTCAATGAGAGGGTGCCGGAGCTGGAACTGGGCGGGTTGCTCATCGCCTTTCGCATTAAAGGCGAGTCAGAGGCTGAAATGCGCGGTTTTTATCAGGCGATGCGCGAGCAAACGCTGCCACTGCGCCCGCCGTCACAACGCCCGTTACCGGTGGTGATCCCAAGCTACAACGGGGCGCGCAAGCAGGCGAATTTAACGCCGCTGCTGGCATTGTTGCTGCATAAACTGGGGCTGCCGGTGGTCGTACACGGTGTGCGCCATGACCCGAGCCGGGTGACGACGTTTGAGATTTTATCGCTGCTTGGCGTGCCGTGCGCGCAAGATGCCGACAGCGCACAACAGGCGCTGGATCAGCATCAGCCGGTTTTTTTGCCGATAGACGTGCTGTGCCCGCCGATGGCCCGGCAACTCGATTTACGCTGGCGTATGGGGGTGCGTAACAGCGCCCATACGCTGGCAAAGCTGGCAACACCGTTTGATGACGCGGCGGCGCTGCGCCTTGCCAGCGTGTCGCACCCGGAGTATATCGGGCGCGTTGGCGCATTTTTTCATGATATCGGTGGCCGGGCGTTGCTGATGCAGGGCTCGGAAGGGGAAGTGTATGCCAGCGCGCAGCGCTGCCCGGAGATTCACTTTATTTATCAGCACCAGCAGCGCGTGCTGCAACCGCGTCAGGATATCGTGGTGGCGCAAGGCACGCTGGCGCAGGATAAATCGGCGCAGCAAACCGCAGACTGGACAGCCCGTTGTCTGGCAGGCGAGGTGGCCGTGCCGCAGGCCATCCGGCTGCAACTGGCCTGTTGTCTGGTCGCAGCGGGCGAAGCGCAGAGCCTCGATGAGGCGCATACTCTCCTTAATCGCCAACTGGTATCGTGAGCGGCGCTATTGTGAGAGGTGCTATTGTGAGCGGTGCTATTGTGTGTGCCTGTCGCTGAGGCTCTGTTGACGGCGACAGGACGGTATTCCCTGTCGCGGGCCGCGCATGTTGCGTGCCCGCGTGCTTTCCACCAAGGATAAATCATGTCTCATTTATCACAGCAGCAGATAGCTGACTATTTTGACGCGCTGAATCGCGATTATCTGCATGTGCATCGCAATAAAGAAACCCTGTTTTGGCAGCGTTATATGGGCACCGGCGACGAGTCTGTCGGCGAGCGTTTTACCGAAGCGGAAAGCGCCTGGAAGCGTTTTATCGCCAACCCGCAGCGGCTGGTGGAACTGCGCGCGCACCTCGCTGCGCTTGAGGCGCTGCCACCCGGTGAACAGCAGCGCGAGTTGTTACACGGCTTAAACGGCTGGTATCGCTTTTTTGATTGCAATGTGATTGAAGATGCCGAAGCGCAGGCGTTGATGGACGAAATGGTGGCGGCTGAAAACGACCTGTTTAGTCGCCGTAAACGTTATCAGCCGACGCACATCAACGAGCAGGGGGAGCGGGTGGCGGCATCGCTGGGCGAACTGTTGACCAACCAGGCCACCAACCCGAATGAAGCGGCACGGCAGAGCTCATATCAGGCATTACGCGACCTTGAGTGCTGGCTGGTTCAGCATGGTTTCCCCGAGTTGGTGAGCCTGCGTAACCGCTTTGCCCGACGCATGGGCTATCGCAATTTTTTTGACTACAAAGTCAATAAAACCGAGCGCATGACGCCGGAGCAACTGTTTGCCATTCTCGACAGCTTTGAGGCGCAAACCCGCGACGCTAACTTGCGCAGTTTACGTGAACTGGCGGCGGATAAAGGCGAGCAGGCGTTGCAGGCGTGGAACGTGCGCTATGCCAGCGCCGGTGACGTGACGCGAAAGCTTGACCCCTATCTGCCGTTTTCAGACTCGCTGACGCGCTGGGTCGAGAGTTTCAAACGCCTGCACATCAGTTTTAGCGGGGCGGAGATGCAGCTCGACTTGCTGGTGCGCCCCGGCAAATATGAAAACGGGTTTATGCACCAGCCGGTGCCGCCGTTTGTCCATGATGGTCAATGGCTGCCTGCCCAAATTAACTTCACCAGCCTGGCGCGACCCGATCAGGTCGGCAGCGGGGCTAAGGGCATCAATACGCTGTTTCATGAGGGCGGCCATGCGGCGCATTTTGCCAATATTCGCCAGAATGCGCCCTGTTTTGCCCAGGAGTTTCCGCCGACGTCGATGGCGTATGCCGAAACGCAGTCGATGTTTTGCGACAGCCTGTTGCAGGATGGCGACTGGCTGGTGCGTTATGCCCGCAATCGGCAGGGCGAGCCGATACCCGATGCGCTGATTCAGGCCGATATCGCCTGCCGTCAGCCGATGCGTGCCTTTGATGAACGCCATATCCTGCTGGTGCCTTACTTTGAGTGGCAGCTTTATAGCATGGATGATGCCGAGCGCACGCCAGAGGCGATTTTGCAGCTGGCGCGCACCGTTGAGCAGCGTATTCTCGGCATTCATGGCAGCCCGCGCCCAACTATGGCCATTCCGCATTTGCTGTCAATGGAACCGGCGTGCGCTTACCACGGTTATTTGCTGGCGATGATGGCGGTGGAGCAGACGCGCCATTTCTTCTTGCAACGCGATGGCTACCTGACGGATAACCCGGCGATAGGCCCGGACTTGATGCGCCATTACTGGCAGCCCGGCAATAGTCTGACCCATGATGAGACGCTGCGCAGCCTGACCGGTGAAGGGTTTAACCCGGACTATCTTGCCCGCGCCTGTAATTTGACGGTCGAGCAGGCCTGGCACGATGCGCAGCAGAGTATTGAGGCCGCCCGCCGCCGCCCGCAGCCAGCGGCCGATTTCCCGCTTGATGCCCGCATTCGCATTGTCGATGGCGACCAGGTATTGGCTGATAATGCGCTCGGCGATGAGCACATGTGCCAGCGCTTCGCGCAGGTGATTGAAGAAAGCTACCCCGCCAGTTCCTGACCCCACATCGGCAGACGCCACCATAATGGTGGCGTCATACCTTCTGAATATATTCTGCGGCGTTTATCAGCATTTCATATCGCTAAACCGGTACGGCTCTCTCGCGCCAGCGGTGGCCTGCACCTATACTGGTTTGGCAATACTCGCAGTGAAAGTGCCTGTTATTAAAAAAGTTTCACTTAACTGTCATCCGCAGCGATTAGGCTGATGCAGTTTCTTCTTTGTGACAATAAAAAGGACATATCATGCGTTACTCTTCTGTGTTTATGGCTGTTGTCTGCGCACTGACGGCGGTACAGGCGCAAGCCGCTCCTTCGATTGACTCTCCGTTGCAGCAGGTACAGTTGCTGCAAACCACCACCGAAGCCAGCAATAGCGCGCCGGTGATTGAAATGCAGCAAAAAGTGCAACAGCTGTTGCAAAAAGCGCTGCAAGGCAATGCGCCTAAACTGACTCGCGCGGTGCTGGATAAAGCGCCGGATCAGGGGGAGCCGCAGGGGGATATGGCCTGGCTGAAGTCAACGGGCTATAGCTTTAATGCCAAAGATCAGCAACAGGCCAGCGTAAAGCTGCTCGAAGGGTTCAAAACGCTGCCGGAGGCGGTGCTGAAGAAAAATCTGGCAACGGTTGAGCGCATTAACCTTGAGGCGACCTTGCCATTGCGCCAGAAGGCGCTGATTGATGCAGAAAATACCCGTTACCTTTACGCCCTGGCCGAAGCGCTGGGGCCGAAACTGGGCAAGGCGTTTTTGGATGTCTACCAAAAAGGAGACATCGGTAAAGCGGCTGCGTTGATTAAGGCGACCAACGTCAGCACCTCGATGGCGAAAAACACCTTTGATTACCCGCGCCCGTTCCGCCAGAAAGGGAACAGTATTCATCTGGTGGCGGATACCGCCGTCGTGATGGACAATGCGCGCTACACCGCATCCGGTGGGTCGTTCCCCAGCGGCCATACCAACGGCGGGTATAATGATGCGTTGTTGCTGGCGCAAATGCTGCCTGAGCGCTTCGTGCCGTTAATGGATCGCGCGGCGACCTATGGTTATTCCCGGCTGGTGCTGGGGGTGCATTATCCGCTGGATGTGATGGGCGGGCGCATGGCGGCACAGCGCAGTGTGGCGCATTTCCTCAATGACCCGAAATACCGCATGCTGTTTAATGAGGCCAAAGCCCAGTTGCGCGGCGCGCTGGAAAAAGCCTGCGGCACCACGCTTGCCGAGTGCGCCAAACCGCAAGGCAAGAATGACCCATACACTGACCCGGCCATGAAAGCGTTCTACCGCTATACCATGACCTATAACCTGCCGGTGGCGAAAGTTCACGCCGAACCGGTCAAGGTGCCGCAAGGGGCGGAAGTGTTACTGGAAGGCCCGTTGCCGCAATTAAGCGCCGCCCAGCGCCGCGCGTTGATGGCAAAAACCGCGATTGCCGACGGCTACCCGCTCTCGTCAGGTGGCACAGACGCTAACTTCTGGCAGCGCCTGAACCTGCATGATGCGGTGCTGGAGGGGAAAAAACGGCATTAATTCTCAATGATGAAACACTGAAACAGTAAAACAGGAGAGGCGCGGGCCTCTCCTGTCGTTTTCAGCGCTTGATGCTGACGTTATCAAAACTAACGGCACCACCATGGTTGCCATGCGGGTGACTGCCCGAATGTGATGATAAGGTCAGGCCGACGTAGAGCGTATCTGGCATGTTTTGATTGATCTGCTTATTCAGCAGACTCCAGCTCACGCCATCGTATGACACCTGCGAAATAAAGGCGTTGCCGTCACGGGTCAGGCGTAGCCAGAGCGGTTGACTGCCGTCGTCTGATTTGGCGAAGCGGCCTTTATTGCCGGTGGCGCTGCCATCGCGACTACGCCACTGTGACATGGCACCGGCTGAGGCGGTGTAACCGCTCAGGACATACGCGCTGTTGGCGCTCAGGGTGCTGCGCATCATGACGCCGGTTTTGGCATCCGGTGCGCTGTAGCGCAGGTCTATCAGGCGGGCGGTGAGGCTGCCGTCGCCTTTCAGCGTCTGGTAGACGAAGTAGGTGTTGTCTTCTGCGCTCCACATCTCACCATTTTGCGCTTCCAGCGTTAGCACGCCGTTCTCTTCATGGGTTGTGCCTGCGTGCGCCGGTTTGCCGATATCCTGTGTTTTCCAGGCCTCGTCTGGTGCCTGCGCGGGCGGCGTGGTGACACTGACCACATTGGAGTAGGCAGAATCACCGGCCTGATTGTAGGCTTTCACCCGGAATGCGTAGGTCGTAGCCGGGGTGAGCGTGCCAATCTCAATCGAGGTGCTGCCCGGTGGCAGCGATTCAGCGCTGGTATAGGCTTCGCCTGCGGCATAGGCTTTGGCTATTGTACCGTCAGCGCCTTCCTCAAAGTTGCCGCCATAGGAGTATTCGACAATCACCCCTCGTTCGTTATCCGAACAATTAAGCCAATCAAGTTGCACCACGGAGCCTGAGAGAACGGCGGCACTGAGCGCATCGGGCGAGGCCGGAGGCTGCGTTTCACCGGTATAAGGGTCAAGCGAGATACCATTGCGCAGCCGCTGCGCGCTGGCGCGGTGGCGGGTATCGGCCAGTTGTTGATTGACCTCGGCTAGCGTCAGCGGCGTGACGGCCAGATTATAATCCACATCGCCTTCACGCTGGGTGAGTGTGACGGTGCCATCCAGATAGAAAATTTCATTGCGCCACAGCGTTGGCATCACCTCACCGTTGCCCGCAGGCTGGCCGACGGAAAACGGCACCATCGGTTGTGCGGTGCTTATCTGAAGGCCTGCGTTCCAGACACCTGAGCGCCCGGGAATGCCGTCCAGCGGATAATCCGGCGCATAACGATCGGTGAGCGCTACCCGCTTCACCTGGCCCTGGGCGAGCGTCAGCAGCGGCGCATTGTCTGCCAGCAGCGTGCCGCCGTGGTTGTAGTAGGCAAAATCCCAGCGCAACAGAAAATAACCTTGCCCGGCGAGCGTCAAGTGCTCACCGGCATGCAATAACAGGTAATCGCCTTCCTGCGCGCGATGGATGGGCTCGACATACTTGTTGGCGAGGCCGTCATTCGTGCCAACCAGTGCCACGCCTGTCTGCGCCGGGCGCTGATACAGGCCATTGATTTTGGGGTAGGGCAAGTCCTGGTCAGCGGTATCAAAACGCTGTTGTGCCACGCCTGCTACCGATCCAGCGCAGGTTTTGGCGGCGGTTTCGTCTGCCTGAGCATGCAGCGCACACAGGCTAAACAGGGCGCTGGCCAGAAGCCGACATAGCCTGATGTGTGTGCGTGAAAAGCCGCGAGAGTAGCGATGAGCGCAAGAGAGCGGATTATCCAGACAGACTCTGTTAACGCGTGTGTTCATGGAGCGATATCCTGGCAGAATTTATAACTGACTGATTTAAAACACCATTAAAAATAGTGTGCCGATGGCTCCGGCAGCGTATAGCAAGTCATGAAAAATGCCAACCTGTCGTTGTAGGTAAGTGGTGCGTATTGCCAGTATTTCGGATATTGCAGGTATTGCAGGTATTGCAGGTATTGCAGCGTCTAGGGTGTCTGGCTGTGGTAGCGGGTTGCCTTGGGGGGGCGCGTGGCGAGAAAAACGCCTGCCCGGTTAGGCAGGCGCTGATGATGGCGGCGGCCAGGTGGCCTCCGCCTTAACCGCGTTTAGGAGACGTGTTGCAAGAATTCGCGCAGGCGTTCACTCGGCGGGTTGCTGATAAGCGCATCCGGGTGGCCATCTTCGGCGATGCGGCCCTTATCAATAAAAATCAGCCGTGAGGCCACTTTCTGCGCAAAACCGACTTCGTGCGTCACGATGACCATGGTCATACCTTCTTCGGCCAGGTCTTTCATCACCGTGAGCACCTCGTGGCGCAACTCTGGGTCAAGTGCGGAGGTCGGCTCGTCAAACAGCATCAATTTGGGTTTGACGGCCAGCGCACGGGCGATGGCGACACGCTGCTGCTGCCCGCCGGAGAGTTCTGACGGGTAGTGGTGGGCGCGTTCTGCCAGACCCACTTTTCCCAACAGCTCACGAGCCAGCTTCTCGGCATCGGCTTTGCTGGCGCCGCGTACCCGAATCGGGCCAAAGGCCACGTTTTCCAGCGCCGTCAGGTGTGGGAACAGGTAGAACTGCTGAAATACCATGCCCGCTTCCTGACGAATCAGGCGTTCATCGACTTTCGGATCATTGACTTTCAGACCATCCACCACCAGCTCGCCGCTGGTAATCTCTTCGAGCTTATTGATGCAACGCAGCAAGGTGGATTTGCCTGAACCCGACGGCCCGATTATCACCACCACTTCGCCTTGCTGAATCTGTAGGTTGATATCATGCAAGACTTGCGTTTGGCCGTAGTGTTTCGATACGTTTTTAAATTCAATCATATAATCTTAAGTCTTCTTTCCAGCCAGCGTAAAACGGCACTCAGCACCAGCGTTATCACCAGATAGATAACGGCCACCGCACTCCAGATTTCCAGCGCGCGAAAGTTACCGGCGATGATTTCCTGGCCCTGACGCGTCAGCTCGGCCACGCCAATAACGATAAACAGCGAGGTATCTTTAATGCTGATAATCCACTGGTTGCCAAGCGGAGGCAGCATGCGGCGCAGCGCCAGCGGCGCAATCACATGGCGCAGCGTATCGCGGCGTGACAGCCCCAGCGCTAACCCGGCTTCCGTAAAACCCTTGTGGATAGAGAGGACGGAGCCGCGCGTGATTTCTGCGATATACGCGCCGGAGTTGATCATTATAGTGACCACGGCGGCACTAAATGGGTCGATGCGTATCGAGGTAAACAGCATCGGCAGCGCAAAATAGATAAACATCACCTGCACGACGATGGGCGTGCCGCGAATAATTTCAATGAATACCAGCGCAAGCCGGTTCGACAATCCGCCGCCGTAAACGCGTGCGAACCCGGCGAGAACGCCAATTACCAAACCACCGAGCAACCCCAGCACCGAAATCAGCAGGGTCATTTTTGCCCCTTCCAACAATAACGGAACGGACGGCCAGATGGCACTCCAGTCAAACTGCATGAATATTCTCCAGCAAGCAATAACGCCGCCAATAACGTGGCGGCGCACGGTTCACCCGGCGACGCCACGGCGGTTTAGTCTGTTATTTCGGCTCTGTACCGAACCATTTTTTGTAGATGGCTGCGTAAGTGCCGTTGTCACGCAGGGTTTTCAGTGCGCCATTCACCTTATTACGCAGCTCATCGCTGCCTTTCGGGAAAGCGACGCCGTACTGCTGGGCTTTGATGGAGTCGCCGACGGCTTTAAATTTACCGTTACCCGCCGTTTTGATGAAATAAAGGATGTTTGGCGTATCGTGCAGCACCGCATCAGCACGGCCAGTACCCAGCTCCAGATAGGCATTGTCGATATTCGGGAACTGGCGCAGTTCTTTGGATTTGATGTTGGCCTTGGCATAGTCTACCGAACCGGTGCCGCTTTTCACTGCCACCACTTTACCCGCCAGGCTTTGTTCGCCAGTGATGTCTTTATTGTCGGCCTGCACCATGACCAGCAAGCCGCTATTGTAGTAACCGTCAGAGAAATCGATTGCGCGTTTACGCTCTTCAGTGATGGTGATCCCTGCCAGCGCCAGATCGATGTTGCGCGTCTGCAATGCCGGGATGATACCGCTGAAATCCATCGGTTTTAGTGTGTAGGTGAGGTTGAGTTCTTTGGCGATAGCGTCCCACAGGTCGATATCAAAGCCGACGTACTTGTCACCTTGTTTAAATTCAAACGGCACGAAGGCAGTATCTGTCGCCACAATCAGCGATTTTTCCGCCGCCTGACCCGACAGGCTAAAGGCCAGCGCCAGTGCGGCCAGTGAAGCTTTAAACAACGATTTCATCAAAACGTCCTTCCTCGTGTTAGTGGTTATGATCGCTACGTGTCGCCCACCTTCTGACTGCCTGCGCATGCTGAATGCGCTGTCGCTGCCTGATAGTGTCGCGCTGGGCAACCCCCGGCATAACGTGCGTGATAGTGAACCGCCATATCAGCGCGGTGGGGAAACGAAACAGGGGGAATTGTTGCCAGAACAGGACGGCAAACCTGTTATTTTTGTCTGCATCCATCACAAACGCCTATGGAATGCGTTGCTATCAATAACTGAATTGTGCATGGGACACAACCGTTGATTACATTTCGGCGGCAATATTGCTGACAAGCGCTAACTTTTTGTACGTTTCGTGCTGATTGTATAAACGCAATGAATATTAATGCGTTTATTTTGCATAAAATAAAAGCCAGCTACAGAGGACGGCCTGAGGTGAAATACGGCGGCTGGGGGCGAGTGCGATGACCGGCGATATACCCGCCGGTCAGAAATGACAACTTATTCGAAATGCGCTTATTCGAAATGCGCTTCAAGGAACCACAGATATTGATCCAGGTCGCGCGAGGCGGCGGTCAGTATGTCAGCCGTATCTTCATCCTGTGCCTGTGCGATAGCTTTACGCACATGGTTGGCGACCACGGCGTAACGATCGGCCAGCGCATGCAGGTGATCGGCGATGCGGTGGATATCAAGCGGGTAGGGCTTGAGAGAGGTTTGACCGTTGACGACCTGAATCGTGGCGCTGGCAACGCCGCCTAATTGAACCACCCGCTCGGCAAAGGTGTCGAGGTGAGCAATAAGCGAGGTGCGGAAGGTATCGAGCATCTCATGAATGGCAATAAAATTGGCTCCGCGCAAGTTCCAGTGTGCCTGTTTTGTTATCAGCGACAGGTCGGTAAAGTCCACTACTAATTGGTTGAGCAGAGTAATGGTTGCGATCTTAACGCTATCGTCCAGATCGTTACGGGTGAAAATAAGCTCTTGTGACGCCGTTTTTACCAGTTTTGCTGTACGCATACTTTTATCCTCGCTATTGCATTGACCCTGTGTTCGTCTGTTTAGCGCGCGTTTTTCCGGTGACGGTATTACCTGATAGCGCAAATGATGACAAATACACGGGTATCACTTCATGAATGACTGGCTATCGCGGTGGCGGTAGCGTTTTTTAGTTGCGTTCAGTATAACCGCAGCCCTTCATGCTGGCTGTTCAGTTCGGTCTATATCAGAGATAGCCTGAAGCCTGTGTCATGCATAGCGATGGATGGCGAGTTAACCGGCTGGCGTCGGTTTTTGTTTCACTGTTAACGTGGTGCCAAGTGAAGCGGCAATGATGCATGCCAGCGCCAGCCATTGTAGTGCAGAGAGTTGCTCATGCAGAAAAGCAATACCGGATAGTGCTGCGATAGCGGGTTCGAGACTCATCAAGGTACTGAAGGTTCGTGCGGGCAAGCGAGTGAGCGCCAGCATTTCCAGCGAATACGGTAATGCCGTAGACAACAGTGCAACAGCAATGCCAATCGGCAACACATCGAACGACAGCAGTACCCGGATGTCTGAAAACATCAGACCAAGCGGACAATACACCACCGCTGCTATCAATGAACCGAGTGCAACCGTGCCCGCGCCGTGGCTGGCCCCCGCTTTTTGCCCAAAAAGGATATACCCAGACCAGCAAACCCCCGCGCCCACCGCGCAAGCGACGCCGACAAGGTCGAGATTGTCGGCGTGCTGTCCAAGGGGTAAGAGCAGCCAGAGCCCGGTTGCCGCCAATGCTATCCAGACGAAATCCAGCACCCGTCGTGATGAGAGCATGGCAACGGCCAGTGGGCCGGTGAACTCCAGTGCGACGGCAATCCCTAATGGCACGGTACGCAGTGCCAGATAAAACAGATAATTCATGCCGCCAAGCGTGATGCCATAGACAAACAGCGCCAAACGCCCTGACCCCAGATGACGTCGCCAGGGCTTAAAGATCAGCAGCAAAATCAGCGTACCGATAGCCAACCGCAGCGCCGTCATACCGGATGCGCCAGTCAAGGGAAACACGGTTTTCGCCAGTGCTGCGCCAGACTGGATAGAGAGCATGGCGACAACAATCAATAATACTGGCAGTAATACAGTGTTTTTAAATGAGGCAAGCAAGGTCATGAGCAGGGTCTTAAATTTCAGGCCGCGATTGAAGACATCAGGCAATAAATGAACAAATAATTAATGGGTAGTTTACTCTTATTGACTTTAATTTACGCTCTATTTGGCGATCTTTTTTTTGATATAAATTCAGCCTGAAAAATAGTCAAAACATTAAGAAAAATCTGTATCATGCGTGACTATTCTGCTATTTTTTTTACTGTTTTTTGAACTTTATTTTTATTTAAAAATCATTTATTTATGTCTTTTTTGAAATATAATCTTACATGTTTTCCATAATTGAAAAATAATAACCAGGCAGCATTAGCCCTAATTTTTTGTTATATTTGGCTCGCTTTAATTTTCCTTCGTAAGATAATTCGAGGCATATTATGAAAAAAATTGCGTGTCTTTCTGCTTTAGCATGTGTTCTGGCTATCAGCGCAGGTAGTGCTGTTGCTGGTGATAGCACCGTTTCTCTTGGTTATGCTCAGGGCGATGCTCAGGGCGCTAAAAACAAGCTGCCTGGCTTTAACCTGAAATACCGTTATGAATTCGACAACAGCCAACTGGGTGTGGTCGGTTCCTTTACCTACCTGCAAGACAGCGAAACCGTTGACAACGTTTACAGCAAAACCCAGTACTACGGTTTCAGCGCTGGCCCGTCTTTCCGTTTTAACGACTGGGCAAGCATCTACGGCGTGGTGGGCGTGAGCGCAGGTAAATTTACCGCTAACGAAACTAACGGCTCTGCTAACGAAAGCGTGAGCGATGCTGGTTTTGTTTACGGTGCCGGCCTGCAGTTCAACCCGGTTCAGAACGTTGCCTTTGATGTTGGTTACGAGCAGAGCCGTATCCGCAGCGTTGACGTTGGCAGCTGGAACGTTGGCGTTGGCTACCGCTTCTAATTGCGCGTGTTGACGTTTTGACGTTGTAAAAATCCGCCTTCGGGCGGATTTTTTATGCCGCAGGCAAACCTGTCAGTAATTTCTTCAGTAACTCATTAAGCTGTTGTTGCTCATTGAGACTCAGTGCAGACAGCAACTGGCGCTCATTGTCGATATGGACGTTGAGTAATTGATTAATAAGTGTTATCCCATCAGGCGTCAATACCACCAGCGCACTGCGTCTGTCTTGTGGATTTGGCTGTCGTAATACCAGTTGCGCCTGTTCCAGCCGGTCGATGCGGTTAGTCATACCGCCTGAGGACATCATCAAGGCTTCATAAAGTTGTGTCGGGGTCAGTGCATAAGGGTTGCCGCTGCGATACAGCGTCGCCAGCACATCAAACTCCCCAGGACGCAAATAAAAACGGGCAAACAACGGGTTGAGATGATCCCGCTCAAGCCTCATGGCCGCCTCAAGCAGCCGCCCGATAACCTGCATGGTAAAAGCGTCTATATCCGGTCGTTCACGCTGCCATTGCGTGTAAGCTTCATCGGCACGGTCTGTAGTCATCAATATTTATCTTGACGTTAAGATTCTTTTGGTGAAGATATTCTACGATCAGGCCATGTCGTCAAACAAGCCGTTAAGGCTGATAAGGAGCGCTATGTCATACACCAGAGGTGCAGGAACACCCTTTTTTGTGGTGTTAACGATTCTATTGTTGGGCGTGAACCTTCGACCCGTGCTGGCGGGCGTCGGGCCATTACTGGCGCAGATTCAGGCGGCAACCGGTATGAGCGATGCTCAAGCGGGCTTATTGACGACATTGCCGGTTTTTGCCATGGGAGTCTGTGCATTGTATGGCGGTCAGCTACAGGCCAAACTGGGTGAGCACCGGGGGATCGGTTTGGGGATTTTCGGTATTGCCCTCGCGTGCTTGCTGCGTGGCTGGCTGAATGACACGACCGGTTTGCTGGCGACAGCAGCACTTGCCGGTGCCGGTATTGCGCTGATTCAGGCTCTGATGCCGTCGTTTATTCGGCGACGCTTTATCCGACAAAGCAGTCGCATGATGGGGCTTTACACCACCGCGATTATGGCCGGTGCGGCGCTGGCGGCTGCCAGTATTTCGCCACTCGCCGATACCCTGGAATGGGACGGCGCACTTGCCATCTGGAGCGTGTTGGCAACGCTTGCGACCATTACCTGGCTGATAGCCCTATCGTTGTATTCGCCAGCCGCGCCCGCTGCTCACCACTCAACCGGTATCTCTTCGCCGGTACGAGCCTGGTCACTGATGCTTTTTTTCGGCATCGGTACCGGAGCCTATACCTTGGTATTGGCGTGGTTGCCGCCCTATTATAGCGAGCTCGGCTGGAGTGCGGCTCACAGCGGGCTATTGTTAGGCGGGCTGACGCTGACCGAAGTGGTAGCAGGCCTGCTGGTTTCTCTGCTGATTAACCGTTTTCCCGACCGACGTTACCTGCTGTTGCCGGTGTTGTTACTGCTGCTGCTCGGTTTGGCCGGGCTGATTCTGGCACCACAGGTGCTGGTGCTGCCGGTGATGATTGCGCTCGGGCTTGGTATCGGTGCGTTGTTCCCGCTGTCATTGATTATCGCGCTTGATAAGGTGGATGATCCTCAACAGGCTGGCGCGATGATGGGGTTTGTTCAAGGCGGTGGCTATCTGATAGCCAGCCTGATGCCACTGTTGGCCGGGATCATTCGCCAGCATACGCGCGGGCTAATGGAATCATGGCTGATTATGGCCGCAGGGGTCATCGTGCTCATGGTAATGGCGCTGCGTTTTGCGCCGCATAAGCGTAGCGCGCCTGCAATTTGATGTGTGACGGGTATTGCGAGAGTAGGGTAGGGCGATGATGGCCATATTGATAAAAGCACTGTTGGGCGCATTGGTGGTACTCATCATTGGTGTGCTGGCTAAAACCCGAAATTATTATATTGCCGGGCTAGTGCCGTTATTTCCCACCTTTGCCCTGATAGCGCACTACATTGTGGGCAGCGAGCGGGGGTTGGAGGCATTACGCGCAACCATCCTCTTTGGCATCTGGGCGGTTATACCCTACCTCATCTATTTGATATCACTCTATTATTTTACGGGGTTTCTGCGGCTGCCAGCAGCATTGCTGCTGGCGGTAGGATGCTGGGTCGTGGCAGCAGCGGTGTTGGTAAAGGTGTGGCGTATTTATTATGCCGGATAACCGCCCGGGCCGGATAACCGGCGGCAACATGGTTTGGCGCGGGATGACCTCGCTTACAGATCGTCCTTGGTAATACCTTTGGTGGTTGCAGTGGCGGCCGGCCCTGCCGTCACACTGTTACTGGCGTTATAGACCAGATAGATACTTTTCTGATTATCTATGCTGTTGTCAAACACCATGGTTATCGTGTCTTTATCAAATTTAGCTATCACCCGGGTATTGGGTTTATTCATGAACGTGTCAACATCATCGGCTGACAAGGCGGTTGTCATGCCATATTTGCTTTTCAGCCCTTCAACCACGGCGGGCACATCCGTCATCGTCAGCGATATTGCCAGTCGGGTAAATTTGTCGTTATTAAAGCTAAAAATGGCCTGTGTTTTTTTGTCGGCAAAGCTGAAATCCGGGCAGATGTAGACGGTTTGACCCAAAATGGTTTCCGGCCCGCGCAGAGAACAATTCGCCTGCTGGCGGATGGCGGCGGCAGACGCGCCAAATTTCAGTGTCTTATAACCGTCAGCGGCAGAGGCTGTGAGCGATAATAGCGCCAGACCAAACGCTATGCAGGGAGTCTGTCGTCTGTTCATTGAAACCTCATAAAGAGTTTTATTGTGTTTATCAGTCCGTCGCCTGAGGCGGAGCTCGGAGGGATCTAGTCTGACAGCCATAACGCTCACTATATTACGTCTGGCTTATTCACAGAACGACTTATTTTTGATGAGAATCACCGGCATCGCGCATCAGAGGTGATCCCATGGCACGATTAACAAAAGCAATTCAATTACCACGACGACGACGAGCAACCCTATCAGTTTTTTTCGCCACAGCCAGTCATCAAAGCGCATTGTATGTTCTCATGGAATTCAAAGCGTTAAGAATAGATAGTATAGCATGAATGGCAACGTGTATTGTGCTCGCGCGGGTCAGATAACGTTAATGCGGTTCGTGCCCAATGGTTGCAATTTTTTCACTTCATACCAGTCGGCGGCGACTTTGGCGAACGTGTTCAGGTTGATGGCTTGCTCTTGTTCGCGCTGCTGTTGCTGGTGAAATTGTGGATTGATGCCTTTGCTTGTCAGTGCTTTTGCTGATTCACGCCGTTGCCTGGCTTCGGCCAAAGAAACCGCAGGGAATGCGCCAAAGCTGATTAATGCACGTCAGGACGGTAATAGCGAAAGCGCCAGCTCTTAGAGCCACTCGGTTTCACCAATAGATACAACCCGTCCCCGTCTTGTAGCGTGTATTCCTTCTCGGCAGGTTTGATCTCGGTATTGGTCAGAGGGGTAGTTATACGCTTTTGTAGTTATATGGGGCGGTATAACTCAGCGTATAACTAAACTTTCCGGCTGTAAACGGGGTATCCCGGCAGATAACAGGCAACAAAAAACCCGCAAACTCAGAGAAGATGCGGGTTTCTGTGGGGTTTCCGGTAGTAAACGAGACTTACCGAAACACGAGAGAAATTGAATTTATTGTTCATGCTATTGATTTTGATTATTTTTATTTTTTGAAATTTAACATTGTAGTCCCAATCGTAGTCCCATAGAGAAAAATCACGTTGAAAAGGGCACCATAAAAACATGTACACCTTTTCAGCGTTCGACTAACAACCTTCACTGTCAGACGGGGTAAATGAAGGATGCTTCCCTTGTTTCACTGTCTCAAAATATTGGTAATAGACACTGTAAACAGCCATAAAGATATCCCGGATATCAATTTCATCAACAGTAAAATATGTTGCCCCTAATGAGTCACCTGCCTTTGCCAGTCCTGCTCTGGCTCCTTGAATGACGTCCAAATTTATATCGCTGTTTTGTTTCTTAAAATGCTTTGTTCGATTGCAAAGTTCTTTGACTACCTCATAGGGTGGATAGGTATACAGAAAACTGTGTAATTTTTCTTCGGCTGTTAACTCATCTTTGTTTTTGTAGCTTGCTGGGCCGCCTGGGCATATCCATTCCCTGAGATGGTACAGTGGGAGCAGCGTATCAATCAGCCTTTCTTCGGAAGGGGTGTGGTAAAATGACTCCCATTTTTTCTGAAGATGCACGAACATATTGGATGAGTCGACCGTGTTAAATAGTCCAGACATGGTTAATCCTTGCTTCTGCTGGTCTGTTTTTTGATATCAGGTTTCGGTAGAACCAGGGGATGTCGCTACTAATCTATGAAAGACGTATACCATTTTTCATACCGCTGAATGAGGTTTTTTGTCATTCGTGCCATTTTCGCATCTGACACCCGCCAGTATGCAGCCTCGGTTTTTATCAACCTGGCTAACTTTCTTTCAAAGGTTTCCCAGCGCATTCGGGCTGGCTTTGCAAGCCACCGAGCAGGGTTAAGCAAGTTGTCTGCGGGTGGGAAATCATCGCCCCAAATCGCCCGGCGCTGCTTGCGCACACTCAGTAATAAACGGTCGGCTTCGTATTTGCTTTGGCTGGCGTAATGAAGATGCCAGCATTTTCGGCAGCCAATATCTTTACACCCGATATACAGTTTTGCTGCCCGTTCGCCGCAGTGGGGGCAAACATACCATTCACGCACACCATACCCTACGCGTGTGGCTGTAATACCGATTCTTCGCGTGACACCGTTAATGGTGGCGCTGTAGCCATCTGAATATCGTGATAAATAGAGTCTTCCACTCTCTGTGTCGCAGTAAACCTGCGTGTTTGGGGCTGCATTACTCAACTTATCGCGCAAATGGGTGAGAAATTGCAGGTTAATACGTGGCAAATCGGTGGTGTAACTTCTCGTCTGGTAACGCATTATCCGCCTCCAGTGCGCATCAACATGCGCAGGGTTCGCAATCTGAATACGAAATAATATGATTCTGGCAAAAATGAAGACCGGTGCGCAATATCTGCCAAAGCCAGCCATCGCAAGGGCTAGAGGCCGATTTGCGAGTGGCTACCGTTCGGTTTCGTTTTGCGCACTTGGGCTGCGCACGGCGCAATTCAGATTGCGCAGTCATGGTGTGATCGCAACACGGGCAAGGCTTACGGCCTCTCTTTATTCTGTACTATCTGATCTTGACACTCAGGTTTTTCGTAGTATCCAAGGCGTAGGATCACATTGCGCACTTTGCCTACCTAATGTTGCTACAGTTAATATTTTGAGCTTACTTAGCATAAAAAATAATCTGACAATATCCAGTTTGACCATATTCAGGTCTCAGGTGGCATCTAGCTGTTTTTTCAGCGGGAGGTGTAAGCTCTCCTCTAAACCGGGCTATAGATGAAACTGAGAACGTCAAAAATTTATGGTTTACAGAATATTTATCAGGTGTCATTCTACTGTGAATAGTGTTATGGGGTAATAATATACTGTAAAGCCATCGAGATAAAATTTGTTTTATTAAAAATAAAAAAGAGGATTTAGGTAATGGATGAAAAAGAAATAGTTAACCTAATAAAGAACAAAAAGCACTCAAGATTATCTTTTTTAGAAGATGAAAGAAAATTAGTCGATAATGATGATTACTATGGATTTTTGTATTTCTTACTCGAGTCAAAAAATGAAGACACAAAAGATGTTTTGGAAAAAATATCAAATATACATGGTGGATTATTTTATGCTTATTTATATCTTGGGGATGTTGCATTAAAAATATACTCCGCAATATATGAGCGTCATGTACCAGAATCGTTCTTTAGAGCAGCGACTGAATTAGACAGAGATAACTCAGATGCATGGTGGGGCATTTATCGTGCAAGTAGAGATTTAAAAGCATTCTTGGAATCATTAAAGATAGATTACAAAAACAAAAATATCAAGGCAGTGAAAGATAAATTAAAAAACACAATGATTGATGGTTTTAATTTAAGTGGTTATTCAAATGACGAATGGAGTTTCTTGATAAAAATACTTTTAGATAAAGAAATTTTCAGTGAAGAAAACACAAAAAAATATCTTTTGCATGCTTATTTAAACCTTAATTTCATTGATGAAGGGGTGGATCTTATTCACCAAATGGATAAGGTCAATGTTGATATTCTAATTAAATATTATCGACTTGGTAAGATAGATAAAAAAACATCCTTGTCTAAGTTGTATTTTTTTGAAACAGATAAATTTCTTGAGGGTGATAGTCTAGGAATATATGAAGAATATCTGAAGGAATCATTAAAAGGAGGAGCGAATCCCACAAAATCAGTTCTTATTCTAAAAGCATTCAAAGCCAGGAAGTTTTGGGATGTGATAAAACATTACAGAGATGGGTTGACTAATAATACTTTTCTTCACTATGATTTTGAATCTCGCGTTTATCTTCTTTTATCACAAATCCAATTGAAGATAGATCTTGATGAAGAAGCTTTAAAATATATTTCAAATAAAAATCAACTCGTTGATAAAGAGTATCGAGGCTTATATAAAGCATTTTGTCTAAGCCGTATTTTAGATAAGCTAAAAAAGCAATACGACAAAAATAACTACTTTTATCATGATATTGCTGCTCTTAAGTCGTATCAAGATGCGGAGCAATTGTTAGAAGACTCTGAGCTATTGAATCATTTTCTTTATAATGAGTTGTTTGATGAATTAGAGAGATTAAGAGAAAAATGGGATAGCGAACACTTCAAATATAGATTTGAAGGATTGCGAAATAATAATTCGGAATTATATTTCACACATGAAAGCCTCATGGAATTCTGTAGCTTAGGGGTTGAAAACAAACATTACAAAGAAGTAGTTGATAAAATAAATGAATATCATGAAAAAAGCCCATCAACTATTTATACTTATAATGCATTGGGTGTTTGTTTTGATAACCTTGCTTCCCAAGAAAAAGCTTTTGAGTATTTCGAAAAGGCTGTTGAGCTTATGGGGAAATATAAAGACTTTGATTATTCTATATTGGCAAACTACATTCAACATGCAAAGGAAAACTCGTTTTTAATTCCTGATGATAGATTTGAAAAGTTGCAAGATGATCTTAACATTAATTTGGTTGAGTCATGCAAATGGTCTCCGTTCATAGGTAATAGACTATATAAATATTACCCATTGAATGTAAATACGATAGATTCATTAATTAATGGCTATTTTTATTTCCCTCAAAAAAATCAATTAAACGATCCAATTGAATTTCCAGAATTAGATGGCATAGGTAAAAAAAACATTATACATTCCGATTACAGGATCTGTTCATTTTCTAAAAATAAAAACTCGGTTTTAATGTGGTCTCACTATACTAAAAACCATGAAGGCTTAATGGTTGAGTTTCAATTTAAAGGAGAGTTATCTAAAGGAGTTGGTATTGCAGAGGTTAAATATACTGATGGTGGTAAAAGAAATAGAGATCAAGATAAATATATATTTAATCAATTTTTATTAACGAAGAATAATGAATGGTCATATGAGGAAGAAGTAAGATTATTATCTTACAAAAACGATAAAGTTTTTTATGAAAGATACAACTATCCATATCATGACAAAAATAAAATAAATGCTCAAATATTGAGCATAACATTGGGTTGTAATTTTCCAGAATCAAAAATTGAATTAATAAGAAATATTGTTGAAACAATGAATAAAAATAGATGTGAGCATGAAGGAAATATATTAATCAGAAAGGCAATAATATCAAAAAGCAATGTTTTTTCTCTGGAGTATATTAATTTATAGGTAAGTTAACCCCCCAAAAAAATACATAAATAAAAGCCATTTACGGGGGGGTATGATAGGATAAAAACGCTGTTGATATTTTATAATGCACATTAATGATTTTGTTAGAATATAAAAGCTTGAGTTTTACTGTACATCAAAGAGTAAAAACAACTAAATGGTGATACAATTAATTATCTTACACCTAGTTAAATAAACTATAGTTTTAATTCAAAGAGTATTATCTATGACTCGAAAAAAGATGGCTCTAAAAGCCACCTTACAAATAGAATCAAACAGCGAAAATCATGAATCTTTTAAATATAGCCCATTGACTTCCTTGACCTCATCTTTTTTAAACGGAATGCATTCTTTGGCTTTTTCTGCTAATGCTTCATTTAGCTTTTTATCATGATCCATCTCTAAAAGATTCGATTTCATACTTCTGTTGTAGTGTTCCAATACTTCTGAAGGGCATACTAACTTTATATATCCAAAAGAAAAAATATTTGCGCCATATATAGATGCCTTCTCATTATCTCTTAAAAGAGAATATTTCCATTTTATCTTGTCGAAGATTTCCTCAGGATAATTTTTCTTATCAAAAATATAATAATGATTATTATAATCACTAATGCCTGATAGTTTCATTGTGGCATGAATGATGATTACAGGTATTGGGGTGATTATCAATGACATTGCAAGCATGGAAAACAACATAGCACCTGAGATAGAAAAGGTACGTTCAAAAATATTGGCATTCTCACTTTCTGTGAGGTAAAAAAAACCGGGCAATATAGAAAACATAGCAAAAAAAAGAGAGACAGTAGTCAGGTAAAATAATTGTATTTCCTCACTAAAACCTTCTTGAATATTGGTTTTATTAAAAACAATAGTAAGCAAGGAGAAATATGCAAATGTTGCCATGAACAATGATGCGGGTATATATAAATTTAGATTTATAAGTTGTTTTTTTCTTACTTGTAAGTTCTTATGTTGCAAAGATTCATTTATTAATCTTTTATTCATTAAATAACAGAGAGTCATGGCAATAAAAAAAACAAAAATAGCTGCCAATGAGAAGGCTACCCCCCCTAAAACCTTCTGTTTATACACCATCCATGATGAAAAATAGAATACAATTATTGCAACCAAGGATGTTATTGTAAACGCCTTAATGTAGTTTAACTTTATCTTGGGGTAATTATATAACATACTGTTTTTTTCTTTGAGTAAAACAGAAAGAAGCAGCGATGGCATAAATAAAATAGCGGAAATTAGCAAGGTGCTAATAAAAAGGAATGTTGCAATAATAAAAAACAACTCCTTGAATGTTACTGATTCAATGAATACATCAAGCCGCCCAAGTTTATTAAGGTAAACCCAATTCACGCTCAAAGCGACAAAAGTTATAAATATTGGTGATAATGTGGTAACTTTTAAAATACCTTTTATATTTATTTTGATTCCTAATTCCATAATAGCACTCATTTTACACTAAATTAACTTAAGCAATAGTTAAGTATTTTAGAATTTATTCAGCCATTTTCAATAAAAAATGAATTTATCAGTGAAGATTATAACACTTACTATTTCTAAATTTTTCAAACATAGATTATATAAAATCCTTGGCATATCTCCATGTCTTATAAATTGAAAAATTGATCGATGACGTGGCGTTAGCCATTTTTCCACTGGTTCGCAGTTCGCACCCGCCAGCGCTGGTGCGAACCGATGCGAACCACTGCGCACGTTATGCCGTAGCGGCTTCGTTTTTGCGTTTGCTCTCCAGCCAGCGGCGGTAGCCTGCTAACTGGCGGGCTTTGCCTTCCGGCGTTTTGGCTCCGGTACTTTTGCCGCCGTGGTATTTGCAGCGGCCATTACGGTAAATGTCCGTGCGTTTGCAGGGGGTTCCGGCACGTGTGGTGGCGCAGCATTGCAGGCCGCGCAGTTCGTCAGGATAAGGCTCCAGCGGCGGCCTGTGCTGCGGGTCATAGCCGGTAGCGGCCCAGGCCCGGTGTTCGGCCATCTTACGGTCATGGTGCGCCTGATAGCGCTTCAGTAATCTTTTACGCTCGTTCATTGCGGTACTCCGTTTTTCTGCCATCCCGCCGACGTTCACCGTAAAACCTATACCCAAAATAATTCGAGTTGCAGGAAGGCGGCAAGTGAGCGAATCCCGATGAGCTTACTCAGGTAAGTGATTCGGGTGAGCAAACGCAGCCAACACACCTGCAACTTGAAGTATGACGGGTATATATATTTCTCTATGATGCATGGGGTAAGGCGGCATCGGTCGGCGTGATTTTTTACGCCAGCCGTATAACACGCCATGCGCCGGTGGTTCAGGTGGTTTTGTGGTTCACGTTAGCAGGCTACGTATTTTAGTGATGTAAAATCAGTAGGTTGTATTTTTACGGTGGTGAAATATTCACTGATAATGAACCCCTTCCCGCCAGTAAAACGGGGTTCACCGGGTGGTTCAGTGGATGGGGGTTCAAAACAGGTAATACGGGGTTCACCGGTGGTTCAAAAAATTCACTCACTGAGTGATAAAACAGGTAGTTACCTGTCATGAACCCCCTGAACCACGTGAACCCCGTTGTTCGTCGCGTTAGCGTCAGCCGGTCGCTTCCGCCTCTTCCGGCAGGTACATCAGCACGTAAAAACGCGGCTGGCGACCGTCCACCCGTATGGATTTACGGGTGTGTTTGCCGTCAGCGCCGGGCTTCAGCATTCCGCTTTGTGCCAGCACGCGGGCAAAATGGCGCACGTTAAACCCTCTGGCGATTTCCGCTTCAAAGGTGGCCGGGAAGGTGTAGAACACCATCGGTTCATCGTCGTGTTTACCCTTGTCGCGGTAACCCGCCAGCTCCCGAATGGGTAAATCACGCGGGTCATACCCCACCGGCGCATAGCGGCTGAGGCCGTAAGTATTCAGAAAGGCTTCCGCCTGGGCGGTGATTTGCTGGTGCTCCTTGTTGCCGGTGCCGAATTCCTTAATCCAGGCATTGAAGCTGTGCTGTATCGCATCCCGGCACGCTTGCGGCTCCCAGCCGGTGACGGCCCGCCCCACCAGTAGCGCCGCTTCCAGAATGGCGAAGCGCTCCGCCACCCGGTGAACCTGCTCGCCGTAATCAGTAGGAATGAGGCTGCGCCAGCGGGTTTCCGCCTCGCTCACTGCCTGTATGGCGTCCTCGCGGTGTTCGGCCAGATAGCGTATCCATGCCCGACCGGCTGCGCCGTAATGGGTGCGATACGCCGCTTTCAGCGCATCGGCGTGCGCCTTGCCGTCCGGGTAGCCGTGGAATTGCTGGGCCTTCTCCAGCGGCAGATTGAGCAGGCGCACCAGTTGCCCGGCTTTGGGGGGAATGCCTGCGCTGGCGAGAAAGGTTTCCATGTCCATTTCCCCGGTGCTAATCGCCACCGTGCGCCAGCGCTTCAGCTCCCGGTTGCCGCCTTCCCGCGCCCCCTGCAATTTGCCGACACCGTTAAACAGCGTGTAGGCCGAGGTGGACACCGACCGTGCATCACTTCCCTGGCCGACTTCATCCAGCGGCAGCAGACCATCGTTATGGGCTTCGGCTTCGTTGGCAATACCGAGCGCGGTGCCGTACCAGGTCAGCTTCAGTGCCTGCGGGTCACCGTACAGGCTGGTGGCGACGTTGGCGGTGGTGGTTTTCCCGGCGCTCGACTGTTCATAGAAATGCAGCCCAAAGCCGTCCGAACCGGACAGGCCAATCAGCGGCGCGGCCAGAGCGGCGGCAATGGCGGTCATCATCGACGGGTTGCCGGATGCCAGCCGGGCCACCGACTCGCGCCAGCTTTCCGCCGTGCCACTGATGCCGTAACCGGAGGCGGTAGCGCTGCGGCCCCGGAACAGTACCGGGCGCGACGGGGTGCCGATGACTTCGCCATCCGGCATCAGGTACGCGCCGCACTGCCAGCCGGTGCTGTGAGCGATATGCCAGACCTCGCCGCTGTGCTGGCGCTGTAGCCAGTCGGCCAGAATGGCGCGCAGGTAGGGCCGGGTGGTGACGGTCACGCCGCCCGCCTTGAGCGTGCGCCAGCCTTCGCGCTCGCCCACGTCTGCCAGCGGCAGGGCAGCGGTCACGGCCTGTGTCGCCCCGGCAGGCTGCCAGCGCAGGATAAGGTATTGCTCGGCGTCATCACGCCCGACCCCCACCACCGCCAGCGGGGAACATAACCACTGCTCGTGCTGGATGATGTCGCCGCTGTCTCGGTCGGCTTTGGGCGTCACCCAGTACACCCCGGTGGCGCGGCTGTCCACAAACGGGGCCAGCGGCTCGCGTCTGGCCGGTGGAGTGTCGTCGGTCGGTTGATACAGCGATGCCTGAAAGGCGCGAGTTGCCGCCTCGATACCGGCCTGCTGGCGGTAATCGTCCCAGTCGGCCTTTTCATCGGTCGGCGGCAGCGCCACCCAGCCGTTCACTTCGCGGGCGGCTTTCTCCGCCCACTGTTTGCCAGTGTTGGCCTTGCCCGGTGCGGTGTCGTTATCCGCCGCCACTATCAGCCGGGCAGTGGGAAAGCGCGCGCGCAAGGCGCGGGCCACCGGCAGCAGATTTCCGGCGTCGATGGCGGCCACCGTCATGGCCGTTGGGTTCATCTGGCTGACACTCAGCGCGGTTGCCAGCCCTTCCGCCAAAATAACCGTGTCGGGGTGGGTGGGCGTAGTGACCGGGTGATACGCGCCGGTTTTGGCCGAGTCGGTCAGCAACCGCTTTTTGCCATCCGGGGCGAGGGTTTGCGCTGCCGTGATGGTGCCCTCCGCTGTCTGTAACGCCAGCAACAGGCGGCCATCCGGCAGCAGCGGGTACGTGGCTGCCAGCCCTTTCCCAGCCAGATAGGCCGATACGCCCGGCACGGCCTGACGCGTCAGTGCCTGATAGCGTTGCAGAAAGCGCTGGCGTTTGGCGGCGGGGGTGTCTGCTGGCGCAGCGACAGAAGACGCAGGCAGCGTGCCGACCACCTCCGCCACCAGCCGTGCGGCAGCGGTGATATCGCACTGCCTGACTTTCTGCACCAGTTCAAGGCCGTCACCGGCCCCGCACTGATTACAGAAATGCGCCCCGCGCCCGTCATCATCAAAACGGAAGCGGTCTTTACCCCCGCACGCCGGGCAGGGGGCGTGCTGACGGGCATTATCGGGAACCGTAATCCCCAATTGGGCCAGTACCGCCCGCCAGCGCCCTTGCGCCGCACTGGCGGTGTCACGGATAAGGTCGATATTACGCATCGGCCCGCTCCTCCAGCATCAGCGGGGTCTGTTGCTCCTGCAAATGGGTGCGGTAAAGGCAATCAAGGCGCTCCCACAGGATAAACATCAGGATCTCTTTGGCTTCTGGCTGCTCCAGTTCGACGATGGCATACGCCAGCGCCCGGCACTGGTCGATAATTTCATCCAGCTCCAGCGGGGTGTTATCAAACATGGCGCACCTCCTGAACTGGCAGGCGACCGGCAAAGACCAGAATAAAATCCGGCTCCAGATGGCGGCGTGCTTCTGCTTCGCTGTGGGCTTCAACGGCAAGCGGGCGGGGAGCTGTATTTGGCGAGTGACGCCGCAGCGCCAGGAAGCGATACTGAAATTTGGGGCGAGTTTGGGTAGACTGTGAACCAGCCATGACGTTACTCCTTTTAACGTTGCGGTTAGAGGCCCGGTATGTGTTGCAGCACTGCCGGGCTTCGCTATTTGTTGCACACCTTCATACAAGGTGTTTAAACAACATAACTCTAAGTGTTTAAACACGTCAACGGTTTTTTGTTTAAACACTTTATTGTGTCCAGGTCGTATCGTATGGTTATCAATATCAAAATGAATGGAGCGGATAGGAAATATGCCGACAGGCCACAAAAACAACAAATCAATATATAAGGGCATCCGCTTTCCGCATGAACTTATCGACGAGATCGACGCCAGCGTAGAGCGGGAGAAAGCCGATAACCCGAACGCCAATTTTTCCGCCTGGGTGCTGGATGCCTGCGGGCGTAAGCTGGACGCTGAAAAGCGCGATAAATCAAAAAAATAAGCACCGCTGGTGTGGCTGGCAGAATAGGGCGTTGCTCTGTTTTGGGCGTAATTCAGCCCCTGACCGCGAACGGCCATGAATGGCGATGACATCATGAGTCAAACTCCGGTTGGTCGGTAATTGAATCGAAATAAGATCAAAACGGTGGCGACGGCGGTGTTATTCAGCCTCCGCGCCTGTGCCTGACGGGTTAATTCCCGGATTGCTGATCGCGTTCAGCAATCCGTTGTGACAGCCAGGTGTTAACCTCATCTTCAAACCAACCTACGCGGCGCAGGCCAATACGAAAGCCTTTCGGGAATTCCCCGGCGTTGATCATTTCCTGAAAGCTGCTGTCAGAGCTGACACGCAAAATAGCTTTCACTTCTTTTTTCAGCAGGATTTTTCTTTCTAACAGACTCATAAACAAGGATCTCCAGTAAAACCGATGCTATCCGTTCGGTACGAATAGTTAACCGGGATTACCGGTCAAAGTGTGGTAAGTCGGGGGAAATAGTTGGCTGGGTCAGAAATAGAGTTAGGTAATGAGTGGTGCCGGTTTGGTAACGGCCAGAATCTGATCTGGCCGTTACTCTGTCTGTGATCGTCAATTATGCGTCTGAGTTAAGCGACATGGCTGCCAGCGCTTCGCCAATTAACTTACGAAAAGATTCTGTTTTGTCGGGTTCACCGGTGCCAAGTGCGCAACTCACCGCAAGCGCTGCATCTTCTGCCAGTTTTTTCTGATTCAGCTTGTTGCCCCACTTATAAACACCACCGCTTTTACCTTCAAGCGCCTTTGCCAAACCCGCGATAAGAAGTAATGCGGTATCACGATTGGCGAATTCACCCCAATTTTCTGGTAATGGCGTGTCTTTTTTGGGATCGGAAAAGCCATACCAGGGTGAATCATCAGAAAGTAATTGGTTAGCCCACGGCCAAATCTCGGTAGCCAGGAAGGTGGCATCGTGAATTTCCGTGTGTTGATTGATAGTGTCTATGTCAATCTTGGTTGTCCATATGTTGGTGGTGTCGCCCCATGCGTGTGTCGCTGAGGCGCGGATCGGTTTTATTACGCCAAATCTGACCGCCTGAAAAATGGTTTGTAGATAGTTTTCGGTTTCAGCTTCATGGTGGTAATAGGGAACGGAGTCAGGCAGGAAGTCATCAACGCAGTAAGAGACAGGCGCATCTTCGTTACCTTGCGATGCCATAACGCTAGCAACCTGTTGTGCTGTGACCTCGATCAGTCCCCGCATGTGTCTGGGTATTTTCAGCATATTCCCTCGGCTAGAGTGTCGAATGCAAAGGCCCGTGGTGATAGGGCCAGTGCAATGTACTGGTTTCTATCGGTTTTCACCGGATAGCGCCATTTTAGGAAGTGCTGTAACAGGAATCAACAAATAACTGTATAAATAAACAGTATTAGGCGTTAATCACTCGTAGCCCTTTTGCGCCGTCTGCGGCCATCGCCTTACCGGTGGCGGCGGTTTCAACAAACTCACCCCACCAGCACATCAGTACCTTGCGTTGCTCCAGATAGGTGGAGCGGTTGTAAGCGCGGCGCACTTCATTGGTGTCAACGTGAGCTAGCGCGGCTTCGATGACGTCCGGCGGGAAGCCTGCTTCGTTGGCGGCGGTACTGAAGATAGCGCGCAAACCGTGGGACACCAGCACGCCTTTGTAACCCATGCGACGCAATGCGGCGTTAGCGGTTTGGCTGTTCATCGGCTGTTTGGGGTCTTTAGCGGAAGGGAACAGATATTCCCGGTGGCCGCTGATTGGCTTCATGGCGTCCAGAATGGCTAACGCTTGTGGGGGCAGGGGAATGACGTGCTCGCGGCGCATCTTCATGCGGCCAGCCGGGATTGTCCAGGTGTTCTCCGTAAGGTCTATCTCGCTCCAGCGGGTTTCTGCGGCTTCAGCCGGGCGAGCAACGGTCAGCAATTGCCATTCAATCAATAACCGGGTTTGTAGCTCAATGCTGGCGACCGATAGCGTTTTCATCAGGCCAGGCAATGCCTCTGGCCGGATGGTCGGCATATGGGTTTTCACCGGTGTCTGAAACGCTTTGCGGATCTTCGCCGCCGGGTTAGCCGGTATCAGGCCGGAGTTAACGGCATAGTCCATCACTTCGTTGATGCGCTGGCTAACCCGTTTAACGGTTTCCAGTTTGCCACTGGCCTGTATCGGCTCCAGCGCGGTGATGAAATGGCGGGCGGTAAGCTGGCTGATAGGCTGGTTTCCGATGAACGGGAACACGTATTTTTCCAATGAGCGCCAGATATCTTTGATGGTGTTCTCGGCCAGAGGTTGAGATTTTTTCACTTCATACCAGTCGGCGGCGACTTTGGCGAACGTGTTCAGGCTGATTGCCTGCTCTTGTTCGCGCTGCTGTTGCTGGTGGAATTGCGGATCGATGCCTTTTTCTAAAAGTGCTTTGGCTGCTTCGCGCATTTGGCGGGCGTCGGCCAAAGAGAGCGCTGGATAACTGCCAAAGGTGAGCGTAGTCCGCTTTTTGGTCTGTGGATGGTAATAGCGAAAGCGCCAGGTTTTTGTACCAGATGGTTTGACGAACAGCAGCAGCCCGCCGCCGTCATGCAATGACAATTCTTTATCCGTCGCTCTGGCGGCTTTGACTTCCGTGTTGGTGAGGGGCTTTGCCTGAATTGCCATGATCGTTTCCTTTGGGACTACGGTTTTATGGGACTATGCCGAGTTAGTCCCAAATGTAGTCCCAAAGTTTCCGGCTGTAAACGGGGTATCCCGGCAGATAACAGGCAACAAAAAACCCGCAAACTCAGAGAGGATGCGGGTTTCTGTGGGGTTTCCGTCAGTAACCGGTACTTACGGAAGTAGTATTTGGTCGGCACGAGAGGATTTGAACCTCCGACCCCCGACACCCCATGACGGTGCGCTACCAGGCTGCGCTACGTGCCGATGCTATGGGCCGCTATACTACCGTTTCCTGACCCGATTGCAATAGCCGCCCTAAACGACTGCTTTAGATTTAGGCAGTTAGTTAGCAATAAATCGCCGTTCAGTCGTCAGCACCTGCAAGAGCAACCCTAACTGCGGTTTTTCATCCGGTAATAAGCGACCATTGGCGTCGTAAGCCCGGTAACTGCCGTTGCGACCTAACTGAATGACCTGCTGCGGTGTGATGATGGTCAGTGAATTACTGTCGCCGTTGAGTAACCAGTTGGCCCGCCGTTCAGCGCTGAACAAGTCCTCTCCCTGCGAGTAATCTTCCGCTGCGGTTTTCACATGCAGCAAGCGTTGCATCAGCGTGGTCATCACATCTTTCGGGTCAGTCATTTTGCTGATGGTCTGTGCCGGGGTTTCCGGCCAGTGAACGACCAGTGGCACCTGTCGGTGCTCACGGTTCATTGGCGACGGGTCGTCGTCTTTGAGGCGTTCGGCACTGCTTTGCTCGGCGGTAATCACCACCACCGTTTTGTCGAGCAGGTTTTTCTCCCGCAGCGTGGTGATGATGCGGTCGATTTGCTCATCAATACTGGCGGTATCCTGACGGTAACGACGCTGCTGTTCGCCAGGGGCAAGCGGGCGGCCATTGCTGCCTGTGGTCGCGTGGTTAAACTCGATGAACGAGAACCAGGGCGAGCGGGTACCGGTATTGTTGTCCAGCCACTTGACCCACTGCGTGGTGATAGCGTCATCGCTTTGCGGTTGGGGCGGTGGCAGCGAGAAGTCGGATAGCAGGGCCTGACGGTACAATGGACTGCTAAATCCGCTGGAGGAGAACAGACCAAACTGGTAACCCTGCTGACTCAGGGCATCGATCAGCGCAGACGGTTTGCTGCTGCCGAGTATGCCGTCCATGTAGGTGGTGGAGATGCCATAAAACAGATTAAACAGACCGCCATCTTGCTGAGTACCGGCGCTGAAATAGTTGCTGAAGCGTACGTTCTCTTCAGCGAAGCGCGCCAGGTTGGGCATGGAATGTGGTGTGTCCTGATCCGGCACGCTATCCATCACCACCAACAACAGATTATAGCCGCTGCCTGCGTCGCGGAAACTGATGTCGCTGAGCGGGTATTCTACCGAGACCGCGTCCGGGTTGCCCTGCAATGCCAGACGGCGCTCATATTCTTGCGCATTGAGCAGGCCATGTTTCTCCAGAAAACGGCGGGCCGTCATCGGGTAGGAGAGTGGCAGGTTGGCGCGCTGCATGGTGATCGGGCGGTAGAAATTGGCATCCGCCCAGATGTACATCAGGTGAGACAGGCAAAACGCCACAATGAAGACGGCCGCCATCGGTCTGGCGAAATGACGCCGGTTAAGGCTGCGTAGCTTTTGCCAGCACCAGGTGCCGAATAGCATCTCCACCATGAAAATGACCGGCACACTGATGAACAGTAGCTGCCAGTCGCGCACCATTTCGCTTTGGTCCGGGTTGGTCACCAAGTCCCAGACCGTCATGTTCAGGTGGAGATGAAAACGACTGAATACCGAGGCATCAACGATCAGCAGTGTCTGACCGGCGGTGGCGAGCGCCGCCGACAGGAAGCGCAGCAATCGCTGCGACATCACAATAAATGTCAGCGGGAAAATGATCAGCAGATAGGTGGAGAAACCGATAAAGCTGAAATGCCCCAGCCAGCTTACCAGCGAATACAGCCGTCCAGGCAGTGACGATGGCCAGTCGGCAACGAACAGATAACGGCTACCCAACCCCAGTGCGAGTAGAATGTTGAACAGGGCGAACCAGTGCCCCCAGCTTATCATCTGGGAGACTTTTTCACGGTAGCGCGGACGGTTGGTTACCATAAACGGGCCGGTATCAATGGATGTCGTTAGTTTTTATAGACGCTTGCAACGCGTCGGCAAAAGAACCCGCCAACGCTTCACGCTGTTTCGGATTCGCGATGCTGGTATTGAGCAGATTGGTGACCATGTTGCCGAGCACCATCAGTGCAAGATCGGTCGGAGTGTGGTGCTTTTCCAATACATTGACCAGATCAGTCAGCAATTGTTCGATTTGTTCGTCACTATAACGGGATGATTGCGGCATAAAATCGTGTATCTCTGGTGGTGAAAGGCAAATATATTACCGTATAGGGGCGTGGTTTTCCGCACTTTTATCAATACCGCCCGCGAGAATCGAGGTGCTTTTGAGTTGCATGCCGGAACACCTAGTGCTTGAATACGCGCCTTACTAGAAGGAGAGTTTACCATGAGTCTGGATATCGACCAGATTGCCCTGCATCAGTTGGTCAAGCGCGATGAGCAGACGCTGGACATGGTGTTGCGTGAATCGTTGCTGAGTGTGAACGGGGCCGTCGGTGAGATGATGGCGGAGCTACACCGTGTGTACAGCGCCAAGAGTAAAGCTTACGGCCTGTTTAATGACGGCAGTGAATTGGCCGCCGCATTGCGCGCCTGTCGTAAGGGGGAAGATGATTTTCTGGCTTTTTCCCGAGCGGCGACCGGTCGGTTACGTGATGAGCTGGCCAAGTACCCGTTTGCAGAGGGTGGGGTGGTGCTGTTTGCGCAGTATCGCTATCTGGCGGTGGAATACCTGCTGATTGCGGTGTTAAACAGTTGCAACAGCCTGCGGGTTAATGAGCAACTGGATATCAGCAACACCCATTATCTGGATATTCACCGCGCCGATATCGTGGCGCGTATTGATCTGACCGAGTGGGAAACCAACCCGGAATCTACCCGTTATCTGACGTTTCTCAAAGGCCGGGTCGGGCGCAAGGTGTCAGATTTCTTTATGGATTTTCTGGCTGCGGCGGAAGGGCTGGATACCAAGGCGCAAAACAAAGGCTTGCTCAAAGCGGTGGATGACTATTGCGCCGATGCGCAATTGGATAAAAGCGAGCGTCAGCAGTACCGCCAGCAAGTCTACAGCTACTGCAATGAGCAATTGCAGGCCGGCGAAGAGATTGCGCTGGATGCGCTGTCAAACGAGTTACCGCCCTTGGGCGACAAAACCTTCCAGGCGTTTACCGCCGAACAGGGGTATGAGCTGGAAGAGAGTTTTCCTGCCGATCGCAGCACGTTGCGCCAGCTAACCAAGTTTTCCGGTAGCGGCGGCGGACTGAGTATTAATTTTGATGCCTTGTTGCTCGGTGAGCGTATCTTCTGGGACCCCGCTACCGATACGTTGACCATCAAAGGTACACCACCTAATCTGCGCGACCAGTTGCAGCGTCGGTTCGGCGGCAGCAATCGCTGATTTTTCCCTTTCCTTCGCATTCTTCGCAGGCCTCCCACCGTGGGGGCCTGTTCAGGCAGAAATATCTCTGATGGCAAACGGGTTTGGCAGTGCTTGCCCCTTGTTTTATGATGGGTATTCGGCTGTATAGGGGGTGAGATTCCCGTGCGTTCTATCTTTGACATGGTGCTGGCGGTATATGACCGTGCGGCGCTGATGCTTATTTGCCTGTTTTTCCTGACCCGAACACGACATTTTCGTCAGCTACTTCAGCAGGATGAGCATTCACGCTTTGACCTGGCGGTGGTCACAGCCATCTTTTCACTATTTGCGTTATTCAGTACCTGGTCCGGCATCAATGTGGAAGGGTCACTGGTGAATGTGCGGGTGGTCGCGGTGATGTCTGGCGGTATCCTGTTTGGGCCGTGGGTGGGCATTACCACAGGGGTGATCGCCGGGGTGCATCGCTACCTGATCGATATGCACGGCATTACCTCGGTCCCTTGCCTTATCACCAGCATTGTTGCCGGGTTTATGTCTGCCTGGATTCACCACCGTATCCCGCGCGATCGCCACTGGAGTGTGGGGATTGTCGGCGGCATGTTGTGCGAGTCGTTGACCATGTTGCTGGTGGTACTGTGGGCTCGGCCATTTTCACTGGGGCTGGACATTGTCGCGCATATCGCAATTCCGATGATTTTGGGGGCGGTCAGTATCGGGTTGATCGTGCTGCTGGTGCGTAGCGTGGAAGGGGAAAAAGAGGCGGTTGCCGCGCGGCAGGCCAAGCTGGCGCTGGATATCGCCAATAAAACGCTGCCGTTGTTTCGCCATATCAATAGCCAGTCGCTCAGTACGATCTGCGATATTATCCGTCGCGATATCGATGCCGACGCGGTGGCGATCACTAACACCTCGCAGGTGCTGGCCTACGTGGGGGTAGGGGAAGAGAACTACCACAGCGGTGATCGTGACCTGAGCCCGACGACGCAACTGGCGCTCAAGAGCGGAAAGATTATCATCAAAAACAATGATGAGGCCTACCGTACCCCGGAAATCCATTCGATGATCGTCATCCCGCTGTGGGAAAAAGGCGAAGTGACTGGCGCGCTAAAAATCTATTACCAGCGGGCGCACCGCATCACCTGGTCGCTCAAAGAGATGGCTGTCGGGTTGTCGCAAATCATCTCTACCCAGCTTGAGGTGTCACGCGCTGAGCAACTGCGTGATATGGCAAACCGTGCGGAGCTGCGGGCGCTGCAAAGCAAGATCAATCCACATTTCTTGTTTAACGCGCTGAATGCCATTTCCACCTCTATCCGGCTTAATCCGGATACCGCGCGCCAGCTTATTATCAATTTGTCGCGTTATCTGCGTTACAACCTGGAGCGCAATGACGAGGAACTGATTGATATAAAAAGCGAGCTTTATCAGATAAAAGATTACATCGCTATTGAGCAGGCGCGCTTTGGCGATAAGCTGACGGTGATTTACGAGATTGATGAAGACGTCAGTTGCCTGATTCCCGGTTTGCTGATTCAACCGTTGGTTGAAAATGCGATTGTGCACGGTATCCGTTCTTGCAAAGGCAAAGGGGTGGTGACGTTGAGTATCCGGGAGCAGGGCGATCGTATCCGGGTGGCGGTGCGTGATACCGGTATTGGCATCAGCGATGAGGTGATTGCCCGCGTGGAGCGCAATGAATTACCGGGTAATAAGATTGGTCTGCTCAATGTACATCATCGGATCAGACTGCTGTATGGGGAGGGGCTGCACATCAGTCGCCTTAACCCTGGGACGGAAATCGAATTTTTTATTACCCGTGACAACACTGAGCGAGTGGATAACGCGGTGGCGTTTCCCTCAGAGCAGGGCCGGTGACAGGAGAATAACGTGAAGGCGATCATTGTCGAAGATGAATTTCTGGCACAGCAGGAGTTGAGCTGGCTTATCAAACAGCACAGCCAGATCGACGTGGATGCGGTGTTTGATGATGGCCTTGATGTGCTGAAATACCTGCAGGATAATCGAGTGGATGTCATCTTCCTTGATATCAACATCCCTTCGCTCGATGGGGTGATGCTGGCGAAAAACATCAGCCAGTTTGCGCATAAACCGCTGATTGCTTTCATTACCGCTTATAAAAATCATGCGGTAGAGGCGTTTGAGCTGGAAGCGTTTGATTATATTCTCAAGCCCTATCATGAAACCCGCATAGTCGGCATGCTGCAAAAACTTGAAGCGGCGTGGCAGCAACAGCAATTACCTGCGCATCCCAGCAGCGACAGCACCCGTCCGGCACCGATGACCATCAATCTGGTCAAAGATAAGCGGATTATCGTCACCAACATCCACGATATCTATTACGCCGAGTCCCACGAAAAACTGACCTTTGTGTACACCCGGCGTGATGAGTTCGTCATGTCGATGAACATTACCGAGTTTTGCAGCCGCTTGCCGGAGGCCTACTTCTTTCGCTGCCACCGTTCGTATTGCGTAAATTTGAGCAAGATCCGCGAGATAGAGCCTTGGTTCAACAATACCTATATCCTCAAACTGAGCGATCTGGATTTTCAGGTGCCGGTGAGCCGCAGCAAAGTGCGGGAATTCCGTCAACTGATGCGTCTGTAGTGGTCAGGAGGTCAGACGTCAGACATGAGAAGATAGATTTACTGTCATTAATACCGCTCTGGATGCATTTCATTCCCTGATTCATGCCGTTCATGCCGTTCTTTAATCCGTGGTTGTAACCCCTCCTTATACTGGTGCCATTCGCAGGCCGTTTTGCCCGCATTGTCGTTACACCAGAAAAATCGAGGCTACCGTTATGAACGGAAAACCAGTAAATCGCGGCGTTATTGTTGCCGGAACCATCCTGTCTCAAATGGGGCTGGGAACCATCTATACCTGGAGTCTTTACAACCAACCACTGGTTGATAAATTTCACTGGCCGCTCAGTTCGGTTGCCACAACGTTTTCCCTTACCAGCTTTTTCCTGGCCTTCGCAACCTTGTTTGCTGGCCGCATTCAGGAGCGTATCGGTATCCGCAAGCTGACATTGATTGCGGGTCTGGTGTTGGGTGTGGCGTTGATGGCGACATCCATGGTGTCGTCACTGCCGATGCTGTGGTTACTGGTCGGGCTCGTGGTCGGGTTTGCCGACGGTACGGCATACATCACCACGTTATCCAATCTGATCAAGTGGTTCCCGAATCGCAAAGGTGTGATTGCCGGGGTGTCCGTCGGCGCGTATGGCACCGGGAGTCTGGTGTTTAAATACGTCAATAGCGCGTTGCTGATGCATGTTGGTGTGTCCCAGACGTTTTTCTGGTGGGGAGCTATGGCGTTAGTGATGATCACCGGCGGCGCGATGCTGCTGAAAGACGCACCGGTACAGCCGGTCCAGACGGCGGCTCAGGGCGGCAACGTTAACTTCACCGTCAGTGAAATGCTGCGTCGCAAAGAAGCCTGGTTGCTATTTGTGGTGTTTTTCACCTCCTGCATGAGTGGGTTGTACCTGATCGGCATCGTGAAGGATATCGGCGTCAAAATGGCTGGGCTGGATGTGGTCACGGCTGCCAGCGCCGTATCAGCGATTGCCATTTGCAACACAGCCGGTCGCCTGATTCTGGGGTATCTGTCTGATAAAGTCGGTCGTTTACGGGTGCTGAACTTCACGCTGCTGGTCACGGCACTGGCCGTCACAGTGATGGCATTCTTGCCACTCAATGCGATGACGTTCTTCCTGTGCACCGGGGCGGTAGCCTTCTGCTTCGGCGGTAATATCACTGTGTATCCGGCAATTGTGGCCGATTTTTTTGGGTTGAAACACCACAGCAAAAATTATGGGCTGATTTATCAAGGCTTTGGTTTGGGGCCGTTGGCGGGGTCGTTTATCGCAGCGGCGTTAGGCGGGTTCCACAGCACCTTTGTCGCTATTGCGCTGTTGTCCGCTATCTCCCTGGTGATAACCCTGTTCATTCAGCCGCCGAAAACGCCACGCGAACACGACGTCCCACTGGTCGCACAGGGCAGCCATGCCTGAACATTGATGCTTCACTAAATTGATGCTTCACTAAATTGACGCTTCGCTTATCCTCTCGCGCCACTGTCATCTTGCCGGTGGCGTTTTTTATTGGGGGGCGTCGGGGCGTAGGGTGGGGTGAGCTCAGGAAACAAAAACGCCGCACAAGTGCGGCGTTTTGCTGGCTCATGAGAACGTTTAGCGTAATTACACGCGAACGAAATCGATGTGAGTCAGTTTCGGCTTGAACGGGTGACGCTGAACAGCCTGGATTTTTACTTTGGTTTCTTTACCGTCGATAACCAGAGTCAGTTCGCCATACAGCGCTTCGCTGTTACGCTCTTCCAGGTTTTTTACTGTGTCATGATGCAGTTCAACCGATACCGGTGCTTCGCTGCCGCCGTAAACGATGGCGGGGAATTTACCGGTAGTGCGCAGGCGGCGGCTCGCACCCTTACCCTGCTCTTTACGTACTTCTGCGTTGATAGTAAGCATTGCTTTCTCTTTTTGATAAGTGAACCTGCTACAGGCGACCCAGCAACAGGTGAATTAACGGTGCTGTCGTCATTCTGGTTAGCAGAAAAACAAAAGCGGGCTAGATTCTAGCGGAATATGGCGGTGTGGGCAAATAAATCCCTTGGCGCAGGCCGATTAACGCAATAAAACCGGCGGCTAACCCCGCAGTTCATAGGCGCGGCGATAACGGCCCTGATAGTCGAAAATCTTTTCGCGCACCTGCCAAAATTGGCCGTGCTGACGTGCCACCACGAAGTCTGGCGCTCTCAGGCGAGCTTGCTGGGCTATCACATCATCGGCCCGTAGCCAGTCGAACGGCGTACCTGGCGCGCGCTGATGTACGCGTAAAAACAGGTGATAAAACGCCTGACGTTGCGCGGGGGTATGCAGCCGGAAACGTTCGCTGACCTCGGCACCATCTTCATCATGATAGGTGATTTTAAGCCATTCACCTTTGGCATCGGCACCGGCGAGCAATGCCATACCACAACAGCGTAGTACCCGCGCATCTTTGAGCTTTAACGCGGCTTTTAGCATGTCATCCGGGTCAACCAGGATGCTCTGGCACTGCTGGCAGCGCCGGGCGGCAATATCATTTTCGGCACCGCAATGTGGGCAGCTTTTAAAGCGAAAGCGATAGTCACATTGCTGGCGGTGTCCTGTTTCATCCTCATGAAATCCCTGGCAGCGCCGCCCATAATGCTCAATGAGCGTGCCGTCATCCGTGCATTTACCCCAGAATTGGTTGGCAAACCCGCACTGTGGGCAAAACACCTGAACCGGTTGATTATCGCGCCCGGGCCTTTGCTCACCGACCTCTGGCGTATAGAGATCAAACGGGTTGCCAGCATAATCAAGAATCAGGCAGTCGGTTTTGCCCGTAAACAGGCGCAGCCCGCGCCCGATAATTTGCTGATACAAACTCACCGACTCGGTGGGGCGCAATATTGCAATGACATCGACATGTGGGGCGTCGAATCCGGTGGTGAGCACCGAAACATTCACCAGATAGCGCAGCTGTTGCTGTTTGAAGGCGTGAATCAGCGTATCTCGCTGGGCGGCGGGCGTGTCGGCGCTGACAAGGGCAGCTTCTCCCGCAGGCAGCAGGCCGGTAATTTCACGCGCGTGTTCGACGGTGGCGGCAAAAATCATGACGCCCCGGCGATGGATGGCGTATTCGGTTATCTGGCGCACAATCAGCGGCGTTACGCGCTGCTGGCGTTTGAGTTCGCGGTTTAACTCGGTTTCATTAAATAGCCCGTTAGCCTGCGTGTTTAGCTGACTAAAGTCATATTGCACTACCGGCATGTCCAGTCGCTCCGGCGGCACCAGAAAGCCGTGACGAATCATATAGCGCAACGGTAATTCATAAATACAGTCACGAAACAGGCAATGCTCTTCGCCTCGGATCATCCCATGATAGTGATAGCGGTAAATCCACCCCTTACCAAGCCGATAGGGGGTGGCGGTTAATCCTAACAGCCGCAGATGTGCTTGACGCTGCTGCAAGTGGCGAATGATGAGGTGGTATTGGCTGTCTTCGGCGTCGCTAATGCGATGGCATTCATCAATGATCAACAGTGAAAATGCATCATCAAAGGCCGCCAGATGGCGTGCGACCGATTGCACGCTGCCAAATACGACTTTACTGGCGCTGTCGCGCTGCTTGAGACCGGCGGCAAAAATATCGGCCTGCCCGCCAAGGGCGCAATACTTGGCATGATTCTGTTCAACCAGTTCTTTTACATGCGCCAGTACCAGCACGCGTCCACGTGCCAGCCGCGCCAGTTCGGCGATCACCAGGCTTTTACCGGCACCGGTGGGTAAGACAATGACCGCTGGCGTCGTGTGGTTTCGAAAGTAGGCGAGCGTGGCATCAACCGCTTCTTGCTGATAGGGGCGCAGAGTAAAGGACATTAATGGCGACAGACTTTGCTTTCGTGAGTGGTAAACCCGCTATCTTGCGCAATGAATTTGCCTTTGTCAGCCAAAAATTGCACCAGTTCGGCGGCACTCATGTCATGAGCTGAACAAGTGTGAAAACGGGCATCAGCACCAAAGCGGGAATCAATGGCGGCAATCAGCGTCTCGGTAGTAAAGGGTCTGTCGGCGTTAATCATCATATGTAATACTTCATGGCCATGAATTGATGACATAATAGGGCTCCTCATTATTATCCAGCGATCGTCTGTGTGCGTGCCGACGGTTGGATGGTTAAAGTTGCTTTTATTATGTGTGTTTTTAGCGATGTGTTTCAGGCGCGAAATCAAGAGAGCGTATGCTTTTAGGCCGTCGCCTGTATTTTCCTCTTTGGATGACTCTGGCGCATTAGATCATCCATCTTCTTCAATAGGCAGTCATTCACTCATGCGATTGGATAAATTTCTTTCTCAGCAGTTGGGAATAAGTCGTTCTTTGATAGTACGCGAGTTGCGCGCTCAACGGGTTACGGTGGATGGCGAGGTCGTTAAAAGCGGCGCCTTTAAACTGTTGCCTGAACACGAAGTGGCATTTGATGGCAACGTATTGGTGCAGCAGAACGGCCCGCGCTATTTCATGTTGAATAAGCCGCAAGGTTATGTCTGCTCGACCGAAGACCCGGATCACCCGACTATCCTCTATTTCATCGATGAGCCCGTGGCGCATAAACTGCATGCGGCGGGTCGGCTGGATATTGATACGACCGGGCTGGTGCTGCTCACTGACGACGGACAATGGTCTCACCGTATTACGTCGCCGCGCCATCATTGTGAGAAAACCTATCGGGTGACGCTGGAGCAACCGTTGGCCGCAGAGACCGCCGCACAATTTGCCAGCGGCGTGCAATTGCATGGCGAGAAAAGCCTGACTCGTCCGGCCACGCTTGAGGTGATATCGCCTTATGAGGTGCGGTTGACGATAGCAGAAGGGCGCTATCATCAGGTAAAACGCATGTTTGCGGCTGTCGGTAATCATGTGGTGGCGCTGCACCGTGAGCGCATTGGCGCGGTGACGCTGGACGACACGCTAGAGCCCGGAGAATACCGGTCATTAACGCCGCAGGAAGTGGCGAGTTTCGCTCAGTCAGTGTGCTGATTAACAGCACCGTTTGTTAGCCAAATACGTTGCCGGGCGAGTTGCCTGGCACTGAATAAGCCGCCGCAGCGGTGGCTTTAACCAGGAGAGTTTTTCGTGCAGCCACATCCCCCTTCGCGTATCGGACTGATTTTTATTCTAGGGTTGATTTCGATGTTGATGCCGATTGCCATCGACATGTATTTGCCTGCGTTACCGGTGATAGCGAAAGAGTTCTCGGTTGACCCTGGGCGGGTGCAGATGACGCTCAGTTCGTATGTGTTGGGGTTCGCTATCGGGCAGATTTTTTATGGCCCGATGTCAGACAGTATTGGCCGCAAGCCGGTTATTTTTGCCGGTGTGTTGATTTTCACGCTGGCGGCCGCCGCGTGTGCGTTGTCGCAAACGGTTGAGCAATTGATCAACATGCGTTTTTTGCACGGCTTATCGGCAGCGTCCGCCAGCGTGGTGATCAATGCGCTCATGCGCGATATGTTCTCGAAAGAGGAGTTCTCGCGCATGATGTCATTCGTCATTCTCGTGATGACCGTCGCGCCGTTACTGGCGCCGATTATCGGCGGTGCGCTGCTGTTTTGGCTGAGTTGGCACGCGATTTTCTGGACGATTGCCGCCGCTTCGTTAGTGGCAACGGTGCTGGTGTGGGTGTTTATTCGAGAATCGTTACCAGCGGCACGGCGTCAGCGTTTTCATTTACGTACCACTATCGGCAATTTCTTTCAGTTATTACGCCATCGGCGAGCCTTTAGTTACATGTTCGCCAGTGGATTGTCTTTCGCTGGCATGTTCGCCTTTTTAAGTGCCGGGCCATTTGTTTATATCGACCTCAATGGCGTCTCTCCCCAGCATTTTGGTTACTATTTCGCGCTTAATATCGTGTTTTTGTTCCTGATGACGTTGCTAAACAGCCGTATTGTCTCGCGTATGGGGGCGATGTTTATGTTTCGGCTGGGGCTGATTATTCAATTCATCATGGGGCTGTGGTTGATAGCGGTCAGCAGTTTTCATTTAGGGTTTCTGCCGTTAGTGTTCGGTGTGGCGGTGTTTGTGGGTTGTGTGGCGACGGTCGCATCGAACGCGATGGCGGTGATTCTCGATGATTTCCCGCACATGGCGGGCACGGCATCGTCGCTGGCAGGCACCTTTCGCTTCGGTCTCGGATCGCTTGTTGGAGCACTATTGTCGCAGCTGACCTTTCATAGCGCCTGGCCGATGGTCGGCATCATGGCGTTGTGTGCGACAGGGGCAATACTGCTGTTTCTGTTGGCCAGCCGAGTGCCGCATCGCCCGGCATAACAGCGCTGATGCTATAACAGCGCTGATGCTATGACAGCACGAGTACGGCTTATGACCGACGGGCTATTGATGCGCCCAGACTCTATCCGCGCCGCCATTGTCGTGCGGGGTGTAAAAATTACGGGATGTAAAAAGTACGGGGTGTGAAAAGCGCGGGTTGTGAAAATTTTGAACCAAAAGTGAATGGTTTGCAGAAATAAGTTGAGATATAGAGAATAAAAGGTTAAAAATAGCGCCAAGTTGCTCAGAATCGTGATCTTGCTAACATTTTGAACGGTGATAAGGCGAGAATGTCGCAAAACTCCATCTGACGGTGAATATTTGTTGCTTTTTTGTGGCTTTGGAGTAGTAAAAATCACGTGGCCGGAAATTTTTTTGTGGTTTTATGTTATAATTTTGTGAAATTTATGGGCAGCCTAGCTGAGGAAGACCACTGTGAATAATCTCCAACTTTCGGTAGTTCACCGCTTGCCGCAAAGTTACCGCTGGTTATCCGGGTTTGCTGGCGTGAAAGTTGAGCCAATTCCGCTGTGCAATCACGAGGATGACAGCCATCTGATCGGTTTTAAGCTTCTCAGTCATGATGGTGAACAAGCGCGCCAGATTATGCGGCATTTAAATCAATCACTCGATGAGATTCAGCTCCAGTGTGCGGTCGTGGAATGGGAAGGCGAACCCTGCCTGTTCTTGCATCGTGAGGATGAAAGCGCTGCGATGTGCCGCCTGAAGGATGTCGGTGTGGCGATAGCCGAGTCGGTCTGCGCGCACTATCCTTTTTAAGCCCGGTATCCGCCGCGCATCCCGCGATACCCCTATCTTGCCCGGTTTATCACGCGGCAACCTCTTCTGATGTAGCGAAAGGCGAGCCCTCAGGCCGCCTTTGTTATTTGGGGTATTCCTGTGCTGAATAGGGAAGGGCGCCGTACAGTAATTGTTGCGTGTACGCCTGTTGCGGCTGTTCAAAAACACGTTGGCATTCGCCATACTCGATAACTTCGCCGTGGCGCAACACCATGACCTGATGGCATAACGCTCGCACCACGGCAAGATCGTGGCTGATAAACACGTAAGTCAACTGGCGGGTACGCTGTAGCGTTTGCAGCAACGTCAGGATTTGCGCCTGCACGGTGCGGTCAAGCGATGACGTGGGTTCGTCCAGAATCAGTAATTCCGGCTGTAAAATCAGCGCCCTGGCGATAGCGATACGCTGACGTTGCCCACCGGAGAATTCGGCCGGGTAGCGCCAGCGGCTGTCTGGGTCGAGGCCGACCTCTTGCATGGCAGCGATGACCCGAGCGGTTTGCTCCTGGTGAGATAAACGCTGATGCACCCGTAGTCCTTCTGCAATAATTTGCTCGACGTTCAGACGTGGGTTGAGCGCGCTGTTCGGGTCTTGAAAGACGACCTGAATACGCCGACGCAACGGCAGCAATTGCTTGCGGTTTAACGCGTGTAGCGGTGCGCCATCAAACCAGACCTCGCCATGGCTGCATAACAGACGCAGCAATGCCAGTGCGGCAGTGCTTTTACCCGAACCGGATTCGCCAACCAGTCCAAGGCTTTCGCCGCGCCGCAACGTAAAGCTCAGGCTCCGTAACACCGGCTTTTCTGCCACGACGCGGCGCAGCAAGCCGCGCCTTATCGCAAAGCTGACGGACAGGTTGCGCACTTCCAGCAACGGTGCGGCGTTTTCATCCAGCGCGGGCGCTTCCCCCGCCGGTTCCGCGTTCAATAGTTGACGCGTATAGGGGTGCTGTGGCGCAAGAAAGAGGGTATCGCACCGGTTTTGCTCAACACAGCGCCCGGCTTGCATCACCGCGACCCTGTCCGCCAGTTTTCGCACAATATTCAAATTGTGGGTGATAAACAGCAGGCTCATGCCGAGCTCATGTTTGAGCTCATTGAGCAGCGATAAAATCTGGGCCTGAACGGTAACATCCAGTGCGGTGGTCGGCTCATCGGCAATTAACACGTCTGGCTGGGTGAGTAACGCCATCGCTATCATGACGCGCTGGCGCTCGCCGCCGGAGAGTTGATGCGGAAAATCGGCCAGCCGCTGTGCTGCCTGACGAATACCGACGCGCTCAAGGCAGGTGATAATCTCACGTCGGGCGGCTTCGGGGGACATCCCCCGGTGCAGTGACAATACTTCGGCAAGCTGTTTTTCGATGTGGTGCAGCGGGTTGAGCGACACCATGGGCTCCTGAAAAATCATGGCGATGCGGTTGCCTCTCACCTCGCGCAGGCGTGATTCGTTAGCATGCAGCAGCGACTCCCCGGCAAACAGAATATCCCCCTGCGGATAAATAACCGGTGGTGTCGGCAACAGGCGCAGTACCGATAGCGCCGTGACACTTTTGCCAGACCCTGACTCTCCCACCAGCGCCAGCGTCTCTCCGGCACCCACCGTGAGCGACAGGTTATCGACCACCAGCCGTTGCTGCCCGCCCTGGCGAAAGGCAATGCTGAGATCGCGAATTTCAAGTAGAGGTTGTGTACTCATCATGCATCCGCCTTAGTGCGCTTTGCTGGGATCAAAAGCGTCGCGAACCGCTTCGCCGATAAAAATAAGCAGTGATAACACCATCGCCAGCACCACAAACACCGTTATACCAAGCCAGGGTGCCTGAAGATTATTTTTCCCCTCCAGCAAGAGTGCGCCCAGAGAAGCTGACCCCATCGGCAGGCCGAAGCCGAGAAAATCGAGCGAGGTGAGGGTCGTTATCGCACCACAAAGAATGAATGGCAGGTAGGTCAACGTGGCGACCATGGCATTGGGTAACATGCAGCGAAACATGATAGCGATATCACTGACCCCCATGGCCTGAGCGGCGCGAATGTAATCAAAATTACGGGTACGTAAAAATTCCGCGCGCACCACGCTGACCAGCGTCATCCAGCCAAACAGTACCGTAATGCCCAGTAACCACCAGAAATTAGGCTGAATAACGCTTGAGAGCAGAATAATCAGAAAGAGCGTTGGCATACCGGCCCAGACTTCGATAAAGCGCTGCCCCCATAAATCGAACCGGCCACCGTAATAGCCCTGGCTGGCGCCAACCACAATGCCTATCAAACTGGAGAACAGCGTTAAAGCCAGGCCAAACAGAATAGACACGCGAAACCCATACAGCACCTGTGCCAGCACATCTCGTCCCTGGCTATCTGTACCCAACCAGTTTTGCTCGCCCGGTGGTGACGGAAACGCCTGTGGTGTCGCGAAATTAATGGTGTCGTAGTGGTAACGGATGGGGGGCCATACTGCCCAGCCACGCGCCGTAATCCGCTGGGCAAGCCACGGGTCACGGTAGTCGGCTTCGGTGTCAAACTCGCCGCCGAAATCCGTTTCGCTGTAGTTGACTAAAAACGGGACGAACCACCGCTGTTCATAGCGCACCAATAGCGGTTTGTCGTTGGCAATCAGCTCTGCGCCCAGCGAGGCGATAAAGAGCACTAAAAATAGCCATAGCGACCAGTACCCCCGGCGATGAGTTCGAAAACGCGCCCAGCGCGCCTGATTGATGGGGCTTAAACGGCTCATTGGCGCTCCTCGAAATCAATACGCGGATCGACCAGCGTGTAGGTAATATCGCTGACAATATTCAGCAGCAGGCCTATCAGCGTGAAAATATAGAGCGTGCCGAACATCACCGGGTAGTCGCGTTGTAATGTTGCGTCATAACCGAGCAAGCCGAGCCCGTTTAATGAAAACATCACCTCAATCAGTAACGAACCGGTAAAAAACATGCTGATGAAGGTGGCCGGAAACCCGGCAATAACCAGTAACATGGCATTGCGAAAAACGTGGCGATAAAGAATGCGGTTCTCGTTTAAGCCTTTGGCTCGCGCAGTGACGACATACTGTTTGCGGATTTCATCTAAAAAGGCGTTTTTAGTCAGCATCGTCAGGGTCGCAAAACCACCGATCACCGTCGCCAGCACCGGCAGCGCGATATGCCATAAATAGTCGGTGATTTTGCCGCTCAGAGAGAGGCTGTCAAAATGGGGGGAGACCAAACCGCGTAATGGGAACCAGTCCAGATAACTGCCTCCGGCGAAGAGTACAATTAATAAAATAGCGAACAAAAAGGCGGGGATAGCATAGCCGATGATGATCAGCGTGCTGCTCCAGATATCAAACGCGCTGCCGTTACGCACCGCTTTCTTGATACCAAGCGGAATCGACACCAAATAAATGATGAGCGTACTCCAAAGGCCAAGAGAGGCGGAAACCGGCAGGCTGTCTTTGATGAGAGAGATAACCGAAGCACCGCGAAACAGGCTGTTGCCAAAGTCAAAACGGGCATAATCCCACAGCAGTTTCAGGTAGCGCTCGTGTAAGGGTTTATCAAAGCCGTAGCGTTTAGTGATCTCGGCAATCACTTCCGGGTCAAGCCCGCGAGCGCCGCGATAGGTATTCTCAACTGAAGGCTTACCGCCCCCCGGCCCGTGAGCCAGGCCCCCGCCGCCATCAGCGCCTGCGCCGAATCCGCTGCCCTGACCCATTTCTATTGCCGCAATCGCCTGATCAACCGGCCCGCCGGGGGCAATTTGCACAATGAAGAAATTAATGGTGATAATCGCCCACAGGGTCGGAATCACCAACAAGAGACGTCGTAATAGATAAGCTGCCATATTCTCTCCTTAGCGACGTGCCGCAGGCAGGCGGGCAGCGTTCTCGCTGTCGTACCACCAACTGTCCAGCCCAAGCGAATACGCAGGGCGCACGGCAGGCATGGCAAATTTATTCCAGTAGGCAAAGCGCTCGTGCCCGGAGTACCACATTGGAATAGCAAACTGATGCCAGGTCAGTACGCGATCAAGCGCTGGCCCAAGAGCCTGCAAGGCGGGTTTATCCCCTTGATGGCGAACAATTTCATCAATCAGTTTATCAATCGCGGCGTCCTGTACGCCGGGAGAGTTATAAGATGAATTGATGTAGGCCGAGCTCCAGCTAATCGCCAGATCGGCGCTAGGGTAGGGCATGGCAGGATAAAGTTTTGGGATCATATCGAAGTCGCGTTTGCGAAAACGGTTGTTAAATTGCGGACTATCGACGCTGCGTACCTCCATACGGATGCCAAGCCGCGCCAGACTGCGCTGGAATGGCAGCACGTAGATAGCATTGGCCGCACCAGGCAGTAATAACTCGAAACGAAACGGCTGGCCGGTTTGTTTGTTGACCAACACTTTATCTTTCAATACCCAACCGGCCTGTTGCAACAGCGCTAACGCCTGCTGTCGATATGTGCGGTCATAACCGCTGCCATCGGTGGTTGCCGGTTGGTAGGCGGGGCCAAAGACTGCGGCAGGAAGTTTATCTTTTAACGGCGTTAGCCAGTGTAATTCTTCCTCAGAAGGCTCACCTTTTGCGGCATATTCCGTGTTTTGGAAAAAGCTGCTGGGGCGCTGATAACTGTTGAAAAACAGCGCTTTATTCATCCAGTCGAAATCAAATGCCAGCGCAATCGCCTGGCGCACCCGACTATCGCTAAACAGCGGCCGCTGGATGTTGAACACCAGCCAACGGGTATCTTGCGCCGCCTGATTGAGCTCATCGCGTTTGACAATATACCCCCGGGCGATATTGCCGCCGTCATATTGCGTGGCCCAGTGCTTAGGGGAGCCTTCGGTACGCATATCAAAGGCACCTGCTTTAAATGCCTCCAGCGCGACACTGTCATCGAGATAGTAATCGTAGCGAATCTGATCAAAGTTATAACGCCCGCGATTGACCGGTAAATCCGCTGCCCAATAATCCGTCTGGCGGCGGTAAACCACATATTGGCCCATACGGTAGTCGCTGATACGGTAGGGGCCGCTCGCCAGCGGCGGGGTGCTGAGAGGGTCGCTCAGTTGATGGTTACGCCAGAATTTTTCAGGCATTACGGGGAGCGTCAGGATGCCGAGCATTTTCTCTTTATCCGGCTCGACAAAACTAAAGCGCACGGTCAGTGCGGCAGTTGCCGTGGCTTGCGTGCCTTTGTAGTACACGCGAAATTGCGGTACGCCTTGCGTCATAAACAAATTAAAGGTGAAAGCCACATCCGCTGCGGTAATCGGCGTGCCATCATGAAAACGCGCCTGCGGGTTCATGTCCACTTCGACCCAACTGTAATCACTGGCATAGCGCGCGCGCTGCGCAATGAGGGGATAATAACTGCCGGGCTCATCTTCGGAACTGACATATAGCGAGTCATACAGACTTTCCGAACGCGCGGCCGCCAGCCCACGCAGTGCATAGCGGTTGAAGTTATCAAATGTGCCAAGCGCACTCAGCGTGATGCTGCCGCCTTTGGGGGCCGATGGATTGGCGTAATCATAGTGCTCGAATCCTTCGCTGTACTTTGGCGTGCCCAGTGTGGCGAACGCATAGGTTTGATGCGTTATCGGGTCTGCGTGGGCCAACCAGACGCTTGAGAGCAGCGCGATGGCGCTAAGAACACGTGTAAACATCGAATTGATGCGCTCCTGATAACCTTAATGTGACGGTATAACGACACGGCAGGATAGCTGCCTTGCCATAGGGAAGTGTCTGAAATGGCTGATAATCACCCCGTTTGAGACCCGGTGGTGTTTTACCATGAAACCGGACTGCGCACCTACTGTTAATAGCTGACGCGCGTTAATGGCTGACGCACTATTATCTGAATGGGGATATGACGAGCGATAAAAAAACGCCGCTGTCTGACGAGCGGCGTTTTCAACAATAAGGTTTGGTTGGTGAACATCAAAAGAACAGCGTAATCAGCTATGCGGCTCCTGCTGAAGTACGCGACGCGCTTCGCGATAGCGCGGTTTCCAGTAATTATCATCCATACTGGAGATGGTGACGCCAATGCTGGTGGAGGCGTGCACGAACTGCTGATTACCGATATAAATACCCATATGGCGGCCAGTAGAGCCTGCGTGGAACACCACGAGGTCGCCGGGGCGTAACTTACCGCGCTGGATTTGCACACCGATGTCTTGCTGTTCATAGCTTGAACGCGGTAAATCCAGGCCAAACTGCTCGCGGAAGGTGCGTTGGACAAAGCCTGAACAGTCAATCCCTTTGCGGCTATCACCGCCAAGACGATAACGTACACCCTTCCAGTTAGCGTATTGTGCCAGCAACTTGGATTTGACTTCCACGTTGCGCACCATCGCTTCGAATTCATCCTGAGAGGCTTGTAGTGAAGGGTCGCCACCGTTAACCACACGCCTATCAGTCTGATTGTTAAGATTCGCTGTATTGTTAGTACAGGCGGAAAGCATCACTGCGACCGCAACGGCAGGCACTGCCCGCCAGATGTATCTCATAATCGGTTGAGATTTGACCATTGTTGTTATGTTCCCTTGATGTCCTTAACGATGTAATTGCTATCGTTGCATTGATGACAGATGTTTCTATGCCAAACAAAGAGATTTCGCTACCAAACCAAAACGAGTGTCAGACTAAAGTACCGCACTTAATGGGACAATTCCCGGTCAGCTAAAATGTGCAATGACGCACATTATTATTTCTGCAACAATAAAATCACTGGCCGGATGTCTTCACCAAAATGCGAGACAGGGACGACATTACCTTAACAAAAACCAGATTGCGAGTTTTTTTGTTCGGTTTGTTTATACGATTTCGTGATGAAATCTTTCAGTCTGGCCCTATAAAACCCTGCCATCTCTCATCCAAACAAGCAAAACAAAGAGGATGAGAGATAACGGATGGTGACGCTTATTCAAAAAATTAGACGAGGCGGGCGTCCAGCAGTTGTTTTTGCAAGGTATTCCATGGCCCTTGCTCTTCATGAATCACTTCAATGCGGCTATCAGGAGGCGGCGCTTGACGTGTTTCAATATGTAAATCAAAGCCCTGACGATTGACGACCAGCGTGCCCTCGGCAATGCGCATCACCCCTTTTACCCGATTGACCGGGGCCAGTCTGACCCATTCCAGCACTTTGACGGTATCGAATTGTGTCTCACTGTCAAAAACCCAGCCGCAGGCAAAATACCCTTGCCCCTGATTTAGCGCACGCCGCCAGCGCTCCTGTCCCTGCAACTTCAGCGCCGCCAGGCCGGTTTTTGCGGCACTGTCACCGTGGTGATGCTGCCCATCAGGTAGCTGCGCATGGTTTTCACGTGCGAGATCTAATATTGCGGGGTCAAGTTGACCTTGGGTCAGGTTTAACACGCGTCGCGCTTGCCCATACTGCTGATACCACTGATTCAGGGCATCGCGATCGCTCTGCTGCCAGGTGTCCTCTTTGTTAGCAACAATCACATCGGCGGCGGCGAGTTGGTCACGAAAGTTCTCGTTTTCGGTACAGCGGCTATCGTTAAGCTGGCGTGGATCGAGCAAACACAGTGTGGCCTGCAATTGTAACCAGGGCTGGTAGGCCGCCGCTGTGAGCAGTGAGAGAATCTGTTTGGGGTGGCCAAGGCCGGTTGGTTCAATCAACAAACGGTGGGGCTTTTTCTGTAATAGCATGTTGAGGCCAACTTGCATTGGCAAGCCGTTAACACAACACATACACCCGCCAGGGATCTCTTTAATCAGCGCACCGGCGTCAGTCAATAATGCGCCATCGATACCTATCTCACCAAATTCGTTGACCAGCACCGCCCAGATTTCATCATCGGGTTTTTGCGATAAGAGGTGCTTGATGGTGGTGGTTTTACCGCTACCGAGAAAACCGGTTATCAGGTTGACTTTTGTTAACACAAGTGGCTCCTTGAATCGGCTGGTGGGACTGTCTGGCAGTTTTGCCAGACAGGGACATCATAAGCAGCGCAGCGTCAGTCTGCGCGGCCCATATAACGACGTTCAGCAATGTGAATGCGGATTTTTTCACCCGCGCTCAGGTACTCTGGAACTTGGATTACCAGTCCGGTGCTCAGGGTCGCCGGTTTGTTGCGTGCGCTGGCTGAGGCGCCTTTGATGCCGGGGGCGGTTTCTACAATCTCCAAATCGACGGTTTGCGGCAATTCCAGCGCCAACAGCTGTCCATCCATCGTCAGCACCTGAATACCCGGCATGCCGCCTTCAGGGATGAACAGCAGTTCATCTTCGATTTGTTCTTTTTTGAAGGTATAGGGCGTGTAGTCCTCTTCATCCATAAAAATGTACTCATCACCATCGATGTACGAAAAAGTGACAGAACGGCGGGTGAGGGTGATGGTATCGAGGATGTCATCGCCTTTGAAACGCTCTTCGACTTTCAGGCCGGTGCGCACATCGGAAAAGCGCATTTTATACAGGGTGCTGGCACCACGGGCGCTCGGGCTTTGAATATCGATATCTTTTACCAGCAGCAACTTGCCATTGTAGTTGACGGCCATGCCGCGTTTGATCTCATTCGCTCTTGCCATGAAAACATACCTTTATATAAGGAGAGAAATTTTTGTGGCGTCACGTTACTCGTCAGGGCGGCATCAGGCAAGCGGGATTTAGCGTCTCTCTGTGCCTGCGCGTTCTTATGCGTTGTGTGGTGATGTGGCAGACGCAGCGACGAAAAGAAAAAGGCAGATAGTTCAGGACAGATAGTTAAGGACAGATAGCTATCGCCTGACAGGGCTGATAGGCTTTAGCGCAACCTTCATCAATGTTGAGAGCTACACCTATGCAGTGCCGTTCTGACTGTGGTGCCTGTTGTACCGCCCCGTCTATTTCCAGCCCGATCCCTGGCATGCCGCAGGGCAAACCGGCCAATACGCCCTGTGTGCAGCTTGATGAGCAGCAGCGTTGTCAGCTGTTTACTTCGCCGCTGCGCCCCGCAGTGTGCGCCGGGCTTCAGCCTAACGCTGAGATGTGTTGCCAGAACCGTGATGACGCGATGACCTATTTATTACGCCTTGAGGCGGCCACCGCACCCTAAAGGCTTAGGCATCATGAATACGCCACATACAGAGCACGGCGCCAACCAGCATGCCGACTGCGATAATAAACCCAGCGTGATAGCTCCATATTTCAGCGACCATGCCTGCTAACGAGCCGGAAATTATCCAGCCAACGCGGGTTGTGTTGGTGAATAATGTTGTTGCCGCCCCCGCCTGGCCGGGCATTAAATCCTGAAAATACAACATGCCCATACCCGCGAGAATGCCGATGAAGACAGCGTTAAGCAGTTGCAACATCAGCAAGGCGACTGGCGCGTTCAGCCACGTCAGCCCGGCATAAAAGAGCAACCCGGCCACTACCGCTATCCGCATTAATAAACGCTTACCCAGGCGGCTTGCCAGCCAGCCTGCCAGTAGCATCACCGGAATTTCCAGCCCGGCGGCGGTGCCCATCATGATACCTGCCAGCTTTTCCGGCAGATGGCGTTCATGCACCAGATAGAGCGGCATATTGATGAGATAAATTCCGTTGCACGTCCACATTAAAGTACAGGCAATAAACAGCAGTAGCGTATCGCGGCGATGTTGCCTTGGTGATGCGGCGCTGTTCGCAGTGCGCAACTGAGATTTTGGCATCGAAGGCAAAAAGCGCCATACCAATAGGCCGCAAAAAAGAAACACGCCAGCGGCGGTCAGGTACATCACCGGGAAACCGAAGCCGAGCGCCAGTGCAAAGGCGACTGGCGGCCCGATAACCCATGACAGCGAAATCTGCGCTCGCATCACCGAACTGAACATCGCGATCGCTCGCCCTTGCTGGTCGGCATACTCCCGCGCCAGCGCAAACAGTTGCGGGTTGGCGGTTGAGCCAAAACTTGACAACAGCACCCCCACGAACAGCAGCACGAAGTAATCGCGGTTCCAGGCATACAGCAGACAGGCCAGCGCACCTAACAGGCAGCATTGCAAAATCAGCGTTTTACGATCGCCCCGTCGGTCTGAATAGCTGGCCAGTAGCTGGCTGACGACAATGCCAATGATGGCACTACCACTGTAATACAGCCCCACCATAAATGGCCGCGCATGCACTTCGGTGGAGAGAAACAGGCTCAGAGTCGGAAGTTGTAAAGCGCCTGCGATGCCGCTGAGAAAGGCGATAAATAAAAATGCCAAAGATGTGATGTCCGGCAGGCGTCGGGTGGCGCGAAAAGCAGAAGTTGTCATACTGAATTTAACGTCATGGCAGCTGGGGAGGAAACTGAGCGCGCTATCTTACGCTGATGCTGTCGAAACAACAGGGTGTTTCGGTTTTTTTTCGTCAGCAAGCGTTCAGCAATTAAGGCTGAACCCCAGGAAATGGGCGCGGCAAACGATGAAAATGTGCGTGACCTCTAATATCTGTAATTTTATCGACGTGCGGTGCTTGCATCGTCATAGCGAAAAACGCAGAATTTTTGAAACGTTTCAGCGAGGTTTTGCTGAAGCCCCTGAAAAGAGTCAGCGAATTGTTTCTCGTAAAAGCTGAAACGATTCAAGTTCAGCAGGAGAGGAGAGTTATGTTCCAGTTGTCACAGCACGACATTCATTTAGGCGCTACCGCCAGCAGTAAAGAAGAGGCGATTCGTCAGGTAGCGGCAGCGCTGGCGAAAGCCGGTTGCGTAAGCGAGGGGTATGTTGACGGTATGCTTCAGCGCGAGCAGCAAACCTCGACGTACCTTGGCAGCGGCATTGCTATTCCGCATGGCACGACAGATACCCGTGGCCTGGTGCAGAAAACCGGTGTGCAGGTATTTCAATTTCCGCAAGGTATCGCCTGGGGCGAAGATCAGACTGCCTACGTGGTATTAGGCATTGCCGCCCGTTCAGATGAACATTTGGCGTTGTTGCGTCAACTGACGCACGTACTGAGTGATGATCGCGTTGCCGCGCGTCTTGCCAGCACCACCTCTGCTGACGAATTACGTGGTTTGCTGATGGGGGAACAACTCTCCGGCGCGCTGCGCTTTGATACGTCGTTGCTGAATCTCAATGTGGCGACCGATAATCTGGTGACGTTACAGGCGCTGAACGCCGGTCGTCTACAGCAGATTGGCGCGGTAGATGCGGATTTTGTCAGCCATGCGGTGGCTAACAAGCCGCTGCATTTGGGACAGGGCATTTGGTTGAGCGACAGTGTCAAAGGCAACCTGTCGAGCGCACTGGCCGTTAGCCGTCCGGCACAGTCTTTCCTCGTTGACAATAACCCTGTGGCATTGTTGCTGACGGCGTCAGCTGCAGATGAACAAGTGTTTGGCCCGCTGGATGCGTTGAGCGCGCTGTTGATTGCCGGTAAAGCAGAGCGTCTGTTATCCGCTGATGAGGAGACGTTGCTGGCATTGCTGAGTGGCGAAGAAGAAGAGCCGCAAGAAAGCGAAGCCTTGGTGGGCGAGTTTACCGTTCGCAATGAGCACGGCCTGCATGCCCGTCCGGGTGCCATGCTGGTCAACGTTGTAAAACAGTTCTCCAGTGAAATCACGGTGGCAAACCTTGATGGCACCGGTAAACCGGCCAATGGCCGCAGCCTGATGAAGGTGGTGGCGCTTGGGGTGAAAAGTGGTCATCGCCTGCGTTTTACCGCGAAAGGGGATGATGCTGAAGCGGCGTTGGCCGCTATTGGTGAGGCTATCCAGTCGGGTCTTGGGGAGGGCGCAGCATGAGCAGACGCGTTGCCACCATTACCCTGAATCCTGCTTATGATCTGGTAGGGTACTGCCCGGAAATTGAACGGGGCGAGGTTAACCTGGTGCAGACCACGGGCCTGCATGCCGCAGGTAAGGGCATCAATGTTGCCAAAGTGCTCAAAGATCTCGGGATTGATGTCACGGTCGGTGGCTTCCTTGGTAAAGACAATCAGGATGGCTTTCAGCAACTGTTCAGCGAGTTAGGGATCGCCAACCGTTTTCAGGTGGTGCCGGGGCGTACTCGCATCAACGTTAAGTTGACTGAGCAAAGCGGCGATGTGACCGACCTTAACTTCTCCGGCTTTGAGGTGACGCAGCAGGACTGGCATCGCTTCGTCAATGATTCTTTAAGCTGGCTTGGGCAATTTGACATGGTGGCGGTCAGTGGCAGTTTGCCAAGCGGCGTTGACCCTGATGCGTTTACCGATTGGATGTCGCGCCTGCGCAGCCAGTGTCCTTGCATTATTTTTGACAGTAGCCGTGAAGCGTTGGTGGCTGGGTTGAAAGCCTCACCCTGGTTGGTTAAACCCAATCGCCGTGAGCTGGAAATCTGGGCAGGGCGCAAGTTGCCGACGCTGGAAGATGTGGTAGATGCAGCCCATGCGCTGCGTGAACAGGGTATTGCCCATGTCGTGATTTCGCTGGGTGCGGAAGGTGCGTTATGGGTCAATGCATCCGGTGCCTGGCGGGCGTTACCACCAGCATGTGACGTGGTGAGCACGGTCGGTGCGGGTGACTCCATGGTAGGGGGATTGATCTATGGCTTGTTGATGCGTGAGTCCAGTGAACACACGTTGCGTTTGGCCACTGCGGTGGCGGCGTTAGCCGTTAGCCAGAGCAACGTTGGCATTAGCGATCGTCCGCAGCTGGCTGCGATGATGGCGCGTGTCTCTCTCCAACCCTTTAACTGATGACAGCAGGAGATAAACAATGAAAACGCTGCTGATACTTGATAAATCACTGGGTCTGGCCAAAAGCCGTCTGGTGAAAAATGCACTCGGTGCTGCGGCTACTCACGCAGGCGTTACCCTCACTGAGCAACTGGCTGACGCTGAACTGGCTATCGTGCTGGGTGCGTCGGTGCAGGCAGATAGCGCGCTCAATGGCAAGAAAGTGTTTGCGGGTGATATTGAACTGGCACTCACTCAACCCGCCGACTTTTTTGCTAACGCGCTGGCGAGCGCTCAGGTTTATCAGGCTCCGGTTGCTACTCAGGCGGCTGGCGCATCGTCAGGTGCGGCGAAACGGATTGTCGCAGTGACCGCATGCCCGACCGGTGTGGCTCACACCTTCATGGCAGCAGAAGCTATCGAGAGTGAAGCCAAAAAACGCGGCTGGTGGGTAAAAGTTGAAACCCGTGGTTCCGTTGGTGCCGGTAATCCTATCAGTGCCGAAGAGGTCACCCAGGCTGATTTGGTGATTGTGGCGGCAGATATTGAAGTGGATCTCAGCAAGTTTGCCGGTAAAAAGATGTACCGTACCTCAACCGGACTGGCGCTGAAGAAAACGGCACAAGAGTTTGATAAGGCCGTGTCTGAGGCAACGGTTTATCAACCGGCGGCACAGAGTGGCAATACAAGCGCTGCGGGCGATTCTTCGTCGCAGAAAGGCGGTGCCGGGCCTTATCGTCACCTGCTGACCGGCGTGTCTTACATGCTGCCGATGGTGGTGGCCGGTGGTTTGTGTATCGCGCTGTCATTTGTGTTTGGTATTACGGCGTTTAAAGAAGAGGGCACACTGGCGGCCGCGCTGATGAAGATCGGCGGTGGGTCGGCCTTTGCGCTGATGGTGCCGGTGTTGGCCGGTTATATCGCGTTCTCGATTGCGGATCGTCCGGGCCTGACGCCGGGTTTAGTGGGCGGTATGCTGGCGGTGAGCACCGGGGCCGGTTTCCTTGGCGGTATCATCGCTGGTTTTCTGGCCGGTTATCTGGCGCGCGCCATCAGTAATCATGTCAGCTTGCCGCAGAGCATGTCGGCGTTGAAGCCTATCTTGATTATTCCGCTGTTCGCCACACTGATTACCGGCCTCATCATGATTTACATCGTGGGTACGCCTGTCGCGAAAATCCTGACCGGATTAACCAACTGGCTGCAATCGATGGGCACCGCCAATGCCGTGATTCTGGGGGCGATTCTGGGCGGTATGATGTGTACCGATATGGGTGGCCCGGTGAACAAAGTGGCCTACGTGTTTGGTACTACGCTGCTCAGTAGCCAGGTGTATGCACCGATGGCTGCGGTTATGGCGGCAGGTATGGTGCCACCGCTGGCCATGGGTCTGGCTACGTTTATCGCGGCGAAAAAATTCACCGCCGGTGAGCGTGAAGGGGGTAAAGCGGCGGTTGTGCTGGGACTGTGCTTTATTTCTGAAGGCGCCATCCCTTATGCCGCGCGTGATCCAATGCGTGTGTTGCCGTGCTGTATTCTGGGCGGTGCACTGACCGGCGCCATGTCGATGGCAGTGGGTGCTAAACTGATGGCACCGCACGGTGGTCTGTTCGTGCTGTTGATTCCAGGTGCGATTACGCCTGTCGTCGGTTATCTGCTCTCTATCATTGCCGGAACCGTTGTCGCTGGCGTGCTGTATGCCGTGCTGAAACGCCCGGAAGAGCAAGCGGCTAAAGCCTGATTGATAATTCACCGGCTATCTCGCCTGTTATGGGGTGGCTGACAATAAGCGATGGGTTATCGGTAACGCCGGTCTAATGACCGGCGTTTTTTTATGCGTCTGATACCGTCAGCGGCTATGATAGCGGCAGTTGTGTTGTTGTTCGTTACGTTGCTTTAGTTACGTGACTTTAGTTGTGTTACGTCACGCGCACATGGGATAAGAAACGCTGTTATACAACGATGCTGTTATACAACGATGCTTTGAGACAACGACGCTTTGAGACAACAAAAGGAGCCTGTCATGCCGCGACATCATGCCAGCCGTGGAATATTGGTGCTGGAATCCCCCTGGGAACTGGATGATCATGATGCTAACCGTTCTTCCGTGCTGCCTTTTATCGAGGGGGTCGCCAAGGTCGCCGGGGATACCGAAGTCTATCACGCCAACTTTTATGACAAGACCAGCTTCCACACCGCATTACACTGTTTGTGTAAAATTCCGTTTAACAACATCATTGTTTATGTTGCTGCGCACGGGCAGGGCAAGAAACTCGGCGGCACACATTTGCGCGATGTGTTCCTGCCGGTTGGTGAATTGTCGCACCGTTTTTCTATTACCGGTTTGTTGTTAGGGGCCTGTTTTGTCGGCGCAAACACCGATTTGATGGAGATGTTCACGCGTGGTAATCAGTTGCGCTGGTGCGCCGGTTATGCGGCGCAAACGGAATGGCTGACGGCGACGCTGATTGATTGCGCTATTATCAACCAGATGCTGTCGCTCAAGAAACGCGCCTTTGGCAGCCGTGACAGCCTGATAGACAATCTGGCGCTGGCGATTTCCGCATTTCACGGCAAGTACGCGATTGGCTGTGACAGCAAAGGTGAGCCGATGTCACTGAGAGAGGCTTTCCAGTGCGTGATCCAACCGAGCGGGCAGGGACATCAGCCGCGCACGGTGTCTGATGTCCTGTTTCAGCGAGCCGCAGAGCTGCGACGCCAGGAGTGGGCGTAATGGCCGTGTGTGGTGACTTAACCCTGCTGTGACTTCAGCCAGGCGATTTCTTCTGGCCAGATTTCCGGTTTGACGGTTTCAAGAATCAACGGGATGCCATCAAAATGCGGGTCGTGCATGATGTAGCTGAACACGGTTTTCCCGATGTTTCCTTCGCCGAGGCTGTGATGGCGGTCAACACGGCTATTGAATTCGCTTTTGGCGTCATTTAAATGCATGGCGCGCAGGTAGCGCCAGCCGACAATACGATCGAACTCGGCAAAGGTGCGCTGGCAATCATTGAGCGTGCGCAGATCGTAACCTGCGGCAAAGGCATGACAGGTGTCGATACAGACGCCCACACGGCTTTTATCGTCAACCTGGTCGATAATTTCAGCCAGATGCTCAAAACGAAAGCCGAGATTACTGCCTTGGCCTGCGGTATTTTCAAGCACGGCGGTCACGCTGTCGGTGGCCTCTAATGCCAGATTGATGGAGTCAGCAATGCGGCGCAGGCAGGTCTGTTCATCGATTTGGCGTAAGTGACTGCCGGGATGAAAATTCAGTAATGTCAGCCCTAATTGCTGACAACGCTGCATTTCATCAATAAACGCCTCGCGGGATTTTTGTAACGCCTCTTCCTGCGGATGGCCGAGGTTAATTAAGTAACTGTCATGGGGCAATATTTGCGCCGGACTAAACTGATAGCGGGCGCAGGCGTCCTGAAAACGCGCGATGACCTCGGCACTCAGCGCCGGGGCCTGCCACTGGCGCTGATTTTTAGTAAATAGCGCCAATGCGCTCGCGCCGATTTCATGGGCGCGAACCACCGCCTGATCAACGCCACCCGAGGCGCTGACGTGGGCTCCAACATATTTCATGGGTTTCTCCTTGTCATACCCATGCATTATGTCATACCTGCGCTGAGGGATTGCATTGCTGTGTTGCCGTAATGTTTGCCGTGTTGCGGTAATGATTGCGCTGTTTCCGCAATGTTAATGCGCGACAAGGTTAATGCACGACAAGGTTAATGTGCGATGGCTCGTTGCCGGGCATTTGTCTGGCAGCTGTGATAACGCAGGGCGTCATCTGTACTCGTCTAGCCCAGCAGGTGTTGGACAGCAAGGTTAATTAACGCGCCGCCGCCGACCAACCACAGGAATAGCAGCCCTGCCAGCAGCAGTGGTTTGATACCTGCCTGACGCAGCATACTGATACGGGTTGCGATACCAAGGGCTATCATCGCCATGGTGAGCAATATGTTGTCCAGCTCAATAATCTTTTCAACAACGGGTGTCGGTAGCCAATGCAGCGAATTGACACCGGACATCATCACAAAACCCAGGGCAAACCAGGGAAACGCCGTATTCGCGTGGCTGTCGTCGTGCGCTAACGGGGTTGTGTGACGTTGCTTTAGCCATCCGCCCAACAGAAATAAAAAAGGTGCCAGCATCATGACGCGCAGCATTTTGCCAATCACCGCCATGCTTTCCGTTTCCGGGCTGATAGCATGGCCTGCGGCGACGACCTGCGCGACTTCGTGAATCGATGACCCCAGATAAAGCCCGAAAGTCTGCGCGGTAATAGTCTGGCCGCTATACTCAATCAGATACGGATACATCCACGGATATAAAAACATCGCAACAGTGCCAAAGAGGACGACGGTGGCGATAGCGACGGCAATCTGGTCGGCCTGGCTTTTTAATACCGGCGCGGTGGCGAGGACGGCTGCCGCACCGCAAATACTACTGCCCGCGCCAATTAACATGGTGGTCTGCCTGTCAAGCTTAAACCAGCGTTGTCCCAGCCAGCAGGCCAGTAAGAATGTGGAGCTCAACATCAGCAAATCAATGACCAAACCTGCCACGCCGACGGAGGTAATTTGCTGAATACTGAGTCGAAACCCGTAAAGAATAATGCCCCAGCGCAGTAAATAGTGTTTTGACCATTGCACGCCTGCGTCGCAGTAACGGTGCAGGTGTGGATAGAGCGAATTGCCAAGCGCCATGCCCAGTAAAATCGCCAGCGTCAGCGAACCTAACCGCAGGCTGGCGATGGCTGGATGCGCCGCCAGCAGTAACGTCAGGCATGCCAGTAACCCGGTAAGCAGGATGCCGCCGAGCGTAGGCAGGTTTAGCGTTGGTAGCGAAAAACGTCGAAGTCTGGTGGTAAACACGATCATCATAATCCCCGTGTGAAGTCATAACAGGTGTGGGCACAGCCTATGATCAACGTGTTTAAAATAGAAATTGATTATATATTTATAACCTATAGATATTTACGGTAAGAGCCCTCTATGCATATTACGTTACGTCAACTGGAAGTCTTTGCCGAAGTTCTTAAGAGCGGCTCCACCACACAGGCCTCGGTGGTGCTGTCGTTATCTCAGTCAGCGGTGAGCGCGGCGCTGTCTGATCTGGAAAATCAACTGGGCGTGCAGCTGTTTGACCGGGTTGGCAAGCGGCTGGTTGTCAATGAACATGGTCGGCTGCTGTACCCTAAAGCGCTGGCGTTGCTGGAACAATCCGCAGAGATTGAACAACTGTTTCGCCGCGATAATGGCGCCTTGCGTATTTATACCAGTAGCACTATCGGTAATTATTTGATGCCTGAGATGATAGCCCGCTATCGGCAGGATTTTCCCGCCATTCCGCTAGAGCTGTACGTTGGCAACACGCTGGATGTGGTGAATGCGGTGTCTGAGTTTCGCGTTGATCTGGGCCTGATAGAAGGGCCTTGTCATCATCCAGAGTTGATAACTCTGCCTTGGCTGGAAGATGAGCTAGTGGTGTTTTGCGCGCCGGGAAACCCGTTGCTCAAGAGCCGCATTTCGGTGCAGACACTGGCTGAAGCCCCCTGGATTTTACGTGAGCATGGCTCGGGTACCCGTGAAGTGCTGGATCATCTGTTGTTAGCGCGCCTGCCGCATTTTCAGTTAGTGATGGAGCTGGGGAATTCAGAGGCGATTAAGCATGCGGTGCGCCACGGCATGGGGATCAGTTGCCTGTCACGGCATGTGATAGCGGAACAGCTGGCGGCGGGGACGTTGGTGGAATTGCCCGTGCCGTTTACCCCTCTCTCTCGGCCACTATATCTGGTACACCATCGTCAAAAGCATCTCTCCGGTGTTTTGCAATGCTTTCTGGGCTATTGTCAGGCTGGACATAGCGCCGCGCTTTCCTGAGCTGGCCGGGTCAGCGTACCAATAACATGATGGCAACATGTTGCGCGGGAAATGCGCAGGAAATGTACGGGAAAGCAGCGATGGGGCAGAGGTATTACTTATGATACCCGGTGAGTTATGAAGCTCTCTTATAATCTGCGCAGTACGCTATTCAGCCGCCGATGGATTGCCTACAATCCGCCCTCAAATTTTTAAGGGCATGGATAGTAATGGCTCAACATGATATGCGTCCCGCTGATACGCGGGAACCGACACTGCGCCGTGAATTAAAAGCACGGCATCTGACAATGATAGCGATCGGCGGCTCTATCGGCACCGGCCTGTTTGTCGCCTCTGGTGCAACGGTCTCCCAGGCCGGCCCGGGCGGTGCGATGTTGTCATATGCGCTGATTGGCCTGATGGTGTATTTCCTGATGACCAGTCTGGGTGAGCTGGCGGCGTTTATGCCAGTATCCGGCTCGTTTGCGACCTATGGCGCACGGTATGTCGAGGAGGGGTTTGGCTTCGCGCTCGGCTGGAATTACTGGTACAACTGGGCGGTCACTATCGCCGTGGATCTGGTGGCGGCACAGTTGGTCATGGGATATTGGTTCCCGGATGTGCCGGGCTGGATATGGAGCGCCCTGTTCCTGTCGCTGATGTTTTTACTCAACTATATTTCGGTAAAAGGCTTTGGTGAGGCAGAGTATTGGTTCTCTCTCATCAAGGTCACGACCGTAATTTTGTTTATTGCAATTGGCGTTCTGATGATTGCCGGCATTCTGCGCGGCGGCGAGCATGCGGGTTGGCATAACTGGCAAATTGGCGATGCGCCGTTTGCGGGCGGCTTCTCGGCCATGATTGGGGTGGCAATGATTGTCGGCTTCTCGTTTCAGGGCACCGAGCTTATCGGGGTGGCGGCGGGCGAGTCTAAAGATCCGCAAACCACCATTCCACGTGCGGTGCGTCAGGTGTTCTGGCGTATTCTGCTGTTCTATATATTCGCGATTTTGATTATCAGTCTGCTGATTCCTTATACCGACCCGAACCTGTTGCGTAATGAAGTCAAAGATATCAGCGTCAGCCCATTTACGCTGGTATTCCAGAATGCCGGGTTACTTTCTGCGGCGGCATTGATGAATGCGGTTATCCTGACGGCGGTGCTGTCAGCCGGGAACTCCGGCATGTATGCCTCAACGCGTATGCTGTTTACGCTGGCACAGGAGGGCAAAGCGCCGGCCTGGTTTGGCAAACTCTCCAAAGGGGGCGTGCCGCGTAATGCGCTTTATGCCACTACCGTGGTGGCCGGGTTGTGCTTTTTGACCTCAATGTTTGGCAACCAAACCGTATACATGTGGCTGCTGAATACGTCCGGCATGACCGGCTTCATCGCCTGGCTTGGCATTGCGATTAGCCACTATCGTTTCCGTCGTGGCTATGTTTTACATGGTCATGATTTGAACGCGCTACCGTACCGTTCCGGCTTTTTCCCGCTGGGGCCGATATTTGCTTTTGTGTTATGTCTTATCATCACCCTTGGGCAGAACTATCAGGCTTTTCTGGCAGATAAAATAGACTGGTACGCGGTGACGGCGACGTATATTGGTATTCCGCTATTTTTGGTTATCTGGTTTGGCTATCGTCTGGTAAGGGGCTCGCGTGTTGTGCGCTACGAGCAGATGACATTCCCTGAACACAAATAACTGCTTCAACGCCTAAGAAAAAGCCAGCGCAATGCCGCTGGCTTTTTTGCCTATAGAAAACCCCCAGTTAGGCTGGGGGTTCCGTTATCTCATTTATCTCAGCCGTGGCGTGTTAGACACACGAATGTTAGACACGTGAATGTTAGATACGTGAATGTACCAGACGTGCGCTGCGATAAACGGTGAGCATCATGGCCAGCAGAGCCAACAGCACCAATGGCGCGCCGACATAACCGATATTCGCCATGCCTAAGTGCAAGCTGATCTGGCTGCCCATCAGCGCGCCCGCGCCAATACCGAGATTAAACAGGCCGGAGAAAATCGACATGGCGATATCACTGGCATCAGGAGCCAGTGACAGCACTTTGGCTTGCATCGCGAGCCCAAATGCCATCATGGCGAGGCCCCATACCAGGCACAATAGCGTTAAGCCAAACGGATAGGCCGCAAGCGGCATCAGCAGCGTCAGGCACAGAAACAGCAACAGCAGTGCGATGAGCAGAAAGCCGACAGGGAAACGCTCGCTATAACGGCTATAGAGCATGCTACCGGCAATACCGGCACAGCCAAATAGCAGCAGAATAAGAGTGGTAAAGTTTTCCGGTAGCCTGGCGACGGTTTGAATAAACGGTTCAATATAGCTGTAGGCGGTAAAATGGGCGCTGACCACCACAACCGTAAGCAGATAAGCGCCAACCAGCGCCGGGCGGCGAAATAATTTCGGCACACTGGCGAGCGAGCCGGAGTGCTCACTGGGTAAGCGCGGTAACAGCCGGGCAAGTAACACCAGGGCGACGGTTGCGCCTGCGGCAATCGTCAAAAAGGTAATACGCCAGCCCAGATATTGGCCGATTATGCGGCCTAACGGTAAACCCAGCACCATCGCCAGTGACGATCCGGTGGCAATTAATCCCAGCGCTTGCGCCCGTTTGCCGGGAGGCGCAAGGCGAATGGCCAGTGATGCCGTGATAGACCAGAACACAGAATGGGCCAGCGCGACGCCGGCCCGCGAGAGCACCAGCACACTAAAATTCCAGGCCACGGCAGAGAGCAAATGGCTGGCGATGAACAGGCAAAATAAGCCGATTAACAGTTTGCGCCGCTCAATTGCGCTGGTTAGCAACATGCAAATCAGCGACGCCACCGCCACTATCCAGGCATAAATGGTGATCATCAGCCCGACATCTTCGGTTTTCATGGTAAACGTGGCGGCGATGTCACTAAGCAGGCCAACCGGGATAAACTCGGTCGTGTTAAAAATAAACGCGGCGACGGCCAGCGTTACCACGCGCAACCAGGCCGTTGTACGTGAGGGAGAAGCGGAAGTCATGGTCAGATTCCAGTCAGATATGACAAATAACGAACGCCTTATTGTAGACAATGGCGAGTCATAATGCGATTCGGATCACATTTGCAGCGCGGTTTTTTTGTGCGCGGGTGGATGATGTTTACCCGGTATGTGTGATGGCAATACCCGCGTGGCGAGGTTATCACAGCGGCCTCTGTTTGTTTCGCCACAGGCCGCACACCTATGATGACACGCGTGACTATTATGTGCGCGTATTACATGGGGGTTGTCAGCGCGGACTAGCCGCGCTTGTGGAAATAGGTCATCGCCAGTGCTAATGCCAATACCATTCCTTTGATGATATCCATGGCGTAGTAGGGCACAGAGAGCATGACCAGCCCATTTTGCAGTACGCCAAGGATAACCGCGCCGACCAGTGTGCCAAGGGCATTGGGTTTACCGGAACCGGCAAGTGAAAAGCCGATGTAAGCAGCGGCGACGGCGTCCATCAGATAGCCGCTGCCAGCATTGACTTGTGACGAGCCGATACGGGAGGCCAGTAAAATCCCGCCAAGCCCTGCCAACAGTGACGAGAGCAGATAAGCCAGTACCCGATAACGCGCCGTACGAATACCCGCAAGCCTTGCCGCCTCCGGGTTGCCGCCGATGGCGTACATCCGTCTGCCGTGTTGGGTCAGCGACATACCGAGCTGCACAACGAGTGTGACAACCAGCATAATCACCACAATAACCGGCACCTGGCCGAGGGTGGCGAACACCTCGGGAATCACGCCTTCAGCCATCTCACCACTGGGTAGTAACATATTTTGGGTGATAGAGCCGCCGTAACTGTAAGTCATGGCGACACCCTGAATCACAAACAAGCTGGCGAGGGTGGCGAGCATATCGGGAATACGTAATACAACAATCAGAAAGGCGTTGAACAACCCGACAAGCAAACAGAGTAACAGCGTCAGGGAGATGGCGCCGAACGGCCCCATACCGTGCCAGACAAACAGGGAAATCACCAGTGCGTTTGCCAGCGATGCCGTCGAGCCGACCGACAAATCAAATCCGCCCACGGACAACGACAGCGAAACCGCGATAGCGATGACGGTGACAATCGCGATTGAACGTAAAATGTTAATGATGTTATTCGGGTCGAGAAAATTGTCTGACGCCAGCCCGAACAGCGCTATCAGCGCCACCACGGTAATAAGCATGCCCCACTTGTAGAACAACTCAAACAGACGATGGTGAAAAGGGATTGCCCGATTAGCGGGGCGGTCGGATACACGTGGCTGACTCACGAGGGCGTTCCTCCGGTTGAGTAAAGTAATAAGGTTTCTTCATCGGCGCGGGCACCATCGAGTTCGGCCACGATGCGCCCATCCCACAACACACAGATGCGATCGCACAGCCCGACCAGCTCGGAAAATTCACCGGAGGCATAAATAATGCCTTTACCCTGGCGCGCCAGCGTATCTATCAACGTGAATAAATCCTGTTTGGCTTTGATATCAACCCCTTTGGTGGGTTCGTCAAGAATCAAGACCTCGGTGTCGTTTCGCAGCCATTTACCAATCGCCACTTTTTGCTGATTACCGCCAGACAAACGCCGCACGTGTTGCTGCGGCCCGCTGACGCGAATCGCCAGACGCGCAATAAGCTGCTTTGCCCATGCCAACGCCTGGACGTGGCGAAAGACACCGTAGCGGGAGAAACTGTCGCTGGCGCTGATGCTGAGGTTCATGGTGACGGATTCGTCAATAAAAACCCCTTCTTTGCGGCGCTCCTCTGGCACCAGCGCGATGCCTTGTTGTACCGAATAGGCGGGTGAGCGGGGTTGCCAGGGCGCGCCCTGATAGCGTCCATCGCGTATTCGACTGCGCGTGGCGCCAAACAGGGCTTTGCATAGCTCGGTTTTTCCTGCGCCCGCTAAACCGGCAATCCCGAGAATTTCCCCTTTGTGCAGCGTCAGCGAAATATTATGCAGCAGGGTGTCATCGTGTAATCCCTCAACCTGCAACAAAGGAGAAGCCTGATGTTGAGGGCGGCGCGGTGGAAAAATATCATCCAGACGATGGCCCAGCATGCGCTCCACAATATCTTCGCCGCTGAGGTCGTGCATCGCTCCACAACTGACAAATTGACCGTCCCGCAGCACGGTTAATGTGTCGCAAATGGCGTTGAGTTCGTGAATGCGGTGAGAGATAAACACAATACCGATACCGTCTTGTTGCAGGCGGCGTACCACGGCAAACAGCCGCTCGCTTTCTTCCTGGTCGAGCGGTGCGGTGGGTTCGTCGAGGATCAAAAAGCGGCAGCGATGTGAGAGTGCCCGCGCCAACAGGATTTGTTGTTTTTCCGCCAGAGTGCACCGTTCCAGTCGCTGTTGCACATTGATGCTGACACCCAATTGCTCTAGCAGTGATGCGGCTTGCTGGTACAGCGCGGCCCAGTTCACCCAATGACCACGCTCGGCCAGTTGGTCAAGCAGGATATTTTCCGCCACGGTCAGCGTTGGCACCAACGCCGCATCGACTTCCTGCTGAACCAGATAAATGCCCTGACGTTTGGCGTCGCGCGGTGAACGTACCGTAATCGGCTGACCATCCAGCAGAATATCACCGTGATAATCGCTATGGCAGCCGGACAGAATGGCCATCAAGGTGGATTTGCCTGCGCCATTCGCCCCGGTGAGCGCATGAATAGACCCGCCTTCCAGTGTGAAGTTGACCTGTCTGAGTGCGGGGAAGCCGCCAAAAGAGATGGAAATATTGCGCATTTCCAGACGCGAACGCGAATTTATCGACATAATGAACAGCAACTGGCTCTTAACAGTGAGAATGACTGGGATACCCGCTTGAAAAATATCACATTGAGCACAGAATGGAATGCCATGGCCACGCGGTGGGCGGCCTGATAAAGAAACGAAAAAGCATAACTTAAGCCAAAAAGTTATTAAAGCCGTGAAAAGTGGCACCTGATAATGTTTTTATCGTACAGGTGTCTGATTTCCCACTGCCTGGCGAGATGAAATCTTATTTAACAGGGTGTAACACGAACATGAGCACGACCATGCGTACAACCATGAGCACCACCGATATTCGCGTCCAGGTGGGGCCTGCGAATTATTATGCGCACCCGGGTGCGATAGACCGGCTGCATGACCACTACTCTTCTGAGGCGCTGGCGAAGGCATTCTGGATTCATGGCGAGCGGGCGCTGGCGGCGGCACAGCCTTATTTGCCGCAGGCGTTCTCTGCGCCAACGGCGCGTCATGCTTGTTTTTCCGCCCATTGTAGCGACAGTGAAGTCGCGCGCCTGGTGGCACAGGCTGGCCGCGATCGCACGGTGGTCATCGGTGTGGGTGGAGGGGCGGTGCTGGATACCGCTAAGGTTGTGGCACGTCGCCTTGGCGTACCGCTGGTTGCGATAGCGACTATCGCGGCAACCTGCGCCGCCTGGACGCCGCTGTCAGTATGGTATAACGACCACGGTCAGGCATTACGCTTTGAGATGTTTGATGATGCCAATCATTTAGTGTTGGTTGAGCCGCGCATAATACTGGCCGCGCCGCCAGCGTACCTGCTGGCAGGCATTGGCGATACGTTAGCGAAGTGGTATGAGGCGGTGGTACTCAGCCCACAGCCACACACTTTGCCGTTAACGGTGCGCCTTGGGCTACAGACGGCGCGTGATATTCGTGATGTGCTGTTAGAGCAGAGTGCCGCAGCACTTGAGGCCATGCGCAGCGGCGCGCTGAATCAAGACTTTCTTGATGTGGTGGACGCGATTATTGCCGGGGGCGGTATGGTTGGGGGGCTCGGTGAACGTTACACCCGCGTAGCAGCGGCACATGCAGTACATAATGGCCTGACGGTATTGCCGCAAACGGCGGCATTTTTGCATGGCACCAAAGTGGCTTACGGTATTTTGGTGCAATCAGCGTTGTTAGTCGATGTGTCTACGTTGCGTCAGCTAAAAACGGCATTCAAACCCTTGGGGTTGCCGGTCTCACTGGCCGAACTGAACGTGGATATTCATGATGAGGCGGCGCTACTGGCTGTGGCGACTCGCACGCTACAGGCGGGCGAATCAATACATTATTTGCCGGGGGAGATAGGGGTAGCGCAGCTACTGGCCGCGTTACGGTTGGTTGAGCAGGTGGCAGGCGAGTAGGGCGTTACCGGTACACACTCTTTTCGTCTTCTTCGCGTTCTTTGTTTTCTTTGTCTTCTGCGTCGGCAGTGCTGTCGGCACTGTTGCGCATGTCGCCACCCGCCTCTCGGTCTGGCGTGAGCATAATAAAACGGCGGGCCGGTTAGTTATACCGCTCCGCCGTTTTGCGTTGCAACTCTTACAATTCTTGCAACCCTGGCGCTATTGCACCTTGTCATAGGGGAAGGAGTTTCTGATGTAACGTGCGTAATAGCGCGCTTTGGCATTAGAAGCCATCAGTTCCTCATAGATCATCCGTGCCACGTTTTTATATCGATACAGGCTACCGTTAAGTAACTCCACCTCAAGAGTGCTGTTTTGCGCATCATAACCGACGGAAAACAGCTCTGTGGAGGATACACGCTTGCGTTGCAAAACAAAGAGCTCCCTATTGATGGCTGCGATGTAACGATAATGTTACTTGCAGTCTATTTTTCGGTCAATGCTGTCGCCCTAACGAGAATGCGACGCGAGGTGAACGGAAAATGGCGGTTATTTCCTGCTCATACCTCATAAAACATATCGGCAGGCCACGTGATTGTTACAGTCTGATTTCGCGCATCGTGCGGCGACGATGGGGATCATCGCCGCATTTTGTGATGAAGATTGCATTTTTTGGCAGAGAGGCCCCTGCCAAAATAACCCAGACAAGAAGAGAAACCGCAGCATCATCCTGTATGCATATACTCACCTGATGGGATATGCACGGTGATGCCGCCGTCTGCTCAGAGGGCGCGTAAGTGCCCGGCGTGAAAGCGCAGATGATCGTCAATAAACGAAGCGATAAAGTAGTAACTGTGGTCGTAACCCGGCTGAAAGCGTAGGGTAAACGGCCATTGCCGTGCATTGGCGATGCTGGCCAATTGCTCGGGTTGCAACTGCTCGGGCAAGAAACTATCGCTCTCGCCCTGATCGATCAGGATGGGAAGCGGCGTCTCACTGCTTGCCAGCAGATGGCAACTGTCGTACTGCCGCCATTGTTGTTCATCGTCGCCCAAATAGGCGCGCAAGGCTTTGCGCCCCCAGGGGACTTGCGTTGGGTTCACAATCGGGGCAAAAGCCGACACGGAACAAAAACGCCCGGGGTGGCGCAGCGCCAGCATCAATGCGCCATGCCCTCCCATTGAGTGGCCGCTGATGGCAAGGCGATCGCTGGCGCTGACGTGCTGGCGAACGAGTGCCGGCAACTCCTCACTCAGGTAATCAAACATGCGATAGTGTTGCTGCCAGGGGGACTGGGTGGCGTTGAGATAAAACCCCGCGCCTTGACCTAAATCGTAGTGCGAGTCATCAGGCACACCCTCACCGCGCGGGCTGGTATCCGGCATAACCAGTACCAACCCCAGCTCGGCTGCGGTGCGTTGGGCACCGGCCTTGAGGGTAAAATTTTCATCGGTACAGGTTAGGCCTGAAAGCCAATATACCACCGGGGGTACGGTGTGCTGTTTTACCGGGGGGTAAAAGACACTGAAGGTCATGTCACAGTGCAGACTCTCGGCATAGTGGCGATAGCGCCGTTGCCAGCCGCCGAACAGACAGTGCTCTTCCAGCAATTCCAGAGGCGTTGTCATGGTATGAACGTTCCTCGTTATCTGTTGAAATGCACAACCGAGCGAATGGACTTCCCTTCGTGCATGAGCTCGAAGGCTTCGTTGATGTTTTCAAGCGGCAGGGTGTGGGTAATGAAATCATTCAACTGGAATTCGCCGTCCAGATACCGTTGTACAATCCCCGGTAATTGCGAACGGCCTTTCACGCCGCCGAAGGCAGAGCCGCGCCAGACACGTCCTGTGACTAACTGGAATGGGCGGGTCGCAATTTCTTCCCCTGCGCCTGCGACGCCAATAATGACGGATTCACCCCATCCTTTATGGCAGCATTCCAGCGCGGCGCGCATCACGTTGACATTACCGATACACTCAAATGAAAAATCCACCCCGCCGTCGGTTAATTCAACAATCACTTCCTGAATCGGTTTGTCATAGTCTTTCGGGTTAATCAGGTCAGTTGCGCCTAGCTTGCGGGCCAGATCAAATTTGCTGGTATTGAGATCAATACCAATGATGCGGCCTGCACCGGCCATTTTGGCACCGATAATCGCTGACAAGCCAATGCCGCCCAGTCCAAAAATAGCGACGGTATCACCTGGCTGTACCTTGGCCGTATTCACCACCGCGCCCATGCCGGTCGTCACGCCACAACCGAGCAGACATACCTCTTCAAGCGGCGCGTCTTTACTGATTTTTGCCAGTGAAATCTCAGCAACCACCGTATGCTCCGCGAATGTTGACGTTCCCATGTAATGGAAAATCGGTTTGCCGTCTTTAAAGAAGCGCGTGGTGCCATCCGGCATCAGACCTTTGCCCTGGGTTGATCGAATCGCCTGACAGAGATTGGTTTTGCCCGAACGACAGAATTTACATTCACCGCACTCGGGGGTGTAAAGCGGGATAACATGGTCGCCGACGGCAACGCTGGTGACGCCCTCACCAACCGCTTCGACAATTCCTGCCCCTTCGTGGCCCAGAATTGCTGGAAAAACCCCTTCCGGGTCTTTGCCGGATAAGGTGTAAGCATCGGTATGGCAAACACCGCTGGCAATAATACGTACCAGCACCTCACCTTTTTGTGGCGGCATCAACTCCACTTCTTCGATTGATAGCGGCTGGTTTGGTCCCCAGGCGACGGCAGCTCGGGTTTTAATCATTGACATGGTGAAACTCCTTTAATGGCGTTGTTTTTAATAGCATTGTTTTTAATGGTGTTGTTTTGTTTGAATCGTTATCAGGGATATTGGCGGTGAATGCTGGCCAGAACCGGCATAAACAGCCGTTACGCAGATGGCATGACACATTTATGCTCCGCGCTCAATCATTAGTTTTTTTAACGCTTCGACATTAGGGCCGAACGCATCTCGCCGCCAGATGAGAGCGGTCGTGAGCGAGGCGATATCTGGCGGCAGCGTATGTTGTTGCAGATGTTGACCGGCGGGAAACGCCGCTAATACATCCTGCGGCACCAGTGTGACGCCTGCACCGCTTGCCACGGCAGCCAGTAATGCGCCGTATGACGGCATGGTTATACACGCAGAGGGAGTAACGCCTTGCGCCCGCATCCACCCCTCCAGCCGCTGGTGGTAGCCGCATCCAGCCGGCAATGAGAGTAATGGCAGGTGGTGAATGTGCTGCGCCTGAGAGATAGGGGCTACTCCTGTCGCGGTGACTAACACCAATTGCTGCGAGAAGGTCTGGCAGCTATGAATGGCATCATGAGTGACCGGCCCGGTGATGAGTGCAGCCGCCAGCTCGCCTGCGGCAACGGCTTGCAGCAGCGGACGGCAGCTCTCACTGCGTAGCGACACCTGAACCTGCGGATAACGATGATGAAAGGCAGACAGCAAGGGCGGTAGCGCGGTAAGCAGCAGGCTTTCTATCGCCCCCAAGGTAAAGACACCGGCCGGTTCGCTGGTTTGCGCCATCATCAGCGCCTCATCGCTAAGGGCCAGAATGCGTTGGGCATAGCATAAAAAATTGTGGCCGGCAGGGGAGAGGCGCAGGCGTTGGCGTTCACGAATAAACAGATCAACCCGTAACTCCTGCTCTAACTGGCGCAGGCGAGTGGTGAGGTTTGACGGTACACGACCGAGCTGGGCTGCGGCGCGAACCAGCGAGCCGGTTTCTGCCACCAGGCAAAACATGCGCAGTTGAGTGAGATCCATTTGTTCTCTTTTCGTGAATAGCTTTTATGAAGTTGATTAATTATATTGAGTGTAGCGGGAGTGAGCGTCATTGACAACCATACAGTCGGCGAGCGTGATGAATACGGTCTTGGCCAGGCTATCCAGATGGCGCGCCACACCGCGAATTCGCTGATGAAATATCCATCAAGCGGCGGTGCGGTATATTTATTTATAATTTGTGGTGATAATTACATGTTGTAATTTTTCATATTCAATAATATTGATATTTTCAATTATTGACAGAATGGTATAGGGCTATTTGTGATAAAGCCGATTCTTTACACCAGCCATTTGTTTTTAAACACAGTTTCTTATTTGTTTAACTTGACAGTCTCTGGCATCAGAGTGCAAGAATGACAACGGATTTTCCCGTCATCGACGTTGTTAACATCGTGCTGACCCTCTCTTTTTTTCCTGGCTTTTTGACATGGACAATCGCCAGCGGAGTGTAGAGTGAGCCTGATGTTGCCGATGTTGTTATTAGGATTATCCTGGTTGTGGCCCTGGCCGTTTAACGAAAAAAAGGCCGATATTCTGAATAAGAATGTGCTCTGTGTGTGATCGCCACATCACTACGCAGTTATCTCGTTAAGGCTTGCTTAATTTTCATCAGATAATCTCCCGTATTAAGGTGCTGCGTGTTTCAACCGGTATTCCAGGCCGCTTCAATGGTGACGGAGTGGCAAATGGGACGGTGTGTTAGACAGATAAAAACACAGCACAGCGAGTACCCAAGAATAGTTTGATTAAGGTTGAACTGTTCCTGTCACGATGCGAGGAGGGTGAATGGCAGTAAAGGCTGATTCTGTCCTGAGCGCGGAATTAACCTGACGCAGGTGACTATGACTACATATGTGCATTATGCACGATTCATTACTCGGAGCCTGTTATGCAATTTTTAAAAAATATTACCGTCAGGAAAATGCTGTTAATCATTTTGACACTGTTTACCGTCATCTGGGGGGTGGCTTCAATTTTCACACTACGCTCTTTGAACGGTATGGGGGATTTGCTCAATGATAATTTATCGCAAAAGAAAAGTTACTCCATCCTGGTAAAAGGTAATGATCAATATTTTCGCTCTGTCACCCGTATGTTAAGAGCCGTTGACTACTTACAGAGCGGTGATACGGAGAATGCGCAGAAAACGCTGAGTTCCGCCGCTTTAGCGTTAAAGAATAGCGAAGACGCGCTGGCGCAATTTAAAACCAGCGAACACATCGGTGTGGATAAAGAAGTCGTGCAACAAATGGCTGAGGTGTGGGGGCGATTGTTGCAAACGGGCATAACACCGATGATGGCGGCGATTAATAACAATCGTATGGAGGATTTTCGCCAGCTTTTCCGTAAACAGTACCCACCTTTGAGCGTAGAGTTTGGCAATATCGCGGAGAAATACTCTTCTGCTATCCAGTCAGACGATACCATTATTCAACTTGGGCAGAGTATTGCTGTTAACAAGAGCATCTTGATTGCTGCGTTGTTAGCCGGAATTATCGTGCTGTTCTTGAGCGATCGCTACCTCATCAATTATCTGGTGAAACCTATCGGCCAGATTAAACAGCACTTAGCGCTGTTAACCAGCGGCAAGTTATCCGTAGAGATTGAAGAGTTCGGTCGTAACTGCCCAGGGCAATTAATCCCCTATATCAAAGATATGCAAAAAAGTTTGCGTGATACCGTGCTGACAATCTATAGCAGTACATCGGTGATCCATACGGGGACGAGTGAAATCCGCCAAGGGAATGATGAACTGTCACGCCGTACCGATCAGCAGGCGGCGGCATTGCAGCAAACGGCGGCCAGCATGGAAGAGTTGACCTCGACGGTGAAAAACAATGCTGACAATGTGCGTCAGGCTCGGCAGATTTCCGAAGAAGCCCAGCAGATGGCGCGTCAGGGTGGCGAAGTGACGGAAAATGTTGTCGGGACGATGCAAAGCATTGCCGAGAGTTCTCGTAAGATTGCCGATATTACCAGTGTGATTAACGGTATCGCATTCCAGACCAATATTCTGGCGCTGAATGCGGCGGTGGAAGCGGCGCGTGCCGGTGAACAGGGGCGTGGGTTTGCGGTGGTGGCCGGTGAGGTACGTAATCTTGCCCAACGCAGTGCGCAGGCTGCCAAAGAGATAGAAACGCTGATCAATGAGTCGGTCGGTCGGGTGAGCACCGGTTCGGACCTGGTACAAGAAGCGGGTCGTGCAATGGGCGGCATTATTACCTCGGTGTCCCGTGTACATGACCTGATGGGGGAAATTTCAGCGGCTTCTGATGAACAAAGCCGTGGTATTTCCCAGATTGGTCAAGCGGTTACTGAAATGGATGGCGTGACCCAGCAAAACGCCGCATTGGTGCAGGAAGCCAGCGCTGCTGCCGCTTCACTGGAAGAGCAGACGCAGAATCTGGCAGCCGCCGTTTCGGTGTTTGATTTAGGTGGGCACCAGCCGATGATTGATTCGCCGCGTGCGGCAGCAACGCCTGCGCTGAAACGCCCGGTGTTGGGTGTGCCAAGGTCTTCCTCGCAGGGCGCGTCTTCGCAAGGTGACTGGGAAACCTTTTAAACCCGCGCCCGTTGCTACGCATTCGCACAAGGGCAACAGGGTGAGCAGTCAGTGGTTTAACGCTTAGTATTGTTCTGGATGCACCGCTTATGCGGTGCATTTTTATTTCAACCCCTCTATTTTTCATCATTTTTTTACAATCCCGGCTTATCACCCGGTTTTTTTTATATCCCAGCCTATAATTGCAAATGATCGGCAACGCGAGGTGAACAATATTCGATGCCGTTCAACAAGATAATCATTCGTATTCTTTTCTGTAATGGTAAAGGTTGAGTAATAGCACCCGGTGTTCAGGGATGTTTTGTTCCGTCGGCATAAGAGCAGCCCGCTCTTACGCTTACGCTGACGATGACCCTGCCGGGCGTGCGGGTGATTCAGGCATTCGCCATCGCCGCCAAATGAACAATCACCGAATAAAACTGTGAACAGTGGTTTGTATTTTTATGAATCCTGGAAATCTGTTAATAACGATCGGGAGTGATTATGACCTTTCTAAGAAATATCAGTATAAGAGTGATGATGTTGCTTATTATGGGATTATTCGTGGTGTTATGGGGAGGGGTGTCAGGGTTCAGCCTTTATTCTTTGAAACAAGTAACGTACTTGTTACATGATAATTCTGTGCAAGGAAAAACATATAGCTACCTGACGTATGGTAATGATCAGTATTTTCGTTCCGTGACGCGCATGGCGCGGGTTATGGACTACTTACAGTTTAATGATAGCGAAAATGCCAAAAAGACGCTGGATATGGCATTAACGGCAATAACCAACACCAAAGGCGCGCTTGAAAAATTTAAATCGGCGCAGCATGTGGGGGTGGATAAGAAGATTACGACCGATATGGTAGCCAGTTGGTCTGAACTGTTGACGACGGCCATTGATCCGATGTACGCCGCATTGCAAAAAAATGATCTGGATGGTTTTCGTAATGTTTTTCGCAAGGTCTATCCGCCAGCCAGTTGGGCGTTTGGTGATGCTGCACAAAAATATACGGCGGTCGTTACCAATTCCGATTTTATTGAAACGGTTAATCAGCATAACAGCTGGACGCAGAATGTGTTGATGATGGCGTTAGTAATAAGCATCGTCATTTTCCTTATCAGCGAACGTTATCTGACCCGTTATATGGTGAACCCGGTTTCGTCGATTCAAAAACACCTTGGCAAACTGATTGCAGGCCGACTGGACAGCCAGTTAGCCGAGTTTGGGCGAAACTGTGCCGGGCGTATTATCCCAGATATTAACCATCTGCAACGTAGTTTGAGAGAGACCGTCTCGTTGATTCGCGATACGGCAGAGACTATCTATCAGGGCGCGACCGAGATTCGTCAGGGGAATAATGATTTGTCTGGCCGCACTGAGCAGCAGGCGTCGGCATTGCAGGAAACAGCCGCCAGCATGGAGCAACTGAGCTCTACCGTGCAGCACAACGCAGAAAACGTACATCAGGCAACGTTACTGGCGCAGGAAGCCTCTCAGGCCGCTACAGAGGGAGGTAAAATTACCAGCAATGTGGTAGCAACCATGGATAGTATTACTGCCAGCTCACGCAAGATTGCCGATATTACCTCTGTGATTAACGGTATTGCATTTCAGACCAATATATTAGCCTTGAACGCGGCGGTAGAGGCTGCGCGAGCCGGTGAGCAAGGACGCGGCTTTGCGGTGGTAGCAGGTGAGGTGCGCAGTCTGGCGCAGCGAAGCGCGCAGGCTGCCAAAGAGATAGAGGGGCTGATTGCGGAGTCAGTGTCACGCGTAGATATCGGCTCATCGCAAGTCAAACAGGCGGGTGATGCGATGCAATCTATCATTAGCTCTGTTGCCCATGTCAGCGATCTCATCGGTGAGATTGCCTCGGCCTCGGATGAGCAGAGCCGAGGTATTGCACAAATCGGCCAGGCGGTGAATGAAATGGACGGCGTGACCCAGCAGAATGCAACCTTGGTTGAACAGGCGCTGGCAGCGATTTCTTCGCTGGAAGAGCAGGCACGCCAACTGACGCAGGCGGTGGAGGTTTTCCACCTTGGCGATGAACATGGGCAGCGTTCTTCTGGCGGGAAACCGGGCACGACAATGGCGTTAAAACGCCCGACGCTGCGTAATGACGCTACCGCAGCGTTGCCTGCGGCGAGAAAAGCCACATCACAGGAGAACTGGGAGAAATTCTGACCGCTATACGCCTTATTGTGTACACGCCACCAGCAGCTGGCGTGTACGCTCATCGTTGCTTGCGGCAGGGGAGGATGACTATTGGTGCCAACGCAGTCGGCCAGGGCAAGCCGCAGGCTTTTCACCGGCCACGGCATACAATTCACCGACCACGGCATACAATCACTGGATAATCAGCAGCCACTCCTTTACAGTTGTGCCGGTGCAAGCCGTCTGGCTGCACCGCATAGAGTGACACCTGCTGGAGAATAACATACATGTCGGCTGTATTAAGCAAAGAGGCGGCGCTGGTTCATGAGGCGCTACTGGCTCGGGGGCTGGAAACCCCATTGCGCGGTGAAATGCTGGATAGTGAGACCCGAAAGCGCCTGATTGCAGAGCATATGACGGAGATCATGAACCTGCTCAATCTGGATCTTGACGATGATAGCCTGGCGGAAACACCGAGCCGCATTGCCAAAATGTATGTAGAAGAGATCTTCTCGGGTCTGGATTATGCCAATTTCCCCAAAATCACCATCATTGAAAACAAAATGAAGGTGGACGAAATGGTGACGGTGCGAGACATCACGTTGACCAGCACGTGTGAACACCATTTTGTGACAATCGATGGTAAAGCCACCGTTGCCTATATTCCGAAAGAGGGTGTGATTGGGTTGTCAAAAATCAATCGCATCGTACAATTCTTCTCGCAACGCCCACAGGTACAAGAGCGATTGACGCAGCAAATCCTGGTGGCGTTGCAAACACTGCTGGGCACTAACAATGTAGCAGTGTCGATTGATGCGGTGCATTATTGTGTGAAGGCGCGTGGCATCCGTGATGCAACCAGCGCGACCACCACAACCTCGCTGGGTGGGTTATTTAAATCCAGTCAAAATACCCGGCAGGAATTTCTGCGTGCGGTGCGTCATCATCCACACGGATGAATTATGGAGATGACCAACCACAGGTTGGTCTGTTTCTGGCGGTGGTGCCGCCGCCAGAATGTCGTGACATAGGGATGTGGTGTCGCGCACTGTGAACACTGTCTCTGCTGCCACTGCTGATTGCTTATGTCACCTTTACCGTCATCACCGTCATCACCGTCATCACCGTCATCACCGTCATCACCGTCATCACCGTCATCACCCTCGCGTATTCCCATGCTCGATTTTGTCCGTGGTCTTGCCATGCTCGGCATTCTGCTGATGAATATCGTGTCTTTTGGTTTGCCGCGCGCGGCCTATTTAAATCCTGCATGGCAGGGCATACCGTCCCGGGCCGATGCCTGGAGCTGGGCGCTGACCGATATAGTTGCGCAGGGTAAGTTTTTAACGCTATTCGCTTTATTGTTTGGCGCGGGTTTACACCTTTTGTTAAAACGCGGCACCCGCTGGATTCATGCCCGATTATTCTGGCTTATGCTGTTTGGCTTACTGCATAGCATTTTTCTCTGGGAAGGCGACATTCTGCTGGATTATGGTCTGACCGGGCTGGTGAGCTATGGCCTGCTGCGCTATGCGCACAGTACTCGTATGTTGCTACGTACCGGTATCGTTCTGTACCTGATAGGTCTGGTGATGTTAGGGGCGTTAAGCCAAATACTTAGTCCAGACGGCGGCCATTTTTGGCAGCCCGATTCAGCCGATGTCATGTATGAAACCTGGTGGGTGACTCAAGGCGGGCCTGAGGCGTGGCTGAATCGCGTTTCGCTATTAAATGAAAGTTTATTATCGCTCGGTATTCAGTATGGCTGGCTGCTGTGCGGCGCGATGCTCATCGGGGCGGCGTTGATGCGTAGCGGCTGGCTGCGCGGGCAGTTTAGCCTGTCCCATTATCGGTTGGTGGCCTGGGTACTTCTGGTACCGGCTTTGCTGATTAATGGTATCGGCGTCGTTTTCCAATGGCAGTTGCAGTGGGATTACCGCTGGAGTGCTTTGTTGTTGCAAATCCCTCGTGATCTCGGTGCGCTTTTGCAAGCGATAGCTTATCTGGCGTTGTGCTACGGGTATTGGTCAACGCTTGTTGCGTGGCGCGTGACGGGCTGGATAGCCTCCGTTGGCCGTATGGCGTTAAGCAGCTATTTGTTGCAAACGCTGGTGTGTACCACGTTATTTAATCGGCTCGGGCTGTTTATGCATCTGGAACGCTGGCAGCTACTGGCCGTGGTGCCGCTGGTTTGGGGATGTAATCTGGTATGTGCTGCAATATGGCTGCGGTATTTCCAACAGGGGCCGCTTGAGTGGTTGTGGCACCGATTAACCTCTTATATCGCAGGCCCGTCGCCATCACTACATTAATTGGGGCGTGGTTTGGCGGAGGGAACTGCGATGTCGTTGATGAACTCAGGAGGAACGGCTGGATAGCTTGGCTCATCATCGGAGATTTTATACTCGGTCGGGATTTGGACTTGCGGCCCAAGAAAACGCGGCTCGCGTTTTAAAATGTACAGATCAAACAGCGTAGCCAGCCGTGCGGCAAATTCCCGCAGGCGTACTGACCAAATATCCTTTGGCGATGGAACGGCAAAGCACTGTGCCTGAATGCCTTTGTGCAGTGCGATAAACAGCGCGCGCTCACAGTGAAAACGCTGCGTAATGATAGTGAAATCATTGGTATCAAACACCTTGCGGGTGCGAACGATGGAATCGAGCGTGCGAAAACCGGCGTAGTCCAGCACGATACTGGCGGGGGGCACCCCTGCTGCTATCAAATCGCGGCGCATCGTCATCGGCTCATTGTAGCTTTGCTGGGCATTGTCGCCGCTTAACAGCAAGTAGCTGACCTTACCGCTGTTATAGGCATTCAACGCGCCCTGGATACGAAACAGATAATATTGGTTTATCACGCCGGTACGATAATACTTGGCGGTGCCCAACACGACACCCACCTGACGGGGCGGTAAATCCTGTACCTCTTCATAAATGTAGGGGGCAGTACGCCAACTGATGCAGCGATCAAGCAGAAAAGCACTACAGGCTACCACCAGTAGGGTGGTGAAAAAACCGAATGTCAGGCGCTTCCACATGCTGCTGCCTTCGTCCACCTGAAGATGAGAGTCATCATAAAATGCCATGTCATCAGGCAAGGCTACTTGAGCTGTGGAAGTGACGCAAGGTGAAGTGTCTGGAAGTGGGGAGTGTTGGTGTTTTTTTCATCATCGGCATTGCCGTGATGGTCGGTTGCTAACCGGTCGGACAGCGTCCAACCGGTTTTTCCGATGCGGGCAGCGGCCGGTTAGACGCGCGTTCCCCACAGGTCATATTCATCGGCGTGTTCGATTTTAACTGTTACCCAATCGCCCACTTTCACACCGGTTTCGCCATTTAAGTAAACCGCGCCGTCGATTTCAGGGGCATCGGCTACGCTGCGGCCAATAGCGCCTTCTTCATCGACTTCATCGATGAGCACCGTCAGTGTCCGTCCTATTTTTGCCTGCAAGCGTTGGCTTGAGATCTGTTGCTGTACCTGCATAAAGCGATGGTAGCGATCTTCTTTTATCTCTTCCGGCACTTGATTCGGGAGTTCATTCGCCCGCGCGCCTTCTACCGGGCTATAGCGGAAACAGCCTACGCGATCTAATTGGGCCTCTTGCAGGAAATCCAGCAGCATTTGGAAGTCTTCTTCCGTTTCGCCGGGGAAGCCGACAATAAAGGTCGAGCGCAACGTGAGATCCGGGCAGATTTCTCGCCAGCGTTTGATGCGCTCGAGCGTGCGCTCAACCGCGCCTGGGCGTTTCATCAGTTTCAGGATTTTCGGGCTGGCATGCTGTAGCGGAATATCCAGGTACGGCAGGATTTTTCCTTGCGCCATCAGCGGAATGACGTCATCAACATGCGGATAGGGGTAAACGTAGTGCAGACGCACCCATAAACCTAGCGTTGATAGCTGCTCACACAGGCTCGCCATGCTGGTTTTTACCGGCTGGCCGTTCCAAAAGCCGGTACGGTGTTTGACGTCGGCACCGTAGGCAGAGGTGTCCTGAGAAATCACCAGCAGTTCTTTAACGCCGGCATCGGCAAGCCGTTTGGCTTCATCCAGCACCGAACCGATAGGGCGGCTGTCTAAATCACCACGCATGGAAGGAATAATGCAGAACGTACAGCGGTGATCGCACCCTTCAGAAATCTTGAGATAAGCGTAATGGCGAGGCGTGAGCTTAACGCCTTGGGCCGGAATCAGGCTGGTAAACGGGTTATGTTCTGGTTTCGGCACGTAATGGTGAACATGGTTGAGTACCTGCTCATAACTGTGCGGGCCGGTAATCTCCAGCACTTTCGGGTGAACTTCACGAATCTGGTTCTCTTTGGCACCGAGACATCCGGTGACGATCACTTTGCCGTTCTCATTGAGCGCTTCGCCAATCGCTTCCAGAGATTCCTGTACCGCACTGTCGATGAAACCGCAGGTATTAACAATGACCAAATCGGCATCGTTATAGCTGGGCACCACCTCGTACCCTTCGGTACGCAATTCCGTCAGGATACGCTCCGAATCCACCAGATTTTTCGGGCAACCGAGGCTGACAAAGCCTATTTTGCGAGACGAATCTGCGCTCGTGTGGGCGGGCTGTTCGCCAAGCGCCTTTTGTGGAGCAGATAGCGTGGTGGTTTGGGTTGGATCGAAGGTGTTAACAGTCATAGTGTCTCATACATCGGGTTGGGGCGGAAAAATGCGGCGGATTATACCTGAATCATCATCAGGAAACAGTCCCGGTTGCTGAGAAAATGTTCAGCAATCCGAGTGCTGTTACCGCCGAAATCTGTTTTGAGTTAGCTCAGGGGCAGCATGACGGTTTGGCGAAATGCCTCGCGTTCGGTTAACTGTTGATACCAGCGTGCCAGATGTGGCATGGATTGCCGTTGAATCGGCAGATTAAACCACCCATACGCCAGGCACCCTAAAGGAATATCGCCCAGTCCGAACGTTGCGCCGGAAAGCCATGGTTGGCTGGCGAGTACGCCATCGGCGATGGCAAAGAGCGCCTCACATCCGGTGATGCCTTCCTCAATCGCCGCCGGATTGCGTTGCTCTGCGGGCGTGCGTATTAAATTGATGAAAACCTTTCTGTAGGGTTCATTGAACGCCATCGCCCAGTCCAGCCATTTATCGATAGCTGCCTGCACTTTAGGCTCGGCGTGATAAAAACGTCCCTGGCCGTATTGTGCTGACAAATAGCGGACAATCGCGTGAGACTCCCACAATATCAGTTCATCATCCTGTATACAGGGCACCAGCCCATTCGGGTTCAGCGCTAAATAGCGTGGCTCACGGTTGCCGCCAAACTGTCCACCGGTTGGGATAAGTTCATAGGGAAGCCCTAACTCCTCGGCACACCAGCGGACTTTCTTCACATTGGTTGAATTATCCCGGCCCCAAATTTTTAGCATACGGTCACTCCTCTCTCATGGCGCGGTGTCAGCCGTATGCGACGAATCCGGCTGACACCGCGCGGGACACGGCAAACAGAAATATTGATATAGCTTTTTTCTATTTACCAATCTGGCTGATATTTCCAATAATAACCGCTAATTATTAGCAGACAGGATAATAATACATGACATTCTCCCCTTCACTGCGTACTGCTTTGGCGGTAGCGTTGCTTGCCTCAGGGATTTCCGCCGCATTCGCACAAAGTGACCCGAAAACCATAGTGTTTGGTGTGGCTCCGGGCCCGTATGGTGACATGGTGAATCAGGCGATAAAACCGGAGCTGGTTAAAAAGGGCTATAACGTGGTGGTGCGTGAATTTAGTGACTATGTTCAGCCCAATCTGGCGCTATCAAATGGCAGCATCGACGCCAACTTGTTCCAGCATTCGCTTTATCTGGAAAAATTCGCTGCGGATAAAGGGCTTAAAATCACTCGCCTTATTACCGTTCCAACGGCCAGCATGGGGTTTTATTCGCGGAAAATCACCTCGCTCGATCAACTGAAAACAGGCGATGTCATCACGTTGTCGAATGATCCGACCAACCTTGCGCGCGGTCTGCGCTTTTTGCAGTCGTTAGGGCTCATCACCATTAAGCCAGGTATTGATGCTACCAAAGCGTCAGAAAAGGATATTCAGGATAATCCGCGCGGTCTGGTCTTTAAGCCGCTGGAGGCAGCACAGTTGCCGCGCACGCTTGATAGCGTCACGGCATCACTGGTTAACGGTAATTTTGCCATTGCTGCCGGGATAAAACTGGCATCGGCAATAAAACTGGAAACGCTGGATGAAAACCTGAAAAACGTGATTGCTGTGCGCAGTGACGATGTGGAGAAACCGTTCGTCAATGACATCAAGGCTGCCGTTACGTCGGCATCGTATGCCGCAGTGATCAATGACCCGGCCACCATGTTCAGCCAGTTTCAGCGCCCGGATTGGATGACTGCCACTACCCCAGCACCCGCGCAATAACCGCGTCTATGGGTGAAGTGATGAAGGGCGACGTGCCTGATTTGTCGTCATTCTTTCATTTAGGCAAGCCGGTCGTTGACCGGCTTGTTGTTTTTTGCTGCGTCATCAGGAGTCACCACGACCATGATTGAGCTGAAAAATATCAGCGTCTCTTTTCCCGGAGCCAAGAGCGCCGGAGAGCGGGCTGTAGCGGATGTTTCGTTGTGTATTCAACGAGGCGAGATCTACGGCATTGTTGGGGCGAGCGGTGCAGGGAAAAGCACGCTGCTGCGTACGATTAATGTGCTACAGCGACCCGATAGCGGACAGGTTTGGGTTAATGGCGTGCAGATCGGTGCGTTACGCGGTGAGGCGTTACGCGTTGAACGCCAAAAGATAGGCATGATCTTTCAACATTTTAATCTAATGCAAACGCGCTCCGTGGCGCAGAACGTCGCATTCAGCCTGAAAGCAGCGGGCCAGCCGGCATCGGTAATCGCACAACGTGTGCCTGAGATTCTGGCGATGGTGGGGCTGGCAGATAAAGCGCATATGTACCCGTCACAACTCAGCGGTGGCCAAAAGCAACGGGTGGGCATTGCCCGCGCGATAGCCAATCATCCAACGGTCTTGCTGTGTGATGAGCCCACCTCCGCGCTCGATTTGGAAACCTCTGCGTCTATTCTGGCGCTGCTGAAGGAGATTAATCAGAAACTGGGTATTACCATTGTGCTCATCTCCCATGAGATGAACGTCATCAAGGCGATTTGTGATCGCATGGCGGTAATGACCGGTGGGCGCGTGGTGGAAGAAGGCGAGGTGTTCGACATTTTCGCCATGCCTCGGCATGCCTTTACCCGGCAATTGGTGGCGCATACGCTCAATCTAGCGCTACCGAGCCGCTTGCAACAGGAGTTAAACGGCACGTTGCTGAAGATTTTGTTTATTGGCGAGTCAGCCGAGCAGCCGGTGTTGTCGGATGTTGCCATGCGCTATGGCGTTTCGGTGAATATTTTACATGGCAAGATTGAATACATCGGACACCGTGCGTTAGGCGTATTAGTGGCGTTATTGACACACCCGGAGAATCATCAGCGGGTACATGATGCCGTTGCCTATATTCAGCAAAAAACCGCGCGGGTGGAGGTGTTGCATGGCTGAGTTGATGACGGATTTACTCTCGGCATTTGGTGAAACATTCCAAATGGTCGGGATTTCTACCCTGTTTGCGTTACTCGGCGGTTTACCGCTTGGCTTTTTGATTTATGTAACCGACCGCCATCTGTTCTGGGAAAACCGCATTCTCTACCTGTCGGGTACCTTACTGGTCAACATTATTCGCTCCGTACCCTTTGTGATTCTGCTGGTGCTGTTATTACCGTTAACGCAGTTTTTACTGGGGAATACGATTGGGCCTGTCGCGGCGTCGGTGCCGATGTCCGTTGCGGCTATCGCATTTTACGCCCGATTGGTAGACAGCGCATTGCGTGAGGTTGACCCCGGTATTCTGGAGGCGGCACAAGCGTTTGGCGCAAGCCCGATGCGAATTATCTGTACCGTGCTGTTGCCCGAGGCGCGCGCTGGCCTGCTGCGGGGGCTGACGATTACGCTGGTTAGTCTGATTGGTTATTCCGCTATGGCGGGGATTGTCGGCGGTGGTGGCGTTGGCGACTTGGCTATCCGTTTTGGCTACTATCGTTATGAAACGCAGGTGATGGTGGTCACGGTCATTGCTTTGGTGATATTGGTGCAGGTTGTTCAGGTGCTGGGTGACTGGCTGGCGAAACGTGCAGATAAGCGTGAACGCCGCCGATAAATCAATTAGGTAAATTGATTATTTCATGGTGAAACCATTATGCCGTCGGAGTCGATTCCCGACGGCATACCTGGCGAAAATCAGTCAGGCAAAAAAGGAAATAATTCTCTCGGCAACCTGTTTGGCCGCTCTTCTGTTTTCCAGGTCAAGAAAATGCCCGGCTTCAGGGATTGTGCTAAATTTACATGACTTAATATATTTCTCCATCTTCTTAATATCATCAGCCGTGGTGTACTCGTCGTTTTCACCATTGAGGAAAAGTATCTCGGCATTAATGTCTTTGAAGATTTCTATGTAATTTTCTTCTTTTAATGTCAAAACCTGATCGATATGAAAATTGACTTGTTGAAATGCAAATTCGCTCATTGAGGAAATATGTTTAAGGTTGATGTGCTTTAGTAATGGCGGGAGGAATTTACCGACTTCATTATTGAGTAATTCAGCGGCGCTTTCAAAATTTTTCGAGTGGATATAATAACGGGCCTGTTCTATATAATCGCGCATTTTATCATTGAGGTGGGCAGAAAATGACGCGATAACAGCCTTCTTGATTTGCCGTGGCTTGTTAGACAACGCGAGCATGGATGAGAGGCCGCCCCACGATATGGACAGAATGTGGTCTGGCTCGAAGGTGTCAATCAGGTGAAGCAAGATATTAACCTCGTCATGCTTGGTAATAACGCGATCCAGCCGATTATAAGGTAAGGAATCGCCAATAAATGGTAAGTCAAATAAGATGATGTTAAATCTTCCCGATAAGTTCTTAACTGTATTTTTGAATGCAGCCGTTGTTGATAGGGCTCCATTCACCATAATAATGGTTTCATGAGCAGGGTCTGAAATATGCTTTTCGACATAAACCTTCCATGAGTCATAGGTGACAATGCATTTTTCTATAGGCATGATAAATTCCTTTTTTTGCCCGGCCAAAGCATGGCACTATTGTTAGATCATGTTAGTGGTGAAAAATAACCGAACTAATAGAACCCCTCTGAGAACCAGAAGGCATATGATCTTTTCCTTGTTGTAAATATATTGACACAGTTAATTTAACACATCATTTGTGGGGAGATAAATGCCACCTAAATTATTCGCATCATTTAACTTCCTAAAAATAAATAATGTATTAAAAATGTTGGACTAAGTACGAAGCAAAGAGTTTTTTATAAGTAATTTTAATGTTTTCAGTCGGTGAGCATGGCTGTCACGCCCTGTGGTGGAGGAAACGAGGGGATTCGTGGCGGCAGCCAGCGAATGTGACTGGGCATGGGGCAGGGGAGTCCGTCATCGGGCTGTGAGCCAACTCGTCTGCACTGAGAACCGGCGTTTTTTTGGCACCATTTATTTGACACTACTTCTTTGATACTACTTCTTTGACACAGCGGCTTTGACTCGGTGATTCCCGTTTGCGGTTGATGAGGCGCAATCGGGGGGGCGACAAGTCAGAATGTGCTGATTTTTTCTTTTCTTTGACGAATTTTACCGACTGGACGATGTTATTCACGTCTGGCTGCGGCTACCTTATTGTGGTGGCATCGGCTAACTCGATGGATACTCTTATATTTTTACTACCCTTGGATAGCGTACATGAAAACAGTGACATCTTTCATCGACCGGGGACGTAACCCGCTGGCAGTGACGACGCTCCTGCTGCTGGCGCTCTCTCCGGCACTGCGAGCAGAGCAAATGACGCCTGCACCGCAAATTGATGCCAACGCATTTATTTTGATGGATTTTGCCAGCGGTAAAGTGCTTGCGGAGTCGAATGCGGATACCCGGCTTGACCCGGCCAGCCTGACCAAAATTATGACCAGTTATGTGGTGGGGCAGGCGGTGAATGTGGGCAAGATTAAACCTGACGATAAAGTGACCGTGGGTAAGGATGCCTGGCCGACAGGCAATCCTGCGCTGCGTGGTTCATCCCTGATGTTTCTCAAGCCCGGCGATCAGATACCGGTGTCTTCGCTGAATAAAGGGATGGTGATTCAGTCGGGTAATGATGCCAGTATTGCGCTGGCCGATTATGTCGCGGGCAGTCAGGATGCTTTTGTCAGCCTGATGAATCAGTATGCCGAGCGCCTGGGTCTGAAAAATACCCACTTTCTTACCGTACATGGGCTAGATACGCCGGGCCAATATAGCACTGCGCGTGATATGGCGATGTTAACTCAAGCGATGATTCGTGACGTGCCGGAAGAATATGCCCTGCATAGCGAGAAAGAGTTCACCTTCAATAATATCCGCCAGCCTAATCGCAACCGCCTGCTATGGAGTAGTAGCCTACGCGTTGACGGCGTGAAGACCGGCTATACCGATGGTGCCGGACACAGTCTGGTTGCTTCAGCGGTGGATAATGATATGCGGCTGATTTCCGTGGTGTTGGGTGCGCCTTCTGATTCTGTGCGTTTTCGTGAAAGCGAGAAACTGCTGACCTGGGGATTCCGTTTTTTTGAAACGGCGACGCTAGTTCGCCACGATACGCCTTTTACCACGCAGCGCGTATGGATGGGCCGCGTTAATCAGGCCAAACTGGGCGTGGCGAATGATGCCGCGATAACCTTACCCAAAGGGCAGGCTAAGAACCTCAAAGCCAGCTTTACGCTCAATCAGGCGCAATTACAGGCACCACTAGCGAAAGGCCAGGTGGTGGGCAGCATCGAATTTCAGCTTGATGGCAAACGGATTGATGAGCGTCCCTTGGTCGTGATGGAGGAGATACCACAAGCCGGTTTTCTCGGGCGATTGTGGGATCGCATCCTGATGACGCTGTCCGGCTGGTTTGGTGGCATATGGGGGTAGGGCTGACGCCGCCCTGAGGAGACGGGTCTCTTCAGGGGTCATGCTATCAGCCTCATGGCCTCATCAGTCAGTTAGAGGGCGCCACCAGTTGGATATTGTGGGTTTTCAGGTGCTGAAGGTAGCCGACATCGGGTTGGTCGTTGGTGATGAGGGTGTCGAAGAGCGTGAGCGCGCCGATTCTGGCGGGTTTGCGCTTACCAAATTTTGTGCTGTCTGCAACCAGAATCACCTGCTGAGATAGCGACATAGCACGATGTTTCATCACCAGTTCGGCAAAGTTGAAGCAGGTAGCGCCTGCCTGTAAATCAATGCCGCCTGCGGAGATAAATGCCTTATTCGGGCAGATCTGATCGAGTTCGTGCTTATGGCCTAACGGCGTGAAAATGGCATTATCCGGGTGGAATTCACCACCGCATAAGATGACCCGGCTATTGGGTTTCTCCTGAAGTGCCAGAAACGTATTGAGGGAGTAGCAGATACCGGTAAACGGTAGATCCTCATCAATGGCGGCGATGATAAAAGCGGTGGTGGTGCCGCAGTCGAAGAATATGGTGTCGTTAGGCTCAACGCAGCTTGCCGCCAGCTCGCCAACGACCGTTTTCTCCACCACGTTTTTCGTCTGCTGATCGGAAACAATGTAACTGGTCGCCCCGGCGCTGGCTTTTAAATCTGACACCACATAGCCGCCAAGCAGCACCACAGCGGCGTCTGGCTGGGCGCTCAGGTCACGTCGTACCGTCATTTCTGATACGCCAAGCAGTTGTGCCGCATCTTTGAGGTGCAGTTTGTCGGCTTTTTTTAAGGCCTGGGCGAGTTTATTGAGCCGTGCTGCTCGACGCGTTTCCATGGTTTTCCTCATAAGGCGGCTGGTAGGCCAGGTTTCCTGATGCAAACTTTGACAACACATTCGGCAACGCTTCATGGCAATAGCCTGAATCGTATAGCCTAATGAGAAAAAAGTGGTATGCACCGAGGGTAGTTGACCGCAGGCAATGTGCTGAGTGAACAGCAGATGGGGTATTAATATAACCTTCATAAAGAGCAAGGCGCAAATCCATCGAGCAAATGTTATAAAGCGGTAAGATTTATTAGGCAGGCTAATTAAGCGGCTAAAAAATAAAACGGCGTTGATAGTGTGCCGCGCGGTTGCTGGATAACCATCGCTAGAATAATCATAGCCAGAATAGCCATAGCCAGAAAAGAAAATGCCCATCGTTCTTGAACCTTACCGGCGTGAACGATGGGCTACTCAATTTAGAGAGATCAAAGAAAAGCAGTGGCATATAGTCAGACTATGCCCTGAAGAAAAAGTTCGGCATCGTCTGAAAAAAATTGACGCTAATTTACACAGTGAGTTATCCCGGCAATTGCGGCCAGATAACGACTATCAGCGAACCTGCCAATGTGAGTAGCACGTTGGCGATAGCGTAAGTTCCGGCATAGCCTAGTGCCGGAATATTACTGCGTGCGGCATCGCTGATGATTTCCATGGCAGGCGCGCATGTACGGGCCCCCATGATGGCGCCAAACAGTAGTGCCCGGTTCATGCGCAGCACATAGGCGCCAAACAAAAAGCACACCACTACAGGAAAGAGGCTAACCAGCAGCCCGGATAACACCATCTGAATACCGATTTCACCGAAGCTGTGATTGATGGTGCTGCCTGCGCTTAAACCTACGCCGGCCATAAACACCATTAAGCCAAACTCTTTTACCATGTTCAGCGCACCTTGAGGGATATAGCCGAATGTCGGGTGGTTTGCGCGCAGAAAACCGAGCATGATGCCGGAGAACAACAGCCCGGCTGCATTGCCAATGCCAAAGGAAAAACTACGGAACTGGAATGTCACCAGACCAACCATGATACCGATGATGAAAAAAGCGCAAAATGCCAACAGGTCAGTCACCTGGCTGTGAATCGAGATAAAGCCAATGCGGTCAGCAACGCTTTTGACCCTGCGCGCATCGCCGCTGACCTGAAGCACATCGCCCTTATTGAGCACAACGCCGTCATCTATCGGCATTTCTATCTGGCTGCGCACGATGCGGTTGAGGAAACAACCGTGATCGGTCAGTTTCAACTGGCTGAGACGTTTTCCCACCGCATTATGGTTTTTCACCACGATTTCTTCCGTCACAATTCGCATGTCGAGTAAATCGCGCTCAAACACCTCTTTACCATCACGAAAGTTAGGGTTTAGGCGGGCATGGGCATCCGGATAGCCCACCAGCGCTATCTCATCACCCAGTTGCAGCACCGCATCACCATCGGGCGTTGCCAGAATACCATTGCGGCGAATCCGTTCGATATAACACCCCGTCTGGCGATAGATACCAAGCTCACGCAGGTTTTTGCCATCGGCCCAGGCAACCAGCTCCGGGCCAACGCGATAGGCGCGGATAATCGGCAGGTAAATTTTACGCTGGCTATCCGCATCCAGGCCACGCTCGCGAGCGATTTGCTGGGCGCTGGTAGGCAAATCCTGGTGCTGTAATTTGGGCAGGTAGCGCGCACCAAAAATCAAACTGACCAGGCCGACCAGATACGTCAGCGCGTACCCGAGACTGAGTTGCTCTTGGGCTATCGACAATGATGGGCCAAGCGTGAGGGTATTGCGTAATGTGTCTCCTGCACCAACCAGTACCGGCGTTGAGGTCATTGAACCGGCCAACATCCCAGCAGTAAGGCCGATTCCCCAGCCAAACAACTTGCCGAGTAGCAGCGCAATCAACAGCGCGCTACTGACCATCACCAACGCCAGCATCAGGTAATTCTTGCCATCGCGAAAAAAAATGGAAAAAAAGTTCGGGCCTGCTTCTACGCCGACACAAAAGATGAACAGCATAAAACCTAGATTGAGCGCTTCGGTATTGATAGCGAAATGCTGTTGGCCCAACAGCAGTGAAACCACTAAAACTCCAATGGAATTGCCGAGTTGAACAGAGCCGAGCCGCAGCTTACCAAGGCAGAGCCCCAGACAGAGAACTACGAACAGCAGCAAAATGTAATTCCCGTTTAACAAATCAGCGACGTTTATATTCATGGAATGTAACTTGTTGTTTACTGGTAAATTATTGATATAAAAAATATTTTGGACTAAATTTACCCCATCGTGGGGCGAGTGTCATGTTTGTCTGTATGGCACGTTAACCAGCGCGGTTTAATAACAACGATGAGTGGCTGCTGCGATGATTGAGCGAGTGTGGCGGTTTATTGGCAACACATCTGATTTAGTGCGGCCATTTTAGAGATTTCTCCGGCGGACAACCAGCCGCTGATACGGATAAATCGTATCGATGCTGGCTTTTCGCGTCATCAGGGATACATGCCGTATCACGTAGCAACGCCGTGAAGGATACGAAAAATGTAACGCCCAGTGCAGCGACTTAGGGGTAATTCGGGGAGACTAACATGACAGGTAGCAGAGGGTGGTTGGGGGTTGTTAGCTGTTTTGTCTTGTTTATGCTGGTGTTTTTAAGCCAGAAGATGCGCATTGTCAGCGCGTCGCTGGATGAGGGGTTGCGTGGCGATCCCGGCATGTTGCTCTTTTTATTGCCGGGTATGGTATCCAGTTATCTCTCGCGTAACCGGCGCTTACGCTATCCACTGGCTGGTGCGCTGGTCGCCATGCCGGTGTGTTTGCTGATGTTACAGTTATGGCAGTTTTCACGAATATCATTCTGGCAGGAACTGGCTTATGTCAGTAGCGCGGTGTTTTGGTGCCTGCTGGGGGTCTTGGTGTTTTTATTCTTGCGAGCGGTCAGTCGGCATTACTTCTACTGATAGCCGTTGATATCGCGGCTGCGTGCTGTGGCGTGACGTCTGATTTGATAACAGACAGGCGCTGATGCGCCTGTCGTGCGCAGGATGATTAAAGCAAATGCTCGCGGGCATAGGCTTCAAAATCGGTGCAGCCGCCGATGTGTTTTTCATCCAGAAAGATTTGAGGCACGGTTTCTACCGGTTTACCCACGGTTTTGGAGAGATCATCCTTAGTGATCCCTTCGGCATGGATATCAACATAGCGGTAATTGAAGTCATCACGCTCGGCAGTAAGCTTTTCTGCCAGCTCTTTAGCTCTGACACAATAAGGGCAACCTGGGCGTCCGAAAATGACTGCGTACATACTAACTCCTTGGTTTTTAATGCGTTAAGAAGGCACTTGCAATGTCATGTATCTTCTTAGTGTATAAGATTTTTCGCCAACTGCGTTACTATGCCTGTCATGATAGTCGAGTGAAAGTCATGATTGCCTGTTATATCGATTCGTTTTCTCTATCTTTGCGCATGATTTGTCGTTTATTTGCGCGTGACTCGCGGTGCCCGCTCTAGCCAAAACCTTGGTGCCAATCTATCACTGGCATATAATTACGGATGTGCCAGATAAACCGCTGACGTCTTGATCGGCCGGTTTATGCTTCGCGGCGACGACGCCGAGGACATGTCATCTCACAGGCTGCTTTTAGGGAAACTCAACGTGACGCCAACTATTGAATTATTACGCCAGCACCGCTCTATTCGGTCTTTCACCGATCAACCACTCAGCCATGAGCAACGTGAGGCTATTATTGCCGCTGCGCAAAGCGCCTCGACGTCGAGTTTTTTGCAGTGCAGCTCCATCGTGCGTATTACGGATAGCGTGTTGCGCAATCAATTAGTGCAGTTAACGGGTAATCAGCCTTGGGTGGGGCAAGCAGCGGAGTTTTGGGTGTTTTGCGCTGATTTTCATCGTCATCAACAAATTTATCCTCAAGCGGAAGTCGGATTGGCAGAGCAACTGTTGCTTGGCTGTGTGGATACCGCACTGATGGGGCAAAATGCCTTAATCGCCGCAGAGTCCATGGGGCTTGGTGGCGTGTTTATTGGCGGTATTCGTAATCATATTGCACAAGTGACTACGCTGTTGGCATTACCACAGCAGGTGCTGCCGCTATTTGGGCTGTGTCTTGGCTATCCTGATGCCCGGCCCGATCTTAAACCGCGTTTGCCCGCCGGATTAGTGGTACATGAGAACCAGTATCAACCGCTTGACCGGGCGCTGTTGGCGGACTATGACCAACACATTGTTGATTATTATCGTCATCGCGACAGCAACCAGCGCATGGAAAGCTGGAGTGAGCAAATTCGACGGATATTAAGTCAGGAGCGTCGTCCGTTTATGCTGGACTATTTGCATCAGCAGGGCTGGGCCACCCGATAGCCCTGGAGCGCTATGAAAATTGCGATTTTGTCACAGGATGGGTCGCTCTATTCCTGTAAGCGGTTATGCGAAGCGGCACAGGCGCGCCAGCACAGCATCGATGTCATTAACCCGCTGTCTTGCTACATGAATATTAATTCGGCTGCGCCGTCTGTTCATTATCGCGGTCAACAGCTTGCGCATTATGATGCGGTAATCCCACGCATTGGCTCCTCCATCACCTTTTATGGCACGGCGGTACTGCGTCAGTTTGAGATGCTGGGCAGTTTCGTGCTCAACAATGCGATTGCGGTGATCCGGGCGCGCGATAAATTGCACTCGCTGCAATTACTGGCCCGCCAGGGCATCGATTTACCGATCACGGGATTTGCCCATTCGCCGGATGAGACGGCGGATCTCATCAAGATGGTGGGGGGCGCGCCACTGGTGGTCAAATTAGTGGAGGGAACGCAAGGGATTGGCGTGGTGTTGGCAGAGACACAGCAGGCGGCAGAAAGTGTTATCGATGCGTTTCGCGGGTTGAATGCCCATATTTTGGTGCAGGAGTATATCAGTGAAGCGCATGGCAAAGATTTACGCTGTCTGGTGATCGGCGAACGCGTGGTCGCCGCAATAGAGCGGCAGGCCAAACCGGGGGATTTTCGCTCCAATCTGCACCGAGGCGGTTCGGCAAACCGCGTTCGTATCACGCCGCAAGAGCGCGCAATTGCGGTTAAGGCTGCAAAAACATTGGGACTCAGTGTTGCGGGTGTTGATATACTGCGCTCTGCACGAGGCCCGCTGGTTATGGAAGTCAATGCCTCGCCTGGTCTTGAAGGGATTGAAACCACAACCGGGCTTGATATTGCAGGGATGATGATTGAATACATTGAGCAGCATCCCCGGGTCTCTGCGCACACCGGAACTAACCGATGAGTGTGCGTATCGGTGCTGTTGCTGCTGCGCGAGATGGCAACCTGTTGCCATGCGCCAGATTTTTTATCATTGATGAATATGAGGCGGTCAAGATGGATTCAATCATCGTCCCTGATTTGAATGTGCTACGGCGGTGGCTGGATCAATTGGGTATTATTTATTTTGAGTGTGATTCCTGTCAGGCATTACATCTCCCCCATATGCAGAATTTTGATGGCATATTTGATGCCAAGGTAGACATGGCCGATAGCGTCATTCTTTTCTCCGCGCTGGCGGAAGTTAAACCGACGGCGTTAATTCCCCTGTCAGGCAACCTTAGCCAAATTAACGCCAGTTCGCTGACAGCCAAAGCGTTTCTGGACATTCAGGATGATAATCTGCCAAAGCTGATTGTCTGCCAGACCTTTAGCGCGGGGGCCGGTATCACGCTTGAGCAATTCCGTCATTTTATGGAACAGGCAGAGCAGCAAATTTCCATGGTGATTATGGAAGCCAGCGCCAATAATCTGCTGTTTTTGGGTGATGAGGAAGATAGCCCTGCTGGTGTCGTTAGCAGCTCAAGTTTGCATTGATTACGTTGTGGATCAATGACTGACCATCGGCTTTTCTTATTTTTAATCAACCGCATTTAATGCGGTTTTTTTCATTTTTTATACTATGTTTAACTGCGTTTGCGTCGTAAGAACGTAGCACATAGATAAAATGTGAATAAATAATCGATAAAACCCGTTTTTTCTATTCCGGTCTGGTACGCGCGTAGCTGTGAGGTTATGCTTTATTTCTATAGGGTGCCGGTTGCAACGTGGTGTCAGGTTGCGCAGTGACGATATCCGGTGGGTGCATAGTCATTCACCTGTTGTCATGTCGGTTATCTAAAAAGATATGCACGCCGTGTTCACGGATTGTGCTTTAACCCACCTGTATTCACCCCCTGGTATGGAGGAAGGAACGGATGTTCACCCAACGTAAAAAATGGTTTTCGGGTGTTTTAGCCGGCTTGATGATGGCCGCGTCCGTCACCGCATCTGCGGAAGAGAAAACGCTGCACGTCTATAACTGGTCTGACTATATCGCCCCGGACACACTGGAGAATTTCCAGAAAGAGAGCGGTATTAAAGTTGTGTATGACGTGTTTGACTCCAATGAAGTGCTGGAAGGCAAATTAATGGCTGGCAGCACAGGGTTTGATCTGGTGGTGCCTTCGGCCAGTTTCCTCGGACGCCAAATCAGCGCAGGTGTTTTTCAGCCGCTGGATAAAAGTAAGCTGCCCAATTATAAAAACCTTGATCCTGAATTGATGAAGCTGATTGAAGAGCACGATCCGGGTTATAAATATGCCGTGCCTTACCTGTGGGCGACCACCGGTATTGGGTATAACGTCGAGAAAGTCAAAGCCGTCTTGGGTAAAGACGCGCCAGTCAATAGCTGGGATTTGGTGCTGAAGCCAGAAAATCTGGAAAAACTGAAAAGCTGTGGGGTTTCGTTTTTGGATGCCCCCGCAGAAGTGTATGCCACGGTGTTGAATTATCTCGGCAAAAACCCTAATAGCGCTAATGAGTCGGACTACACCAAAGACGCAACAGACTTGTTGCTGAAGCTGCGGCCAAATATTCGCTATTTCCACTCATCCCAATACATCAATGATTTGGCCAACGGCGATATCTGTGTCGCGATTGGCTGGGCTGGCGATGTGCTTCAGGCCTCTAACCGTGCCAAAGAAGCGAAAAACGGCGTGAATATTAGCTACAGCATCCCGAAAGAAGGGGCGCTGGCTTTCTTTGATGTGTTCGCCATTCCAAAAGATGCGAAAAACCTCGATTCCGCTTATCAGTTCCTCAATTACCTGCTTAAGCCAGAGGTGATTGCCAACGTCAGTAACCATGTTTACTACGCCAACCCTAACAAAGAGGCAACGGCGCTGGTCAAAGACGAAGTGCGTAATAACCCGAATATCTATCCACCCGCAGATATTCGCGCCAAGCTGTTTACGCTCAAGGTGCAATCACCGAAGATTGACCGTGTGATTACACGCTCGTGGACCAAGGTAAAAAGCGGGAAATAACCGTAAGCCTTGATGCCACTTTATAGCAAACAGGCGGCTTAACCCCGCCTGTTTGTGTTATTTGTGTCGCCGTCACGTGACGGCGGCTTTGTTCTGCTTTTGCCGGAGAGCAATATTAAGTGAACGACGCGATCCCCCGTCCCCAGGCCAAATCCCAGAAAGCGGCGACGCCACTGCTGGAAGTGCGCAATCTGACCAAATCGTATGAGGGTCAGTTTGCGGTTGATGATGTCAGCCTGACCATTTACAAGGGCGAGATTTTTGCCCTGCTTGGCGCTTCTGGTTGTGGCAAATCTACGCTGTTACGCATGTTGGCCGGTTTTGAACAGCCAACGCAGGGGCAAATTGTATTAGATGGGCAAGATTTGTCGCTGGTTCCTCCTTATCAGCGCCCCATCAACATGATGTTTCAGTCCTATGCGCTGTTTCCCCATATGACGGTGGAAAAAAACATTGCGTTTGGTTTGAAACAAGACCGACTCTCGCGTGGCGAAATTAAAGATCGCGTCGAAGAAATGCTCACGCTGGTACACATGCAAGAGTTTGCTGCTCGCAAGCCGCATCAGCTTTCCGGCGGTCAGCGGCAGCGCGTGGCGCTGGCGCGTAGCCTGGCGAAGCGCCCGAAACTGTTATTGCTTGATGAGCCCATGGGCGCGCTGGATAAAAAACTGCGTGACCGTATGCAACTGGAAGTGGTGGATATTCTGGAGCGTGTCGGCGTGACGTGCGTCATGGTGACGCACGATCAGGAAGAAGCGATGACCATGGCCGGGCGTATTGCCATTATGAATCGCGGTAAATTCGTGCAAATTGGTGAGCCCGAAGAGATTTATGAAAACCCGACTTCGCGTTTCAGTGCTGAGTTTATCGGCTCGGTTAATATGTTTGAAGGCATTCTGACCGAGCGTCAGGATGATGCCTTGATTCTGCAAAGTCCGGGGCTGATTCATCCACTCAAAGTCAACACCGATGTCTCGGTCGTCGATGGTGTGCCGGTGCATGTAGCGCTGCGCCCGGAAAAAATCATGCTGTGTGATGATGTGCCAGCGGAGGGTTTCAACTTTGCGGTGGGCGAAGTGGTGCATATTGCCTATCTTGGCGATCTTTCTATTTATCACGTGCGTTTGAACAGCGGGCAGATAATCAGCGCGCAGTTGCAAAATGCCGATCGCTTTCGTAAAGGCTCGCCGACCTGGGGCGATGAAGTGCGCCTGTGCTGGGATGCGGATAGCTGTGTGGTGCTGACGGTGTGATGGGGGAAGAGGCTATGGCAATGTTATCTGAACAACATGAACCACCGGGCCAGCCGATGAGTCCATGGCGTGCTGCACTGGCGCGCTTGCGTCTGGCGCACGGGCGCAAATGGGTGATTGTGTTTCCCTATTTGTGGCTGCTGTGCCTGTTTATGCTGCCATTTCTGATTGTGTTCAAAATCAGTTTTGCAGAAATGGCCCGCACCATTCCGCCATACACGGATCTGTTGGCCTGGGCGGATAACCGTTTACAGATAAGCCTGAATATCGGCAATTACCTGCAATTGTTATCAGACCCGCTGTACATCGATGCTTACCTGCAATCGCTGAAAGTCGCGGCAATATCCACATTGTGCTGTCTGGCGGTGGGATATCCGATGGCGTGGGCGGTGGCACATAGCAAGGCATCTACCCGCAATATTTTGTTATTGCTGGTGATTTTGCCGTCATGGACGTCATTTCTTATCCGCGTCTATGCCTGGATGGGCATATTGAAAGACAACGGCATATTAAATAATTTCCTGACATGGCTTGGCGTTATCGATCAACCGCTGGTGATTCTGCATACCAATCTGGCGGTGTATATCGGCGTGGTTTATTCCTATCTGCCATTTATGGTGTTGCCGATTTATACCGCGCTGACGCGGCTGGATTATTCGCTGGTCGAAGCCTCGCTAGACCTGGGCGCGCGCCCGGTGAAGACCTTCTTCAGCGTGATTGTCCCGCTGACGCGTGGCGGTATTATTGCAGGTTCCATGCTGGTGTTTATCCCGACCGTCGGGGAGTACGTTATCCCTGAGCTGCTGGGCGGGCCGGATAGCATCATGATTGGCCGTATTCTGTGGCAAGAGTTTTTCAATAATCGCGACTGGCCGGTGGCTTCAGCGGTGGCGATGGTGATGCTGATTCTGCTGATTGTGCCGATAATCTGGTTCCATAAACATCAGAATAAAGCGGCGGAGGATCAGGCATGAATCATTTACCGGTTGTGCGTTCGCCGTGGCGGACGCTGATCCTGGTGTTGGGATACAGTTTTTTGTATGCCCCGATGCTGATGTTGGTTATCTATTCCTTTAACAGCTCGCGGCTGGTTACGGTATGGGCAGGCTGGTCTACCCAGTGGTATAGCGCACTGTTTGAAGACTCCGCCATGATAAGTGCGGTGGCGCTTAGTCTGACCATTGCCGCTGCGTCGGCCACGATGGCGGTGGTACTGGGCACGCTGGCGGCGGTAGTGATGGTGCGCTTTGGCAATTTCCGGGGTTCCAACGGCTTTGCCTTTATGCTGACGGCCCCGCTGGTCATGCCGGATGTGATTACCGGTTTGTCGCTGCTGCTGCTGTTTGTCTCGCTGGCGCAAGCGATCGGTTGGCCTGCCGAGCGCGGTATGCTGACTATCTGGCTGGCGCATGTGACCTTCTGTTCGGCTTATGTCACGGTGGTGATTAGCGCCCGCCTGCGTGAACTGGATCGCTCTATTGAAGAAGCGGCGATGGATCTCGGTGCGACGCCGCTAAAGGTGTTTTTTATTATTACCGTACCGATGATAGCGCCCGCGTTGATTTCGGGCTGGCTGTTGGCCTTTACGCTGTCGCTCGATGATCTGGTGATAGCAAGCTTCGTCTCCGGCCCCGGCGCAACCACCTTACCGATGCTGGTGTTCTCCAGCGTGCGCATGGGGGTTAACCCGCAGATCAACGCACTGGCATCGCTGATCCTTCTGGTCGTTGGCATCATCGGGTTGATTGCCTGGTGGTTTATGGCCCGCTCAGAAAAACAGCGCCAACGCGATGTGCAAAAGGCCCGGCGCGGTTAACCGTCACAAAAGACGAACGCGATAGCGCGAGTATTTGCCAATTCCCACAACGCCGCCATACTTTTTGGTGGCGTTGTCATTTCTGGGGGCAAACATGCAGCACATCAAGCGAGAGGTTCTGCGGCGCAGCCTGTTTGCGCCGGTCGCGGTGATGGTGGCGGGGTCGGCCATTATTGCCACGCGTTGTTTGAGTGTGATGTTAACTATCAGCGAGCTTGGAATGAGCGGATTTGGTGGTTGGCTAAGTAGTAACGCCCGACAGTGGGACAGTACCATGGTGTTGCTGGCCGCATTGCTGGTGCTGTGCGTGGAAATTCGGTGTGGGTTCGCGGTGCTCAGTGGTATTAACCGGGGGCGATGGTGTTTTTTGCTGACGCAGTGCCTGGTCACGGTCTATATGCTGCTGGCTTCGCTGATGGAGTTTCTGCCACCTATTTTTCATGTCAGCGGTGAAGGGCCTGCCGAGGTGTTAAATCAGTTAATTATGCAGCGTTTACCGGATTTTTTACTGATTTTGCTGCTGTTTGTTCCCCGGCGTAGTCAGCGTTTTTTTATGCACCATCCGTAACTTTATCTGAAGGGAGTGATACAATCAGCCCCCGTTTTTATCCTGATGATTGACAGTAAACTCGCCATGCAATGTGCCCGTTATCACGATGGCTCCTGCCGTTCTTGCCAATGGCTGGAGCTGGATTACCCTCAGCAACTCATTGACAAACAAAAACATCTGACAGCGCTGCTAGGGGATTACCCGGTACAACAGTGGCGCGATCCTGTGCCATCGCCAGAGTCGGCGTTTCGCAATAAAGCTAAAATGGTGGTGAGCGGCAGCGTAGAGCGTCCGTTGTTTGGCACGTTACATCGTGATGGTACGGCGGTCGATCTCTGCGATTGCCCGCTCTATCCAGACAGCTTTGCGCCGGTGTTTGCGGTGCTAAAAACCTTTATCGCACGTGCCGGTTTAACGCCCTATAACGTGGCGCGCCGCCGGGGTGAGTTGAAGTATTTGCTGCTCACGCAAAGCCAACTGAGCGGGCGTTTTATGCTGCGTTTCGTGCTGCGCTCACAGGCCAAAGTACCGGCGCTGAATGCCGCATTGCCGTGGCTGATGGCGCAATTACCGCAGTTGTCTGTTATCTCGGCCAATATTCAGCCTATCCACCAGGCTATTCTGGAAGGGGAGGAGGAGATTGCGTTAACGCCGGAACAGGCGCTCGAAGAGTGTTTTAATCAGGTGCCGCTGTATATTCGGCCCCAAAGTTTTTTTCAGACTAACCCGCACGTGGCTGCCGCCTTGTATGACACGGCAAAGCAGTGGGTGGCGGCATTACCGGTGCGCAGCATGTGGGATCTGTTTTGCGGCGTCGGCGGTTTCGGCTTGCACTGCGCAGGCCCGCAAACGGCGTTAATCGGTATTGAAATCAGCCCGGAAGCGATTGCTTGCGCACAACGCTCTGCAGCGCAACTGGGGTTGGAAAACGTCAGTTTTGCGGCGCTGGATTCTACCCGTTTTGCCGTTGGCGAAACGCACACGCCGGATCTGGTGATGGTTAATCCGCCCCGGCGCGGTATTGGCGAGGTGTTGTGTGACTCTCTGAGCCGGATGGCGCCGCCGTATCTGCTTTATTCGAGCTGTAATGCGCTGACGATGGCGCAAGATATTGCGCGCCTGCCCGAATACCAGATAGCTCAAGCTCAATTATTCGATATGTTCCCGCATACTGCGCACTATGAAGTGCTGGTGTTGCTGCAACGGCGAGCCTGATTGATGTGATAAGGTGACGCCGCCGGTCGGCAGGCAGCGTCACACGTACAGAAATTATTGCTGAGGGAACCACTTGTCATTGATGGCTTTATACGTGCCATTGGCTTTGATGGCTGCCAGCGCGTTGTTCAGTTTTTCCAGTAGCGCCTGATTATCCAGGCGCACGGCGATGCCCAGACCGATACCAAAATAGGCGCTATCGGTAATTTTCTCACCGACAGTGGCCAGCTCAGGGTTGGCTTTCAGCCACTCGTTAACCACGGCGGTATCGCCAAACACACCGTCAAGACGGCCGTTTTTCAGGTCGATCAGCGCGTTTTGGTAACTGTCATACGGTACTGTCTGTACTTCCGGGTGTTTTTCTTGCAGGTATTTCTGATGCGTGGTGCCGTTCTCCATCCCGATACGTTTGCCTTTCAAGTCTGCGAACGTCGGGTATTTGCCTTTTTGCGCGATGATGATCGCTGAGTTGGCGTAGTAGGGCTGAGTAAACGCCACTTGCTTACTGCGCTCAGGCGTGATGTCCATACCGGAAATAATCGCGTCATAACGGCGGAATTTCAGGGCCGGGATCAGGCTGTCAAAGGCTTGATTGGTAAAACTACAGGTGGTCTGAAGCTGTTTGCACAGGGCATTGGCCAAATCAATATCAAACCCCACTATGTGGTTATTGGCATCCAGTGATTCAAAGGGCGGATAGGTAGCGGAGGCGGCAAAACGCAGGGTGTCAGCGGCCTGACTGCCAAAGGCACAACCGGCCAGCAAGGCCGCAACAATCAACTTCTTCATGACATACTCCGGTAAATAAAGGTGCGTTGAGTTTAGGATATAAAAATGCCGACACAGACATGTCGGCATCTGAACATCAAAATACAGACTGGCGAGATAAATCAGCCGTGACGCTCGAAGCGCAATGCCCGGCGCTCAACAATACGCATTAACAGCGTTAGCAGCCCGTTGACACACAAATACACGATCCCGGCGGCACCAAATACCAGCACATCGTAGGTACGGCCATACAGCAACTGCCCGTATCCCATCACCTCCATCAGGGTAATGGTGTAGGCAAGCGACGTCCCTTTGAAGACCAGCACCACCTCATTGGAATACGACGACAGCGCCCGTTTAAAGGCAAAGGGCAGCAGAATGCGCAGCGTCTGGCGTTTGTCCATCCCCAGCGCCTCACAGGATTGCCATTGCCCGGCGGGGATCGCGCGCACCGCGCCGTAAAACAGCTGCGTCGTGTAAGCGGCGCTATTGAGTGCTAAGGCGCTGACCGCACAGAACCAGGGTTGCGAAAGCATATTCCATAACCATGTTATCTGGCGGATGGCCTCAAATTGGCCGGGGCCGTAGTAAATCAGAAAAATTTGCACCAGCAGCGGTGTGCCGGTAAACAACGTGATATAGCCCTGCGCCAGCGGCGATAACAGCGGCGTTTTTAACGTCAGCACCACCGTCAGCGCCAGCGACAGCACTAACGCCAGCAGTAACGCCAGTACGGTTAACAGCAGGCTGGTGTGCAGCCCTTTGAGCAGTTCAGGAATATAACTGAGCATTAGCACGGTCTCCGCTCAAAACGCGTCGTTCGCGCTTCAATGCGCCGCAAAATAACCTGACTTATCAGCGTGATGACCAGATAAATCATCGCCGCTACCATATACCAGGTGAAGGGTTCTTGCGTGCGTGTGGCGATACTCTTGGTCTGTAACATCAGATCATTGACGCTAATAAGCGATACCAGCGCGGTATCCTTGAGCAGCACCAGCCATTGGTTGCCAAGGCCCGGCAGTGCGTGACGCCACATCTGCGGCATGATTAAACGGCGAAAAATAACGCTTTTGCTCATGCCCAGCGCCTGGCCGGACTCCCATTGACCGCGCGGTACCGCTTTGAGCGCGCCGCGCAGGGTTTGTGAGGCGTAAGCCGCATACAGCAGCGACAAGGCAATCACGCCGCACAAAAAGGGGCTGACCTCAATGTTATCGATAGCAAGCCTGATGGGTAGCTGTACCACACCAAGGTTGAGGGTGAAACCGTCTGAGAGCACCAAGAGTAGCTGTGAAGAGCCGAAATAGATAAACAGCACCACAAGGATTTCTGGCAAGCCGCGCAATAGGGTGACAAGGGCCGTGCCGATGAAACTGAGCGCTTTCCAGCGCGCGGTTTCCCACAACGCGAACAGCATCGCCAGTAGCAGGCCAAGCGCCAGCGCACAAAGAGCAAGGCCGACGGTCATGCCGGCGGCGCTTGCGAGAGGATGAAATTCAGTCATTGGCTATTGGTCAGATTACTGCTGGAACCATTTTTGGTAGATGGTCTGGTAAGTACCATCCTGTTTGATTTTGTTCAGGGCATCATTGAATTTCTTCACCAGTTCATCATTATTCTGACGAACGGCAATGCCAAGGCCGATACCGAAGTAATCTTTGTCGGTGACTTTGTTACCCACCGAGGCCAGATTCGGGTTCTGCTTCAGCCACTCGTTGACAACGGCGGTGTCGCCGAAGACGGCATCCAGACGGCCATTTTTCAGGTCAAGCACCGCATTCTGGTAGCTGTCGTACGGTACAACCGTAATATCGCTGTGTTTATCCAGCAGGAATTTTTGGTGTGTGGTGCCGTTTTGTACGCCAACGCGTTTGCCTTTGAGGGCGGCGATATCAGCGAACTGGCCTTTGCTCGCGACAAAGAGAGCGGAGTTTTCGTAATAAGGCTGAGTAAATGAAACCTGCTGCTGACGTTCCGGCGTGATATCCATTCCGGCGATAACGGCATCATAGCGACGGAATTTCAGACCGGGGATCAGGCTGTCGAACGCCTGATTGCTAAAGGTGCAGGTAGCCTGAATCTGTTTACACAGCGCATTGGCCAAATCAATGTCGAACCCGACTATCTGGTTGCTGGCATCGACAGACTCAAACGGCGGGTAGGAGGCTTCAGTGGCAAAACGCAGCGTGTCAGCGGCACCGGCTGACAAACTTACCCCGCCGAGCAATGCGGCAATAAATAGTGATTTCATATTATTATCCTTATTTAACAAGGAGACGAATAATCAGTGAGATAAGTAACCAGCAAATTCGGGTGTCTGGGGATGAGTAAAATGCGAAGCATCACCTTGCTCTACAACGCGACCATTCTCCATATACACCACGCGGCTGGCTGTTTTACGGGCGAAATCCACTTCATGGGTGACTATCACCTGCGTAATACCGGTTTCACTCAGTTCCTGAATAATGCTGACCACCTGAGCCGTAATTTCCGGGTCAAGCGCGGCGGTAGGTTCATCGAACAGCAACACCTGTGGTTCCATCATGAGGGCGCGAGCAATCGCAACACGTTGCTGCTGGCCGCCAGAAAGATGCAGCGGATAGCGATCGGCGAAATCATTCAGGCGTAAGCGGGTAAGCAGTTTTTTTGCACGCTCATGCGCATCCTGACGGTTAAGCCCCAACACCCGGCAGGGCGCTTCGACCAGATTTTGCTGCACGGTCAGGTGCGGCCATAAATTGTATTGCTGAAACACCATGCCGACATTGCGACGCAATTCACGAATGGCGGTTTCCGATGGCGGCTGGTTAAAGTCAAACGTGTTGCCGCCAATACTGAGCGCCCCTGAGCGGGGTGTTTCCAATAAATTGAGCACCCGCAATAACGAGCTCTTGCCAGCACCGCTTGGGCCAAGCAGTACCAGTGTTTCTCCAGATGGGCAATCAAGGGTGACATCGAACAGCGCCTGATGTGCGCCATAGAAACAGTTAATGCTGTTTAGTTGAATACTCATGCGCAAGAATTGAATAGACATTGATGCCGCAAATGGTAGCCTCGGCAGAATAGTTATGCAATCACCACGGGTTAAAATTTGCAGTTACACGATTTTTTGTCGATTTTTTAGCACAAAATCGTGCATTGTGGCCCTGACAGGTCGATTTGTCAGGGGGATTATCGCACTCTGCTGGACAATCATCATTTGAGCGTCGGCGGAGGAGCAGTGCGTTAAGTTGCAAAAATATGTTATGGGTGATGATGATGTTGCTAATGCGTCATTCAATGGTAAAAGTGGCTGGAAAAAGAGGGGATATCGGCAGGATAGCGTGTCGGTTAACCTGTTCAGACGAAGGGTGTGAAAACGGAAAGTAACGATGAAATATGGTCGATATATCGTGGTGCTACTGGCGATATTTGCGCTGGGCGGTTGTCAGAGCCCGCGTGTAGAACGCTGTACCGCCTGTGTGGATAAAGGTGAATATTGGCAGGCCCAGCCTGTTGTCGCGGCGAGTCACAGCCCAAGAGTGCGTTTTTTGGTACTGCATTATACCGCTGAGGATTTTGACGGCGCTCTGACTATCCTTGGCTCGGGCAATGTCAGCGCACACTATCTCATTCCGTCTGCGCCGCCTTACCACGAAGGTAAGCCCGTGTTATGGCAACTTCTCCCCGAAACCCTCGCTGCCTGGCATGCCGGTCGCAGCTATTGGCGAGGTGTTAGCCAGCTTAACAGCTCGTCAATAGGCATTGAGCAAGAGAACCCTGGCTGGCGGCAGACGGCTGGTGGTACAGGTTACTGGCAACCTTATTCGTCGGCGCAAATCGCCCTGGTGATAGCACTGGCAAGGCAAATCATTCAGCGTCATCAGATTGAGCCTCAGAATGTGGTCGGCCACAGCGATATTGCGCCGCAGCGCAAAATTGACCCCGGCCCGCACTTTCCCTGGCAACAACTGGCACAGGCGGGCATAGGGGCCTGGCCGGACGCTGAACGTGTACGCTTCTATTTACGCAACCGGCATGAGTACACGCCGGTTGATAGGCGCTCGCTGCTGGAAAAACTGGCCCGCTATGGCTACGAGGTGACGCCGGATATGAACGAGGCACAGCAGCGTCGGGTGGTGGCCGCATTTCAAATGCATTTTCGGCCCCAGCGCTATGATGGCAACGCGGATGCGCAAACCGAGGCGATAGCTGAGGCCTTGCTGGAAAAGTATGCTGGTCGTTCATAATACGCCCGCCTTGCGGCGGGTTAGTCGCTCGATGAAATACGGGTAATATCCCGCTGCTCCTCTTCCTGCGCCAGTATGGCAATACGGCGCGCCATACCGCGAAAAATGAACAGGTGAGCGGGCATCATGGCAAACCAGTAACCCAGACCGGCCGCCCCCGCCGGGTGCCACCAGGCGCGCACGTCGAGCATCCGGTAGGTTCCCCTGTCGTCAATGGTAAAGGCCAGGCGTCCCAGCCCCGGCGCTTTCATGCCAAACAGCAGCACTAGCTGTTGCAGAGGCTCCACCTGGATGACTTTCCAGCCGTGGATGAGATCGCCTTCAACAAGCTCTTTGCGCGCCGGGCGCTCATAGATAACGCGATTACCGCACCAGTCATCAATCCGGGCTCGCAGTTGCCAAAGCCAGTTGGCATAAAAATACCCCTCATCGCCACCGACTTGCTGCACTATCTTCCAAAGCGTTTGGCTACTGGCCGGTGTTTTATAGCTACAACCGGCTTGCTTGGGGTAAAACGAATATTCCGGCTGCCAGCGCGCCTGAACATCAGGATCGCGGCCCCAGTCAGGGTGCTTGGCCGCTGCTTTTTCATCGGAAAGCGTTGCGAGCACGGCTTCGTCGAAGCCAATCAGTCGCTGTGGGATCAGGCGGCGTAACGCGCTGTCATCCATCGGTAAATCATGCCGTAACCCTTGCACCAGCGCTCTGGCGGTTGACGATTGAACCGATGTCACCAGATGGAGGAACCAGGCTGACACCAGACTGGTTGGCAGCGGCAGCGGGATCAGCAGGCGGCGTTTTCCTGTCAGGCGGATAAAGCGCTCAAATAAATCCTGATAACTGAGATACTCCGGCCCGGCGACATCAAAAATCTGATGCTGTGGCGATGGATGATGACGAATTTCAATGAGATAGGTCAGTAAATTTTCCAGCGCAACCGGAGAGGATTTCGAGCGCACCCAGCGAGGCGGAGTGAGCACCGGCAGGTTGTTCACCATGTCGCGCATAATTTCGAAAGCGGCAGACCCGGCGCCGATAATAATACCGGCGCGCAGTTCGGTAACAGGAATGCCGCTGCTGCGCAGAACGTCACCGGTGAGTTTGCGCGCCTGCATGTGCAGCGAGGGTGAGTGGGACGTTTGCGCCGAGCCCAGATAGATAATTTGCCGCACATTGCTGGTGCGCAGAATCTGGCGCAAGTTTTGTGCTGACTGATATTCACGCTCAAGAAAATCTGCGCCGTCGCCCATGCTATGCACCAGATAATAGAGCGTTTCGGCCTGCCATAGCCCTTCAGGCAGCGTATGGGGCTTCATCAAATCCGCATATTCACATCGCACATCGGGAAGATGCAGGGTCGAGAGTGAATCGACATGGCGTGATGCGGCGATAATCGGATGACCTTGGTGGCTCAGGCGGGTAACAAGATGACGCCCAATATAACCACTGGCGCCAAAGATCAGTATCGGGGCGGGTTTGACAGTCATCATGGTTTTGCTCCTGCCACAACGGCGCGAGAGGGTAGCCGGGTCCCTGTTGATAGATATACAACCTGAGTACATCGTCAGTGGCTTTATCAGCAGGCCCATGACGCAGGTGAGCCAAACCCCGAAACCGGGGTGTGACAGCAGGTACTATAACCATAAGCGGGAACAGGAAAAACCCCGGTTTAACGTTATCTTAACGAAAGTGCGGGGTCGATCCAGCGGCGGGAGCAGATGCGGGGAAAGATGAAATTCGCTCAAGCCAATTCAACGTCGCCATGCAATTGACAACTGCACGCCAGCACATAGCCTTGCTCTATTTCGGCCTGGGTTAACGTCATGGTACTTGACGTCGTGTAATTACCGCTAAGTATTTGCGTCTTACAACTGCCGCAGACTCCGGCGCGGCAGGCGGCATTCACCGGCAGACGATGGCTTTCCAGCGCAGCCAACAGGCTGGTGCCTACTGGCACTGACACCGCTTGCAGTGAGTGGCGAATGCGCATGGTCAGGCTATTGCCATCCTCTGTCGGCTCGGCAGGCGGCGCGCCAAATTGCTCTTTGAAGAAATGTTCACGCGCCACACCCGCCTGCAAGCAGAATGTTTCTGCCTGCTGCATATAGGGATGCGGGCCGCATGTCATCACGGTTCTGCTGGCGATATCCGGCACACGTTGGTGCAGGATGTCTGACGTCAGGCGACCGCTGAGGAATCCGGCGTCGAGATGATGCGGCTCCACCTGTTGCTCTGCCATCAGGGTCAGGTGTAATTGTTCTGGATAGCGCAGGCAGAGCGAACGCCATTCATCGGCAAAAATAACGTGCTGCGGATCGCGCACATTGAATATGACCTGAATATCCACCTCGGGCCGGTTCGCCAAGAGCCAGCGTGTCATGGACATAATTGGCGTAACGCCGCAACCGGCGGCCAGCATCAGATAACGATCGCAGTCGAGATGGGCGCAGGTAAATTCACCTTGTGCATCAGAGAGCCACAACTCGGTGCCGGGTTTGACGTGTTCTGTCAGCCAGCGAGAACCTACGCCGTTCTCCAATCGACGCACCGTTAACGTAATAAAGCGGCTGATGCCCGGTGTGGATGACAGGGTATAGGCGCGTAGCGTTTCATCGCTGTTAGCGATACTTACCAGCGCGTACTGACCGGGTTGCCAGGGGTAAAAATCATGGCTAATCAGAGATAAAGTCCAGACATCTGGGGTTTCCTGATGCAGGGAATGGACTTGCATGCGATTCGGGCATTGTGCGGTAGGCATGGCCATCGGGGATCTCCATAACAGCCTTCCACCCGAGGGCAGGCGGAAGGCGAAACTAACAGATGTCAATCAGGCAACAAGAATGTCTTTTAAATCTTGCTCGACCGTTGTGATGGCGCGCATACCAAATTTTTCATTCAGAATGGCCAGCAGTGACGGCGTCAGGAAAGCCGGTGCGGTTGGGCCGGTGTAAATATTTTTCACGCCCAGCGCCAGCAGCGTCAGCAAAATAACGATAGCTTTTTGTTCGAACCAGGAGAGGATCAGGCTCAACGGCAGATCGTTAACGCCGCATCCCAGTTTCTCTGACAGATTGACTGCCAGCATGATAGCGGCATAAGCGTCGTTACACTGGCCGACGTCAAGCAGGCGTGGCAAGCCTTCCAGCGTGCCGAAATCCAGCTTATTGAAGCGATACTTGCCACAGGCAAGCGTCATTATCAGGCAATCCTGAGGGACGCTGCGCGCAAAATCGGTGTAATAGCTGCGTTCGTCCCGGCTGCCATCGCAACCGCCAACCAGGAATACATGGCGTAATTTCTTGCTGGCGACCAGGTCGATAACGGTGTCTGCGGCGTTCAGCAATGTCTGGCGGCCGAAACCAACGGTAATCATGTGCTCGATTTCACTGTACGGGAAGCCCGGCAACTGCTGTGCCTGCGCGATGATAGCGCTGAAATCATCCCCTTCGAGATGCTGCGCGCCCGGCCAGCCAACGATACTCCGCGTCCAGATTCTGTCGATATACTGCCCGACGGTAGGGTCGATAATGCAGTTCGAGGTCATCACAATCGGGCCCGGGAATTTGGCAAACTCGCTTTGCTGATTTTGCCAGCCACTGCCGTAGTTACCGACCAGATGCGAGAATTTTTTCAATTCCGGGTAGCCGTGGGCAGGTAACATTTCACCGTGCGTATAGATATTAATGCCGGTGCCTTCGGTCTGCTCAAGCAGCATGCGTAAATCTTTCAGGTCGTGCCCGGAGATAAGAATCGCTTTTCCGGCAACCGGGCGAACATTGACTTGTGTCGGCTGTGGGTGGCCATAGGCGGTGGTTTCACCGTTATCCAAAATCGCCATAACACCGAAATTCATCTTGCCTATTGCCAGCGCATTACCGAGCAGGGTATCAACGTCGGTAGGCGCAGTGCCAAGCCAGGCCATGAATGCGTGGAATTCGGCATACAAGGCGTTGTCGTATTGGCCTAATACATGAGCATGCTCCATATAGGCCGCTGCCCCCTTCAGACCATACAGGCACAGCATGCGCAGGCCGTGGAGGTCTTCGCCAATTGCGGCTTTGTCTTTATTTAGCGCGAATTCAGCGGCCTGCTGTAACAAGGCTGGCAGGTCATCGCCTGCCAGTTGCAGTTCGGCCATTGGATGATCGACGGCGACGCTTGCGTCTAACAAACGGCAGCGGGCGGCCAGCGTCTCACGCAGGGAAATGGCATCGCGGGCATAACCAATGATGCGCGGTGAATCGAAGTTAACATTGGTCAGCGTTGCGAAAAACGCACGCGGTACAAACTGATCGATATCGTGGTCGATAATGTCCAGTGCGCGAGCTTGCAAGGCCCAGGCAGACAAGCCCTGGAGTACGGCGACCAGCAGGTCTTGCAGGTCAGAGGTTTCAGCCGTTTTGCCGCACATGCCCTGTGCGTAGGCGCAACCGTTGCCGGCAGGAGTTCGGATGGTTTGTTCACATTGCACGCAATACATGATGGCTTCCTTTTAAAGTTGCATTTTTAATGCCTGTTATGAGGATAGAACGCCAGACAGAAACGAAAAAGGGTTTTTAAAGGCAACTTAAAGCAAGATTGATTTGGCGCAATTTTCATGAGTGGATAGCAATCATTCGCATTTCTCTATTCTTGCTGAAGCGCGCATTTTTATGCGGTAAGAGGCAGATTGAGGGATGGGGACTTGACCCTGTGAGGCGTTTATCGTCATGCTCGCACTCAAACCACAAAGCAGGAGGCGCGGATGTATCTGGAAAGAATCGAAATTCTTGGATTCCGTGGGATTAATCGCTTATCGCTGACGCTTGATGACAATACGGTTTTAATCGGTGAAAACGCCTGGGGAAAGTCCAGCCTGCTGGATGCGCTTTCGCTACTGCTCGCGCCATCATTGCCACTGTATCATTTTGATTTACAAGATTTTCACTTTACGCCCGGCAATGAGTCCAGCCGCGAGCGGCATTTGCAGGTTATCTTTACTTTCTGCGAGTCGGCACCCGGCCACCATCTGGCACCGCGTTATCGCTCACTGTCGCCCGTCTGGATAAAAGGGGAAGGGCGGCTGCACCGCATTTTTTACCGGCTGGAAGGTGAGGTCGATGAGAGTCAGGCGATTTTTACCTGGCGCAGTTTTCTGGATGCGAATGGGCAACCGTTAGCGCTGGATAACATCGACTGGCTGGCAAGCGAAGTGGTGCGCTTACACCCGGTATTGCGCTTGCGTGATGCGCGCTTTATCCGGCGTTTCCACCCCGGCACGTTAATGCCGCAGATAGATAACAACGAGCGTTTGTCGCATCAGTTTGAAGCGCTGATGCGAGAGCTGGCGCAAAATCCTAATCGGTTGACAAATCAAGAGTTGCGTCAGGGGCTGGTGGCGATGCGCCAATTGGTTGACCACTATTTTTCAGAGCAGAGCGCCGACCCCAATGCCAGGCGGCACCCGCGCCATGCCCGTACCGGTAATGGGCGGGCATGGCGATCGCTTGATACGATTAACCGGATGATTTCCGGGCCAAACAGTCGCAGCCGTCGGATTATTTTGCTGGAATTATTCTCGACGCTGCTACAAGCAAAAGGGTCAGCCGCGCTTGACCCTCACGCCCGCCCTCTGCTGCTAATCGAAGACCCGGAAACCCGGTTACATCCGATAATGCTGTCCGTCGCGTGGGGATTGTTGACACAGTTACCGCTACAAAAAGTGACCACCACCAATTCCGGCGAGTTGCTATCGCTGGTGCCTGTCGAACAGGTGTGCCGGTTGGTACGTGAGTCCGCGAAGGTGGCGACCTACCGTATTGGCCGTCAGGGGTTGTCACCGCAAGACAGTCGCCGTATCACTTTTCATATTCGCTTTAACCGCCCGTCGTCGCTGTTTGCCCGCTGCTGGTTGCTGGTGGAGGGGGAAACGGAAGTGTGGATGCTCAATGAGCTTGCGCGCCAGTGTGGACATCATTTTGAGGCTGAAGGCGTGCGCGTGATTGAGTTTGCGCAAGCCGGGCTCAAGCCGCTGCTGAAATTCGCCTACCGTATGGGCATTGAGTGGCATGTGCTGGTGGATGGCGATGATGCCGGGAAAAAATATGCGACAACGGCGCGTAGTTTGTTGCAATCGCAGGGCGAGACGGAACGGGATCATCTGACGGTATTAACCGCGCCGGACATGGAGCATTTTATGTATCGCAATGGATTTAGTCAGGTTTACCACCGGGTGGCGCAACTGCCGGAGCCTGCTCCGCTGTCGGCGGCGAAAGTCATAGCGAAAGCGATTCACCGTACATCAAAACCGGATTTGGCGATAGAAGTGGCGATGACGGTGGCCGAGTACGGCGAAGCGATGATTCCGCCGCTTCTTCGCAGCATGTTTTCGCGCGTACTATGGCTGGCGCGAGGGCGAGCCGATTAATCGGTATGTGCCTGTAGGCATATTGCGGGAGCTACCGGCCCAGTCACGGTGAGGAAACGGACAAAAAATGCCGCCCGCAGCGCGGACGGCATTAAATGAGTGAGTGGTGCGCCCTGGTCACGGTGTTGACAGGTGAAGAGCCGGAAAAGGCAACGCTGATATTTACGCGATCGTTTCGCCAACGACCGGAACGATCAGGCTGGCATGGTTTCCTTTCGGCCCTTGATGTACGGTGAATTTTACAACCTGACCGGCCTTTAGCGTCCGGTAGCCGTCCATCTGAATGGTGGAATAGTGAGCGAAAATATCTTCCCCTCCGCTTTCGGGACAAATAAAGCCAAAGCCCTTGGCGTTATTGAACCATTTAACAGTACCTGTCTCCATACATCTTCATCCTTCGCTAGAGTGTTCTCTAAGGTGAGGTTATTGGGTTAAGGCTGAACAAATTGATTAAAACAACATCAATTCACTTCTACACTCTATTGAAATCGTTTAGTGCGTCAAGCATCTGAATCTGACTGTTTGTATCAGTTTTGTGAAAATTTGATATAGCTAACGCTATTGATAGGCTCTGTTGCCGTTAATATCTAAGAGAGCAAACGGATGGTAACGTGCCAGCCGTTCCTGTAACGGGGGCTGCGCTATCCTGAGCCTGCGATGATACAATGAATACAGACCGCCGCTACAAGACGTAGCTGGCGCATTATGTATCAGCGCAGATTTGGATTGAAGATGGGAAACTATAGTACCGGCACGCAGACCGATGGACAGGCCACAGAGCACTATACTGAAGCTTTGCGGCCACCATCGATGTATAACGTTGTACTGAACAACGATGATTACACGCCGATGGAATTTGTTATTGACGTTCTGCAAAAGTTCTTTTCTTATGATATTGAACGTGCAACGCAGCTGATGCTGACAGTTCACTATCAGGGTAAGGCTATCTGCGGTGTTTACAGCGCCGAGGTAGCGGAGACCAAGGTGGCACAGGTGAACCGGTATGCCAGGGAGAATGAGCATCCGTTGCTCTGTACGCTGGAAAAAGCCTGAATGTAAGGCAATTTATTGGGAGAGGTGGCTATGCTCAATCAAGAACTGGAACTCAGTCTCAACATGGCGTTCGCCAGAGCACGCGAGCACCGACACGAGTTTATGACCGTAGAGCATTTGTTGCTGGCTCTACTTAGCAACCCTTCCGCACGCGAGGCGCTTGAAGCCTGTACGGTTGATTTGACCGCGTTGCGCCAGGAACTGGAAACGTTCATCGAACAGACCACGCCAACACTGCCGCCAAGTGACGAAGAGCGCGATACCCAGCCTACGCTGAGTTTTCAGCGTGTGTTACAGCGGGCGGTGTTTCATGTGCAATCATCCGGGCGCAGCGAAGTTTCCGGGGCGAATGTGTTGGTCGCTATTTTCAGCGAGCAAGAGTCCCAGGCGGCATATCTGTTGCGTAAGCATGATGTCAGTCGCCTGGATGTGGTGAATTTCATTTCTCACGGTACGCGCAAAGAGGACTCCGGCCCGGCTGCCAGCCAGGAAAACCCGGTTAACGAAGAGCAGGTTAGCGGGGAGGAGCGGATGGAAAACTTCACGACAAATCTCAACCAACTGGCGCGCGTGGGGGGTATCGATCCGCTGATTGGTCGAGATGGCGAGCTGGAGCGCACTATACAGGTGCTGTGCCGTCGCCGTAAAAATAACCCGTTGCTGGTGGGCGAATCTGGCGTAGGGAAAACGGCCATTGCTGAAGGCCTTGCATGGCGAATCGTGCAAGGGGATGTGCCGGAGGTGATGGCGGATTGTACCATTTACTCTCTGGATATCGGCTCGCTGCTGGCGGGAACGAAGTACCGTGGTGACTTTGAAAAACGCTTTAAGGCGTTGCTTAAGCAGCTTGAACAAGACCAGAGCAGCATTCTGTTTATTGATGAAATTCATACCATTATTGGCGCGGGGGCGGCCTCGGGTGGGCAGGTGGATGCCGCCAACCTGATAAAACCGCTGCTGTCTGGCGGCAAAATTCGCGTAATGGGTTCCACCACTTATCAGGAATTCAGCAATATCTTTGAAAAAGACCGTGCGCTGGCGCGTCGTTTCCAGAAAATTGATATTACCGAACCCAGCGTTGAAGAAACGGTGCAGATAATCAATGGCCTGAAAACCAAGTATGAAGCGCACCACGATGTCCGTTATACCGCGAAAGCCATTCGTGCAGCGGTAGAGCTGGCGGTGAAATACATTAACGATCGCCACCTGCCGGATAAAGCCATTGATGTCATTGATGAAGCCGGAGCCCGTTGCCGCCTGCTGCCCGTCAGTAAGCGCAAGAAGACGGTCAACGTGGCGGATATTGAATCGGTGGTGGCGCGTATCGCGCGTATTCCTGAAAAAACCGTATCTGCCAGTGACCGCGATGTGCTGCGTGGCTTGAGCGACCGCCTGAAAATGCTGGTGTTTGGTCAGGATAAAGCGATTGAAGCGCTGACGGAAGCCATCAAGATGAGCCGTGCCGGACTGGGCCACGAGCGTAAGCCGGTCGGGTCATTCTTGTTTGCCGGCCCGACTGGGGTGGGCAAAACCGAGGTGACAGTGCAACTGGCTAAAGCGCTCGATATCGAACTGCTGCGCTTTGACATGTCGGAATATATGGAGCGCCATACCGTCAGCCGATTGATTGGTGCTCCTCCGGGTTACGTCGGTTACGATCAGGGCGGGTTATTGACGGATGCAGTTATCAAACACCCACATTCGGTGCTGTTACTTGATGAGATAGAGAAGGCGCATCCCGATGTGTTCAACTTGTTATTGCAGGTCATGGATAACGGTACGCTGACGGATAATAACGGTCGCAAAGCGGATTTTCGCAACGTTATTGTGGTGATGACCACCAACGCCGGTGTGCGAGAAACCCAGCGTAAATCCATCGGGCTTATCCAGCAGGATAACAGTAGCGATGCAATGGAAGAGATCAAAAAAGTGTTTACGCCTGAGTTCCGTAACCGGCTTGACGGCATTATCTGGTTCAACCATTTATCCGCACAGGTGATTCAGCAAGTCGTGGATAAATTCATCGTTGAATTGCAGGCGCAGCTGGATGCCAAAGGCGTGTCGCTTGAGGTTAGCGAGGAAGCCCGTAATTGGCTGGCTGAGAAAGGGTATGACAAGGCAATGGGCGCGCGCCCCATGGCGCGGGTTATCCAGGAAAACCTGAAAAAACCGTTGGCGAATGAGCTGCTGTTTGGTTCATTGGTTGATGGCGGGTCAGTGAAGGTGGAACTGGATAATGCGGCACAACAGCTGACGTATCGTTTTGTGAGCGCGCAGAAAACCAAAACAGAAGGCGCGGTTCATTAACCGGCAGCCGTTGCGTGTAAACCGCGTGAGCGCAAGCGGCGCGGTGTAGTTTGAACGATGTAGTTTGAACAATGTGGTTTGAGCGAAAGGGCATCAAAAATTGGTGCCCTTTTTTATAGCGCAATATTATGCCTATCCGTCGTGAGCGAGGTCATCGCTTTCCCTAAAATGCAAAAACCCCTGCCATCAGGCAAGGGCTGAGAGCCGACATCCAACCGCATCGCGCCGGGCGATGAGCGGGCGATTAACGGCTACGGAAGACAATGCGGCCTTTGCTCAGGTCGTACGGGGTCAGTTCCACAGTCACTTTGTCACCCGTCAGGATGCGGATATAGTTTTTACGCATTTTACCGGAGATATGAGCGGTAACCACGTGCCCGTTTTCCAGCTCAACGCGGAACATGGTGTTGGGCAGCGTATCCAGCACGGTGCCTTGCATTTCAATATTGTCTTCTTTGGCCATCGAATCCTCTAGGTTTAATTACCTTAGTTTTTAACCGGCAAGATAATGCCGAAAAACCCTCATTATGTAAAGGCGCGTAAGTGATTGATGCTCATTTATCGCCGTTATCTGATAGAAAGTCTGGGCGGAAAGTCAGTCTCTGGGGCTGCCAGCAATCAGCGTTTAAGCGGGTTTGTTGGAGCGAGGGCAGCCGGGAGAGAAAGGTGTGTCGGGATAGCTCACGCGCACCCAGTGACGCAGTATGGGGGTTGAGTACCTGGCAGTCAATCAATTGGCCGCCGCAACCGGTAAAATGCGATAAGAACACGGCAAGCGCGAATTTAGAGGCGTTGTCCGCTCTGCTGAACATGGATTCGCCACAAAACAACCCGCCCTGAGCAATGCCATACAAGCCGCCGACGAGTTGATCTGCGTGCCAGACTTCTACGGAATGGGCATGCCCCGCCTGATGTAGCTGTAGGTAGGCCTGCATCATGTCATCGCCTATCCACGTTCCTTCATCACGTTCACTGGCGCAGGCCGCCATGACTGCTGAAAACGCATGATTGAGCGTAACCTGATAGGGCGCGCGTCGCATGTGTTTTTTCATGCTGCGGCTTAGGTGGAACTCGGCCGGGAACAGCACCGCTCGCGGATCGGGGCTCCACCACAAGATGGGGTCAGGCGGCGAAAACCATGGGAATATGCCCTGGCGGTATGCGCTCAATAGGCGTTCAGGGGATAAGTCACCGCCAAAGGCCAACAAACCGTTCGGGTTGCGCAATGCCGCTTGCGGAGAGGGAAACTCAAGTGAGAAGGGCGACAGTTCAGGCAGCAGCATAGCGATCCCCGGTCATAGGTGTTGATGAAATTGCCAATAACGCCCCTGACGTGCCATGAGCTCATGATGCGTGCCGTGTTCGGCCAGTTGGCCATCATCCAGTACAAACACGCGATCCATGCTGTCCAGCCCGCTCAGGCGGTGCGTTATCATCAACAGCGTTTTTTCTGCACAGTGCTCACGCAGTAACGCCAGAATACGTTGCTCGGTATCGGCATCCAGCCCTTCGGTTGGTTCATCAAGCAATATCAGTGGGGCAGGATGTAACAACGCGCGAGCGATACCAATGCGGCGCTGTTCGCCGCCAGAAAGCTGACGCCCGCCGTCGCCCAGCCAGGCATTCAAGCCTTGTTCATCCGTGAGCAGCTTTTCCAGGCCAACTTGACTGAGCACCTGCGCCAATTTTTCATCGTGAGCCTCGGGTGCGGCTAAACGCAGATTCTCGCGCAGCGTCGCGCTAAAGATATGCACGCGCTGTGGCACCACGCACATGGCTTGACGCAAGCTGTCCTCTGGCCATGCCTGTAACGGGGTCTCGTTTAGGCGGATTTCACCGCCGGTGCAATCCCAGGCGCGAGTGAGGAGCTGCAATAGGGTGGATTTGCCACAGCCGGTGCGCCCTAGCAGGGCGACGTGCTCACCGGCTGCCAGCGTCAGCGATAGTTCGCGCACAGTAGGGTGGAGTTGGCCCGGATAATGAAAGCTGACGTTATCAAGCGTTACCTGAAGGTGTTGCGGCACGGCGGGGCCGCCTTGTACAAACGTGACGGCTGGCGGCAGCTCCAGCAGCTGGCGCACACGGGCCGCGCTCGCCGAAACCTGGCCAATATGCTGGAATGCACCTGCAACCGGAGCCAGCGCTTCAAACGCCGCCAGCGATGCGAAGACAAACAGCGCGATAAGCGGGCCCGGTTGTGATGAGCCGCCGATGCCACCGGCTGCTAACCAGAGCATCAAGGTCGCGGTGAGGCCGCCTGCGGCGATAAATAAGGCCTGGGAAAGCGCGCTGAGTCCCGCTTGCTGGCGCTGCCGGTTAAACCAGCGCTGTTCCAGGGTATCCAACTGCTGGCGGAATGCGGCTAGCGCACCGAATACGGTGAGTTCAGCCTGCCCCTGTAGCCAGGTCGTCAACTGTACCCGATAACGAGCGCGCAATGCGGTGATATCGGTGCCAATCGGCCAACCGGCCCGATAAAACACCGGGGGCAACAATACCAGTAAAATTAACATGATAGCGGCGAGTGTCAGCGCCAGTGAGAGATCCAGCAGGCTTAAACCATAGGCGATTGTAACAATAACGGCCAACGCGCTAATGACCGGTGAGATAACGCGAAGATAGAGGTGATCCAGCGTATCGACATCGGCTACCAATCGATTGAGTAATTCGGCCTGCCGAAAACGCGCTAATCCACCGGGTGTTAGCGGCAGAATGCGGCTAAACGTAAACACCCGTAAATGTAAGAGAACGCGAAATGTGGCATCGTGACTGACTAAGCGCTCGAAGTAACGGCTGGCTGTGCGCAAAATTGCCGCCCCCCTGACGCCAGCGGCAGGCAGCATGTAATTAAACGTGGTTAACCCGAGTAGCCCGGCAAGCGCAGAGGCGGCCAAAAACCAGCCTGAGAGCGTGAGCAAGCCAATGCTTGCCAGCAGGGTTACAATCGCCAGCACAATACCAAATCCCAGCCGAATACTGTGGCGGCGATACAGCGCCAGAAAGGGCTTAAGTTCCTGCATGATTCGCATGTTTTTTATATCACCCTGTTTTTTCATGATTACAACACGCCTTGCCGTTGCGCCACTAGGTGGGAAAACAGCCCGGGGGACTGAGATAAGCTGGCGTAGCTGCCTTGCTGAACCAGTTGGCCATCGGCCATTACCCAGATAGCATCATAATCACGGAGTTCCGCGAGTTGGTGCGTGACCAGCAATGTGGTTTGATGCCTCGAGGCATCGCCGAGTGCGCGCATCACTTGCTGCTCACTGTGGGCATCAAGACTTGCCGAGGGCTCATCCAGCAACATCAACTGACAAGGCTGTAACAGCGCACGGGCAACGGCTACCCGTTGTGCCTGGCCGACAGAGAGCCGCGCTGCGCCATCACCGAGAGGCGTGTCTAATCCTGCGGGCAGTGAGGGGAGAAACTCATTAACATAGGCCCGTTCTAGCGCGGTGTGCAGTTCATCCTCGCGGGTTTCTTCTCTTCCCAGCACAATATTCTGTCGCAGCGTGGCGGCGGGCAATTGAGGATGCTGGCCAACCCAGCTTAGGCAACGTCGCCAGCTGTCTGGCGAAAGCGTGCGCAGCTCTACGCCATTGACGGTCAGCGAGCCGGTATAGGGTAAAAAGCCGAGCAGCAGGTTTAAAAGGGAACTCTTGCCAGCCCCGCTGGGGCCGACCAGGGCAACACGTTGTCCTGCTTCCAGTCGGAAATTCAGTGGCCCGGCCAGCGTGACGCCGGTAGGTGATAAAATAGTCAGATCGCAGGCGACCAGTGTCAGAGGCGTGTCGCTGTGAATTGCCTCTGTACCTACGTGGTTTTTTTCGCCCGCGCTGGTCATAAAGCGTTGTAAGGCATCGGCCGCGCCGACGGCCTGTGCTTTCGCATGGTAATAGGTGCCCAGATCGCGCAGCGGTTGAAAAAACTCTGGCGCTAAAATCAACACCAGAAACCCGGCAAACAGCGTGACAGCGGTGCCGTAACTGCCGAAATGCAGCTCACCCAGATAAGAGAAGCCGAAATAGACCGCGACAACGGCAATAGACACGGAGGCGAAAAACTCCAGCACGCCGGAAGAGAGGAAGGCCATACGCAACACTTCCATCGTCCGGCTGCGAAACTGTTCAGACGCTTGCTGGATATGATTGATTTCCGCCTGCGATCGATGAAACAGGCGCAGCGTCTCAAGCCCGCGCAGGCGGTCAAGAAAATGGCCGCTCAGACGTGCCAGCGCCTGAAAGTTACGGCGATTAGCATCAGCCGCTCCCATACCCACCAGCGCCATAAACAGCGGAATTAAGGGGGCGGTGAGCAGCAAAATTAACCCCGCCGCCCAGTTAACGGGAAACACGGTCGCCAAAATGAGCAATGGGATCAGCGCCGCAAGGTACATTTGCGGCAGGTAGCGGGCGTAATAATCCTGCATGTCTTCTACCTGCTCAAGGATCAATGTCGCCCAACTGCCCGCTGGTTTGCCCTGAATCCACGCCGGGCCCAATTGCTGCAATCTGTCGAGAACCTGTTGGCGAATATGCTGGCGTACAGCCTGACCGCAGCGGAACCCCACCTTTTCGCGTAACCAACTCAGCCCCGCACGTAGCACAAAGGCGCCAGCCAGCAAGCTGAAGGTTCCCTGCAGTGCCTGGCGCGGTGTGTGCGTGATAATCAATGCATGCAGCAGTGAGGCCATCAGCCAGGCCTGAGCGACAATCAATATACCGCTGACCAGCCCTAGAATCAGTGACAAACGTAGCCAGCGATGGGCAAGGCGGCTTTGCTGTTTTAGCCAGCGTGTCAGTTCTCGTTGTCGTGTCTCTTTCATGCTTTATGAATCGCGTCCGGTGAGTACAGGGAATGAAACATTAAAATAACGTTCAAATAACCGTTGCTTAACGCCAGTGGCGTGTTATCGCCAGAATGGCGTCATGTTACCTTGCAGGCCGCGTTGTGCAAATGAAAAGGCAGGGGGATAAACCGGTAAGGGATCAATTTTCTTCACTGTGCGGCCATAATAAAAAACCCGGGTACGATGACGTCCCGGGTTAGTTTATACGCTGCGCTTAATACGTATCGGGCGGCGTTATCACTATTTCGCCAGCGCATCCAGATAGCGTTCGGCATCCAGCGCCGCCATACAGCCGGTTCCGGCGGAGGTGATGGCCTGGCGGTAGATATGATCCATCACATCACCGGCAGCAAAAACGCCCGGAATGCTGGTTTGCGTTGCGTTGCCGTGCGTGCCGGACTGTACTTTGATATAGCCATTCTCCAGCGCCAGTTGATCGCCGAATACGGCGGTATTCGGACTATGGCCGATAGCGATAAACACGCCTGCGACATCCAGTTGTTCCGTTGCGTCTGTGTTTGCCTGACGTAGACGTACGCCGGTGACGCCCATCTCATCGCCCAGCACCTCATCCAGTGTGCGGTTGGTGTGCAGTACGATATTGCCGCCAGAGACTTTAGCCATCAGTCGGTCAATCAGAATTTTCTCTGCGCGGAAACTGTCACGACGATGAATTAAATGCACTTCAGCGGCGATATTCGACAGGTATAACGCCTCTTCTACAGCGGTATTACCGCCGCCGACGACCGCGACTTTCTGGTTACGGTAAAAGAAACCGTCACAGGTCGCGCATGCAGACACGCCTTTTCCTTTAAAGGCGTCTTCAGACGGCAGCCCTAAATACCGTGCTGATGCGCCGGTCGCAATAATCAGCGCATCACAGGTGTATTCATCGCTATCGCCAAACAAGCGGAAAGGGCGAGTTTGCAAATCAACGCGATTGATGTGATCAAACACGATCTCGGTGTTGAACTTAGCTGCATGGGTATGCATGCGTTCCATCAATAATGGCCCGGTCAGATCATCCGGGTCGCCTGGCCAGTTCTCTACTTCGGTGGTGGTGGTAAGCTGACCACCTTTCTCCATTCCGGTGATCAGTAACGGATTTAAGTTTGCCCGCGCAGCGTAGACTGCGGCGGTATAGCCTGCCGGGCCTGAGCCCAGAATCAATAATTTACGATGTTTGGCAGTGCTCATGGGTTCCTCATTCACTCGAACGGACGATAGTGCTGATTGTAAGGAAATTACTTGCGTAAAAAAAGTGTGGCGGAATGTTGTTAGCTATCGGATCAATCGTTGCGAAATATTGGCAATACAATAGCGATGCACCGTATTGGCGCATGCTCTGTTACGGCTAACGGTATTAATGTGTAGTAATAATACTTCTGAAAGCGCTCATCTGGCACTTTCTTCTGATTTTAATTGTTTTGCTTTGACAATCGGCTGCGCTTTTGCGAAAACATCCTTGGAAGAGGAAATTTTTTGTATGTGAATAGTTAAATGCTCCAGCTTTTACAGCATATTGTCCGTTTTATCGGGTAATGCAGGAACAGTGGATTATCGCGTTACAAAAGGCAGGGGTCTTCTTTAGGGGTGGCTCTGATACATTGAAGTTGGACAGAGACAGCGATTAAACAGGGAAGGGTAAAGAGAGACAATAAGAATGGTAGACACAAAAAAACGACCGGGAAAAGATCTGGACAGAATCGATCGTAATATCCTGAATGAATTGCAAAAAGATGGGCGTATCTCCAATGTGGAGTTATCCAAACGGGTTGGCCTGTCGCCAACGCCTTGTTTAGAGCGCGTTCGTCGCCTGGAGCGTCAGGGCTTTATTAACGGTTATACTGCGTTGTTGAACCCGCATTATCTCGACGCCTCATTGCTGGTATTTGTTGAAATTACCCTCAATCGCGGCGCGCCGGATGTATTCGAACAGTTCAACGCTGCGGTGCAGAAACTTGAAGAGATTCAGGAGTGTCATCTGGTTTCCGGGGATTTCGATTATCTGCTCAAAACCCGTGTACCGGATATGTCAGCGTACCGTAAGTTGCTCGGGGAAACGTTATTACGTCTGCCCGGCGTGAACGATACCCGTACCTATGTGGTGATGGAAGAAGTGAAGCAGAGTAATCGGCTGGTGATTAAAACCCGCTGATAGCACGGGGTGCACATGATAGCACGGGGTGCACAACCGGCTAAATTCAGTTACACTCCTGTTAATATGTACAGTATGCGCCGGGTGATTCTCGGCGTTTTATCATGAAACATTTACAGGAAACCTGGAGAGACGCTTGAGCCAGGAATATACAGAAGAGAAAGAGGTTACGCTGAATAAACTCAGTGCGGCCCGACGCTTACTGGAAGCGATATTGATAGTCGTGGCACTGTTTGCCGTTTATCTGGCGGTGGCGTTACTCAGTTTTAGCCCTTCCGACCCGAGTTGGTCGCAGACCGCCTGGCATGAACCCATTCATAATCTGGCTGGCGGCGTTGGCGCATGGCTGGCTGATACCCTGTTTTTTATTTTTGGCGTACTGGCCTATGCCATTCCTGTCATCATGGTGTCATTATGCTGGGCGGTACATCGGTTGCGCGGTCAGCGCGAATCCCTCGATTATTTTGCCCTCTCATTGCGCCTGATAGGTACACTGGCGCTGATTTTAACCTCTTGCGGATTAGCGGCGTTAAACGTCGATGATATCTATTATTTTGCCTCTGGCGGTGTATTAGGCAGCTTGTTGAGCAGTTCGATGATTCCGCGCTTTAACAATATTGGCTCAACCATGGTGTTGTTGTGCGTCTGGGCGGCGGGGTTAACGCTGTTTACCGGTTGGTCCTGGCTTGCGATTGCAGAGAAAATCGGTGCTGGCGTCATGGCCTGCCTGACGCTATTTAGCGGCCGCCGTCGTGATTATCATGATTTTGATGATGACGATGAAGAGGCGTTGGCCGCCAGAGTTGCGCCAGCAGCGGCGAAAACGGTGCCCGACAAGCCTGAGCCTGTACATGCAGCGCCGGTTAATACGCCAGAGCGCGATGACGACGACGACGATGATGTGTTGTTCTCTGCCCCGAGTGTTGTGGCGCGTACGCTAGCCAGTACGCCGGAATCAACAACCACGCCGCTGCCTGCGACGCCGCCTGCACCGGTTAACGCAGCGGCAACCGAGATGCCTCCGCTTGAGACAAATGCCGCAACGTTGTCTGGCGCTGCTACTGCAACCGTTGCATTAAAAGAGCGTGGATTGCCGTTAGCCACCGAGCCGGTGGCTCCTTCGCCGCCGATTGCGCTGACAACCTCATCGGTTGAGCCCACCGTACAAACGGTGGATACAGTGCAAACGACACATACAGTGCAAACGGCGCATAACGCATATCCTGATGTTGAACCGGTGCGCGCCGCAAAACCGAGTGAGCCGGCGCCTTTGGTGCAGATGACACCTGTGGTAACGCCAGCCTCGTTGCCGCCATCGCAGGGATTGACTGCCGTTGCAGCACCTGCGCCAAAACCGGCAGAAACGTCCGCGCCGTTTGTATCGCCAGCGTCATCTGACTGGTCGTCTCGGATAACTAAGCCCAATCAGTTAACGGAGCAGGATTGGTTAACTGAACATAATCGGTTAACTGAACAACATGAGCACATTACCCATTTGGCGAAGTTTGCCGCTACGGGCAGAGGCCCGGAAACCGGCGCGAGCGATGTCGATGTTCAGCCTGTGAGCGCACAGCCTGCCAGCACCCCGGCGATGCCAGAGGTGAAAAAAACGGCCTCTGCTGCCCCGATGTTTACTGCCGTAGCTGATGCTAATCCTCAGGTTAAACGCGGCATGGGCCCTGAGTTGCCTCGCCCGAACCCGGTACGGATTCCTACACGTCGTGAGCTTGCTTCCTACGGAATTAAATTGCCGTCCCAACGTCTGGCTGAACAACAAGCCCGTGAAAAAGAGGCGCAGCAGCAACAGGCGCAATTGACACAGGCCGCAGAGCCTGGGCGCGAAGAGCGTGAACGCATAACGGCTCCCGCGTCCGACGTCCCTGCCGAGGCGCTGCATCGGTACGATGAGGACGACGACCACGCGGCGTTGGCGCAACAGGCGCAGTTGCGTGAAGCATTCGCCCAACAGCAGCGCGATCGCTATGGTGAAACGTATCCTGATGATGATAAAGGCGATGAAGGCAATGAAGGCAATGAAGGCAATGAAGATGCGCTATTGCAGGCTCAATTAGCGCGTGATTTCGCTGCGATGCAACAGGCAAGATACGAACAGCCAACGGGGGTTAATGATGCGCCCGTGGCAGATGATCAGCCTATAGCGCACACGGCTGTCGAAAGCCGTCAGGCCGCAGGCCATCGTGCGGCGATGCCCTCGTCTGGTGCCGCTGTGTCGCCGCAACCAGAGCGCCCGGCGATAGCGTCAGCCTCGCAGGGCAGTACGTTTGTCATATCACCTTATGCCGATTTGGTTGACGATACCCCTTCCGAGCCACTGTTCACCTTGTCACCCCATGAGAGCGATGTAGACACGTATCCGACAGCCTCCGAGCCTGCCTTGCCGCCATCCGATGCGCGTCAGGCGAACGTCGATGAGCCTGTGCATGCTGATCCTGTGCATAGTGATACGCCATCGATTATGGATAGTCTGATTCATCCTTTCCTGATGCGTAACGACCAGCCGTTGCAAAAACCGACGACACCATTGCCGTCATTGGATCTGCTCACGCCACCGTCGCTTAATGATGCGCCGATAGACCGGGATGCGCTTGATGAGATGGCGCGTTTGATTGAAACCCGGCTGGCCGATTACCGGGTAAAAGCCACCGTGGTGGATTATCATCCAGGCCCGGTAATTACCCGGTTCGAATTGGATTTGGCTCCAGGGGTCAAAGCAGCGCGTATTTCGAATCTGGCTAAAGATTTGGCGCGTTCGCTATCGGTGGTCGCGGTACGTATTGTTGAGGTTATCCCTGGTAAACCCTATGTCGGCCTCGAGTTGCCTAATCGTCATCGTCAGACGGTGTTTTTACGCGAGGTGCTTGATTGTGAACGGTTCCGCGATAACCCTTCGCCACTGGCCGTCGTTCTGGGCAAGGATATTTCCGGCCAGCCGGTCGTAGCTGACCTGGCTAAAATGCCCCATTTGCTGGTTGCCGGAACAACCGGTTCGGGTAAGTCAGTCGGTGTTAACGCAATGATCATTAGCATGCTGTATAAAGCAACGCCTGCTGATGTGCGCTTTATCATGATTGACCCGAAAATGCTGGAATTGTCGGTTTATGAAGGCATTCCTCATCTGTTGACCGAGGTGGTCACGGATATGAAAGATGCGGCAAATGCATTGCGCTGGTGTGTTGGTGAAATGGAGCGGCGCTATAAGCTAATGTCGGCGTTAGGGGTTCGTAATCTCAGTGGTTATAACGAGCGCGTGATGCAGGCTCAGTCCATGGGGCGGCCGGTTCCCGATCCATTCTGGAAACCGGGTGACAGTATGGATATGCAACCACCGGTGTTAGAGAAATTGCCTTATATCGTCGTGATGGTTGATGAGTTTGCCGATTTGATGATGGCGGTTGGCAAAAAGGTTGAAGAACTCATCGCCCGGTTAGCGCAGAAAGCGCGGGCCGCTGGCATTCACTTGGTGCTGGCGACACAGCGCCCGTCAGTCGATGTGATTACCGGTCTGATTAAAGCCAATATCCCGACGCGTGTTGCCTTTACGGTGTCGAGCAAGATTGATTCACGTACCATCCTGGATCAAGGCGGTGCTGAATCGCTGCTGGGTATGGGCGATATGCTTTATATGGCACCGAACTCATCGATTCCTGTGCGTGTTCATGGCGCTTTTGTGCGTGACCAGGAAGTTCATGCCGTGGTGCAGGATTGGAAAGCGCGTGGTCGTCCCGAGTACATCGACAATATTATTAGCGGCAGCGATGATGGTGAAGGCGGTAGCCTTGGTTTTGAGGGCGATGAAGAGCTTGATCCGCTCTTTGATCAAGCCGTAGCCTTTGTGGTGGAAAAACGCCGCGCGTCGATTTCCGGTGTGCAAAGACAATTCCGTATTGGCTATAACCGCGCGGCACGTATTGTCGAGCAAATGGAAATGCAGGGTATCGTCAGTGCGCCTGGCCATAACGGCAACCGTGAGGTGCTGGCACCGCCACCGGCGGAATAACCGGTTTTCACGGCCCGCCAGCAGCGCAATGTGGCTACGTAAAGGCGCTATGCAAAGAAGCGTAAAACTAACACATCACAGATAATTCGGCTGTCACCGTTTATTTTGCCGGAGTAGAGTAGCGCCTGACGTGTAATGATGCCGTTAGGGGTTGTGTGACAGCCCGTTGAGATGAAGGATTTTTGTATGATAAAGGTAGGACTGATCGCCACCAGCTTGCTGGTGACTCTGTTTTCCACAACGGTGTATGCCGATGCGGCGGGCGACTTGCAAGGCCGCCTGAGTAAAGTTAACAGTTTTCATGCCAGCTTTACGCAGAAAGTCACCACCAATGATGGTGCGGCAGTGCAGGAAGGCGCCGGTGAACTCTGGGTTAAGCGGCCAAACTTATTCAACTGGAAAACGACCGCCCCAGATGAGAGCACACTGGTGTCGGATGGTAAAACGCTGTGGTTCTACAATCCATTTGTTGAGCAGGTGACGGCAACATGGGTAAAAGATGCAACAGGCAATACGCCATTTATTCTGATAACCCGTAACGACCCGAAAGACTGGGGTAAGTACAATGTGAGCCAGAAAGGCGATGATTTTGATCTGGTGCCAAAAGTAACCAGCGGTAATTTGAAGCAGTTTTCTATCACTGTCGCCGCCGATGGCACGATTCGCGGCTTCACGGCGACAGAACAGGATGGGCAACGCAGCACCTACGTGTTGAAAAACCAGCAAAATGGCGAAATCGATGCTGCAAAATTCCGCTTTACGCCACCCAAAGGGGTTGCGCTAGACGATCAACGTCAGTGAGGCGTGCGTGAGCAACTTGTCACTCGATTTTTCCAATAACGCGTTTCAGCCTCTGGCGGCGCGCATGCGCCCGGTTCGATTATCCGAATACATTGGCCAGCAGCATTTATTGGGGCCAGGTAAACCGTTACCGCGAGCTATTGAGGCAGGGCAGTTGCACTCCATGATTTTATGGGGCCCGCCCGGGACAGGAAAAACGACGCTGGCGGAGTTGATTGCGCGTTACGCACAAGCGGATGTTGAGCGCTTGTCAGCCGTAACGTCGGGCATCAAAGAAATCCGCGAAGCCATTGAAAGAGCCCGACAGAGCAGAGATGTCGGGCGACGTACCATGCTGTTTGTGGATGAAGTGCATCGCTTTAATAAAAGCCAGCAGGATGCTTTTTTACCGCATATCGAGAACGGGACGATTACGTTTATTGGCGCGACAACCGAGAACCCGTCATTTGAGCTCAATTCGGCATTACTATCACGAGCGCGAGTGTATCTGCTAAAAGCCCTAAGCGCAGATGACATTGAACAGGTGCTTGCGCAGGCGCTGGATGATAAAGAGCGTGGGTTGGGTGGGCAAGCGATAGTGTTACCCCAGCAAACCCGACGGCTACTGGCCGAGCTGGTCAATGGCGATGCGCGCCGGTCACTGAATTTGCTTGAAATGATGGCAGATATGGCAGAGGTCGGGGCCGATGGTTCTCGGGTGTTAACGACCGCACTGCTTAAAGAGGTTTCCGGCGAGCGTAGCGCCCGTTTTGATAATCAAGGCGATCGTTATTACGATTTGATTTCTGCACTACACAAGTCGGTACGGGGTTCTGCGCCGGATGCTGCCTTGTATTGGTACGCGCGTATCATCACGGCTGGCGGCGACCCGCTTTATGTCGCCCGCCGATTATTGGCGATAGCGTCAGAGGATGTCGGTAATGCTGACCCTCGGGCGATGCAAGTCGCTATCGCTGCCTGGGATTGTTTTACCCGGGTAGGGCCTGCTGAGGGTGAGCGCGCGATCGCTCAGGCGATTGTGTATCTGGCTTGTGCTCCGAAAAGTAACGCGGTGTATACCGCTTTTAAAGCGGCGATGCGTGATGCGCGCGAGCAGCCCGATTATGATGTGCCTGCGCACTTGTGTAATGCACCGACGCAGCTGATGAAAGAGATGGGGTTAGGCGCTGAATATCGCTACGCACATGATGAGCCGAATGCGTATGCCGCCGGAGAAGTGTATTTTCCGCCAGAAATGGCGCAAACCCGTTACTATCAGCCGACATCACGCGGGCTGGAGGCCAAAATTGGCGAAAAGCTCGCCTGGCTTGCTGCTCAGGATCAAAATAGCCCGACAAAACGCTACCGCTAGGATTAACGTTGCGGTAAGGTTATCACCGGAGTTTATGCTACAGGGCGCTATTATTTTGCCCTGTAACCCTTTCTATTCCCTTAATAATACAAGCACAGGACTAGCATGCTCGATCCCAACTTGCTGCGTAATGAGCTAGACGCAGTCGCCGAAAAATTACTGGCTCGCCGAAATTTTAAACTGGATGTGGATGCGCTGCGTACGCTGGAAGAGCGTCGTAAAGTGCTTCAGGTCGAAACGGAAAATTTGCAGGCGGAACGTAACTCCCGATCGAAAGAGATTGGAGCGGCGAAATCGCGTGGGGAAGATATTGAGCCATTGCGTCGTGATGTCAATGAGTTGGGTGAAAAGCTGGAAGCAGCTAAAACCGAACTTCAGCAGGTGCTTAACCGCATTGAAACGATAGCGCTGACCATCCCTAACATGCCTGACGATTGCGTACCGCTTGGCAAAGATGATTCAGAAAATCAGGAAGTGTTCCGCTGGGGAGAACCTCGTCAGTTTGATTTCCCGGTACGTGACCATGTGGATTTGGGCGAGCTGACAGGCGGCCTGAGTATGGCGCTCGGCGTGAAGCTGACCGGTGCCCGTTTCTCGGTAATGAAAGGGCAATTGGCCCGTCTGCATCGTGCGCTGGCGCAGTTTATGCTGGACTTGCACACCGGTGAACATGGCTATCAGGAAGCCTACGTCCCTTATCTGGTCAACCATGCTACGCTTTATGGCACCGGGCAATTGCCGAAATTCAGTGAAGATCTGTTTCACACCCGCCCGCTGGCCGAGGAAGCGGAAAGCAGTAATTATGCACTCATCCCCACCGCTGAGGTGCCGCTGACCAACCTGGTGCGTGATGAAATTCTGGATGATGACAGCCTGCCAATAAAATTAACTGCGCATACGCCTTGCTTCCGTTCAGAGGCAGGCTCCTATGGTCGCGACACCCGTGGGCTTATTCGCGTACACCAGTTTGATAAAGTGGAAATGGTGCAGATTGTTCGCCCGGAAGAGTCCATGCAGGCGCTGGAAGAACTGACCGGGAATGCCGAAAAAGTGCTGCAACTGTTGAACCTGCCGTACCGTAAAGTGTTGCTCTGCTCCGGGGATATGGGCTTTGGTGCGGTTAAGACTTATGACCTTGAAGTCTGGCTGCCCGCGCAAAACACCTACCGTGAGATCTCTTCTTGTTCGAACTGTGGCGATTTCCAGGCGCGCCGGATGCAGGCCCGCTGCCGCAGCAAGAGCGATAAGAAAACGCGTTTGGTGCATACTCTCAACGGTTCAGGTTTGGCTGTTGGCCGTGCATTGGTGGCGGTGCTGGAGAACTATCAGCAGGCAGATGGCCGCATTGAAATACCGGCTGTGTTGCGCCCTTATATGAATGGGCTTGAGTATATCGGCGGTTAAGTAAGGGCGTGATATTACGAGCGACGGTTGTATCGCACATCGCTTAGACAAGCGTGTGCCTGCCACCTGCGCTCGTGATAGTTATCTTGCGATTTTGAGAATATAAAAACCGGTCAGCGATACGTTGCAGACCGGTTTTTTTCTTTTCTGTGTCCTTTTCTGTACTCTTTTCTCTGTCCGTTGCTGATATTAGCCGTAACGCGCGGCTCGCTGCCAGGCGGGTCTGGCGCGCATGGCTTGCAGTAAACGCCAAAGATGGGGGCGAGCAGGAGTCAGCCAGCCACGTTGGGCTGCGATATCCAGCGGGAAGCCCATCATAATGTCAGCCGCCGAAAAATCCTTGCCTGCGAGCCACTCGGCGTTGCCGGTTTCTTTTTCCAGAAAATCGTAATGCAAATTGAGCTGTGTATTCACCATGCCCCGAATTGGCCAGCCGAAAGGCCCCATTTTATAAGCCACCAACTTAAGCAGCATGGCAGACATCAATGAGCCTTCGGCGTAGTGCATCCAGTATCGATAACGCCAAAAATCCGGGTGATCGGCGGATGGCGCAAGGTGTGGGCCAAATGTGGCCACCAGATACTCAATAATGGCACCGGTTTCCGCCAGTATCTGACCGTCATGCTCGATGATCGGGGCTTTGCCCAGCGGATGGAGATGACGCAACGTTTCTGGCGCCCGCATCGTGGTTTTATTGCGTTGATAATGGATGACTTCGTAGGGAACCTCTAACTCTTCCAGCAGCCACAAAATACGCTGTGAGCGTGAGGTATTAAGGTGATGAACACGAATCATGGAGGCATCCTGTCAGTTATTGGGAGTAAGGCCGCTACAGAACCGTTATCTATCAGGAAGATAATATGAAAATTTCTGTAAGAAAAGAGGGGCTGAGAAGCCTTATCTGCGGGGTCGCCGCATCACGCGAGGGGGTGATGCGGCCTTTAACGCGATCACGAGTTTTCAGCAACCCGCTTTTCCAGATACGCCAACCAGTCATCGGGGCGACCTAGCCAGGGGGCAATATTCAACGTGGTTAGCACATCATCAACGGCAAAAACCAGCGTCGGAAAGCCTGCGCCACCTGATTGTGTTAACCAATGGCGGCTTTCTTCAATATGTTTGCGGGTAGGCAAACCGCGCCAGTGAACGCAGGCCGTTTCGAAATCATCAAGCGATAGACCGATTTCGACGGCAAGCTTCATGAGTATGGGTGGGTCTGAAATCCGTAATCCCTCGACATAATGTGCTCGCTGAAGGCGCTCAAGCAAATCAAGCCCTCTGCCGCCTAGCTCTTCTGCGGCCAGAATGGCGGTGGTCGGGGGCTCTGAATCCAGCGTGGCCGTTAAATCCCACAGCAGGCCGTTAAAGTAGCCGTCACCAAATGGCTGACCGCTCATCTGGGCAATACGCCGGTCATGTGGCTGAACATAATCCCGCCATTCGGGTGTAATACGACGCCGGTTAGGGCCGGTCATCATACCGCCTGCGTGCAACACGATAGGTAATCCGGCAACCTTGCGAGCAGCATGGATTAATGGCGCTGCGGCATAACACCAACCGCACAGAGGGTCGAAGATGTAGTGTAGCCTGTTCATTCATACGCTCCGTATGTTGCCCGATATTGCGGGCACACCAGAAAAAGGAAAGGGATTGGTTATTACGCCACGACGATACACATCTGATGCGATGACGGCTGAACGGGGCGCTATGCTTTAATTATTGTCTATATCCTGAGAGTTAGCAGGTCAGCGCTCAATTTTCTGCCCTAGTTTGCGATCAGCGATCGCAAACCGGAAAGAAAAGTCACGATGACCGTATACCGCCCCGATTCGGCGAGTATTCCCCGCCAACCATGCGCCTGATTCAGCGCGCGGTTATGGCCATGACATTTCGCCTTTGATGACTTTCGCACTGAGCTCAAGAGAAGAAACATCACCCAATGTGGGATACGCCTGTTTCATCGCGTCTATCAATGCACCGCTATTCGCTGATGACTGAGCCTTCTGTTCAAACGTGTGCAGATATTGTCTTGTAAAGGTCACATTGTGTGGCGACCAAGGGGCAGATCCGTCCTGGTTTACCGCATAGTGGCTTGGTATAACCGTTATTGGCTTGAGCTTATCAATGTTGTCCAAATCAGCCAGCCAATGCTGTCGGGATGCAACCGACTGAGTATCCGCTATCCAGACATGGATATTCGCAGCAACCTGTACGCCGCCCATCACCGCCTTTAACGCAGGCACCCAGACAAATGTGCGATCTGGCGTAGCGCCATCAAGCCCGAGTACGTTGATTGTATTGCCTTCCAGCGTCAGTTGGTTGCCCGCGAGCGGACTGGGGATGACTATCTCTTTAGGCGCATTTTCTTTTAATACCGGCCCCCAATAAGCGACTTTCTTCGCTTGAGTGGCTTTGATAGCGGCAATGGTCTGGGGGGTTGCGACAATGTTGGCTTGCGGAAAGGCGGCTTTGAGAACATCAAGCCCAAAATAAAAATCGGGATCGTGGTGGCTGATGTAAATGGTCTTCAGTGTTTTCCCGGTTGCACGGATTTTTTCCACCAGTTGTTGTGCATCGTTGCGCTGGAACTGCGCATCAATCAGTAACGCATCGTGTTCGCCGGTAATAATTTCAGAAGAGACCGGAAAAACGGCATGTTCGCCAGGGTTATAGACCTCGAGTTTCAGTGCAGCAGAGGCAGACGCGGTGATGGTCGCGAGCAATGTGGCGAGTAACGTGTGCTTTAACAAGGGATTCTCCTTCCTGTATAAGAGAACGGCATGATAAATTTCATTTCTCATAAGAAAAACCCGCTAAAACGAACAGCTTTGTTGCATAAATTGGACAAATAATGGATAGACTCACTGCGGCACAGGTTTTTGTAACGATAACGGAGCAGGGCAGTTTGACGGGCGCAGCCCAGCACCTTGATATGTCTCGCGCGATGGTGACGCGTTATCTGGCGGAAATGGAAACCTGGGCTCAGGCCCGGTTATTGCACCGCAGCACACGCCAGTTGAGCCTGACCAGTGAAGGCGAGGTGGTGTTAAGGCATTGCCGTGATTTATTGTCTATCTCGCAAAAATTTGAGCAACCGCAGCATGGGCAGAAAGATCCCTCCGGGTTATTGCGTTTAACCTGCGCGCCTTCGCTGGCAAGCACCACCTTGGTGGCTGCGTTAACCGCATATTTAAAGCGTTATCCTAAAACATCGGTGGATTTGCAACTTGCCAGCCACATGCTCAATCTCATTGAAGAGCGTATTGACTTGGCGATTCGTATTACCAGCCATCTTGACCCCGGCTTGATTGCCCGGCGGTTAGGGGGGTGTGCTTCTGTGGTTTGCGCCTCACCGGACTATCTGGCGAACTATGGCACGCCGCAATCCATTGAAGACCTGGCGGTACATCACTGTTTAACCTACTCGTATTTTAATAAAAGTCTGTGGCACTTCACTCGGCAGGGGAAGAGCATTGCTGTACCCGTCAGCGGGCGTTTCAGTGCAAATGATTCGTTGATGTTATTAGAAGCGGCGCTAAATGGCGCTGGTATTAGCTTACAACCGGTCTATTCGGTGTCAGATTTCATTGCCAGTAAGCGGCTTATCGCACTATTTCCTGAAGCAGAGCCGCAACAATTGGACATTTTTGCCGTTTATCATTCACGTGAACATATGCCACTGGCATTACGCGCGCTGGTGGATTTTCTGGCCGATTGGTTCACGCACAATCTTGAGTGGAAGAGGGTTTCGCAGCGATAAGATTATCTGAAGGCGCTTGAGGCTATTTCTCTCACGGCTATTTCTGTAACAGCTATCTTTCTTTCGGTTATCTCTCTGGTGGTCGTTGGAAAAATAGTGCTGCAATATCGACAAGCTGATTGACTTTGCGATTGCCAATGGCATGATGCGCGGAAAATCTCTCCTCGCTGGTTTCGCTTTCCATGTCCACCTATACACGCCCGGTTATGTTATTACTTTGCGGGCTACTGCTGCTTACCGTTTGTCTGGCGGTGTTAAATACTTTGGTGCCATTGTGGCTTAATGGCCGTCAGCTACCCGTCTGGCAGGTGGGCGCCGTTGGCTCGGCCTATTTTAGCGGCAATCTGTTGGGGACGTTGATAGCAGGCCGGTTAATCCGACGTTATGGTTTTAATCGCAGCTACTATCTGGCTGCGTTGCTGTTAGGGATAGCCAGCGGTGCGCTGGCGCTGTCAACGGAGATATGGATCTGGGGAATATGGCGTTTTATTGCTGGCATCGGGTGTGCGCTGATTTGGGTAGTGGTGGAAAGCGCGCTGTTATGCAGCGGGCATGAGCGCAATCGCGGCCAACTGCTGGCTGCCTATATGGTGGCCTATTATATCGGCAGTGTTGCCGGTCAACTGCTGTTGAGTGTTGTCCCGACGGCCTTATCCCATGTCCTTCCTTGGGTGCTGACGTTGGTGGTGATGGCGGTTATTCCGCTGTTGTTTGCCCGGCTGGTATCGCCACCACCGTCATCTGCGCCACGCACCCCGTTGCTGCGAATGTTACGCTATCGGTCGGCGCGGCTTGGTATTCAGGGATGTGTTATTTCCGGTGTGATTCTCGGGTCGTTATATGGCTTGCTGCCGCTCTATCTGGCGCATCAGGGCATCAGCGATGCCCATGTCGGCTACTGGATGGCGTTATTAATTATCGCAGGCATTCTCGGGCAGTGGCCGATTGGGCGACTGGCCGACCGCTATGGGCGTCTGCTTGTGCTGCGCGTATTGGTCTTTGTGGTGATTCTTGGGGCCTTGGTGATGCTGATACCGGGGCGTAGTAGCATGGTTCCCGCCTTGTTATTACTGGGCGGCGCGAGCTTTACGCTCTATCCGGTTGCCATGTCGTGGGCGTGCGAACACGTGGCGTCACATGAATTGGTGGCAATGAATCAGGCGTTGCTGCTTAGTTATACCTTGGGCAGCCTTTGTGGCCCAGGGCTTGCGGCCATACTGATGCAGGCCTATTCCGATAGGCTACTTTTTGTCTTAATTTCGCTGGTGTCGCTCGGGTATTTACTCTTATTGTTGCGAAAGTCTCATCATCACTCCTGTGTTCGGACGGCGTAAGCTGATGGTGATTACCCATTGCGTTCTATTTCATAACCACACTTCATAACCATATTTCATGGTCATATGGCATGGCCATATTTTATAACAATGCGCTGACGAGAAAATCCGAGTGTTATAACCATTAGGCTGGCACTGCTACTTATCTGATGACGAAGGTAGCTGTGCATGTTGTGGGGTGGCGTAATAAAGCGCAAAGGGAGTACACGTATTTCCCTCGATAACTTTTCGTATATGAAATATAAACGGATTGCATAAAATAAGGTGCATTCATCAGAAATGGACGAGATTTATTTTGGCGTAGAAATGCCGGGTTATATTTCACGCATCCAACGAATAAATTGAGGAGGAGAAATGCAATCCTATAAATTATTTCTATTCTTTTTCATGCTCGTCTTGTTTTTACCCAATGAAAACGTATTTGCATCAGATAATAGCGGTAATATCACGGAGGGGAAGGTTTTCTGGGCTTTTTCTGATAAGGCCGGTGGGGAGCGTAGTTTCTATATTGTCCCTCCTCGTGATTATAATAAATATACACAATATAAGCTCATGATTATTTTCCCTGGGACACATACTACAGGTAAAGAAATGCATGAGTGGTTCGGCAAGGGATGGTGGGGCAGCGGCGCTGAGGGGATCGAAAGCCAAATGACCGACACCCTCTTTATTTATCCAGACCAAAAATATGCCTGGAATGGTAAAAAGGGCTGGGCGTTAGGGCCTTTTGCTCAGACATTCGGTGGGCGTGAAGATCTGGCTTTTGTGGATGAATTAATTACGCTTGCGATTGAAAAATATAATGTCAATCCACAAAAAATATTCGCAACCGGGCATTCCTGGGGCGGTGATATGGCCGCCGTTGCCGGATGTTTCTTAGGTGACAAATTGGCCGCAATTGCCCCGATTGCCGCCAATCGACCTTATTGGTTTGAAACACAAGGGCAGCCTCTGTTATGTAAAGGCCATCCAGCAGTATGGACTATTTTTGGTCTTAGCGACGACTTTTTTGGTGCGGCGAGTCCGAACGGATTATATGGTCGAGAGCAAAATGCATTTTGGCGTAAACATCATTCCTGCACCACGGAAACAGAGTCTTTTATCAGGGAAACGGTTAAATACTCGAATTGTAACAGTGAGGTTTTATTCACCCTGTATGCTGCGGGTCAATATTCAGGTGGCGGCGGTCATCCCAATCATCAGCCGCCGGATTACTTAATAGCGGAAATGGCAAAATGGTTTACTCGTTTTTAATGTATTCTCGTTTTTAATACCTTGTCGTTTTTAATACCTTGTCACTTTTCATGTATTGATAAGATGAAAATGGCTGAGGTCACGTTTTAATCTCTGAGAGGCAGGGTGATGGGCTGATAATCTGAGGACGGATTATCAGCCCAATTGAAGGCATCTGAGCCGCTGACTGTTAGGACTGTTAGTAGACGACTTTGTGCCCATAACTGGACAGAATCGATTTGACACGATCCATCGTGTCAGCTTTTGGTGGTTTTACCCCATCGAGCTGGTAGGTTTCTCCCATTGCCGTCCATTTATGCTTCCCTAATTCATGGTAGGGCAGCAGTTCTATTTTCTCGATATTGTGCATATCTTGAGTGAATTCGCCCAGTTGATGCGCTGAGGCATCATCATCGCTCCAGCCGGGGACGACCACGTAACGAATCCAGGTACGCTGATTCCGTTTGGCGAGATAGCGGGCAAAATCCAGCGTACGGTGGTTAGAAACACCGACCAGATTTTGATGTACCGTATCGTTAACTTGTTTCAGATCCAGCATCACCAGATCGGTAACATCAAGTAGTTCATCGATGACGGGGTCGTAGCGACGTACAAAACCATTGGTATCAAGACAGGTGTTGATCCCCTGCTCACGGCAGGCGCGAAACCAATCACGTACAAATTCGGCCTGTAAAATTGCCTCGCCACCCGATGCGGTGACGCCGCCGCCGGATGCATTCATAAAGTGGCGGTAGGTCACAACCTCTTTCATCAGTTCCTCAACGGTCACTTCTTTGCCGCCGTGGGTATCCCAGGTATCGCGGTTGTGGCAGTACAAACAGCGCATCAGGCAACCTTGAAAGAACGTAATAAAGCGAATGCCTGGGCCATCAACGGTGCCACAGGATTCGAAAGAGTGAATGCGACCAATAACTGACATGCGAGGTTTCTCCAGGTTGGGCCGAGAAATAGCGGCCTTCGATGAGCGCAGTAACGCAATATGGCAACATCGCCATGATAGTGATGGCGACATCACCCTCATAGAGGTTCTGCGTCGAATCTGTTTTGTCAGGCAGCCGCGATAGGCTGGCTGACAAAACAGGCTCGTATCCATCCGTCAAAGAAGGATATCTCTGAAGAGAAAGAGTATCCACAAAAGGAAGGGAAGAGATTATAAAAAGGCCCCACAAAATGTGGAGCCTTCACATTACCTGTTTTAATCAGTCTAATTATATGGACTGAGTAAAGGTACGGGTAATTACATCCTGCTGCTGTTCTTTCGTCAGCGAGTTGAAGCGAACGGCATAGCCTGATACACGAATGGTCAACTGCGGATATTTTTCCGGGTTTTCCATTGCGTCGAGCAGCATTTCGCGGTTCATCACGTTAACGTTCAGGTGCTGACCACCTTCGATAGACGCTTCGTGGTGGAAGTAACCATCCATCAGACCAGCCAGGTTGGTTTTACGCACGTCATCGTCTTTACCCAGCGCGTTCGGCACGATAGAGAAGGTATAAGAGATACCATCTTTCGCGTAGGCAAACGGCAGTTTAGCCACAGACGTCAGAGAGGCAACGGCACCTTTCTGGTCACGGCCGTGCATCGGGTTAGCACCCGGCCCGAACGGTGCGCCAGCGCGACGGCCATCAGGCGTGTTACCAGTTTTCTTACCGTATACCACGTTGGAGGTGATGGTCAGTACGGACTGAGTCGGGGTAGCGCCACGGTAGGTATTCAGTTTCTGAATTTTCTTCATGAAACGCTCAACCAGGTCACAAGCCAGGTCATCAACGCGTGAATCGTTGTTACCGAACTGCGGGTATTCGCCTTCGATGTCAAAGTCAACGGCCAGACCGCTTTCGTCACGCACTGGTTTCACTTTGGCATATTTGATGGCAGACAGGGAGTCAGCCGCAACAGACAGACCAGCGATACCACATGCCATAGTGCGGAACACGTCACGATCGTGCAGCGCCATCAGCGAGGCTTCGTAGCTGTATTTGTCGTGCATGTAGTGGATGATGTTCAGCGCGGTGACGTACTGTTTAGCCAGCCAATCCATGAAGTGATCCATACGTTCCATCACTTCGTCAAAGTTCAGTACATCGCCTTTGATCGGTTCAGATTTCGGGCCAACCTGCATTTTCAGTTTTTCGTCCACGCCGCCGTTGATAGCGTACAGCATAGTTTTCGCCAGGTTTGCGCGAGCACCGAAGAACTGCATTTGTTTGCCGACAACCATCGGGCTTACACAACACGCGATAGCGTAATCGTCGTTGTTGAAGTCTGGACGCATCAAGTCATCGTTCTCGTACTGCAGAGAAGAGGTATCGATAGAGACTTTGGCTGCGAATTTTTTGAAGTTCAGCGGCAGTTTTTCAGACCACAGAATGGTCATGTTCGGTTCCGGCGACGGCCCCATGGTGTACAGGGTGTTCAGGAAACGGAAGCTGTTTTTGGTAACCAGCGTACGACCATCCAGACCCATACCCGCCAGAGACTCTGTTGCCCAAATCGGGTCGCCAGAGAACAGTTCATCGTATTCAGGGGTACGCAGGAAGCGCACCATACGCAGTTTCATCACCAGGTGGTCGATCAATTCCTGAGCTTCTTGCTCGGTGATTTTGCCTGCTTTCAGATCGCGCTCGATGTAGACATCCAAGAACGTAGACACACGACCAAAGGACATCGCCGCGCCGTTCTGAGATTTCACCGCAGCCAGATAGCCGAAGTAAGTCCACTGAACCGCTTCTTTGGCGTTAGTTGCCGGGCCAGCGATATCGCAGCCATACTTCGCTGCCATTTCTTTGATTTGTGACAGAGCGTGGTGCTGGTCAGCGATTTCTTCACGCAGACGGATAGTCGCTTCCAGATCTTCGCCGTTTTCCAGTTTGGACTGCAGGGAAGTGAACTGAGCGAATTTGTCCGCCATCAGATAGTCGATACCGTACAGCGCAACACGACGGTAGTCACCGATGATACGACCACGGCCATAAGCATCAGGCAGACCAGTCAATACGCCAGACTTACGGCAGCGCAGGATATCCGGCGTATAAACATCGAATACACCCTGGTTGTGGGTTTTACGGTATTCGGTGAAGATTTTTTTCAGCTGCGGGTCGAGTTCACGGCCATAAACCTTACAGGAGCCTTCAACCATTTTGATACCGCCGAACGGAATCAGTGCACGTTTCAGCGGAGCGTCTGTTTGCAGACCGACGATTTTTTCCAGGCCTTTATTGATATAGCCAGCATCGTGAGAGGTGATGGTCGCTGCAACGTCGGTATCGAAATCAACCGGCGCATGGGTGCGGTTTTCCTGTTTGATGCCTTCCATAACGGCATCCCACAGTTTAGTCGTTGCCGGGGTAGCACCAGCCAAAAAGGATTCGTCACCTTCATACGGCGCGTAGTTTTTCTGAATGAAGTCACGTACATTGACGCCATTCTGCCATTCGCCTTCGCTAAAACCTTCCCAAGCCTGGGCGAGTTTCTGATTAAGTTCGGTCATATTACACCTACCTTTGATTTGGATTTTTATAACCCGACGTTGCGGCCGCCAGCAGCTTAGTGCTGATCCCCACCGCGCAAATAAATCACCCAGTAAGTTAAGCCTACCAGGAGTCCACCACCGATAATGTTGCCGAGCGTGACCGGAATCAGGTTATCGACAATAAAATTGCTGATGGTTAAGTGTTCAAACTGGCCCGGCGTCATGCTGATGGCGTGCCAGAATGTCTCTGGAGCAAAATTCTTAATAATGACCCCCATCGGGATCATGAACATGTTCGCGATACTATGCTCGAAACCGCTGGCGACAAACATCGCAACAGGAAGCACCATGGCGAGCATTTTGTCTGTCAGTGTACGGCCGGAATAACTCATCCAGACAGCCAGACAGACCATTAGATTTGCCAATATCCCAAGGCATAATGCCTCAACGAAAGTGTGTTCCAGCTTGTGATTGGCGGTCTGCAACACATTCAGACCCCATGCGCCGTTCGCTACCATGTATTCGCCGGAAAACCAGATAAGCGCGACGAAAAACAGTGCACCAAGCAAATTTCCGAAATAAACATTGAGCCAGTTTAACCACAACTGTTTCCAGGTAATGCGCCCGCTGGCTTTAGCAATAACGGTGAGCACGGTGGAGGTGAACAAGTCTGCGCCGCACACGACCACCAGCATAAGCCCCATAGAGAAACAGATGCCGCCGATCAGTTTCGCCATACCGTATGGCATGGACGATGATCCGGTGGTTGCTGTGATATAAAAAACAAACGCAATAGATATAAACACACCGGCAGTAATTGCCAGAAAAAATGCAGTAAGCGGTTGTTTTGTTGCTTTATAAACGCCGGCATCTTCAGCGACTTTCGCCATTGCCGATGGTAATAACAGGGTGAAGGGGTTGTCAGCTTTCACACTAACTCTCTCTTAAAATTTATCTACGGTGAGATACTAACAAAGGGTTATCCGTCATAATTTGACGTGGATCATATCGCAGGAATTTATTAGGTAGTTCAGAATAGCATTAAGCGGCTTTTTGTTGGTTATCTTCATGAATTATAAGTAGAAATTTTTTTTTAAAAATTATAAGAATAGTTGAATTCAACTATGGAATTACCCCTTGATACGTTAAATAAAATAAGTCTTTGTAGTGATATCACACGCCGAATTTATATTATTTAATTTATTTTTTACCGTTTTATAACAACGCCGTGGTAATAAAAATAAATATCCTCCATTTCTCGCTATTACCCGCATAAAAATAATGGTTTATTCGGTTGTTGGGTTACACCATTTCTGAGGCGCGGGAGATTGAAGCATAAAAAATGCGAGAAACCATAGAATACAATGCCACTTACTACTTTATCGTGAACACGATAGACCGGATGCCAAAAGTGACATCCGGCCAACATTAAAGCGCGTTAATTTTTCTGCCAGTGTGAACGTTTAGCGCGCTGCAATTTTTCATAAGCAGCCAGCAGTGACTGATGTGCAGGCAGCGCTTTCAGATCGTCATCAACAGCGAACAAACCGTAGAAGCATTCCTCGCCGGCAATCGCCGCGCTGGCTGCGTCAACAGCGTCCTGCCCGTACATGCGAACAAACGCATCATAGTATTGTGCCGGGTCACGTTCAGGCTCCAGAGCCAGTTGCAGCAGTGTTTGCAGGCAACGGTAGTAGTTACGGCGAGCCGGTGCAAAGACGGATTGGTTGAAATCCAGTGACCACTCAGCCCAACTCAGCGCTTGTTCAAGATCGCCGCCAGCCAGTGCCAACATAGATTTCAGTTCGCCAATACGCAGCGTGAACCATCCATTGTCTTTACCGGTTGCGATGCCCAGCAATTCGCGAACGCGGGTAAAGTCATCCAGCCCTTCATCGTCTAGTTGCTGCAACAAGGCCAGATACTCATCTTTTTCCCACTGGCTGCCAGGAAGGGAGAGCAGGGTTTCACGCAGATGTACGCCCATGCTGTTATTCGCCAGCAACAGATCTTCCGCTGGATAAATATCCGACATACCCGGCACCAGAATACGGCAAGCGTACACTGACAAATGCTCGTAATCGGCAATATAAACGTCTTTGCCTTCTTGATTGAAGATGGCCATAAGTGTGGCGAACTCCTGCTCGGTGGTGCCGCTGAAGTTCCAATCAACAAAGGTATAGTCAGGATCGTTTTTAAACAGATCCCAGGAAATCAGGCCGCTGGAGTCGATGAAGTGGGTTTCCAGATTGGTGTGTTCAGCCACTTCATCATTATCGAAGGTTGGCGGCGTGAAGACGTCGAGATCTTTCAGCCCTCGGCCTTGCAGTAATTCGGTCACGGTGCGCTCCAGGGCAACGCCGAAGTCGGGGTGTGCGCCGAATGACGCAAAGCAAGTACCATTTTCTGGGTTGAACAGCACGACACAAATAACAGGATATTGGCCGCCGAGCGAAGCATCGTAGGCCAAGATAGGGAAGCCTTCTTTCTCAAGCGTGGCAATCGCTTCAACCACGCCAGGATAGCGCGCCAGAACTTCAGCCGGAATAGCGGGCAGGCTGATGGCCTCAGCGATAATCCGGTTTTTCACATAACGCTCAAATACTTCGGACAATCCCTGTACACGCGCTTCGTTACGCGTGTTGCCAGCAGACATGCCGTTTGATACGTACAGATTGCCGATAATGTTCATCGGGATATACACCGTCTGTTGATCAGACTGGCGCGTGAACGGCAGTGCGCAAATCCCGCGAGTGTGATTGCCTGATTGCAAGTCGATTAAATCGCTGGCGACTAACTGCTGCTCAGGATCATAAAACGCATGCAAGCGGTCATCCAGTATCCCCTCAGGCAGGCTGTCATCATCAGGGATTGGGAACCATTTTTCATCGGGATAGTGTACAAACTCCCCTTCAGCGATCTGTTTACCCAGATAGAAGTCGGCAAAGAAATAGTTGGTAGACAGACGTTCGAAATACTCGCCCAATGCGGAAGCCAGCGCCGCTTTTTGCGTCGCACCTTTGCCATTGGTAAAACAGAGCGCGCAGTCGCGGTCACGAATATGTACGGACCAGACGTTGGGCACCGGGTTTAGCCAGGAGGCTTCCTCGATGTTGAACCCCAGGTCGAGGAGCTGTTGTTGAAAACGGGCGATGGAATCTTCCAGGGCGGCGTCTTTGCCTGGGATAAACGTTTGGGTCATGGTTCGAACCTGAATATGTAATGAGGAGGCTGCATCATACGTGGTTTTCGTGATGGACACTATCTCGCCTGCGCCGTGTTGCGTGCTGCTTTGCAATCCTCTGCGAGGGTTGCATTGTAGCGATAAATAATTGGCGAGAGGCTAGGCAACTTTTCATCTCATGGGTTAATAAGCGTTGCAGGAGGGCAGGACGAGTGATAAAACCGATAGCAGGGTAAACTGATGCGGCTCAAAGCAGGCCGCTATTATTTATACGTGGTGAAGGGAAATGTCTCAGGTTTTTAATTTTAGTGCTGGTCCGGCTATGTTACCGGTAGAAGTGCTGCGTCGCGCAGAGCAGGAGTTGTGTAATTGGCATGGTCTCGGTACTTCGGTGATGGAAATCAGCCATCGCAGTAAAGAGTTCATGCAGGTCGCCAGCGAATCTGAGCAGGATTTGCGTGACCTTCTGAAAATCCCCTCGAACTATAAAGTGCTGTTTTGTCATGGCGGTGCGCGTGCGCAGTTTGCGGCGGTTCCGCTTAATTTGCTGGGGGATAGCGCCACCGCAGATTATATCGATGGCGGCTATTGGGCCCATAGCGCGGTGAAAGAGGCTGAAAAATACTGCAAGCCGAATGTGATTGATGTCAAAACGCACGTAGATGGTTTACGTGGCGTACAGTCTATGCGCGATTGGGCATTGTCAGACAAGGCTGCGTATGTGCATTACTGCCCAAATGAAACCATCGACGGTCTGGCTATCGAAGAGGAGCCAGATTTCGGCGATAAAATTGTGGTAGCGGATTACTCGTCCAGTATTTTGTCTCGCCCGCTTGATGTCAGTCGTTACGGCGTCATTTATGCCGGTGCGCAGAAAAATATTGGCCCGGCCGGGCTGACGTTGGTGATTGTTCGTGATGACCTCCTCGGTAAAGCGCGCCGCGAGCTGCCGTCCATTCTCGACTATCAGGTGCTGGCTGATAACGACTCCATGTTTAACACGCCGCCAACATTCGCCTGGTATTTATCAGGAATGGTGTTTAAATGGCTGAAAGAGCAGGGTGGCCTGCTGGAGATGGAAAAACGCAATCAGGCGAAAGCCGATCTACTGTACAGTGCAGTGGATGGCAGCGATTTTTACCGTAACGATGTTATGCCGGTGAATCGTTCTCGCATGAATGTGCCTTTCCAACTGGCAGATGCATCACTTGATCCGGTGTTCTTGCGTGAAGCGCAAGACGCAGGCTTGCATGCGCTGAAAGGCCACCGTGTTGTTGGTGGGATGCGTGCATCAATCTACAATGCCATGCCGCTTGAAGGCGTGAAGGCCTTAACTGAATTTATGGCTGATTTTGAACGTCGCCACGGCTGATTGAGTCGTCGTTATGGCTGTTCAGTCAATCTACTGAATATTTTAAACCCCGGTATCTGGCCGGGGTTTTCATGTCAACTCTCTGGAGAATCGGTTTCACATGCAGGAATCCCTGACCCTACACCCTATTTCATTGATTAACGGCACTATCAATATGCCCGGGTCAAAAAGTGTTTCTAACCGCGCATTACTGCTGGCGGCGCTGGCAGAAGGCACGACACGTTTGACGAATTTGCTCGATAGCGATGATGTTCGCCATATGCTCAATGCACTGAGCCTGTTGGGCGTGAGTTATGAATTATCTGACGATCGCACCGTTTGTGAGATAACCGGACTGGGGAGAGCCTTTTTAACCACCGCCCCATTAGAGCTGTTTCTTGGCAATGCGGGCACGGCAATGCGCCCTTTAGCTGCCGCATTATGTCTCAATGATGGGGACATCGTGCTGACGGGCGAGCCCAGAATGAAAGAGCGCCCAATTGGTCACTTGGTTGATGCATTACGCCAAGGTGGCGCGCTGATTGATTATCTGGAGCAAGAAAATTATCCGCCGTTGCGTTTAAAAGGTGGTTTTCAGGGGGGAGAGATGAGTGTTGATGGCTCCGTGTCCAGCCAGTTTCTTACCGCATTGTTGATGGCCGCACCGCTGGCAAGTCAGGATACGCGTATCAGTATTAAGGGCGAGCTGGTTTCCAAACCGTATATCGACATTACGTTACATATGATGGAAACCTTTGGCATAACTGTCACCAATGTTGATTATCGAACCTTCGTTATTAGTGGAAAACAGCGCTATCGTTCTCCGGGAAATTATTTGGTCGAAGGCGATGCATCTTCTGCATCATATTTTCTTGCGGCTGCTGCCATTCGCGGCGGAACCATCCGCGTAACGGGTGTTGGGCGCGCGAGTGTTCAGGGTGATATCCGTTTTGCCGATGTGCTGGAGAAAATGGGCGCTCAAATACGTTGGGGCGACGATTACATTGAGTGCCAACGCGGCGAGCTGCATGCAATCGATATGGACATGAACCATATTCCCGATGCGGCAATGACCATTGCGACAACGGCATTATTTGCGCAGGGCGGCACGACCACACTGCGCAATATTTACAATTGGCGTGTCAAAGAAACTGACCGGTTAGCGGCCATGGCGATAGAGCTTCGCAAGGTGGGAGCAGAGGTCGAAGAAGGCCACGACTATATTCGTATTACGCCGCCTGCGCAGTTGAAGGCGGCAGAGATAGGTACGTATAACGATCATCGCATGGCGATGTGTTTTTCATTGGTCGCATTGTCGGATACGCCAGTGACGATTCTTGACCCTAAATGCACTGCCAAGACTTTTCCTGATTATTTTCAGCAACTGGAACGCTTAAGCCAGCATGCCTGAGGCAATGTCATAGAGGGGGAATGCCTTCTATGACATCAGTGTGATGTTCTGACTATCAGCATATTTGCGCGATATTACACAGTCACCGGTCTTTAATTTCACGTTCTTCGCCACAGCGCGGTATAATGACTTATTGTATCGTCTACAATGGCATGCGATTTCTGTATTCGAAGGAGTAAATAATGGCGGTGACTGCACCGGTAATTACGGTTGACGGGCCCGGTGGCGCAGGTAAGGGCACATTGTGTAAAGCGTTGGCGAATGCGTTGCAATGGAATCTGCTGGATTCTGGCGCTATTTATCGCGTGCTGGCGCTCGCTGCGCTACATCATCAGGTTGATGTGGCCTCTGAGGAGGCGTTAGTGCCTCTGGCATCTCACCTGGATGTGCGATTTGTGCCGCAACAGGAACAATTGCAGGTTATTCTGGAAGGCGAGGATGTCAGTAATGAGATCCGAACACAGGAAGTGGGGAATGTTGCATCACAGGTAGCCGTATTTCCTCGTGTGCGGGAGGCTTTATTACGTCGCCAGCGTGCGTTTCGTGAAATGCCGGGGCTTATTGCTGACGGTCGGGATATGGGAACAGTGGTCTTTCCTGACGCACCGGTAAAGATTTTTTTAGATGCCAGCGCGGAGGAGCGTGCAAAACGCCGCATGCTTCAGTTGCAGGAAAAAGGCTTTAATGTTAACTTTGAACGTCTTTTGTCCGAGATTAAAGAGCGTGATGACCGCGATCGTAATCGCGCTGCGGCACCATTAGTCGCTGCGCCTGACGCTTTGCTGCTTGATTCTACCGATATGACGTTGGATGAAGTGGTTGCTCGCGCGTTAGCGCATGTTCGCGAAATGCTCTCTCTGCCAGCCTGACAAATTTTTTACCTCGCTGCAAGGATGTTGCGGGGATGTGAAACAACCCCATCAAGCAGGATGCCAGATGGACGTTAAATTTGAAAACCCAAAGATTATCAACATGACTGAATCTTTTGCTCAACTCTTTGAAGAATCCCTGAAAGAAATCGAAACCCGTCCGGGTTCCATCGTTCGTGGCGTTGTGGTTGCGATTGACAAGGACGTTGTCCTGGTTGATGCCGGCCTGAAATCTGAGTCTGCCATTCCGGTAGAACAGTTCAAAAACGCTCAGGGTGAAATTGAAATCCAGGTTGGTGATGAAGTTGACGTAGCGCTGGACGCAGTAGAAGACGGCTTCGGCGAAACGCTGCTGTCTCGCGAGAAAGCGAAACGTCACGAAGCATGGCTGATGCTGGAAAAAGCTTACGAAGAAGCTGCTACTGTTACCGGTGTCATTAACGGTAAAGTAAAAGGCGGTTTCACCGTTGAGCTGAACGGTATTCGTGCGTTCCTGCCGGGTTCACTGGTTGATGTTCGTCCGGTACGTGACACCCTGCATCTGGAAGGCAAAGAGCTTGAGTTCAAAGTGATCAAGCTGGACCAGAAGCGTAACAACGTTGTGGTTTCTCGTCGTGCCGTTATTGAGTCCGAGAACAGCGCAGAGCGCGATCAACTGCTGGAAAACCTGCAGGAAGGCATGGAAGTTAAAGGTATCGTTAAGAACCTCACTGACTACGGTGCATTCGTTGATCTGGGTGGCGTTGACGGCCTGCTGCACATCACCGATATGGCTTGGAAACGTGTTAAACATCCGAGCGAAATCGTCAATGTGGGCGACGAAATCACTGTTAAAGTGCTGAAATTCGATCGTGAGCGTACCCGTGTATCTCTGGGCCTGAAACAACTGGGCGAAGATCCGTGGGTTGCTATCGCTAAACGTTACCCGGAAGGCACCAAGCTGACTGGTCGTGTAACTAACCTGACTGACTACGGCTGCTTCGTTGAAATCGAAGAAGGCGTTGAAGGTCTGGTACACGTTTCTGAGATGGATTGGACTAACAAAAACATCCACCCGTCCAAAGTTGTTAACGTTGGCGACGTTGTAGAAGTGATGGTTCTGGATATCGACGAAGAACGTCGTCGTATCTCTCTGGGCCTGAAACAGTGCAAAGCCAATCCGTGGCAGCAGTTCGCTGAAACGCACAACAAAGGCGACCGTGTAGAAGGCAAGATCAAGTCAATCACTGACTTTGGTATCTTCATCGGTCTGGATGGCGGCATCGATGGTCTGGTGCATCTGTCTGACATTTCCTGGAACGTAGCGGGTGAAGAAGCCGTTCGTGAATACAAGAAAGGCGACGAAATCGCTGCTGTTGTATTGCAGGTTGATGCCGAGCGTGAGCGTATCTCTCTGGGCGTGAAACAGCTGGCTGAAGATCCGTTCAACAACTACCTGTCTGTTAATAAGAAAGGTGCGATTGTTACGGGTAAAGTCACTGCAGTTGACGCTAAAGGTGCTACAGTTGAATTAGCTGATGGCGTTGAAGGCTACCTGCGTGCTTCTGAGGCTTCTCGCGACCGCATTGAAGATGCCACACTGGTTCTGAACGTGGGTGATGAAATCGAAGCCAAATATACTGGCGTTGATCGTAAGAACCGCGTTGTTAGCCTGTCCATCCGTGCTAAGGATGAAGCTGACGAGAAAGATGCTATTGCTTCTGTTAACAACAAACAGGAAGAAGGCAATTTCTCTAACGCTATGGCTGAAGCATTCAAAGCCGCTAAAGGCGAGTAATGACGGTGGGCTGGGCAGTGATGCTGTTTACTGTCCAGCCTTAAACGGTAGTAAGTTAATGTGGTATCAACTGACCACACACTTGGAGGAACCATGACCAAGTCTGAACTTATCGAAAGACTTGCTGGACAGCAATCTCATATCCCAGCCAAAGTGGTTGAGGATGCCGTCAAAGAGATGCTGGAACAGATGGCTACAACGCTGGCCAGTGGCGACCGCATTGAGATTCGCGGGTTTGGCAGTTTTTCACTCCACTACCGTGCACCGCGCGTGGGGCGTAATCCTAAAACGGGTGAAAAAGTGGAGCTGGAAGGCAAATATGTTCCGCATTTTAAACCGGGTAAAGAATTGCGTGACCGCGCCAATATTTACGAGTGACAGTCAACTGTCATATCTATGTGATAATAGCACCCGTGGGGTGCTATTTTTTTATCTCTATTCAGGGGGATTTTAGCGAGTCGCGGATTGCGGTGTCACAACTGCCATGATTATTTTGCCAACAGCACGTAGGCGATAATCGGGTCTATTTTTTGTGGGGCCTGTAGCCAGGTATTGAATATATTACCCAGTCCCTGTTTCTTATAATCGGCGTCACAACTCCCCGATGTACCTTTTTGTCCGAGTCCATAAGTGCCACCACCTTCTGCTTTAATCTGGCAGTGATGTTTCGTGCTGAAATCGTTATACAGCCAGCCCGGCTCTATGGTTCGGAACTCAATCATCACGCCTGGGTTTTGAATGGTGAGATATTCTTTAGCGTAATTATATTCCGGCGTAATGCCACAAAAACTATCCTGTTGTACGCAGGGCAGGGTTTTATATTTGTTGGCATCAAATGTCTTATATTCGGCAAATTGCATACCGCGATACCAGGACATGGCGTTGTCCGCATTCTCATTAGTTATCTTGACTTTGGGGTTAACCAGAATAAGTTTGTTCGGCGTTTCGGTTGCAACCACCAGGCCACCATTCTGATACATGGTCAGCACCCGTGTATTATCCAAATCGTTTTTCTTGATAAGTTTGATCACGTTATCGTCCGCTGCCGATGCCGCCTGGCTAAACAGAGAGGTGAGCACAACGCCTATCAGCGTAAATTGGGAGGCACGTCGTTTTTGTTGCATAGTGTTTTCCTTGTTGAGGTAAAAAAGCCCGCACAGCGGCGCTGACTGTTTACGCCACAGACGCAGGACAAATTTTGCCGCAGCAACGCAAAATCTGGCGATTTGCGCCGCTTTTGCAAGCGAGAGAAGCTTAATGAATGTGAGGTAGGTGGGCGCGTTTAAACCGGGTAAATAGTGTGTTGAAGAAGGGAAATAACGGGATGTTGCTCCACCGGAAAGGGAAATAACCGGTGAAGCGGGTGACGAGTTAGCGGTTATGCCGCTCTTTTAAGCGATCGATAATAGTACCCAGATCCAGGGCTTGATCCTGAAGCAGAACCAGCAGATGGTACATCAAATCAGCGGCCTCGTTGGTCAACTCCTCCTTGTCATGCACCGTGGCGGCAAGCGCGGTTTCCAGCCCTTCTTCGCCCACTTTCTGGGCAATGCGCTTGGTGCCGCTGGCATACAGTTTTGCGGTATAAGAGCTACCGGGGTCTGCGTGCTTGCGTTCAGCCAGCAGTTGCTCAAGCTGATAAAGGAACTGCCATTGCGCCTGTGCCGGGTGGAAACAACTGCTGTTGCCAAGATGACAGGTCGGGCCGACAGGGTTAACCAGAATGAGTAAGGTGTCATTGTCGCAATCGGGAGTGATAGACACCACATTGAGAAAATGGCCTGATGATTCCCCCTTCGTCCACAGCCGCTGCTTGGTGCGGGAGTAAAACGTGACGTTACCGCTTTGCAGCGTGATCTGTAATGCTTCCTGATTCATGTAGCCCATCATCAGCACTTCACCGGAAACCGCATGTTGCACGATGACTGGCATCATGCCGTCGGTTTTTTGCCAGTCAAGCTGGCTCTGTTGCTGTTCGGTTAACACACCCGGATCTCCACACCTTGTTGTTTAAGGAAAGACTTGAGTTCGCCAATATTAATCAGTTGCTTATGAAAAACGGAGGCGGCCAGTGCACCATCAACCCCGGCGTGAGTAAAGGCATCAAGAAAGTGCTGCATAGTGCCCGCGCCACCGGAGGCGATAAGCGGGACGTGGCAGACGTCTCGCACCTGTTTTAACTGTGTCAGGTCGTAACCGTTACGTACGCCATCCTGATTCATCATATTAAGCACGATTTCGCCAGCGCCGCGTTTTTGCACTTCCTGCACCCAGTCGAGGGTTTGCCACTGCGTGACGCGGGTGCGCGATTCATCACCGGTATACTGGTTCACATGGTACAGCCCGCTGTCGGCGTCATACCAGGTATCAATCCCGACAACGATACATTGCACGCCGTAGCGCTCGGCCAGCCGTGAGATTAAATCAGGGTCGGCCAGAGCGGGGGAGTTGATAGAGATTTTATCTGCGCCAAACGAGAGAATTTGCCCGGCATCTTCCACGCTTTTAATACCGCCAGCGACACAAAACGGAATATCGATCACCTCTGCAACCCGTGATACCCAGCTTTTGTCAACGACACGGCCATCGGACGAGGCGGTAATGTCATAAAATACCAGTTCATCCGCGCCCTCTTCAGCATAGCGCTTCGCCAGTGGGACGATATCGCCAATGATTTCGTGGTTGCGAAACTGTACGCCTTTGACCACTTGCCCGTCACGTACATCCAGACAGGGGATTATCCGTTTTGCCAGCATGAAATCGCCTCCGTCACCGTAAATTTGCCTTCCAGTAAAGCGCGACCAACAATCACCCCTTTCACTCCGCTATCGCGCAGGGCGCGGATGTCATCCAGCGAGCCGATGCCGCCGGAAGCCTGAAAAGCAACCTGCGGGTAGCTTGCACAGATTTCCCGATAGAGCGCCACGTTTGAGCCTTGCAGCGTGCCATCGCGGGAAATATCGGTGCAGAGCACATGCTTGAGGCCAAAAGGAAGGTAGCTCTTGACGGTTTCCTCAAGCGTTATGCCGGAGTTCTCCTGCCAACCGCTAATCGCAATGTTTTTCACACCCTGGTCATCAATGCGGACATCTAATGCCAGCACCAGCGCGTCTGCACCGTAACGGGTGAACCACTGCTGTACGGTTTTCGGCTGTTTGACTGCGGTAGAGCCAATCACTACGCGGCTGGCACCAGCGGCCAGCAGCGCTTCCACATCTTGCTCGCTGCGAATGCCTCCGCCGACCTGTACCGGCACGGATACGCCAGCCAGGAGCGTTTGCAGTAGCGGGATTTGCCGGGCTGACGGGTCTTTTGCTCCGGTTAAATCCACCAGATGCAACACCTCTGCGCCTTGCCGTTGGTAATCTTGTAAACGCGGCAGCGGGTCGTGACCATATTGGCGTTGTTGCCCATAATCACCCTGATGTAAACGGACGACCTGTCCATCAATCAGATCTAATGCAGGAATAATCATCGCGGTTTACATCTCCAGAAAATTTTTCAGTAGCCGGGCACCGGCTGCGCCGGAGCGTTCAGGATGGAACTGGACGCCGTAGAAATTATTTTTTTGCACAGCAGCGGTGAATGCTTCGCCATAATGCGATTGTGCAATGGTGTTGGCACACAGTGGCATCGCATAGCTATGAACAAAGTAGAAATGGGTACCCTCTGGAATATCACGAAACAGGGGATGGCCTGCCTGTGATGTCACCTGATTCCATCCCATGTGCGGCAACGGCAGCCCATGGTCGGCCATCTGTCGTACCGGCGTGTCAACCAGCCCAAGGGTACGTATCCCACCGCTTTCTTCGCTGTGGCTACCCAGCAATTGCATGCCGAGGCAAATACCCAGCACCGGCTGGGTACAGGCTTTCACTAACTCGATAAGCTCTCTCTCGGCCAATTGCGTCATCGCTGCCTGGGCAGTACCGACACCGGGCAGAAAGAGTTTATCGGCACGCAGTACCACCTCTGGCGCGCGACTGACCTGTGGCTCATAACCCAGCCGCTTGACGGCATACATCACCGAGGAGAGGTTAGCGCAGCCGGTGTCCAGAATGACGACGTTCATCACAACACTCCTTTGGAGCTGGGCAGGGTGTTACCATCAACCCGAATCGCCTGACGCAGCGTACGACCAAAGACCTTAAACAGACTTTCTACGCGGTGATGATCATTACGGCCTTTGGTTTTCAGGTGCAACGTACAACCCATCGCATACGATAACGAGCGGAAGAAATGCTCGACCATTTCGGTGCTTAAATCGCCGACGCGCTGATAGTTAAATTCGGCTTTATATTCAAGGTGCGGGCGCCCTGAAATATCGAGCGCGCAGCGGGCCAGGCACTCATCCATCGGCAGCACAAAACCGAACCGGCCAATACCGCGTTTATCGCCCAGCGCTTTATTCAGCGCTTCACCCAGTGCCAGCGCGGTATCTTCCACGGTGTGGTGATCATCGATGTACAAGTCACCTTTCACATCGATATGCATGCGAAATCCGCCATGGGTGGAGATTTGATCCAGCATATGATCGAAGAAGCCGACGCCTGTGGTAATTTTGCTGCTGCCTTCCCTGTCGAGCCAGACGTTAACGTCAATCGCTGTTTCACGGGTAATGCGGCTGACATGGGCGTGACGATCGCGCCGCGTCAGTTGCGTGGTGATAGCCTGCCAGTTAAGGCCATCACGTTGATAGCGCAGGCCGGTAATCCCCATATTTTGCGCTAACTGCACATCGGTTTCCCGGTCGCCAATCACGTAGCTGTTGGCGCTGTCCATCACGTTCTCTTTGAGGAAGGCATCGACCAGAGCGGTTTTGGGCTTACGGCAATCGCAGTTATCGCCGGGGAAATGCGGGCAAATCAAGACGCGTTCAAAGTGGATGCCCTGAGAGGTGAAAATTTGCATCATCAGCTGATGTGGCGGATCAAAATCCGCCTGCGGAAAACTGCTGGTGCCAAGACCATCCTGATTCGTGATCATCACCAGTTTAAAACCGGCTTGCTGCAACGACAGCAATGAGGGAATCACATCCGGCTCCAGCGCCAGCTTGTCCAGCCGATCAACCTGAAAATCTTCAGGGGGCTCGGCAATCAGCGTGCCGTCACGGTCGATGAAAAGGTACTTTAATCCCACGGTGATTCCTCAATTTATGCCGTTGTGTCTGATAACGCGCGCAACGCGTTGATAACGCGCTCGCACTCATAGCGGGTGCCAATGCTGATGCGAAGACAGCCTGCCAACCCCGGTTGTTTGTTTTGATCGCGTAAAATAATGCCCTGATCCCACAAGGCTTTAAAGACGGCTGGCGAATCGCTAAAGCGCACCAGCACATAATTGCCTTCGCCGGGATAGACCTGTTGTGTAATGGGCAGGGCGTCTAATGCCTCAACTAACCAACTGCGGTTGTCGCACACCTCGGCAACATGGCGGCGCATGTCTGCAAGCCCTGCCTCTGATAAGGCCTGTGCTGCGATATCCGCGACAGGCAGGGCCAATGGATAAGGCGCAATCACTTTTAGCAGCAGCGTGATGATTTCAGGGCTTGCCAGCGTAAAACCACAGCGCAGCCCTGCCAGCGCAAAGGCTTTAGAGAGTGTGCGCAGCACGACTTGATGCGGATATTGTGCCAGCCAGCCCACCGTCGTTGCCTGAGGGCAGAATTCGATGTAAGCCTCATCGATAGCGACAATCGCCCGGCCGCGCGCCAGCTCCAGCAAACGATGCAGAGAGTCTGGGTTGATCAGGTTGCCTGTGGGGTTATTGGGTGAACAGACATAAATAACTTTGACGTTATCCAGCGATTGCGCAATCGCGTCAATATCCAGTTGCCAGTCAGCGCGCGCGGGTACGACACGCCGCTCGACACCCAAGGTTTCCGCGCTGACGGCGTACATGCCATAGGTCGGCGGGCAGAACAGCGCCGCGTCTTTACCCGGCTCACAAAAAGCGCGGATCAACAGCTCAATGCCTTCATCGGCACCACGGCTAACCAGCACCTGATCCGGGTTTACGCCAGCGTAAGCGGCATAGCGCGTAATCACCTGAGCGGGCTGACATTCCGGGTAGCGGTTTAACGTCTGGATAGTCAACTGGTATTCCGTCGCCTGCGGATATTCATTGGCATTCAGCCAGACATCGCCATTGCCGCCCAAGCGGCGCGCAGACTGGTAAGGCGTCAGGCGGCGCACATTGTCGCGTGCCAGATTCTCAATGCTCATGCTTGCTCCTTTAAGGCGTTGACGCGTAATGTCACGGCGTTTTTGTGTGCGGTGAGCTGCTCGGCCTGGGCCATAATTTCAATGGTGGACGCTAGCCCCAACAGGCCTTCCGGTGAGAGTTGTTGTACGGTCATGCGTTTTTGGAAATCCGCCAGCCCCAGACTTGAGTACGTGGCGGTGTAACCGTAGGTCGGCAGCACATGATTGGTGCCAGAGGCATAATCACCGGCAGATTCGGGCGACCAGTCACCTAAAAACACCGATCCGGCGCTGGTAATACCATCGACCAGCGATGCGGCGTTGCGCGTCTGGATAATCAGGTGTTCAGGCCCATATTGGTTGCTTATCTCAAGACACTGTTCCACATCACGCGTAACGATGACCCGGCTGCTATCGAGCGCTTGCCGCGCAATCTCTGCGCGTGACAATGTGGCCAGTTGCCGCGCGACGGCGTCGATAACGGCACGGGCGAGGGTTGCATCCGGCGTGAGCAGAATAACCTGAGAGTCTGGGCCGTGTTCGGCTTGTGAAAGTAAATCTGCTGCGATGAAATCTGGCGTTGCGCCGCTATCGGCTATCACCAGCACTTCAGACGGGCCTGCTGGCATGTCAATCGCTGCGCCATCGAGTAACTGACTTATCTGTCGTTTCGCTTCGGTGACATACGCATTACCGGGGCCAAAGATTTTATCCACTTTGGGCACGCTGTCTGTGCCGAATGCCATGGCGGCAATCGCTTGCGCGCCACCTAGCTGGAAGACTTCCTGTACGCCACATAACTGTGCAGCATAGAGAATTTCATCTGCAATCGGCGGTGGTGAGCAGAGAATAACGCGCTGGCATCCGGCGATGCGGGCCGGGGTTGCCAGCATCAAGACGGTGGATAACAGCGGCGCTGAACCGCCTGGAATATAGAGCCCAACGCTGGCGATCGGGCGGGTAAGTTGCTGGCAACGCACGCCTGGCTGCGTTTCGACGTCCACCGTAGGCAGTTTTTGCGCGTTGTGAAAGCGCTCGATATTACGTACCGCATTACTCATGGCTTGCTTGATATCATCGCCAAGGCGAGCGGCGGCGGCCTGAATCTCCTCATCCGTGATACGCAGCTGTTTGACCTGTACTTTGTCAAAACGGGCGCTGTAATCGCGTAATGCGTCGTCGCCTTGACGGCGAACCTCAGCCAGAATGTCACTGACGATCGCGCTGATTTTGTCAGACGCGGAGATAGCCGGGCGAGTCAGCAACTGGCGTCGCTCGTCTTCGCTGCATGCTTGCCAGTCAATCAGGGTGTTGAAGCGGTTGCTCATCGCGTTACTCCATCATTTTCTCGATTGGCAATACCAGAATAGAGCTGGCGCCGAGTGATTTCAGTTTCTCCATCGTTTCCCAAAACAGGGTTTCGCTGCTCACCATGTGCATAGCGACACGATTCTGATCGCCAGCCAGCGGCAGGATGGTCGGCCGTTCGGCGCCCGGCAGCAAGGCGATGACTTCCTCCAAACGTTCGCTCGGGGCATGCAACATGATGTACTTGGATTCACGGGCCTGAATCACGCCTTGCATACGTGTCAGCAGTTTGTCGATTAACTGCTGTTTTTCCGCTGGCATCTCGCCATCACGCTGGATAAGGCAGGCTTTGGAGCGATAAATCACTTCAACTTCACGCAGGCCGTTGGCCTCAAGCGTCGCGCCGGTAGACACCAAATCGCAGATAGCATCGGCAAGGCCAGCGCGCGGGGCGACTTCGACAGAACCGTTAAGCAGGCAGGATTTAAAGTTGACGCCTTGCTTATCAAGGTATTTTTTCAGCAGGTGAGGGTAGGAGGTGGCAATACGTTTATTGTGCAGACATTGCGGGCCGGTGTATTCCTCATCCAGCGGCATCGCCAAAGACAGGCGGCAACCACCGAAATCGAGGCGGCGCAGCGTGAAGTAACGTGGGTCTTCGCCTTGCGCACGACGGTTGAGCAACTCTTCTTCCAGCACATTCTCGCCGATAATGCCCAAATCAACGACGCCGTCCATCACCAGACCGGGAATATCGTCATCGCGTACCCGCAGAATATCGATAGGCATGTTCTCGGCGAACGCTATCAAACGCTGCTGGTGCAGGTTGATCTTAATACCACAACGAGCCAGCAACTCCCTTGAATCATCGCTCAGGCGGCCTGATTTCTGCATTGCGATACGTAAACGTGATTTATCCAGCATGTGAACCTCAATTTATCCTGTCTGTGATGCCTGTTAAGCAGGCTTTTTAAAAAATTCCGGCCAATAAAAAAGCCCCCGGAATCAATCTTCCGGGGGCTTTTCTACGCGTTTACCGCCACTGGAAGATAGGTCGTCTTCCAGCACCAATCGCCTGAAAGACTAGTCAGGGTGATGGTGATGATGGTGGTTAGAGTTAACGCGTAACATAATTTTTCTCTTCGTCTGTTTCGGTATATTGCGGCTGGTTGCCCGATGGTCTCACACCAGCGCCTGTAGGGAAATAACCTAAACCATGTTGCTAGCCTCGCGCAACATTTTTTTATCGCGGGCGGCGTTTAACCAGATTGCGGATTCAGTCTAGAGATAACCTCTGCGGCGGGTGCATAATATCCCCGTGGTGCAATTCAAGAGACAGCAATTGGGCCGGGAGGTCAGAAACAGTATGAAGAAAGTATCGATTATCGGACTTGGCTGGCTTGGCATGCCGTTAGCGTTGGCCTTGCAATCTCGCGGGTATCAGGTTGTTGGCAGTAAAACGACGGAGGATGGCGTGAATGCCGCACGTTTGTCCGGCATCGCATGTCATCGGTTGAATCTGACCTCTGCGCCGAACACGGACGCAGAGGTTCTGGCCGCATTACTCGATGTCGATGCGCTGGTGATTACCCTGCCGCCGGGACGTGTCGAGCGCGCGGGTGGGCCCTATTTACAGGCGGTCGAACAGGTCGTGAATAGCGCACTGGCGTTCGGCGTAGCGCGTATTATTTATACCAGTTCGATTTCAGTGTATGGCGCAGTCAGCGGGCGGATAAAAGAGAACTGCGAACCACGCCCGCAAACGCATGCAGGGCAGGTATTGCATCAACTTGAACAATGGCTGCATGCGCTACCGCATACCGAAGTGGATATCCTCAGGCTTGCCGGGCTCGTCGGCGATAATCGTCACCCCGGACGTTTCCTTGCCGGACGTCATGACGTTGCAGACGGGAGTCACGGCGTGAATCTGGTGCATCTTGAGGATGTGATTGGCGCGATTCAGCTGTTGCTGCAACGGCCACATGGCGGGCACCTGTATAACTTATGCGCGCCCGTCCACCCAGCCAAGCAGGATTTTTATCCGCAGCAAGCACGCCGGATGGGGCTCGAACCCCCGCAGTTTTTACCAGGCGATCCCTCCGCTGCCAGAATTATTGACGGGCAGCGTATTTGTGTTGAACTTGGGTTTGAATACCAACACCCTGACCCGATGACGATGGCATTCTAAACACGCGCATGCGTTGCTCGGGGCGGGGCAACAGGGGCGACTGACGTTTGTCGCCCCTGGGCAAGCAGGCGATGACGCCAGAAAAAATCAGGAATGTCGCTGTCTAGTCCAGCTGTTTTTTACGGTAGAGCCGACGAGGATGACCAATCTTACCGTAACGCATTTCCACATCCAGAAAATGATTTTCCAGACCAAACTCCAGATAGCGTCGCGCCGTGGTTTTACTCAGTCCGGTGTGGGCGACCACCTCATCGACGGAAAATAACGCCGCAGGATCGTCTTCAAAAAGCTGCTTTACCAGATTGAGCGTATTCTCCTCAATGCCTTTGCTGCCTGGCCCGTTGGGGGCCGTTGACGCCTGCAATTGATAGAGTACATCTACGTTTTGCTGATCAACCACCTTATAGGTGTGTTGGGTTTTTACAAACTGGATAAAACGCTCTAATGAGGAGCGCAACCGGGGATAGGAAACCGGTTTGATGATGTAATCAAATGCACCACAGCGGATAGCCTGTGCGCACGTATTCATGTCGCTGGCTGCGGTAATAAAAATAACCGAGCAGTTAATACTGCGCATTAACTCACTTTCGATAAGCTGAACGCCTTCACCATCGGGCAGATAGTTATCCAGCAGCATCAATCGAGGTTTGTATTGTTGCAGCATCCGTTTCGCTTCCAGCAACGTTGACGCTGTGCCCACGACTTTCAGCGCAAAATGCTTTTCGATAAATTCAGCATGAATGTTGGCTAACTTGCGTTCATCTTCAACAATCAGGACGTCGAAGTTTTCAATCGGCCTTTCCGTTGGTGTGGTGCTCGCGATTGGCATGGTACTTTCGTTCTCTTTTTTTAGGTTATAGGTTGGTTAAACGTGGTGTTTTTAGGAATAAAAATAGAAAAAATGGCACCATGCGGAGGGTTATCTGACACTTCGATGACCCCTTGAGCCTGGCTGACATAGCTTGAGACTAAATGCAGCCCAAGACCGTGATCGCCCTCCAGTTTACTGGTGACACCCATCTCAAATACCCTATCGGCAATGTCGGGGTCAATCCCTGTGCCCTGATCGGCCACTTCGATGACCAGTTCTTGTTCGCCATCATAGATATACACCTCAACAGGGGAGTAGGGCAGTTGGCTGGCGAGCGTGGCTTCGACGGCGTTATCAATAACATTGCCAATGATTGACATAAGCTCGGTTTCACTCAGTGATGGGGGAATGGTGTTGAGTTGACAGCGCGGATCAAACCGTAATTCGATGCCTTTTTCACGCGCGCTGGCGAATTTACCGAGCAGTAAACCGCATAGAGCCGGTGAACAAATACGGCTGGAGATGAAATCCAATACCGCCTGCGCGCCTTCCGATTGCGCTTCGATATAGCGAATCGCCTCTTCATAACGTTTCAGGTGGAGTAAGCCTGCCAGTGTCGCCGTCCAGTTCAACTGTTCATGGCGCAGAATACGCAGGCTGTTGGCATAACGTTTGACCTGACTTAACTGCATACTCAGCGTGTGAATATCATTTTTGTCGCGAAAGCTGATGACCCAACCTTGTAATTCGTCCTCAAGCATAATGCGAACCCGGCTGGCAATGACCGTCACCTGATTGAAGCGGCAAATCTCATCATGTGTATCGTTTTCCCACATGGTGTCGCAGCAGAAAAAGGGCACCGGTGTAATGACATCGTCTATCGGTAAGCCGCGCAATTGCCAGGAAGGCATGCTGAGTCCAAGCAAATCTTTGGCAGCGTGGTTGATAACCGCGATACGCCGCTGCTGATCAATAGCAATAACCCCTTCATAAATAGACTCCAGCAGCGCTTTTTGTTGACGAACCAGCAGCCTTATTTCTAGAGGCTCCAGACCAAACATCTGCTTTTTCAAATTGCGGGAAAACCACCATGAAAAGAAGAACAGCGCGACCAGCATGACGGCGATGAACAACCCGACACTGGCCACTTTGCTCCATGTCAGGTTATCAATGCGTTTTTTCAAATACCCCACAGAGACAATACCAATAACGCGATCGCCATCCATAATCGGTGCTTTGCTGCGCAGAGAAATGCCGATGGCGCCTCGACGTAACGTAATAGAGCTTTGTCCATCGAGCACCTCTTTGTTATCTCCGCCGATCATTTCGGTGCCCAGCAGCGAAGGCTCTTCGGAATGATAGAGGTGCGTGGCCGTGTTATCGCCAATCACGATAAAGCTGGCATCGCTGCGCGCTTTGATCTGATCAACCAAATTATCGATAGTGGTGGTGTCGCGCTGTTTTACCGCGTCAACCAGTGAAGGAATAATCGCTATCTCTCTGGCTTGAATCTGGGCCCGGCTCCCAAGTTCATCATAGAGCTGTTGATCCACGGCGCGATAATAGTAAACGCCAGCGCTGATAAGCAGTAACGAGAAAAAGATCATCAGGTAGATAAACAGTTTGATATGAAAAGGAAGTTTTACAGCCATATTGTGCCTATTACCTGTGGAGTGCTGAATTGACGATAGCTAATTTATCATGAAAGGCGTAAAAAGAAGGGGCTAAAAAACCGTCTTGTGAAGCGCTACGCGTAAAAAGTGGTATTGATATTTATTGGCATTTTTGAATTCCCTGTGAAATAAAGATTACTTTTTATTTCATAAAATTTACTTTTTATAAACATGAAGTTTATTTATTGTTCACGATGCCTTTTACGCCATAAAAACCATAAAAATTATGATGCGGGCGCTATTTCTGTTGGTTTTTAATTTATTGATTTAAATGAATAAAAATATTAAAACCATTAAAACCATAAGTGCCATTAAAACTCATTTTTTAATTTGAAGATTGTCACATAATAATAGGACTTGACCTCTTACTATGCCCGGGAAAATAACAAGGGGAGAAGGTTATGAGTACCACTGATGATTCTTATATTGTTGTGAAAGAGGAGGCCTCTGGGCAGGCTTCATTAAAAGAAAAGTGGTGGCATGTTCTGGATAACTACAAAATTGGTGTTATTCCAGTGCCGCTGTTTATTCTGGCTGGTTTATTGATTGCGCTGGACTGCCTTGAAGGCAAACTGCCCAGCGACATCGTGGTGATGGTTGCTACACTCGCGTTCTTCGGTTTTGCCTGTGGTGAATTCGGTAAGCGCTTGCCGTTCATCGGAAAAATGGGTGCAGCGGCGATTTGCGCCACCTTTATCCCGTCTGCATTGGTGTATTACGGCTTGCTGCCGCAAGTTGTTGTGGATTCCACCACCAAATTCTATAAGTCCACCAACATTCTGTATCTGTATATCTGCTGCATCATCGTCGGCAGTATCATGAGCATGAATCGGCAGACGCTGATCCAGGGCTTCCTGCGTATTTTCTTCCCCATGCTGTGCGGTGAAATTGTGGGCATGCTGGTGGGTATGGGCGTCGGCATTATGCTGGGCATGGATCCTTTCCAGATCTTCTTCTTCCTGGTGCTGCCCATCATGGCGGGTGGTGTAGGTGAAGGTGCTATCCCGCTTTCTATTGGCTACGCAGCAATACTGCACATGGATCAAGGGGTTGCTTTGGGGCGCATCCTGCCGATCGTGATGCTGGGCAGCCTGACCGCCATCGTTCTTGCTGGCGTGCTGAACCAACTGGGCAAACGCTACCCACACCTGACGGGTGAAGGCGATCTGATGCCGAATAAAGCAAACAGCCCTGAACAGGCTCCGGCTTCGCTGACCAGCACTCTGAGCGGCAAAATGGACCCGGCTAACCTGGCTGCAGGCGCGCTGTTGGCTATCCTGCTGTACATGATCGGTATGCTGGGCCACAAACTGATTGGTCTGCCTGCACCGGTTGGCATGCTGTTTGCTGCGGTTATCGTGAAACTGGTTAACGGTGCTTCCCCGCGTCTGCTGGAAGGCTCTCAGGTGGTGTACAAATTCTTCCAGACTTCTGTGACCTATCCGATTCTGTTCGCCGTTGGCGTGGCCATTACCCCTTGGGAAGAGCTGGTGCATGCCTTCACGATTACCAATCTGCTGGTGATTGTGTCCACTGTTGTGGCACTGGTCACGACCGGTTTCTTTGTTGGTAAGAAAATCGGTATGCATCCAATTGATGTTGCCATCATCTCTTGCTGCCAGAGCGGGCAGGGCGGTACTGGCGACGTGGCTATCCTCACTGCTGGCAACCGTATGGTGCTGATGCCTTTTGCTCAGATTGCGACCCGTATCGGTGGCGCGATCAACGTCTCCGTGGCTTTGCTGGTTCTCGGCAAATTCTTGGTGTGACGGTTTACGACAAAAACAAATAACGCCGCAATACGTTGCGGCTTTATTGAAACAGGAAAGATTATGAAACTTGCAAGTTATCGCCATCAGGGCAACAACAGTTACGGTATTTACACCTCCGCCGGGCTGATTGATTTGGGCCGTCGTCTGGGCGAACGTTACCCCGACCTCAAAGCGCTGCTGGCCGCCGATGCGCTCGACGTGGCCGCCGCCTTCCAGGGAGAGACCCCGGATGTGGCCGTCGCTGACGTCACCTTTCTGCCGGTGATTGTCTCGCCTTCCAAAATCCTCTGCGTCGGCATGAACTACGCCGACAAGCGCAAGGAGTTCAACGAGCTGAACCCGGCCCCGACGCTGTTCGTGCGCTTCCCGGATTCGCAGACCGGCCACGGCACCCCGGTGCTCAAGCCGCACTACTCCAGCGAGTTTGACTACGAAGGCGAGCTGGCGGTCATCATTGGCCGCGACGGGCAGAACATTGCCCGCGACGAGGCGCTCGGGTTTGTCGCCGGTTACAGCTGCTACATGGACGGCTCGGCGCGTGACTGGCAGCACAGCTGGTTCACGGCGGGCAAGAACTGGCAGAAGACCGGCGCGTTCGGGCCGTACCTGACCACCCGTGACGAAATCCCCGACCCGCATGCGCTGGCCATCCGCACCTACCTGAACGGGCGGATGGTGCAGGATGACACCACGGCGAGCATGATCCACAAGGTGGCCGACCTGATTGAGTATATCAGCACCTTCACCGCGCTCAGTGCCGGTGACGTCATCATTACCGGGTCGCCGGGCGGGGTGGGCAAGAAGCGTAATCCGCCGCTGTTCATGCAGCCGGGTGACAGCATCGAGGTGGAGATAGAGCATGTCGGCCACCTGCGTAACACCATCGGCGAAGCCGCGCGGCCGGTCAGGGCGCGTCAGGCCGTGGCCGTCGGTCACTGAGTCGCCCGGTCGGGCCGCGAGCAACCAGCAGGATACCCCCATGTATGCCGATGAGAGTGTGACATTTACCCCCCCACGAGGTGGCGCGCCACCCCCGGGTGCTGACGGACGTCGGGCCGCTGCTGGCGCGTTGTCAGCTGGGCCTGGACGACGATATCGAATTTTTTGTGGTGGGCCGCCACCAGGGGCGCGTGGTGGCGTGCGCCGGGCTGTGCGCGAGCACCATCAAGTGCGTGGCGGTTGACCCGGATTACCGCGAGCTGAGTCTGGGGGTGACGATAGTCAACGAGGTGGTGCAGTTTGCCGCCGGACGCGGGCTGTTCCACCTGTTTCTCTACACGCGGCCCTGCAATGTGCCGGTGTTCCGGGGCTGCGGGTTTTACCCGCTGGCCTGTTACGAGGACCAGGCGGTGCTGATGGAGAACACGCCGATAGGCATCCGGCAGTATTGCCAGACGCTGGCGTCGCAGGCGAAGCCGGGGGCGCACATCGGGGCCATCGTGATGAACGCCAACCCGTTCACGCTGGGGCACCGCTATCTGGCGGAGCAGGCGGCAGCGGCGTGCGACTGGCTGCATATCTTCGTGGTGCGCGAGGATGCGTCGTTCTTTCCGTTCAGCGAGCGGCTGGCGATGGTGCAGCAGGGGGTGTCACACATCCCGAACCTGACGGTGCATGCCGGGTCGCACTACCTGATATCGAAGGCGACCTTTCCGGGGTACTTTCTCAAGGAGGCGCAGCGCATCACCGAGGCGCACGCGGCGCTGGATTTGATTATCTTCCGGCGTTACATCGCCCCGGCGCTGGGTATCACGCGGCGTTTTGTCGGCACCGAGCCGTTCTGCCCGGTGACGCGGCACTACAACGCGGCGATGCACCACTGGCTGGAGCAGCCGGGCCGGGTGGCGGCGCCGGCGCTGGAGGTGGTGGAAATCGAGCGCGCGCGGGAGGCGGCGGGGCAGGCGATATCGGCATCGGAGGTGAGGCGGCTGCTGGCGCAGCGGGAGTTTGAGGCTATCCGCGAGAGGGTGCCGGCCACCACATTTGTGCAGTTACAGCGCTATGGCGAGCTCGCCTGCGCGTAACGCGTTTTTAGGTATCAAGCAGGTAAAACACACCATGAATATAATCAAGGAAGCCCTGGCGGGCACCTTCGAGTCCAGCGACCTGCTGGTGAAGGTGGCGCCGGCCGAGGGTGCGCTGACCGTGGTCATCAACAGCGAGGTCATCAAGCAGTTTGGCGGGCAGATACGGCAGGTGGTGGACGAGACGCTGCACCGGCTGGGCGTGACGTCCGGCACGGTGGTGGTGGACGACAAGGGGGCGCTGGACTGTGTGATACGCGCCCGGGTACAGAGTGCGGTGCTGCGCGCTGCCGGTATTGACGAGATAGCGTGGGAGAAGCTGTGATGAGCACGACCGAACCGAAAAGACTGCGGCGCAGTATGTTGTTCCTGCCGGGGGCGAATGCCGCCATGCTGTCCAACGCCTTCATCTACCAGCCTGACTCCATCATGTTCGACCTGGAGGATGCGGTGTCACTGCGCGAGAAGGACACGGCGCGGCTGCTGGTGTACCACGCGCTGCAACACCCGATGTACCGCGAGATTGAGACCGTGGTGCGCATCAACCAGCTGAACACGCCGTTCGGCCTGAAAGACCTGGAAGCGGCGGTGCGCGGCGGGGTGGATGTGATACGCCTGCCGAAGACCGACTCCACCGACGACGTGGACGAGCTGGAGCACCATCTGGCGCGTATCGAGAAGGCGTGCGGGCGGGAAGTGGGCTCGACGCGCATCATGGCGGCCATCGAGTCGGCGGTCGGGGTGATTAACGCGGTGTCGATAGCACGCTCGTCCGAGCGCATGATTGGCATTGCGCTGGCGGCGTTCGACTACGTGATGGACATGCAGACCGAGCGCGGCGACGGCACGGAGCTGTTCTATGCGCGCTGCGCGGTGCTGCATGCGGCGCGGGCGGCGGGTATCGACGCGTTTGACGTGGTGTACTCGAACGTGAGCGACGAGGCGGGCTTTCTGAAGGAAGTGGACCTGATACGCCGGCTGGGTTTTAACGGCAAGTCGCTGATTAACCCGCGCCAGATAGAGCTGCTGCACAACGCCTATGCGCCGACGCAGGACGAGGTGGACTACGCCCATCTGGTCATCGAGGCGGCGCAGGAGGGTGAGCGGGCCGGGCTGGGGGTGATATCGCTGAACGGCAAGATGATAGATGCGCCGATAATCGACCATGCGCGGCGGGTCATCGAGCGGCGCGTGCGTCCGGCGTGCGCAAGTAAGGCGCGGAACAGACAGGACTGGAATGATGAGCAACATGATAGAAGCACTGCAACAGCAGTATGCGCGACTGGGCCAGCTGCGCCCGTTTACGGGGGCGAACAGCGCCACGCCGTGGCTGGACGACCTGACGGCGAAGCACGAGCGCAAGCTGTGTGCCGACCTGGAAGAGGCGGTACGCAAGAGCGGGCTGACGGACGGGATGACGATTTCCTTCCACCATGCGTTCCGCGAAGGGGACAAGGTGATAAACCGGGTGGTGGAGACGCTGGCCCGGATGGGGTTTAAAAACCTGACGCTGGCGTCGAGCTCGCTGATGACCTGCAACGCGCCGCTGATAGAGCACATCCGCAACGGGGTCATCACCCGTATCTTCACCTCGGGGATGCGCGGCAGGCTGGCGGACGCGATATCGCACGGTCTGATGGCAGAGCCGGTGCAAATCCACTCGCACGGCGGGCGGGTGCACCTGCTGCAGAGCGGGGAGCTGACGATAGACGTGGCGTTTCTCGGGGTACCGGCGAGCGACGAGTTCGGCAATGCCAACGGCACGTCGGGGACATCGCGCTGCGGGTCGCTGGGGTATGCGATGGTGGATGCGCAGTATGCGAAGACGGTGGTGCTGCTGACGGAGAGCCTGGTGCCGTTCCCGAACATGCCGGCGAGCATCGTGCAGGACCAGGTGGATTTTGTGGTGCCGGTGGACGAAGTGGGCGACCCGGCGAAAATCAGCGTGGGGGCGGCGCGCGTGACCAGCAACCCGCGCGAGCTGCTGATAGCGCGGCGGGCGGCGGACGTTATCGAGCACTCGGGGTACTTTAAGAGCGGCTTCTCGATGCAGACCGGCTCGGGGGCGGCCTCGACGGCGTGCACGCGTTTTCTGGAAGAGCGGATGCAGAAGCAGGGCGTGGTGGCGCGGTTTGCGCTGGGCGGCATCACCGGGAGTCTGGTGGATTTGCACGAGAAGGGGCTGATAGAGACGCTGCTGGACACGCAGTGCTTTGACGCGAACGCGGCGGCATCGCTGGCGAAGAACCCGCAGCACGTGGAAATCTCGACCAACGTGTACGCGAACCCGAGTGCGAAGGCGGCGTGCTGCGACCAGCTGGACGTGGTGATATTGAGTGCGCTGGAAATCGACACGCAGTTCAACGTGAATGTCATCACCGGGTCGGACGGGGTGATGCGCGGGGCGTCGGGCGGTCACTGTGACGTGGCGACGGCGGCGAACCTGACGATAGTGGTGGCGCCGCTGATACGCAGCCGCATTCCGACGGTGGTGCGTCAGGTGACGACGTGCGTGACGCCGGGCAGCGCGATAGACGTGCTGGTGACGGACCACGGGATAGCGGTGAACCCGCTGCGCCCGGAGGTGGCGGCACGGCTGACGGCGGCGGGCCTGAGCGTGATGTCGATTGACGAGCTGTACCAGCGTGCGGTGGCGCTGGCGGGCGAGCCGAAGGCGATTGAGTTCCACGAGCGCATCGTGGGGGTGATCCGCTACCGTGACGGCAGCGTGATTGACGTGGTGCGTCAGGTAAAGGACTGAGCCCGGGCGTATGTGTGAGACAATCCTGACAGAGAGCCCGGCGCACGCCGGGCTGACAGCGGTACTGGCGGCAAAAGAGCAGCGTCATGCCCGTCAGCAGGCACTGCTGGCGCGTTACGGGCAGACCGTGATATCGCTGACGCTGGTCACACCGGGGCCGGTGAAAGATACGCCGCTGTATCGCCAGGCGATGATTCAGGCGCTGTCGGAGCTGGATGACCTGTGCCGTGCGCGGGGCTGGACGGTGAGCGAACAGCAGTTGCACTGGTTGGCGACAGGGGCAGAAGCCTTGTGGGTTGTCGAAAAAGACGCCCTGAGTGTGAAAGCCGCGTTGATAGCCGTGGAAGAGCAACACCCGCTGGGGCGGCTGTGGGACTTCGATGTGCTGGGGCCGCAGACCGGGGTGGTGAGCCGGATATTGCTGGCGCACGGGCCGCGTCGCTGCCTGCTGTGCGATGAAGCGGCGCATGCCTGTTCCCGCTCAAGACGTCACCCTCTGCCCGAGGTGCTGGCGGCCATAGAGGAGCGGCTGCATGGCTGGTTTGACGGTCGCTGAGGCGCTGACCGGCGAGGTGGATGAGCCGGGCGGGTTGCCGGACATCCACCGGCGGGTGGTGGCGGCGCTGACGCACGAGGTGGAGCTGACGCCGAAGCCGGGGCTGGTGGACGCGGCCAACAGCGGCGCGCACCGCGACATGGACATGGGCACGTTCGAGGCGAGCATTGCGGCGCTGTCGCCGTGGTTTGCGCGCTTTACTGCCGCCGGCTGGCAGCATCGCCACCTGCCGCTGTCGCAGCTGCTGGCGCGGGTGCGCCCGGTGGGGCTGGCGGCGGAGCAGGCGATGCAGGCGGCGACAGGCGGGGTGAACACGCACAAGGGCGGTATTTTCGCCTTTGGTCTGGTGTGCAGCGCGGCGGGCTGGCTGGCGGGGCGCGGCGAGCGCCTGAGCCGCGCATCGCTGTGTGGCAGCGTGGCGCAGATGAGCGCGGGGCTGGTGGAAACGGAGCTGGCCGGTGGCAGCACGGCGGTGACGGCGGGTGAGCGGTTGTACCGTGAGCACGGGCTGACGGGGGCGCGGGGTGAGGCGGCGAGCGGCTTTGCCACGGTGCGGCGCTACAGCCTGCCGGCGTACCTGGCGGCGCGCGCGCGGGGTGTGCCGGAGCGCGAGGCGCTGCTGCACACGCTGGTGGTGCTGATGGCGCAGAACGGCGATACCAACGTGGTGTCGCGCGGCGGGCTGGCGGGGTTGTCGCTGGTGCAGCGTCTGGCGCGGGAGCAGTTATCCGCCGGGGTGACGGTGGCGGGGCTTGAGGCGATGGACAGGACGCTGATTGCGCAAAACCTGAGTCCGGGCGGCAGTGCCGATCTGCTGGCACTGACCTGGCTGCTGGCCGGTTATCCGGCGGTGTAATTCCCTTGCGGTAGGGGAATCTGCTGGCGGTACGGTAATACCGGCTGTGGTGCTGCAATATCGCAAGGGCATTACCGCAAAGGTATGGCGCTTGCACAAAAGATAGGCGTGAACAGGGGCGGCAGACAAGCGCTGTTTCGGTTGTGCCATCCCACGGCTGCTGTTTTTCCAGCCACATCGTTTCGTTTTGCATGTGGTGATAGCTCGTGATACGTCGCCGTTGCCGCGCAGGGTAGATTTTCGCGCGGAGGTGAAACGTAACAGGGTTTTCCCCGGTATTTCGCTCGCCACGCTGCTGTTCAAACGTCTATTCAGATTTTTATTCACACTTTTATTCAGATAACTACCAGCGCTGAACCACCGTGGTGGCGCTGTTGGTCGTTGGTATTTCCGTTCATCATTATTTTTTTGTATCGCCAGTGTGAGCCAAACGGCGCACGGCTATTGCAGCCTTTATCCCACGTTATTCTTTTTATTGATAAAAAATTGCGCAATCTGTTTTTGTTGCAGCAAACGAAAGTCGCAATAGCGCTAAAGTCGATTGCACATCTGTCGATACTAGTGCCATGCTGTATCCTGGGAACTCAGGGACACGGATTGATGCGTTAACCATTCAATTAACGGTGGGGATGGATGTAGTGGATAACAATACGAAAGAACAGTTCGCCAGACGCAATAAAATGGCGATTTGCGCCACGTTGCGCGGACTGCAAAAACAAGATACTACGATTGTGGTATATCACACCCATGGTCAGTTCATTAGCAAGATCCTGTCGGTCGATGCAGACGAGGATGAGTTTTTGTTCGACCTGGGTGCGCTTGAGCGTGAGAATAGCCGTGCGCTCTTTGCCGGAGAGCTTGAGTTTATGGCTGAAAGTGCCGGTGCCAAGATAGAGTTCCGCTCCACTATCATCAGAGCTGATGAATACGATGATTTGCCCGCCTTTTGCGCGGCGATCCCGGATGTGCTGTATAACATTCAACGCCGTAACTTTTTCCGCATTAATTCCCCTGCCTGGCCGCCGATGATGTGTCGCGGTGAATTGCCAGATAACAACCAGTTCGAGTTTAGCCTCAAAGATCTGTCGCTCGGCGGATTGAGCATGTATACCGATAATAAAGACACGGTGGCGCAATTTAAGCCCGGCATGGTGCTAAAAAGCGTTGATGTCGATTTAGCCAGTTATGGGCAATTTTGCCTGGATTTACAATTTGTTAATCACGCAACAACCAAGGTGCTCGATGGTAAGGGTGATGTAAGGCAAATTGAGCGATTGAGTTTCAAATTTGTGTCATTAACCGCCGTTCAGGAACGAGGGCTTCAGCAAGTGATCACAGAGCTGGAGCTGGATCAGAACGAAAAGCGTAAACGACTGCGTTAATCGACGAAAATTGATGGGAAAAATCAGGCTGGAACCCTTCGCAGGTCTTGTCTCTGGTTGCTGACTGGGGCAAAATACGCGCCCTGAAAAAACCGACGTTTCTTTGAAAACGTCGGTTATTTTTTTGTACATCACGCAAGAGGCTGGCGTTGCAAACGCCGGACAGATACCAGTAAAACGTCTGCGATAGCGCAACGTCGAATTAAAGAGAGACATGAATGGGGCAAACTGTTGTTTTGGAGCCGGTGCCTGCCGGTTGGCACAGTCACGAAATGGCCATGCTGGCGTGGTCTGTGCCGGGAGAAGCTATTGCTCAACCTGAGGTTGAGGCGACGTCTCCCACCCTCTTTGGGATAAGTGAATATCCGGTGACTTCACCGATGATGACCCTGGCAGCGCGCGCTGCTGATGTGACCGTCGTTTTCCACGGAGCCTTACGCCATGACAACTGATACAACTGCCCCGGCAACGTCTCGCGTACAATTACGCAAAACGCTGACACTGGTCCCGGTCGTGATGATGGGATTAGCCTATATGCAGCCGATGACATTATTTGATACGTTCGGTATCGTTTCTGGGCTGACGGATGGCCATGTCGCCACAGCCTACGCGTTTGCATTAGTCGCCATTCTATTTACCGCACTCAGTTACGGTAAGCTGGTTCGCCGCTTCCCGTCTGCGGGTTCTGCGTATACCTATGCGCAAAAAGCCATTAGCCCGACGGTTGGGTTCATGGTGGGGTGGTCATCGCTGCTGGATTACCTGTTCATGCCGATGATCAATATTCTGCTGGCGAAAATCTATTTTGAAACCCTGATCCCTGAGATCCCATCGTGGATGTTCGTGGTGTTACTGGTGAGTTTCATGACGCTTTCCAACCTGCGTGGCATTAAAACTGTTGCTAATTTCAACAGCCTGATTGTGGTGCTTCAGGTCGCTGTCATGGTTGCCATCACCAGTATGGTTATCTACGGGGTTGCGCATGGCGAAGGTGCTGGAACGCTGGTGAGCAGTCGTCCGTTCTGGACGCCAGAGTCTCATGTGGTGCCGATGATTACCGGTGCGACTATCCTGTGCTTCTCCTTCCTTGGCTTTGATGGCATCAGTTCATTGTCAGAAGAAACCAAGGACGCAGGCCGCGTGATCCCGAAGGCGATTTTCCTGACGGCGCTGATTGGCGGGGTGATTTTCATTGTTGTTTCTTATTTTCTGCAACTCTACTTCCCGGATATTTCGCGCTTTAAGCACCCGGATGCTTCCCAACCGGAAATCATGCTCTATGTTGCAGGGAAAGCCTTCCAGTTTGGTATTCTGATTTTCTCTTGCGTCACGGTGTTGGCCTCGGGGATGGCGGCGCATGCAGGGGTATCACGCTTGATGTATGTGATGGGACGTGACGGCGTCTTCCCTGAGCGTTTCTTTGGCTATGTGCACCCGAACTGGCGCACCCCGGCACTGAATGTGCTCTTGGTCGGCGTGATTGCGCTCTCCGCGATTTCATTCGATTTAGTGACGGCTACCGCATTAATCAACTTTGGTGCATTGGTTGCGTTTAGTTTTGTGAATCTGTCTGTCATTTCGCAGTTCTATATTCGCGAACGCCGCAACAAGACGCTGAAGGATACGCTGAATTACCTGATTCTTCCGGTGATGGGGGCGCTGACCGTTGGTGCGTTGTGGTTGAATCTGGAACGCACCTCGATGACGCTTGGACTGGTGTGGGCTGCCGTCGGCCTGCTGTATCTGGCTTTCGTTACGCGCAGTTTCAGACAGCCAGTGCCGCAGTATAACGAGGATTTAGCCTAACTAACTGGCCGAGTTTTCCGCTAATGCGATAACAGGCTCCTGCGGGAGCCTGTTGTTTGTGCGGCTATGCCAGCACCTTTTGTGCGTAGTTAAATAGCGCCTTGAGCAGTAGCTGTTTGCTCTCATCTCCGGCATGCAGTTGGTAGAGCTCATCCAACGATTGTGAGTAGGCGTTCAGGCGCTCAGGCGTGAACACGTCTCGCCGATGAGCCAGCCAGCGCTGTTGCTCCGATTCATCAAGCGTGCCGGGGTAATTGCGGGCACGATAGCGAAAGAGTAGCTCTTCTATGCGCCCATCGACGAAGTTGAGATGTAATGCAGGCAGATGTTGCGCCGAGGTGGTACGAATAATGGCCATGGCCGCGCGGTCTGCATCGCCGAAAAAACCGTTATAGAGTTGTAGGTCTACATCATTTTCTCCGGCATAAGGCGCAGCCTCGGCGAAAAGCGCCACCACTTTTTCTCGCACCTCATGATGTTGTCGTAAGCGTTGCAGGTTATTCAGGCAGTGTTGCCTGTCGATACCCAGTCGCTCTGCATCTTCCGGGCGTAATGTACTGGCGGGGGCGAGCACCGGGCATTTATTTATATGCACCAGTTTAATCGGCACTGGTGATTCGCTTTCCGCCAACAGCGCACGACGGGTATAAAGGCGGTTTCTTAACTCATCAGCGCTCAACTCCAACAGCGGCGCAATATCGCCCGCCAAATCACAGACGATAACCGCATTGCGGTTCTCCGGGTGCCAGGCCAGAGGAACAATCCAACTGGTGTTGCCGCGCGTAGCACCAAACATGCCGGAAACATGCACCAACGGTTTCATGTTGGGAATATCGATTAACGCATTGACCTTGTTCTTGTTCCGTAACTGATAAAGGTAATCGAATAATTTCGGTTGGGACTGTTTCAGCAGACGAGCCATGGCGATGGTGGCATACACATCGGACATGGCATCGTGAGCGTGCGTGTGTTCAATGTTATTGGCGCGAGTCAGGTGTTCCAGCCTGAAACTTGGAAAGCCCTCATCATTTTCCGGCCAAATGATACCCTCTGGCCGCAGCGCATAGCAGGCTCGCAGCATATCCAACAAATCCCAGCGCGAGTTGCCGTGCTGCCAGCTATAGGCATAAGGATCGAGAAAATTGCGGTAGAACAGGTTACGACTGACTTCATCGTCAAACCGAATATTGTTGTATCCCATAATGCAGGTGCCGGGCACACTGAAAAGCGCATGTATGCGCTGGGCGAATTCGGCTTCCCGGATACCGCGTGCTTTTGCTATCTGCGGGGTGATCCCGGTAATCATCACCGCCTGCGGATCGGGCAGATAATCATCGGAAGGTTGGCAATAAAACACTTCCGGCTCACCGATGACGTTGAAATTCAGATCGGTACGAACACCGGCAAATTGCGCGGGGCGATCTTTAGCGGGGTGTTTGCCAAAGGTCTCATAATCGTGGATGAAAAAACTGGGCTCGGTATGTGAATGATGCACGTTGTCTCTCTGTGGCCTGAAATCGGATAAGGCGCGATTTTACTCACGGATGCGGGCGAATAGTACAGGGTACTCATGGTAAACCATCCGTGCTGCGGGCAGAAGTTGGAATCATGGATACCCTTATGGTCTTATCGTGTTGAATCGAGTCAGGTTCCGCTATGACAAGGGGTGACGTGGTGCACATAAAGACAACGATTGCACCCGAGATTGGGGAAAACACCCTTGTCGGCGGGGGTAGCAAAGCGGTATGGTTAGCGCAGGCGTTTTGCGCATAACGAATTTTGACAGTTAATGAAGGGTAGAAAAATGGATAAAGGTAACACTAAGCCATGTTTCCAGGATGTGCTGGAATTTGTGCGTATGTTCCGTCGTAAAAACAAGTTGCAGCGCGAAATTACGGACAATGAAAAGAAAGTCCGTGATAACCAGAAGCGCGTGCTGCTGTTAGATAACCTGAGTGAATATATTAAGCCGGGTATGTCCATTGAGGATATCCAGAATATTATTGCCAATATGCGCAGTGACTATGAAGACCGCGTTGATGAATACATCATCAAAAATGCTGAGCTTTCAAAAGAGCGCCGCGAATTGTCTCGCCGTATTAAAGAAATGGGTGAAATCAAAGCCCCGGTAGAAACAAAGTAAAATCGTGCCGTTTATCATCAGGGCCTGCTCTGGCCCTGGTGTCTTTTCCCTCAGTCCCTTCATCTCGTTTACCTCAGCGGCCATGCTTGCTGCCATTGCCGATAGTGTTCGGTATTGCTGATATGCACAGCATCCTGTTTATGCCGTGAGCCCGTCAATCAGGTTCCTTTTCTGGCGCTATACATAGCGAGCGGCTTCGCAATTTTTGATGTCATCGTATGGCGATACGTTTTTTTTTGCGTACCCGCTTCCTGGTTCTTCACTCTCGTCTCGCCTTAATTAATGCCGGTTGGCAAAGTTCCTGCGCAATCATCACCCGACTATGGGGGTGAAAGGGAGGTGAGCTATCAGACTGTCACTCAATCACCTGGCGGTTATCGGCGTCAGCGGCCCGTTAGTGCTGCTGTTTCTGCCAGAGTTGCCCAATGAACGCGCCTTGTTGTGGGGTGTTCCGCTGTTGTGGCTTATCCGAACACGCTTCTCTGCGGTGGGCCTTATGGCGTTGAGCCTGTGTTGGAGTCTTTATAACGGTAGGGTGATGATGAATCAGATTGACCAACTAACCCAACGCCCGGTTGTCGCCCAAGTGCGCATAGAGAGCGTGAGATTTAATCAGGCGGAGGCAAGTCATGCCGTGGTCAGGCTATCAAAAATAGACGATGAGTGGGTGTTCCCACCTATTTTCGCACGTGTGACGCTCCCATCGATGATGCAAAACTGGTGTGGCGGGCAGCGCTGGATACTACGCCTGAGTATGCGCCCGGTACATAGCCGGTTAAATGAAGGTGGGTTTGATCGCCAGCGCTGGGCGTTGGCAAAAGCACAACCGCTGACGGCGCGCGTGTTGTCTGCCGAACCCGTGTCATCGGCATGTGGCGCCCGCCAATCACTGGTCACAGTAGTTGAACAACAAACCCAAACACTGCCATGGCACGCGATCATACTGGCGTTGGCGGTGGGCGAAATGGAGAGGGTTGATGCCCCGGTGTTAGACGTGTTACGCCAGACGGGGACACTGCATCTGATGGCTATCTCTGGTTTACACATTGCGCTGGCTGCGTTGTTTGGCTTTGGAGTGGCAAGGGCTGTGCAAATGTTGTTGCCCGTTCACCGGATACAGCATGTTTTTCCCTTGTGGTGTGGATGGGTATTGGCATGGAGTTATGTATGGCTCGCCGGAGGCAACCCACCAGCGGTGAGAGCGGCGCTGGCGCTATCATGTTGGACAGTGTTGCGATTATGTCATGTGTCGGTGTCTTCCTGGCAGGTGTGGTTGTGGTGTCTCGCGTTGGTATTGGTTTTCGACCCGCTCAGTGTGCTGTCTGACAGCTTTTGGCTATCGGCGCTGGCGGTTGCTTCACTGATCTTTTGGTATCAATGGGTGCCGTTACCGGTGTCGATGCAGCGACGTAAGCGCTGGTTCTGGTTACGTGGGTTACATGTGCAACTGGGTATGATGCTGTTGTTGATGCCACTGCAAATTCTGTTATTCCAGGGGATAAGCATGAGTGCATTGCCTGCCAATCTCTGGGCGGTGCCGCTGGTCTCGCTGATAACGACCCCGCTTATATTGATAGCGCTGTTGCTGATGTGGGCACCCGGTGTTGCACAGGGGGTATGGTGGCTGGCCGACCGATCGTTGGCGCTGGTTTTCGCACCGCTGGTGACGTTGCCGCCGGGGTGGTTGCCTTTAGGACAAACGCTAGTCAGTGCGAGTGTCGCAGGGTGGGCGGCAGTGATTATCTGGCGCTTCGGCTGGTGGAGAACCTACCCGCTGAGTGTGCTGGCGTTGATTCTGGTGATGCTGCTGCGCCCAAAGCCGCATGCGCCATCATGGCGGGTAGACATGCTGGATATCGGGCACGGTTTGGCCATCGTGATTGAGCGAAATGGCAAGGCCTGGCTTTATGATACCGGCCCCAGTTGGGAAGGTGGCGAAAGCGCCAGTCGGGAGATTTTGCCGTATCTAAAATGGCGGGGGCTGCAATTACAAGGGGTCGTTATTAGCCATAGCCACCTTGACCATCGTGGTGGATGGGCAACGCTACAAGCGGTCTACCCTCAGATACCGGTGTACAGCTCGCAGTATGATGCTACCCATCGGCCTTGTGTAACGGGGGAAAGCTGGCGCTGGCAGGGGCTGACATTTCGCGTACTGTGGCCGCCGGTGCGGGCGGTGAATGCAGGCAACCATGATTCGTGTGTGATCCGGGTAGACGACGGGCGCTACAGTGTATTGCTGACCGGTGATTTAGAGCAGGAGGATGAGGCAAGGCTGTTGAAAACGCAGCGTCACGCTTTAGCGGCCGACATTCTGCAAGTGCCTCATCATGGCAGTAATACCTCATCATCGGCACCATTTTTACGCGCGGTGGGGGCAGACTGGGTTATGTCATCCAATTCTCGCTATAACCCGTGGCGCTTACCGGCAAGACGCGTGACGCAGCGTTATCGCCAAATGGGGATAGCGTGGCGTGATACTGCCCATAGCGGTCAATTGAGTGTGCGTTTTTTCACCGATGACATACAAATATTGCGCTACAGGGGGGAAATATCGCCTCGCTGGTATCATCGGTGGTTTGGCGCGGGTGAGGATAACGAGTAATATATGCGGCTGTTTATCAAAAGCTCAGGTTTATTGCATGATGAATGATAAAGATCTCTCCACCTGGCAGACATTTCGTCGCCTATGGCCGATGATCGCTCCTTTTAAAGCCGGGCTTGCCGTCGCAGCGGTGGCGCTGGTGATTAACGCCGCTGGCGATACGTTAATGCTGTCACTGCTAAAACCGCTGTTAGATGACGGGTTTGGCAAAGCCGATCGCAGTGTGTTGGTGTGGATGCCGCTGGCTATCATCGGGCTGATGATTATGCGCGGGATCTCCAGCTATATCTCCAGTTATTGTGTCGCCTGGGTGTCTGGCAAAGTGGTGATGAATATGCGCCGTCGCCTGTTCAGTCACATTATGGGCATGCCGGTCTCCTTCTTTGACCAGCAATCTACCGGCACCTTACTTTCACGCATTACCTATGATTCAGAGCAGGTTGCCTCATCGTCGTCTAACGCGTTGGTGACGGTTGTCAGGGAAGGGGCGTCAATTCTGGGTCTGTTTGTACTGATGTTTTGGTATAGCTGGCAACTGTCGCTGATTCTGGTTCTGATTGCACCGATTGTTTCTTACAGTATGCGCGTGGTGTCAAAGCGTTTTCGCAGTATCAGTAAGAACATGCAAAACACCATGGGTTTGGTGACGACAAGCGCCGAACAGATGCTGAAAGGGCACAAAGAAGTGCTGATCTTCGGCGGTCAGAAAGTTGAGGTTGAACGCTTTGATGAGGTGAGCAATCGCATGCGCCAGCAGGGCATGAAAATGGTGTCAGCCTCCTCCATTTCTGATCCTGTGGTCCAGCTTATCGCTTCGTTGGCGCTGGCGTTTGTATTGTATGCCGCAAGCTTCCCATCGGTCATGGAAACGTTGACGGCCGGGACGATTACCGTCGTGTTTTCCTCCATGTTTACGCTGATGCGGCCATTGAAGTCGCTCACTAACGTCAATTCCCAGTTCCAGCGCGGTATGGCAGCTTGCCAGACGCTGTTTACCATTCTGGATTTGGAACAAGAGAAGGACACCGGAACCCGGGTATTGCAGCAGTCGAAAGGCGATATCGTGTTCCAGAATGTTGACTTTGCGTATCCAGGTAAAGAGTCGCTGGCGCTGAAAAACATTAATCTGCATATCCCGCCGGGCAAAACCGTCGCACTGGTTGGGCGTTCTGGGTCTGGAAAATCGACCATTGCCAATCTCATTACCCGTTTTTATGACATTCAAGCGGGGAGTATTCTGGTAGACGGGCACGATCTGCGAGAGTATTCGCTGGCATCGCTGCGCAGCCAGGTTGCGCTGGTTTCACAAAATGTGCATCTGTTCAACGATACGATTGCCAATAACATTGCCTATGCCTGTGGCGACCGCTACAGCCGCGAAGACATTGAACGGGCGGCAAAAATGGCCCATGCCATGGATTTCATTAGTAAGCTGGAACACGGCATGGATACCGTAATTGGCGAGAATGGCGTGCTGCTATCCGGTGGTCAGCGCCAGCGTATCGCTATTGCCCGTGCGTTATTGCGCGATTGTCCCATCCTGTTGCTTGATGAGGCGACATCCGCATTGGATACCGAATCTGAACGTGCGATTCAGGCTGCGCTGGATGAGTTGCAGAAAAACCGTACCGCACTGGTGATTGCGCATCGTCTTTCTACCATTGAAAAAGCCGATGAAATTCTGGTGGTTGAAGAGGGGCAGATTATTGAGCGCGGCCAACATGACGATTTGCTGGCGCGCAATGGCGCTTATGCCCAGCTACACAAGTTGCAGTTTGGCGCGTGACTGAGTCTGGCCGATGATTGAACGTATCTGGTCGGGGCGCTCACGGCTTTATTGGTTGCTGCTGCCATTGTCGTTGCTTTATGGCGTGATAAGCGGCCTTATTCGCATGAGTTACCGTTATGGTTTGCGCCCGGTCTGGCGCGCGCCTGTACCGGTGGTTGTGGTGGGCAATTTGACTGCTGGCGGCAATGGCAAAACACCGGTGGTTATCTGGCTGGTTGAGCAACTGCAACAGCGCGGCTATCGTGTCGGTGTGGTGTCGCGCGGGTATGGCGGCCATGCCGAGCATTACCCGCTGTGCGTGACCTCGCAGGTTACGGCGCAACAGGCGGGCGATGAGCCAGTGCTGATTTTTCAGCGCACCGGTGCTGCAGTGGCTGTCGCACCCAAGCGCCGTGAGGCGATAGCGGCATTGCTGGCGCGCCAGCCGCTGGATATCGTAATAACGGATGATGGGTTGCAACATTACGCACTGGCTCGTGATGTAGAGTTGGTGGTCGTTGACGGCGCAAGGCGTTTCGGCAATGGATGGTGGTTGCCCGCAGGCCCTTTACGGGAGCGGGTCTCGCGCCTGAAAACGGTTGATGCGGTGATTACCAATGGCGGGCAGGCTGAGGCGGGAGAGATTCCGATGCAACTGGTCGCTCGTGAGGCGGTGAACCTGCTCACGGGGGAGCGCCGTGCGGTGTCTTCGCTTTCACCGTTGGTGGCGATGGCTGGCATCGGGCATCCGCCGCGCTTTTTTGCCACGCTGCGGTCGTTAGGTGCAACGCTTGTGCAAGAAGTGGCGTTTGCCGATCATCAACATTGGCAACCTCGGCAATTGCAGGCCCTGACCACGGATCGGCATCAGCCATTGATCATGACAGAGAAAGATGCGGTGAAATGCCGTACATTTGCTTGCGCCAATTGGTGGTATTTACCGGTTGATGCAACGCTGCCCGCGCCCGCATCCTTGTCATTGTTACAGAAAATAACACAAACCATTGAAAAATATCGCAAAGCGAGCGATGTGGACGCAGAGTGACAGCGGTTCAGACGGCTCGCTTTTTGATGGAGGAAGTATGGATCATCGTTTGCTCGAAATCGTGGCATGTCCGGTATGTAATGGGAAACTGGTTTTTGATCAGGAAAAACAAGAGCTGATTTGCAAGGCGGAAGGGTTAGCGTATCCGGTAAGAGACGGTATTCCCGTGCTGTTGGAAAATGAAGCCCGTACACTCACTCCCGACGAGATGGCGCAATAAATGACCTTTACCGCAATTATTCCTGCCCGCTATGCCTCGACCCGCTTGCCGGGAAAACCGCTGGCGGATATTCAGGGTAAACCGATGGTCGTGCATGTGATGGAGCGTGCGCGTGAATCTGGCGCGAGCCGGGTGATTGTGGCGACCGATCATACCGATGTAGCGCGCGCCATTGAGCAGGCTGGTGGCGAAGTCTGCATGACCCGCCCTGACCACAGTTCTGGCACCGAACGTCTGGCTGAGGTGATAGAGCATTACCGCTTTGCGGATGACGAGATTGTCGTCAACGTGCAAGGCGACGAGCCCTTGATTCCACCGGTGATTATCCGCCAGGTGGCTGAGAATCTGGCGGGTAGTCTGGCGGGAATGGCGACGCTGGCTGTTCCGATAACCGACAGTGAAGAGGCTTTTAACCCCAATGCGGTGAAAGTCGTGACGGATGCGCAGGGTTACGCACTCTATTTTTCCCGCGCGACCATTCCCTGGGAGCGCGATCGCTTTGCGCAATCGCGTGAAATCATCGGTAATCATTTCCTGCGCCATATCGGTATCTACGCCTACCGTGCGGGCTTTATCCGCCGCTATGTGGGGTGGGCGCCCAGCGAGCTTGAGAAAATCGAAATGCTCGAGCAGTTGCGTGTGCTGTGGTACGGCGAAAAGATTCATGTTGCCGTCGCCAAAGAAGTGCCCAGCGTGGGGGTTGATACCCCGGAAGATTTAGCGCGCGTCAGAGCAATAATGGCGGCGTCATCATATTGACCATGAGAGAGAATGCCCTGCGCCATTGCAGTGAATATGCTGCGTAGTGAATATACCGTTTAGTAAATATATTGTGTGGGGAATACATTGTGCGGTGAATAGATTCGTTGTTGCAGCGAATACGCTATGGCGATGACGAATACGCAGTGGTGATGAAGAGACGGCGAGACGTTTTATAATCCGGGGTGTTTTATCAGCGCGTTGCCGGTAGGCAAGGCGCTTTTTTTATGCGCGGCGACGTACATTCACCATCGTCATCCATTACCCCGAGAGCAGAACGCTGGGCCGCTTGTGTGAAGACGACGGCTGTTCAGCAATGATGGCCTTCATGCTAATCACATTTAGATATTGTTATTCAGGAAATGGTATAGCGTGACTAATAAATATGTGCGTAATCAGGCGAAAAATAGCCGCCGTGGATGCATAAAGGGTCATCATGACTTATTATTTTGCGGTCTTTTCCCCTGTTCGCGGCGTTGCTGGTTTTCATCCGGCACGGTTTACCACCTCTGTCGCTTTTTCCGAATACCCGTGTTTGGGTGTGACGGGGATAATGGCCGTTGATGCGCACCGGTATATGGAAAGGATGAATATACTGACTTTTATTGACTAAGGATGGAGCAACATAATGAAAGTGAAAAAAACGTTTTTACCCGTATTGGTTGGTTGCCTGTTAGCAGGTACGGCCGCGCAGAGTCTGGCGGCCGAGTTCTATCTGGCGCCTAATGGCAGCGATACAGCCAATGGCAGCAAGGCGGCCCCCTGGAAAACCTTTGCCCGCGCGCAACAAACGCTCGCACCGGGCGACCGCTTGTGGGTGCGTGGCGGTACTTACACGTTTAATGCCGGGTTGAACAGTTGTGCCAGCCAGACGGATATTGTGAATGCGATTACGCTCAACAAAAGCGGAACGTCTGGCAAGCGTATTGAATACGTCGCGTATACGGGTGAAAAACCGGTATTTGATTTCAGCCAGATGAAAGATGACTGCCGCGTGAAAGGTTTTAACGTTGTTGCAAGCTGGATCACGCTGAAAGGATTAGAAATTACCGGCGTGCCGCAAAATAACAACAAGAACCATGAATCCTGGGGCGTGTGGATTAATGGCAGCAACAACGTGTTTGAGCAACTCAACATTCACCACATTATGGGAACCGGATTATTTTTGAAAAACGGTGCTTATAACACGGTATTGAATACTGATTCTCACCATAACTATGACCCGTTAACCTCTAATGGCGCGGGGCAGAGTGGTGATGGATTTGGTGCCCATATCGCCGCCGACATGCCGGGCAATATCTTCAGTGGATGCCGTGCCTGGTCAAACTCTGATGATGGTTTTGACCTTATCAATGCTTACTCGGCGGTGACGATTGAAAACTCATGGGCCTGGTCGCACGGCTATTTGCCGGGTACGACCACGTCGTTGGCCGCCGGTAACGGTAATGGCTTTAAGGCTGGTGGGTATGGCGCGCTGTATGTCAGCAACGCCCCGAAACATGTGGTACGTAATTCCGTTGCCTTCCTGAATAAAGCGGCGGGTTTTTACGCGAATCACCATCCGGTAGCGAATGATTTCTTTAATAACACGTCATTCCAGAATGCGGTTAACTTTAGCATGCGCGGTATTGATGCCGGTGGTAATGCGGTTTCATTGGGCACGTTGCGTAATAACGTCTCTTATGCTGCCAAATCGCAGTCACTGCAATATACCGATGGCGCGAATATGCGCTATAACTCATGGAATTTTAACAATGTTATCTCTGATGCTGAATTCCAGGGCGTATCCACAACGGGCTGGGATGCGGCACGTCAGGCTGACGGCAGTCTGCCGGTGTTGAAAAGTCTGCATCTGGCGGCAGATAGCTGGATGGTGGATAAAGGTGGCGATGTCAAAATCGCCTATAAAGGCACCGCCCCGGATCTGGGCGCTTTTGAGCTGAAATAATCACGCATTGGTGCTGCACTCTGCGTCCGAAGGCCAATTATTGGTATCGTGGCAGTTGCAGCATGTCCCAAGGCCCTCGCGCCTGTTGATTCAGGCGTGGGGGCGTTCGATACGCCGCTGGGGTTTTCCTGTACCGCCGATGTTTATATTGGCGCAGTCATCTCCATCCCGCTTTCTTTGATCTGTATTGAAGAAATAATCCTTCCCTGCTCGCATCATAGGCGCGATGTTGCCTGCAACTGTGGGAGTCCACTGCTTATGGAACTGCTAAAGACCGAATTGAGTACGGTGCTGGGAGAGTCTGTCAGCCGGCTTGAGAGGATCAGTGAGCAACCTTATGCTCACCTCTATGCGTTATATGATAATTCAGGTAATGCCATGCCATTGCTGGCAAAAAGTTATATTTGTCAGGGTATTGCGGCGCAAGAGGCCTATAAGCTGACCATGTTGGCGCGTGAAGGCGACGTCCGTTTGCCGACCGTCTACGGCATGGTGATCACACACCAGGCGCCGTATAAAGAGCTCTTGCTGATTGAGCGGCTGCGTGGGGTGTCGGTGGAGGCACCTTCGCGCTCACCGGGGCGCTGGGAATTATTGCGCGATCAAATCGTAGAAAATCTGCTGGCCTGGCACCGTATTGACAGCCATGGTTGCGTGGGGACGGTCGATAGTACACAGGAAAACACCTGGCCTGACTGGTATTGCCAGCGTCTGGAAGTGCTGTGGGCAACGTTGATGAATGTCAATGCGGTACAGTTAACGCAGCAAGACCGCACGGTGTTGTACCGTTCGCGCCAGAGTCTGTCATCACTGTTTGCTGATTTTGATGACGATTGCGTGCTGGTGCATGGCAATTTGACGCTACGCAGCATGCTCAAAGACCCGCGCACCGATCAACTGCTCGCGATGATCAATCCCGGCATGATGCTATGGGCTCCGCGCGAGTATGACCTGTTCCGCCTGTGTGAGGAACCCGGTATGTCAGAGCAGCTGTTTTTTCACTACCTCAAGCAAGCGCCGCTGGCAGAGTCCTTCGTTGGACGCCGCTGGCTATACACGCTGTGGGCTGCGGTCTCCCGTTATATTCATACCGGCCAGCTCGATCGCGGCGTGTTCGATACCGCTATTCGTGAGTTACAGCCCTGGCTTGAGTGATGGGCAGGGCTGTACCGAGGTCATCGCGGTGGTATCTGGCCGCCAGACGCGGGGGGCGATGCGTCTGCGTTGAGGTGCTGCCAAAGTAAACCAAGCCCTTCATACCAGGCGCGTTCACTGTGTGAAAGATAGAGCGGCGAGGGGAAAAGCCGCTCCCACGGGTTGAGTGGTGAGGTAATCGCCAGTTGATTGGCCGGAGCGGGCATCGGGTTTAATCCACGCGCTTGAAAAAAGCGGATCGCGCGCGGCAGATGGTTGGCTGAGGTGACAAGCAGAAAAGGGGCGCTACCGACCAATGCCTGTGTCCCTGCCGCTTCCTCTTCTGTATCCCTCGCGGTATCGACCCGCAGAATCGCCTGTTCTGGTACACCGAGACTCAGTGCGACTTGTGCGGCGACACGGGCGCTGGTCATCGGGTTATTTTGCGCCGCTGCGCCGGTAAATATCAGCGTTGAGCCGGGATTGGCATGCCATAACCTGACGCCCTCCGCCACCCTGGCCAGACTATTATTGATAAGGTTTGCGCTTGGCGGCCACGCCGGGTTGAAGGTGTAACCGCCGCCGAGTACCACGATGTATTTCACCCGTGGCATGTCGGCAGTCCAGGTGGGGTAGCGAGACTCCAGCGGCAATAACAGGCGATCGGCCACCGGCTGCAGGCTCAATAGCAATAGCATCAGCCAACTGGCGCTCAGGATAATCCGCGCCGTTTTTTGCCTGCGGGAAAACCACAATAGCGCCAGCGCGCCCCCCATCATCAGCAGCAGCAATGGCAACGGCATTAGCAGACTTCCGATGTATTTTTTGAGGACAAACAGCATAAAATAGCGTCCAGATTGAATGAAAAAGCACCATACGGGTGAAAATAGGGTGAACTGACCATTTATTCTAGGCCAGCCTGTGACAAAATGGCAGGTTCAAACAAAAACCAGTTGGTTATAGCGAGCCGCTGTGGTGTTGCAGTGACATTTTCTGCACTCCGGCGGTAATAGGGTAACTGGCACAGGGTGTTGCAGGTGTGCGTGTAAAACGTGCCGTCATCCTTTATGCGGAACCGTGGAATGCAGGATCGTAATTTTAACGATATCGCCGATAAATTTGCCCGAAATATCTACGGCACCACCAAAGGTCGTTTGCGCCAGGCGGTGCTGTGGCAGGATTTGGAGACGCTGCTGGCCCGTTTGCCTGCGCGCACGCTGCGTATTCTGGATGCCGGAGGCGGCGAAGGGCCGATGTCGCGTCGTCTGGCGGCACTGGGTCATCAGGTGGTGTTGTGCGATCTCTCTGATGAGATGTTGACGCGCGCTGAACAGGCTGCGCGCGCTGATGGTGTGGCGGCGAATATGCAGTTTGTGCATTGTGCTGCGCAGGACGTGGGCGCGCATCTGACGCAGCCGGTGGATCTCGTGTTGTTTCACGCCGTGCTGGAATGGGTGGCTGACCCGGTGCAGGCCCTGACGGTACTTTGCCAGCAACTGGTGCCGGGAGGGGCATTATCGCTGATGTTCTACAACCATCAGGCGCTGGTGCTGCGCAATATGGTGCTCGGCAATTTTGCCTACGTCGCCGCCGGGATGCCCAAGCGTAAACGCCGCTCGCTCTCGCCGGATAACCCGCTCAACCCGCCGCAGGTCTACCAGTGGCTGGAGCAATTAGGCTTGCAGCTTGGTGGTAAAACCGGCGTGCGGGTATTTCATGACTACTTGCAAAACAAGCAACAACAGGCTGACGACTTTGAGGCATTACTGGCGCTGGAACAGCGCTATTGCCGGGAGGAACCGTTTGTCAGTCTGGGGCGCTATATCCATGTGATGGCGCATAAACCTGCGTTGAAGGATGCATTATGAGTGATGTTTCTCAGACCGTACCTGAACTGGTTGCCTGGGCAAGAAAAAACGATTTCGCCATTACCCTGCCAACGGAGCGTTTGGCTTTTCTGCTGGCTATCGCCACCTTAAACGGCGAGCGGATGGATGGCGAAATCAGCGAAGGGGAACTGGTCGATGCGTTCCGCCATGTCAGCAAAGGGTTTGAACAAACCCATGAAACCATTCCGGTTCGCGCCAATAACGCCATTAACGACCTGGTGCGCCAGCGTTTGCTTAACCGCTTTACCAGCGAACTGGCCGAAGGCCATGCCATTTATCGCCTGACGCCGCTTGGCATCGGGATAACCGACTACTACATTCGCCAGCGCGAGTTTTCGGCACTGCGTCTGTCGATGCAGTTGTCGATTGTTGCCCAGGAATTGGGGCGAGCGGCTGAGGCGGCGCAAGAAGGGGGCGATGAGGTACATTGGCACCGTAACGTGTTCGCGCCGCTGAAGTATTCGGTAGCGGAAATTTTCGACAGTATCGATTTGTCACAGCGTGTGATGGATGAGCAACAGCAAGGCGTAAAAGAGAACATTGCCTCACTGCTGACGCAGGACTGGCGGGCGGCCATTTCCAGTTGCGAGAAGTTACTGGGGGAAACCTCGGAAACGCTGCGCGAGTTGCAAGATACGCTGGAAGCGGCGGGCGATAAGTTGCAAACCAGCCTGCTGCGTATTCAGGATGCCACGCTTGGCCAGGCGTCGCTGTCATTTGTCGATAATCTGGTCTTTGATTTACAAAGCAAACTCGATCGCATTATCAGTTGGGGTCAACAAAGCATTGATTTATGGATTGGCTATGACCGCCATGTGCATAAATTTATCCGCACCGCTATCGATATGGACAAAAACCGGGTGTTTGCCCAGCGTTTGCGCCAATCGGTACAGAGCTATTTCGATAAGCCTTGGGCGCTAACCTATGCCAACGCCGATCGCCTATTGGATATGCGAGATGAAGAACTGACGTTGCGCTCTGAGGAAGTCACCGGCGAGTTGCCGCCGGATCTGGAATATGAGGCGTTTAGCGAAATTCGTGAGCAAATTGCGGCGATGGTTGAGCTCGCGCTACAAAAATATAAACAGCAACAGATCCCGCTTAATCTGGGCGATGTGGTGCGCGAGTATTTGACACACTATCCGCGCGCGCAGCATTTCGACATTGCCCGTATTGTGGTTGACCAGGCGGTTCGTCTGGGTGTAGCCGAAGCTGATTTCACCGGATTGCCTGCGCTGTGGCAGGCAATCAATGAGTACGGAGCCAAGGTACAGGCCCATGTCATCGATAAATATTGATCAAAGTGTTTCCGCCCGGCTGGTCAGCATGTTGTCCAGCCCGTTGTTCCCGGCATTAGACAGCCAATTGCGCGCCGGTCGCCATGTCGGTGTGGAAGAACTGGAAAACCACGTCTTCCTGATGGACTTTCAGGATGAACTGGAGCAGTTCTATGCCCGTTACCATGTTGAGCTTATTCGCGCGCCGGAAGGGTTCTTTTATCTGCGCCCGCGCTCAACCACCCTTATCCCGCGCTCGGTGTTGTCCGAGCTGGATATGATGGTGGGGAAAGTGCTCTGTTACCTCTACCTCAGCCCCGAGCGGCTGGCGCACGAGGGTATTTTCAGTCAGCAAGAATTGTATGAAGAGCTGGTGAGTCTTGCCGATGAGAACAAGCTGCTGAAGCTCGTCAATCAGCGCTCCAGTGGCTCCGATCTTGACCGGCAGAAATTACACGAAAAAGTGCGCACTTCGCTAAACCGGCTGCGTCGCCTGGGCATGATTTACTTCATGGGGGCAGACAGCAGCAAGTTTCGTATTACGGAAGCCGTTTTTCGCTTTGGCGCTGACGTTCGCAGTGGCGATGACCCACGCGAAGCCCAGTTGCGCATGATCCGCGATGGTGAAGCCATGCCGGTGGATAGCCGCCTGTCGCTGGATGACAGTGACGATAACGCCGATGAGCCACGTGTTGAGGATGAACAGGAATGATTGAACGCGGAAAATTTCGCTCGCTGACGTTGGTCAACTGGAACGGCTTTTTTGCCCGCACTTTTGATTTGGATGAACTGGTGACGACGTTATCCGGTGGTAACGGCGCGGGTAAATCCACCACCATGGCGGCCTTTATCACGGCGCTGATCCCTGATCTCACCTTACTGCACTTTCGTAATACCACCGAAGCCGGAGCCACCAGCGGCTCGCGCGATAAAGGCCTGCACGGTAAATTGCGCGCGGGCGTGTGTTATTCGGTGCTGGATGTGGTCAACTCGCGCCATCAGCGAGTGCTGGTGGGGGTGCGCTTGCAGCAGGTGGCCGGGCGCGATCGCAAGGTGGACATCAAACCGTTTACTATTCAGGGCCTGCCGGTGGCGGTTGCACCGACACAGATTCTGACGCAGACCGTGGGTGAACGTCAGGCGCGCGTGTTGTCGCTACAGGACGTGAAAGACCGGCTGGATGCGTATGAAGGGGTGCAATTTAAGCAGTTCAACTCGATTACCGATTATCACTCGCTGATGTTTGATCTCGGTATTGTGCCGCGCCGTTTACGCTCGGCATCGGATCGCAGTAAATTCTACCGTTTGATAGAAGCCTCGCTGTATGGCGGGATCTCCAGCGCCATTACCCGCTCGCTGCGCGATTATTTGCTGCCGGAAAACAGCGGCGTGCGTAAAGCATTCCAGGATATGGAAGCGGCGCTGCGCGAGAACCGGATGACGCTGGAAGCCATCCGTGTTACCCAGTCTGACCGTGATTTATTCAAGCACCTGATTTCTGAAGCCACGTCTTATGTGGCGGCGGACTACATGCGCCATGCCAATGAGCGCCGCATCCACCTTGATGGGGCGCTGGCGCTGCGACGCGAGCTGTTTGCCAGCCGTAAACAGCTGATGACCGAACAAACCCGCCATGTTGATATGGCGCGCGAATTACATGAACACACCGGCGCAGAGCAGGATTTAGAAACTGACTATCAGGCCGCCAGCGATCATCTCAGCCTGGTGCAAACCGCCATGCGCCAGCAGGAAAAGATCACCCGTTATCAGGATGATCTTGAAGAACTGAGCTACCGGCTGGAAGAGCAAAACGAGGTGGTGGCCGAGGCGCGCGAGCAACTGGCGGAGAACGACGCCCACGCAGAGGCGGCCGAACAGGAAGTCGATGAGCTAAAAAGCCAGCTGGCTGATTATCAACAGGCGCTGGATGTGCAGCAAACCCGCGCGATTCAGTACAGCCAGGCACAGCAGGCGCTTGAGCGCGCGCGTGCGCTGTGCCAGTTGCCAGACCTGACGCCCGAGAACGCCGATGAATGGCTGGAGAGTTTTCAGGCCAAAGAGCAAGAGGCCACCGAGCTGTTGCTGCAACTGGAGCAGAAGCTGAGTGTGGCAGATGTGGCCAGCCACCAATTTGAACAAGCCTACCAGTTGGTTGGCCGCATCGCCGGTACGGTGAGCCGCCACGAAGCCTGGGAAGTGGCGCGTGAGTTGCTGCGTGACAACGCTTCGCAGCGTTATCAGGCCGAGCAGGTCGCCCCGCTGCGCGCGCGCCTTGCGGAGCTTGAACAGCGGCGGCGCGAACAGCAGGATGCCGAACGCCTGTTGCAGGAGTTTGGCAAACGGGCCGGGCAGGACTATGCGCCCGAGGCGCTGGAGGCTTTGCAGCAAGAGCTGGAGGCCCGCATTGAGGCGTTGTCTGATGTGGTCGCTCAGGCCGGTGAAAAACGTCTGGCGTTACGTCAGGAACAAGAGCAGCTCCAACAGCGTATCGCGCAGTTGACCGCACGAGCCCCAGCGTGGCTGGCGGCGCAAGAGGCGCTCACGCAACTGAGTGAACAAAGCGGTGAGGCGTTTACCGACAGCCAGCATGTGACCGAGTTCATGCAGCAGTTGCTGGAGCGTGAGCGTGAAGCCACGGTGGAGCGCGACAGCCTCGCGGCAGCGCAAACAGCATGTCGAGGCGCAAATCGAGCGACTTAGCCAGCCGGGTGGGGCGGAAGATGCGCGCCTGAACGCGCTGGCAGAGCGTTTTGGCGGCGTGCTGCTATCCGAGATTTACGATGATGTCACGCTGGACGATGCGCCATACTTCTCGGCGCTCTATGGGCCGTCACGCCATGCCATTGTGGTGTCTGATCTGTCGCGGATACGCGATCAACTGGCCGGACTCGACGAATGCCCGGAAGATCTCTACCTGATCGAGGGCGATCCGCAGTCATTTGATGACAGCGTGTTTGAAGTCGAAGAGCTGGAAAAGGCGGTGGTGGTGAAAATCGCCGAGCGCCAGTGGCGCTATTCCCGCTTCCCGGAGGTGCCGCTGTTTGGCCGCGCCGCGCGTGAGCAGCGCCTGGAAAGCCTGCGTGAAGAGCGAGAGCAACTGGCGGAGCAGTACGCCACGTTGTCTTTCGACGTGCAGAAAATTCAGCGTTTACATCAGGCATTCAGCCGCTTTATCGGCAGCCATCTGGCGGTTGCGTTCGATACCGACCCGGAAGCGGAAATCCGAGCGCTCAGTGTGCGGCGCGGCGAGCTTGAGCGCGCAATCAGCAATTTTGATAATGAAAACCAGCACCAGCGTCAGCAATACGAACAGGCGAAAGTGCAGAGCGGGTTGTTACATCGCTTGACTCCGCGTATCGGTTTGCTGTGTGACGACGAGCTGGCCGACCGCCTCGACGGGCTGCGTGAAGAGTATGAAACCGCACAAGATGCGGCGCGCTTCATTCAACAGCATGGTGCATCGCTAACGAAACTTGAACCGTTACTGGCGGTGCTGCAAAACGATCCACAGCAGTATGAGCAACTGCGCGAAGACTATACGCAGGCGCAACAGGCCCAGCGTAACGCGAAACAGCAGGCTTTTGCGTTAACCGAAGTGGTACAGCGTCGTGCGCATTTCAGCTATACCGACTCGGCCGGTATGCTCAATGCCAATGCCTCGCTCAACGACAAACTGCGCCAGCAACTGGAGCAGGCGGAGCACGCGCGCAGCCGGGCGCGCGAACAACTACGCCAGCAGCAGGCGCAACTGACGCAATACAGCCAGTTGCAGGCGTCGCTCAAAAGTGCCTATGACGCCAAAAATGACATGCTCAAAGAGCTGACCCAGGAGCTGTCTGATATCGGGGTGCGTGCCGATGCGGACGCCGAAATCCGCGCCCGTAGCCGTCGTGATGAATTGCACGCGGCTCTCAGCGCTAACCGCTCTCGTCGGCATCAGTTGGAAAAACAGATAACGTTCTGTGAAGCGGAAATGGACGGCTTGCAGAAAAAACTGCGCAAGCTCGAACGTGAATATGTGGTGATGCGCGAGCAGGTGGTCAGCGCGAAAGCCGGTTGGTGTACGGTGATGCGGTTGGTGAAAGATAACGGTGTTGAGCGCCGCTTACATCGGCGCGAACTGGCCTACCTGAGCGGTGATGAACTGCGCTCGATGTCGGATAAAGCGCTCGGCGCACTGCGCCAGGCGGTGGCGGATAACGAACATTTGCGCGATGTGCTGCGCCTGTCCGAGGATGCAAAGCGGCCTGAGCGCAAAGTGCAGTTCTATATCGCGGTTTACCAGCATCTGCGTGAGCGTATCCGTCAGGATATTATCCGTACCGATGACCCGGTTGAAGCCATCGAGCAGATGGAAATCGAGCTTAACCGCCTGACGGAAGAGCTGACTGCGCGCGAGAAAACGCTGGCCATCAGTTCGCGCAGCGTGGCGAATATCATTCGTAAGACCATTCAACGCGAACAGAACCGCATTCGCATGCTCAACCAGGGGCTACAGGCGGTGGCGTTTGGGCAGGTGAAAAGTGTGCGGCTCAATGTCAATGTGCGTGAAACCCACACCACCTTGCTGAATGTGTTGTCTGAACAGCAAGAGCTGCATCAGGATCTGTTTAACAGCCATCGTCTGACGTTCTCGGAAGCGCTGGCGAAGCTGTATCAGCGCCTGAACCCGGAAATCGACCTTGGCCAACGCACGCCACAAACCATTGGTGAAGAGTTGCTGGATTACCGCAACTATCTGGAGATGGAAGTCGAGGTGAATCGCGGGGCCGACGGTTGGCTGCGTGCCGAGAGCGGGGCGCTGTCTACCGGTGAGGCCATCGGTACCGGGATGTCGATTCTGGTGATGGTGGTGCAAAGCTGGGAAGAGGAGTCGCGCCGCCTGCGTGGTAAAGATATCTCGCCGTGCCGCCTGCTGTTCCTTGATGAAGCGGCGCGTCTGGATGCCAAATCCATCGCCACGCTATTCGAGCTGTGCGAACGGCTGGAAATGCAGTTAATTATTGCCGCACCGGAGAACATCAGCCCGGAAAAAGGCACCACCTATAAACTGGTGCGTAAAGTGTATCAAAACCACGAGCATGTGCATGTGGTCGGGCTGCGCGGCTTTGCCAGTGAACCTCAGGAAAGCCTGCCGACGCCGTAGTTTCCCGCCTGCACGGTTTGTTTTATCCCCCGCGCCATACTTTCCCGGTATGGCGCATTTTTTTGCTAATGGCGGTATTTTGCCGAAGCTTGTCACGGTATCTGTCATGTTTGTATTTAATCGTGATTTCGCCTTGTCAGATACCCTGTTTTACCAAGTCATCTCAGCCTGCATCGCGTAGTTTTGCGGCGTGCTTTGGCACAGCGATGGAGTAGATACATTTATTTCATCATTACGCAAGCAACGTTATTTCTATTTAAAAATGCATGGGGACGAAAATGGAATGTAAATTCAGTATATGTAATTCGCCTGGTGAAAAAGATGAGGCAACGTACATGGAATTCATCAATAATTATCTGAAAAAGTGTAATCCAGATGCTTCTGGTTATATTGCAGATAACACAACGGGTATTTTGTTGCAGACGCATAACTCAAAGATTTTTGGTAAAAATAAACGTAGTGAAGGGAATGTTGTCGGTACGATCCTTATCATTTCTAATCACTTGGGTAATGGCCTGGAAACGATGAAATCATGGGCGGAAACCCTGAAGAGCGTTGCAGAAAAAAATAAGAATGCAAAAGAGTTCGGAAATGTCGAATGGTTAATTCATTTACATTTGAATTCTCCGCTAATGACCGACTGGAATAAAGAAATAAAATCCGATCAGGAAGCATTACTTCAGTATCTGGATGGGTTTGGAAGGAGCGAGGCAAAAATTCGTTTCGCCATTGATTGCAGTGCCTGGTTGATTAATATAAAGAAAACTGTTCCTGGCGAAATAGAAAAATCAGATACAGTACCTGACGAATTAAGCGTTTTCAAAGAGAAGTTAAAGAATAAATTATCAAAGCGGAAAGATCGGTTGAAAACCATACCCTATGGGTTGTTACGTACATTTGGTTTGCACCAGGCACTGGTGTTGAACGATCCCTGTAATATAAATGATATCTATATGATTGTTGATGTGGAGCCGAGCGGTAATATGTCTGAATCAAAAGGAAATATAGACAATAATCGAAAGACATGTTTTAAAAATACATGGGAAAAACTTTGGAATATGAAAGAGAAAAAGGGTGTGGCCTATAACCAACTGCGCTGGTTACCACATGATATCGCGACTATGGTTTATGAATGGTACGACGTTACATATCCTGAGTCCATACCCGCCCTATTGACGAAGAAGGAAGTCAGAGATGAAGTCAAAAATAAACTCAGCGAAGCTTTAAATGACTGCATGAATAAACTGACGGAATTTCTGAATGCTGAATACGTGAAAAGCCCATATCCCAGTGAACCTTTACTGGGATTTTTTATGGACAAATATAAATGCCCAGTGGTAATAGAAAAAACGAAACCAGCGATAAATATTTCGAAGGTGGCCGCTACGGTATCGTCTGAATTAGACAAGAGCAATGTGACCAATGTGACCTATGTGATAGTGTCTAATATTATGGGGGTGGGTTCTGGTGAAGGCCGGTCCTTGGAAAGTTCTTTGGCGGGTGGGAATATAGAAAAAATCACGCCTGGGATTTATACCTCCGCCTGGGGGGTCTTAAAAGACATTGTTTGCAGTAAATTGAAGCTGGTCGTATCGAGTGATGGGAAGAGCTATTCGCTCCAGGGGAAGATAACGGTAGAGGATCTGAGGGATATGGGGGGAGTTTTCTTGAATGCTGGTGACGCAGGGAAAATCATCTGGGAGATCCCTGCACCTAAGTGATACCACCTGCTGTTAGCGCGGTATACTATTAATAAAAATCGGGCTGTGTGAAACAGCCCGATTTTTATGGTGAAAACCGTTGGTGCCGGGGTGGGCGGGTCACTGCGCCGCTGTCGGGCAGGGTTGTATCAGTAACAGGAAGAAAAACGTGAACATCAACGCATTACCGCTGGACGCCAATATCAATGGCTGGTCAGCGATGTTACCGCCGCGCGCGGCCCGGCCTGCATTACGCCGGAAAATCACGGTGGATTGGTTAATCATCGGTGCGGGGTATGCCGGTTTGGCATTTGCACGCCGGGTGGCGGAAAACCGCCCGCATGAGCAGGTGGTGGTGCTGGATGCCCGCGACGTGGATAACAGCGCGTCGGCCCGTAATTCCGGGTTTGCTATCGACCTGCCGCACAATATTGGCAGCTCAACGGCTGAACTGGAGAAGGCTGCCAATTACCGGCGCTTGTTGCACACCGGCCTTGAGCAACTGCAAACCCTCATCGACCGTTACGGTATTGCGTGCGACTGGCAGCAGCAGGGTAAATACCACTGTATTGTGCGTCCTGAACGTCAGGATTTGCTGGCGCACTATGCACGCGAGCTGGATGCCTTGGCCGAACCGTACCAGTTAGTGCAAGGTGAAGCGCTGGCGCGCAAGTTAGGCACGCCCTACTATCATGCCGCTATCTATACGCCCCATTGTGTGTTGCTGAATCCGGCGGCGCTGGTGCGTGGGCTGGCGGATAACCTGCCGGATAACGTGACGCTCTATGAAGACACCCCTGCGCTGGCCATTCATCCCGGTCAGCCAATACGGGTGACGACCCCCTACGGCGAGGTGAGCGCGCGTCAGGTGATGGTCGCTACCAACGGCTGCGCCCGGCAGTTGCCGATGTTTGCCCATCAGGTTGTCGGTCTCTCAACGTTTGCGACCCTGACAGAGCCGCTGACGCCGGAACAGCAGCAGCGTATCGGCGAGCTTGACCCGTGGGGCATGACGCCCGCCAATGCGATTGCGGGCGCGACGTTGCGTTACACGCGCGACGGTCGCTTTCTGATTCGCCAGCATGTGACCTATGCGCCGGGTTACACCGTCACGTCTCGCCAGACGGCCGACATCACGCGCCAGCATCAGGCGATTTTCCTGTCGCGCTTTGCGCAACTGGCGGATGTGCCGATTGCTCACAGTTGGTCGGGCATGATTGGCGTAACACGCAATGGTGCGCCGGGCTGGGGGAAATTTGCCGATAACCTGTATGCGGCGGTGGGGTGCAACGGCGCGGGCATTTCCAAGCAGACTGTCGCGGGCAGCACACTGGCGGATCTCGCCTGTGGTGTGGACAACGCCCTGATAGCTGATATGCAGGCCCTCGGTAAACCGAACATGATCCCGCCGCGCCCATTGCTGGATATGGGCATTCGCGCCAGCATTCTTAAAGAGCGCTGGCTGGGCCGCCATGAATATTAAGGGGTAAATTTAGCGATGAAGCCGTTTAGTCACACGATCGTCTAGTCACACGATCGCTTAGTTACACAAGCGCTTGACCTTCCCGTTACTGGAAGGTGCACGCTCTTTCCCGAATACCGTGGTTCCATGCACCGTTTCATGCACAGGAGAGAGCAATGCAGCGTCGCGAATTTATCAAGCTGGCCGCCATATTAGGCTCTGCCAGTGTCTTGCCCTGGTGGAGTGCCTTCTCTTGGGCGGGCACGCAGCCTGACTTGCCGATTCCACCCCGTCTGACGCCAGATGCCAGCGGGAACATCGCCTTGACGTTACAGACAGGCAGTATGCGCTGGGTGGATAAGGCACCGACTACAACCTGGGGCATTAATGGCGGTTTCCTCGGGCCCGCACTGCAATTAGAGCAAGGGCAGTCGGTCACTATCCATGTCACCAATACGCTGGCGCAAGCCGCCACCTTGCACTGGCATGGCCTAGAGGTGCCGGGGGAGGCCGACGGCGGCCCGCAGGCGCTGATTGAGCCGGGCGCGCGCTGGACGACCTCGTTTCGCGTGGAGCAACCTGCCGCCACCGCATGGTTTCATCCACACACTCACGGCACGACCGGGCGGCAGGTGGCGATGGGGCTTGGCGGATTGATCCTGATTCAGGATGCCACCAGCCGGGCACTGCCGCTGCCGTCACAGTGGGGCGTTGATGATATTCCGCTGGTATTACAAGACAAGCGGTTAGGTAGCGATGGCCAGATTGATTATCAACTCGATGTGATGTCGGCAGCGGTGGGCTGGTTTGGCGATTTGATGCTGACTAATGGCGTGCGTTACCCGCAGCATCAGGCTCCGCGTGGTTGGCTACGGTTAAGACTGCTGAACGGATGTAACGCCCGTTCACTGAACGTGGCGGCCAGCGATGGCCGCACGCTGTATGTGATTGGCAGTGATGGCGGGCTGCTGGCCGAGCCGGTTGCCCTGACCAGCCTGACTATCCTGATGGGCGAGCGCTTTGAGGTGATGGTGGATGCGCGCGATGGCAATGCCTTTGATCTGGTTGCTCTGCCGGTCACACAAATGGGTATGACGCTCGCGCCGTTCGACAAGCCATTGCCGTTACTGCGCATTCAGCCAACGCTGTCGCCTACAGCGGGCGCGCTACCCACCACATTGGCGACGTTACCGGCACTTCCCGCTACGACAGGGCTGAAAACCCGGCAATTGCAATTATCGATGGATCCACAGCTCGACAAGCTGGGGATGCAGGCATTAATGCAACGTTACGGTATGCAGGCGATGGCGGGTATGAACATGTCGCATGGCGACATGGCAATGACGCATCAGAGCATGGATCACAGCGGCGTGAACCCCAGCAGTATGAACCCCAGCAGTATGAACCCCAGCAGTATGAATCACAGCAGTATGAATCACAGCAGTATGAACCACGGCGACATGAACCACGGCGGTATGCAACATGGCGATATGGCGGATAACCCCAGCGGTGCGCCGATGGCGCATGGCAATCCAGGCCAGCCTGAGCCATGGTTCATGTCAGGCAATCGCATCAACGATACCGCGTTTCAGATGGCGCAGCCGATGTTTGATGTCAAACGCGGTGAGCTGGAAGTCTGGCGCATTTCCGGGCAGGGCGACATGATGCTGCACCCGTTCCATATTCACGGCACCCGGTTTCGTATTTTGTCAGAGAACGGTAAACCCCCTGCGCCGCACCGCCGTGGCTGGAAAGACATTGTGCATGTCGAAGGGGCAGACAGCGAGGTGTTAGTGCAGTTTAACCATCTGGCCCCGCGTGAACGGGCATTTATGGCGCATTGCCATCTGCTGGAGCACGAAGACACCGGCATGATGCTGGCATTTACGGTGTCTTAACGCTTAACGCCGGGGAGAGCCGCTGCCGTTCGTCGCTCGATATCACGCTTGCGTCAGTTGTGGCGAGCTGCTGCTCTTCCTGACGCCTGTCAAACGCGTCACGCGCCTTTGCCACTTCCGGCAGATATTCTACCGTCCAGCGGTAGAGCGCCTGAAAGGGCTCTTTGAGAGTATGGCCGAGCGGCGTGATGTGATATTCCACCGCAATCGGTGAAAAAGTCAGCACCCGGCGGGCGACAATACCGTTACGTTCCAGCTTGCGCAGGCACTGAGTCAGGGCTTTTTGGGTAATCCCCTCGAGGCTGCGTTTGATTTCGTTAAAACGCAGCGGCTTATCGCACAGTGCGCCCAGCACCAGTACCGACCATTTATCGGCGATTTGCTCAAGCAAAAAACGGCTGGGGCAGTGCGCGTGGGAGAAAGGCGTAGAACAAGATTTCAGCATGGCAGTATCCTTAAGGCTACCTGGTAGCATTAATGTGCCTGATTGACACTTGGTTTACATTGTATACCATCACGGGTTCATGCCCAAGGAGATGACGTATATGGCCAATGTTGATGTTCTGTTTCGTCCGTTCAAACTTAAAACGCTGGAATTAAAAAACCGCATCGTAATGGCTCCGATGACGCGCACCTTTGCCCCAGAAGGCATCCCCGGTGAGGATATCGCAGCCTATTATCGCCGTCGCGCTGAAGGTGAGGTTGGACTGATTCTGTCTGAGGGTACGGTTGTTGAGCGCCCAGGGGCGCGTAACCATCCTGGTATTCCGCTTTTCCATGGCGAGGCTGCGCTCAATGGCTGGCAGAATGTGGTTAAGCAAGTACATTCCGCTGGCGGAAAAATGGGGCCGCAAATATGGCATGTTGGCTCTGTGCCGGTGCAAGGCGTCGAGTGGCAGCCTGAGTATATTGAAAGCCCCTCAGGGCTGTTTGCGCCGGATAATGCGCGCGGTCAATGCCATGACCGAAGAAGATATTGCCGATACCATCGCGGCTTTTGCCCGCGCAGCGGCAGAGGCGAAACGACTGGGTTTTGATACGCTGGAATTGCATGGCGCGCACGGCTATCTGATCGATCAGTTCTTCTGGGGTGAAACCAATCAGCGTACCGATCTGTTCGGTGGTGCGACTATCAAGCAACGCTCGCGCTTTGCCGCTGAAGTAGTGAAGAGTGTGCGTGCGGCGGTTGGCCCCGATTTCCCGCTGATTTTACGAGTCAGCCAGTGGAAACAGCAGGACTATGGTGCTCGTCTGGCTCCTACGCCGCTGGCGATGGAGGATTGGCTGTCACCTTTGGTTGAAGCGGGTGTGGATATCCTGCACTGTTCACAGCGTCGTTTCTGGGAACCAGAGTTTCCAGAACTTGATGGTGAAAACGGGCTGAACTTTGCGGGTTGGGCGAAGAAAGTGACCGGTGCTGCCACTATTAGCGTGGGTTCCGTTGGTTTATCGGATGAGTTTTTCAGCGCGTTTGCAGGAAAAGGTTCAAGCCCCGCCGGACTTGATAAACTGCTTGAGCGCCTGGAGCGAGATGAATTTGATCTGATTGCCGTAGGCCGTGCTCTGATAACGGATGCTCAGTGGGTAGCAAAAGTTCATCGTCAGGAGCTCGATAGCCTGAAAGGGTTTGATGTTGCGTCACTGGGTCAATTGGTGTAAACGCCCCGGCGCACGCGCTAGCGCTGCGTAAAAAACCATTGGCTTCGTCAAGTCATTGACTTCATCAAGCCATCTGCGCTGCCTGTGTACGCGGGCAGCGCAATATTCAGGCCAGCATGCGCATCGCCGCATTAACGACAAAGCGGCTCTCTTCGCTGATTAACCCATCTGCCGGGATATCGTCAGGCTGGCGTACTATCTGCCATGCATCATGCTCATCTGCATTGAGCTTTATCTCTTCTTGCATGACATCGACAAGAAAATTCCACTGGCGTATTTTCTCGTTATCCGGCGTCAGATAATCAAAAAAGCCCAGATAATGACGAATATAGCGCAAGCGCAGGCCAGTCTCCTCTTGTAATTCCCGCATCAGTGTCGCCATCAGGTTATGATCACTCGGCTCCCGGCCTCCGCCTGGAATTTCCCAGTAGCCAGGGAGCAGGGCGGCATTCGCGCTGCGGCGCACCAGTAAAATCCCGCCGTGAAAAACGACGGCGGCGGACATCGTTTGCCGGGTGATCCCTTCCTGTTTAGCCTGAAACTCAAACTGACACAGCATACGGGTGTAGGCGCTATCCTGCGGCGAAAACAAAAACATATTGTTATACCTACCTTGAGAGAATGTGAGCGTATCCGACCGACCATGCTAGGGTTGGTTTATTACAGTGATATTTCACATTTGAAATTAATTCAATAGAGATCTTTACAAAGCGAGGTAAAAAATTGACACAGAGAGGATTGGTTTAGAAAAGCCTGCTTGCGCAGGCTTAAAAAGGGGAGTGGTGTGGTTAATTAGCGCACGTTAGGGACACGAATGTTGCCGTCGCGGCACTGTGATTTAACCGATTTTGCGCAGGATTGGAAATTCAGGTTTTTATCAAGACACACCCGCACTTCAGAAAGCTCAGGGCCGCTACAGACAGCCACAATGCCGTCTTTCGGAATCGCAGGGTTGCTTTGACGGAAAGTGTTCAGAATCTGGTCGGCAGTCATTTGCAGCGGGCTGGCGGGTGCCTGGAAGCTTGGCGGGATCGTCACGCTGGTCACGGCTTTGTCCGCCGCCTGCAGATACCCTGTAGCGCCCAGTCCACTGCACGTACCGTGTTTTTCCCACTCGTGGGTCAGTAATGCATCGGTCGGGAACAACGTATTACCATACTTACGTTGTTGTGCGTTTAGCGTAGCGATTGGCGGGCAGCTCTCAGGCCAGCCGCCATTGGTGTATTGCGGCCATAATCCGTGCAACACGAAACCATACCCCTTGGTACACTGCTCATTGCTGGCATGTGTCAGGCAAAAAGTGGGCGACCAGGACAACGTTAACAGGTAATAATCAAAAACACCGGCGGTGCCCTTGGCGTAGCTTGCTGGGCTGGTTAGCGTGGCGATAGCCAGAATAGCGCCGACAATCAACGAATAGATTTTTCTCATTTCATCTGCTCCTGTCTTATTTTCCATGCTTCAGGTGAGTAAATTTTTTTACACCAGATATAAAAACAACCATCGTGTTGATGCAAACGGGCTGGCCCGTATCGGATATTTAGCGCCCTATGTTTTTATGATAAATAGCCGTAATAACACGCTGACAATGCGCTGCATCAGCTTGACGGAGTATCAGCATAAAAAGCATAACGATAAGGCGCGGTGAGATGTATTTAGGGTATAAACTCACCGAATGTCAATTTTTGTCAGAAATTAATTTGCTGTCATTCTGTAATTAATGAATATATACCCTAAATAATTCGGGTTGCAGGAAGGCGGCGACGCAGCGAATCCCCAGGAGCTTACTCAGGTAAGTGACTGGGGTGAGCGAGGAAAGCCAACGTACCTGCAACTTGAAGGATGACGGGTATAGCAATAATAATGGGGCTAATCGGTAGACGCGCGATAACATCGACCGCGCAATCATCACCTTGCTGCCGTTTGTTTCTGAGCGATGGGCGAGGGGGTGCGAGAATGTTGCCATTCGCTGGCAAGAGGGCGCTGAATAGGAAACGGGTTGGCAGAAACGTGCCATATGCGCTGACTAAAATCCCCGAAGTAAGCGTAATAGACATCGGGGACATTGAATTAATCGATCAATGAATCAATGAATCAATGAATCAATGGCGGTTTTCTGCAAGCAAGGTTGCTTTTACCGCCGGACGCTCGGCAACACGCGTCATATAGGCATTGAGTGCGCTTAAATCAGACAAATCTACGTTTGCGTAAGCGGCCCAGCGCGTCACCGTAAACAGGTAGGCATCCGCTATGCTAAAGCGCTCACCACAAAACCAGGGTTGCGCGCTCAGGCGCTGATTGATACGGACAAACAGGGTGCGTAGCCGTTCACGAGCGGTCACTTGCGTGCTTTCATGCGTCGTCTGGCGAAACAAAGGCGAGAACGTTTTATGTAACTCGCTGCTGATAAAGTTCAGCGCTTCCTGTAATTGATAACGCCCTAACGTTCCGTTTTCTGGTGCCAGCGCCTTGGCAGGAACCTGATCGGCCAGATATTGCAAAATCGCCACGCCTTCACTTAACGGTGTGCCATCTTCCAACACCAGTAACGGCACTTGCCCGGTAGGTGAAATATGATAGTAATCACTGCCATCTTCCAGCGTATGAGTCGCAAGGTTTACCGGTATAGCAGTAAAAGGCAATTCTGATTCACGCAGAATAATATGCGATGCCATCGAACAGGCTCCTGGAGTGTAATAGAGTGTTATCATAATAATTCAGCTATCCGTTCAGGTGATTAATAATAGACAACGGCATGCCGCAGTTGGTATTGCCGTTGACATAAGTTACCATAATTCAGTGCATTAGCATTAAGCGCTTTGTGCCCTCAGTGAGGGAGATAGTGAGGGATATAGATGATAAAAAATAAGCATCAGCATGCTTCATCCTTATTTTTTATTAAGCTCAGGTAATTTTCCGTGGGTGAGGAAAAAATCCCAAAGTAATTTACGCTCAAGGTATTTTATATAAGTCGATGTGTAACTATTGTTTGGTGCTATCGGGCAAACAGAAATCCAAATATGATGTTGAGGAACGGTATGAACCCTCTCTCCGTCAATCACTTTCATGTGTTTATTACGAAAAGTATTACCGCCGGAGTGACCGGCTTTCTCATTAAAGGCTGAAACCGCGAACTGATTAATGCGACGGATAAGCTCTTGTGAGGTGGTTTCACCAATATAAATAATCGCCTTATTGCTGGTTTCGCTATCGCCGGGATAAACGGCACTCTGTGCAATCATATAGACGCCTGGCTCGTTAGGATACTTATTAATATCTTGTTTTTGAGTCAGATTGACCCAAGGGTAAAACGCACAATCCTCGAACATATATCACGTGCCTTATTGGTCTGTTATTAATGAGAGCATCATACCCTATTTCATTGACGCTTCAGCAGAGAGTCAATGCATTCGGCAACCTTATCTTTTTTTGCAGGGCTTTGATATCAATAGAAATATATGATAGGTCATTGCTAAAACACGCTGGCTATTTTTAATATTGGCCGCCAAGGAGGATGCCCCTCAACCAGAGAGTTAATGAAACAAATAATGCAGCGACTAATTTTCGTTATAAAGTTATAAAAAATGGCTCACCGGTATTCAGGCGGCGTTCTTACTCATTGATACGTGACGATCCCGACGTGCTTGTCGGGATCGTGGTGTTGACGATGCGAACCCGCAGGCCGCAGGGCATGAGATTCTTTTATCGCTTGTGTGTCACGGGGGATGTCTATCTGTGCCAGATGTCTATCCGTGCCCGTTGGGTTTGGCGAAAAAAGAGGCTCAGTTTGCCAGTGGCGTTTCCGGGCGTGGGCCTAACCAACCGGGGGTCGGTTCGCCTTTGACTTCACCAACATACAAACTCATTTGAGCGCGGAAACGTTCAACGGCACCGCGATCGGACATGAAATCAGCAAAGGCCTGTGGGTTGGTGTTGCTGTATTCCCAGATGCGTTTGTAGCCTGCTGGCGGTGCGACGTCCGTGCGTACTGACCACATGCGTGCGACTTGCGTTTGGGTTTGTGGGTCAAGCAACCAGCTCAGATATAGCTTCGCGCCTTCGGGATGTTTAGCCTGCTTGAGGATGGCGGCACGCTGCGCCCAGGAGACGAAGGGGTCGCTTTTCGGTAGCACAAACCGGGTGACGGCATTAGCCGCAGGCACCAGTGCGCCAGAGCTGGCAACGGTTGCGCTGTATTTGCCGGTGGTGATTTGCGCGCCCGGTACGTTCGTGCCACGCACATAAACCGGGTCTTGTTCTTGCAGTTTTTCAACATATTCCCAGCCGTATTTATCGACCACCTGTTTGTACCAAAACAGTACCGCATCGTCATCGTTAGGGTAGGCCAGAATCAGGTTGCCTTTTAGGTCTGGACGCAGGTAGTCATTGGCTTCGCGCGGCCAGGATTTTTCGTCGAGTAACTGGGTGTTGACCAGATTGCTAAACGCAATCACATACGCGCCAGTCCATGCGCCGTCTGCATCGCGAAACGCAGGATAGACACTGTCCCAGCCGACCGGTTTGTAGTTGAGTAAGACACCCTGCTTCTTCCAGCGCGGGAAATTCTGCACCGTTTGTAACTGCACGACATCGGCCACCAGCGTATTGGTTGCCAGTTGATTATCGATGCGGGCGTCATGGTATTTGCTGTAATCAACGATGATATTGAGTTTCATGCCGGGGAAACGGTTCTCAAATGCCTGCTTGAACCCCGTTTGTTGGGACTGAACATCGCCGCCGGCATAGACCGTCACGGTGCCGCCTTCTTTCAGCGCGCTTTGATAGATTTGATCCAGCGATCGGTTATCCGTCGTTAGCGCCGCCTGGCTTTGCCAGGCGCTAAATCCGGCGATCGTCGCCAGCGTCAGCAGGGTGTTCTTCAGGTACTTCCCAGTGTATTGCATTGTAGTCTCCTTGACTCAGGGCGTCGTACCCGCGTTGCAGATTAACTGCAACCGGTAGCGAGATAATCGGCACATCCTTGAGGTGATGTGCTGGCTGACAGCCTAAGCGGATTAGACAAAAAGCGACAGGAAGAAAAAATGAATGAATTGATTAAAAAAATTGAAGTAACGTGATGCGGTAAAGCTGGCAATATCGGGCTATAAAACGGATAAAAATAAACAACATTCCGGTTTGCTATCATTTTTGCACACGGATTCACTGTGTTTTTTACTTTAGTTCGGCCAATGCGTTGAAGATGTTTTTCTGTGATGTTTATCACGGAAATACGGCGAAAAGGTAACGGCTGCGAACAATACACCCCGAACGCGCGACAGGCGAAGTGAAATAAAATACAACGAAGTAAGACACCAAAGAGAGCAGGAACGCCCCGAATGGGCGTTCCTGATGATAATCAGGCCGCAGTATTGACCAGATTACCCTGTGTGGAGAATGACGCCAACGACGATGAAAAATTTTGCAGGAATGTCGATAGCGATGCGCTACTGCTATCGCCTCCCAGCGCGCTCACCATTGAGCTGAACGCGCTCTGCAATTCGCTCAATTGGCTACTCGAAACGGCGCTGCTGGAGCTTGAGTCTGAAGAGAGCGCGCTAATCAGCGTGGATAAGTCATTCTTCATCGGATTGTCAGACAGTGATGACGAATTCGAGGACTCGCCGACGCTGTGTAACGTGTCCATCAGCGTATGCAGAAATGTCGCCACGGCTTCCTTGGCACTGGCGGAGGTGGTGTCCGAGGTGCTGCTGGTTGAGTCCGTTGACGATGTGGTTGCACTGGTTTGTGTCGTGCTGCTGCCCAACGTAATCCCGATAGCGGATAAGGCGCTGGTCAGTGCGGCAAACAGCCCGCCTTCTTCATTATTTCCCGGTTTGCGATGAGGAATTGTCGTCACCGCCGAAGAGGTTGATGTGGTTGTGGCACTGGTGCCAGAAACCTGCATGATGGAATTATATAAACCTGAATAACTCGAGGAAATAGACATCACCATAATATGTCTCCTTATTGTTTTTGCCAGAAAACTTATCTTTTTGCCAGAAAATAGACCGCTGCATGGTGTTTGCTGAAATGGTCGTCTCTTTACTGTGGTGTTTTACTGCATTGCGATGCGCAATGGTGCCATGAACAAAGCATGGTGCTGCTTATGTATATAGAATAATTGAACTTATTTCACCATAAGGGGCTAAAGTCAGCGCCTTTTCTGCCGATAAGAAGGTGGTTTGAAAATATAATCAAATCGGTTTTTACTGTTTTATCGAAAGCGCAATAAGGTTATTTGATAGTATTTCGTAAAGAATGCGAAAATAAATTCGCATTGTATTCATGCGTTGAAATAAATAAACCCAAGCGTAATGAAAGTGTAATTTTGTTATTAACTTTCGCTAAAAGTTGAAAGAAAAAAGTCATCAGCAACGGCGGGTATCTCCGTTACCGGTTAACCGGTACAGCAGGTTATTTCTGCTCTCTGGCGATTTCTGTGTGCGCTCACCTGATTTTTAATACCCGATGCGGAATATGGCCTGCGATAAGCTCAGGCCACAGAATATCATGCCGATCACCAGGCCAGCGAGGCGCCTGAGTAGTCGATAAAGTGGTGCCCGCCCCGTCCGTGATAACGGTTTATTTGCGCCAGCAGGCCGCTCACACTGCTGGCGATGCTCAGTGGCGCGTTTTCTCCACCCAACTCAGTCTGCACCCAGCCGGGATGCAGCGATAACACCGTCACCTCACGCGATGACAGGCTGGTGTGAAGGCCGCGCGTTAGCATATTTAATGCGGCTTTACTGGCGGCATAAAACGGCAGTTCCGCCGTCGGGTTTTCCGTCAGGCTCGCCAGCCGTGACGTCATGAACGCGAGGGTAGCTTGCGGGGCTAACAGCGATGACAGCGCCGAGGCCAGCGCAATCGGTGCCAGCGTGTTGGTCATAAACAGCGGCAGTAGTGCTTCTGGCGTGATGGCCGCAGGGTCTTGCTGCGCCGGGCCATAAATACCGGCATTGATAAGGATAAGATCAAAGCGGTCATGCGCCAGCGCCAGACAACAGGCTTCGCGCTGTGCCGCGTCATTGATATCAAGCGATAGCCAACGTACCGGCAGCGCTTCCGTGCTGGCTGAGGGATGGCGGCGCGTGGCGCAAACCGTGTCACCCCGTTGATATAAGGCTGTGGCAATGCCCAGCCCCAGGCCGCGTGATGCGCCAATAATTAAGGCGCGCTGTGCTGTGCTCATTAGGCGTGCTCCTGAAAAAGTGCGATGCGGTATGCACCAGGGATACGGCGATGAGGGTATACCAGCGCGGCGGAGAAGGATACTGATGGCGAGAAAGCGCATCGCCGAAGAGAGACGAAATAAGAGATGCAGCAAAGAAGAAAAAAGAGAATGGATGGCCCCTGCGCCCATCGCGGCGATGGTCTGGGCGTAAGGGCATCATGCGATGTCAGAGTGCGTGGCGTTGTTTTTGCAAATTGATCAGGTGGTCAGCAATCTGGCGGATCACCCAGAATGCGGTTTGTCCTACGTCGCTGTTTAATTCCGGGTTTAATGTGCCATCGACACTGTTTAAAAAATCGGTTTCCAGCGAGTCAACAAAGGTGTCGAAATCAAACTGGCCGCTACGCGGCAGATCTTTCTGGTTGAGCACCAGATTCAGACGCCGTGTCACCATATAAATCGCTTTCTCAAACGCTTGTTTTTGCACCGGGGTAATATAGCCGCCTTGCTCAACTAAATCAGTCCAGCGGGCAGGGGTGTTATGTGTATTCATACAGGGCTCCTCTTAGCTGACCTGCAAGTGGGTGGATTTAGGGACTTTGTAGTGATTGTTGACGTTATCCAGATTGGCGTTTTTAACGTTGACGTTTAATCCTTCACTGTCGCTTTTCACAAAGGAGAATTTGCCGTTTTGCGCATCGATATTGCTCAGGTTGAGATTCCAGTTGCCCTGTTGACCGCCGTTAGTGCGCACGAACGTGCCAAAATCTTTCACCTTGAAATTATCAACAGTAAAGTTGGCGTCGGCATTGAGCTGGAACACCTTGTCTGATGCGCCCTGCGCACTGCTGTTGGTGATAGTCACATTGGCCGGTTTACCGCCGGTATTACTTTTCACCGTCAGCGCATCTTCACCAACGTTAGTCCAGTGTACGTTGTCGATTTTGGCATCGCCGTGCAGGTGGATACCATCGGCGGCATTATTACCCAAAATCACATTCTTCACGCTGCCGCCATTGGCCACCTCAAATAACGGTTTCTGGCCCTCTTTCTGGCTGCCATCACCTAAACCTGGCCCGGCAACGTAGGTTTTTCCTTTGCCATCAAAAACTTCGCCTGGTCCGACTTTGATAGGCGTATTCACGACAATCGCATTAGCGTTATCGGCTACGGGGAAGCTGACTGCGCCTGCTTTACTGGTGCCGCCTGCGCCAGTTGCGGTGCTTGCCTCGCGGGAGGGCGTTACCGTACCACCGCCAATGGCCGGAGCGCCACCGCCGCTGTTACCACCGCCAATGGCCGGAGCACCGCCGCCGCTGTTGCCACCGCCAATGGCCGGAGCGCCACCGCCGCTGTTGCCACCGCCAATGGCCGGAGCGCCACCGCCGCTGTTACCACCGCCAATAGCCGGAGCGCCACCGCCGCTGTTACCACCGCCAATGGCCGGAGCGCCGCCGCCGCTGTTGCCGCCGCCAATAGCCGGAGCGCCACCGCCGCTGTTACCACCGCCAATGGCCGGAGCACCGCCGCCGCTGTTACCGCCACCAATGGCCGGAGCGCCGCCGCCGCTATTGCCACCATTACCCTCTTGTGGCTGGCCAAACTGACTTTTCTGGTTTTCCATCATCATGGCTATCAACGCCAGCAAGATTTTGAGGAGCGGATTGTCACTGATCTGCCCGCCGCCATCTTTGGTCGGGGAAATGCCGTTTCCTAACGCACTTTCACCGCTATCCTGAAGCAGCGACTTACTTAAGTCTTCCAGCCCGGAGCTTGCGCCGGTGCCCGCTGTACCACCGCTCCCCTGGGCACCGGCAAGGCCGCCGTTAGCGCTATTTTGCAGCCCCTGACCAGACTGGCCCGCGTTGGGCATCAGTATATCCATCAGTTTGGTGAGCAGGCCCTCTAGCGAGTTTTGCCCCGATGAACCACCCGCCCCCGGGCTATTCGTCAGGCCGCCGCCCGGCCCGCCGTCCACACCGCCATTTCCCTGAGCGCCGAGCGCGTCGCTGCTGCGTCCCAGCGGCTGGCCCGCTGTGCCTTGTCCGCCGCCGTGATTGGCCAGGCCCGGCAATAACGCACTGAGCACCACGGATAAGGCTTGCAATAGCTTATCCTGGCCCTGGGATGGCGCTCCGCCAGCGAGCCCTTGATTGCCGATGCCTTTGTCATTGTTAAATGCGTTCGCGCCACCCAGACCGCCATTGAGTCCTGCGCGGGGGATGCTGATTGTAATGCTGATGTCCGCCATAATTCGCCTCGTTATTAACCCAGAAATTGAGATGCCGTTCCCGAAAGAAGTTGGCCACCGTCATGGTGATGACACGGTGATGCCACCTTCTGGTGAGTAAAAAAAATGCCCGTCGGGTTCCAGAAAACGGCGTAAAACAGACGGGCACTGCATACATCAGAACGTGGGGAGGGCCGCACCGGAGGCTAACGGCGACGGCGACTGACCAGACAAGGCATCGCCACCCGGCGAGGCCGTATTTTTGCCAAAGCCCAGGGTGTTGTTGTCCGTGTTGCTGCCGCTCACACCGCCGGTTTTAGGGGCTGAACCGCCGGTGGCCGGCGCGGTGGTGCCTGTGCTGGCAGGCGCGCTACCCGCAGCACTCGCGGCGGGCGCGCCGCTAACCGGTGCGCCGCTGCCACCAGCTGCGTCCCCTTGTGGTTGGCCGAACTGGTTTTTCTGGTTTTCCATCAGTAGCGCAACCAGTGCGAGTAAGATTTTCAGCAGCGGGTTATCACTGATTTGGCCGCCGCCATCCTGCGTGGGGGAGATACCATTACTGAGCCCATTCGCGCCTGAGTCCTGCAGCAGCGATTTACTTAAATCTTCCAGCCCCTGCGTACCACCGGCTCCTCCTGCGCCGCCTGCACCTTGTGCGCCGGAAAGCGCATCGCCACCGCCCGCACCACCCGCGCCCTGAGCGCCCGATGCGCCGTTTTTGGGGATCAGCATGTCCAGCAATTTGGTCAGGATATCGGTCAGGCCGTTCTGCCCTTGGCTGCCGCTGGCGCTATTGCCTAATCCGCCGCCCAGCCCGCTATCAAGGCCACCGCCAAGACCACTGGCACCGCCCAAACCACCGCCGGTATCAGCGCCGAGTCCGTTGCCCGCACCCGCACCAACACCGCCTGCGCCACCCAATCCGCCGCCCGCGCCGCTGTTACCTTGTCCCGCCGCGCCGTTGAGTAACGTAGGCAGCAACGCTGTCAACACAACCGCTAACGCTTCCAATAACTGGTTTTCTTGCGCCGTCGATTTTTTACCGCCAGGGCCATTTCCGCCCAGAGCATTGCCCAGGCTATCCGCTCCGCCTACGCCACCCGCACCGCCAAGGCCGCCGCCCATGCCCGCGCCGGGAATACTGAGCGTAATATTGATATCCGCCATGATTTACCTCGAATTCATCAAATGATGGCTGCCCGCAGTCAGATAACGGACAGGTACACGGCTAATGCCGCTATTGACTGAGTAGGTAAAACCGCAGAGCGGTTCCGGTGATGGCCCGCCTGTGGCGAGGGGGTGCGAAAATCGGCGCGTATCGGAACTGATGGCGCGGCGACGCCACTTACCCATCATCACCCCCACTCAGCGAGAAGACAGGGAGCAGGCCAATGTTGGACAATATTAATCACATTCAACGTCAGCAATCGGTAACGGATGTTGCCGCGACTTCTGCCAATGCGAGTCACGCCTTGACGCAGAGCGCCTCTGCGCCGGTGGCGGGGCAGTCTGATTTACCCTCACTGCAACAAGAGGGAATGCGCGGCGGTGCGCCGCACGTCAGTCAACAGGCGACGCTGCCTGAACATGAAGGGATGCAGGCCGGGCGCGCGGCTGATTTAAAAGACACACCCGCGATAGCCCGCGCGCTGTCATCGTCTACGGCATCATCCGCTAGCACATCGTCTGCTACTACATTATCCGCTAGCACATCACCTGCTACCGCAATACCGTCGGAGGCGAGTGGAGCCGCGAAACCCGCACATGAAAACGTGACAATGTCACTGAATGACTCGGGTAAAATAACGCTGGGCGACGGTGGTAGCGCGCAGGTCAAAACGCTGTTGTCACAGACGTTAGTGAAAAATAGCCTGCCGTTTGTGGCGCATCAGGCAAGTGCGGATAACAGCCAGCAAACGTTGATGGATAAAAGTGGCCGCCTTTTCAGCGTGCAACAAACCGGCGATACGCTCGTTGCGCTCCACAGCAGCACGCCCACGCAGGCCGGTGCAGCGGCGCAGGCGCTATCGGGTAAGCAGGCTGCCAGCTACACGCTGGAAAGCAGCGGGGCGCAACTGCATGCGACGGTGAAAACACCGCATCAGGAGCACACGCTTTCTCTGCCCGCACCGGGACAGGCGATGACCGCGTTACTCACCGGCGTACACACCGATAGCGCCCATGGCAACGAGAAGCTGCGGGTGCAGGACAATACGCTCTACGGGCTGGGCGCAGATAATCTCTGGCAGAAAAAAACCGAGACGCCGCATAGCCAGCTCGCCAGTCAGGCCGACGGCAAACTGTATGCCGTCAAAGACGATCGCACACTCAGCGGTTTGTCTCAGCAGCAGGACTCCGCTGCATTCACTGACAAAATCAAATCGTTTTCTGCCAATGCCGAGGGGAATATCGCGGTATTGACGGAGCAGGACAATGGCATCGCACAGCTGCACCTGCTGGCAAAATTGGATGTTCCCGCCTCGGCGCATCAACCGCTTCATCTCAAGCTCGAGGGGGAACAGGCGCTGGTGCGCGGCAGTGAACAGGTGAACGCCAAAGCGGTCGGGTTGCAAGGCGATAAGCTCTTTGTCGCGGATGATGAAGGCAAGGTGTTTAGCGGCACATTACCGCACGATGGCAGCCACGATGTAAAACTGGAGCCTTACCATAGCCCGGCGCTGCATGCCGCCTTTGGCGAGGCACACAAAGTACAGAGCTTTGTTGCCGGTGAGGGTGGGCAAATGCAGGCGCTGGTGAATGACGCGCGCGGGCAAAAGCACCTGGCGGTGCTGGATCAAACCGGCGCGGGGTTTAAACCCGGCTGGAACCTCAGTGATGCGCTGGTGCTGGAGAATAAAACCGGGCTATTAAAGCAGGAGCCGCCCTCTCATCAGGTGATGGACATGGGGCGTTTAGGCACGATGGCGCTGCATGAAGGTAAACTGCACTACCTCGACAGCACCACCCAGAGCTGGACGAAAACCGATGTCGGTGCCAGCCAGCTTAAGCGCGGGCTGGATAATCAAGCCTATGTGCTGGATGACGGCCAGGTGAAAAAACTGTCCATCAATCAAAAAGCAGACAGCGTCAATCATGGCGACAACAACGTTTTTGCGCTGACCCACGGGCGAAATACGCCTTCGGCTGGCGACCCTTTACCCGGCACGCAAAAGGGCGCCGGCATAACCGCACTGGCGGTAGCCCATGCCAACCTCTTTGTGACGGCAAATGATAAAAATGCGCTGCACCTGCATGTGAATGAACCGGGTCTGCGCCGTCCGGCGCTGCCGCCGCAACCGCTGCCGACGAAAGGTTTGCAGGGGGATATTCAGGATGTGGCGCTGGATAAAGACCACAACCTGTTTGCCCTTAATAAAGACGGCCAGCTCTTTTAAGCTCGACAGCCAGGCATTGTCAGGCAGCGCCGACGCGCGCCAGCATCAGCAGTGGCAACCTGTCAGCCCGCCCGGTGCGGGCAAGCTTGAGCAACTGACCACGACGGCGAATCACGAGGTGGCGGTGTCTGGCGACGACCATCAATCGCATCATCTGACCGGTAGTGAGTGGCAAGCCGCGCCGCCCGTGACGCCAAACACCACGGGCGATGCGCCTCGCGCCGCTGCCGCCATGTATGACCGGCTGGCCGATGCCACTAAAGTCGTGCATATTCCGCTCACGCCCTTGACCGGTAAAATCGAGGCGCAGGTGTTGGGCAATGCCGGGGTGGAAGGGCACAAACTCAACAGCGGCTTTCTTGACAAACTCAGTGCCTATGGCAAAGAGACCCTCAAAGAGATGGTCAGAAAACCGATAGATGCCGCCCAGCATCATGTTAAGGGGCGGGAAGGGTTGCTGTCGTTGTATGACGCGCAGGCCAGCATGTTCAAACGGCTGGAAAAAGAGGTGACGACACACACCTGGAGCGCCAAACGCGAGGATTTGCAAAGCCGACTGGCGAAGCTTGATTTGGGTGAGGCCGCTAAACCGCTGCTGGGTGACATTGCGGCTTTCCAGCAAACGCTGGAGCAGAGCGCGGCAAAATCCGCCACCATGCTCGGTAAGCATCAGGGCGTACTCAAAAGCAGCGGCGAGGTGAATGAAAAATTCTCGCCCTCGCCCTTAAAGACGGTGGTGCAGGCGTTTAACGACAAGCGCTCGGGGAAAGATTTGAGCCTGGCGCTGTCGATAGTGATGAACGCCGCGCCGCTTGCCAAAGAGAGCAAAGCGGCTGAATTGCTCAATACGTTTGTGCATAAGAACCTGGACATGAGTTACCAGAGCGACAAGGTGGCGCAGGGGCCGCACCGCGATTTAGGGGATGCGATGGCGCTAACCAAATCACGGCTGGCGCTCGATGTGATGACCGCAAGCGACCTGCACGGCATTGTGGATAAGCTGGAGAGCTTGTCGGGCAAACAGCCGACGGCGGCAGACCTGCACGCGGTGCAATCGGCGCTGGGCGAACTGCGTGACCAAAAATACGCCGGTAATGAGGTGAAAAAAGTCACCGACATGGGCTTCACCCGCTTTGGCCAACTGGAGGCCGATTACGACGCAGTAAGAACCTTTACCCAGGCGTTTGGCAACGATAAAAGCGCCGTTAGCCTCACATCGCGTACCTCGCTGGAAGCCGCTGATAAAGCGGAGTTGGCCGGTAAACTTAAAGACACCATTTTATCGCTGGATAACGGCGAAAGCCTGGCGGTGAACCGTAACTATAACGCCGGGGTCAGTACCGCCTATGTGCCATCCAAAGCCAAGGTGTTATTGAATGCCACGCCGTTTCAGATAGTGCCCAGCGGTGGCGTAACCGGCGATCGCAGCTACAGCCTGAGTTTTAGCCGGGGTGATAATGGTATTGATGTGAATTTTGGCCGCAACGGTGGGCTGAATGTCAAAGCCGGGGTCGCTACCGGGCAGTCGCCGAATGATGCGAAAAAAGGGTTTGATTTTGATGATAAAAAACACACGGTTGCCCTTGATGTACGCATTGGCGGCAGCATTAACGCCGGGGTGGGGACGGTGCAGCAAAACGGGCTGAAATTTACCCTCAGTGAAAAAGAACTGCCCGGCTTCATCGACAACCTGATGGAGGGCAATATCAACCCTCTCGATCTGGTGGCAAAAGGTAACGATCACCGGGTTAAAGAAGGGTTTTCGATAAAATTTGACCTCGATGCCGCGCTGACGGCGGATGCGCGTGCTGAGGTCAATCTGGCCAACAAACCCGATGCTGCGCATAAAGGTAAGGTGCCGACATCAGCAGCTCGCCTGTCGTTGGGCGTCAGCGCGGGTGCCAATGTGATGTCCGCCAGTCATGAGCACAGCACCGTGCGCGGCCAGTTTACCGAGCAGAATGCGACCACCAATAACCGGCCACGTTTTTTTAATCAGATGAATGTTGGCGCGAATGCGACGGCCTTTGTCGGGATAACCAACCCAGACCCTAACGGTAGCTGGACGGCACCCTTATCGGTCGGCGCCTCGGCCACGATGACGGTGGATACCAAAACCAACCACAGCATCAGCATGCAGCTCAAAGCGGCCCAGCCGCTCGAGCCCGCTGACATGGACAGCCTTATCTCATCGCTGGAGAAAAACTTCACCGACCCGCAAACGCAGCAACTGCTTAAAGGCGTGAAAGCGTTGAGCGCAGGCGAGCAGCAAACCGCGCAGGACACCATCACGGAAAAACTGACCATTCTTGGCAAGCATTTTGCGGCAAAAACGCCGATAGGCGATGGTCAGTACGCGGCGGTGCAGGGGTTACAGGCGAAAATACGTCAGCAGGAGGCGGCGCAACATCAAGGCGTTACCCTTGATAGCGCCAGCTATAGCACCTCGTATGCCAATCTGTCGAAGCTTGATAGCAACGGTGTCTTTCATGCGTTACGCAAACTGGTGAGCGATAACTTGCCGCCGACGAACGCCGAACGTATCCACGGCTTTATGGCACAGAACCCGGCGCTGAACGCGGTAGTGAAACAGATGCAATCGCTGACCAATGCTTCTGCGGGCGTCAGCCTTGAGCTAAAAGATAGCGTGAAGGCGATGATTGAAGATCGGCTAAAACAAGACAGCCCCTCTGCCGCAAATAAGGCGTCTGCACATCCGCCTATCAGTCAGGAGGAGATAGTCGCACTCTTTCGTGACAGCAATAACCTGCGCATTAAATCGATAGATTTCACGCAAACGGTGAAAAACAAAGAGGGGCTGACGTTCCCGCTGCCGATCGTCAGCGCGGGCAGCAATGCCGATGTCAGCATGACCAAGATGCTGGGCAAAATTAATTTTAGCTACGGCCAGAATCAAGACAGCCCGGCAAGCTTCAGCCTGGAAGGGGCAATAGCGAAAGCCACGCCGGATGTGTCGCAGGCGATAAATCAATTACACCAACAAGGCGTGACGATAGCGAAATCGTAACCGGCTTAACCAAGGATAAGGAGAATACAGTGATGACACCCGCACAACAGCAGGCGGCGCGCTTGCTGCAACATTTTAGCCAGTTCACTAAAACCCGCCTGACGCTCAATAACGGCATCTGTGTGCTCAAGGGCCCGGACGGGCAGGAAGCCGCCGTCATTGAAGTACCGGCCCAAAGCGACAATCTTTTGCTGCATTGTCAGATGGCGAGCCTGAAAGGGGAGACGCGCAACAGCACCTATCGCCTGATGCTGTTGCTGAACTTTGAGATGGCAGCGATGCGCGGTTGCTGGCTGGCGCTCGATGAGTACGACAACCTGCGCCTGTGTACCCAGTATCCGCTCGACAAACTTGACGAGCCGGGCTTCACCGCGCTGCTAAACGGCTATCTGCGCCAGGTCGAGCAAACGCGCAGCTTTGTGGTGCAGACGCTGGCCCAGATGGACGCGGCTTGAGCCAGATAGCGTGATTCGCGTTATGCCGTCTCGCGTGCGCGCAGCAATGCCTCGGTGGTGGTGACACGGGCGAAATCGGCACCTAACAGCCCGAGCGTCACCTCATGCAGGTTCTGGGCGGCAAGCGGCGGTGAAGCGAGATCAAAACTGATGACCGCATCTGACACGACCGTCATGGCAAAACCGGCATCGGCCCCGGCGCGCACCGTGGAGTTGACGCAAAACCCGGCCACCGCGCCGATGACCTGTATCGCATTTAACCGGTGCGCTTGCAGGTAGGGCAGCACATCGGGCTGGCTGAACGCAGAGGACGTCTGCTTGATAAACACCGGCTCGCCCGCCTGCGGCGCAAAGCCGTCAACCGGCTGGGCGGCGACGGAACCTGCCTCCAGCGCGCTGCCCGCCGCTGGGGTGTGATGGTGAATATGGATAACCGGCCAGCCGCTGGCGCGATAGTGCGCCAGCAGTTGCCGCATATGGCCAATGCTATCGACAGGATAATAGCCGATGCCTTTGCGCGATGCGCTGGCTGACAAACTGCTGCATATCGATGACCAATAAGACCTGTGACATGGTTATTCCTCTGTACCGGTGGGTGACGTAACCTGCCGCGCTATCTTACCTGCCTTTGTACGTCTCCGGTGCGAGATAATCTTATTGAATGCTAAGATATTGATGGGTCAGCCGATGCGTGAGGCAGCGGCGAGAGTCATTTCAGCCACAAACCCTTCAGAGAGACAGATGAGCGAACAGTCCCTGCAACCTGGCCTGATGGTCATTCACAGCAACCACCCGGAAAGCCTGCGTGATTTACTGGTGTCGTGGATGGCGGCACACCCGCTGGCGGGGCTTGAGAACGAGCACATTTTGGTGCAGAGCAACGGCATTGGCCAGTGGTTGAAGCTGGCGCTGGCGCGTGACAGGCAACAGGGCGGTTGCGGTATTGCCGCCGCGCTCGATATTCAATTACCGGCCCGTTTTTTCTGGCAGGTTTATCGCCGCGTGTTGGGGACTGAGCAGGTGCCCGAAACCTCGCCGTTTGATAAAGATCAACTGCTCTGGCGATTGATGCGCCTGTTACCGGCGTTATTGGCGCAACCGGACTTTGCGGCCTTGGCCGGTTTTTTGCGTGAGGACAATGACCTGCGTAAGCGCTACCAGTTGGCCGGGCGGCTGGCGGATCTGTTTGATCAGTATCAGGTCTACCGCGCCGACTGGCTGGGTGACTGGGCTGCGGGGCGTGATGTGTTGACCACCAGCCGACGCGGTGTCACGCCGCTGCCGCAAGCGCAGCGCTGGCAGCCGCAGCTCTGGCGTGCGCTGCTGGCCGACACCAGCGAGGCGCTGTCTGCGACCAGCCGCGCCGCGCTGCATCAGCGCTTTCTCGAATGCGTGGCAGAGCGCAGAGAGGCTGGCCTGCCGCCGCCGCCGGGGTTGCCCGCGCGCGTGGTGGTGTTTGGCATTTCATCCATGGCGCAACAGGCGCTGGAGGTACTGGCGGCGCTCAGTCACTGGTGCCAGGTGGTGATGTGCGTACATAACCCGTGCGAGCATTATTGGGGCGATATCATCGCCGATAAAGACCTGCTGAGAAGCTGGGAGCGCCGTCAGGCGCGTAAACCCGGCATGCCGCTGGATATCAGCGATGAGGCGTTACACCAACACGCGCACCCGCTGCTGGCCGCCTGGGGCAAGCAGGGGCGCGATTACATCGGGCTGCTCGATGAGTATGAGCAACAGGCGCACACGCCGGGGCTGATGGAGCGCGTTAATCTGTTTCTCTCCCCCGGCCACGCCTGCCTGCTCAACCAGTTGCAGGACGACATTCTCGATTTGCGCCCGGTGCAGGAAAGCGCCACACGCTGGTCGGCCATTGACCCACAGCAAGACCGCTCGCTCTGTTTTCATCTCGTCCACAGCCCACAGCGTGAAGTCGAAGTGCTGCATGACCAACTGCTGGCCGCCTTTGCCGCTGACCCGACGCTGCGCCCCGGCGAGATTATCGTGATGGTGCCGGATATCAACGCGTACGCCCCGCACATTCAAGCGGTATTCGGGCTGATTGAGCGCGGAGACCCGCGCTACATCCCGTTTAGCGTGGCCGATAGCGGCCCGCGCCAGAACAACCTGTTGCTGGCGGCGCTGGAGCGCTTGTTGCATTTGCCGCAATCGCGCATTGCCGTTAGCGATGTGCTGGATTTGCTGGATGTCCCGGCACTGCGGCGGCGCTTTGCCATCAGTGAGGCGCAATTACCGCTGTTGCAGCGCTGGGTGCGGGCGGCCAACGTGCGCTGGGGGCTCCATGCCCGCCAGCGCCAGAGCCTGGATTTGCCGGGCGAGTCCGAGCAAAACAGCTGGTTTTTCGGCCTGCGCCGCATGTTACTGGGCTATGCAGTAGGCGCTGGCGACGCCTGGCATGATATTGAACCGCTTGATGAAATCGGCGGGTTGGATGCGGTACTGGCCGGGCAACTGGCGCTGTTGCTCGACCGGCTGGACGCCACCTGGCAACAATTAAGCCAGCCGGTATTGGCTGCGCAATGGGGGGAGCGGCTGCGCACGCTGCTGGCGACGTTTTTTGAGGCGCAGGAGGGTGATGAAGGCTTTATGCTGCTGCAACTTGACGACAGCCTGCAACGCTTTAGCGACAGCTGCGAGGCCGCCGGGTTACAAGAGCTTTTGCCGCTGTCGGTGGTGCGTGAGCACTGGCTGGCGATGTTTGACCATCGCAGCCTGACGCAGCCGTTTTTTGCCGGTGCGGTGATTTTCGCCACCCTGATGCCGATGCGCGCCATTCCGTTTCGCCACGTCTGCCTGCTCGGTATGAATGACGGTGATTACCCCCGTACCCGTGTGCCGCTGGATTTTGACCTGATGGGGCAGGATTACCGTCCCGGCGACCGCTCGCGGCGCGAGGACGACCGCTATCTGTTTCTCGAAGCGCTGCTCTCGGCGCGGGAGCGGCTCTACATCAGCTGGGTGGGGCGCAGCATTCACGATAACAGCGAGCGGCCGCCTTCGGTGTTGGTGGCGCAATTACGCGATCATCTCGCCTCGGTCTGGCGTAGCGTCGATGGCCAGCCGCTGCCCGATGCGCTGACGGTAGAACACCGCCTGCAACCGTTTAACGCCGAGTATTTTAGCGCTGACAGCACCCTGTTTAGCTACGCGCGCGAATGGCGCAGCGGGCTCGCCCCCGCACCGGCGGATAACCCCAGCGTGCCGCTCGCGGCGTATCACCATGAAGGCGCGTTAACGCTGCGCCACCTGGCCGATTTTGTGCGTGACCCGGTGCGGCAGTTTTTTCGCCTGCGCCTTAACGTTTGGTTTGAGCGTGACGATCCGGCAAGCCTCGATCACGAGCCGTTTGTTATCGATGCGCTGGATAACTGGCGCTTACAGCATGAACTGATTCTGGCGCAGAAACAGGCGGTTCATCAGCGGCTGCCGCGAGAGCAGGCGCTGAAGGCGCAACTTGACAGCATGGTGCGCCGGGGGGAGTTGGCACCCGGCGGTTTTACCGATGTGATGGCGCAAGACCTTGCTGAACCGATGGCTGACCTGTTTAGCCGCTACGAGCAGGCGCTGGCTGAATGGCCGCAGGCGCTAAACGATGACGTGATTCAGGTGCCGTTTGGCGAGTCATTGCCGCTGGAAGACTGGCTGACAGAGTTGCGGGCCGATGAACAGGGCAACCGCTGCCGTCTGGTGCTGGAGAGTAGCGGGTTACTGCATGCCAGCCGCCGCAGTTATCGCTTTGAGCGCCTGCTGCCCTTCTGGGTGATGCACCTGGCCGGGCACCTCAACGGGCAGACGTTGCACACCACGATAGTGAGTAAAAACGGCACGGTACACTTCAATGCGCTGACGCCTGAGCACGTTGAAACCTACTGGCAAGCCTTGCGCGATGGCTGGCAGACGGGAATGGCCGCGCCGCTGCCGCTGGCGGCGAAAACCGGCTTTGCCTGGCTTGAGGCGGGCGGTACGCCAGAGCAGCCGCTGGACAGTGATGCAGGCCGCGCGGCGCGGGCCTGTTATGACGAACATGACCCGCCAGCGCGCCGGGCCGAGTCGGTGGATAATCCTTATCTGGCGCGCGCGTTTGCCGATTTTGATGCGCTGTGGTGCGAAGGGGCGTTTGCCCGCTGGGTTGACCGGCTACTGGCGCCGCTCTACCACACCTTAAAAGCCGCATCCGCCAAAAAATCATCCTCACGAGGCCAGTCATGACGTCTGCATCTTCACCGGGAACTTCACCGACAATTTCACCGGCAACGCTGGATGCGTTGCGCTTCCCGCTTACCGGCAGCCGCCTGATTGAGGCCAGCGCCGGTACGGGCAAGACGTTTACCATCGCCATGCTGTATGTGCGCCTGGTGTTGGGGCACGGCGGCGAGCAGGCGTTTGGTCGCCCGCTGACGCCGCCGGAGATTCTGGTCGTGACCTTTACCGAGGCGGCGACCCGCGAGCTGCGCGACCGTATCCGCGCCAGACTGGCGCAGGCGGCGGCGTTTTTCCAGGCAACGTTAGCGCCAACCCCGGACGCCGACCCGCTGTTACAGGCGCTGCGCGACGCATACCCGCCGCATGAGTGGCCGGCCTGCGCGCGTAAATTGCAACTGGCGGCGGAGTGGATGGATGAGGCGGCGGTCTCTACCATCCACAGTTGGTGTTACCGCATGTTAGGTGAGCACGCCTTTGACAGCGGCAGCCTGTTTAATCAAACGCTGGAAACCGACCCGCGCGAACTGCTGCTGGAAGTGGTACGCGACTACTGGCGCACCTTTTTCTTCGTGCTCACGCCAGCCGATGTGCGGGAACTGCGTGAGCGCTGGCCTTCGCCGCAGGCGTTTTACGACAGCGTGGTTCGCTTGCTCGACAGTGCCGACACGCTGGGTCAGGACACGCCACCGGCGGAGGTGTTCCGCGTCACCCGTGAGGAGAAAGCCCGCCGGTTAAGCGAGCTGAAAGCGCCGTGGGCAGTGTGGTGCGACGAGCTTCAGGCGTTGCTGGATGAGGCGATTGCCAACCGGTGGGTCGATGGCCGCAAGCTGCAAGCGCGCTATCTTCATCCGTGGCTCAATACCCTGCGCCTCTGGGCCAGTGGGGATGACACCTGGCCTGATTTAAAAACCGGCTGGGAGCGCCTGACGCCTGCCGGACTGCACGACTGCTGGAAAGACGCCTCACCCGTGCCACAACACCCGGCACTGGCCGCGATTGAACAGCTTCGCGCGCAGCTTGAGGCCCTGCCAGTGCCGCACAATCAGGTGTTAAAACATGCCTGCCGCTGGGTGAGTCAACGTTTTCAGCGCGAGCAGATGCAGCGGGCGCAGATGGGGTTTCAGGATTTACTGACCCGGCTGGATCGGGCGCTACAGGGCGAAAATGGCGCAAGGCTGGCGCAGCGCATCCGCGAGCAGTTCCCGGTGGCGATGATTGATGAGTTTCAGGATACCGATCCGCTGCAATACCGTATTTTCGATGCGCTCTACCGGGTGGCGCAGACGGACGCGCAACAGGCGCTGATTTTGATTGGCGACCCCAAGCAGGCCATCTACGCTTTTCGCGGCGCGGATATCCACACCTATTTGCGTGCCCGCCGCGATACCGCCCCCCGACATTACACACTGGCGACCAATTTCCGCTCGACCGGGCCGATGGTCGCGGCCATCAACCAGGTCTTTATGCAGGCTGAACAGCGCCCCGATAGCCCCGGTGCATTTCGCTTTCGCCACGCCGAGGATAACCCGCTGCCGTTTTTGCCGGTGCGGGCCAATGGCCGGGCGGCGCGCTGGCAACATGCGCAAGGCGAGGGGGCCGCGTTGACCTGCTGGTTGCTGGCCGCCGACGCGCCGTTATCCGCCAGCGACTATCGCCAGCGCATGGCGACCGGCTGTGCGCGAGAGGTGGTCAGACTGTTGCAGCAGGGCGTGCAGGGGCAGGCCGGGTTTGTTCAACCCGGTCTGGCGCTACAACCGGTGCAGCCGGGCGACATGGCGATACTGGTCAATAATGGCCGGGAAGCCGCCGCCGTGCGTGAACAGTTATCACGGCGCGGGGTGCGCAGTGTGTATTTGTCTGATCGGGAATCGGTATTTCAGACGGCGCAGGCGACGGAGTTACAGGCCTGGTTGGCCGCCTGCGCCGACCCGGAAAATGATCGTCTGCTGCGTGCGGCGCTGGCCACCCCGATGCTGGGGTTAAGCTGGCAGGCGTTGGCGAGCCTGAGTGATGATGAGCGGGTGTGGGAGCGGCGGGTGATGCAGTTTTTCACCTATCAGCGCATCTGGCGTCAGCAAGGGGTGTTGCCGATGCTGCGCCGGCTGATGTGGGAGTTTGAGGTGCCGCGCCGCTTACTGCGTAGCGGCAACGCCCGTGCGCTGACCGATGTGCTGCATCTTTCGGAGTTGTTGCAACACGCCGCCGTACGGCTTGATGGCGAACACGCGTTGCTGCGTTATCTGGCGCAGCAGTGTCAGGATGAAAACCCCGGTGCAGACAGCCTGAAGCTGCGCCTTGAGAGTGATGCTGACCGGGTGAAAGTGGTCACGGTACATAAATCAAAAGGGCTGGAGTACCCCTTGGTGTTCCTGCCTTTTGCCTGTGCTTATCGCCCGGTGAGCGCAACCGACACACCGCTTGTCTACCATGATGATGACGGGCAACGCCGTATTGAGCTTGACGCCGACCATGAGGCCGCCGCGCGCGCTGACGAGGAGCGCCTCGGTGAGGATTTGCGTAAATTCTATGTGGCGCTGACCCGCGCGCGTTACGCCACCTGGGTGGGGATAGCCCCGCTCAAAGGGCTTGAGCGCAGCGCGCCCGGTTATCTGCTGGGGATTGGGGCGAACGTGACCTCAGAGGCGCTGGCGACAAGCCTGTCGGCCTGGTGTGGCGCGCACAGTGTGCAGTGCCCATTGCCGCAGGCCGATGAGGTTCACTATCAAGATACGGCTGACCTGCGCGTCATGAGCGCGGAGCCGCCGCTACCCGATCTGCGCCGCCACCGCTGGCGTATTACCAGCTATTCCGGCCTGCAACTGGCTGGCCGTCACGATGATAATAATCACGATAATAATAACTGTGAGGTATTGGCTGAGGTGCAAACCGCGCAGCAGGAAACCTTTATTGAGCCGCAAACGCAAGCCGAGCCCCCGGTTTCTGCCGTGGCGCATGGCGGACTTGATTTACACGCATTTCCTCGCGGGGCCGCGCCGGGCAGTTTTTTGCACGGCTTGCTGGAGTGGGCCGGGCGGGAAGGGTTTGCGTTGCTGGCCAATGACCGCGAGCGCGTGGCTGACCAGGTGGCGCGACGCTGTAACCGGCAGGGCTGGCCGTCGTGGATACCGGTGTTAACCGAGTGGTTAATGCAACAACTGCGCCAGCCGATGGCCTTGCCAGCAGGGGAGGTGGCGTTGGCGCAGTTGCAGCACTATCAGGTTGAGATGGAGTTTTGGTTTGCGCTACATCAGGTGGACACGCGCGAGCTTGATGAGCGGGTGCGTGCGGCCCTCTTTGCTGGCGCATCCCGGCCCGCGCTCGTGGACGAACAGCTCAATGGCATGTTGAAAGGGTTTATTGACCTGGTGTTTGTACATCAGGGACGTTATTACGTGCTGGATTACAAATCGAACTGGCTGGGCACGCAGGCGGAGGATTATCAGTTAACGCCATTCACTCCGGCGCAGCCTGCGCCGATGGTTCAGGCGATGCTGAATCACCGTTATGACGTGCAACTGGTGCTGTACCTGTTTGCACTGCATCGGTTGCTAAAATCCCGCCTGCCGGATTATGACTACGATCGCCATGTCGGTGGCGCGGTATACCTGTTCCTGCGCGGCAGCCAGGCTCCGGGCGGCGGCGTATGCCATCTGCGCCCAGAGAAAGCCGTTATTGAGGCGCTGGAACAGTTGTTTGGTAAACACTTGTTTGGCGATGCGGGCGAGGAGCGAGCATGAAACACAGCGATCATCATCAGGTCTTGGCGCTGCTTGACCAGTGGGTTGACAGCGGCTGGCTGCGTGAGCTTGACCGGGCGCTGGCGCGTTTTTTCTATCAGGAGTGCCCGCAAACCTCGCCGCTGCTCTTGCTCGGCGCGGCGCTGACCAGTTACCAGTTAGGGCGCGGCCATGTCTGTCTTGATCTTGAGGCGCTGGTGGCTGACAGCGATCTGTCGCTGGCGTTGCCGCCGGAGCACGGCGATGAGCGCCAAGGCACCGTCCCTCGCCCGGCGCAGGCGCTGTATGGCATCACGCTCGAGGATTGGCTGGCGGCGTTATCGCCCTCGCCGCTGATAGCCTGCGGCGCAGGCAACACGCCGCTGGTGCTGGCGGGCACCCGGCTCTATCTGCGTCGCTACTGGCAGTATGAACAGCATGTTCGCCACGCCATCGATAAGCGTCTGGCGGATAACGCCGCGCTGAAACAGGCGCTGCCGGTGGATGTGCTGCGCCAGCGCCTCGATGCGCTGTTCCCAACGTCATCAACGATGCAACCCGACTGGCAGAAGCTTGCCTGCGCGCTGGCCGCCGGTAGTGCGTTTAGCATTATTACCGGTGGGCCAGGCACCGGCAAAACCACCACGGTACTGAAATTGCTGGCGCTGTTACAGTCTTTGGCGCTGGAGCAGCAGGGTAAACCGCTGCGCATTCGGCTGGCGGCACCGACCGGCAAGGCGGCGGCGCGCCTTAATGAGTCGATTGCCGGAGCTATCGACAAACTCATGCTACAGGGGCTGGCGCAGCCGGAAGCTATCCGCAACAGTTTGATGAGTGAAGCCGTTACCCTGCACCGTTTACTGGGCAGCCGACCCGACAGCCGTCGCTTTCGCCATCACGCCAGTCACCCGCTTGCGCTGGATGTGCTGGTGGTGGATGAAGCCTCAATGGTGGATTTGGAGATGATGTCGGCGTTGCTGGATGCGCTGCCGCCTGCGGCCAGGCTGGTATTACTGGGCGACAAGGATCAACTGGCGTCCGTTGAGGCTGGCGCACTGATGGGGGCCTGGTGCCAGCGTGCTGAACAAGGGCACTACCTGCCGCCCACCCGCGACTGGTTACTGGCCGTGACGGGGCAGGCACCGGATGATTCGTTGGTTGATGCCGAGGGTCAGGCGCGTGACCAGGCGATTGTGATGTTGCGCCATAGCTATCGCTTTGGCAGCGGCAGCGGGATTGGTCGGCTGGCGGAGGCCGTTAATCGCGGTGATACCGGTGCGTTAGCGGCGATATGGCAGCAAGGCTACCCCGATTTGGCCTGCCTGTTGTTACACCCCGAGGATACCTCGGCACTCAATGCCTGGCTGGTTGACGGGGCCGTTGGCGATTTTGCGGCTTCAGGCGGCCTTGCCGCCGGGTATCGGCATTACCTGCAATTGATGCATGACACCCGTCCGGCGCTGACCGCGCCTGCAACGGCGTTTGATGATTGGGCCATGACGATTCTCAACGCCTTTAGTGAGTTTCAACTGCTATGCGCGTTACGAAACGGGCCTTGTGGAGTTGAGAGCATGAACGCGCGTATCGCCCGGTTATTACACCGCGCGCAGTTGCTGGAGGACTGGCAAGGGTGGTATGCAGGGCGGCCGGTGATGGTGACGCGTAACGACTATAGCCTGCAACTGATGAATGGCGATATCGGCATCACGTTGTCGGTGCCCCAGCAACAGGCGGATGGTTCGCGAGTGTGGGTAAACCGGGTCGCTTTCGCCGCCGGTGATGGCCGCTCCTGCGTGCGCTGGATGCTGCCGAGGCGTTTGTCATCGGTAGAGACGGTTTTTGCCATGACGGTTCATAAATCGCAGGGCTCCGAGTTCACGCATACAGCGCTACTGCTGCCAGAGAGCCTGAGCCCTATCTTAACGCGCGAGCTTATCTACACCGGTATTACCCGAGCCAGACGCTACTTCAGCCTCGGCTGTGCCGGGCGGCGCCGTGACATACTGGCAGAGGCGGTCAGCCGCCGGGTGCAGCGCGTTAGCGGGTTTATGGCAGAAGAGGGCACGGCCTGATGCGTTTGTGTCGGCGCGGCGTGGGGCGCTTGCCGCCGCTCGACTTCATTAGGGGGGCTCGCTATTATCCCGCTTCGGTAAGTCTATCGCGAGGTCAGTGGCTGGTCGGGCACAGGCATGATGCGATATACAACCACAATATCTCTGCGAATGGATGAGTGATAGGAAATACATCATGAATAAAATCATGCCGCTATGCTTGGGCTGCCTGGTGTCGTTATCGGTACAGGCGGCGTCGCAAGTCGCAAACCTGAGCAAGCTGGAATATGGCTCGCGCTGGGCGTTTAATCGCGAAGAGGTACAACTGATTTGTCGTCCCGGTCAGGCTCTGTACGTCATTAATCCCAGTACGTTAATGCAATACCCGCTTAACGACATTGCCCGCGCGCAGGTCAGCAGCGGTAAAGTCAGCGCCACGCCGCTGGACACGATTTTACTGGATGACCCGGCACACGCTGGGCAAAAAATGAGCCTGCAACCGTTTATTGAACGCGCCCAGGGGCTGTGTGAGTAAGTTGCTAGCAGTTGGGAACGGAATGTGGGAGAGAAATAGGCGGGTTTGAGCGTGTTGTCACAAAGTGTACAGATTGTTGCAATAATGGCTGGCAAATACTGGGGCAAACTGGAAAACGAAAGTGTGTCGACTACTCTTAAAGAGCGGGCTGTGATGCAGCACGCACAAATGCCAACTTTTAGCGCACGGCTCTATCCCAAGAGCCCTTTCCCTAGACCGGATACAGGAATCGTATTCGGTCTTTTTTTAACTCATTGATTTTTAAATAAAAAATATTATTCAGCCCGAAAATGCCCGAAATCGGCCCGAAAATCCGTACCCGGTGTAAATCGCAACGGTCAGATAATAATCATTATCTGTCGCAATATCAGCCTTTCAATAACCATGTTGCAACAAGAGATAAGCGCTGGCGGCCATTATTTAGCTACAGCATCGTCCACTCTTTTTCTCTGCTATCCAAATATTTGTCAGTCATTTTCATTGATTTATGACCGAGTAATTTCTGCGCGAATTCTTTTCCATATTCCTTTTCATATAATCGGCCCGCCAAACTGCGTATTTCATGAAATGTTGGTGGCGAATCTGTGAATGTCAGCCCGCAATTTTTTCTGGCAGCAACGAATGCCTTAGTCAGTGTATCCGGGTGAAGTGCGCCGGGCTCCCGGCCCGTTTTGCGGCTATCTGAACCTATCAGGTATTCACTGCTATTTGATGCCACGCACCGTTCTACAACGTGGCGTAACGTGAGGCTGGCGGCATTCAGTTTCAAATCCAAGGGGATCGAGATTTGCGCCCCCGTTTTTCCCTGAGCGACCCACAGCCTGCCGTCTCGAATATCGCTCTTTTTCATTTCACAAATGTCCTCACGCCGCTGGCCAGTAACTAACCCCATAAGCATACCTAACTCAACCCATTCCGGCTGGTTTGTGCAGGCTGCTGCGCGGATTACCCAATACTCATCAAGTGTAAGACGTTCGCGTTTAACACGCACGTTTGGTGTTTTTGTCACTTCTGCCGGATTGTTTGTGGCGATGCCGTTTGCGATCGCCTCGCGAAATATGTCAACCAGTAGCGATCTCATCGTTGATGCTGTCGTATTTTTACCTGAGTCAATATAGCCGTTAATAAATTCTGCGATATCCTTTGTTGTGATTTTCGTAATATCCTTTTTCCCAAACCTGTTGCATAAATAACCTATTTGCTTTGTTCTGGCCTTGATTGTGTTATCTGCCAAATCTCGTCGTTTTAATATGGCTTCGTAACTTTTCATCCAGTCTGAGAATGTTGCTGTGGGCTCGCTATCATCCTTCTTTTTTATCAGGCGCTGCATCAATGCAACTGGCGTGAAATTGCTTTCAATATAATGGTTAGCCTCTATTGCTTGTGATATTGCATCTCTGCGTGCTACTGCCCCAAGATTAAATTCTTCACCTGTTACCGGATTTCTCCAGTAAAAAGACTTACGCCGTTTTCTGTATGTGAGATTTCGCGGTAAATTGGCATCATACCTTGTCTGCCTTTTCGCCATGAATAATTTTCCCTATCAATGGTGATAACGCTGGATCGCCCTGAATCATCTTTTTAGCCAGTGAAAAGCTTTTAGGGTTTATATAAATTGCATCTTCAGTGACTCTATATTCTCTACCGTGTTTTTCTGGCGCTGGATATATTTTCCCTGCGCGCGCCCAACGCTGTAGTGTTTGTATGGTTGGGGGGTTACCTGAGTATTTTTGTTCTCGCCATTCTTCTAATGTTAATAGCTTTGTCATTGGTCAGTCCTCGGGAAAAGGGCATGCCAAAGACACGCCCTTATTTTGGTCGTTTTATTTGGGTAAGGAAGGGGCTGTGGTTAGTTGAAAATCCAGTTTTCTGTTTCGGCATTATGGCCGAAATTGTATTCAATTTGCGCGGATGAAAAATCCAGCTTTGCCATTTCTTCAACGACTGTGGTGATAATGGCAATGTCCTGCTTTAGCCGCATTAGATGATATCTCTTTCGGCGCAGCAGACTTTCTAGCGCTAATTGCTGTGATGGGAAAGCAAAAGATCGCTCTGCTGATTTTGCAACTTTCTTGATCGCGTATCGCATATCTTTCTTTTTCCATCCGTCGAGCCATCGCGCCTTATCCCGATCGATATCATAATCCTTAGCCCAGCGAGCAGGGCATAGAAAGGCATAGCTATTAGTCTGGTGGAAGGCAATATACTGCTCGGCGATAACTTCAATTCCCGCCGCTTGAACGGTTTCAAAATATCGCCAGTAGACAGGATATCCGTTATGTTCTGTTTTCGATTATGGAAATGGAACTGACCATGATTGAGGCATGTGTTCCTCCTAAGTTTAGGCAATAAAAAAATCCGCTGATTAGGCGGATCGGTTATTCGTCACTATCTACGTACTCGTATTTATCGTTCATGCCGTGTTGTTGCGGCGTTTTCCCAGGGTAGCGAACCTCAAAAGCAAACTTACGCCATTTATGGCGTTCCTCTTCGGACTGTTCACTCCGGCGTGGATCAATATCGGAAGATGCATTCTCTCCATTTGTCATGAAAATCGATCCACAGTTGCTTCCCATATCCTCATCAGCATAACGAATGTGGAACTCTAGGTGAGGGAACCGGCGAGCCATTTCTATAAATATCGGCTCAGGACAGCACCATGCAGTGTCAAAACGAATAACCAGCTCCGCACCACTGGCTGCATAACGACTTAGGCGCTTCTTAAACAGCCGCTTTGCATACGCACGGACATGAGTTTTCTGGTGCTTATATCCATACTTCATGCGCTGCTTTGGCATTTCTACCGGCATTTCCACGCTATAAGCGTTCCACTTCGTTCCCCGCTTTTCCCGTGACCAGTCAAGCCAAGAGTAAAATCCATAGCGGCGCTTATTATCGATACGTATCTTCGCCTGTTGCTTTAACTTTTTGATGTACCATGGCTTAACCCCTTTATCACGAAGCATTTTAACCACGTCCTTCACGGGCTTTACTTCACAGAAGTATGGATTGCCCATAGGCTCACCGGCGATAGCGGAGGCCATCATTTCAACGTAGGTGCCTTCTTCAATATCCATGCTCTTTGGCATGGCAGTGATGTTATTGAAGTCGATAAGTCCACGCTTGTTCGTAATGGCGCGGATGAATGCAAAGCGTTCCTTGTTCGTGCCACCGAGTACCTTAATTTCATTAGTTATGTGGTTTGGCATATTTTTCTCCAGCTAATAAAAAACCCTGCATTCACAGGGTTTAGGGGGTTAAATTGATGCTTCAGCTTTTCTGAGCCGGTTGAGTTGTTCATCTGTCAGCGATAAGTAAGTTAGCTCGTACTCCAGGAGCCATTTGCTTATAATCCTGGCCGCTTCAAAAGCGGCTGTAGGGTTGTTAGTATCGGATAAGGCCGAGATAATCTTATCTATGGTTTGATCGTCGATAGTAACCATTTTCTTCTTCCATATTCATCGCATCATTACGACACGAGGATGATGCTGTCACGACGGGCTGATGTCATAGTGGAATCTGGAATCAATGTGATCGACATTAATCTCCTTTGATAAAACAAACCCAATGCGTATTGCTGCGCTTACCAGATAAGTGGCCAAACGCTGGTTTTTGGTCAGTCAGTGCCAGCACTTCACGGATAGGGATTTGCGTTTCATTCCACTTAAACACCAACACGCCGAGCGGCCGCAGTACCCGAAACGCTTCAGCGAATCCAGTGCGCAGGTCATCACGCCATGTATCCCTGTTCAATGCGCCGTACTTTTTGCGCAGCCAGCCATTCTCTCCGGCGCGTATCAGATGGGGCGGATCAAAAACGACCAGAGCAAATTGCGCATTGTTGAAGGGAAGGGCGCGGAAGTCGGCGACAATATCGGGATTTATCTCCAGGCTGCGGCCATCGCAAAGGGTGTGCTGCTCCCGGCGAATGTCTGTGAATACTGCCCGGGCATCGTGGCTATCAAACCAGAACATCCTTGATCCGCAGCACATATCAAGAATAGGGCGTTGGGGTGACATAGACATTTACGGCTCCCAGCAATCAATTTCAGCATCAATGCTGTCGTCAATCTCTTCGATGGTGATCTTGCCAGTCAGAAAGTGGAGCGCCTCTTTGGTGTAGCGCTCACGGTTTTCATCAAAATAACGAGAAAACTCCGGTGTCCAGCCGTATGGATTACCTTGCCCGGCAAAATCGGCCTTGGCGTTGTTTTCTGCCATTTCTGCTACCAGGCAATCAGCGGTGATTTTTCCATTCTCCCGCGCAAACGGCTTGATGTCAGCTTTACACCAGTAAGGGGAAACCTTTGAATCACCCCATGGTTTCAGGCGAATGCGCCAGCGCCGCTGGCAACGTTTTATCAGGGATTTACTCATCGTTTTCGCTCCATGCCGGCATGATGGCCTCAACGGGCAGGCACTGGTATTCAGTGGGCAATTTCTGCGCCCTGATATCCGCCTCGCAATTTTTCCGATCTGGATATACCCAACCTTGCGGCTCGTATTGGCACGGCTGGAATGTGTAACAGACAAAAAGAAATAGACCGAACAAAGCGGCCTCCTTCGGGTTTCATTGGGTCAAGGGGGGATTTACCGCATCACGGTGAGGATGCGGTGATATTGAGATTAATTGTCATTCGGGTAGCAGATGTCGTCAGCCTCGTCATCGAGCACCAGCAGACTATCACCGTAATACAATGCACCTACCATTTTCTCGAAGGTGCTTCTGAACTGAACCGGCTTCTTACCCAGCGCATCGTTAAATTCGAGCTTACCGTTGAAAAGCGAATAAACAGGGTTCCCTTCGTGCATAACAGGATTGTTGTTGCGCCCATCGCGAACGGTCTTCTGATGAAAGCCCAGATAGACCTCGCACTGATGCGCTTTCTCTTTCTGTTCTTTGCTCTGGTAACGATAGGATCTTTCGGAAGCGGGTTCTTTTTCAAACCCGATGTAGAAAAAGCCGTCACGGTCGTCATTGACAACAACCTGCGGGCGTTCCCATCCCTCTTGCTCGGCCTCTTCCTGATACTGCTCAACATAGGCCCGCCACAGGTCAGATGCCTTGATGAACTTTGGTAATTGGTCTTGTTCGATGAAATCCTTCACCAGCGCCTGCATATGCGTTACCAGTTGCTCGCTAACTGCATTGGTCTTCCATTGCTCATCAAGGGCACGGGCCAGCAGCAGGTTATAGCGCGGCAGGTCAGCGATTTCGGTGATATTGCCGGGTAACGCCTCTTCGAGCGCCTTTTTCACCGCATCGGGAAATCTCCCCCAGCGGAACGTGTCTTCAATGGTTTTTTCATACAGCGCCCGGACGTGCTTATGAATCATGTCACGAAATTCTTCAGATGCTTCAAACTGACGGCAGTGATCATTGATAGCCGTCGCCAGACTGGTTGCGTTAACGGTGGGAGTTGCTTCTGTAATATGGGTCATTGGTCAGTCCTCAAATAAAAAAACCGCATAGCGCGGTCAAATGTTGTTGGATGTGAAATTGGATGGATAACCTTTCCGGTGGGTGAGGTATTTGCCGTTTCAATACGGCCGTTTTTCATAAGTTCAGCCATAAGTAGTCATATTCAATGGCAAACTTCGCAACCAGCAGGCCCAGAGCAAAGCCGATGGCAAACCCAGCATCAAACGCCCCTGCAATAGAAAAAAACCGTTTCATTCAAACCTCCTTTCCCAGCCGCCCCAAGATCACCGATTTGGATGGCAGTGGCAGTTGATGGGCTCGTTGCCATTGCTTGCGTTGTGTTTGGGTTTTGTGGGCCAGCAGTTTGCGGACGTCCCCAACGGGAATGCCGGTATCTTTGGCTATCATGTTTTCATTGATGCCTAGCCGGTGAAGCTGGTACACGGCCAGCATAATGGTTGATGAGTAGTAGCGGCGCGCACCGATGCGTGGCATGGGTGAGGGCATCTGGGTGAACGTATCACCGGTATAGATTGGCTTGGGCTCCGGTTTGTAGGGTTCGCCCAGTCGAATTGATGACCGCGCCCGCATGCGATGAATAATGACGTTCAGCCAGTTGCAGCGATCGTCTTCCGGTTTATAGAGGACGCCTAAATGCAATTCTTCCATATCAGGCGGCCTCGCTGCGTTTTTGAGCCTGTTCCCAATCCTTCACCAGCCCCATGCATTTTGCATGTACTTGGCGCGCGGTGGTGAGCCCGAACCCTTTCACCTTATCCGCCAGCATTTCCGGCGTGCGGCGCACAATGTCAAATAGCGAATAGATGCCAGCGGCGCTGAGGAGATCCAGATATTGCTCTTTCAGCGGTAGCGTGCCGGATAGCACTGATTCGGCCCATTCCGCCCGGCGTACCAGGTGAGGGTGGGTTTCTTCCAGTAGCTCGCGGATGCGTGCCGTGACAGCTTCATTTAGCCCTTCCGGCCAGGCATCTTTGAAACTCTCAATAGTGGGATACATCGGGACAGCCCAATCCGTTACAGACACGATCATGCAAATGCCGATGGTGCTACGGATCTCCAGGTGCCAGTCGATACCATTCAGGATTGTTACGTCATATTCAGGGGAACGGAGCTCAAGCCCCCACTGGAAGGTGTAGAAATAAAACTGCACGCCATTGCTGGCCTGCCAGTAACGTGGTGCCACATCGCCGTCGGCACGCCGTAAACGCGCTTGAATATCGGCCAGATGCCGGTTTAACTCGTCGTTGAGTTGCACCATGCCTGAAAGCTTACTGGTTTTGTCGGCGAGTTCTTTTTTCAGTTGGCGTATTTCCGTCAACTGCTGGTCTCGTAGTTTCCGGCTGTCGGCCAGCTCCTCTTTGAGGCGCACAATTTGCGATTTCATGCGTTCTGGATTGAGCGATTTCAACTGATTCCGCTCGTTTGCCAGCATGGCATTATCGGTAAGCGCCAGCTTGTGCCTGGCGGTGATGCTGTCACGTTCAGCAATCGCTTCCACCGCACTCAGTTCGGCGGTTTCGATGCGTTCCTGAATCTGCTTCAGCTCCAACGCTTTGGTGGCTAAGGTGCTGTCTGTAGTCTCCAGCCTATCAAGCATGGCGTTGTATTCATCAGTCTCCTGGTTGATTTGCTCAATACACAGGGCCTGTGCTTGATTCAACAGAACTGCGGCGCTCTCTATAGAACGCTGCGCCATGCCGGTAGTTTGGGATGTCGCCAGATCAAGCTGCGCCCGAACAGGGCGCAGGGATGACTCCAACACGTCGGCGACGGTTGTTGTGGTTGTCATAAAGAATTTCCTGATGTGATTAGTCGGCGTTAGCCTGAACTGACTGGATGTGTTGCAGCAATGCAGTGCAGAGGCGTGAAAAATCGTGCTCGTGATACAGTTTTGCGGATTTGTCCGTAGCGGCATGCATGATGCCAAGACGCGCCAGACCATCAACAGTCAGAGAGAGTGGTGCCAGACGGTCGTTGATTTGCTCCAGACGCAACGCAGGTGGTTCATTCGGCTCAATCTGCTTGCTGCTGCTCATTGCTATGCGACACGGCGCCATGGTTGTCGTGCTTTCCGTTTCGCTGGGGCGCTGCTGTTCCTGCTGCTGGTGTTGTTCCGCTTCCAGTCGCGCCGCTTCCAGTCGCGCCGCTTCCTCTTGGCGGATGCGCTCACGTTCCGCTTCCAGTCGGGCTTCCTCCGCTTTCTTGTGTGCATCAATGCGCGCTGTTACTGCCAATTTGAAGTCATCAAATGGCTTGGCAACCAGTTGTTGCAGGTCAGCCAGTAGCGCGCGATAGTCGGCGGTGTTGGCATCCAGCCATGCCAGCTTCGTGCGCAGGTCGGCGGCCTGTTGGTCAGCCGCGATTTTGCCATTCGCCAGTGCGGTGTCTAACTTGTCCTGAATGCTGGACATGGTTTTCAGTCCCTTGATCGCGCCTGCAAAATCCGGCACGACAATATCAAGGCGGACACTGCTAATTTCGCGCTGTAGCTCGGTGACGTGATCGGCAAATGCCTGACGTGCCGCGACGACTTTCTCCGTGCGCCGGCGTTCTTTCTCACTGGCCAGCAGTTTCTCGGCCATGAGCCGATTGTCGCGCACCAGCCTGGACAGCATATCTTTCTGGCGCTTTGCCTCATCAACACGCTGAATTTGCGCCAGCATCATCGACTCGGCGGCATTCAGTGTTTCTTCTGCCTTTTTCATGGCCTTGATTTGCAAATCAAGGTCGGCAAAATCCTGATCGGTCTGTGGCTCTCTGATCAGTTTGTTTTCGATGAAATCGCGTAGTGCCACTTCGAAAATTTTGAAATTCTCTCGTACCTCAATCTGACCGTTAACTTGCACAGTCACTGCTGGCAGATCTTGCACCGCTTCGGCCACAACAGTCGGAGCCGGGGCAGGCAATATGTATTCAGCCAGATCGCGATCGAACTGAGCCCAGCCAGCCCGAATTCGCTCGAACCAGCTAGCATCAGGCCGCACTTCCATCCAGACCAGGCGCTCAGGTGTACCATCAGATACCGTAAAAATGACGCGCTGCGCGCCCGTAACCAGCATGATTTGCTGGCACTGCGGCATGTGGTCGTCGGGGAGCACATTGTTAGACACAGAAGCGGCCAGATCGGTATTCCACTGCTTGTGTTCAAATGCAGTGTCTTCGAGCAGTGTCAGGCCGTCGCACGATGCCGATAATTTCCCGCCTCCATCTTCGTCAGAGCAGGTGACAGGATAGAGGTCATCACCAATGATTTTCTCAACCAGCGGGCGGGCAAGCGCCTCAACCTCATGCCCGTAGTCAAGAATATTTTCCCTTACCCAGTTGGTGAATTCTTTAGGCGTCCCGGTGTGTTTGATGCGAAGCAGCTCGGAGCGTGTTGTCTTCTTCGAAAGACCTAACATTGCGGCTGCTTCGCTGGCTCCGTGGTGAGTTAGGCGGAAGGCCGCCCACTCATCAGTGCCTTGTACAAGGGGGTGAATTTTCATTGCCGATCGCTCCCATTATTTACCCAAGAGGCAATCTCCATGCGTTGTGCGTCGGTGAGTTGCTCTTTTGTCTGAATCATGGCGATCAGGTCATCGGCCGCTTTGCCACCTTCAATGGCCTTGCGCCATCCCGCTTTTTTCTGCTCGAAAGCGGCATCACTGCATATGGGAAGGGCGTTCGCGGAAGAGGTGGTTGAATGAGCCTGTTCAGCTTTATTTTCCATGACGCTTTTCCATGAGGCTTCACCGTCACGAATTGCGCCATAGATACCACGCAGGTTAACCAACTCTGAGGGCGAGCAAGTATCAATGCTGTGGCCTAAAAATTCAGTCAGTTCTGACGCTTTAACGCCGATTTCTGCGAAGGCATCGGCGATACGCTTGCGCTCGGTGTCGGGGTCGCGTGCCGCTTCATCTAATCGGATAGCCTTGATGATGGACTCTGCTTCATCTTGCAGATCGCCAGGGATAATGCGCAGCCCTAGGGTGCGAATGGCTTTTGAGATTTGCGCCGATCGCTTGTTCAGCAGGTCGTCATCGGTGGCGGGAACGGTGTAGACGTTTTTATTGTAGCTATTCTTACGCACGCTAATGTAACTGCCGTCATCGCAGGGCTTTGACCGTTCAACTGTTTTGGTTACGCGCACATCCAATGGATAGGTCAGATTGGATTCCAGGTCGGTCACAGAGACGCGGTGGATCTCTTTGTGGTCATCCTCAAAAATCATACTGGTTTCTACCAATACGTTCGTCATGCAGCGCAGTGCTACCTCAACGAATCGGATGCCCAAACCTTCAACGCCGTTGCCGATGGGTTTACGGTAATACGCGCTTTTGTTGTTGGCAAAGCTGGGGCGTCGGCATTCCTTCAACAGGTCTTGGCGTACTTGATCCCACTGGCGTGGGCGGCGAAGTGCCATGATGTAGCGGGCTTCAACCATCGCCTTCGCTTGTGCTGCCACCGCAGTGGCAGATGTTTCTGGCGCTGCCAGGGTATTGCTGACGCCGCCAAAATCCTGACGTACAGTCAGTGCTTGAGAATCAGTGAAAGTCATGGTCAGTCCTTATTACAGAATCAGTGACAACGCAGAAAGCGCGGCCAGTACGATGATCAACGGGAACATCACACCGTTCTTCTGCTGCGGGTGGTGGTGAATATTGTGGCTACCGATACCGTGCCGATATTGGATGTGTTTAACGGAGCGGGTGGTCATGGTATTCTCCTTGCGATCGGATTGGTCTCCGATCAACTGCTGATGACCCTTGTGGTCATTGGTCAGTCCTTAAAGGTTGTGCGGTTTGGTCACTGCACAACCGGGATAGCCCCGGCGTAAGCTGGGGCTTTTCTCTTTTCAGGCGGCAATACTCAGCCCGGACAATTCCATTGCTCGCTCGATCATGGCGACGCGGCGGAATATCTCTTCCTGCACATCGAGCAGATAGTTTTCTGTCTGAGGTAATTCGACCAGCGCGCCAATGGGACGGTCATCGGTGCCAGCGATGTGGCAACGATTTTTCAGTAACGCCTTCATGTCACCGATAAGCCGTGCGTTGCGGTGCATGTTGGTGATGCGCTCGTTCAGGATTTTCTGTTCTTCCGGGTTTTGCTCCAGCCTGCTTTCGTATTCCTCCAATATTTCTTCAATCATGCGTTGATGGTTGTAATCGTTCATCAGTGCCTCCTAAGGTAAGTGGCCTCACTCATGCGCCCACCGGAGCGGACGCAGGGGGAAAAGCCGCTTATTTCTTGTCTTCGTTGATGCGCTGATAGGGGAAACGATCAGCGTGTGGCTTGATATTGCGGTAGAAATGCGAACCAACCGACTCAGCGCCGGAGAACGCGGCGAAATCATCGGCGCTCACATTGCTGTAGTGGTACAGGCTGCCCGGCGCGTTATCGCGGCCATTGAAGCGGATGGCCAGTGTGCTGGTTACAGGGTCGTGTCCGATGCTATGGATCTGGGATGATTTAACAGGGGTCATGTTAATGGTCATTGGTGAGTCCTCTTAGTTTGCGTACATAGTTCATGCAGTAGGTCGGGCTGCATGTTTTCCATTCGTTTTTGTGTTGCATTCGCTTACTGGGTGGGTAATACGCAACTGTTCCGTGTGGTGTGCGGAATATCAGCGTGTTATTCCCTTCCTCCAGCTCTATGCCGTTTCGGATAAAAAACGCTTTAATGCGTTCATGTGCGCCATCACGGGCTTTGCGGCGGTTTTCTTTTAGAAATGGTTTGATATCCCTGAAGTAGTCACCAGCATCACCCATCGGCTTTACCCTTGAATTTGGTGCCGCAGAATGGGCAAAAATTGATGGCGATTCTTGTGTCACCATTCGTGCAACGTTGTTCGAGATCGCCATTTTTCTTACGCTTGCGGTAGCGGAAGCGATAAGAAAGCATGACGTCGCAGTAATCACCCTTTTCGAGGACAATTACCCTGTTATCGAAGTCAGATTCATCCACTTCGGCACAGTTGCTTGCTGCTGCATCGCGCAATCTTTTATCCATTGCCTTCCTGGTTTCCTGAAAGCACTTACAGGCCATTGTCAGCTCCCGATTTGTTCAGTTTTTCCGTTAATTCCGCGATACATTCCTGCGCTGCGCGCTTATAAGCTGCGCCTGCACTACCGCTGCCGTACTTCTCGGTGACACGGCTCTCAAACACATCGAGCGGGCCGAAAAAACAACCAGCAGCAATTTGGAAATTGTTTTTCGTCCAAACGGCAAAAATTGCTCTGTCGTGGTAGCCGCACCGTTGACGGTGGGTGACGTTATTAAAATGCTCAGGGTTCAAGTAAAGCGACTGGCAAGAGAAATTGTCCGGCAGCGCGGTCAGCCCGGTGCAGCCGGTGAGGAGCAGCCCTCCACCAACTTGCAGGCCGTCCGGTAGCGCGGTCAGCCCGGTGCAGCCGGTGAGGAGCAGCCCTCCACCAACTTGCAGGCCGTCCGGTAGCGCGGTTAACCCGGTGCAGCCGGTGAGGTCCAGCCATTCGCCAACCTGCAGGCCGTCCGGCAGCGCGGTCAGCCCGGTGCAGCCGGTGAGGCGCAGCCCTCCACCAACTTGCAGGCCGTCCGGTAGCGCGGTCAGCCCGGTGCAGCCGGTGAGGCGCAGCCCTCCACCAACTTGCAGGCCGTCCGGCAGCGCGGTCAGCCCGGTGCAGCCGGTGAGGCGCAGCCCTCCACCAACCTGCAGGCCGTCCGGCAGCGCGGTCAGCCCGGTGCAGCCGGTGAGGTCCAGCCATCCGCCAACCTGCAGGCCGTCCGGTAGCGCGGTCAGCCCGGTGCAGCCGGTGAGGTCCAGCCATCCGCCAACCTGCAGGCCGTCCGGTAGCGCGGTCAGCCCGGTGCAGCCGGTGAGGCGCAGCCCTCCACCAACTTGCAGGCCGTCCGGTAGCGCGGTCAGCCCGGTGCAGCCGGTGAGGCGCAGCCCTCCACCAACTTGCAGGCCGTCCGGTAGCGCGGTCAGCCCGGTGCAGCCGGTGAGGTCCAGCCATCCGCCAACTTGCAGGCCGTCCGGTAGCGCGGTCAGCCCGGTGCAGCCGGTGAGGAGCAGCCCTCCACCAACTTGCAGGCCGTCCGGCAGCGCGGTCAGCCCGGTGCAGCCGGTGAGGTCCAGCCATCCGCCAACCTGCAGGCCGTCCGGCAGCGCGGTCAGCCCGGTGCAGCCGGTGAGGTCCAGCCATCCGCCAACCTGCAGGCCGTCCGGTAGTGCCCTAATATCGCGCTCATACGCCATGTTCAGGCTGCCAGGAATGGTCACAGAACCATCACCGTTAACAACGTGCGCAATACGGCGCTGTTTAAGAAAAGAAACGAAATCAGTCATTGAGATTTTACCTTTTTTCAAGCAATAAAAAGGCCACCCGGAGGTGGCCGCTGTGTTGCCCTGGTGAGGCGTAAAACTCGCTTTTCAGGCGAAAAAAAAGCCCACCGAAGTGAGCTTGATTTAGGTATTTAGTAAACCCCGTGAGGGATGGTGCTACAGCCGCGCATTTTCTGGCGACCAATGGCCGTGTAGCCGGTATGTCGTTCAGGATTGTCACTGCTTTCGAGTGCTTTCTTCGGCGCAGGGCAATCCTGCATCTTTTTGCAGCACTCGGCGAGCAGAATAGCCTTGCCCACACGATCGCTTTTGCGTTTGCCGATGCGTTGGATTTTTTCCATGCACTGCCTGGTCATGGCGGTGCGACGTTTCTTATGTTTGGTCATTAGTCAGTCCTCTGTCTTGAGCGGGTGCCGGGATATTTAGGCACGCCCAGCCGTGCTATCCTTGCTGTCATTACAACAAGTAAGGATTCTTGAATGAAAGAGCGATTTGATGCCGATTGCCCGCTATGTGGCGGCTCTGCAAGCTATGTATTCACTGATGCTGAAAACTTTAAGGCTTACACATGCCCTGATTGCGGTATCTTCGAAGTTAGTATCCACGCCGAACGGCTAGTGAAAGAAATGCCTCAGGAACGCAGGGCATTCTACGTCTCACTTATTGAATCAGCGCCAGCAGAGAAGACATTGGAAATTTTGTTCGAGGTTCTTTCTACAGGGAATCGCATTGCTCACCGGCATATCAGTGTTCGCCGTTAGCACCACCTTTTCCCTCGTCGATAGTACGGATTGAAAGACAAAGGCCGTCTTGATTCATCCATATGTTGAGCTGTTGGAACACAAAACGAGGGTGTTTTTCCAGCAATTTTTTAAAGTGTTGCACCTCTTCCTGTGTGGGCTGATTTTTGTTTTCATTCATATGATTGCCTTTGAGTAGTGGTCTTATAGCAGCACCCAGAAAGGTGGATGCTGAGTAAGAACGCTGACATGTTTAGCCGTAGCCGTCGCACCGGTACATGCAGACCGTTGGTGTGTGCAACTTAACCTGACTGTTAAAGAGCGTATCCGGTTGGGATATGCATATTAAAAACTATAGTTGTTTTTGTGTCAACAACATTGGTTGTTTTTTGTGTTTTTGGGGTTGTTTTTCGACTGAAAAATAAAGAAATTTTTTTGAAGAACTGAATCTAGTGAATGGGAGCATGTATATGCTTTGTGTAAATTCTGTTGGGATTTGCAAATAATACTGATACCAGAAAATGATGATAAAACAGATACGAAAAGTCGCCCTATACTGAGAAAGAGCAGGACTCATTATCGAAGTGAGGAGTTTAGGTTGTTAGCCTTGAATAATAGTGGGTGGGCATTAACAGCTTTTTAATCTCTCGAATGCAATTTTAACAAACCAGTAGCCTTATTGATTCTCATTGCATGGAAACGCCTGAGTTAGAGCTTTGGTCGTTAATATAACGGCTGGTAGATTTCTTTGCTCTGGATGAGTTTTAATATATTGAGATACTACATCACTGACTTGCCCGACAACCAAACTTCCCGTTTTGGGAGAGCAAAAAATCTTTCCTTCTCCAAGCTCAAATATACCTATTGAGTATCCATGAAGCATGGCTGCATCCTGAAAGTCACTATCCATAGCACGCCCATTTCTCGTTCTCTCATCAGCTTCAACCCATTGGTTTAACTCGTTTCCATCATGGAAGTATGAGCGTGCATCCGAAAAAAAAGAGATTCCTAATAATCCGACTATTAGTAATTTTTTCATCTTAAACTCTCTGTTATCGAAGTTACATGAACTATATAACCAATAATTTCATGGCGATCAGCGTTCGCAATTAATAGTGCTCAATAGATATGCGGTAAGCGAGCACTGTTAAAATATCTTTTTTATAATAAAAGGCTGGTTACCAGCTATGCGATGACCAGAAAACCTTCCCGATTACTCTTACGTCTCTCTGGAATTCCTCTCGTGGAACGATCTCATCAGGATATTCGTCTCTGTTAATCGAGCGGATTATTACCGATGTAGGAGTGGCAACCAGTGTTTTAACTCTCAGCAGGTCTGCCTGGCATATCGCATACGTTTTCCCGTCCCTTATAGCTCTATCCTGGGTATTGACTCCGACAACATCGCCATCATGCAATGTCGGCTCCATACTGTTACCCGTCACGCGTACCAACTTTGCTGCCGATTCTGGTACACCCATTTTTGTTAGATAATAACGCCTAAACACAAGAGAAAACTCAGAGGATTCTTCCACTTCACAGCTTCCATTACCTGCTGAAAGTAATACGTTGAGCAATGGCACAGTCACGAATTCATCATGATCTTGTTCTACATCCTCCCAAACGACCGCTTTCAATCGAGATTCTTTTATATTGACCGGCTCAGGTTCACTTTCTCGCATAGGGAGAACCCCCCTGGATAGCCATTCAGGGCGCACTTTTAGAACGTTAGCCAACTCAAAAATTTTTGTTGTCTCAGATGTCTTCCCTTTCTCAATCTTCTGAATTGATGCTTGGCTTTGACCAATGGCTTTACCTAGAGCCTCTTGGGAGAGCCCTGCCTCTGTTCTAGCTTGTTTTAGTCTTTCTGCAAGTGTCGTTTTCATAACATAAATCTACAACTTAGGTTGTCATTCATCAAACGAATATAGTTTTGACAAAATAAAAACTATAGTTGTATTATTCCGTAAAGCAAACGGAGGTTTCATGAATGAAGTAATCAAAACCGCCATCGCCATTGTTGGATCGCAGCGTAAATTGGGCCAAGCCTGTGGATTAACACAGGCTGCCGTCCAAAAGTGGTTGTACAACAAGGCCAAGGTGGCACCTGAAAATGTACAAGCGGTTGTTATGGCAACCCATGGTGCAGTAAAAGGCTACCAGTTACGTCCTGACCTACCGCACCTGTTTCCACACCCTGACCAAGTGCCGGAAATAACAGAAAAACAGTAACGTTAAGGACTGACCAATGACCACAATACATCGACCTGCCGGTGATACGGCAGGGGCTGCGATCGCGTCCGGCGTTCGCAAGGAGCTGCTTTCACGCAAAAAAGTAGGCAAAAACGGCTTGCCGTTCCACGTTGTGCGCGAAGACCAGATCAAGACCAGGTGGACGGAGAGCGAGGCTGCCACCATCAAAAGCGTGGCGGGTGCCATGTCGTCCAATCCTGCCGTTGAAACCAATACCGCCGCGATCCGGGGCTTTCTGGCGATGTTCGCCGAATCACCAGACATGCTCGCCCATGTGCATCGTGAACTGACTGCCGCCGGTTTGCCTATCCCCGATTGGCTGCCGCCATTGGCAGGGAGGGCATCACGATGAAGCACACCCACGAAACCCCAATGAGCGCCACACAAAGCGTTGATCTTGTCGCCAATATCGTTGGTAGCAAGCTGGATATCACCGGGGAAAAAACCCGGTGTTTGGCTATCACAGGGGCTTTGTCTCAAGTGACGCGCACGTTTTATTCACGTCACTTGGTGACAAGTGAAACGAATGCGGCGGTGAATCATGGAAATAACCAAACCCCTTAATCGCCGCTACCGGGATAAAAACGGCGTGATTGTGCATGTCACAGGGTACGAACCTGTAACCAAGCGGGTGATTTTCACTCGCCCCGGATATGAACATCCATGCGCCCGCCCGTTGTGGCAGGTGCAGAAGTATTTCACGAGGCTTGATGTATGAGTAGCAAGTTACTGGGCCACGTATGGGATGCCTGTGCCGCATCCGGTATTAAGGGAACCCAATTATTGATCATGGCGCGACTGGCGGATTACTCGAATGATGATGGAGTGAGCTACCCCAGCGTAGAGACAATAGCCCGTCAACTTGGGGCTGGGATCAGCACCGTTCGTAGCGCCATTACTGAATTGGAAAAAGCAGGCTGGTTGTGTCGTGAGAGCCGCCGCAAAGGTAATCGTAACTGCTCTAACCTGTATTACCTCAACGCAGAGCGACTGGAGGAGATTGCATTGCGTGAAGTTGCCAAAGTTAAAGCCGCCCGGCTGGCGAAAAAATCAGCTATTTGTCACCCGCCAGAATCTGACGGTTCAGAATCTGACCCTCTGAAATCTGGAGGTTCAAACGGTTTTGACCCTCCAGAATCTGGCACTAAAGCGTGTTTTGACCCTCCAGAATCTGGCGGGGATCCACAAGTAAATTCAAAACATGAATCACAAGTAAATTCAAAACATGAACCACAAGGTACGCCCGCGCGGAAATCCCCTTTTGGCGAATTCGATTTCTCGTCATTCCCGACACTGCCCAGCGTTCAGGTTTGGCAGGATTACGAGAAACACCGGAAGGCCAAGCGGGCACCCATCACTCAGACGGTGGTGAACATGCTGGGTATCGAACTCACGAAGGCGATGGCGGCAGGGTGGAGTGTTGATCATGCGCTGGGTGAGGCGATGGTGGCAGGCTGGCAGGGGCTCAAGTTCGAATGGCTGACAAACCGGAATAATCCGGCGCGCAACACGGGTGCGGTAAACCGACAGGAGGCGCTGGAAGCCCGCAATGCGCAGGCGTTCGAAGAGTGGCTACAGGAGGAAGCTCAGGCACTGGCCAATAGGAGGAATCTGGATGTTAACCACGGATAAGTCTGACGAGCTTGCCGTCATGCGGGAGTTTGCCGAGCTGATGAAAGCCACGCTGTCGGTGTACGGCAAGGATTCGTCAAAACCGGTTATCCGTTTGTACTGGAATGCCGTTGGCACATTCGATATTGCACTGATTCGGCAGGCTCTCAGCCAGTGGATCACCGATCCAGATCAGGGCCAGTTTGCACCAAAGCCAGCTGACATTATTCGCAATATCCAAAACATCATCGGTAGGCCATCGTGGATCGGTGCAAACGAAGCCTGGGCGATTGCATTACCCGCGCAGGACGAAGCCAACACCGTTGTGTGGACGGCAGAAATTGCTGAGGCGTGGCGCGTCGCCAGCCCAATCATGACAGGTGGCGATCGGGTCGGTGCGCGCATGGCGTTTATCTCGGTCTATGAACGACTGATAAATACGGCCAAGGCTGCTGGTGTGCTGCCGGTATGGACGGTTTCTGAAGGCTGGAACAAAGAGACTTTGCCTGGCGCGGTGCAACATGCGGTGAATGCCGGGCTGCTGCCTGCACCTGAGGCGGACAAATACTTATCACCGCCCGCCAGTCTGCCACCGCCAAAGGTAGAGCCAGAGAAGCAGGCAAGGATGTTGGAAAAGATACAGGCATTTTCCGGGGTGCTGTTGGATCTGAAGCGGCAGCGTGAAGAACAAAAACGGCATGAATGGGAGGAACGAAAGGCACAACTGAACGAAGCGTTAGAACAACGTCATCAGGCTGCTGACCACAGCCAGTTAATGAACCCGTAACTCGAGGACTCACCAATGACCATGATTTTCAAGAATGCGCTGATTTATCGCCTGACCCGCGATATCGCATTCGATGATCTGAACGACAAACTGGCTGTTTTTTCTTTTGCGCCATGTGGCAGCCAGGACAGAGCGAAAACCGGCTGGATATCGCCGCTGGGAGAAGGTTATAGCGAATTAACCCACCAGGCCAACGGGCAGATTCTCCTCACGTTGCAGCGTGAAGAGAAAATTCTGCCAGCGCCGGTGATTGCCCGCGAACTGGCGACCCGGGTGGAAAAACTGGAAGCCACACAGCGGCGTAAACTGAAGAAAACCGAAAAGGATGCGCTGAAAGACGAGGTGCTGCACAGCTTACTGCCGCGCGCTTTCAGTAAATACCATACCACCCAAATCTGGATTAACGCAGGGGCCGGGTTAATCATCGTTGATGCGGCCAGCGCCAAAAAAGCCGAAGACGCGCTGGCGCTGCTGCGCAAGACGCTGGGATCATTGCCTGTTGTGCCCTTGATGCTGGAAACCCCCATTGAGTTGACACTGACGGAGTGGGTACGCTCCGGTGCTGCGCCTGCTGGCTTCGCCTTGCAGGACGAAGCCGAGCTAAAAGCGGTGCTGGAGGACGGCGGTATTCTGCGCAGTAAGCATCAGGATTTGGTCACGGATGAAATCGCCGGGCATATCGAAGCGGGGAAAGTCGTCACCAAGCTGGCGCTGGAATGGTGCGAACGCATCAGCTTTGTGCTGGCCGATGACGGTAGCCTGAAAAAGCTGAAATTCTCTGATGTTTTACTCGAGCAGAACGACGATATCGACCGGGAAGATACGGCACAGCGATTTGACGCTGATTTCGTACTACTGACGGGGGCGCTTGCTTCGCTGATCGAAAGTCTGGTTGATGCGCTGGGTGGGGAGGCTGACCGTGTGGCACCAGAGCCAGAAAATCACGATTTGCAAGATGATCCGCTTTACCCGGAGGCTGTTCAGTTCGTGCAGTCTTCACGCCAGGCGACGATATCCGGTCTCCAGCGCCATTTCCGCATCGGGTATAACCGCGCAGCACATTTGATTGAGGCGATGGAAAGCAAAGGTGTAGTCTCTGCGCCGACGCATGACGGCACACGGACAGTGATCGGGGAGGCGTCGCAATGAGTACGCCTATCGTGATTGCCAATATCGCCATTCGTCGCGATGCTGATGGCCGTTACAACTTGAATGATCTGCATCGTGCGTCTGGCGGAGAAAAGCGCCACGCCCCAAGCTACTGGCTGGCGAACAAGCAAACCATAGCGCTAATTGCCGAGCTGGAAACTACCGGGATTCCGGTAGTTAGGCTTGAGGGACGCAACGGTGGCACCTTCGTGTGTCGAGAGCTGGTTTATGCCTATGCGATGTGGATCAGCGCGTCATTTAACCTGAGGGTGATCCGCACTTTTGATGCGGCTGCTAATCCGAACCCAACGGCGGAGAATGTCCGTGAGCGAGTTCAGGCGGGGATAATGATCGTAGAGTCTGCCGCCCGAACACTAAACCTATCTAACAGCTCAAAGCTCGGTGCATATCAAAAACTACAGTCCATTATCGGCATCAACCTGATGCCTAACTACGCCATTGATGCACCCAGTGACGCGGCGGACGGCTCCAGCCGGACAACAAAAGCGCTTACCGATTTGTTACGCCAGCACGGTTTCACCATGACGGCGGCGATCGCCTATCTGCGGCTTGAGGCGGCGGGAATTGTTGAACGTAAAACACGCTCCAGCACGGGCAAGAAAACCAAATCGTTCTGGTCGCTGACATCACAGGGGCTGCGTTACGGCAAAAATATGACCAGCCCGGCTAACCCGCGCGAGACACAGCCACACTTTTTCGAATCTCGGGCTGATGATCTGTTGGCGATCATCGCGGGGAGGGATGCGGCATGACTGATTTCTCCCAAACCGAGTACGTGCAGACTCTGAATGCTCAGAAAGCTGAAGATGCGCACTTACTGAAAGATGTAGGCGATCAATGGCGTACACCGGATACCCTTTTTTGGGGTATCAATGCCATGTTTGGCCCGCTGGTGCTCGATCTGTTCAGCGACGGGGAAAACTCGACGTGTCCGGCGTATTACACGGCGGAGGATAACGCGCTGGTGCAGGACTGGTCAGCGCGCCTGGCAGAACTGAACGGCGCGGCGTTTGCTAACCCGCCGTACAGCACAGCGAAAATGCATGAGGGTGAGTACATCACTGGTATGCGCCACATCATGGCCCACACAGCCAAAATGCGAGAGCGCGGTGGGCGGTATGTGTTTCTCATCAAATCAGCCACGTCTGAAGTCTGGTGGCCTGAGTATGCGGATCACGTTGCGTTCATTCGCGGGCGTATTGCGTTTGAGGTTCCCGCCTGGTTTAAACCGAAAGACGATAAGCAAATTCCCAGTAGCGCGGGCTTTGGCGCAGCTATCGCGGTGTTTGATAAAGAATGGCGTGGCCCGGCTATCAGTTACATTCAGCGGGAAAAACTGCTGGCGACGGGTGACGCGTTTTTAGCGCAAATCCGGCGTGAGGCGGGGCGGTTAGCACCTCAGCAGTCGATCATCATTCCAGATACCGAGAATACCGTCTGGCCTGCGGAAGTTAATTTTCTGTTCGAGCAGATCCCGGCAGCGATCACGCTGCCTGCTGGCCTGCAAAACAAACTCCGCAGTCATATCAATCGCCTGAAACTCGAAGGCGTACCGGATTCGGCAATTATCACGACCGCAGAAACATTATCCGTAGCCATGGGAGCAGCGGCATGAAAAATAACAGGGAAATCGTTGTCGATAACTTCGCCGGTGGTGGTGGCGCGTCAACGGGTATTGAGCTGGCAATTGGTCGCAGCGTTGATATCGCGATTAATCACGATCCGAACGCGATTGCGATGCACACGACAAATCATCCAGACACGCTGCATTACTGCGAGAGCGTCTTTGATATTGATCCGGTTGCTGCGACCGCTGGCCGTCCTGTGGGCTTGGCGTGGTTTAGCCCCGATTGCACGCACTTCTCTAAGGCGCGTGGTAGCGCACCGGTGAAAAAAGAAATCAGAGGATTGGCTTGGATCGTTGTGCGATGGGCGTTGGCGACTCGCCCACGGGTGATTCTGTTAGAAAATGTGGTCGAATTCAAAACATGGGGACCGCTGCTGATTGATGCTGACGGCACACGCCAGCCAGACCCTGCGCGATCAGGGGAGACGTTCGCTGCATTCGTCAGCATGTTGTCTGATGGCGTAACCGCAGATCACCCAGCGTTAGCGGAATGCTGTGAATTTCTGGGCATTACGCTTGATAGTGAGCCAGCGCAGCGGTTGGTGCGTGGGTTGGGATATAACGTAGATCACCGTGAATTACGAGCTGACAACTACGGCACGCCGCAGCGCCGCAAGCGTTTTTTCATGGTTATGCGCTGCGATGACCAGCCTATCGTTTGGCCTAAACCTACCCACGGCGATCCGAAATCTCTGGAAGTTCAAGCGGGGCAACTGAAACCATGGCGGAAAGCAGCGGATTGCATTGACTGGTCGATTTCGTCTCCGTCGATTTTTGAGCGCAAGAAGGCATTAGCCGACAACACTCTACGCCGAGTTGCGAAGGGGCTGTGGCGCCACGTCCTTACCAATGCCGAACCGTTCATTGTTGGGGCTGGTGGCCCCGAATATTCTGGTAAGCCGGTCGCTATCAATCAGCCTTTCGGCACTATTGCTACTGAAAACCACCGTGCAGTGGTAACGCCCGTATTAACACCATTCATCAACGAGCACGCGAATGCGAGCAATCAGCGCACGATGTCTATTGATGAACCCGTGCGGACGTTATGCGCCCAGGTGAAAGGCGGCCATTTCTCCGTTGTTGCACCGACAATGATTCCGCTGCGTGGAACGAATGAGCACCAACTTTTTGGGCATAGCATAGAACGCCCGTTATCAACGGTGACGGCCAGCGGGGCGCACCATGCGCTGGTTACTGCCAGCTTGGTAGATATGGGGCATGGCGAATCGTGCGGCACGGGCGCGCGGCGCTGGAGTGATGGCATTCGCTCGCTGAAAACACCACTGAACACGGTTACAGCCAGTGCTGCGCCGAGTGCGCTGACAACGGCACTATTCGAGCAAGCGAATGGAGGGTTTTACGATGGCGACGGCCATGCCGCCGACGTGCCTATGTCTACTCTTACTGCTTCTGGCAGTAATCAGCGGCTGGTGACAGCCTACCTGATCAAGTATTACAGCTCTGGCGGGCAATGGCAGCGTGCTGATGAACCGTTGCACACCATTACAGCGAAGGACCGCGCGGGAGTTGTTGAGGTTATAAAAGTCCCTGCTGGTTCCCTTTCCCCTGAACTGCGTGAGAAGGCACGCCGCTGTGCGGAGTTGCTTCATTCTCATCTTCCTGAATATTTCGCTGAATCCGCCGAAATGGTACTGATGACGTATCGCGGTGCCTGGTGGGTACTAGTAGATATCACCCTGCGTATGCTCCAGCCGCCAGAGTTATACGCTGCCCAAGGTTTTCCCTGCTGGTACGTCATTGACATAGACTATCGCGGCGTGCGGCACACGAAAACCGCTCAGGTTGCGCGGTGCGGTAACGCCGTTCCACCTCAGTTTGCCGAAGCGCTTGTGCGTGCAAATCTGCCAGAAATGTGCGCCGAACGTGAAGGGGCGGCTGCATGACAACCGCTACCCGCACCAAATCACCTAAGAAGCACAAAACCGAAGCGCTGGGCGTACTGCTGCCCGGCGGTGGTATCAAATACTGTACTGATCATGACCGCGACGTAATGAAAGGGGTGCCAATCGGCACCCCGATCTCGCTCACACCTATCGGCGACCGCCGCAGCATCAAGCATCACCGCAAATTCTGGAAGCTGCTCGAACTGGGGTTTGCTTATTGGGTTCCTGAATGGGCATTCGTCAGCGCACCGGAAGAATGGATTGCGCACCGTGTTGCCAGGCGCACTGCGCAGATGGCAGGGAACCCTGAGCTATACGAGAACGTGACTAAAGAAATCGCAGCCCAGGTGTTGAGCGAAGTCGCTGGTGAACGTCGCCGGCGCTTTGATCCCGAAGCGGTTAAAACCAAAGATGCCTACCTGAACCACGTCATGGTAAAGGCCGGATTTTACGACCTAGCGCCGAACCCCGACGGCGGCACGCTGAAGCAGCGCTGGAGTATCGCGTTTGTGAATATGGGGCAGGAGAAATTCGACAAGGTATACCGTGGTGTATTTGGCGTGATCTGGAACGAGACGATGAACCAGTATTTTGCTGATGAAGCAGAAATGGAAAACGCCGTTAACCAGTTGATGAATTTTTGAGGACTGACCAATGACCGATAATGTGGATTTTCCAGATGATAGCGACAACGTTTTGCAGTTTACCAGGCGTTTTGATGACAATGCTGATATCAAAGAGATGCGAAATTTTGTTGAGGCACCAAAGCCAGAAGGGCTGACATGTCGCCATGAGCGGGTTGTGGTTTCTGAACATGAGCGATCGGTGGCGTGTCGCTTGTGCGGCGCAGTGCTGGAACCGTTTGATCACCTGCTGGCTTTGGCGAAGAAAGAAACCCGCATCGAGTGGGAGCTAACCGGGTTACGCCATGAAATAAAGTCACACAGGGAGGGATTGGAAAAGCTGAAGCGCGAAGAGGCGAATTGCAAAGGGCGACTTCGCAACGCTCAAAATCGCCTCAGTGATATCAACGGGCAGATCCATGCGGCGAATCAGGAACTTCAATTTGTGCTAAAGCGGGTCGGTGACATGAGGATGATTAAGGATAAAAGTAATGTTTAAATCTCCAGCGTATCGCTCGAAAGCCCTCCGTGATTCTGCCCGTGGGTGTGCCTGTACGCTGCAAATCTCAGGCGTTTGTAATTGCGATCGCGAAACAACGGTGCTCTGCCATTTACCCAGCCCAACGCACGGCATGGCCTATAAGTCGGATGACTTCTTTGCAGTATTCGGCTGTTCTTCTTGTCATGATGTGATTGATGGACGCGTGCCATATGACTGGCGGCCGGGTGAGAAAGAGGAAACTTATCTGGCCGCGCTGCACGCGACGTGGCGCATCTGGTTTGATGAAAGCCTGCTGGCGGCAAAAGGAGGCCGGTTTGCGTAATTCAATTGACGCTCTGGCAGTGGTTGGCAGCCGGGCGAAACTTGAGACGTATGGTGATGGCGTGCGTAAGGTTTGTCACCAGCCCGAACTGGAGGAACAGGCGGCACTTATCCAGTGGGCGAAACTGGCTACCATCAATGGCATTCGCCCTGGTAACTACCTGATCCACATTCCTAATGAGGGAAAGCGCGGGCCAAAAGCAGCGCGGGATGCCAAACGATTGGGAATGAGGGCGGGTGTTCACGATTTATTCCTGGCATTGCCATATGGTGGATATGCTGGCTTATGGATCGAGATGAAGGCGGCAGGTGGTCGGCCGACGCCGGGCCAATTGGAATGGCAAGAGTTAATGCGCGCGGCTGGTTACAGAGCTGAAATTTGCTATGGATTTGATTCCGCCCGCAATGAGATAGAACGGTATTTGCAGAATATGAAATGTTCTGCTGTTAATCCCTGATTTTGCAACGATCGTTCATGGTCTATAGAATTAGCCTGTGACAAATAATTGCAGGACTGACCAAATGACCATAGCCATAGAACAACTGATTAAAATGCACGATCCACGCTGCATGAGTATTGAATCACTCAACGTCGGGCGCGGACGTGCTTCCCTGTCCAAAGAGCAAATCTTGGGGGCGCTCGCGACCGCGCAACGCCATAACTCAATAGGCTATGATGTGCTGATGGCGAAATATCGCCACGATAATCAGGCCGAGCAGCGGATACGTGCCGCGATTACAGATTGGGTAACTATTCATTCCGATTTAGATCATGCAAGGAGTGCCTGTCAATTGGCGCTTAATATGATGCTGGAGCGTAATTTGCCAGCCCAGATAAATCACATCAGTAAATTGTTGTGCAAATACGGGCCGAGATTTTCGCAGGTGCGCAAGAATATTGATTTGCTGCGTGCTGAGATTAAGCGTCTGGAAAAGGCTCGTAGCCAGGTGAAAACCGCAGATAAGGAATATCATCTGATCGGCCAGCAAATTGTCGCATTGTCAGCAGGGGTTGAGGCGGAACGTCAAGGACTGAGGGCATGGGCCAACCGGCAGGCAATGCGCAGTAATGTCTGCCCCCGGTGCAGCGGTACTGGCCGGACGCATAGACCGGTCATTGCACTCTGTAATGAGTGCGGCGGGAGTGGGCGCATTACGGCAACGTATACGTATGAGCACTTGCGGGCGTCGCTGGCTAACATAGGGGCTGTGATAGCAACTGGAGAATGGTCGCAGTATCTGGGGCTGGTGAAGCAGTGCTTGCGTTGGTTGTATGTTGAAGAATCAGAAGCCGTCTATATTCTCAGTAAGAAAATACACGATGAGGTAGAAACGTAAGATGGGTATTTACGGCAAAACAGCGGTAGCAGTGGTATCAGCATACGATAGCAGTAATAAGCCTGACCCAAGAGAGTGCTGGGAATATTCAATTACCCTGTTCACCAATAGCAGGGACAGCCAGAGAAAAGGGTGTCCAAAATCTGCATTTCTTGGCTTGTGTCAGGATGGGTATGTTAAGGGGATCCCGAAGGGAGATTATCTACCACCAGATAGCCCAAATAAAAGATATGCCGTGGTCGCGGCAGAATGTGTACTGAAAGAACCCAGCAGAAAATATTCAAGGGCTGAATTGTGGCGAATCGCCACGAAAGATTGTCCTGATGCTGCGGAAAACGAGAATGGGCAAATAGATGTTGTTTTGACACTGAAAGACGCTGGTTTACTACAGCACCCTGATTGACCTTATATCTCATACGCGCTAAATTTGCGAAAGATACCGGAGTGTGCCTTAAAAAGCTGCTCCGGTTTTTTATTGGTCAGTCCTCAAGCCGCATGGTTCGCCCAGCGGCTTTTTTATTTCAGACAGCACGCCGACCTCAGGGGAGGTGGAGATCGTGAAGATGCAAAATAATGTTCATACCTGGACGGACTTCTGGGATTTGCTCCGTATGTGGTGGAACGGTGATATGCCGCTCGGCGGCGTACTGCTGTCTATCCTGATTACCGTCCTGCGGGTTGCGTATATGGGCGGTGGCCACAAAAAAATGCTGTTGGAAGCGGCGCTGTGCGGCGCGCTGACGCTGACGGTGATTTCATCACTGGAGTATTTCAGCCTGCCGCGCACGCTCACTGTTGCGATTGGCGGCAGCATCGGCTTTATCGGCGTTGAGCAGATCCGCACGCTGGCGCTGCGCATTCTTGGCAACCGCTTTGGCGGCAATAACCCACAGGCGTAAATACCATGACTCAGGATCCACCATGGCATAAAAATTTATCCGCGTTTCTGGATATGTTGGCTTTTTCAGAAGGCACCGCCACCCACCCACTGACGCGTAACCGTGGCTATGACGTGATAGTCACCGGTCTTGATGGCAAACCGGAAATCTTTACTGATTACCATGATCACCCGTTTGCCAGCGGTCGTCCGGGAAAAATTTTCAGCAAACAGGGGCTGCGCTCCACTGCTGCCGGGCGCTATCAGCAGCTCTATCGTTATTGGCCGACGTACAAAGCGCAGCTAAAACTGCCAGATTTCAGCCCCGACTCTCAAGACTCGCTGGCGATTCAGTTGATTCGCGAGCGCCGGGCGCTGGATGACGTGATCGCGGGCCGCATTGAGCGTGCCATTGAGGCGTGCAACAACATTTGGGCTTCGTTGCCGGGTGCTGGTTACGGCCAGCGCGAGCATAAGGTTGAGAGACTGATTGCCGCTTATCAGCAAGCCGGTGGGGTATTAGCACAAGATTGATTGCTTTTTGTTCGAAAGTGGTGGCTCTACGTGAAATCTGCGCTGCTCGCCTTCATCAATTCCTTTCTGATTTCAACAGGACAATCATGTTAACCACGAAAATGAAAGTGCTGCTGTTATGAGGCGGGTTGGCTGCTGCATTCGGTGCGGGCTGGTATGTGCAGGGGTTGCGCTGGGATGCGGATATTTCGGCCCGGGAAACGGCGGCGGCACAGGAGGCAAGCACAGGGCAGCAGGCCGTCATCGCAACACAGGCACTGACGTTCCATCGCTTCAACGAGATCGCCAGACAAGCCAGCCAGTACGCCATCAACATTAAGGCAAAAGCAGATGAGAAACAGATTATTTACCGCACCATCGTCAAGCGCGATCCGGCTAGCCGCCAGTGCGTGCCTGATGATGTGGCTAACAGGTTGCTCGACTACGCGCACAGTCTACGTGCCAGCATCAATGCACACCACTGCCAGCGGAGTTGATTCAGCCGGTTCTGGTGCCGCTGCCTCCGCCTGCCGATTGACGTATGGGCAGGTAGTGTATTGGGTTGATCCTCTTCTGACTGCGCTTGACCAGGCGAATGAGCAGTTGGTGGGGATTCGCCGGATAGAAGAATCACAGCGATAGTGAGTTTGATTTTTAGTCTGGATTTACTTGTTCCATATGTTCTTCCCAGTCAGAAAAACACAAGGAACTTAATTGGTATCGGTCTTTGAGGCTTGTATAAGAAACAGAAACATCGCAGTGATAAATGACAGTTATATCTTGGGATGATTTATTTTTCGGGTACAAATAACCTACAATTTTATTTCTTCCAAGGCTTCCTATACTTGGTTCTCCGCTTGTTTTGTGAATTGCGGTCCAAATAGTTTTATCTTCAGCCCATTTGATTACTAGTTGGCATTGTTCTTCAAGAGTTTTCATAATTTTCTCCATAATACGTTAGTGACAACATTGTTTCTGATCTGATGCTGACGTTTTGATGCGAACCCATTATATAGCCTCAGTATTCGCTGGGGCTTTTTTTCGTCCCAACAAAAGGTAACCCCATGACACAAGTCACCGATCAACACATTGAGAAAGAGATTCAGGTCAAAGGCTTAACCGCGCCGCGTGTTACGCCTGAGCATATTGAAGACATCATTGTTGCAGAGCACTTTTTTTCAGCGGCAGAAGGGTTGGGTGGGGCCGGTGATGGTTACAAACTCCTTAACCCGGTTAATGGAAACCTTCACCTGCTGACCTTCTGCGTTTTAGTGCTGAAAAACGGCTTTACTGTCACCGGGGAAAGCGCTTGCGCCAGCCCTGAAAATTTCGATGCGGAGATAGGACGCAAGATTGCCCGTCAGAACGCGCTTAACAAAATCTGGCAGCTAGAGGGCTATTTACTGAAGCAATGCCTTTATGAGCAATCATTGTCGGAGCCATTACCAGAACTCGGTTGCCGCTGTGATGACAACCAGCAGGAGATTGAGGGCCGAAACATCGAGCGCACCGCGCGTGCTGCCCACGAAGTCAACCGGGCATACTGCGCAGCGCTGGGTGATGATAGTCAACCAGCATGGGAGGACGCACCCCAATGGCAAAAAAACTCTGCTATTGAAGGCGTGGTGTTCCACCTCAATGGTGATCACCCGCCAGAGGCCAGCCATAACAAATGGCTGGAGTTCAAAAAACAGGAAGGCTGGAAGTATGGCCCAGTGAAAGACGCAGAGAAGAAAGAGCATCCGTGCTTTGTCGCATATGAACAGCTCCCCAAAGAGCAGCAGGTGAAGGATTACCTGTTCCGCGCTGTAGTCCACGCATTCAAATGATTCAGACATTACAGAGCCACTTCCCAGAGGTGGCTCTGTAATGCTCATTCAGTAGGACGTTATGGCGAAGTACGATTGGAAAAAACTGCTGGCCGATTATGCCGCTGCATACTCAGCAACGGGAATATCTCCAGTTGAGTGGTGCGCTCAGAATGAGGTGCCCTATAGCTCGGCGAAGCGTTACATCACGATAAAGGCTGCAACGGATTTCATTGCGCTGAATTCGCAAATTCGCAGTTCGCAAAAAAGTGATTCGCAGATTCGCAAAGAGAAAGGCGCGAATCGCAAAAGCGAGGACAAGCGCGATGATTCTGGTGATAACGATATGGAGGAATCAGCAGACGCAGACAACAGTGACACCGGCGATTGTCCGCCTGAAACGGAACCGCAACGGGATGCTAGCGGGCGCTTTGCTGAAGGGAACAAGCTGGGTGGGAATTATGGTGTTCCGGCTAATGCGTTCCAGCCTGGCAATCAGATCCCGCGCAAACATTCCGCCTACGCCAAATATCTGGACGCCGATGAACTTTTCGACGCGGCCAAAGAATCCGATCTGCGCGACGAACTGATATTCACCCGCGCCCGCGCGCTGTCAGTCACTAAGACACTGAACAAAATCATGGAGGATTTGCACAACGCGACAGATGTTGAAACCCGCATCGAACTGTATGACAAGTTGCTCAAAGCTGAGGCGGGGCTTGATCGCAATATTGCCCGCATTGAATCGATTGAGAACAGCCTGAGCCGATTACAACTGGATGCGGTGAATGTGCCACGCCTGAGCGCTGATACGCTGCGCATTAAAGCGGCCACCGCCAAGCTGAAAGCCGAGACCGAGAAGCTGACAGCAGAAAGCAAGGACGTGACGACACCGCTAACTGATGTGGTGCGTGATATTCACGCGATGCCGGATGATGGAATGTTGGCGCAATGACGACACCGCAATATGACGCCGGTTTGGTGGATGACGAACTGGACGGCATGACCGAGGCGCAGCAGCGCCTTTTTATTTTGTCCAAATTGAGCAATCCGTGGTGGCGGCTCAACAATCTGTACAAGATAGAGAACGAAAAGGGCCAACTGGTCACGTTTCGGATGCGCCCGGCGCAGCGTCGTCTGTTCAAGGCCATGCACTACCGCAATATTGTGCTCAAGGCCCGCCAGTTGGGTTTCTCCACGGCGATTGATATCTACCTGCTGGATCAGGCGCTGTTTAACACCAATCTCAAGTGCGGGATTATTGCGCAGGATAAGAGCGCCGCAGGCGAAATCTTTCGTACTAAGATATCGATACCGTTCGACAATCTGCCAGGCTGGCTACGCTCGACGTTCAAAATCACCGAGCGGCGCAGCGGTGCTAATGGCGGTTATATCCTGTTTTCTCACGGCTCCAGCATTCAAGTGGCCACGTCGTTCCGCTCCGGCACCGTCCAGCGGCTGCACATTTCTGAGCACGGAAAAATCTGCGCCAAGTATCCGGCCAAGGCAAAAGAGGTGCGAACCGGTACGCTGAACGCCGTGCATGATGGTTGTATCGTGTTTGACGAATCCACAGCGGAAGGCGTGGGCGGCGATTTCCATACCATGAGTATCCGAGCGCTTGAGCTGGCGCAATCCGGTGTCAGTCTGACGATGCAGGATTACAAGTTTCATTTCTATCCATGGTTCGACGATCCGAAATACGTTGCGCCCGTTCCGGCCGGTGGTCTGCGCCTGAGTAAATATCACCAGGAATACTTTGCTGCGGTTGAAGCAGCAACGCGCGTCACGCTAAGTGATGAGCAACGGCAGTGGTATATCCGTAAAGAGGTCGAGCAGGGCGAGGAAATGAAACAGGAGTTTCCTTCCACGCCACAGGAAGCATTTCTGACCTCTGGCCGTCGCGTGTTTCCAGCAATTAACGTGATGAATGCTGAATCCGGCTGCTGCCCGCCGCGCATTGTTTACGATATCGATCCGGTAACGGGCAAACGTGAGAAAGTTCAGGCGTTACGTGCAGGTGGTCAAGATGAGCTACAACGCACGTTGCTGAATCATTTGCTGGTCTGGGAATTGCCCGATCCCGATGAGGATTATGCTATCGGTGCTGACGTGGCGGAAGGTCTGGAAAACGGCGACCGATCGTCGTTTGATGTCGTGAAGAAATCCGACGGGGAGCAGGTAGCACACTGGTTCGGCCATCTGGATGCTGAATTGTTTGCGCAACTGCTGGCACACATCGGCAAGTGGTACAACACCGCCTACGTCGGGCCAGAGCGCAACAACCACGGCCATGCCGTATTGCAGAAGCTCCGCGATATCTACCCGCCCCGAGCTATTTACGCCGAGCAGCACCTTGATCGCGATAACGACGATGAGACGCCGAAACTGGGCTGGCTGACGACCAAACAAAGTAAGCCGATTGTCACCGAAGGGCTGAAAACGCTATTGCGTGAAAAGGCCAGCGGCATTCGCTGGGTTGGCACCATCAACGAATTGAACACCTACGTCTATGACGCCAAGGGCAGCATGGGCGCGCAAACCGGTTGTTTCGATGACCAGGTGATGAGCTATGCCATTGCGCAGGAAATGCGTGCCCGTATGCCAGCCCGCCCGAAACTGAAACCTATCGACCGCTCTAAACCCACTCACTGGATGTCACATTGATGAATACAGCCGCTATTGAAGCTGTGGCCGAGTCTCAGCCGCAGGATAACCGCGATCGTTTTACTCAGCGCCAACTGCTGGATATCTCATCGGACATTGACGCACAGCCAGACTGGCGCACCACGGCGAATAAAGCCTGTGCGTATTACGACGGCGATCAACTGGCGCCGGAGCTGGTGGCAAAACTGCGTGAGCGCGGGCAGCCGCTGACCATGCATAACCTGATTGCGCCAACCATCGACGGTGTGTTGGGCATGGAGGCCAAGACGCGTACCGATCTGATGGTGATGGCTGACGACCCGGACGAAGAAATGGAGCAACTGGCCGATGCGGTCAACGCCGAGTTCGCTGATGTGTGCCGCCTGGCGAATATGAACAAAGCACGCTCTGATGCCTATGCCGAGCAGATCAAGGCCGGGTTGGGCTGGGTAGAAGTGCGACGCAATGGCGATCTGTTTGGTTCCCGCTATAAGGTCGGGACGGTGCACCGCAATGAAGTGTTTTGGGACTGGCACAGTCGGGAAGCGGATTTAAGTGACTGTCGCTGGTTGATGCGCAAGCGCTGGCTGGATGTGGACGAGGTGAAGGCGACCTTTCCCGATATGGCCGAGGTGATTGATTACTCGATCAACGCGTGGCGTGGATTTGTGGATACCGATATTGCCGAAGGGCAAGAATCGGCGCTAATTAGCGCGTATGAGGAATATCAGCAGTGGAGCCGCAAGGATACCGAGTGGGTGTCCTCCAACCGCAAGCGCGTCTTGCTCCAGGTGATTTACTACCGCACGTACCAGCAATTACCGGTGCTGGAATTGCCGAATGGTCGAATGGTGCAGTATGACAAAAACAACCTCATGCACGCCGTGGCGGTGGCATCCGGGCGCGTGTCAGTGGTGATGTCGCGTGTGAGCCGGATCCGTGAAGCGTGGTTTGTCGGGCCGCATTCTATTGGGGATCGGCCATGCGCGGCACCACAGGGCATGTTCCCGCTGGTGCCGTTTTGGGGGTATCGCAAGGATAAGAGTGGTGCTCCGTATGGGTTGGCCTGCCGCGCTATCCCGGCGCAGGACGAGGTGAATTTTCGCCGCATCAAACTGACATGGCTGCTTCAGGCCAAGCGAATTATCAAAGATGCTGATGCGGTCAACATGACGGATAGGCAGTTACTCGATGAGGCCGAACGCCCGGATGGCCTGATTACGCTGAACCCCGATCGCAAAAACAAAACGACTGCCGCTGATGCCGTCAATATTCAGCAGGATTTTCAGGTAGCACAGCAGCAGTTTCAGGTGATGCAGGAGAGTATGCGACTGATTCAGGATGGCATGGGCGTCTATTCGGCGTTTCTGGGGCAGGATTCCAGTGCGTCCTCTGGGGTAGCGATCAGCAATCTGGTTGAGCAGGGAGCCACCACGCTGGCGGAAATCAACGATAACTATCAGTTTGCCTGCCAACAGGTTGGGCAATTACTGTTGTCATACTTGCTGGAGGATTTGACCCGCCGTCGTAATTATACGGTGGTGGTGAACCGCGATGACCCGCGCCGCCGGCGAGCAGTCACCATCAATCAGGAATCAGAAAACGGCAACGGTATGACTAATGACGTGTCACGCCTGCGCGCGCACATTGCATTGGCTCCGATTCAGCAGACGCCGGCCTACAAATCGCAGCTGGCGGAACGCATGTCGCAAGTGATCACTGGCTTGCCGCCGCAGGCGCAAGCGACAGTGCTGGATATGTGGGTGGAACTGCTTGATGTGCCACGCAAAGCCGAGTTCATTGAGCGCATCCGCAGCGCGCTGGGCACGCCGAAAGCGCCGGATGAAATGACCCCGGAAGAACAGCAAGTGGCGGAGCAACAGCAACAGGTGCAAGCCCAGCAGCAGGAGCTGGCGATGCGGGAAATTGCCGGAAAAGTCGCGAAACTCGAAGCTGAGGCGCAGCGCATTGCCGCCGCTGCACAGCGTGAACAGGCGCTGGTCAACAGCCAACGCTTTGATGATGCCAAGACACAGGCGGAAACCGGCCGTATTCTTCAGGAGATGGAGAACACGACGCGGGAGATGGATGCGCTACACGGACAGATGATGCAGACAATTCAGTCGCAGATCGACGCGATTGCCGTCTAGATATTGCACTGAGAGGAGATACGCGCTAAATTCGCGAAAGATGCCGGAGCATGCCTTAAAAAGCTGCTCCGGTTTTTTTATGCCACAAAATCAGCGCCCGCCATTCGGTGGGCGTTTTTGTTTGTGCGGGTAAGCGCCTTGGTGACAGGGCGCTGATTCGCACAGGCAGCGATACGCCTCAATCCCTCGGATCTATCCGACAAATAGACATGCAGGAGTCATAAACGTGGAACTCGATTTAACAGGTAATGAAACCCCGGAAGAACTGGAAGCACTGCTGGAAAAAATTGGCGAGGTGACTGTTGATGATAAAACCGCACCGGGAAACACGTCAGCAGCAGTCACTGATACTACAGTCACTGGTACTACAGGGGCGCAAACGGCGACAGTTCAGGCAGCGGCCAGTCAGCAAAATACGGGCGATAACGGTAGTAACACGCCGACGCCGGGCGTGGCTGTAGGGCAACAAAGTGCTGCTTCAGGTCAGGCGACTGACACAGAGCAAGCGACGGCGGCCAAAATCCTGCTCAGTAAGGACGGCAAACACGCTATTCCTTATGACGTGCTGGAAGCGGAACGCGCTGAAAAGCGTCGTCTGGCGGAAAGCAATCAGCGCACCGCAACTGAACTGGCAGAGGCCCAGCGCCAGCTTGAGGTGTTTAAGCGCCAGATTAATGCCGCTGGGTTGCAGCCTGCGCAATTACCTGAGAAATCGCAGATTACTCAGGAGCAGCTTGATGTTTTACGCGAGAGTTTTCCCGATGTTGCTAACGTCATCGATGTACTGGCGCAGAAAGTGGAACACTTGCAAGCCGTGCAACCAGTACCTGCTGTCACGCAATCTAATGAGAGTAATCCTGTGTCAATGGCGCTGGACGCTACACCGGATTTGAAAGCCTGGCAGAGTGATGACCCGGATCGTTTCACGCTGGCAATCCACATCGATGAAACGCTGAAGCACGACCCTGCATGGAAAGACAAGTCATTAACTGAGCGATTCGGTGAAGTCGTGAAGCGCACTCGTGCTGCCTACGGTGAAAGTGTTGAGAGTGCACCTCAACAGTCTGCGTCCGCAGGGCAGCCAGCACAATCGACTACCGCCGAGCTTCAGCAGAAAGCCGCAGATGTGCTGGCAAAGGCGACCGCCGCCGCACAGCTCCCGGCCTCACCGTCAGATGTCGGCCAGACTGCAACGCAATCTCCCTCGCTACTGGAGCAAGCCGCTAACGCCAGCCCGGAACAACTGCACGCCATGTTTTCCGGCATGACCGATGCGCAGATTGAAGCGTTACTGGAACAAGCCATCTGACGAACACCGTAATCCTGTAACCCGCCATCGTGCGGGTTTTTCATTTTTAGGGAATCAACATGACAACAATCACTTCTTCTCAGGCGAATAAGCTGATGCAGGTCGCGCTGTTTACCGCAGCCAACCGCAATCGCTCGTTCGTTAATATCATGACCGAACAACAGGAGGCACCCAAGGCGGTAACGCCGGATCAAAAAGGCGTGAAGCAAACCAGTTACACGGCTCCGGTGGTGCGCATTACCGATTTGCAAAAGCAGAAAGGCGATGAGGTGGACATGCAAATCGTCCACAAGCTGTCAAAGCTCCCGACCATGGGCGATGAGAAGCTGGCTGGCCGTGGTGAAAACCTCGCATTTGCTGACTTCTCACTCAAAATCAATCAGGGCCGCCACCTGGTAGATGCCGGCGGCAAGATGAGCGAGCAGCGTTTCAAGCACAACCTGAACAAGACCGCGCGTGTTTTGCTCGGGACTTACTTCAACGATCTGCAAGACCAGTGCGCTACGGTTCATCTGGCTGGCGCACGCGGTGATTTCATTGCCGATGACACCATTTTAAGCCGCTGGCCGGTCACAGTGAATTCGGCAAAATCATGATCAACGATGTGCTGCCGCCAACCTATGACCGCCACTTCTTCGCCGGTGATGCCACCAGTTTTGAAGGGCTGGACGCTGCCGACCTGTTTACGTTAGGTGTGGTTGATAACCTGTCACTGTTTATCGATGAGATGGCGCACCCGATTCAGCCGATCAAAATGTCGAAAGACGAGATGGCGAATGAAGACCCGTATTATGTGCTGAACGTGACGCCGCGCCAGTGGAATGACTGGTACACCTCAACATCTGGTAAGGACTGGCAGGCCATGCTGTCGCGTGCAGTCCAGCGCTCCAAGGGCTTCGATCACCCGCTTTTCAAGGGGGAGTGTGCTATGTGGCGCAACATTCTGGTACGCAAATACACCGGGATGCCTGTGCGTTTCAATACCGGTTCGCAGGTTGCGGTATCCAACAATGACCTGGCGGCAACGGTTGCGCTGAAAGAAGCGAAAACCACCATCGACCGTGCGCTGCTGCTGGGCGGTCAGGCGCTGGCGAACGCCTACGGTTCGGGTGAGGACGGCGGCCACTTCGGTTACAACGAAGAGAAGGTGGATCACGGCAACGGCACCGAGGTCTCTATCCGCTGGGTTAACGGGCTGAAAAAAATCCGCTTCAAGCAGAAAGACGGTCGCATCAACGACCACGGCATTATCGTGGTTGACTCTGCGATTACCACGCCTCGCTAACTACTCATTTTTTGGAGAGATGATATGGCAATAATTAAGTCGCCCTCGTTGCGTGATGCTATTTATCAGGGGGCCGGTGGGAATTTCTCTATCGCAGAGAGCCAGGTGGTTCTGAAAGCCGCCGCTATCAATGATATTGTCGAGCTGCTTGAAATGCCGATCGGTATGCGCATTTACGGCGTTGATGTTATCAGTGACGCACTGGGTGCAAACGTAACGGTAGAAATCAAAAGCGGTGACAAGGTGTTGGTTGGCGCGGCGGCACATTCGGCGGCGGTTGCGAAATCGGTGCCTGTCGCCCCCTACAGCACGGCAACCGACGGTGAGAAGATCACCGCAACTATCGCTGGTGCTGCCGCTACCGGCAATTTGACTGTCCTCGTCAAGTACACCGTCGTTGGCTACTAATCCCTGTTACCCCATAACCAAACCCGCTGCAATGGCGGGTTTTCTGTTTTAAGGAGTTGATTTTATGGCGGATACCATTTCGCTTGTGTACATCGGCAGTAAAGAAAAGAAGTGCGATACCATAACCAATAGTCGGCTAATTTTTCCGCGCCTTGTCCCGGTTGATGTTGATAGCGCGATTGCCCACCAGTTGCTCGCGTTTCCTACAGTGTGGGTACGGGAGTCAGATGCTGGCGCAGCGCTTAAACAACATGAAGAGGAAGAGGCGCTAAAGACAGCGCGGATGGCCGAAGAGCTGGCGCGGTTGCAAGCTGAGGCCGAGGCCAACAGTTGGGTAGTGGCGGTCGGGAATGATGATGTTGACCTGGCGAAACTGACCACTGTTCAATTGAAAACATTGGTTGAAGCGGAAGATCTCGATTTGAAACAGGGCGCGCAGGAAAAAGCTGATGAATTCCGCGTTCGCGTTCGTGATGCCATCAAAGCAAGGGCCGCAGAGTAATGGCCGCGCTTGACGCTTTTCTCCCGGCGGTTCGCAAGCACATTACCGGCCCACTGGATATCATGATGCGGCAATCAATCCGCGAGGCGGCGATCGCCTTTTGCCGGGAATCACTGATCTGCCGTGACACTGTGCTGCTGACGAATGTGCAGCCTGGCATTGCGTATCCGCTAACCGAGAGCCCGCTGGTGAAATGCGTCAAGCGTTTGCTCATAACCAATCTAAGCAACCCTGACACACCCAGTGAATTGGATGCTGGCACCGATTTTACGGTGATTTCTGCCAATCATCTGGTATTCAACCACGCATATAGCCGTGTTTCCGCTCTGTTTGCGGTAGAGCCCCGACGTGATGCTGATGCAGTGCCTGACGCGCTGGCTGATGATTATACTGACGTGGTGGCGGCGGGTGCGCTGGAGGACTTGTATATTATGCCTGGGCAACCATGGAGCGATCCGCAGCGTGCCGCCTATTTCCGCGCTATTTTTACCGACGGATATCGCCGTGCTTACCGCGATGCTCTGGATAATTCCCCTGTTACCGGTTTTCAAAACCCGGTACGCCGACACGAATTCTACTGATGATCACAATCAATGATGTTATTGGCCGGGCTAATGCCCAGCTAGTTGATGCGCACTGGCTACGCTGGTCGAAATCTGAGTTGTTGGATTACTTCAATGATGCGATTAACGCGGTCATTATCATCCGCCCGGATGCTGGCGCATCGGTAGAGGCCTTTGCCTGTCAACCGGGCACGCGGCAGCAATTACCTGATGGCGCGCTTCGTCTTTTAGATGTCATACGCATTGTTGGTGGGCGAGCCATTCAGGCGATTCCGCGCCATGTGCTCGACTATCAGTATCCAGACTGGCATACCCTGTCTGGGCCGATTGAGCGTTATTGTTATGATGAGCAAACCCCGCGCACGTTTTATCTGTTCCCCGGTGCCACATCAGGTGTTTCGCTTGAGATTAGCGTGTCGCGCTTACCTCCGGCAGCCATCATTAGTGACTTAAGAGCCGATGTTAACAGGATATTTCCCCTTGATGAGCTCTATATCAATCCGGTGCTGGAATGGATTTTGTTTCGGGCATACGGCAAAGACAGCGAAAACGGCAACTACGCTATGTTGTCCTCTCAACATTACCAAACATTTGTCGATCTGCTGGGTGTTAAGGCACAGACCGATCAGGCAATAGGACAGAAAAAACAGGTGCAATCTGGCGGGGGAGCACAATGAGCATATTGATAAGCGGCGTGTTGATTGACCCGGCTGGCGTGGTTATCCCTGGTGCTGAAATCACCTTCACCGCCTTAACAAATGGGCGTTCTGTACTAAATGGTTTTTCCGCATCCGCTACGACCAATGGTCGTGGTGAATACGCCATCTCACTCGAATTGTGTGATTATTCCATCTCAGTTCAGTACGCGGGTAATAACGCCGTTTACGGCTCGGTGTCTATCAACAAGGATACCACGCCGACAACCATTAACGACTTGCTGGAAAAAACGAGGCTGGAGCAAGCCGTTACGCCGCAAATTATTGTCTATTTCCGCGAGATTCAGGCAGATGTTAATCAGAAGCTCTCTGCCGCATCCAACGCAGCATCATCGGCGGCGAATAGCGCGAATGCATCGGCGGCATCAGCGGCGTCAGCATTGCAAGCCGCAAACAATGCAAGTAGTACAGCGGGTATCGCATCCAACGCAGCATCATCGGCAGCCGGTAGTGCAGCAACGGCTCAAAAATCTGCCACGCAGGCTGAGGTGTGGGCAAAAACAATTGATGTGTCGAATTTTGCACAAAAAGATGGCACAGGAATTAATGCTGCCAGTTTTCGCAATAATTTAGGATTGGGGAATAGCTCAACACGTAATGTGGGGACATCAAGTGGGACAGTTGCTGCTGGTGACGATGCTCGTCTGGGAACAATAGGCGGTCGAAGCGGTGGAGCGGTAATAGGAGAGGTTATCGCCGGTGGCGCATCTCCTGCATCAACCCCAGTGGCGGGAACATACAGCAACGGGGTAGCGGTGGGATCGAGATTTTTATCTGGAGTGTATAGTGACGTGTCATTTTTCATCTATCCGCAGGTTGTTCAGCAAGCAGCGGCGGCGGCAAAGACGGGAATACTCCAACTGAGTCACGACAACACGTATGTGGCCTGGATGTTTAATAGCTCGGGTGTAGCGACTGGCGCATCGTGGTCTCCAACATCTGATGAACGGTTAAAAAATCTGGATGGCCCGATCACCGAGCCACTGCAAAAAATGCGGCGGATGCGCGGCCAGACATGGACATGGAAAACAAACGGCGCGTTCGGTATCGGGATTACTGCACAAGATATTCAGCGCGTATTTCCTGAGGCCGTAATTGAAACAAACGATGTTAAATTACCGAACGGCGATGTTGTGGAGCGGGCTCTATCCCCAGATACGTATGGCGTAGCAGCTGCGCTGCATCACGAGGCGATACTGGCGCTGGCTGACAAAATCAATGAGCAAGAAAGTTTAATTGAAGCGCTATCGGTACGGTTGTCTGAATTGGATGCACGCTAAATTCCCCAAAGATACCAAGCCTCGCCTGACAGCGAGGCTTTTTGTTTCCTCCTCGCACCAACACCAAGGCTTTAGCATGGCAACCATTGATATCACAGCGATGCGTGGTGAAATGCCGCGCATTGTCGAACACCTATTGCCTGATGCCAACTCAACGTTAGCGCAAGGCTGCCATTTCAGGCATGGCGTTATCACCCCTATGCTGGATGATGTCGATCAACAGAAGAGTTTCGCCATCAAGCCGGAAACGCTCTTTCGTTACCGTGACAATTTTTGGTTTGCCTGGAATAAGGCTGTTGACGTGATACGCAGCCCGGTGGCGAATGATGATTATGGGCGTGTTTATTACACGGATGGCGATTTTCCGAAAGTGACCAGCGCGTTAATCGCCACAAAGGGTGGTGGAAATTATCCGGCTGCGTTTTTTCGCCTTGGCATTCCCGTGCCTGCCAATCCGATTGCGGTCGGTGCGGTAACACCACCAGCAGGTGTTGGCAGTAATGATCCGAAAGATGATGAAACGCGTTATTACACCGAGACGTATGTAACCGCATACGGCGAAGAAGGGCCGCCGGGCCCCGCATCGGCTGAATTGACGATCGCCTATTCGGGGAGCTCGGTGGAGTTACGGCTACAACCACCCGGCCAGCAAAACCACAACATCACCAAGCGGCGGATATACCGATCCGCGACGAGTAGCGAGTCGGCTGATTTTTTGCTGGTTGCGGAATTGGATATTGCTGTGGCGACATTCATCGATAGTTTGTCTGAATCCCAACTTAGCGCATCATTAGAAACCTACGGCCATAACATGCCCCCAGATGGCATGATTGGCCTGTGTATGATGTCGAACGGCATAGCCGCCGGGTTCATGGGTAATCAGGTGATGTTCAGTGAGGCATATCTACCATACGCATGGAAGGATGCGAACAAGCAAACAACGCGAGATGAGATCGTTGCAATCACGCCAGTGGGTACAACGCTTATCGTGGGCACGAAAGGGATACCGTATGTGTTCTCGGGGATCACGCCATCCAATATCACGTCCAGCCACTCCCTGATCGCGCTGTCCTGTGTATCGCGCAAAAGTATGGTCACAATGGACGGCTTTGCCTTATATGCTTCGCCCAACGGACTGGTTTCAATCAGCGCCGACGGGGCCGCCGCGATCGCCACCGCAAATATCATAGAAGCGAAACAGTGGCGGCAGCGCTTTAACCCGGCGTCTATCCGGGCGTGGCGGGTGGAAAATGAGTATTTTGCTCTGTATGACACGGATTCCGGTGTTGCCGGGTTCATCTTCGACCCGGTAAATATGGATATTCGCTATGTGGCGACATCATTCGATGCAGCCTATAACGATGAATCGGGCGATACGCTCTACATCACTAAAGGCCGCCAGCTTTATACCTTAAATACGGGCGTGCCGGTGAATTTCCGTTGGCGATCCAAGCTGTTCCTTGCGCCATCAAATACCTCATTTTCGTGCCTGCGTGTGATGAGCGATATCCTGCCATCCATCGGTGTGATTCTGTATGCCGATAAGAAAGTGGTGATGCAATTGCCGCCGGGCAGCCTGAAGGAAACATTGCTGAAATTACCGCCAATGCGGGGCAAGCGCTGGCAGATAGAAGTGTACGGTAACGCGCCAGTCGATCGCATTACACTGACAACGTCAATGCAGGAGATGCCAGCATGAGCAGCACCAAATTCAGGGCCGGCAGAGACCAGGCTGCGGTTGTTGAAAATATTGAAACGCTAACGGGGCAGCGCGGTGATGGACGAAACCGGGCGGTTACGTATGGTGATTTGGCAGGGCTTGGTCTGGCGAATCTGCGCCAACTGGGTGGCGGCAAAGTCGCATTATCACCAGGCAATGGGCCCGGCGGCTCAGGCTCGGGGGGCGGAGTGCAGAAGCCAACTAAACCGACAGGTTTCAAAGCGACCGGTGGGTTTGCTTATGTCTTGCTTGAATGGGATATGCCGAATTATCGTGGCCGGTCATTAACCGAAATATACCGATCGCCTGATGATAATTTGGCTGACGCGGTGCTCGTTGCCAGCTCGGCAGCTGGTGTATACGGCGACCCGGTAGACCCCGGATGGAGTGGTTATTACTGGGTTCGCCATGTCAATTCTGAAGGCGACCCCGGCCCATTCAACGATGTTAAAGGGACTCACGCGCAAACGCATCCCGACCCTGCTGTGATTATTGATGTTATTCGCGATCAGTTAAATGCCTCGCCATTGATAGAAAATCTGTCGCGAAGCATGGAAGAAAATAAAGCTGCCGTTCAGACAAACAAAGAAATTATCTCACGAATAGATAAAAACGGGTCGGCCGCATATCAATCATTGTGGAATACCAAAGCACAGGCGGGTGATATAAAGGCGGGTATTGGCATTGTTGCAGGTCGTGATGCGAACGGTAATACAATCAGTCAGGTTGCCGTGGCCGCCAGTCAGTTTTTTATTTTCGACCCTAATAACCCGAATGACAAAAATACATACGCTATTCCGTTCGCTGTTTCAGATGGCAAGGTTGTGATTGATGAGGCCGTGATGCGAACTGCGGTTATAAAAATACTGGCCGCCCAGAGCATTATTGCCGATAGCGTGAGGGCGGGTATTCAAATTGTGTCGCCGTACATTAAAACGGCACGAATAGAGAGTGGTAATTTTAATGTTGACCCGAACGGTAATATGACGGCTAAAAACGCCAAGATTGAAGGTGAAATAACTGCCACATCAGGATCATTCACGGGGACGGTTTATGCCAATGATGGCGTTTTTCGCGGCACTGTTTATGCAACAAATGGTGTGTTTAGGGGAAAGGTTTATGTTGAGGATTTAGAGGGTGATATCGTTAAACCAATAATTCATAACGTTGGTTCAGTAACAGTAATTCCCGCACAACCGTTTAAAAGAACAATATTTTCATCTCCTGTTGTTTTGGCAACGAATGCCCAGAATGGTGCAGTGAATATTTATTTTAATGGCTCAAATGTAATGGCTGCTGTCGCGGGAAGTGCGAGCAATAACAACACAATGGCAACAGGGGTTATCCAAGAAAATGAAACGCTGACAATAACAAGCGACAGATGGCAGAACGCGCCGTCTCAAATAGTGTTTACGGTTATGAAATTTTAAAACTCTCAATAAAATGAAAAAAGAATTGGCGAAAATAATTCATCAGGTGGGTATAGATACCAATGATGAACATCTCATTGAGAAAATCCAAAACGCCTGCCGTAAAAAGCAGGCGTTTTGCTTTGGTACGGAGGATACGCGGATTGTCCTCAGGCCCCGGAGTTACCACGGTATTCCGTATGTGGTGGTGTGGTTGGGTGTCAGCACCAAAAAAGATGCGCTCGCGTATTGGCTGCCCCATGTTCAGGAACTCACTCGTATGGTTGGCGGGCGCTGGGCTGAATTCTATACGGTCAGGAAGGGGTTTATCCGGGTGGCGCAGCGGCTGGGTTTTGAGCGGTTGCCAGACGAGTTTGGGCTGATGAAATTCAAAATTGCGGTATGAGGTGAAGCATGGGTAAAGGGGGCGGTGGTAGCACCGAAGTCAAAGAAACAACGCAACAGATGGCTGCGGCAGAGGTGGCCAGCAAGCAATGGAATTTGTATCAAAATGAACTGAAGCCTTATGAAAATTTGTTCATGGAGAAAGTGGATTCCCTAAATGACGGGCAGAAGTACGGAAATATCGCAGGGGATGTCAATCTTGGCTATCAGCAGGAATTCGCGCGAACGCGCCGGCAGGCCGCTGACGGCCTGGCATCCGTTGGGGTTGATCCGAGTAGCGGGAAATTTCAGTCAGCACTGAAAGATATTACCACTGACCAGGTGGCGGGAACGATTGACGCAACTAACCGGGCACAAACCGATCAGCAAAATAAGTATGTTGCTGGGTTGCAGGATGTTCAGGCGATGGGATCGGGGCAGAAGGCCGAAGCATTGCAGGGGTATCAGGGGATCGCAGCGGCATCGCAGCAGAAGGCGATTTCTGATGCGCAGAGCGCACTATCTAAACAGCAGGCCAGCAAAGGGCTAATTGGCACGGTTGGCGGCGCGCTGGTGAGCAAAGGGTTATCCAGTTTTCCGGCAAAAACACCCACAACCACATTAAGCAGTGGTAACTCCAGTGGCGTATTTGGTGTTTCGGATGTGCCTTTTATGAGCTCGAATTTTAGAAATGTAGGTGGTTAATCATGGGCGTAGCGTCAGACACATTCGCAGATATTACGCGCAAACAGTACGACGACTGGATGCAGCGTTACTACCCTAAGCTGCAAGGGTTGATGGAGCTATCAACCAGTGGGCAGTTGATGAATAACCAATTGGCCAGGGCGGATGCCACACAACAGCAGGCGCTAAACACAGCAACAGTTGGCACGGCCAATCAGCAGGCTCGCTATGGCGCAACGCAGCAGAATGGCACGGATAATAGCCTGGGGCTAAAAACAGCGCTGGCAACGGCGGGTGCCAAGAACGGTATTCGGGATGCAGAAACCGATCGGCAGATGAGCATTTTAACCGGCGGCTCCACTGGGCTTCGTGAGCTTCTCAAAATCGGGAGTGAAACATAATGGGATATGGACTGATAGATATCGCAGCGCAGACACGCCAGCAAGGAATGCAAGGTATGCAGCAAGCCGCTGAACAGGAACAGCAGCGTGAAGCAGCGAATGAGCAGTTAAAAGCCCAGCAAAAGGCAGCAGCAAACCAAACGAAAGGTGCGATGGCTGGAATGGGGGCGGCGGGCGGTGCAGCGTTGGGCTCAACGGCGGCGGCTGGCGCAGCAATGGGGTCATTTGCTCCCGGCATTGGTACCGCAATTGGTGCAGCGGTTGGTTTGTTGGCTGGCTCATTATTTTCATAATTGGGGGATTTATGGCGGATGTGCGGGGATTGGCTGATGGTTTTCTGGCCGGGTTTAACACGATGGACAGTGCGCTACAGCGCAGAGAGGAATCAGAGTTACGTCGCTTACAAATGCAACAGCAACAACAGAACGCCGATCGCAGCTTTGGATTGGCGCAACAGCAATTTGATTACGGAAAGGAAACTGATAAACGGAATTTTGAAAGACAGACTGGTCTGGATAAAGAGGATGCGCGCCGTTTTGGATTGAATCAAGCGCTGGAGCAACAGAGACTGGGCATTCAGCGTGCCGGGGTAGGCATACAGGCGCAGGAGCTGGGGCTACGTCACTTACAAATGCAAATGCAACAACAGAATGCCGATCGCAGCTTTGGATTGGCACAACAGAAATTTGATTACCAGCGAACAGAAAGGGATCGTCAGCTCCGAATGAACGAACAAATGCCAACCGTTCAGGCATTCTATGATCGGCTGAAAACCAACAATGGCCAATGGGATGAGGATGCATTACGTCTGGCCGGGCAAATCTCAGATGATAATCCGTACAGCCCCACGCGATTCATTGGTCCGGACAAAATCCAGACTGTTCGCGACATGAATAAAATCATGCCACAGGTGATGAGCGGGCAGGTGGATTACAATGATCCCCAATTCGTCAGTGTGGCTGATAAGGTTCTGGCACCGTACATCAAACGTGGGCTAGGTGAGAAAGACCCCAGCACGGGGAAAACCATTAAGGACAAGGAATTGGCCCATATTGGGCTCACTGAGGATGGAAAAGGCATTTTCCTGTCCGTGAATACCAAATTTGATGATGGTTCAGTTTCAAAAATGAAGCCAATGACGCGATATGCCTCATCAGATCCGCAGGATAATGTTGTGGTTATCCCTCTTGATAAGGCTATGGCACAATTCAGAGGTTATGGGCAGATGGTGGGAGCGATAAACAGCGACCCGTCAACGGCACAATTCATGAATCGTCTGGTAAACGGCAGTTCTAAGCAAGATCGAGCGGAAGCAAAGGAATATCGCACCCAGGCCATTAACTCACAAAAAGAACGTGCGAAAGCACTGGCTAAAGACCCCGATAATGCCTCAACAATTAATACCCAGTTTGACAAGCTGGATGACCAGATTGCTGAGTCATTTGGGCAAAAAACCAAGAATAGAACGGCCCCAGCCTTACAGCAATGGGCGGGTAATGATCCCGGTAAAGTGGCGTTTGCGCAGAAAGCGTTATCTGCCGGCGCGTTTACAGGTGATATAAACCCTGCACAACTGGATACGAAATATGCTGAATATCAAAAAGGCGTCTCGGTAACACCTAATACTCAGAATAACCAGCCAAAAAACAATGACAGCTACACGGCTCAATATTTGCGAGGAATGCAGAAGGTAGAGCAAGGTAAATAGATGCCAGTAAATAAAATAGGACGTCTTCTTGATTACATAGGCGCAGTGTTGCGCCTAATGAAATTATTTTACTATAGTAACGGCATCACCAATACACTTCACTGATGCCCAGCAGTTGTTTATCCAGTCTGTATCGGAGTTTTTCTGACATATAGTATTTACTACAGCATCAGCGTTTAGCATTGCTGCTTTTATTTTTACACCTTCAAGCGCTTCAGATTCAGAGATGTCCGGCGCTTGATATTTATTTCGGTTGCAAGATAGACCATCAACAGCTTTTATGGTTTTGGCATTAGGTGATAGAGGGTTATTTTTGTATACGGGCATATTGATGGCTTTGCTGCGTTGCTCCCCTGATAAATATTCTATACGTGGATTTGATGCGCAAGCTGATAGTGTTAATGCTGAAATAATAATTAATGGTATTTTAAAAAAATTATTCATTTAAAAATTCCTTTTCATAGCCTAATTTTTGAGTATACGTTTTCTACCGTACAATTATTTCCATTTTCAAAAATCAACTCTCCGCCTAAACCTTGAGTTTTTAATATGGCATCGTCTGATAATGCAAGTTCAATACACATAGATGTTTGTATAAAATAATCGGTGCCCCAAATACTATACCAATTATCATTTTCGTGACTGACTTTTACTTTGTAAGCTCCATTTTTCATATTGCTTTTCCCATAAACTCCAGAGACATCACATGAATCATGGCTATCTACGAATATAAGTTTCTCATCGTATGCATTGGTTCGTAGGTAAGCATTCTCTGAATATGCATAGACATAACAGTATTTTGTCTGGACAATAATGTTTTTTCCATCAATACGATAAATATTACTATCTTTTCGAGTGACAGAAATTTCATATGTTTCAGCTAAAGATAATGAGGATACAAAGATAGCGAGCAAAATGAAAATGCTTTTAATTGGGTGCATAACTAATCCTTTTTGTCTATTTTCTTCTCAATATTATTTAGTTTTTCAAATACAGCACGCAAAAAATCTTGTGATGAATGTGCAGGATCTGGTCGACCTTCTACCCTAGGATCGGTGACTATAAAATCAAGGGTATGATCAATGTGGTCGCTTGTGGTGTTCGCTTTAAGCGCTTCTTCCAAGATCATGATGATTTCCGTATTCATAGACCGCCCATTGCGTTTGGCTCGTTCAGCTATGGCATCCCGCATACCATCTGGAAACCGTAAGTTGAATTTGTCCTGTAACTGACTTGGATACTTAGCCATTGAAAACCCCATGATACTCTTTGACATCATAATAGTGGGTACTTGACACCCCCATCAATGGTGTTAAGCTGGCCCTATAGTGGCAACTAAACACCAACAAAGAGGAAGTTAACATGAGCAACGTGCTATACACAGGTCCTAAGAACAGCGCGCTCACTTTGCGCTTGCCGGAGCAGATGAAGAAAGAACTTAAAGCGAGGGCTGACAATGACGGCTTATCTATCAACTCAGCGATAGTGCAACGTCTGGCACACAGCCTGAGAAAAGAGAAAGCCAATGATTAGTAAAAATAGCGAAGCCCTAGCGGCGGCAACCGTCAGGGCTTCTGATTTGTCCAATCCCCACAAGGAAATAGACATGAACAGTCTAACAGCAAAAGTATCAACAAGCACAGTCCCCATGATCGCCGGTGTTCAAATCACCACTGATGCAGAAGGGCGGTTCAATTTGAATGCACTTCATCGTGCGAGTAGCACAGGAAAAGATAAGGCCCCCAGCGAATGGCTACGCCGCAGTAGCACAAAAGAGCTGATCGAGCAGCTAACCGTAAATTTACGGTTAGGTCAAAACTCAATCGGTGAGCTAAGTGCAAATTTGTCGGTAGGTCAAGAAGTAGTCAAGACAGTGAAAGGGGGCGCTGCTCCCGGCACTTTCGCCCACGAACTCCTTGCCATTGAATATGCTGGCTGGATTTCTCCTGCGTTCCGCTTGCAGGTGAACCAGACCTTCATTGATTTTCGCACAGGGAAGCTCACGCCGGTTATTGACCCGATGCAGGCACTGAACGATCCGGCGACGATGCGCGAGTTGCTCTTAAACTATTCCGAAACAGTGATAGCCCTCAAGGGAGCGGTTGAAACACTTACCCCGAAAGCAGAGGCTCTTGATCGCATTGCTACCAAATCTGAAGGCAGCATGTGCATCACTGATGCGGCCAAGCATTTGCAGTTACAGCCAAAGCAAGCCTTTAAGGTTCTGTCTCAGAATCACTGGATCTATAAACGTGCGGGTGGGAAATCATGGCTCGGTTATCAGGACAAGATTCAGCGTGGATTACTGGAGCACAAAATTACAACTGTTTCCCGTAGTGATGGTAGTGAAAAGGTGGTGGAGCAGGTTCTGATCACCGCTAAGGGGTTGACGCAGCTATCCAAGATTATTGGAGGTGCTCATGCATAGCACGTTGCCGCTGGATTTAGCCGCGCATAAAGCAGGGCAATTATCATCGTTGTTCGACATTATCTTGAAGATGGTTGAAGAAGAGAAGGTTTCACCCCAGTTGTCCGCATTGATCGGTATTGTAGGCGATTCGTTTGGAGAGATTCGCCTTGCGCTGGATGCGGAGGTGTCTGATGAACCTAGGAGCTGAGATAACACTGAGTAGCCTTCGTGGGTTACTCGATCTACTAACAAACATCGATAATGACGTAAATCCGGAAACAATACGCCGTACTGCATTGCTGGGCCTGATGCTAATTTCAGAACTTGAAGATGGGCTCCAACACAGCAATGTACTTCCCCTAAGCGCCAATACGCGCTAAATTCCCCAAAGATACCAAGCCTCGCCTAAACAGCGGGGCTTTTTTTATGCCTGAATTCTGGAGTGACAATGGCCTACGATCCACAGCAGTTACAGCAGCAGCGCCCTGAACAGCAAACGGCGAACAATAACCGGCAGGGACTGAATATTCAGCAACCCGGTGAGCTATCCGATTTCGATCGCCAGTTCTTTTCTCCTGAAAACTGGAACAAAAAGCCGGTCGAAGCCAGTGTGACACTTGGCGATATTGGAAAGGCGGCGATTGCCGCACCACTGGATATGGTGGCTGCCGGTGGCGAGTTGTTCAGAGCAGGCAACCAGCTTCTCGATGATAAAGCAGATGCTCAGGCGCGGGAGTACCAAAAACAATATGGCATTGATGACCAAACCATGGCGGTTATGCGCCAGACTGCGGGAAACCCGTTATCCCGTGCGGGCAGTGCCATTATTCAGGGCGTCGGCAGCCTGGCTGGCGCTGCGTCACAGAAGATCAAAGACTCCTACAGTGACGGAGCAAAAAAAGCGGCCTCTCTGGATTTTGTCAGCACAGAACGGAACAAGGAAGGCAATATTACCGGGTTGCGTGCCGGAGAAGGGCTGTTCGATAAGGATACCTGGCTTATCAATGCCGTGCCGACCATCGCGCAATTGATTAGCGGTGGAGCCATGTCAAAGGTTGGGGCCAGCGCTGCGCGAGAGATGGCGGAGCGCGCGGCTTTTAATCGTCTCAGCAAATCCATGCCGGAAGAGGCGGCCCGTCAGTTAGCAAAGGAAACGGCCGATCGTGCGGCGGCCGTTGCAGGTAAAAGCACTTTTGTTGGCACCATGGCGGGGTCTGCTCAGGGGCAGGGCGGCATTGACATGCGCAGTGAGATCAATGCCCTGTCATTCGATGAGCTTACGCAAAGCAAGACATTTCAGCAGGCGTTTTCAGACGTTGATTCTGATCCGCAGAATGCCAGGTTGGATGATACGCAGAAATTGACGCTCGCGCGCAACATGGTAGCCGATCGCGCGGCTACGGCGGTGACGGCAGACCCACGACTGCTGGCGGTAAATATTGCTGCTTCCACCCTCGGCGATCACACCCTGCTGTCGTTATTGACGAAGAAGGGGGCGGCCAGTGGCGTGGTATCGGGTGTTGCGGCTGGCGCTCTCTCTGAAGGGGCGACTGAATTTGCGCAAGGCGCTGGGCAGCGTTATGTACAAAACCAACAGCTGATCGACACCGCCGGGCAGAAAATCGACCCGATGAAAGACGTGCTGGAGGTCGGTGCCAACAATGCCGTTGTAGGGGTGGGTATGGGTGGTGCCATTGGCGCAGTTGGGGGGATGCGAGGGAATCACGCTAATCCATCGCCCGATAGCGCGGTAGATACGCCGGAATGGAAAGCATCCCATCAGGAGGGAAATCAGGATAATGGTTCTTCTATCCCGGTAGTGAAAATGGGGGATGATACGCCCCCTCCTGGGTATACCGGTGAATGGCGTGATGGCGGCCCGGTTATCTCCGTAACAGAGGGGGCGGCGCAACCAGCATTGTCACCCTATGAAGAAGCGAAGCAGCGATATGCAACACAAGATCGTGCTGCCATGCTGCGGGAGTATGCCAGTGCGGATTTGACCAATAACAGTGAATTGAAACGGGCGGCGAGCGAACGACTCGATGAACTGGATCAGCATGACAGAATTGCTCAAAAGGTAGAGGCATTCAAGCAACAGTCGGATGATGACCTGTTGACGACATACCGCAAATTGAATGAAAACCCTCAGCGTTCTGACGAAGAGCAATTGCAGCATGAGGCTGTACGCACCGTGCTTTCAGAGCGTCTCGGTATTGATGCCAAAGGAAAGCCACAGCCTGCGCCCCAGCCCCTCCATCAGCAGTCTGCACCTGAAGTGGAATCGCTGCAATCAGCCACACCAGATAATCAATCACCAAATGGCATTTCCTCTGGGCGTGTGGACGCATTCCGTGATACGCCGGCGTATCTGCGCCAAGACTCACGCATTCAGGGGTTCGCTGACGATAGTAATGTCCAGCGTGCGCTGGCAGAGCAGCGACACGCGCCATCGGCTGAAGAACTTATTAGCCAACAGATGGAGCAGGGCGATCAGGGGTATACGCCAGAAGAGCAGGCTATTCTGGAACGGGCTGAAAAAATCCGGGCTGCACGCACACCTCGACTGCCAGCCCCCGGGCAAACATCTGTTATCGCCATGCCCGGGGAGCTTCACCCGATGATGAGCGATGAACGTGCTGCGGGCAGCGGGCCGCAGTTCGATGCCGGGCGGCAGGTGCGCGGACAGTCTTTTATTCCCGCCGAACGCCCACAGGTGGGCAATGAGGTGGGGCGAGCCAGCCAAATCTATGACAGCGAGACGGTGCCGACTCATGCTATTGAGGATAAAGGCATCATTTTTTCTGGTTCGCCGACAATCGACGAGGGGCAGACGGCGCAACCGCCACAGTTTACCGCCGGTGAAACGCGCACTCAGCGCAAGACGCGAGAGTTTACTGAGGCGATGGGTGGCAATAATCAAACTGCGTTGCCCGATCAGCGCCACCGTGTTGCGGGTGTGCCTGTCGATGCGACAACGGAAGCCTATGCGCGCGGCGAACCTGTCGGTGAATTGAAGTTCTATACGAAAAGTCGCCCCTTCACGAGTGAACATCTGGCCCGTCACTCAAAGTGGGGGAAAATGCCAGGTGCCACGGTCGAAGAGGTCGAGGGGGGTTATGCGGTACGGCTTCCTGCTCCAGAATATGGACAACAAGGAAAGGCTGCCGGTTTCGGAGAGGAACCGCGTGGTACCACACAGAATAGCGGTAAGTCGGCAAAGATTGAGGTGTTTCGTCGTCAGGCCGATGGGCAGGTGTTCTTAGGGTATAAAGACAGCACGCGGATATTACCGTTAAAAGCCGGGTTTAAAGACAGCGCAGAGGCGCGGGCCTATCTGAAAGATAATCGTGCCGAGTTGGACGAAAAGCTGGATAAGCTACGCAAGACCCTCAACGACAACGCCCCCAAAAGTGAGGGCGTTGCTGCTTCTGGGGCCGATATTGGCGGCGGCAACATTATTCACGATGGCAGTTTCAGTAGAGACGGGCACAAACCGGAAACTGGAATGCTGCGCGACCGGGTGCAACTGGCCTCCGATCTGTTCGTCTCTCACCTGAACGGCGCAGCCAAAATCAAAGTGAAGGCGGTGCAAACGCAGGCCGAAGCAGCGGCCATGATGCCAAACGGCATCCCGGCGGAGTTTGGCACTGTCCATGCTATCTATCAGCCAGAACTCAGCCGGGTGATCGTCATCGCCGACAACATTGCAGGCCCGCGTGAGCTGCGCGCCAAGCTGCGCCATGAAATCATCGCCCATCATGGACTGGCATCAGTGATTGGTGATGTGGAGTATGACCGCATCATGCGGGTGCTGCACCAGACGCGTGACAGCAAGAACAAAACGATTCAAGAGGTATGGCACCAGGTGGAACGCTCCTACAGCAATGAATCGCTGGAGGAGCAGGCCAATGAATTTCTGGCGCATATGGCAGAGCGCAGCGAGCTTACCGGGCTTGGTGGCATGTGGGATCGCTTTATCTTACTCCTGACCACCGGGCTTCGAAAAGCAGGCGTAATCAGCCATGCCGACATCACGCCGGCGGAAATCCGCAATATCTTGCGTACCATCACTGGCCGCTTTAAGAAAACAGCGATGTATGCCAATGAGAAGCCCGGCACGCGCGAGTTTGAGGATACGTTTTCACACACTGATGCGCTGTATTCGAAAGCAGACGACACCGATCCGCTGCGACCACTGCCGGAAGAGGCAGAGCGCTACCGATCTGAATTGGATAAGGTGATGCGGTCGCTACGGTCTGGAGACATGACTATTACCATGGGTAGAACTCCGCCGGTGCTGCGTGCGCTGGGCGCGCCCAATTTAAATATGGTGATCTCGCGTGACACAGTGCGCAAGGCGACTAATGGCGTGAAGCACGACGTGCCAATAGAGGTGATTGAACGATTGCCGGAACTGATGCATGACCCACTGGCAGTATATCGTTCTCGAACAGAAGATAATGCGATTGTAGCATTGTTGGAAGCTAATGATGCCAATGGTGATCCGGTTGTATCCGCTGTGCATATGAACGCAAGGCAGGATCGTTTGGAGGTGAATCGTATCGCGTCTGTTTATGGTTCTGAGGATGGGAAAAAGGTAAGAGTTATGGAGAGTGACGGGTTAACTCTGTATCGCCGAGAAAAACAAAACCCTGAATGGCTTCGTTCCAGAGGGCTCCAATTGCCCAAGGAGAACACCGTTCAGGGTTCAGAACCTCAATCCAGTACGACCCAAGGGCTCCAATTGCCCAAGCGTGGTTCACCGGACCAAGGCTCAAGTCAAAATATACTCTCATCCGCCGATATCCGCAAGAACAAGGCCCTGTACTCACGCACCGGCAACCCGATAATGGATGCCGAAACCAGCCGCAAAATGGGCTTTAACGTTGATAAAGGTTGGTTTGATAAAGCCAAGGACTTCTACCAGATGTCTGCCGACAGCGATCGGACGGAACTGAAACAGTGGTGGCGCGAAACCTTCCGTAAACTAAACACCCGCACCTTTGATGGCCTGGCACCGCTGAAATACGCTGAAGACGCGGCGGGGGATTTTGACGCCAGTGTGTCCGGTTATACCGCCGCTCGCATGGCGGCCGGGGCTGGGGCGGTTTCTGGCGTGGTGTGGGAACACGGTTTAGTGCGGTACAACAAAAAAGAGGGCGTTACCGAGCGTATCCCGGGAACGGGCAAAGCCGATTCATTGATGGGGATATTCGACGCATTGGGCAACCAGCGCGAAAATTTCCTGAAGTGGATAGCCGGGCACCGCTCTGAACGGTTGATGGCGGAGGGGCGTGAAAACAACTTCACGGCAGACGAAATTGCGTACATGAAAACCCTGAATCGGGGTAACGAAACGTTGTTTGCCGATCAGAAACGCAAATATGATGCCTTTATCAAGTCGATTCTGGATCTGCAACAGGACATGGGGTTGATTGATCCTGAAAGCCGGGCGACGTGGGAGGATGCCTGGTATCTGCCGTATTTCCGTGAAGCGGAGAACGGCGAGACACACGGCCCCTGGACGACACGCGGCGTGGCCAACCAAAGCAGCACGGTGCGCAAGTTAAAAGGCAGCGAGTTGACTATCAAAGACCCGATTGAAAACCTGTTCAACTATGTGGCGAAATCGGTCGATGCCTCGATGAAAAACGAGGCGATGCGCCGGTCAGTGGTGAATCTGGCGGATACCGGCGTCGTTGAGGTGATCGAGAAACCGAACAAAATAGATTACGAACGCATCGGGAAAAATGTGGTGAAAGTGTACGTTGATGGGCAGGAGCAGCTGGTGCAGGTCAATGATCCAGACCTCTATCGTGCTTTCACCATGATTGATATGGAGCGTAGCAACTCCGTGTTCATGAAAGCGGCGCGCCAGGCTAAACGGGTGTTGACTATCGGCACGACGGCGATGCCGGACTTCATTTTGCGCAACTTTATGCGCGACTCCCTGCATTCCTGGGCCATCAATAAAGATGGTTTTCGTGCCGTGACATCCTCGTTGCAGGGGCTACGCAAAGCACTGGCCACGGATGACACGCTGGTGGACATGATGGCCGCTGGCGCTACGTTTGGCGGCGGTTATCTTAACGTTTACGATCCGGCAGGGTCGGCAGCCAACATCCGCAAAGTGCTACGCCGCAAAGGATACAGCGACAGCCAGATGCGTGAATTCGAATCGACGCTGGTACGCAGCGGCAAGGATGTACTGGATAAGCTGGAGAAAGGCTGGGAGTGGTACAAGGGAAAAGGTGAGGCTGTGGAAAATGCTAACCGCGTAGCCACCTATGATGCCGCATTAAAATCCGGCAAAAGTAAGGCACAGGCGGCGTTTGAAGCGCGCGACTTGATGGACTTCAGCATGATGGGCTCCAGCAAATTAATTATCGGTTTAACCGACATGGTGCCATTTTTGAATGCGCGCTTGCAGGGGATGAGTAAGCTTGGCAGAGCGATAAAGGACGGCCCACGAGAGGTGTTGAAGCGAGGGGGGTATATCGCTGGCTTGTCTTTAGCTCTTCTGGCGCTGAACTGGGACGATAAGCGCTATAAAGAACTGCCGGACTGGGATAAAGATGCCTATTGGCATTTCTTTTTAGGTGATCAACACGTTCGTTTCCCTAAGCCCTTTGAAATAGGCCTAATGTTTGGCACAACGCCGGAGCGTTTCGTGCGTATGCTGGGCGGTGAAGATTCCCCCGGTAAGTTCGGCAAAGTCATCGCGCGAAATTTTCTTGAAACGATGGCATTCAACCCCATCCCACAGGTGGTGAAGCCGATGGCAGAAGCCTATGTGAATTATGACTTCTTCCGTGGCGGCCCCATTGAGAGCATGGCAGACAGTAACCTGATTGCTGCCGCGCGCTACAATGACCAAACCAGTTTGCTGATGCGTGAAATCGGTGCGGCGACCGGGTTATCCCCCAAAATGCTCGACCATATTGTTCAGGGCTACACTGGCACGCTAGGGGCGTATGTGTTGGGGGCAACCAATATTGTTGCGCGACAGTTCAGTGATGCCGGCGAAACGCCAGCACTGCGGCTGGATGAATTGCCGGTTATCAAATCGTTTCTGCGCGGCTCTGACCCTGCCAAATCAACGCAATTCGCCGATGATTTCTATCGCATGATGAACCAGGCCAATCAGATCAGCCGCACGATTAATGCCTATCGGGAACAAGGGCGTAAGGACGATGCCAGCACCCTGAAGACCGAAAGTGCCGGGCTGTTATCAAAACGGAAAATGATGACAGAAACACAGAAAGCGGTTCGCCAACTGAATGATCGTATCGAGATGGTGCGAATTGATCGCACACTATCGGCAGACGAGAAGCGAGAGCGCATTAACCGCATGATGGCCCAGCGAAATACACTCTATCAGCAGGCAGTAGAAAGAGTGAATCCGTATTTTGACCGATGAAGGTGGGGAAATGGCGTGGCAGTTTTTATCATCAGGGATGCGGCGGGTAATGTTGTTCTGGATCTGTCAAATAGCATTACAAAAACATTGGGATATTTTACGGTTGAACCGGGAATATCTCAGTCTATCACCGTCCCGGATCTTTATGGCGGACGACTGTGGGTGTCTGTCTCGGCAGAGCAAATAAAATTCGATATTGGCGTTTGGAGCACGCCTCCCTCGGCGGTAATTAACGGGAATACCATCACAGTGGCGACAACCAGGGATGTTCGTTGTTTCTGTGTTTACGGGATTTATTAATAATGGCATTTGTTCGGGTTGTAAACGACAGCGGTGTAACGCTTATCGATTCTGAGGTGTTTAATTTATATTTATCTCAGAAAGGGCAATTAACTATGAATTGGGATGTGAATATTGGTGATTGCATGGTCATAACCTATAATGCAAAATCCAATCTCCCGCCGTTGTTGGCAATATCCTGTTCCAGTCATCACTCTTCACTGCTTTCGGTTAAGAAAAATGGGAATGTATATACCTATACTATTATCTATGTTGATTCATCATCTGTTAATTCAACGGTGATTGGTGACTATTATATTTTTGATGCCGGGACATTAACGAGGTCTGGTACAGGTGGGTTAATAATCAGAAATAAGGATGGTTATGTTACGTTTGACAGTGATAATCAATACTTGCGAATACATTCAGTAGAGAATTATGCCCCATCAGGCTGGGAGGAATTATCTGGGCCGATGGGTGCAGATTCTGTCAGAGGGTTGCCAGTGGGGAGGCGGTTTGCGGCAGTCACGAACAAGGTAGGGTATGTTTACACAGAAAGAGTTAATGGCGGCGAAGTTATGTCAACATGGTACTATGACGGGGTAAGAATAGCGAGTATAGGAGGAAATATGTCACGACATATGGAACTCTATCAGCAGTCACTGTATGAAAGCGGAGGAGCTAATCAAACGCGAAATAGCTCCGACTCACAGTATATGATCGTGGATGTTACGGGATACTGATAAACCATTTATTACTGCGAAAATCTGTTCTCACAGTCTGATAAATTTTTGAATTTGCTTCCTTCAACCCATGTATATTTAAATGCATCACCAACCAAATACTCTGGCTGTTTAAAGCCTGCTCTTTTTTCATATATTGGCTGGTCGTATATATGCCTGCCTATTTCTATTTTTCCCCAGCAGGTGGGGGGCTTTGGCGGGGTACATGCAGAGGTTAGTAAAATAACAGGAATCAAGTGAAATAGTTTATTCATATTAGTTACCTTGTAAATTATTATATCCCTAATAAAAATCAGTATGAGTTGCTGCCGAGAGTTTATCTTATTGAGCTCCTGATGCACATCGCTAGCGTCAGCAGTGCAATAAAAACAATAATCCCCAAAATGATACTTCCATCGCTATTCAAATCCATTCGGCATTTCTTCGCTATCATCAGCGCAGCCGCCCCGAACGGGATGGCAAGCGCGGGGTGGATGGTCATCATAATGGCGGTCAGAATGAGGCAAAAAATAAAGATAGTGGATGACATATTTCTCCCATTTTATCGGTGATATTACTGGTTTTTAGTAGCATTTTAAGTCTGGTATCGTTATAACGTGGAATTATTTGAGTACAGAAAAGCATTGGCTCTCACTCTAAATAGCTTTACGAAATTAGCGCCCGAAACCTGTCCGTCGATTTCCGAAAAATATCGCATGTATATGATACTAAAGGACGGATAAAGACGGTATTTTTGAGTGTTTTTTGATCTGATATTGTTTGTTTTTATTTAAATATCAATTATTTAAATTATTTTATCCGAGAGCAGGAATCGTATTCGGTCTTTTTTTATCTCATTGATTTAAAATTATTCATCTTATTTTTCGCGAAAGTATACGTCATTCCCACGAAAACCAATATCCGGTCTTTTCATTTTCACTGGTAAACGAAGTCCTTAAGCCTTTTTGTCGAGGCAACCTGCAAGGCCCCGCATTTCGAGAAATGTCAGTGGCTATTGGAGTAGCCGAACAATAAGCGTAAAGAAATACAGAGACCATAGAATAATACTAATGATATAATTAACTAATTATATATCATGGGGTTAGGTTATGAAAAAAATCATCAGCATAGTGTTGTTTATTTTTCCGGCTATAACCGGTGCGGCGACGATAAAAAATCTTATATGTACAGCCTCGTATCAGACGATTGAATCTGACGGTTCTGTTTCTGGGAGAGTAATACGTAAAGATATTAAGTTGCGTGATGCGGGGTCTTCATTTTCGGTCATCATTAATGATGACGTACTGAAAAGCCCGCCACTTACCCTAAAAAAAAGTGAAGGGAAGACGGCATTGATAGGCGAGAAGGATGGGTTTTATTATTTGAAGCTTGATGGTAATTATCTGATCATGGAAGAGAAAAAAGGTTTCGTCATGAGTGATTGCAGATAATTCGGCTATCAAGCATATAAGCCCATTTAATCCACCCTAAGCTACTAAGGTAGATTAGATGGGACGTACGGTCACACTGTGCGGTTATATACTCTATGGCAGACGACTACGATCAGGATGTCAGGCGCGCTGGCGTGATGTCATTTTCCGCCCGGAATCTGCCTACCAGCTCTGCAAGTAATTGTGACTGGTAAGTGAGATTTTGAGAGGTAGAAACGCCTTTTTCAACCAACGAGGCGTTTTGCTGCGTCACCCGGTCAAGCTGGCCAACGGCATCAGCGATATGGCTAATGGAGGAGACTTGTTCCTTTGCGGTGGAACTGATATCTGTGATGAAATCAGAGACTTTGTGTACCTGTGCGACGATCCCCTCCATGGACGCTCCCGCATTCTCGACTTGTCGCGAGCCGTTTTCGACTTTCTCTATACTGGCGCTAATCAACGTTTTTATCTCTTTTGCCGCCTTGGCGCTGCGTTGTGCCAGTGAACGGACTTCGCCTGCGACAACCGCAAAGCCTCGGCCCTGTTCACCGGCCCGCGCGGCTTCAACGGCCGCATTCAGAGCAAGAATATTGGTTTGGAAGGCAATACCGTCAATAATGGCAATGATGTCCGTTATCTTATGGGCGCTGGTAGTGATGTCTTGCATGGTTGAAATCACCTGATGCATCACTGCGCCGCCTTGTTGCACCGCTTGACTCGTTGAGGATGCCAGCAGGGTGGCTTGCTCGGCTGTCTCTGCATTTTTTTGTACTGCTGCGCGAATCTCAATCATCGAAGCCGTTGTTTGTTGCAATCTGGAGGCTTGTTCCTCGGTGCGTTTGCTAAGATCGGCATAATCAGTGGACATCAACGCTGAATCGGTGAATATGGCATCGGAGCTGTCGCGTACCCTGGTGACAATGCTTTGCAGACTATTCTTCATGTCGGCCAATGCTTTGAGCATCAATTGGGCTTCGTCGCGGCCATGTACCTGGATGGCGCACGTTAAGTCGCCCTCGGCAATTTTCTGCGCGACCTCGCAGGCATTTAATAAAGGTGAGGAAACGGCGGTGAGCAGCCGACGATGGGCACCGATGTAGAGTGCGACACACGCGCATAGCGCTCCGACCAACACGCCTATACTGACGATGGAGTTTGATGCCTCGATAGCATTAAACGCGGCCATGTTCTTGTCAGCGAACGCATTGGAAACCTCCACCGTCTTGTCCACCGCGATGCGGTGGGCTTCATAGAGCCGCTGCACGCCAGGTAAACCTGTGCGAGCAGCGTCCATATTACCTGCTACCAGGGGTTGCAGGACGTTATGGCGCGCGGCTTCCAGAAATTTCAGCGCCGCATCGTGTTGCTCGCCCAAAAGATACGTCTCAATGCCGAACGTTTGCGTCTTGCGCCAGTATTCAATCCGTGCGGCATAATCCTGGGCAAGCTTATCGAACGTTTTTATTGCTTTATCAGGTGATAACGAGCCGTCTAGCCCTTGCGATAAGGTCAGCCGGGCCTCAATGAGGTACAGAGGAGGGGGCAGAATATCGGCGGTGATGTCTTTGGCGGTGAAGATTTTGTTGGCCTGTGCGAGCATTTTTTGTCCAGACCACCAGTTAACGGCTCCCTGCGTGATGACAGAAGCGAGACCGACGAGCAGCAATAAGAACAGTATAGATTTAATCGATTTCATGGGAACCTCATCTAAGTCATGTCCCGAAAGAGAGTGTAACGTCGCCCGAATTCGTAACCCGCGAGATGAGTATTTATTGCCTGCCTGCTCATGCTCATCGTGAATTATAGAAAAGCAGCCGCAATGCGAAAGGAATATAGGTGTTTTATGGTTTTTAATTATTTCATTGTATGTTTATGTAATGCGTAACAGTTGACCTTGCATTGGTGGTGATGGTGATATTTTTATGCATGCACGTTTAATATTTCAAATGGAACTGTATTAATAGGATAAGTTCATTATTGAAATAATAAGCGAGATTATGTTGTAAATATTCCACCATCTTTAGTCTGAGAATTAGCTGTAATCTTATTGCGACTAATTATTCTGTTCTTCTATTTTTGGCCGTTATGGGTTTTTATATCAATTTGTTTTTATTGGGTTAATTTATTTTTGATGTGCTATCTGCTGTGTTGGTAATTAATTAGCATGGTTCGCATACTCGCCCTGGGTAGCAGTGCAGTGTTAATTAGACTTAACGCGATACCCTACTATTTGGGTTTATTTAGGTGGGTTTCCCATGATAGGGCGTGGGGCACTATAAACTGAAAAATCCACGCAATTGCGTGGATTTTAAAGAGTTCTGTGAGTCTCATGAGATTTGATAAAACCTCATGAGACAACAAAGTTTATTTAGACGTTGAACAGGAAGTTCATCACATCGCCGTCTTTAACGATGTACTCTTTACCCTCTGAGCGCATTTTTCCCGCTTCCTTCGCACCTTGTTCGCCTTTGAATGTGATGAAATCTTCATAAGCGATAGTCTGGGCGCGGATGAAACCTTTTTCAAAGTCGGTATGGATTTTACCGGCGGCCTGCGGCGCGGTGGCGCCAACCGGGATAGTCCAGGCGCGGACTTCTTTTACGCCTGCGGTGAAGTAGGTTTGTAGATTCAGGAGTTCATAGCCAGCGCGGATAACGCGGTTTAACCCCGGCTCTTCCAGGCCCAATTCCGCCATAAATTCTTCACGTTCTTCATCATCCAACTCAGCGATATCAGATTCGACGGCGGCACAAACCGGCACCACCACAGAACCTTCCTTGGCCGCGATGTCGCGCACCTGGTCCAGGAAGGGGTTGTTCTCGAAACCGTCTTCATTAACGTTGGCAATGTACATCGTGGGTTTCAGCGTCAGGAAGCTCAGGTAGCGGATAGCGGCTTTCTCTTCCGCGCTCAGATCCAGCGCGCGCAGCATGCCTGCGTTTTCCAACTGAGGCAGGCATTTTTCGAGGGCTGCCTGTTCAATTTTTGCGTCTTTATCGCCGCCTTTGGCTTTTTTCTGCACGCGGTGCAGTGCGCGCTCGCAGGTATCTAAATCCGCCAGCGCCAGTTCGGTGTTGATAGTGTCGATATCATCGGCGGGACTGACCTTACCCGCGACGTGGATGATGTTCTCATTCTCAAAACAGCGAACGACGTGACCGATGGCTTCGGTTTCGCGGATATTGGTCAGAAACTGGTTTCCCAGGCCTTCGCCTTTGGATGCGCCTTTTACCAGACCGGCGATGTCAACGAATTCCATGGTGGTCGGCACCACGCGCTGAGGGTTGATGATTTCCGCCAGTTTGTCCAGACGCGGGTCTGGCATCGGCACAACGCCGGTGTTCGGCTCGATGGTACAAAACGGAAAGTTGGCCGCTTCGATACCGGCTTTGGTCAGCGCGTTGAACAGCGTAGATTTCCCCACGTTAGGCAGCCCAACGATACCGCATTTGAATCCCATGTTTATGTCACCTTAGCAATCACGAATCATCGGGTGTTGGTTGCAATATGTTATTTTTGCAAAAACACCCGTCAGAATGAAAAAAATAGCCCTGAGGCCAATTATACACACAATAGCGGTTGAACTCGATCTACCTGCATCAAGGCTATGACGCCTTAAAGGCATGCAGCCGATTCATGGCTTTGATCATATCTTCTTTTATCAAAATATCGGTACAGCGTAGCGATTCATCAATCGCTTGATCGATAAGCCCTTGCTCGCTGGCTGGCGGTTTGCCAAGCACAAAGCCGACAACTTTATTTTTATCGCCGGGATGACCGATGCCGATGCGTAAACGGTGAAAATTAGGGTTATTGCCCAGTTTGCTGACGATATCCTTTAAACCGTTATGGCCACCGTGGCCGCCGCCGAGTTTAAGTTTGGCAACGCCGGGGGGCAGGTCTAACTCATCGTGCGCGACCAGAATTTCATCGGCTTCGATGCGGTAGAATGAGGCCATCGCGGATACCGCTTTGCCGCTCAGATTCATAAATGTCGTAGGTACCAACAAACGGACATCTTTGCCTGCTACCGACAACCGGGCCGTGTAGCCAAAAAACTTACTCTCTTCTTTCAGGGGTTGCCGATAATTTTCAGCCAGTTGATCAACGTACCATGCGCCCGCATTGTGGCGGGTTGCTGCATATTCAGCGCCGGGATTGGCCAGCCCCACGATCAGTTTTATACCACTCATTATTTCATACAACTCACAAGGCAGAGCGCCGGATAAGTTATGCCCGTTCACTCGAATTGTTGGAAGCGACAGGTATGACACATAAACAACAAACCTGTCTGGAAACCCTTTTTAACCGCGTTAGTTTAACGCAGGGGCGGTTGATCACCAACATGTGATCCTGCCCGCATAGCTACTACCGTCAGCTGGTTATACTGTGAACAAATAATAGGCCCTTTGCTTGTAAGTGAATAACCAGTAACCGCATTCGTTATTCCAGCGAGTAATACTGTAAATGTGTAAAACAGCGGTTTTTAAACGCAACGAGTGCCTTTTGATGATTGCTTTAATGATTCCAGGGATGAGCCTGCCGTCGTGTAAACCATGCTAGCAGGTGGGTGCAGACGCCACGCGCTGTGTTTTCATTGGGTTTCTGGAGGTGAACGATGAAACGTAGAAATGCCATGCGAATGGGTAATGCGTTAATGGGGATTGGCATGGTGCTGATGATTGCGGGTATTGTGTATTCAATCGCCAATCAATTGCCGGAGTTAAATCTGCCAGGTTCCGCGCACTATGTTGAACTGGTTTCGATTTTTATGGGGGCAATCCTGTGGTTAACAGGTGCGCGTATTGGCGGGCGTGAATCTGTGACCGATCGCTATTGGTGGCTCAAGCATTTTGATAAACGCTGCTGCCGTGAACAGCATCGAAATCCATAAGCCTGTAGCCGAAGCGATACAACAAATATCGGCTGGAAAATGGTGGAGAGGGTATTGGTCTGTGTATGCCCGTTATATACGTTGCAGGTGGATTAGTTTTCCTCTCCGCCAATATGGCTTGGCACGCCGGAGTGCGTTACAAGGGGGGGCTTTTCCTGCAATTTGAATTATTTTAAGCATGAAGTACGCGATGGAAATATACGATGAATTTTTAAGTATTCATTATGCGTGAGCACGTCTCAATAAAAGCACGTAATTTGGGTTGGTTTCTTCCGGCTTTCGAAAAATAGAGAAAAAGGCCATCATTACCTGGCGAGCGATCAAGCAGTGCGGGCTCCAGGCTTCCTGCCGCCAGTTCACGTGAGCTGTGGAATGTGGAAGAGTAGATGAGTCCGATTCCTTTAACAGCAAGGCTACGCATCAGCTCGCCGTCATTAACAGTAATAGACCCTGTCGGATCAATACGAACTGTTTCATTATTTTCAATAAATTCCCAACGATAAATATCGCCTTTTTCCGGGCGTCGGAATCGAATGCATTCATGATGAACAAGGTCGTTGGTAACTTTAGGTTTTCCATGAAGCCTGAAATAGGCGGGAGACCCAAAAACCGCCCATTGAAAAGGTTTGGAAAGTCGAACCGCAATCATATCCTGCTCAATGTATGAGCCGATCAAAATACCGGCATCATAACCTTCAGAAATAAAATTATCGTGGCGATTACTGACCGTAATATCCAGGTTTACATTTGGCCATTGCTGGCGAAATGCGGGTAATAACGGTTCAATAACATGCGGTAAGGCCAACCGCTCCACGATTAACCGCAGTGTTCCCGCCGGGGCTTTTGACGACTGAGCTGCATCTTCGAGACTGACGGCGATTGCACGCGCTGCGGGTTCTATCTTTAAAAGCAGGTTCTGTCCGGCTTCTGTCAATGCCATTTTACGCGTAGTCCTATGAAAAAGTAGCGTGCCAAGGCGATGCTCCAGTTTCTGCAATGACTGACTGATTGAACCGGGGGTTTTGCCAAGATCAAGAGCGGCTTTCCGAATACTCAGCCTTTTCGAGATAGCCAAAAATTCCGGCAATCCATCAAAATCATTGTGCTGGCTCATCCAGAACTCTCTCTTGTTATCTTTGGTTCTTCGCGTATTGATATTTTGTGGCAATAATTCATCTTAATACAAGCCAATTGGCATGTTTTTTTAAACAATCTGTTCCGTTTTGACCGTCTACCTCGGGTTTTTGAACTCAGATACAGTGAAGGCACACCAACAACCTGAAGGAAATCCTATGTCACTTGCAACGTATTTTGCTCGTCTCATCATCGCTATTACCGTCTTCTCGGTATCTGCTCTGGCGGGCGCGGCCCAGGAAACGCAAAAACAGGAAAAGATATTAATCGTCGTCTCCAGTCTGGATAAAAAAACAGAAAATCTCGTGGGGGGATTTTGGTTTCCAGAATTAACTCATCCCGTCAAAGTTTTTGATAAAGCGGGTTTTGATTTCGATATTGCAAGTCCCAAAGGCGGATTGGCTCCTTTCGATGGTTTCGACCTGAAAGATCAGGCTAGTCTGGAGTTTTGGACTAACCCTCAACACCGAAATAAGCTTGGTCAAACAATTAAATTATCGGATATTGATCCATCAAAATATTCCGCGATTCTGCTTGTCGGTGGTCATGGCCCGATGTGGGATTTTGTCAATAATACTGAGCTTAGTAATATTGTGCGTACGCTGTACGAAAACAATAATGTGATTAGTGCTGTGTGCCATGGCCCGGCAGGGCTTATCAATGTCAAACTCAGCAACGGTGAAAGCTTAATCAAAGGTCGCCGTCTCACAGGATTTACGGCAGCGGAGGAGGCCTCCCGGCAGTACGATAAGATAGTGCCATTTGAACTGCAAGACGCCCTGAAGAAAGTCGGGGCAACGTTTGAAGAAGCACCAATATTTGCGAACAATGTGGTTGTTGATGGGCGCTTAATTACCGGGCAAAACCCCGCTTCGGCAACAGCGCTTGGGGAAGCGGTGGTTAAAGCCTTACAAGCCAAGACTCAGCGCAAAGCGGCTCTATAGTCACTTATCAATACCCCATCATCAGATCTATTCAGACTGCGATTGAGTAATAGGGTATTTCAATAAACATCCCGAAATGCCCTTCGTCGCCAGTAAAAACGCCACCGAATGAATCATTATTCGGTGGCGTAGTGATTACAGCCGAAATATCGATTAATGCTCGAACATCGCAGAAATAGATTCTTCGTTGCTGATGCGGCGAATCGCCTCGGCCAGCATACCTGAGAGTGTCAGGGTACGTACGTTTGGCAGAGACATTGATGTTTTCCGACAGCGGAATGGTATCGCAGACAATCACTTCATCAATGACCGAGTTCTTGATGTTCTCGTAAGCGTTGCCAGAGAAAATCGGGTGAGTGGCGTAAGCAAACACACGTTTTGCTCCACGCTCCTTCAGCGCTTCTGCCGCTTTGCACAGCGTGCCGCCGGTATCAATCATGTCATCGACCAGGATGCAGTCGCGCCCGGCAACATCACCAATGATATGCATAACCTGAGAAACGTTAGCGCGTGGGCGACGTTTATCGATAATGGCCATGTCGGTGTCATTGAGTAACTTGGCGATCGCGCGCGCACGCACCACGCCACCGATATCTGGGGAAACCACGATCGGGTTATCCAGATTCTGCTGTAACATGTCTTCGAGCAGGATAGGGCTACCAAACACGTTATCTACCGGGACATCGAAAAAGCCCTGAATCTGTTCGGCATGTAGATCGACGGTCAGTACACGGTCAACACCCACGCTGGAGAGAAAGTCAGCAACAACTTTTGCGGTGATAGGCACACGGGCAGAGCGCACACGGCGGTCCTGACGAGCATAGCCAAAGTAGGGGATAACAGCGGTAATACGTCCTGCGGAAGCGCGGCGCAGGGCATCAACCATCACCACCAGTTCCATCAGATTATCGTTTGTTGGCGCACAGGTAGATTGGATGATGAAAATATCACCACCGCGTACATTTTCGTTGATTTGTACGCTGACTTCGCCGTCACTAAAACGACCTACGGCAGCATCGCCCAGACTGGTGTACAAACGGTTGGCAATACGTTGTGCTAGTTCCGGTATAGCGTTACCAGCAAAAAGCTTCATATCAGGCACGAGAAGAACCTCAAGCTTGCGTCCAGAGAAATATTCTGCATGCGGAAGCCGTGTGTTGTGCCGCAAACAGAATATACATACGGGTGTATGGAAAAAGATCGTTAAAACACCACGGTGGGCAGTGGTTTTTTAGCAACCCTTAAGCAGCCCGGAAAGGCATTGTTGCAGTGGCGAAATATTCACACCGCGAGCGACAAAGCCCGATTGTCCTTCCGGGACCCGGTCTAGCACCTGACGGGCGGCATGCTCGGTGTCGAACTCGGCGAACACGCAAGCGCCAGTGCCGGTCAGGCGCGCCGGTGCGTATTCTAACAGCCATAAAAGTAGCTGTTCAACCTCACGAAAACGTTTTCTTGCGACGGATTCACAATCATTGCGGAAAGTTTGTGTCAATAAGTGTGATAACGGCCTTTTTGGTGTGTCTCTGGTCAACTCGGGGTCAGTAAAGATAAGCGGTGTCGGAATATGTACACCTGGGTGAATGACCAGATACCATTTTTCTGGTGGCTCCGTGGGGGTTAACTGTTCACCGACCCCTTCGGCGAAGGCTGCATGACCCCGTACAAACACCGGTACGTCGGCGCCGAGGGTCAGCCCCATTGTTGCTAATGCATCAACCGATATCTGGCTGCCCCAGAGATGATTGAGCGCCACGAGCACGGTAGCCGCATTTGAGGAGCCGCCACCCAATCCGCCTCCCATGGGTAAACGTTTCTCGATGGCGATATCGGCACCGCTAAACGGCAACCCTGCTTGCTGACAATGGCGCTGTAATAGGCGCGCAGCACGAACAGCGAGATTGTTGTCATCCGCCACATCAGCTAGCGGGGTTTGTAGCACTATCTGGTTATCCTGACGTAACGTAAGCGTGACGGTGTCACCGTAATTCAGAAACTGGAAGAGCGTTTGCAGGTTGTGATAACCGTCAGCGCGGCGGCCAGTGATATATAAAAATAGATTCAGCTTGGCCGGTGAAGGCCAAATAGTAGACGCGGCCACGTTATGCGCGGCCGGCATCGCTATCGGTGTTTTTGCCGTCATGATTATCGATATTCGCCGTTATTATTCGGTTATCCAGTTATCCATTTTTAGTTTGATGCGTTGCTCGCCTTGCGTCAGTTCCAGACTTTGTGGCAGCGGCAGTGGCGTGTCGGTGTATGAAAGGTAATCAACGCTCCAGTGTTGGTCGCCTTGCTGATAATTGACATGACGTAGCCGCGCATGTTCATCAAGCTCGAAGTCTTGCGCATCACCGGGTAGCCCCAACATCCATTGGCGTAAATTATCGAGCGGGATAGCCATACCGGTCAGTTGCTGCACCATCAGTTGCGCATTCTTGCCGACATAACGCTTGCCTTGGTTATCAGTAATTTGTACCAGTGCAGAGCCCGCTTGTAATTCCAGCTCCGTACCGCCAAGCGGGTTGCTTAACAGTAAGCGATAGCGTTGCGGTGAGGATTGTTGCCAAAAGAAACGGGCGTAAAGTTTCTTCCTATCAGAAATATAGGCAAATGAGCCTCGGGTCTGATAATGGTCGAGATTTTGTACGCTTTGCGCGTGAGCCAGCCACTGTGGCGACGTGGGTTTTTGGCCAGGCGCAGTGGGTTGTGTCAGGGTGCAGGCTGTCAGTAATACACTGGCCAAAGGCAGTAATCGCAAGACGTAGGCGGGGTTTTTGAACATGTTGAAAAAATCCTGTTTCAAGCATCATGAGGCAAACTAGGCGTCACGCTAGCGGGGTTGGGCGGCAGCGTCAATCTTTGATATGTCACAAGGCTGAACCATCAGCGGTTGAAGAGGGGCCGCCGGGGTTACTTTTATTGCACGCAGGCTTGAAGTAGAATGCCCATCAGATGAAACCCATACTAACACCGGGATTACTCTGCGAATCATGACTCTGCTCGCGCTTGGTATCAATCATAAAACGGCTCCTGTGTCGCTGAGAGAACGCGTTGCGTTTTCGCCAGAACAGCAGGGGCAGGCGCTGCATAGTTTATTACAGCAACCGCTGGTGCAAGGCGGTGTGGTGTTGTCCACGTGCAACCGTACGGAACTCTACCTGAGTGTCGCAGAGCAGGACAATCGCCATGAGCAGTTGATAGCCTGGCTGTGTGACTACCATCAACTGCACCCGGATGACATTCGTAAAAACCTCTACTGGCATGAAGACAATGCGGCTGTCAGCCACCTGATGCGTGTTGCCAGTGGTTTGGATTCGTTGGTGTTGGGTGAGCCCCAAATCCTGGGACAGGTGAAAAAGGCCTTTGCCGATTCGCAGCGTGAGCGTTCGTTATCCGGCGATTTGGAGCGGTTATTCCAAAAATCGTTCACCGTAGCCAAACGGGTGCGGACTGAAACCGACATCGGCGCGAGTGCCGTGTCGGTTGCCTTTGCCGCCTGTACATTGGCGCGTCAGATTTTTGAATCATTGTCGGATGTGAATGTGCTGTTGGTTGGCGCAGGTGAAACCATTGAACTGGTCTCTCGCCATTTACGCGAGCACCGTGTGAAACGGATGGTGATTGCCAACCGTACCCATGAGCGAGCGCAGGTTCTGGCCGACGAAGTCGGTGCCGAAGTGATTACGCTCGCAGAACTGGATGCTAACTTGCCGCTGGCGGATATTGTCATCAGTTCTACCGCCAGCACTCTGCCCATCATTGGCAAGGGAATGATGGAGCGCACCATGAAAGCCCGTCGTAACCAGCCAATGTTGATGATTGATATCGCCGTGCCGCGCGATATCGAGCCGGAAGTCGGGCGTTTGCCAAATATTTATCTCTACAGTGTTGATGATTTGCAGGCGATTGTGGCGCATAACCTGGCCCAGCGTAAGGCTGCCGCCGTACAAGCGGAGTCGATTGTTGAGCAGGAGTGCTCGGAGTTTATGGCGTGGCTTCGCGCTCAGTCGGCGGTTGATACTATCCGCGATTATCGCGATCAGGCCGATAGCTTGCGCGACGAGATGACAACCAAAGCGCTGGCTGCAATACGCAACGGTGGGGATGTTGAAGCCATCGTGCAGGAACTGACACATCGACTGACGAATCGACTGATTCACTCTCCCACGCGCGCGCTACAGCAAGCCGCGCGTGACGGCGATCTGGAACGTTTGCAGATTTTACGTGACAGTCTCGGCCTGAACTAGCATTCTTCTTCCCCCTTAATGACTCACTACAGGATTGAACTGCCCGCATGAAGCCTTCTATTGTTGCCAAACTAGAAGCATTACAAGAACGCCATGAAGAAGTCGAGGCGTTACTGGGAGAGCCCAGTGTCATTGCTGATATGGACCGCTTTCGGGCGCTGTCTCGCGAATATGCGCAATTGACGGATATTACCCAGTGTTTTCAGCGCTGGCAGCAGGTCCAGGAGGACATTGAAACCGCTACGCTGATGCTGGATGACCCGGAAATGCGCGATATGGCGCAAGAAGAGTTAAAAGCGGCCAGGGCAGCCGGAGAAGAGCTGGAACAACAGTTGCAAGTGCTGTTATTGCCAAAAGATCCTGACGATGAGCGTGGTTGCTTTCTGGAAATCCGCGCGGGCACCGGCGGCGATGAAGCGGCGCTGTTTGCAGGAGATTTATTCCGTATGTACAGCCGTTATGCCGAATCACGCCGCTGGAAAGTCGAAGTGATGAGCGCCAGTGATGGCGAGCACGGCGGTTACAAAGAGATGATTGCCAAAGTCGTTGGTGAAGGGGCCTATGGCCAGTTGAAATTTGAGTCGGGTGGTCATCGGGTGCAGCGCGTACCAGCCACTGAGTCACAGGGGCGTATCCATACCTCGGCCTGCACCGTTGCGGTGATGCCCGAGGTGCCAGAAGCGGAATTGCCGGATATTAATCCGGGCGATCTGAAAATCGATACGTTCCGCTCATCCGGTGCGGGTGGTCAGCATGTTAACACCACGGACTCGGCAATCCGCATCACCCATTTACCCACCGGGATTGTGGTGGAGTGTCAGGACGAGCGCTCTCAACACAAGAACAAAGCAAAAGCATTATCGGTATTGGCGGCCCGTATCCGCGCGGCCGAAATGCAAAAGCGTCAGCAAGAAGAAGCCTCTACGCGACGTAATCTATTAGGCAGCGGCGATCGTTCTGACCGTATTCGCACGTATAATTTCCCGCAAGGCCGAGTGACCGATCACCGCATTAACCTGACGTTGTATCGTCTGGATGAAGCGATTGAAGGCAAGCTGGATATGCTTATCCAACCGATCGTGCAGGAATATCAGGCCGATCAATTGGCGGCGTTGGCCGAGCAGGATCAATGACGTATCAGGCGTGGTTGAAACAGGCAATCGCCAGACTGCAAGGCAGTGACAGCGCCAAACGCGACGCGGAGATTTTACTTCAGCATGTCACGGGCAAAAATCGCACCTTTTTGCTGGCGTTTGGTGAAACGGAACTCGGCGCGTGCGAATTACAGCAAGCCGAGGGCCTGTTAGCCCGCCGTATCAACGGAGAGCCGGTTGCCTATCTGACCGGGACGAGAGAGTTTTGGTCACTGCCGCTGGCGGTGTCGCCGGTAACGCTTATTCCTCGGCCAGATACGGAATGCCTGGTGGAGCAGGCGTTGCTGCGCCTGCCTGCGCGTGCTGCGAACGTGCTGGATTTAGGGACGGGGACAGGGGCGATTGCGCTGGCGATTGCGCATGAGCGCCCGGATTGCCAGTTAACCGGTGTTGATTTTCAGCCTGATGCAGTGGCGCTGGCACAACATAATGCTGAACGGCTAAACATCCGCAACGCCCGTTTCTTGCACAGTGACTGGTTTGGCGCATTACAGGGCCAGCACTTCGCGTTAATTGTCAGTAACCCCCCTTATATTGATGCGCTCGACCCACATTTGTCCTGTGGCGATGTGCGATTTGAGCCTGCCACTGCGCTGATCGCCGATGATAATGGGCTGGCTGATTTACGCGCGATTACGCAGCAGGCTGGGGCGTTTCTGTCGCCCGGTGGCTGGCTGTTACTCGAGCACGGCTGGCAGCAAGCCGGGGCGGTGCGTGCGTTGTTGCAGCAAGCGGGTTTTGAAGCTATTGATACTCAGCGTGATTATGGTGGCAATGAGCGGGTGACGCTGGGACAATGGCCGTCGCGTATTGCGCCGGATCACGTTAACTATGATTAGCCCTATTTATCCTTCATCTGTGCGTATGTGACTGCTGACGACGCGCAGGTTTGGCATTATTATCTGATTCGCCTGACAGAGCATATATGCAGATGAGTGCAGGCAGGCTGGCTTGTATTTAGGCTCGCTGTCGATGTTATTTTTGCTGATGGAATCACTATGAGTTCTATTGCCGATTTTGAATTTAACCAGTCGCCCTTGAGTGAGGGGGTGATGTTGGTTTCCCAGTCAATACGCCGTGATTTTGCCACCCAAGAGGTGAGGCAGCACCTGCAAAAGTTGGTTGATGAAGCACGGGCGAGCATTTCGAGCGATCTGGAGCAGGATCAGCAACTGGAACAGCTTATTGAACTGTTCTTTCATACCTGGGGATTTGGCGGTGCCAGCGGGGTTTATCGCCTTTCTGACGTATTATGGCTGGATAAAGTGCTGGCAACGCGTCAGGGAATGCCGGTTTCCCTTGGGATTATCTTTTTACATATCGCCCATCAGCTTGAGCTACCGCTGATGCCGGTCATTTTTCCCACGCAGTTAATTTTGCGAGCAGACTGGCTGGATGATGAAATGTGGCTCATCAATCCGCTTAATGGCGATACGCTCAGTGAGCATGTGCTGGAGGTCTGGCTGAAGGGGAATCTTGGTGTATCGGCAAGGCTGATGGACAGCGATCTGGATGAAGCAGAGAACGTCATGATTGTGCGTAAACTGCTTGATACGCTCAAAATTGCGTTAATGGAAGAAAAACAGATGGAGCTGGCATTACGCGCCTGCGAAGCCATATTGCAGTTCGACCCGGAAGATCCGTATGAGATTCGCGATCGCGGGTTGATTTATGCGCAACTGGATTGCGATCACATCGCGTTATCCGATCTGAGCTATTTTGTTGAACAGTGCCCGGAAGATCCGGTCAGCGAGATGATTAAAGTTCAGATTCACTCCATTGAGCAAAAACAGATTGTGCTGCATTAGATGACTGTTGATGAGACAGTGCAGCATGAGATTGGGGCGGCGTGACCCCATCATCTGGTTTATCCGACAATTAAGGTAAATTTATGAGCAATAAAGTGGTTAACATCGGGGATATCCCGGTTGCCAACCATCTGCCATTTGTGCTGTTTGGTGGCATGAATGTGCTTGAGTCTCGCGAACTGGCGATGCGAATCTGTGAACATTATGTCACGGTGACACAGAAGTTAGGTATTCCCTACGTTTTCAAGGCCTCTTTTGATAAAGCCAACCGTTCTTCCATCCACTCTTATCGTGGGCCGGGTCTGGAAGAGGGTATGAAGATTTTTCAAGAGCTAAAACAGACGTTTGGCGTGAAAATCATCACTGATATACATGAGCCTCAGCAGGCCCAGCCGGTGTCTGAAGTGGTTGATGTCATTCAGTTACCTGCATTCCTTGCCCGCCAGACCGATCTGGTTGAGGCTATGGCAAAGACTGGCGCGGTTATCAATATTAAAAAACCGCAGTTCATCAGCCCCGGCCAGGTTGGCAATATTGTGGATAAATTCCGCGAAGGGGGTAATGATCAGGTGATTTTGTGCGATCGCGGCAGTAACTTCGGCTATGACAATCTGGTTGTCGATATGCTGGGTTTTAACGTGATGAAGCAGGTGTCACACGGTGCGCCGGTTATTTTCGATGTAACGCATGCGTTGCAATGCCGCGATCCGTTTGGTGCCGCATCCGGTGGCCGTCGTGCTCAGGTTGCTGAATTAGCCCGTGCAGGTATGGCGGTGGGGATAGCGGGTCTGTTTATTGAAGCGCACCCCGATCCGAATAGCGCTAAATGCGACGGCCCTTCGGCGCTACCGCTCGATAAGCTGGAACCTTTCCTGATGCAGATGAAAGCGATTGACGATCTGGTGAAACACTTCCCAGAGCTTGATACCCGTAGCTGATAACCTGAAATGCGTTTGCTTCAGGTTTGGCTATCGGGTAGTAATAAAAAAACCGCCGTTAATGGCGGTTTTTTTATATCTGGATGGCGAGTTTTATTTATATAAATCAGCGCCGATAGTGTAATGGTCGCCTTTTTCTTGCCACTCGCGGGTAATGTGGTAGAACTTGGCACCTTTCTTGTAAGCCTGTTTTGCGACGGCTTCAGAAATATCCGTTGGGCTATTAAAACTGCCGCGCAAGGTGATGGAGTCAAACGGTGCCATTTTGGCAGCTGTTGCGTTATTCAGTTCCTGAACCTGGGTGCCATCAGCCATGGTGACAGTGTAACGAGAGCCGACGGTTGAGGATTGGGTCTGAAAGAAATTCCCGACCTTGTCACTTAAACTTGATGACGTTGCCACGCCCGGAATTTCCACTTTTGCCGCTGCTTCTCCCCCTGCCGCCAGCGCCGCTTTACCTGCTTCTGAATTGGCTGGGATCGCATCCGGGCTTTGAACCTGACGCTTAGGCGCATCTTTCTTATACACAAAAGCGGTGATGGATTGGGTGGAACCATTAGAGTTGATATCGACCTGGCGGGCGATAAAAAACGCATCGGCTGCTTTGGCTTTAGCCGCTTTACCGATAGCCTCGTTTACCTCAGGCTGGTTGCCAAAAGAACCCGTTACCGTCACGGTATCGTAAGGCTCCAGACGTACGGCTTCATCTTTGGGTAACTCTTTCACGCCGCTGAATGTACGGTATGACGCATCTTTTACCGCTTCAGGCGCATCTTTTTTGTACAGATCAACCGTAACCTGCCAGCGCCCGCCGTTAACTTCAGAGGTGCTCTGAATATAAAAAGCGGCTGCGCCGCGCGCGTCGGCTTTTTTCGAGGCATCAGCGGCCGCTTCATAAATCGCGTCATAGCGCCCTAAAAAAGTTATTCGTTCAAAAGGCTGTAGTGACTGTGCTTTTTCAGGAGTTAACTCCTGTGCAGCCTGCGATGAAAACGCGACTATTGATAAAAGAGTGGAGGCAACAACGCGGTTCTTCAGCTTCATAAAAAATCCTTTCACCTGACGCAATTCGGGTCAATACGTACCAAGCCGTTTTCTATAGTAGCCGCTGATTATGGCATGGAACCTGTCGTTATGCCTCTGCATTTTAAGTTAAATCCGCTAAGGCAAGGTCGGCCCGGCAGGGGAAAAAGAAAAGTGAAGATAATAACCGTTAATATTGAAATTCATTTCATAAGCGTTGTTTATTAACATTTTTTGAATTAACAAAGCATTAACACGGGCTTTTTGTGAAGTAACCCGAAATATTGTTGTAGCAATAATGCTAAAAAAAATAACTTTAACGGTAATTTTTAGCTAAAAATTGCCATGAGAAGCGATCATCGCTCTGCTTTTAGAACTTAATGGTTTTAACAGTGGATCATTAATTCCATTTTAAGTAGGTTATAAATGTACTTACCGCCGTTGCATGGGTGCTTGATAGCGCGGTAGGTTTCTTTCAAGTAATTGATATAGTTCAAATATAAAACCTTCGTGACAACGAAAAGGGATTCATAATGCGTATTGGTGTACCAAGAGAGAGGTTGACCAATGAAGCCCGTGTCGCAGCCACGCCAAAAACGGTGGAGCAGCTGCTGAAACTGGGGTTCGAGGTCGGCATTGAAAGTGGCGCTGGTAAACTTGCCAGTTTCGATGATGCAGCCTATGAACAGGCGGGAGCCACCATTCTCGATACCTCGGCGGTCTGGCAGAGCGATATTGTGCTTAAAGTTAATGCGCCACTGGATGATGAAGTGGCGCTAACGCGTGCTGGCAGTACCATCGTCAGTTTTATTTGGCCTGCGCAAAACCCGGCATTGCTTGACGCGCTTGCTGCAAGGCAAGTCACTGTGATGGCGATGGACGCCGTGCCCCGTATTTCCCGCGCGCAATCGTTAGATGCACTGAGTTCGATGGCTAACATCGCTGGTTATCGTGCGATTGTGGAGGCGGCCCATGAATTTGGTCGTTTCTTTACCGGCCAGATAACGGCGGCAGGTAAAGTACCTCCCGCGAAAGTGCTGATTATCGGTGCCGGGGTTGCCGGTCTTGCCGCTATCGGCGCCGCAGGTAGCCTTGGTGCTATCGTCCGTGCGTTTGATACCCGCCCTGAAGTTAAAGAGCAGGTAAAAAGCATGGGGGCCGAGTTCCTGGAACTGGCGTTCGAGGAAGAGGCGGGGAGTGGAGATGGCTACGCGAAAGTGATGTCGGATGCCTTTATCAAGGCAGAGATGGCGCTGTTCGCCGCACAAGCCAAAGAGGTAGACATTATTGTCACCACCGCGCTTATCCCAGGGAAACCGGCACCGAAGTTGATTACTGCCGAAATGGTACACAGTATGAAACCGGGCAGTGTGATTGTGGATCTGGCGGCCCAAACGGGCGGGAACTGCGAGCTGACGGTCGCTGATCGGGTAACGGTGACAGAGAATGGCGTGAAAATTATCGGTTATACCGATTTGCCTAGCCGTTTGCCGACGCAGTCGTCGCAGCTTTATGGCACAAATCTGGTTAACTTGCTGAAATTACTCTGTAAAGAGAAAGACGGGCAGATCAATATCGATTTTGACGACACGGTCATTCGTGGCGTGACCGTTATTCGTGACGGCGATATCACCTGGCCTGCACCGCCCATTCAGGTTTCCGCACAACCGCAACAGGCGAAACCGGCTGCGGCCAGCGCGGTAAAACCGGAAAGTCAGCCGACGTCGCCCTGGCGGAAGTTTGTTTTTCTCGCACTTGCCATTGTGTTGTTCGGCGGGTTGGCGAATGTGGCACCGAAAGAGTTCCTGTCACACTTCACCGTCTTCGCGCTGTCGTGTGTGGTTGGCTATTACGTGGTATGGAATGTCAGCCATGCGCTGCATACGCCACTGATGTCTGTCACCAACGCGATATCCGGCATTATCGTTGTCGGGGCATTGTTGCAGATTGGGCATGGCGGCTGGGTGTCATTCTTCTCGTTTATTGCCGTGTTGATTGCCAGTGTTAATATTTTCGGCGGCTTTACCGTCACTCAGCGCATGCTGAAAATGTTCCGCAAAAATTAAGGGGTAGCTGATGTCTGGAGGATTAGTGACGGCAGCGTATATTGTTGCCGCAATTTTATTTATTTTCAGCCTGGCTGGCTTATCCAAGCATGAAACCTCTCGTCAGGGGAACATTTTCGGTATCAGCGGTATGGCTATCGCGTTGTTGGCCACCATTCTTGGGCCAAATGCCGGTAACGTCGGCTGGATTATCGTTGCGATGGCGATCGGCGGTGCCATTGGTGTCTACCTGGCGCGTAAAGTTGAAATGACTGAAATGCCAGAGTTGGTGGCAATCCTGCACAGTTTTGTCGGGTTTGCGGCTGTTTTGGTTGGTTTTAACAGCTTTATTGGCGAAGGTGAAATCACCGATCGGGTGATGGAAAATATCCACCTGACCGAAGTGTTCCTCGGTATTTTTATCGGTGCAGTCACGTTTACCGGGTCGGTGGTCGCGTTTGGTAAGTTGCGCGGTGTGATTTCATCCAAACCGTTGATGTTGCCTAATCGCCATAAGATGAATCTGGCAGCGTTAGTGCTGTCGTTTTTATTACTGCTGGTGTTTGTGAAAGCCCACAGTGTGGGGATGCAGGTATTTGCATTGCTGCTGATGACCCTTATTGCTCTGGCATTTGGCTGGCATCTGGTGGCATCAATCGGCGGTGCCGATATGCCTGTTGTGGTGTCGATGCTGAACTCCTATTCTGGCTGGGCCGCTGCCGCCGCTGGCTTTATGTTAAGCAACGACCTGCTGATCGTGACCGGTGCATTGGTGGGGTCATCGGGCGCCATTCTGTCTTACATTATGTGTAAAGCGATGAACCGTTCATTTATCAGCGTCATTGCCGGTGGATTTGGCACCGATGGTTCATCGGCAAGTGCGGATGAAGAAGTGGGTGAGCATCGCGAAACCACGGCAGAAGAGGTGGCTGAACTGTTAAAAAACTCCAGTTCAGTGATAATCACGCCGGGATATGGCATGGCGGTGGCGCAGGCGCAATACCCGGTACATGACATTACCGCCAGGCTGCGTGCGCGAGGGATCAATGTGCGGTTTGGTATTCACCCGGTTGCAGGTCGTTTGCCTGGGCACATGAACGTGTTGTTGGCTGAAGCGAAAGTACCCTATGACGTGGTGCTGGAGATGGATGAAATCAATGATGATTTCTCTGATACCGACACCGTACTGGTGATTGGCGCTAACGATACGGTAAACCCGGCCGCACAGGAAGATCCACATAGCCCGATTGCCGGCATGCCGGTACTGGAAGTGTGGAAAGCGCAGAATGTTATCGTCTTTAAGCGTTCGATGAATACCGGCTATGCTGGTGTACAGAACCCGTTGTTCTTTAAAGAAAACACGCAAATGTTATTTGGCGATGCCAAGGAAAGCGTTGAGGCCATTCTTAAAGCGCTGTAATGGCGTTTCTGATGGTCGATAAGTGCGAGTAACAAGGGGCCAGTTGGCCCCTTGTTGTTTATTGGGTGATGGTAGATTAGGTGACAGCTGAGGTGGCGCAGGATATTTCATCCACCATCACCATCTGCCTATCCGCCGTTGTCACTAGACCTCGTCTGTTTTGGTCTCGTTTTCACCCTGGAGTGTGACCGGTGAGATAAAATCATCTGGTTTGATCGCCAGCAGGTCGCATTTCAGGTGATCGATAACATGCTCAACGGTATTACCAATAAAGGCTGCGGACAAACCGGTACGTCCCAATGAGCCTAACACCACAACGCCTGCTTGCAGATGCTCGGCCAAATCAGGGATAACATCCTCCGGCAAGCCTTTTTCCACATGAGTGACGCGTTCATCCAGGCCAAACTTCTGCCGCAGTGATTTCATCGCCAGCAAGTGCTGGCCACGAATGGCACCATTGTAGACGCCGGGGTCAAAATCGGGCAGTTCAATGGCGATGTTAATCGGTGTTACCGGATAGGCACCGACCAGATGAACTTCGGTTTGGTCAACCTGATGCGCCAGCTCCAGTGCTTCTGACACCAGCTTAATGTTCAGCGGGTCATGGTACGGATCTTCGCTGGCGAGATTGACGGCGACCAGCGCCCGACCATTTTGCGGCCAAGGCTGATCTTTCACCATCCAGACCGGGCAGGGGCATTTACGCAGTAACTGCCAGTCAGTTGGGGTAAAAATCACGGCTTCCAGCCTATCGTGCTGATGCGCCATTTTGAGCAATAAATCGTGCTGGCCCGCAATGACTTCCTGAATAATGGCTTCATAAGGTTTGTTGTGCCAGACCACCTTAATGTCGATAGTAATTCCCGCATCGAGATAGTATTTGCACTGTTCCGTAATCCATTCGGTTCGCTGGGCAATAACCCCACGCCTCATCTCTGTTCTTTCATCTGGCGAGAGCAGTGTGGTCATTTCATAGGAAAAGTCGTAGATAGGCAGAAACGCCTTGATTCTGCCCCCTAGTCGCTGAACCAGATAGACAGCCCGACGTAACGCGGGTTGGTCGTCCTGATTTGGGTCAATAGCGACCAGTAAGTTCTGATACTTCGCCATAACGCCTCCTGTTGGCTGTCAGTCCGCAGCCTGCCCGTTAAGAGTAACGCATGGAAATCGCTTTGAACAACAGGTGATGGGGCCGGAACAATAATTTAGTGTCATTATTGATCCGGCGAAAGAAATAACGGGAGCGTTACGCTTTATGACGAGATGTGCCGGATAGCTCGGCTAACGCATCAATGTTTTCAATGGTGATATACTTGCCTTTTACCGCCAGCATACCGCTTTTTTGGAAACGCCCCAGCAAGCGGCTAATGGTTTCCACCGTTAAGCCAAGATAGTTGCCTATGTCGCCACGGGTCATCGTCAGACGAAATTCACGCGGTGAAAAGCCACGCTGTGCAAAACGACGCGACAGATTATAGATAAAAGCCGCGAGCCGCTCTTCGGCATTTTTCTTTGACAGCAGCAGAATCATATCCTGATCGCCACGGATTTCGCCGCTCATCAGCCTCATCATCTGTTGGCGCAGATTCGGCATTTTGCCGGATAAATCGTCCAGGGTTTCGAACGGGATCTCGCACACCATTGAGGTTTCTAGCGCCTGAGCAAAACTGGGGTGCTGTGCGTTGCCGATGGCATCAAACCCCACCAGATCGCCTGCCAGATGAAAGCCGGTTATCTGCTCGTCACCTTGTTCGGTGATGGTGTAGCTTTTAATTGTACCCGAGCGGATAGCATACAGTGATTTCAGTTCATCTCCCGCCTTGAACAACGCCTGACCCTTTTGGATGGGTTTTTTCCTTTCGATAATATTGTCGAGCTGATCAAGTTCGTGCTCGTTAAGTGTGAAAGGAATACAGAGCTGGCTGATGCTGCAATCCTGGCAATGGATGGCGCAACCACCAGACTGAATGCGTCGGATTATTCGCTTTTCAGGAATCATAGGCTTTACTCAGGCGATAATTGATATTGGTCAATTTTAACAGCTTTTATTGTGTCTGATAAGATCCGCTATCTTTGGAACTGACTATTAAATAGTGAGCTTATTAATATTTTCTTTTATGTCATAAAGGTAGCGCGGTTTTTTGCCGGGCGCATTGTGACATCCCGGCATCAGTCATGCCATCACGTAATAGTTATGCGTGAAGTTAATAACGAATGGTTAATAAAGGAATAAAAGAATAAAAGGGTTCAGGATAAATATCCCTCATGGGTTAACAGCCACTTCTTGCGCTCAATGCCGCCGGCGTAGCCGGTGAGTGCGCCACCGGCACCAATGACGCGGTGGCAAGGCACCACAATACTAATGGGATTCGCGCCGTTCGCCATGCCAATGGCGCGCGAAGCGGTCGGTTTGCCGAGACGATGAGCCAGTTCGCCATAGGTGGTGGTGGTGCCACAGGGTAAAGTACGCAATGCCTGCCAGACGCGTAACTGAAAATCCGTACCGCGAGCCGCGACAGGAAGGTTATCGATAACATGCACATCACCGTCAAAATAGGCGCGTAATTTGTCGCTAAATCCACCCGGGTTGTTACAGGCTTTTAATGTGAAAGGATCATCTCGATAACGTTTATTCAGCGAGAGATATAAACTTTCTTCATATTCGCGCCATTCAACGGCCCGAAGCTGCTCATCTTCATCGGCGATCAGTAATAATTCACCAATCGGCGTGGGCAGGGTATCGAATAAAAATATCTGCATATTTTTCATATCCTATGCGGTATGCCGGTTTATGCGTGGTGACTCGGCAAGGTATTGCTGGAGTGCGCCCGAGTGTTGATAGGCGGCGCTTTTGCGATGGCCGGGCGAATCAACCGTTGCTGCGCAACATCTTCGCGCAACGTCATCGCGCAACGTCACCGCGCGACAAGACCCGAAAGGGTACTTACCCGTCGGTCTTGGCAGGGTGAGGCATTGTCGCCTGAAGTGCAGAGTCTGTCACACAAAAACTGCATGACCTCTGCCGGGCAAAACAAAGAAGACGCAGGAAGACGATGCCGGAATAAGGCGCGGGATTGCGCCTTATTCCGGCATGAGGGGGGTTAGGATGAAGCCAGTTTTTGCAGCACGGTCAGTTGGTTAACGGCGTCCTGCATGGCATCCATACCTTTAGCCAGGTCTTTGAGATTACCGAGGTTTGCCGTCATATTGGCGCGATCGCGGTCTGTTTCTGCACTCATGCTGGCAATCTGGTTCGCCGCCGAGATGCTTTTTTCCGCCATTTGTTGCGTGGTGCTGACGGTTTGCTGGGCGATTGCCCGTATATGGGCGATAGTATCGACAGCTTCCCGAATGCTGCTGGTGGTGGCATCCACCTGCTCTTTCGAGGAGCTGGCAAGTTTTCGCACTTCCTCGGCAACCACAGCGAAACCTCTGCCCGCTTCGCCCGCCCGGGCGGCTTCTACCGCCGCATTGAGCGCCAGCAAGTTGGTCTTGTCTGCAATGGCATTGATACCGCTGGTAATATGGGTAATACCAATCGAGATACGCTCCAAATCGTTAAGGCCCGTCTCAAGTCGCCCCTGCGCTTCCTGTGTTTTCGCCGCAGAGTCACTGATGGCGCGGATACTGGTTTGCGCCACATCAAGCGTATCGCTTTGCCGTAACGTCGCTTGTTCGAGTTGCGGCATGGCTGTCAGTAACGGAGCCAACGCCTGTTCATACTCGACAACCTGCTTAACCACGGCGGACTGAATATCATGCAACGCTTCCCAGCGCCGTAGCGCCCGTTGTGCGTAGTGGCCGGCATAGGCGGCGTAATCGACCGGGAAGTGGGACATGGCTTTGACATCATGATTAAAAAACGCGAGGGCTGAGAGCGTTTGGTTAATCGGTACTCCGAGTATTTCACCAAAGCTTGAGAAGCCAGCCGCCGGAATTTGCGCGAAGAATTGGGCTTCGTTTAACCGCGTGTTACCCGCACGGCGTAACACACAGTCATTGAGAAGAACTAACTCTGGTTTGCCGTGTTGTGACACAAATTGTTGCCAGTCGCGCTCTGTACTGGCGATGAAATCGGTCGATTCCATCAGGTATAGCCTATCGCCGAATTCGAGGTCGCAGAAAAACGCGATCCGGTCTTGCTTGATGGCTGCAACCGAGCGAACAAAATATTCATCATTCACTTTAACAGCGAAGGTTTTACCAGCCAGATGTTGACTGATTTGGTCAGGGGAGCAGCGCAGGCAGTTGGCGATAGCGTCAATCAACGGTTGTTCATTACCGTGAGCATCGAAAACGGATTTGACGGTACGGGCGACAGGGTCGGCCTCGGCAACCAGCCAGCTTTGTTTGGTGGGTGCAAAGTTTTGGCTCTTAAACGGCGCAAACGACTTACCCGGCGCCATCTGGCAAAACACAATCACGGCTTTTCCCTGCAAGACATTGTTATCCGCGCTGATATAGGTGCCGCTAAAATCCAGTTTTCCGCCCGCCGCGCCGCCAATCGCAAGGCAGGGAAAGCGCCGACAGGCGTACCAGGCTTGCATTAAAAAGCCTTCGGAGGCGGCCAGCCCATCGCAGTAAATGAGTGCAAACGTGTTGTCAGAGGACAAGGGCATGCTGACATTCATTCGCTCCAGCTCACGCCGAATGGCATCAATTCTCACGCGCGCATTGGGTTTATCATGCATATGCAGATCCACCAAATGCACCTCATGGCGAGCAATCAGCGATTGCGGCAACCATAACCAGCTCCCTTGCGGGCCTTCCATATCACAGTAGGTCGATTGACCGCGCTGGCTGCAAAGCGCACCCGTGGAGGACAGGGTGATAACACTACGATAGGGCGCAGAGAAACGCTGCCAGGCTCGATTAACAGCGGCAAAATCGGCATTGGGGGGAACGAATACCATCAATAGCCCAGGGGCGGACGGTAATCCCAGTTGTGACAGCGAAGAAGGCAAAGCATCACACCGATAGACGCCGCGAGCAGGGCGCGATTTCTTTAAACCCGGAATTGAGAGACGACTCAGGAAAGATGACATGATATCTCCACATCCTATGGTTAAATTAATTAATGGGATACGTGAATTTATCCTACGAGAAGCGATACAGCCTTAAGGTGATCAGGATCACCACGAAGCGTGATATCCGTCGGGAAATTCATTTTCGTGTACAGGATCACAGGCTTGATTGGGCAAATATCCCTGTTTTGTAATAACTAATTACAGTTAGTCATTATTTAAGATATGTAAAGTCAAACAGCCTGCGTTCAGGTGCAAGCGAGAGGGGGCGGTGGCGGCAGAGACGATAAACTCGCCGCGTTGCGAGAACGTGTCACCGAGCTGGCCACTGAAATATCTAACCACTGAAATATCCAGCGCCTGAAGTATCTGGCCATTGACGTATCGGTGACAACGTCACGCAAGCGGTGCGTCTACGGGCACTCGGCGGTGATTTGCACGGTGCTGATGGTGCGGGCGAGAAAACCGGCTTCACAATAGCACAGGTAAAATAACCATAAGCGTCGAAAGCGATCGTCAAAACCGAGTGGTGCGATTTCAGACCAATGCTGGACAAATCGCTTGCGCCACTCATGCAGCGTGCGCGCATAATCCATCCCCATATCATGCAGGTCACGCATCACCAGGCGAGAGTGCCGGGTCATGGTTTCATTTAGCGCGGTCACGGAGGGCAAAAAGCCGCCAGGAAAGATGTAGCGCTGAATAAAGTCTACGCGTCGGCTATAGCGTGCATAGTATTGATCGCTGATGGTAATGGCTTGTAATACCAGGCGACCTCCGGGTTTCAGTCGTTGCTGGCAGTGCTGAAAGAAGACCGGCAGAAAGGCTTTGCCTACCGCCTCAATCATTTCGATGGAGACGATTTTGTCGTACTGCCCCGTCAGGTCGCGATAATCCTGGCACAGTACCGTAATGCGATCATCAAGCCCCGCCTGCTGCACACGCTGGCGTGTATAGTCAAACTGCGCTTGCGAGACGGTGGTTGTGGTTACGCGGCAGCCATATTCCCGTGCGGCGAACAGCGCCATTTCCCCCCAGCCGCTGCCTATCTCCAGGAGATGGTCGTGTTCACTGAGCTGCAATTGCTCGCACAACCGGCGCAGTTTTGCTTGCTGTGCCTGCTCCAGCGTGGCATTGGGATCGGTATATAACGCGCTGGAATAGAGCATGCTGCGGTCAAGAAAACATTCATAGAATCTGTTTCCCAAATCGTAATGCGCGGCAATATTGCGGCGAGCCTGGTGCCGGGTATTGCGGCGCAAGGCATGCCGTATTTTTTGCAACGGTAATAGCAGCAGTGAGAAACGGGACTCCAGTGCTGTTATTACCGCTCTGTTTTTGGCCAACGCCAGCAAGGTTGCCGTGAGATCCGGTGTGCTCCAGGCGCCATCAAGATAGCTTTCAGCCGCCCCAATTCCACCGCCGAGCAGACATTGGCGATAAAATATCGGGTCATGAACCGTGATATGAGCCTGCAATGCCGCGTGCGGATGACCAAAGGCATGCTGTGTTCCATCGGCGTCATGCAGTTGCAGATAGACATCGCTGAGTTGACTGAGCAGCCGAAACACGACGCGCCGCGCCAGCGAAGCTGACCGCTGATGTGGCCGTTTCAGTGAGTAGGCAGGGTTATTCATGGTGCTTTCTCCCGCAAGATGGATGTGCGTAAACAGGAACGTTCTTTAGCCACAGGCGTAGCGCTTGCCAATAAATCGCCACGGCGGTTTTTAACGTCATCATCGGCAGACGACGGATATGCTGGTGCAGCGAACGGCGCGTGAGTGCGACGCGTCGCAATTGCAATGTGGCGTCGAGCACTTTGGTGGCATTGAGCGTGGTGTCTGAACCCGGTTCAGGGCGGTCATGGTTTTCGATATGAACGCTCAGTGAGGCGCCCGGCGCAGTAAAACGCCAATGGTAATCCATCTCTAACGGGTTGAAAGGCGAGACATGAAAGCGCTTGGCCTGCGGCGTCGGGTTATCTGCGGGGATGGCATAGACATGCCGCTCATTCCACGGCGTGTTACGAACTTCAGCCAGTAACCAGCGTAACTGACCTGACTCGTCATGGCAGTAGTAAAAATTGACCGGATTAAAATGGAACCCGCAATAACGGAGCTGGCAAAGCAAATAGACTTTGCCGTTCAGGGTTTCGCCGGTCAGCGCCGTTAAACGTTCCCGCACCGCGTGTTTGAGGTCACCGCCCGTCAGATAATCCTGCGGCTGAAAAGAGGCGAGCGCGATACGCCGTGATCCAATGCCCACCGTTTTTAATAGCGCCAACTCATCAAGGTCGAGCAACAGCATAAAAATCGGGTAGGTGAAGTCATGCGCCTTGGGCGAAAAGCGCCGATGACGCAGCCAGCCGCTATACAGTGCGCTGTTCATGCTCCCTCCGTATTGCCGGTCAGCCGCTTGTTGAGTGTGCTGACCACATCCAGCGCGCTACGAACGCCATCTTCGTGAAAACCGTTATACCAATAAGCACCGCAGTACCAGGTGTGGTGGCGTCCACTGATTTCACGGCGGCGTCGCTGTGCCAACAGGCTGTCGGTGCTGAATACCGGGTGGTGGTAGGTGAAACGCCGTAGCACCTTGTGCGCGTCAATTGGCCGGGTCGGGTTGAGGGTAAGGCAAAAAGTATGCGGCGTTGATGGCGGTAATCCTTGCAGAATGTTCATGTTATAGGTCACACAGGCTTGGGTTTGTTCCTCTTCCCGGTTGTCGCTATCAAGCCAGTAATTCCAGCTTGCCCAGGCTTTGCGGCGCAGGGGAAGCCAACGGGTGTCCGTATGCAGCACCACCTCGTTCGCCTGATAAGGCAGGCCGCCAAGAATATGCCGCTCGGCAGGCGTGGCATCTTGCAGGAGTGACAGCGCTTGATCGGCGTGGCAGGCGAAGATGACCTCATCAAAAAATTCACTGCCGCGCGCAGATAATACCCGTACGGCAACCGGGGAGCGCCACACTCCCGTCACCGGAGTGCGGCACAAAAATGTCATGCGGTTATTTAACTGCTGCTGCATCCGCCGAATGTACTCGCGTGACCCGCCGGGTATTACATACCACTGCGGGCGATGCGTGATATCGAGCAGGCCGTGATGATTGAAAAAACGCAAGAAAAGGCGCAGAGAAAAACGGCGCATATCAGCCATTGACGCAGACCAGATAGCCGCACCCATCGGCAAAATATAGTGGCGGGCAAAATAGTCGTTAAAGTGCTCACGCGCCAATAAATCGCCCAATGTCAGCGCGTTATCCGGGCGGCGCGTGAGGTAGCGCTTGCAGCAACGGTTAAAGCGCAAAATATCCCATAATAAGCGCCAGAAGCGCGGGTTGAGCACGTTGCGCTTTTGGGCGAACAGTGTTGCGAGCGTATGGCCGTTGTACTCAAGGCCGCTGGTCTGATTATGAACCGAAAAGCTCATTTGCGTTTTGTTACCCTGAAGGTTGAGATCATCAAGCAGGTTAATAAAACGCGGGTAGGTACGATCGTTATAGACGATAAAACCGGTATCGATAGCGTATGTCTGTCCATCGAGGGCGACATCGACGGTGGCGGTGTGGCCGCCGAGATAGTCGTTGGCTTCAAATAGCGTTACCTGATGCTGCTCGGCCAGTTTCCAGGCGCAGGTCATGCCTGCAATACCGCTGCCGATAATGGCTATTTTCATGATCTCACCATGCGTCGTGTAATGCGTTGTTGTAGTGATAGGGGCAGCCGTGCCAACAGACCAAGTAGCCAGGCAAAGACACAGGGAAAGCGGATTTCATCGCGCCCGGCGGCGATGCCACGGCGAATGGCGCGCGAGGCTGCCTGCACGCTGATTTGCATTGGCATCGGAAAATCATTGCGTTGGGTGAGCGGCGTATCGACAAAGCCTGGCATGACGACGGTCACGGCGATACCGCGAGAAGACAGATCCAGCCGCAGACTGTGGGCGAAATAGGTCAGCGCGGCTTTAGATGCGCCATAAGCCTGCGCGCGTGGTAGCGCCACCAATCCGGCCAGAGAACCGATAACAACAATTCGCGCCCCTGGGTTTAGCTGCGGCAGCAGTGTTTCGAGGCAATAGATTGGCCCGAACAGATTAGTGGCGAACACGCGGTGAATTTTGTCTATCTCTATTTGCCCGCCGTCAAGGTACTCACAGGTGCCTGCATTCAGAATCACCAAATCGCAGGCGGCGTCGGTCAAATGATGACGGGTTTGCGCCAATTGGCTGACGTCAAAAACCCGTTGCTGAATATGACGCCCCGGTTGATTGAGCGCTGTCAGTGCCTGAGCGTTGCGGCCACACGCCAGCACCTCCCAGCCGTCATCGGCGTAATCGCAGGCCAGTTGTTTACCGATACCGGAGCTGGCGCCGGTAATGAGGACGCGCTTCATGGTGTCAGCCTCGTTTTTAGCATGCGGATCGCCGGGCCGATGATAGGCAACTGTTCATACAGCAGGGCACCCATATCGTAGAAGTCTTGCTGCCAGCGTATGCGCGCATGGTCATATTCCAGCCATGAGCAGCCTTCCAGAGTCAACGCCGCACCGCGCCGCAGGCGAGGGTGTGCATAGTCCATACGCCACAACAGGGTGGCTCGCTGCCCCTCGCTGAGAACACGGTGTACATCAAAGCGGCAATAGGCAGTGTTCGCCAGTAAACCATTGAAGTAATTGCACAACTGCATCAGGCCGTGGTGTTGGCCGAGCGGGTCTTGTAACACCACATCCTGATGATAGAACGCCGCCAGTTGTACCGGCGTGCAGATATCAAGCTGGCGATAGAATTGGATAATCGCTTGCAACTCCGGGGACGTGGTCATGCCACCTCCTGTTGGCTCAGAATAACGAGCTCGATGCGGTGGTTAGCGGCCAGCCATTGCTGATGCTGGTGATGTTGCTCGGCGGTCAGGGGTTGGGCGTTAACCAACAGCCAACTGCAACCGGGCATCAATTCTGGCCGTGGATAGGTTAACGATTGGGGAACCACGCTACAGCGCTGTGATGAGGGGGTGCGACGTAATGCTTCCAGCCAGACTTCGGTGGTGTCCTGAAGTTGCCAGCCTGCGACAATGACATCTGTTCCGGCGCGTTTACGCGCCCCTTCCAGACAAAACGCACAATAGCTGATAATGACGCTATCAAGCAGGTGATGCAGCGTTTGAATGGTCTCCTGGGGGCTGGCAAGACGTGCGCGCAGGGGGCGCAGTACCTTCTCTACCAGATAATCACTGGGATACTCGCGCCCGGTTTCATACAGCAGGCTGCGTAAGCGGGACAGCTCTCCTGACTGTAACGGCGTGAGGAGCGCATCCTGTAAATCCGTATTGCCTTGCCCCGTACTCACGGATTGGCCTTCCAGCAGGCGTTTTATCTGGCCTATCGGCACGCCTTTTTGAATCCACGAGAGAATGATGCCGACTTCTATCAAGTCAGCGTCGTCGTAAACGCGATGGCCGCCCTCGGTACGTTTCGGGCTAAGTAGCCCATAGCGCCGCTGCCAGGCCCGTAATGTCACGGCATTCACGCCACAGCGGGCCGAAAATTCACTGATACTGTAAGTGGTCATACGTTGTCGTACCCCGAATTCCCTCACCGTTTAAACCTTAGTCAATCGCACAAACTTATACAAACTTTTATTTTTGTACAAATTAATTCGCCGAAAAACAGACGTCGCATGCCGTGCCCGCGCTGCCGACGATAGCCGCTATGCGCCTTTAAATTCATACAGTTGGCGTTTTCCTGCAATTCAGTGAATTTAGGGTATAGTGTTAAGAGGGGATGGAATAACATCAGAATAATGCGTGGTTAAGGAGAGAAAAAAATGATTAACAGCATGATGAAAAGGGGACTGTGTGGCTTGCTGCTGGCCATGCCGCTGGCAAGCCAGGCTGACCCGAACCCGGATTTAATTGCCGGTTATACCTCTCAACAACTGGCGGATGCGCTGCCATCGGTGGTGGATGGCTTAAAACGTCGGGGCGTCGAAGCCGATGCTAAAGCGCATTCGGTTCAGGCTGAATATGTCGATACGGCTACCCGGCGCAAAGCGCTGGTCACGATTTATACATTGCCGTCACCAGCGGATAAAGTGCAGGCTGCGATGGGAGATAGCGATTTAGATGCGGTGATAGCCAGCTCGGAAAAAGAGATGTTACGCCAGCGCATACGGCCTGAGAAAAAAGAGCTGGTTGCGGAAGGCGCGCCGAAGTTTCGCTGCTTGCTCACCTTGCTAAACGATCAGGTTGTGCATTCGTTGTGCGCGGCGATAGTGAAGGGGCGGGTGGTGGAAATTCAGCCGGTAACGTTGGTGGATAACAAGCAATTCGCGCCCGCCCAACAGCATCAGGCTGACATGGTACTGGCTATCGGTAAAAGTTTGCTGTCAGCCAAATAACGGCTTTTGCTCCTCAATCGGCCTTTCAATCAGCCTCTCAATGGGCCTTTCAGTTCGCCTTTCAATTCGCTTCTCAAGGAAAGCCCGGCATCACTCGCCGGGTTTTTTTGTGCTCAATCTGAATAAATAAAATCACTTATGATCAATATAAAGCATAATTTGGTTTAATTTGTGATTAATATCACTATTTTTTGCTAAAAAAAACGCACTTTAATCCGATAAGCCAACAGGTGTGTTTACCTTTGTTGCCGTTTGTTCACTGTTGGAGATGCAAGGATGAGTGCGTTTGTAAATTATGTGAGAAATCTCAAGATAGCTCACAAACTGTATGGTGGATTTGGCGTTGTCCTGCTGCTGGTGATGCTGGCGTCAGCATTGAGTTCGGTTCGTTTTTTTACCATTCGCGATCTGTACATCAAAAGCGCCATCATGAATGAAATGGGTGATTTCATCGATCTCACCCGTATTGCGCGGATCAAGTTCACCTACACGCTGAATAATGACAATTTAGCGAACCTAAACAAGTACCTTGAACAGGCACGCCAGCTTAATGAAAAAGCCAGAGCATTGCGGTGGGAGGGGGATTATCAGCAACAGCTCAACGCAGTAGCGCAGGATTTTAGCGACTATACCCGTCAACTGGAGCGTATTAAAGCCAGTGCGCAGGCGGTTGCGCAGGCGCGTGAGCAAACGGCGTCAGACCCGTTGGCCGGGGTGGACGCGGCATTTTATGCCACGGTTAGCGATCCGGCGCTATTACGTCACTATCATCAAACCAGCGTGCGTTACTGGCAACTGGTGGATTACGCCCATCAGCTACAAAAAGACAACAGCGAGGCGTCTTTTAAGGCGATGCAGGGCGCTTATACTGCGGCAAAAAAAGCATTTGATGAGTTAAACGCCCAATTGCCACCGCAAGAACGTGAGCGTGTTCGTGAGCTTGGCTATCACATTGAGCGTTATAACCAGATCAGTGTGAAATACAACGAGAGTGTCACGCAGTTAAAAGAGGCGGATACCGCGTTGAGAACCACCGGCGATAAGCTGATTAATGACATAACTATGATGCTCAATACGCTTTCTTCGCGTAATAACGAGGTCATCAATAATGCCGTGCTATATACCACGCTATTTGGTCTGGCGGCGATGGTACTTGGGGTGCTGATAGCCTGGTCGGTGACGCGCCAGATAACCCGGCCATTGATGGCCAACCTGAAGCTTGCCGAGCAGATAGCCGCAGGCGATTTAACCACAACCGTGGTGGTTGCTCGCCATGATGAGCTGGGGAAACTGACACACGCGATGATGGTGATGACAGACCGATTGCGTCAGTTAATTGCCGATATTCGTCACAGTGTTGACAGTGTCGCCAGCGCTGCGTCGCAAATCGCTGCCGGTAATCACGACCTGTCCTCACGTACCGAACAACAATCCTCAGCGATAGTCGAAACGGCTGCCAGTATGGAGCAATTAACGGCAACGGTGAAAAACAATGCGGATAATGCGCGGCATGCCAGCCAGATTGCTGAACAGGCATCCGACAATGCCGATCGCGGCGGTGCGATTATCCATGATGTGATTCAGACCATGGCAGACATTTCCGGTAGTTCGAAGCGAATTTCCGATATCACCACCGTCATAAACGGCATCGCTTTCCAGACCAATATCCTGGCGCTAAACGCCGCCGTTGAAGCCGCGCGGGCAGGCGAGCAGGGACGTGGCTTTGCCGTTGTCGCTGGCGAAGTGCGCAATTTGGCGCAACGCAGCGCTCAGGCCGCCAAAGAGATAGAAAGTTTGATTTCAGAGTCCGTTACCCGGGTCAATACCGGGACGGTGTTGGTGTCTGATGCCGGTCACGCGATGGATGAACTGATGGCGTCAGTGAAGCGGGTACACGATATTATGGGGGAAATTACCTCTGCATCGGATGAGCAGAGCCGGGGAATCACCCAGATTGGCGCAGCGGTTGCGGAAATGGATACCACCACGCAACAAAATGCGGCGATGGTGCAACAATCATCGGCGGCGGCTAATGCGCTGGAAGAGGAAGCGGCGAAACTCTCTGAGCGGGTGGCGGTATTCCGTGTCTCTCCGCAAGAGGCCAGCGGCGTTGTCAGCGCCCGTGCGCCGCATCGCGTGGCCTCAGCCACCCGCACCGCCTCACTACCGGCCTCGACGGCGTCCGGTTTGCAAGATAAAGATAACTGGTCATCATTTTGACCCGTGCATTATGTTGACCCGTGCAGTGTTGCCGGACTGACGTGCGTGCAGGCGTCCAGGGCCGAACACACAGCGAAGGTAGCACGCTGAAAGCAAAGTGGTAAAAGTAATACGGTAAGAATTACACGGTAAGCGTTACACAGTAAAAGTAACGCGGTAAAAATAACACCGGCGGCATTCGCCGCCGGTGTATTTCCCCCCACGTGTCCGCTATCTGAACAGGCGAAGTATCCCGTCTAGCAGCAGCGAAGGCAGCGTGAAATCGGGGTCGGCAAACGTGACGCCCTGTGCGCCCAGGTGGGAAAACAGCGGCAGCGTCAAGGCGGGTAGCACGCATAACAGCAGGCCGTTCACGCTACTGGCAAGAATAGCGCCACGGACGCCACCGGTCGCATTACCGAAAATGGCTGCCGCGCCACCGGTAATAAAGCTTGCCATGATACCCGGTACGATAATAGGCAGGCCGACCAGTGGAAACAGTAAGATACATACCAGTTCGACGCTAAAGCTCACCAGAAAACCAATCAGGGTTGCGTTGGGGGCTTTGGTAAACAGCACCATCACATCCACGGCGGGGACAGCGCCGGGGGCGAATACATTAGCAAACCCCTTAAAGGCTGGCACGATTTCGGCAGTGAACAAATTGACGCCCGCCTTGGCCAGATAGAGCCCGCAGGCAAACGTGGCCGCCTGTTCAAGAATAAAAATAACCGCGTTTTTATCTGCCGCGCCTGCACCATACACCATCGTCATTGCTTCATGAATTTGCGGGCGGGTGGCAAACAGGCAAGAGAGCAGCAGTAACACCAGCATGGTCAACAACGTCGCGACGTTTGGCTCACGCAGAAAATCCACCCGCTGGCTCAATGCCAACTGTTCAGTGTCGCGGGTTTTATTGCCGAACCATTTTCCGAGATATGACCCCAATACGTACGATGAAATGGCCGCGTGAGAAATCGCATATTCATTGGAACCGATTATGCGGCGGCTAAAGTGACTCAGAATATACGGCGATGCCGCCATATATAAACCAATCAGTAATGACGAGAGGGCCACCATAGTGGTGTGCGTGAGATGAAACGGCATGAGCACCGCTGTGAACGCGAAGGCCATAAACAGCACCAGATGCAGCGACAGGTAGATATATTTTAGGCGTGTGAAGCGGGCCAGCAGAATATTAACCAGCATGGCGAACAGCAAAATAAGCGCGGCGGTCGCGCCAACTTTGTCCAGCGTTGCCGCCATAATCGCCTCGTTACTGGGAACAACGCCCGCAATGTGAAAGGCATGAGAAAACAGTGAACTGAAGGCGGTGAGCACTTTCATCAAAATACTGCCGCCGACTTTTATCATGGTAAAGCCAATAAAAGATAAAAAAGTCCCGGTTATCAGGCGGGAGAGCGGCGCGCGTTGAAACAGTAAACCGAGGAACGCCACAATGGCGATGATGACAGCGGGCGTTTTGACCAGGCTGAGTAAAATGTCCATATTTTCAATCCATTATATGATGTCGTATCAATCAGAATCCCTTCTCCGGTGTCGCTATCATGACGACGTCACCGAATCCGGGGGATTTTTACATTTTCTAACATTTCGTTCCAGTTAAGTTTGCGGCGCTGGAGGTGGGCAATAAAAACGATGCACATAAAAATGATGAATACGGGAAAGCCAGTTTAAGGGCGGCAGAAATGCAAATGCGCCGACCGGCATTGCCTGCGTCAGCGCGTTTTTTATGTCGTGGTGAAGTGGGAATTAGCTACGCAGCGAGTCAGGAAAATTTGCCGGTAATTCACTGGCCGGGCAGTTGATGACGGTATCATCGTTTTCACCGCAATCACGTACCAGGGTGATGGTGGCGAATTCGTCGATCACTTCGGTTGGATAGGCCGGGCCTGCGGCACGGTAGGACTCCATCAACGGAATATGATCATTCTGGAAGCAGACCGTTTTTTCCGGGTTATTGATAACCCAACGTGGGAAAAAGATCGTGCCGTGGAAAATATTATCGGCCAGGTTGATTATCAGGCTGACATCGGTGCCGGTCGGCTCAGTCCATGACATTTTATACACGTCGCGTGCCACACGGGCGATGAAGACGCGCTGATCTTTCACCCAGCGATTGCCGACAATACCGCTATGAATGCGGTAATCCAGCGTATGGTCATTCTTGACATACAGCTCATAATTCCAGCCGTTATCGTAGGTGTAGACCAAGTGTTTGCCGACAAATCCGCTGAGATCCTGCTTATCGAAACTGTTCATATTTTCTCCTTGTGTGCTATGGATACAGTATAAAGAGAGATTAAATTGATGAATAACGCAGTTTTTGGCATAAATTAATTCAAAAATTAAATCAATATTCAAAGGTAGCGCCGGGAAATGAAGACCACACTGGAACAATGGATACTGCTGCAAGCGGTGGTGGAGCTCGGCGGGTTTGCCGCCGCTGCGCAAGCATTTAATCGCAGCCAATCATCGGTCAGTTATCAGCTGGCGCTGATGCAAGAGCGATTGGGGGTGTCATTGCTGGAGCCTGCTGGACGCAAGGCGGTATTAACCGCCGCAGGGCAACAGTTACTGACGCAGGCCGCGCCGTTACTGATCGCATTTCAGGCGCTGGAAATGCGGGCGGAAGGGTTAACGCGCGGAGAACGGGCCAGAATTGATTTAATTGTTGACAGTGTGTTTCCTAAATCGGCGCTGTTTGCGGCGTTGCGCGAGTTCCAACAACATTATCCTCATACCCAGGTACACCTGAGCGAGGTACTGCGCAGTGAAAGTCAGGCGCAGCGTTTGGACAGACAGGCGGATATCTGGCTGCTGTCGCACCCGTGGGATGGGTTAAATCAGGGACGTCTGCTAATGGAAATGGCATTTGTCGCGGTCGCCAGGGCCGATCATCCATTGCACCAGCTCGCGTCACCGTTGTCGTATCAGGCGTTAAAACGCTATCCGCTGATAGAAATTTTGGATAGACAACAGCAAAACGACAGCCAGCGGAAACCTGTCAGCGCCGAGAACTGGACTTTCACAACGGTTGAAGCGGCGATTGAGGCGGTGATGCACGGTGTTGGGTATGGTTGGTTGCCAGAGCCGCGCATCGCATCATGGCTTGCCAGCGGTGAGCTCAGGCCGCTGGCGTTGGCGCAGGGGGGAAGGCGTTTTACGCCGCTCTATCTGGTGGTAGAGGAAGAAAACCAGCCGGGTGATGCCGCCGTTGTCATGCTGGCGAATTTATTGATACAGGCGGCGTCTCCCGGTGCGCCACGGGCCATAGCACCAGAGACGATTCCATCAGAGGCAACGCTATCAGAAACAATCTCATCAGAAGCAATCGCATCAGAGACACTTAAAAAATAAACGACCTCGAGGGCGTAAAATGCATAAAACTACACCGCCAGATGGCGGTGTAGTTCTTGGGGGACGTCGTTATTTGTTGATAAACGAACGTGGTTTTGGCGGGGTAGCGGCTAGCGCTGCCTGAATCTTCATCGGGTTAAAGTAGTTACGCATCAGGCGGATGCGGTGATCTTCGGTAAATTCATACCGAATAGCCCAGTCATAACTGTAAGGCACGCGCGTTGAACGGGTTATCCCTTGCTGGCTGCCGTAAGCCATCGCCTGGTTGTCGCTGAAGAACACCTTCTCGACGACCTCACTGCTGAATTCAACGGTTTGGCTCATCAGCGACCAGAAACGGGTGAATCCTTCATGACCGTAAAAGACGCCGGTATAAGGCACATCAACCGGGCCGGTCATGTCCCATACCAGTTGTTCACTAAGACAAGCCAGCGCCATTTGCAGATCGCCTGCGGCGTAAGCCTGAGCCAGTTTTTCAAGCGTGGACTGGTTATTGGCAAACGTCACCGCCTGACTTTTGGCCTGAAAACGTGGCGGCGGCGGCGGTGTATATTCAAAGGTCGGGGCGGCGTGATAAGCGCTGTCGCCTGGGAACGGATGGTTGACAATCGCCCGGAAATCTTCACGTAATGCGCCCATGGCCATAATCGCTGGCGTCAGTTTTAACGGCCGGCCCCGCAGCGCTAACTCCAGGTTTTCCAACACCTCACAGTAGCGACGGTTAAAGCGTGTGATGGCTTTGCGCAGCTCGCCTTCGGGGTAGTCGGTGATTTTTGCCGCACTGTGAGTGCGTACGGCTTTATCCCATTCGATCGTCAGCGGATCGCCTGTCGGCCCACTGGCGATGGTATCGCCATGGGTATACATCCGCTCACAGTAAATTTCATTGAACCGATAGTAATGTGGCACATCGTTCTCATCGCCTTGCCAGATATTATGCGGCGAGCCTTCACCCTGATCGCAAATTTGGCGCAGTGCTTTTACCGCACTGTCCAGATCGGTTATCGGGTGCAATTCGCCATACGAGCCATGGCAGAACTGTTCGGTAACGATTTGGCGGGTTGGGTCGCCACAGAATACGGCCTTCTCGCCAAAGGATTCCACCGCTGCGCGCAAGCGCGATTCAATGTAGATATAGTATTCGCCAATCGACATATCGCTGCAGACGTGGCTGGCAACCACTTCCGGGCGAACATATTTAGGATGTTCGATTTGCATAGCCTGATGAATGGCATGCTGAGAGAAGGGGTGCAGCTGTATCTCAAGATCTTCGATACCAAAGGGTAATGCGGATGGGTAGTCGGGCAAAAACGCCGGGCTACTGATATCCGGCGTCCCGCCCACGGCATTGAGCAAATTACCTGCCAGCACAAAATGCAGCATTTCCTCAACCACGACCGAGTGAATCACTTCAGGCACGCGCGGGTCGATATCATCATTAACGGTGTAGAGCATGGTCAGGTAAGGGGGAATAACCGCATGTTCCAGCACCATTGCCTTTTGCAATAAGTCACGAATGTCATCCAGTTCATGCGCCAGATCTTTATGGCTGGTTAATTTGACATAACCATGTTCCCTGAACGTCTTTTCCAGGTCTTGCTGTATATTTTGTTGATTTAAGTTCATGGTGTTATTCCGTCTTGGTCAGTTGCAGCAGCGACGAAGCCTGTAATCAGTCTTATACATTTATTCCTAGCATGAATCTTGAATATCATCATCTTTTGTAGCGTTTTTTTCGTATTTAACGTGTACTGGCACACATTCTGTCCAGTTTAACAACAATCGCTTGCTCTCGATGGGTGACAACGGGCACCGCTATTTGGGCTCGCAATTGGCTCGCGCCTGTCGATGTCGGCAGTGCCGTCCTCCCTCACAAACTGAATAGCAATGCTTATGAATTAAGATATTTATGCATCAAATGCGCCTGACCTTTTTAGCGTAGACAATATCGTGTTAAACCGGGCGAAATCTCAGTAAAAAACCTGACAATAACAGCGAGAGGCGTCAGGGCTAACCCAAAGAAAGGCTATTCCAAAGAAAAAATATTCCAAAGAAAAACTATTCAAAAAAAACCATTCCAAAGAAAAGCTACGGCACTTAAAGAAAAACCCGTGTGCTTAAAGGAAAACTATTGCGCTTAAAAAACTATGGCGTTTAAAAAAACTATGGCGTGGGCATTCGGTTTTTGCAAGGTTGTTGAGATATGGCATTCGGGGCGACATGTCCGGGGTGACATGGCTGGATTGGATTGGAGCGGATTGTTGGCTGGCGGGAAACACCGCCGCGTCGCTTAGTGGCACGCTGGCGGTGTGGCGGCGTTCGTCGCCGCTGTCAATGTTCCGGTTTAATGAGTGACAGTATCGAGCCCAGTCGCTCGCGCTGCTTGGGTTTGATATCACGCCCGGCGGCATAGCCTGCGTTTTGGATAATCATCTCATTGAGCCCAATCAGCCAGTCGTAGATATAGTACGCGGTATTGTTCACCGGCGTGGCCGACAGTTTGGTGAGCCTGCGCGACGTACCGAAGTTGGCGACTTGCTTTTCAGGTTTAGCGAAGATTTTCTGGCCTTTATTCACGCGGCTGTCAGGCCGCAGGCTTTCAGTCATTTGTTGAAAGCCGAGCCAGGCGACAAAATCGCCCAAGACATTCAGTGCGCGGGAAACCTGACGGTCAGCTTTGCTTTCCCGGTTCAGCCCCAATTGCCCTGAATCCACCAGCATGGTTTGCAAATCATCTTCAATTCTCAACCGAATACTGGCTGTAATCAGCTCTTCGGCCAGCATTTCAATGGTGGGGCGGTTGATACCGAGCAGCTCTATCACGGCAACATTATCCGGCAAATTACGCAGATGATTCACCCAATAGTGATAGACGCGTCGTGCGAACTCCGATTCGTAGCTGTGGTTTTCCGCCACCTCTTCGTCATCGGGCATGGCGATGGTTAATGAGGGGTCTTCCGGGAGGTCGTCGTTATCGGTACTAAAGAGGTCGATATCAAGCCCAACGCCAAACGGCTCATAGCTGGCCAGCGGCGCGGCGCTATCCTGCGTGTCAGTGTAGGGGGCGAACGCGCGGGGCGGTTGCACCTGCTGTTGCAGATACAAATGGCGCAGCTCATCACGCGAAGGCAGCAAGCGCTCCAGCAACTCGCCGTGTACACCGGTGCGGGTTTGCAAGGCTTTGAGCATGGATTCAGCAATTCGCTGTTTACGCGCCGGGTCATCGGCACCGGCGGGTTGATACCAGCAGCCCAACAAATTATCCGCCAGTTCACGCTGTAATTCGCTGAGTTGCTCGCTGATGCGGCCAAGCTTCACCTCTCGACGGACTTCGGCTTCCAGCCAGGTCGCCATACGGTTGATGCCCCGTTTATCCATCGCCAGCATGGTTCCCCACGCATCGCCAGGTGTGCCCACATAACGTTGAACCGCTTCATCATGGTTCTGCCCATGGGTAAAGCGGCGGTCATGACGCGTGACGGCCCAGATAAGCCCCGGTTTTCTGCGGCTGCGGATCTGCGGGTTTTCGCCCTGAACATGGCGCACCCAATGATCCAGTGCGCGACCAACGTGACGCACATCAATCTTACTGGCGGCGGCGGTACACACCATCAGCAGGTTCATTTCCTGATTATCAGTATAACGCTCCAGCAAATAGGCGCGTTTGGCGCGCAGCAAAGCGCGCGATAATGGATGGGGTTTGATGCGCAACAGTCGCTCAGGGTTGTCGTCCTCAACAGCCGCAGCGGTGTCCTCATGCAGGGTGAAACCGGGGAAATCCAGTACGTCTGCCTGCTCAAATAGCGCTTCTTTCGGTGCGGACAGTAGCGGTATCTGGATTTCTGCTACCAGCATAATCATTTCCGCCATCGACAGCTCAACGCCTTTCGCCGCGCGTCCATTGATCATCGGGCGAACCTGGGTACTTAAATCTGATGCGCTATTGAGTCTGTCAAACAGTTGCGTATTAAACAGGCCGCCGTCAGGCAAGAGTGCATCATCGACCAGCAGGCTGATTGGCGCGAGCACTTTGCGCGCCCCGGAAAGTTGGGCCAGCGTGTGTGCAAAATGGCGGTAGAGCGCCGTGTAGTCAGAACGCTCCCCCCATAAGAGCGCAAACAGGCTGGCGCGGTCATCGAGACTCAAATGCGGTGCCAGTTCAACGGCCAACGGCCAGAACTTGCGCTCCAGCGGTTTTTGACGCCGACCATCATGGCGAGCCAGATAGTCCCACAGCGCCACGACATCATCGCTGTCTAAACCGGGTACCGATTCTTGCTGGCGGTGCAAAGAGAGCGTTTTAAGGTGATCGGTGATGTGTTGTTCATCAAGCTCTGGCGCGCCGGTGGTCGCGTGCGTATTGGCGCTGGTATCAAGGATAAACGCGTAGGCCAGAATACGTGCGATATCGGCCTCGTTTAGCAGTTGCAGTTGCACCGGATTGGGGGTGTTTTTCCCTTCGGTCTGCCGGGTAAAGCGCGTGACAAACGCGGGCGGCTGATTATCTGGATTGAGGTTTTTTTGGTAGTCAAGCGTGACCCCGCCGACGGAGGTTTCGATACGGCCATTTTCTCCCGCCGCCAGCGACGTCAGCAGATAGGTTTTACCACTCTGGGCCAGCCCGAACATCCCGATGGCTATCTCTTTGAGCGCGGCGTCAGACAAACCGCGAGCCTTGTTGCGGCAGCGGCGTAGTTTAATGATTAACCTGTCTGCTTCCATTTCAAGGCGAGGCACGTTACGTCGCGTTTCTTCAACCCAGCCGATCGCTTGGTCGATACCCTGAGCGACCGACAACACTTGACGGCTGAGGCGACCCGATAACTGTTTGGGCGTTAATGGTTTCATTTCTTAAAGACGCTCCCGCTATCGATCCAGTAATGGGCGATACCTGATACCGTGCTGGACAGAGTATTGAGTTTTAGGCGCAACTGATGTGGCGAAAGGGTATGCCCTGAACCTAACACGGCCTCGGCGATTTCAAACCGCTCCGGCGTTACGTTGTCACCACAAAAGTACGTATCGCCCGGAACGACATTAAGGCGTACGCGCAACACGCTATCCCCTGCCACTTTGCGAGCCAGTTCTGGGTCAACGATCGAGAGCGAATAGAGCGGTGAGGCCGGCCAGCGTTCGTTATCCAGTTGACGAAAGCCCAGACACAGCGAACCACGGACTTCAAAGCCCGGCTGGGCGTTAAGGGTGAAGTCAGCGTCGTCAAGATCGATATCGTTATAGTAGACGTTATCGGTGGTCAGGGTATTGCCGTTATCCAGCATGCCGAGGTAGCGCACCGTGGAGTAGGGCTCAAAATCGCCCGCTTTAAAATAGAAGCCCGGCAAGCGCAAATCCAGTGCCAACAGGCATAGCATCGCCCCTACGGCAGCGGTAGATTTCGGGTTTTCAATACGTCCGCGTTTATTAAACGGGTACCAGTCGCTGGTGTGGTAGCCGTCAAGTGACATCATGCGATTAATCGGCAAGGGTTGCAGATGACGGAAGAGCGCCTGGATGCCGGGAAAACGAGAAGGGCGGCCAGTCAGTAACAAAATATCGCAGGCATACAGCGACACCACTTCCGACATTAGGCGCAGGTGCTGAGTAATGTTCATGCGATTAGACAGAAACTCGCCGTGCAGTTTACTGAGGCGTAAAATCAGCGGCACCTGCAAAATATCGAACGGGGTTTCTTCATCCGGCCGTTCGCGCTGAATTTCGCTGTTTACGTACTCCAGCACTTTGCGCGTAGGCTCCTGCTCCAGCAGCTCGCCAAACAACGTGTCGATTTCCGCGTTCAGATCTAACGGATCAAACTGTTCATACGCTTCCAGCACCGCCTGACCTATTGGGATAAAGATCTGCAATGTCACCTGCTGGCGCAGTGTGAGCTGGCCGTCCATGCGGCCTTCGCTGCCGAACAGACGCGTCATGACGCCATCCGGGCTGGTGACGCCCGCTTTCTTCAGCGCGGCCTGCAAAGCAGGCAGGATATAGAGCTGGATGACATCTAGCAGAATATCGTCGCCTGCGACTTTGAACCCTTCGCGAAACAGCAAACGCGGAATGATTTTGACGTTGCTGCCGACACCGTCATCCAGCCAATATTGGGTGATGGCAAGGTCAGTGGTGCCGCCGCCGATGTCAATAGACGCGATACGCAAGGTTTTACCCGGCAGCTCGTCGTCAGCTAACTCCTTATCCGGCCTTGCCATACTGGCAAAGAAGGCTTCGGCACGGCCGCCGAAATTGACCTGCGCTTCGTTATAGAGATAGACCATTTGGCCACAGGTTGCTTCATCCCACTCCATCTGTACGTCGGGGATAGGCATGCTGCTTTTATGCCGACCTTCCGGGGTGAGGAAATCCTCATCCATCGGATGCCAGCCCATCGCTTTCCACACCAGACCAATGGCTTCTATCATGCGGCGGCGGAAGATCTCGCGCTCAGGTTTTGGCATGGCAGAGGGCAGCGTCAGAATAATATTACGCAACTGGCGCGGCGCATGGGTATGGATCATTTTCATGCGTTGTGCGGCGCTGTTCATCTGCATCAACGCTTGCGCCAGCAGTTCCACTAGCATGAATGTCATGACGGAACTGCGGCTGTAGTGAGGGTCAAAGACCGGTAGCCGTTCCTCAAGAGGCTGGCTAAACAAGGGTTGGCCTTCGTCATTGACTAACATGGTCAGCGGCATTGCCGTTGCCAGCGGCTCAGGCTGGCGACTATTGACCGTTTGACTAAAGCGCCAGCCCGGCCCGTAAGGCTCTTCATCCCACAGGTAACGACGCGGGCTGGAAATGCCGCTTGAACCGTCCGTACTTTGACGCTGCAACGCCAGACGGCTGGCTTCACGTCCGACGCGAATAATCGATGGCCAGACAAAGGCGTCATCGCGGCCGCTTTCGAAGGAAAAACTCTGTTTACCGAAGTTTGCCTGGGCAAACTCCACGCGGCTATCAAACAGCTCATTGTAGAGATAATGCGGCTGGCTGAGGTCACGTATTTGCAATTCATAGGTTTGCTTCAGCCCGTTACTTTCATCGGCATGATCTTCGACCAGAATACCCGCCGTGTGCGAGTTGCCGACATCAAGAATGAGATCAACGTTGATCGCAGGCTCCTGCAAGGTGCTGCTGGTAAGACGAATCTCGGGGATATCCAACAGCGTGACCATGATATCCAGCAGATTCAGGTAGTGTGCCTGATACTCAAATTCGCGCAGGTTCTGGCGAATATCCCGGGGTTTACGGTTTTCCACCTGCATCGCCTGCTGAGAAAATGTTTCTCGCAACCAGCCGTCCACCCACGTTTGGTCGAGGAATTCCTCAAGCTCTTCATTATGATGAGCGAGAGTGAATAACCGGCCACTGTGAATATCGGTTTCACAGGGGGCGAGGAGTTCGAGATCCTGATGCTCTGCATAGACTCGGGTATCAAACGCCAGGCACAGGCGATGAGTGTGGCCATCATCATCGGGCTCTGCCAGCTCAAGAATCTGTACCCGGGCCCAGTTATTCGGCCCGCCCATAAACGTTCTGGGTGGGTTAAAGCGGAAGAACGGCAGCGGTAGCCACACTTTGTTCAGCAACTTCAGGGATTGTTCCAGCGTATAGCTGGATTCCGGGTTGACCGCCTCCGGCAGCACCTGCGTTGCATTCGGGAGCGCGTATTTGCCGTTATTTTCATTGTAGGTGAGCCGTAACAGCGGGCCATTGGCGCTTTTACGCACAAATCGATTGGCAAAACTGGCCCGTGATGGCGGCAGCTTGAGTGCAAAATCAAGGAATTGAATACCGCTATTCTGGATAAGCGTAATATGGTGTTTATAGTCAGTCAGAGTTGCCAGCATGGTTATTTGCTCTCACGCTTAATCGTCATCGGTAACACGGTATCGGCGTCGTAGCGGCCATTACATTCGGCGGCTTCGCTCGCGTCTTGTCGGGTACAGATGATTTCCGGCATCGGGTAGCGGGAACCATCGCTGCAACGCGCACGGTAGCGGCTGTTGATAGCCAAATTGCCTGACTGATGCAGGCCAGCTTCAATTTCCGCCTGACAAATCACGCCTTCGCTATAGGTAAACCGCACGTGGCCTTTACCGCCTTTTATCTGATAATGAAACACGGGCGGCGCGCCGGTCAGCGGGTTTTTCGCCATCAGCGTCGCCTGCCAGTTACCGTCAAGGAAGCGTACCGAGCCAATTTTCACCGCATCCGCCGGCATCACCAGCGCGCCTTTGGGCGCAGGAATGAGCGCGGCAGTCGGTGTGGCTTGTGGTGTCGCCGCAGGGGTGTTCTGTGAGTCTGGTGGCGATGATTTTTGCGCGTCCGTCACTGGCGTGGCTGAGGGCAGCAGGGTCGCAACCTCTAATGGCAGTTTGAGCGGCGGCAGGCTGTCTGTGCTCGCGGGTTCTGAGGGGCTTAGGGCTCGTTTTTCCGGTTTTATCGCGTTGACAATGCCGGGCAATGTGTCGGGTTTGGAAACACAACTGCGAATCTGGAAGGCCAGCGTTACCAATAATGCCGCCCCTGGCGCTACCCACCAAAAACGCGTCCAACTGCTACCTGTACCACCATTTGTACTACCACTTGTGCTGGTATCGGTACTGGCGGCGACAGGCGCTGGGCTGGTTGCGGGCTCGGTCGCAGGCGGTTCCTCATTGACGATTGGCGTAACCGCAGCGGCAACCACGCTGACGTCCGGCTCCGGTTCGGCCTCGTGAGTGGTCACGATGGGCAGCGGGTCGGCGGCGGGTTCCGGGGCCATGACCGGTTCGGCAGGGCGCAGACATTCCAGCACATCGCTGCGGGATTTTTTCCCCAGACTGACGAACCCCCAGAACGTAACCACCGGTTTATCATCGACCAGATAGACATGGTTTGAGCCGGGAAACTGGAACGCTTTTGAGAGCAAGACGCCGAACCGTTTTTGCGCCGGTTTATCCGACAATCTGGCGCGCTCGCTGAGAGCATCTACCGTTACCAGATACTGCTCCAGTTGTGACAATGCAGCCGTACGTTGCTCGTCACTGGCCGCCATCCAGGAGGTTATTTTGCCGGTAAACGGGGCATACCAGTCAATGCGATCGCCCTCGTCGTTAGGTTGGGGAATTGCCAGACAGTCAGCAATGTGCTGCTGTTGGCGAAGACGCAGTGTTTCCCGTAATTGTAGCGCCGAGGCATAAACGGGCTGGCCGTTCTCTCCCAACGCAAGAAAATCGTCTAAATTTCCACTGCGTAAAAATAATTTTGCCACGCCAAAGAGACCCTTTGTGATAAACCGTCAAAGCAGAAAATGCTGTTCTATTCTGCAATTATAATTCTGATGATCACCAATCAAATACATAAAGAAGTGACAAATATGACAAATATTTGCCTCATCAGCTTACCGAGTGAGCAATATCGCATAACTCTGTCACTGACTGAAACATTAAAAGCAAACGGGAAAGCCTTTGGAGGCGCGTTTCGCCTAATGAGCGGGGAACATCCTCTGACAGCATTCGCGCCGTGCTATTTTATTTTTCGTGGCAGGAGATAGCTGGCTGTACGCTAACATTTTTGTTCGTACTTACTAAAAGTTAGTTTTGGTCGTATGCTGCTTTCTCAATGGGGTATGGCCAGTGAGTCGCCCCTTTTCAGATACTCAGCGTAACGCTGTATTCAACCTAAACAGGAGTCAGTGATGTTTGCGATTACAGGGGCAACCGGGCAGTTAGGGCGTTTGGTCATTGATTCACTGATGCAGTCGATCCCGCCGGAGAGGATTGTTGCATTAGTGCGCGATCCGGCAAAAGCCAGTGATTTGGCCGCGCACGGCATTCACATTCGATACAGTGATTATAATAGACCGCAAACGCTGGCTCCGGCGCTGCAAGGCGTAGAGAAATTATTGTTGATTTCTTCAAGTGAGGTTGGACGTCGTGAAGCGCAGCACAAATCGGTGATTGATGCGGCCAGGCAGGCTGGCGTGAGTCTGATTGCTTACACCAGTTTGCTGCATGCGGATACGTCGCCGCTGGGGTTGGCGCTGGAGCACCGTGCGACGGAGGCCGCGTTAAAAGCATCGGCTATTCCTCACGTTATCTTGCGTAATGGCTGGTATACCGAAAACTATGCCGCCAGCATTGCACCGGCACTAGCGCATGGCGCCTTTATTGGTGCAGCCGGAGAAGGGCGCATTTCCTCTGCTGCGCGACGTGATTATGCGTATGCGGCGGCCCTCGTATTACAGTTATCGGGCCAGGAAGGAAAAATCTATGAGCTGGCGGGAAATGACAGTTACACTCTGGCTGAGTTTACGGCACAAATCGCGCAACAAAGCGGTAAGGCGGTGCAATATGTCAATCTGCCTCAACATGAATTTGCTGCTGCGCTGAAACAGGCTGGGTTGCCTGATGGCTTGGCCGAAATGCTGGCTGACTCTGATGCTGGCGCGCAAAAGGGCGGATTATTTGCCTCAGACAATGATCTGGCGAGGTTGTTAGGCCGACCGGCTACGCCCTATGCTGAAGTGATTCGCGCAGCGCTTTCATCATTATCATAACCTTGTCACAATTATCATAACCTTGTCATAACTGGGGCAACGGAAATGCCGTTGCCCACAGACCCTCTCGGCTGGCACGTTATCATCGACTCTTGGTGATTTAATCTTTATTTAGCGGCGGCAAGCTGGCTATTTATGGGAAAATACGCCGGGTAGCGCAGCCTGATTGATGCGCGATATTCGCTGTGATTTGTCTTAAACTCTCTTTTTTGTCGCCGTTTTCTGCGTGTTATGGCTTATCCAGACGCCGCTGTGTGCCATTTTTTCTCCTGCCGATATTTGCTAGCAACGCGTATTATCTGGTTTTTTTTTGCGTCCAAGAGCATTGTTGTAATGAAAAATCAATTTTCTTGACGGAATCTTGTCATTTTATTTCTATTTTACTAACCTGTGGGAGTTACCTGATGAATGCGCGGTTTTTCGCGATGAGTCAATCGGTAGATGAATACATCGGTAACAGCGCCTTATTTGTTTACCGGCTAAATCAGCGCATGGAAAGTGGCTGTTGGGTATCGGGTAAAGATATTACATTATTAGATGATGACATTGAGTGATAATCATCTAATGTGGGGAATAATTTCATGGAGGAAATAGAATGGCGTTATCAGCAAAAAAAGTGGTTACATCATTAGGTGCAGAAAATAACCATACGGGTGTCGAGGATGTTTATCAGCTATGGAATTATCATGCTCGCGGTAACGGTGATATTGGTAATAAACCCTCTTATAGTCTAGAGCAAGCTCGTGATCAAATAACCCGTGGTAATACGAGTTGGAATGGCGAGAAGGTTTTTGGTAAGCCTGCCGCATTGACGTACTCATTCCTTCAGTCTGTTTCTGATGCAGACATGCCGAAAGAGGATAATGGCGCACCTAAATTTACCGGCTTTGTAAAATTCAATGACGCACAAATGCAGTATGCAAAGCTTGCCTTACAGACCTGGGCTGATGTTGCCAATGTTACGTTTCAAGAAGTGCCTGATTCTCAGCACGCGACCATTCGGTTTGGTAATTATACGCGCACCAGTTCCGGCCAAATAGATAATAACAGTCAGGCATTTGGTTTTTATCCGGGTAATAGCAAGTGGGCCGGTTCTGCATGGTTTAATTACAATCAGGCAGATAACCAGCGCCCTGATATCAATGAATTTGGCCGAAATACATTGGCGCATGAAATTGGTCACACACTCGGATTATTTCACCCCGGTGATTATGATGCTTCAGATGGCAATCCTGGTTATAAAGATGTCACTTATGCAGAAGATACCCGACAATTCAGCATTATGAGTTACTGGCATGAAAGTTATACCGGGGGCGATTTTCATGGTTATCACGCCTCGGCACCATTACTCGACGATATTGCTGCTATACAAAAATTGTATGGTGCAAACCTGACAACGCGTACAGGTGATACGGTATATGGCTTCCATTCCAATAGCGGACGCGATTTTTATACGGCAACGGACAGCAAAACACCATTAGTCTTCTCCGTCTGGGATGCCGGTGGCAATGATACCTTTGACTTTTCCGGCTACGCGGATAATCAGCGTATTAGCTTAATTAGCACCACACTCTCAGACGTTGGTGGGTTAAAAGGTAACGTTTCAATTGCCGCTGGTGCGGTGATTGAAAACGCGATCGGCGGATCTGGCAATGATGTTATTGTCGGCAACGTATCAAATAACCGTATTGATGGTGGTGCGGGTAATGATGTTATCTTCGGTGACGGCGGCGCTGATATTCTGACGGGAGGAAAAGGCAAGGATATCTTTGTTTATGCACTTGATAAAGATTCGTTATCTTCATCACCCGATATTATTACTGACTTTCAACGTGGTGAAGATAAAATCGATTTGTCAGCATTTAATAAAAATCATAATCTCAATTTCGTTAACCAATTTTCCGGGAATCAAAATGAGGTTTTGTTAAACTGGAATGAACAAGCCCATCAGACAAATGTATGGCTACATTTAAATGGGCATGAAAATGCTGATTTTATGATCAAAGTAACAGGTGCCCCGTTACAAACATCAGACTTTATCGTTTAAATGCTATTCTCATAGCCGGAGTGTTTTAGTGAAAACAGCAGGCATTTGATGATTAAAAATGTCTGCTGTTTTATCCCGTTTAAATGTCAGTATTGATATCGATATGATGAAAACATCATGAAAAAAATAATCTTTATCACACTATTGAGTGTGTTGAGCGGAGGATGTATGGCAAGCAGCCTGAGATTACCTTCGGCAGCCGAGTTGAGCGGCCAATGGGTGCTAAGTAGCGGTGAAAAACAGTGTGAGTTGCAATTAAAAACGGATGTGCTGGATAGCACCACCTGGCGATTAACCACAGACAGTGATTGTGTACGTCATTTGCTGCCAGACGTCCCTCAGGGATGGCGGCCAACGCCTGATGGATTAACGCTGACGCAACACGATGGGTCTGCTGTGGCGTTTTTCAGTCGTCAGCAACAGCATTATGAACATCAGTTGGCTGATGGCAGCGTGCGCACACTTAAGAAGAAAATCTGAGGGAGAGTAAACTGCCGTGAATGCTTCCTCTGAACGAGAACGTTCTCTTTTTGCCGTACTGCGGCAGTTTCGCCGTAGTTTTTGGAGCGTCGGTATCTTCAGCGCCATTATCAACCTGTTGATGCTGGCTCCCTCTATATACATGCTGCAAGTCTATGATCGGGTACTGGCTTCAGGTAATGGTGTGACACTATTGATGCTCACGCTGTTAATGGTGGGGTTGTGCGCTTTTATGGGGGCGTTGGAGTGGGTGCGTAGCCTGTTGGTGGTGCGGCTTGGCACACGTATCGATCTGGCGCTCAATCAGGATGTCTTTAATGCGGCGTTTGCGCGTAATCTTGATGCCGGAGATGGCCGTGCCGGGTTGGCGTTAACCGATCTGACGGTGTTGCGGCAGTTTATTACCGGTAATGCGCTGTTTGCCTTCTTTGATGCCCCCTGGTTCCCTTTATTTCTGCTGGTATTGTTTCTGCTCCACCCTTGGCTTGGCATGTTGGCATTAGGCGGCACTGTCGTGCTCGTCGCCTTGACCTGGCTAAACCAGCGGCTGACATCAGAACCGTTGACACAGGCTAATCAGCAGTCGCAACAGGCGACCCATCTGGCGGATGCCCAGTTGCGTAATGCCGATGTGATTGAAGCGATGGGCATGTTGGGCAATTTACGGCGTCGCTGGCTGGCGAGTCATTACCGTTTTATCTCACTACAGAATTTGGCGAGTGAACGAGCGGCCGCAGTTGGCGGTGCATCTAAATACAGCCGTATTGCTTTGCAATCGCTGGTGCTGGGGTTGGGCGCATTGCTGGCTATTGAGGGGAAAGTCACGCCAGGAATGATGATCGCCGGATCGATTCTGGTCGGAAGAGTATTAAGTCCTATCGATCAGTTAATTGCAGTCTGGAAACAGTGGAGCAGCGCCAAAACGTCATGGCTGCGCCTGAACAAATTGCTGATTGCCTATCCTCCTCAGCCCACGTCCATGGCACTACCGGCACCGGAAGGGCAACTGAGCGTTGAACAAGTTTCGCTGCGTACTCCCCAGGGCCATGCTCGCCTGCAAAACATTCATTTTTCGCTTCAGGCGGGCGAAACGCTGGTCATCCTTGGCGCATCAGGCTCCGGTAAATCGTCGCTTGCCCGTTTACTGGTAGGGGCGCAGGCACCTTCTCAGGGCAAAGTGAGGTTAGATGGTGCCGATCTCAATCAGGTAGATAAGCGCGTGTTTGGTCAGGCCATTGGCTATTTGCCTCAGGATGTGCAGTTGTTTAAAGGAACGCTGGCAGAGAATATTTCCCGCTTTGGCGTCGCTGACCCGGAAAAAATCGTGGCAGCAGCCCGTCTTGCCGGTGTGCATGAGCTCATTTTGTCACTACCAAATGGGTATGACACCGAGCTTGGCGAGGGCGGCAGTGGTTTGTCTGGCGGGCAGCGCCAGCGTATTGGCCTGGCGCGTGCGATGTATGGCGACCCTTGTTTATTAGTGCTTGATGAACCGAATGCCAGCCTTGATAGCGAAGGCGATCAGGCATTGACGCGGGCGCTGGTGGCGATGCAAAAACGCGGCGCTACCATTGTTCTGATAACCCACCGTCCAGCACTGACAACACTGGCGCAGAAGATTTTGATTTTGAATCAAGGCAATCAGCAGCGTATGGGGTTGGCGCGAGATGTGTTGGCCGAGTTGCAGCCGCGTACCGCAGCGAATCAGGCCCAGATAAAACCGTCGGCTGCAATGCCACAATGATGAGGCGCGCGTGAATGACAAGCATGGAAGTAACAAAACAATCGACGCAAACGTTAGATGACTGGGACGATAGCCTGATACACCAGCACGCTAATCGTGATGAGGCGCATGCTTTGCGCTTAGGCTGGTGGCTGGTTGTTGCCGGGTTTGGCGGCTTTTTGCTTTGGGCGTTATTAGCGCCGCTTGATAAAGGTGTTGCAGTACAAGGCAACGTTGTTGTGTCGGGAAATCGCAAAGTCATCCAGCATATGCAGGGCGGCATTATTGAGCGGATACAGGTCAAAGAAGGTGACAGTGTCACGGCTGGGCAGGTGCTGTTAACGCTTAATGAAGTGGATGCCCGTACCACCAGCGAAGGGCTGGGGTCACAATACGATCAATTGATCGCCCGGGAAGCACGGCTGTTGGCAGAGCAGCGTCGCCAGCCATCATTGGTGGAAACGGAGCGACTGGCAAAAGAACGTCATCGCCCTGAAATGAAAAGTATTATTACGCTACAAGAGTCACTCCTGAGAAGCCGCCAGCAGGCACAACGGCTGGAGACGGATGGCATTCTGGCCAATATCGACGGTATGGAAAACTCAGTCAGTGCGTTACAAAAAATGCTGGCGAGTAAGCAATCCCAGCAGGCGGCGTTAAGCCAGCAGCTAGGCGGGTTGCGGCCGTTGGCGGCGGATAATTATGTGCCGCGTAACAAGATGCTGGAAACTGAGCGGTTATTTGCACAGGTTAGCGGTGAAATTGCGCAAACCAGTGGTGATCTTGGGCGTACCCGACGCGATATACAACAGCAGAAACTGCGCATTGCACAGCGTCAGCAAGAGTACGACAAGGACGTAAGCAGTGAACTGTCTGATGTGCAGGCGCGGCTCAATGAGGTGGTCAGCCAACGAGAGAAGGCGGATTTCACACTGGCCAATGTTCAGGTTCGTGCGCCGGTATCGGGAACCGTGGTGAATATGAAAGTGTTTACCGAAGGCGGTGTGATTGGTGCAGGACAGGTCATGATGGATATCGTACCGGATGATCAGCCGCTGTTGGTTGATGGGCGCATTCCCGTTGAGATGGTGGACAAGGTCAGATCCGGTTTACCGGTAGAGCTGCAATTTACCGCCTTTAGCCAAAGTACGACGCCCCGAGTGCCCGGAACCGTGACACTGCTATCGGCCGATCGGTTGGTGGATGAGAAAGAGGGAACGCCGTATTACAGCCTGCGTATTCAGGTGAGCGATGAAGGTAAACGCTCGCTGCATGGTCTGGAAATTAAACCGGGTATGCCGGTGCAAGGTTTTGTGCGTACCGGTGAGCGTTCGTTTATCAATTATCTGTTCAAACCGCTGATGGATCGTATGCATTTGGCGTTAACAGAAGAGTAACGGAAAGAAGCGATGCGAAGGAAGGCGTTAATATTGGTGATGTGTGGTCTGTGCACGATAAATGCCCATGCCGTCGGTTTGCTTGATGCCTGGGAAATGGCGTTACGTAATGACGCCCAATTACGTGCAGCCGGTTTTGAGCGCGATGCGGGTCAGGAAGAGATTGCGATAGGGCGGGCAGGGTTGCTGCCTTCTGTGCAATATAACTATGGCGCGAACTATAGCCACTCAAAAGTGACGCAGCGCGATCGCACGACAGACAACACCACAAAACGTAATTATGACAACTATGTTTCGACACTGACGCTACGGCAGCCTCTGCTGGATTATGCGGCATGGGCGCGTTACCAACAGGGGATTGTACGCAAGCTGGTGTCCGATCAGCGTTATCGCGATAAAAGTCAGGAGTTGATGATACGTCTGTACCAATCCTGGAGCGATGCGTTACTGGCGCAAGAAAAATTGACACTGCTGGAGTCGCAGCGACGCGCGTATCAGGAGCAATTGGCGCTTAATCGCCGTCTGCTGGCCGCAGGCGAAGGCACGCAAACTGACCTGCGGGAAACGGAAGCGCGTTATACGGTTATAGAAGCACAACGTATTGAGCAGCAAGATACGTTAGATGCGGCAATGACCGTGCTTGAGAATATGACCGGGCAACCGTTACAGGTTCAGGATCTATCGCCGCTGGCGCTGGACGTTTTGCCTGAAAACGTCACTGAAAATCGTTCATTGGTGCAATGGCGTGAGCTGGCTGTCAGGCATAACGCCAAACTTGCGGCGCAGCGTGAAACTGTGGAGTACAGCCGCTATGAAATTGAGCGTAACCGAGCGGGACATTTGCCCTCCATGGATCTGGTCGCCTCAACGCGTAGCAGTCTGTCGGAGTCTGAGTATAACTATAACCAGAAGTACGACACCCAAACTGTGGGGTTGCAGGTGAGGGTGCCGCTGTACTCAGGCGGTGCGGTGTCGGCATCAATGCGTCAGGCCACTGCCGAATATCAGCAGAGTCAGGCTGAACTGGATAACCAGACTCGTCAGACCTTCGCTGAATTACGTCGGCAGTTCAATTTATGTGCTAATGGTTCAGCGAAAATCAAAGCCTGGCAGATGAGTGTTGCCTCAGCGCAAGAGGCGATTCGCGCGACGCGACAGAGTGTTTCCGGGGGAGAGCGCATTAATCTGGATGTGCTGATGGCAGAGCAGGAGTGGTATAACGCTCGCCGTGAACTGGCAGAAGTCAAGTATCGCTGGCTACAGGCATGGCTCAATTTGCGCTATACCGCTGGCACGTTAAGCGAACAAGACATGATACAACTGGCTGCATGGTTTCAACCCGCACAACCGTCGGCCAGGCAGCAGGCTAATCTGCCCACACAACTCAGTCGTAAAACCTATTAGTTTTGTATGCCCAAACAGCCACAGTGCAGTCTTGGGTGCCAGCCAGACCGTTGGCACCTTGTATCTCTGATAAGAATTGTATTTCGGAAAAGAACTGCATTTCGAACAAGAACTGTATTTTGGAAAAGCTGCATTTTTACAAGATTTCCTCTGTGCAGCGTCACAGAGGAGTTGGCGTCATTCTCCCGATAGGATGTTTTTTGCGGATGAATGACTAAGCAAGGCATTCTGGCCCTCGCGGGTCAGACTTTATGGAAGAAGTAATATGCAACAAAATGATAAAGTTTCGTTGAGCACCTCTGCCGCCGCAGCACCGGGAGGTTATACCGGCTATGCGGATGTCTATGATTTCTGGTATTACCATCAGCGTGGTGATGGCATAACCGTTAATGGCAAACCGTCTTACACGACGGACAAAGCCGTTGAACAGGGGTTAACCCGTCCTCACACCACCTGGAACGGTGACAATGTATTTGGTAAGTCGGCGAATCTGACATATTCGTTTCTCAATACCTTTACATCAACACCGAACGGACATACCGGGCCGGTGAAGTTTACCCCTGTACAGATGCAGCAGGTGAAACTGTCATTACAATCCTGGTCTGATGTGGCGAATTTGACTTTTACTGAAGTTAACCCGTCACAGAAAGCCAATATTACTTTTGCAAACTATACGCGTAATGCCGATGGTAGTCTGAATACCGATACTCAGGCTTATGCTGCATATCCTGGCACGCACCCGGTCTCCGGTAGCGCCTGGTTCAACTATAACCAGTCCACTGTGCGTAACCCTGATACCGAGGAATATGGCCGTCAGACATTTACGCATGAAATCGGTCATGCGCTGGGGCTGAGTCATCCGGCAGAATACAATGCCGGTGAGTCTGATATCAGCTATAAAAATAGCGCTGCTTACGCTGAAGACTCCCGTCAATTTAGCATCATGAGTTACTGGGATGTAGAAAGTACCGGTGGCGACTTTAAGGGGCACTACTCCGCAGGGCCGCTGATGGATGATATTGCCGCTATCCAGAAACTGTACGGCGCTAATATGACAACCCGTACCGGTGATACCACATATGGTTTCCACTCAAATACCGGCCGAGATTTTTATACCGCGACAGACAGCAGCAAAGCATTGGTCTTCTCCGTATGGGATGCCGGTGGTAATGATACGTTCGATTTTTCCGGTTATAGCAACAATCAACGTATCAACCTGAATGAAGGGTCTTTTTCCGATGTGGGCGGGCTGAAAGGCAATGTGTCTATTGCACACGGTGTGACCATTGAAAACGCCATTGGTGGGTCAGGCAACGATATTCTTGTTGGTAACAGCGCGAATAACGTATTGCAGGGTGGCGCCGGAAACGATGTGCTTTATGGCAGTGCTGGCGCGGATACCCTTACGGGGGGCGCAGGCCGTGACATTTTTGTCTATGGTAGCGGCCAGGATTCAACGTATTCCGCTTATGATCAGATAACCGATTTCCAGAAAGGTGTCGACAAGATTGACCTGTCAGCCTTTAGAAGCGAAGGGCAACTGAGTTTTGTTCAGGATCAGTTTACCGGCAAAGGGCAGGAAGTGATGCTGCAATGGGATGCGGCCAGCAGTATCACGAACCTGTGGTTACACGAGGCGGGCCATAGCTCGGTTGATTTCCTGGTGCGTATTGTTGGTCAGGCAACACAGGCGGATATTATCGTCTAAATCACGATGTATATCGCGAGCCTGTTTTTAACGTGCTCAACATTACGTTTTTAAAATATTACTTTTTAAAATATTACGTTTTGAAAACATTGTGTTTTGAAAAAAATGCATTTTTGCATTTTGAAAATTTCTTTATGCCGATGTCATTCTGGCAGGGGTTATTTCGCCCTGATGATGAGTGACAACGTGATTAATAATGATTGCAGAGGATTTTATGGAAAAAAATCTATCTTTACGTTCAAGTGATGCACAGGCCTTAGCGGCTTCCACCAGTGCGAGCAGCGCTTATAATTCTGTGTATGATCTGTTGCATTATCACGATCGGGGCAATGGATTAACTATCAATGGAAAGGCATCTTATTCTATTGATGAGGCTGCCGTTCAAATTGGCCGGGAGAATGCAACCTGGAATGGGGCAAATGTTCTGGGTAAATCGGCTAATCTGACATTCAAATTTCTCCAGTCAGCAACGGCAACGCCAGCGGGTGATAAGGGGTTCGTTAAATTCAATGCCGAGCAGATTGAGCAGGCAAAACTGTCACTGCAATCCTGGGCTGATGTGGCTAATCTGACCTTTACTGAAGTGACGGGGAATAAATCAGCGAATATTACTTTCGGTAACTATACGCGTGATGCTAATGGGAATTTGGATTACGGTACCCAGGCATACGCCTATTATCCTGGGAATTATTCGGGGGCGGGAAGTAGCTGGTATAACTACAACCAGTCGAATATCGTTCATCCGGGGACGGAAGAGTATGGTCGTCAAACCTTTACTCATGAAATCGGGCATGCTTTAGGGTTGGCCCATCCCGGAGAATATAATGCCGGTGAAGGTGAGCCGAGCTATAACGATGCGGTATATGCTGAAGACAGCTATCAGTTCAGCATTATGAGTTATTGGGGCGAAAACGAGACCGGTGCCGATTATAAAGGTCATTACGGCGGTGCACCGATGATCGATGACATTGCCGCTATCCAGCGGTTATATGGTGCCAATATGACTACTCGAACCGGTGACAGCGTCTATGGTTTCCACTCGAATACTGGCCGAGATTTTTATACCGCGACAGACAGCAGTAAAGCGCTGATCTTCTCCGTATGGGATGCCGGTGGCAATGACACGTTCGATTTTTCTGGCTACAGCAATAATCAACGTATCAACCTGAATGAAGGGTCTTTTTCCGATGTTGGCGGGCTGAAAGGCAATGTGTCTATTGCACACGGTGTGACCATTGAAAACGCCATTGGTGGGTCAGGCAACGATATTCTTGTTGGTAACAGCGCGAATAATGTATTGCAGGGCGGCGCCGGAAACGACGTGCTTTATGGCGCTGCGGGTGCCGATACTCTGACCGGTGGTGCCGGGCGAGATACCTTTGTTTATGGCAGCGGCCAGGACTCAACCGTTTCCGCTTATGATCAGATAACCGATTTCCAAAAGGGTGTGGATAAAATTGACCTGTCAGCCTTCAGAAGCGAAGGGCAACTGAGTTTTGTTCAGGATCAGTTTACCGGCAAAGGGCAGGAAGTGATGCTGCAATGGGATGCGGCCAGCAGTATCACGAACCTGTGGTTGCACGAGGCGGGCCATAGCTCGGTTGATTTCCTGGTGCGTATTGTCGGCCAGGCAACGCAGGCAGATGTTATTGTGTAATTATTTTTCTTGATTATTATTCAGGGCAGTTTATCTGCCCTTTTTATTTGTCTTTCCATTTCGAATAATTTCTTCTCTTGATGATTTCATTAATAAGCAAAGGCTTTTCTCCTATCTGAATAAGTTATGTATTAAATAAACTATTTCACTTCGCCACTAATTTCTCGTCCATTTTTATAAAAATAACTAATTTCATTCTTTACAAAAACATTACATTGCCTTATATAAATAGGTAGCACTGTTTCTGGTGCTATCCAGCAGCGAGATTAAATTCATTTCTCTCTGGGTATATCGTTTCATCCATGATCTAACGTGAATGTCATTAAATTGATAGGGACTTATTTACCTGTGACTTAATGGCGATGGTTTATTTAAATTATCTATATTAGTGAGGGTGTTATGGAGAAGATTTTGTCGTCTCATGATGATGACGCGGTACATGCATTATCTGCGCCGAGCAGTAGCTATGATTCTATATATAGCCTGTTGCATTATCATGAGCGTGGCAATGGATTGACAATTAATGGCAAACCATCTTATTCAATTGATGATGCTGGTGTGCAAATTACTCGGGAAAATGTTAGCTGGAATGGATCGAATGTTTTTGGTAAATCAGCCAATCTGACATTCAAATTTCTCCAGTCTGCGAAATCTACGCCGGATGGCGATACAGGGTTTGTAAAATTTAATGCAGCACAGATAGCTCAGGCAAAATTGGCATTACAATCCTGGGCGGATGTGGCTAATATTAAATTTACCGAAGTGACGGGCAATCAATCTGCTAATGTCACCTTTGGTAACTATACTCGTGATTCCAGTGGTCGTCTGGATAATAGCACTCAGGCATACGCGTATTTGCCAGGGAGCGGAAGTGCATCAGGGACGACCTGGTATAACTATAATGTCGATAACATTCGCAGCCCTGATACGATGGAGTATGGCCGCCAAACGTTGACGCATGAAATCGGACATGCTCTCGGTTTGAGCCATCCCGGCGATTATAATGCCGGACAAGGCAACCCGACCTATAACAACGTGACGTATGCTGAAGATACCCGCCAGTTCAGTATCATGAGTTACTGGAGTGAGAAAAATACCGGCGGTGATTTCAAAGGCCACTATGCGGGCGGCCCGCTGTTGGATGATATCGAGGCTATCCAGCGCCTTTATGGTGCGAATACCACCACCCGTACCGGCGACACGACCTACGGTTTTAACTCGAATACCGACCGCGATTTTTACACTGCGACCAGCAGTAGCAAAGCGCTGATTTTCTCAGCGTGGGACGCGGGTGGTAATGACACCTTTGATTTTTCCGGCTATAGCAACAATCAGCGCATTAACCTGACGGAAGGCTCTTTCTCCGATGTAGGGGGGCTGAAAGGTAACGTGTCTATCGCTCAGGGTGTCACTATCGAAAATGCGATTGGCGGCTCAGGCAATGATCTGTTGATTGGGAATAATGCCGATAATATTCTGAAAGGCGGAGCCGGTGACGATGTTCTGTACGGTGGGGCTGGTGCCGATCAGCTCTATGGCGGCAGTGGACGCGATACTTTTGTCTATACCACTGTATCTGACTCGAAGGTGGCCGCGCCGGATTGGATACGTGATTTTCAGTCAGGGGTGGATAAAATCGACCTGTCTGCACTGAACACGGGCAACAATCTGCACTTTGTCAATCAGTTCAGTGGTGCCGGTGGCGAGGTCTTGCTTAACTTTGATTCAGCATCCAACGTGAGCAATTTATACCTTAATTTAGACAATAATACCTCGCCAGAATTCCTGGTGAAGATTGTCGGCCAGGTATCGCAGACGGCTGATTTTGTTGTGTAAATAACGTTGTAACCAAAGGGCACTCTATTGAGGCCCTTTTTTTTCTCTTATTTTAGTTACAACATACATAAGTATGTAAAGGAAAAAGATCGCCTGAAACATCATCTCTGTCGCATTTCAACAAGGGAGAAAAGGCAAATGCGAGGAGGGCAGCTTTCCTCCTCGCGAGGTAAGCGAGTGCTGTAAAAAACATCAGATGGCGATACGTCGGCCAATTTCAATGACCTGATTGCCCGGTAATTGATAATACTCTGTCACATGCAGACTATTTCGCATCATCCAGGCGAACAAATACGACTGCCAACGGGGTAACGCATCTGTACTATTTTTAGCCACAATGGATTCGTGGCCAATATAGTACGTCACTGATTCATGGTCTGAACATTGTCGTAACGGGGTCACGCTTTGTAGTAGGGCAGGGATATCCGGTTTTTCCATAAAACCGTAATACGCCACACCTTGCCAGAATCCGGCATATTTCTCTGTCAGTACCAGTTTATCGTCATGACGGACTCTTGGTACATCCAGCACCTGAATGGTGAGTGAGATAATTTTATCGTGTAAAGCGTGGTTTCGTTTAACATGCCAGCGCATGACCGGTGGAGCGACATCCTGTACCCGGGTGAGAAATACGGCGACACCGGGCACGCGCGAAATGCCATTTTGCGGCAATGACTGAAGAAATTCGTCCACACTTAATGGTTTATCCGCAACGCTCGCTGAAACACGATTAACGCCACGTCGCCAGATAAACATGATGCAAAACACCAGTAATGCCAGTAACAGCGGAACATAACCACCTTCAAAAAATTTCAGCATATTGGCCGTGCAAAAGCCAACATCAATAATAAGGAATAGCGCAGTCACACCAAGGCTTGCCACTTTGCCCCAATGCCAAATTTTACGCATCGCTACGTATAATAAGAGTGTGGTCATCAACATTGTTATCGATACGGCGATACCGTAAGCCGCCGCCAGTCGTTCGGAGGACTGAAAGTACGCGACCAGAGCAAGGGTGACGGCCATCAGCAGCCAATTCACCGTACCCAGATAGATCTGGCCATAACTTTGTTCAGCCGTTTGGGTGATTTTCATTCTGGGCAGCCACCCGAGCTGGATAGCCTGGCGTGTCATAGAGAACGCGCCGGAAATAATCGCCTGGCTGGCAATAATGGTTGCTAACGTTGCCAGCACAATGAGCGGCATTTGCCAGGCGGGGGGACATAAACGGTAAAAGATATTGGTCGTTACCTCCGGGCCTGAAAGAATAAATGCAGCCTGACCCGCGTAATTTAGAAAAAGACAGGGCAGGGCAATCACATACCAGGCTATCCAGATGGGTTTACGGCCAAAGTGGCCCATATCGGCATACAGCGCTTCCGCTCCGGTTACGCACAAGAATACGCCACCCAAAATCAATAAACCGATCGGCCCGTGATGCAAGAAAAAAGCAACGGCATAGAGGGGGTTAAGGGCTAACAGCACCGTTGGGTACGACACAATACTGCGTATGCCGAGTATCGCCAGAGTGGCAAACCACAGCAGCATAACCGGTGCGAAAAACTGACTGATTTTGGCGGTGCCAAGGGGCTGGATAGTAAAGATGACAATTAAGATTATCAGCGTCATCGGCAATATATAGTCGGCCATTTCAGGGACCACGAGGACAACGCCTTCCAGTGCCGATAATACTGAGATGGCAGGTGTAATTGCGCCATCACCATAGATGAAAGCGGCGCCAAATAAGCCCGTTGCGATGATCCACTTTTGACGTTTTGACTGATTATTCAGCAATAATGACATCAAAGCCAATATGCCACCTTCGCCACGATTATCAATACGCATCGCGAATAGAGCATATTTTATTGATGTTACGATAATCAATGTCCAGAACAGCAGCGAAAGTAAACCCAGAACGGTTTCGGGTTGGGCGCTACCTCCCGCTAATTGAATGACGGTATTAAAGGTATAAAGCGGGCTGGTTCCTATATCACCAAATACAATACCTAATGCGGAGATTGCCAGTAAACCTGGCGATTTGTCTTGCTGTGTAGGAGTCATATGCACATCCCGGTGAGTGTGTAGGTGGAGTCGTGCAATCACAGTGTAGACGGTTATCTCCTTTCAGACGTGATGCCATCGATATTTCCAGCTATCGTATAGCGCATGGCATTCTTATGTGCAAAAACACCTTAACCGCACACCAAAAACTAAAACGGGGGTATCGATTAAGATAACCCCCGTTATTTATAGCGTGAATATTATTTACTCAGTATTTCCGTAATACACCGTTACCGTAATACCCTAGCGTTGTTTTTACGGTAACTGTACCTTTCCGTTAATAAGATAGGCTGATGATGTGTTATCCGGCATGGGCGGTAACGTATCGCTCAAGATGTTACCTTTAACATCCGTGAATTCAATAGGCGTATAGTTTTTGCCCACATTCTCCAAAATGAAGTGGTTGTAATCTGTTTTTGGCGTACTGATCCATTTACCATCACGTAAATATTTCAGTGAGAGAATAGGGTACTTAACATTTCTGATCTGTACCGCAGCCCAGTATGGATTAGAACCCTCTTTAATACGGTAGACCACATTTCCTGTCACCGGGCCTTTTACTAATTCCCACTGGATATTGATTTTTCCATCCTGAAGATTACCAATCTTCTTGAACGCATTAAATGACAGATCAAGTGCACAATTACCACCTTCAGGATAAAGGTCAGTAACATAAACAGTTGTACTGCCCTTGGGCCCGGTGACTTTTAAATAAGCACCGGCTAATGCTGCTTTTACGCCTTTATAATTTAACTGTGCTGGGTTAAGTGCAGTGATTTCCATATCTGCTGGAATCGGGTCCAGTAATACGGCACCACCTGAATAACCAGAGCCGGTCGCTGTTGCATAGCCGTAGCAGATATCGCCAAGTTGCCAGGCGGCTGCCTGAACACTCTGGCTAAAAGGAGACAATAAAACAGAGGATACTAACAGAGCGGTTTTTAATTTCATCTTCATCATAATTATATCCATATATATGATTTGTTGTGAAAGAATCCCAATCGCTTTAAACGTTTAAGCATTAAACATTTAATGCCAAACGTGTATTTTTTATAAATGCACGGTAAAGAAATGTCAAAGGGGGGAGAGGTAATTTTATTTAATTAACAAGGTTTGATCTTACCCAATAATAAATAATAAATAGACCTCTTTATGGTAATGGTAGTAGACAAAAATCATTTAATATAATGATATAGTTGATTAAAAATAAGAATCCATTTGACATGTTCGAAAAACAATCTGTTTTTGGTGGGTACTTATTGGAATCAACATCGCAAGAAAATTTTTTTGCATATGTGATATCCACAGTAAAAATAGTGGTCTGTGACCTGAACAGACGGAAGCCTGGCCAGCTAGACGATCTCGATGGCGGCGATTGCCAATGACGCGATAACAACTGCATCGGCATGTTCGCTCTGGAAACGGGCGGGTATCCCGGTACGAAAAAATTTTTACGTATCGCTACGTATAATAATAATTTCTGCTGCATGCATGATGGGCTCCGTTGCATGCGTATCACAATATTGAGGCGGCCTTGGCCATCTTTACTCGTTTCATTTTCACGGTGCTGTTTCGCTGAATTATCGATGGATGGTAGAACGGGCAACCATGCTCCCAGAAACATCAGACTTGCTGCTTTGTCGCCGGTTACAGGAAGAGGGTGGCAGACATGATTTAGAGGATTTAGCAAGAACAGGCTAAAACTCTCAATGCATTGATTTTATGAGATAACAGCTGATTCTCCATGGACTCAGCTAGCGGCATCGCTAATTTAACTTATGTTGAGTACATATTTGGTTCATAGATGCCATGGCGCTTACCTCTTTGTTTTTTTATGTTATTTTGTAACCTACGCAATCACCATTCACTAGTTCACTTCATGAACTAATGCAATTCGACCAGTTTTTGAGCTGTTTTACATTTTAGCCACCTTCCACAAACGCTGTGTTTTTATCTCAAACGCGCTGGAAAAGTCTGTAAGACCTGACAGATGAGGGCGGTTATCATTTTTGAAACTCGAAAAAATGCCCAGAAAGTGTCAGGGTTATTCATTTTTGCTAAAAAAAAATCAATTTTCTTCGTTTTGATGCATTTTTATCTAATGAAGATTCACATTTAGAGATTTTTATGCGACTTTCTTCTGAAGCGGTTGCATGCGACACAAGGGGTATCTATAATCAAAACACCATTTAACTGGATAAATATACAGGTGTCATGTGGAGAACTTTAAAATCGTAGCGGCTTTATGCCGGCAGATTATCAAGGATGGGGCCTCCGCAGGCGCTTTACAGCAGATGGAGCGCCTTTATGATGCCCTCAGAGAAGGACAACAGACTGCAGAAGCAAAATTGCTCAGAGGGCTCATCAACAGAGCCAGTACGCTCAACACACTGGAGCCAGCCAGAGTTGAACTCTCTCGAGTCTCGTTTCTTCGAAAGCAGAAACTCCGGGAAAACGTCAAAGTGCCTGTGGACAAAGAAAGCGGATCGCCACTTGCACAGATTATCTTTCCTGAAGAGCTCGTGACGGCAGAACTCCCGGTTATGCCCGATGAGCTGGCTTCAGCAGTCAGCCAACTGATTGAGCAATGGAACAATCTGGACAAACTGGCTCGGTATGGCGTGATGCCTTCACTGAGCTGCCTGCTTTTCGGATTGCCGGGAACGGGTAAAACGATGCTTTCCTTTTATATCGCCAGAATGCTCGAATTACCTATCGTGCTTGCTAGGCTGGATGGACTTGTTTCATCTTTACTGGGCACAAGTGCCCGAAATATCAATAACCTGTTTGATTTTGCTGCACAGTATGACTGTCTCCTGCTTCTGGATGAGTTTGATGCCGTAGCAAAGGCGCGAAATGACAAGCATGAAGTCGGTGAAATTAAGCGCATCGTTAATACATTGCTGCAGTGTATCGATGCCAGATCAAAAAGTGGTATGACGCTAGCCATTACTAACCACGAGGTATTGTTGGATCCTGCTGTATGGCGAAGATTTGAAATGCGGATACTGGTTCCTAAGCCAAATTATCCGGCGAGAATGAAGATTATTGAAAAATATATTCATCCCTTGAGCTTTACGCCAGAAGAGATAAAATTTCTGACCGTTCTGACTGACGGATTTAACGGTTCTGATATTCAGTTAATGCTTAATAATTTCAAGAGAATGGCCGCAATCAGTAAAAGCCCTCAGACTTTTATTGAGATGGTTCAGTCCTTTGCAGTTATTCATGCAGGCAGTGAGGTCAATGAATTCATGCAGTTGTTATCGCATAATCAGGATGCTGCAATTATGAGCCTGTTGCACAAAAAACATGAATTTACCCAGAAAGAGATTGCGCTTGTTTTTGACGTTACTCAGTCAAAAGTTTCCAGAAATATTAAAGAATCCTGACTGTCGTCGGGAGGTTGATTGCTAAGGATGGGGTAATATATGAAAAGAAATAATCCAGTTCAGGTTATTTTAAAATCTGAACAGTTTAAACGTATACCGCCACCTAGAGTTGGGGGCAGCAACACTGATTTTTACGCCGATCGGGATGACGCCTTCAAAAAGCATAAAAAGAACCTCCTTGATGAAGTAGGGAATGTCAGAAGCCAGCTTCATCGGTCAGGCTATGAGCTTGGTCTGGTGAAAGTTGAGCTAAATCCTCAGGCGCTGGCGAAATCCCATCGACCGGTTGACAGACTCTTCCCCGTAAGTAAAGCGCCTGTTGTGGGCGCACTGGGAATAGGGGAACTGCTGATTCAGGTGACAGACAAAAATCTGGTTCATCTGTTCAGCAAGATTGATGGCGCTGAAGAATTTACCAATAAAGTGTACGACGAGAGACAAGGCAAAATCGTTGTTAAGCCCAGCGAAGCAAAAAGTGAGACGGGGGCCATAGATCGCATCAGCTTTTATGGCAGCGAAGAGAAAATAGCCTTTTCCCCAGAGGATAACGCAGCCTGGCATGCCGATAAAGATGAGGGATTTGCCGGCTACCAGGTTGAGCTGGTTGATTTCAGACCCGTTGACGCCATGCAGTTTACCGTCACCAGCGATGCCATACTCTCAATGAAGCGATCTCTGAAAGAGCAACTGAAGACACTTGGGTCTGGCGTCTATGCGACGAAGCTAAGCCGTCACCCGACCTCATCTAAAACCATCATGATCCAGCTTCTCAGACCTGAATCAGGCCACGATTTTCAGGTTGATTTTGACAAGCGGCTGGAGCTGAATTTTTCACCATCTGACGTTGATAATTCTTCGGACAGACACCGGATCCTGCTCTCTGTTCTCAGCGCCAGCCCGCTGGTAAAGCGCATTTCTTTGCCGCCTAAAATTTCCCGTGCGCACCCGTCGAATTCCCCGGTAGCGCAGGACTTCTCACTACCCGTCAGAACGGAGGGGGAGAATTATCCCCGCGTGGGCGTTATTGACAGCGGCATTCACCATGACGAACTGGCCAAGTGGTGTGTGGAAGTATCCAATGGCTTTGAAGCCGATGACTGCGATCCAAACCATGGCTCCCAAGTGGCAAGCCTTCTGGTCTGCGGGGGCATGCTGAACCCGGATCTTCCCCAGGTCGATGATGACGGTTGCCTGCTCTATGATATCTGGATCCCCGTTCACAACAGTAAATCCAATACGTTCACCACCTATTTTTCCGACCCAGGTGATTTCTTTGACTGGCTGGATATTGAGGTTGGCGATGCGGTTGGGAAGGGGTTCCGCATCTTTAATTTCAGTCTCAATTTCCGCGAGTTTGTCCGCGATGATTCCTACAGTTTTGCCGCCACGCAAATCGACCGTATCTCAAAAAAATACGATGTGCTCTTTGTCGTTTCATCCGGGAACCTACGCAGCATTGACTTCAGAGGCTCCTGGGCATCAAGACCGGCAGCGCTGCAGTTTTCGGACGTCGATCGACTTTCTCAGCCTGCGGAGGCCGTCAGCGCTATCACTGTGGGTGCGGTAAACCCGCCTGGTTGTGACATCAACGTTCACGGCGCTCCGACTGTCTATACGCGTCGCGGACCCGGCGTAGCTATGGGGGTAAAGCCGGATGTGATCCACTATGGAGGGTATTCCTCCCTGAAATCGGGTAAAACCGGGCTGGTTTCCATTGACGGCAGTGGGGAACTCGTGGAAGAGGCGGGTACCAGCTTCTCCGCGCCTCTGGTTTCCAAAATCCTCGCCAGTCTGGATCAGAGGACATCAGGCAAATTGTCACGTAATTCCCTTGCCGCCATGCTGGTTCATCACTCAGACCTGACGCCGCCGCTTAAGGACAAAAGCGTTGATATCTCTTCAGCGAGGCGATTTGCCGGATTCGGCATGCCGTTGACCTCCCGCGATATGCTTAACAGTGACGACAGCAGCATTACGCTGGTTTTGAGCGGAAGCCTCAAGCGCAGCGAAGTACTAGAGTTTGATTTCAACTGGCCTCGCAGCCTGACCACAACAGGCGGAAAATGCCATGGTAAAGCCACGCTGACCATTGCCTACGATCCCGTCATAAACCAGAACTACGGCGCCGAATATTGCCGCATCAACGTTGACGCTGTGCTTCAGCAATTTAGACGAGACACCAAGAAAAATGAATGGGCTTACCGGAAAAACTGTCAGTCAGTCTGGGAAGTCCGGCTCGGTAAAGACGTTAACTATGAGAAAAGTCAGATTGAACATGGCCTGAAGTGGTGGCCCGTCAAAAAATATGAATTTGAAACCAAAACGAAGGCTGGTGTCGGTGCTTCCGACCAGTGGCGGCTGAAAATCAGTTCAATAGAAAGGACTCCTGGGGAATTCCCCGATGAGGAAGTCAGCTTTACCGCGCTGCTCACGATCGAAGACACACAGAACAGAACAAATGACCTTTTCAACGAAGTCAGGCAGGAGCTCAGCGCCTATGGCATTGAATTTGAAGATATTACCGTTAAACAACATCTCAATATCAGGGCAGGCCAGTAATGTTAACCAGAAATCTTGAGGTTCTTACTTCCTATTTTAATGATCTGCTGGAATCAGCGCCGCAGCACCGGGAAAATGTGAGTGCGATCCTTGCACAGATCGAAATAATGAAGGGGAGACCTGATTTCTCACTGGAGCCCTCAATCCTGCTTGCCCGCAAAGAAACCGATGAATGCTCGATCTGTAAAAAGCAGGTGCTCTGCGATGAGTGAACAGAAACGCTATTTTATCGTCTCGCGATATCCGAATAATTCTGAGCCTAAGGGGATTGGCTTTTCCCCTGTTGGTGACGGGAAGGTACCCGAAGAATATCTGGCGTTCCGTCTTGATGTGGAGCGTGTTGTTCAGACTGTCAATGCGCTGTTTGAAAAGGATAAAGATAAGCGGCTTGAAGCCTACGAGCAGATATTTCAGGCCGCGCAGGTCTGTTTCTCAGGCCGGGAGGGTGATTTTGTTCCAGCAAGCCAGGCACTCAATGAGCTGAAAAAAACCATCCTCAGTTCGTCATGGATCCTTGTCAGAAATCGGATAATGGGAATATACGGTCTGTATGCACTGCTTCTAATAATTATTTTGGGTGCGGCGCAGTACTTTTTTCATGCTGAACTGAAGAACGTCCCCGCAGTGCTCATCGGGACCTGCCTGGGTTCATGGTTGTTTGTTTCAATCAAAACAGGAAACATCGTATTTGATGAAATCTACGAGAACATCAGCCAGCACCGCAGCCTGTTACTGAGGCTGATTTACTGTTGTACGCTGTCATTGGCTGTCACATTCTGCCTTTTGGCAGGATTCTTTGAGATCAAACTCGGAGAAGTTTCAACGGCGATGATCCCGGGTAACGGCATTATTGCGCTGGCAACCGGGATATTTTTTGGGCTGGGTGAGTCATCACTTGCCACAAAACTGTCAGGCAAAGTTAAGGACGTGATTTAATCTCTGCGCCCGCAGAGATTGTTTGCAGCAATCTGTCATGCTGTCAAAACTTACTTGGGATGGGCGGCATAGGTATATATTTGATTATGCTGCTTCGTTTCGCTGACATCGGGAAACAGTTATATGGAAAGGGAAAGTTAATGTCCGTAGATAGATCCAAACTGAATGACCTGTGCTTTGAATTTTTCATGGAGTTTGCACGCTATGAATTTTGCCTCAAAATGACGGGTCTTACGCAGGGTGACGGGAATGCAAAAGCAAACTGGGATCGCTACGCGTTAGAGGTTGAGAAAATCATTGCTTCGCCCGGCACAACTGAACTGGCCGGCGCAATTGATTATATTCTGACTTATCCTCCTAAAAAGCAGATCGTCAGAGGAGGTGTGCTCTCATGGGATGAAACGCCCATACAGGGCAGAAACAGAGCGCAGCAGGTTTTTTTGCTGATTCGCAGAATACGAAACAACCTTTTCCATGGAGGGAAGTTTAATGGTCGCTGGTTTGAACCAGAACGAAGTGAGCTTCTGATGCAGCATGCTCTGACCATATTACAAGCCTGTGCCCGGAGCCATGCGGGCGTCTACGAGGCGTATAACAGCATGGTTCTATCAATTTAATCCCTGCCCTTTGACGGCTCAAACCGATATTGGGAGCTGACCACAAAAAATGACCCTGACTTAAAATCCTACGTAATTCAGAAACAGAATTCCGGCATGATACATACTCCCTTGAACGGAGGTGGTGCCGATGAAAAAAATCACGATTCACCGAAGAGCAAATTGTCTTTGCCATAGTGCAAGCTGAACTAAGTACCCCGGGGTGGTATCAATCTTTGCTTACCAAAGTCGGTGCGCCAGTGATGGAAGAAGGTCTGGCCAAACTCTATTATATGCAACGTTATTTACGTCTAAACTGTTTATGGATAAACGCCATGCTGCAACTGAGCGATCAACCTGAGAACGGTATCTATTCCAGTTGGGGCCGGCAACATTTCATTAGGAGATATCCATCCTAATGCCCGATTTGGCTCCGCTAACCATTTTTTAGCCAGATCAGCATCGCCCTCAAATAATTCTATCGCACGTTCTGATATCAATGAAGACCGCAATGTGTCTTTTTTATATGCGTCATCAAATGATTTTTTCAGCAGCGTCATTTCGTGTATTTTCCTCTGAATCAGCGTCATTTTTTTCAAGCTGACAATGTCAGTCATCGTGGAATTTCGCACTGATTTTTTCATAGAAAACACCTATAATAATTTAATACTAAAAATAACGTTATACTTATTAGTATACTAATCGCTCAGTTAAGCTATGACCTCAACGGATAGCCGCGTTTTCCTTTATACAACGTCAGAAATCTGAGATTTTATTCTACCAATTGCGTTAATTTTACCCATTAAACGAAAAACCTGCTTATTAAGTTCATCTGAAATTGTCGTGAACTCCAGCTTATGCTCTGGAAAATCGGTGATTATTTCATCAAAAGCCTCTTTCTCACCAATTACATGAGCGAGTTCCGTTTCATATCTAATTCTGTGTCGATTCAACTTAATTGCATAACTTCTTTTTAATATTTCATCGGTTCCGTTAGTTTTTAGTTCATTATTTAGGCTTTCTGATTCAAACTTTAGAAGTAAGGAAGAGCTCCTCATTTCAGAAACGATGTTAAAGAATTGCTTAGTTAATGTATATTCAAATTGGTTGATACTTTTCATCTTTTTTCTAACGAGTAAACCTTTTTTGATCATTTTCTGGAATTGGTGATATACAAAATTTCTGGCATTGCCAGCATTTTTTTTGACTAAGAATTCACCAACAACAATAGATGCAATTTCATTGACTGTGAAGCTATCTCTATCTACCTTTTTGATTGCAGCATAAATATAAGCTTCAGCATTGGCTACCCGAGTATTCATAGCGATGTGGTTCTGTAAAATTGTTGCTTAGGATTACTAAGTATACAGCAATGCAAGATACTTAGACAATCTAAGCAACACTAGGCTATTCAAGATGATTACGTGTCCACAACCAACCCAATACCAGAACGACTCAAAGAAGCCCGTATCAAAGCAGGCATCTCGCAACGAGCGTTGGGTATACTTGTCGGTTTTGATCCAGCCTCAGCCAGCAGTCGCATGAATCATTATGAGAAGGGGAGACATATCCCTGACATTGACACATTGCGCCGTATGGCAAGTGAACTGGGAGTTCCTCTGAACTACTTTTTTTGCGACGACCAGATAACAGCAGAGTTATCATTGCTCATATCTAAGATGACGCCAGAAGAACGTATCCAGTTGATCGAAAGGTTGAAAAATCAGAGCTAAACAGTCGTGAATATCAAAAACTAGAGCATTTTTCAAACAGTTACTGCACTTTCGGCGCATCACAACTAGCCACCATGTTATTAGTGATAGCCTTCATCCAATTGTTTCATTACGATTTATGCAACTCTTTGATTACGTGCGGTGCGAGCAGACTTTCCACCGGAATCGTTGTATTAATTTTCACCGCTTTAACAATTGCAATCAGGGCAGTGGTATTTTGTGCCAGTTGATCGCGTAGCTCATTGATTTCCTTCTGTAATTGCTGATTTCGTGCCAATAACGCCTGGCGGGTTTTACGGTTAACATATTGCTGTTTTTCTTTAGGACGTAAGTTCAGGGGATTGAGCTGCTGATCAACGTAGGCTGCAATAAGCCGCTTTCGCTCCAAGCTGCTCAGTGTGCTTAAACCTCCGTTGAGAATACCCTTTTCCTTAAGGCGGGTATGCAAAGCTTTGGCAGAAATAGGCGATTTATCAAAGCCTTCAATCATCATCAGTTGTAGTTCATGTTCAATCAGTGTGTCCAGTTCTTTTCCACGCATCAGAGGTTCCCCCTAGTCAGTTTTTTGTGCTCTAAAGCAAAGAGTTGTGACAATGTCTTTATTTCTCCTTCAACTTTTATCTCTCCTGACAGCACATTTTCTGTTGAGATTAACCGTTGTGCTTCAGCGCGACTCAACCATTGAGATTGAATAGTATCCAGATGTTGCAAACTTTGTTCGATCTGAGCCAGTTTGGACTGGTAATCCGTTTGGTGTTTAGCAAGCTGAGTCAGTTTTGAGTGTGATTGCAGTAGTGCCTGTTTTTTCGCGAAGAGGTTGGACAACTCATCAATGCGTCCTGTAAGGGTGAAATGCTCGCAAAAAGCCACACTCTGGCATTTCAGCCGATAAGGACACCCCCAGAGATTAACTGCACGCGTACAGGAACCGAATTTCAGTGGATGTAGTACAGCATGTCTTTCCACCATCTCGGTTGCTTGTTCTGGGCCTTCATTGTTACTGATTTCTTCAAAAGCTGCGGCAATATCCTCAAATAAACCATCGGCAAATGACGCCTCGATAAACCCAGCCACATCGTTGCGATCATCAAAGGTGTGTAGATTGGCTTTAATGTTGTTATCAAGCACCATATTCTCTGTGACCACCATATATCCCGTGTGTTTTACAATATCCAGCGGCGTTGTAACTGAGGAGGAATGAGGTTCAGTGGCTAATGCTGTGGATGTTGACTGAAAGCCAATCAGTGAAGCCACTTTTCTACGTTCAGCAAGTGCCAGATGTTGGTAATGGCTGTTTTGCGTAATATCTACACGTCCCATCAACATAGCCTGTAAATGATCAGAAACCTCCGCAATAGCGAGGAAGGTATTAATATTATGCCGGGGAATATGGGTACGCATATGAGTAGGGATGCCGTCATCTTCCAGCAACTTGTATTTACTGAATATCGACCCATTAGCATCAACATTGCCCAGAAATTTATTCATTAACTGGTTACTGAGCGGTATGGGTACAGCTAGTAATGCTAGGGTACGACGCAACGCCAATGATCCTTTTACATGTATGAACAGCAATTCTTCATAGTTGATCGTATACTTCTTGCCGCCCTCGGACCAAGCGTGAGTGCAGGGAGAACGAGTATTGTCCCCTCCAAATTCAGCTTTTAGGTACCGGTCTAGATCTGTTTTGAAATAATAAATGGATTTACTGTTTTGCGATTCCAAAATTTCATTAGCAGGAAAAATGCTACGCTTTGTCAGCGCCTTGATAGCCTTATCTCGCCGTCCAGCGCGGCCACGATGATTTGATGAAGTTTGGACGATATGTCTTACCACATTATCCAATTCGACTAACTCACCGGACAGGTTGCTGATGCCCATTGGCAAAAAATCACTAAACGATTTTTCCCGCAAATAGATCAGATGGCGACGCATCGGAGCGGTCAACTGTTTGACCACTTTGAATATGTTCTCAACCAACGGTACCGCTAACGGTTCTATCCAGTGCGTGCGTTCTCCAGCGCCTTTAACACCAACATAACGTATGCCAAGGAAATAATCAGGAAGTCCCTTGTCCTGAAGTCGCTTACGTGCTGCTGAGTCATCAATATGGCGTTTAACCAGAGCATCCTGTCTGAGGTTGAATGCTTCAACAGAACGAAAACCAGTAATAATTAGTAATAACAAGCAATTCAGAGCTATCTTCTCGGCATCACTTTCTACTTGATGGATTAAAGCAACAATGTTCAAGAAGCCACGAATAGTAATCAATGAATCCTCACCATCGGTCGCCATATCCGCCAGCTTATCTTGGCGTTTTAGTGCAATGGTTTCCTGAGCCTTACGAGTCAAATTCGTTTGGTTGGTATATTGGTTATCAGAAACATATTGCAAAGTGACGAGGGTAAATGCCTGATGATTTATAAATTTTTGGAGACTCACACAGCGACCTTTGTAATTAGCCGTATTAGGGTCGCCTGGTGTTGATGCGGCACTGAGGACATCCATTGCACGGAGAATAACGTCTGTGGTCAAATAGACTGGGTGAGTTTGTCCGGTAATTTCCACCAATGCGTGGTACCAGCGTTTCAAAATCATCATCGTTGCAGTTGCTACAGCAGCAGATATGCTTCGGTTTTTTCCTTTATATACGAGAATCAGCATCGACTTCATAAACTGTCTATAGGCATCATCTATTGCCAGACTTCCTTCAATGCCTTTTAAACGGCCAATTTTATCAAACTGCAACGAACCTTTACCGTTGCCACGTAACCAACCGCTACCTTTAGTACCACATGTCCATGCAGAGTCATCCCATGATTGGGCAAAGTCAGTTGCAAGATGTTGTTCAAACCAGGTTTGTTGTTCGGTAATGAACATTTGAAATTGCTCAAAGTTTTTTTTCATCATGTACCTCTTTTTTCAGATGAAAACGGCAACGAGCAATAACAGACTGGATTTCAAATTGCGTGGTTTCATGGATGGAAATGAGAGGATTACGCGCGTTACCAACACTATCTGAAATGGTTATTAATTCATCAACTTCTTTGATTACACTATCCAGAACTGCCTGATGATCGCCGTCAGTGAAAGGGCGGTAATACAAACAGCCGTAACAGCATCGCACTTCACAGAAAGGACACTTACCATCAGTTCTGGAACAACCACCTATATCATAATGCAATTGGTCGCCAACCACTCCTGTCACTCGGTAACCTTGCCAATCTTGAGCGGATGTCAGTTTTCCTGTCAACATCATGGCAACCATATTTTGCCAGACAGGATTAACACCGAGCGCTTTGGCTCTGATCAATGCCAGCGCTGGTGTAGCTAAAATATAATGTTTTGCGGCCACCAATGAGGAATGTCCAAGTACATGGGCTATTTCCTCAGCGCTTGCACCTTGCATGGCCAGAGAGTGACCAACGTTGTGACGTAAATCAGTAGGTGTAATTATGGGTTCGGCAGCATCTCCGCGAGCGACTGCCGCCTGATAATCTGGCGGACTGAAGTTAAGTATGGCGCGGTTGATAGCATTGGAAACAAATTCAGGTGCTGAACAGCCTGTCTCAAATAGCTTGTCGTCTGGTTTGAGTTGAGTACGTTCAATATAGTGCCGAATAAGCCCTCCGATTTCCGGTGGGATCGCCAAAAACAATCGTTCAGTGGTGACACGACGCTGCTTTGCGTAGGGGAGAAGAATACTATAGCGAATTAGTCCAGTATCAAGACTACGGGTATCAATACGCAAATCCCTTACTGCAAGTTTAGCCAGTTGAACTGGCCGAGCACCGGTGACATAGATCAATCCAAGGATGGCGACATTGCGCAGAAATTTTCGGCTGTAGGGCTTGCCTTGGCGTATGTTAGCGTCTATTTCAAACAGTCCCTTACTGATCATGTTTTTTTCGAGTGGATCTAAGACGTTATCGATTTCTTGGTAGACTCCCCAGCCGTTGGAATGTGGACGAGCAATGAATTCAAGGTCTTCATAGTCTTCGATGGTAAAGCCTGGAAATTCTTCGATACAGAACACCTTGAGACCAAAAATGATGAAGAAAAAATATGTGGAATGAATATCTTTGCATTCAAGATAATTTTTTATGACCTGAAAGTTAAAAGCTGACTGAGTATTGCAATACTCAATAACATCTGACCATGCCTGATATACTCGATATAATGATGCAGGAGATCTAGTTGAAGCATAATGAAACAGAATGTACTTAAGTAATCTGTTGCTTTTTTTATCTTTTTTGAAGTGAATATACAAACGGCTACCAGAATAGTCGAAAATCCAGTCGTTACCTTCTGAAATTATATGCTTATCGTCAAATACGTCAGCCGATTTCAGGTATATTTCTGATGGGATTTTAAGTTTCTTGATTTTCTCAACCTGTTTAACGTCATAAAAATTATTTTCAAACTCACCAATTTCCAACTGATTATTATTCATGTATTTATTTCCGTAAATGCCTTAGCAGTAATATCAAAAAGATTGTCATCTGAGGTATCTGTGATAATTCTGTTGATATTTGCTATATTCGCTCGTTCTGACAGGAAGCGACGTGCGTAAAGATCTGGCATGTTACTGTCGTGGCTCCAACCTCCTAGAATTCTTAGCTCATCCTTGGCTTCACTCATCAAGCCAGCAATGGAGAAATCAAATCCAGAAAGCCGTGAGTTATGTTTAATTTTATGATATTTATCACGGTATATTTTTTGCAAAGTCAGGTAAGCCCATGTGTGTCGAGTGACATGAGGGGTTATATTATAGACAGAATCAAAATACTCTGTTTTTTTGTATTTTGAAAATTTATTCTCAATGACCTTATCTATTTTAGTAAAAAGATTATATACAGAGTGATAGGATAATGGGGCGTTATTATTTACAGTAGAAACAAATACAAAATCATGCGCCACCTGACGTCGTATCTTATTGATATAGATAATTAAATGTTGATAATCATGTAATTCAAGAGCCAACACTCGACTTGCCCAAATGTTTTTTAGAGTTGGCAGCCGTTTTCTAGGGTGTGTCCCGTAACTATTTTTTGTACAATCAGGGACATGATTTCACCACAAAAAGTCCTTTAATTTGGCTCGTTACGATTTTCCCGATGACGCCTGGGCGTTGATTTCTCCCATGCTGCCACCTGAAAGAGGCTCTTCCCGAGGCGGGCGTCCTTATTTTGCGCACAGACATGTCATGAATGGCATATTTTGGGTGCTTTGCTCTGGCGCACCCTGGCGGGACTTACCTGAGCGTTATGGTCAATGGAAAACCATTTACAACCGCTTCAATCGGTGGTCTAAAGCCGGAATAATGAACAGCATTTTCAATAAATTACTCCAGATTCTGGATGAAAAAGCGCTGATAGACTGGGATGTTATCGCGCTGGATGGCAGTAACGTTCGCGCCCTGAAAGCGGCCGCCGGTGCGAAAAAAAACATCCCGATGAATGCGAGGACCATGGGCTGGGTCGCTCTCGCGGCGGCTTTGGCACCAAAATCCATCTGGCGACAGATGGCACAGGATTACCACTGAGTTTTTGCCTGAGCGGTGGACAGGCCCACGAAAGCCGATACGCGGAAACGTTGCTCAACCGGGTCGGGATTATCCGAAAAAGCGGGCACCTGAAATCACGTCCGAAAGCGGTGCTGGCGGATAAGGGTTATTCAGGTAAAAACCTTCGCATTCACTTGAAAATGAAAGGAATAAAAGCGGTTATTCCGTTTAAATCGAATGAGAAGGCCAGTCAGGACGGACGTCGCCCCCTCGACACGCGCCTGTACAAAAAACGCAATGTCGTGGAGCGTTGCTTTGCGATACTTAAAGAAAATCGCCGTATTGCCACCCGCTCGGAGAAAACGGCCAGAAACTACCTGAGTATGCTAGGGTGTGTCCCGTAACTGTTTTTTGTACAATCAGGGACATGATTTCATCACAAGAAGTGCTTTAATTTGGCTCGTTATGATTTTCCCGATGACGCTTGGGCGCTGATTTCTCCCATGCTGCCGCCTGAAAGAGGCTCTTCCCGAGGCGGGCGTCCTTACTTTGCGCACAGACATGTCATGAATGGCATATTTTGGGTGCTTTGCTCTGGCGCGCCGTGGCGGGATTTACCTGAGCGTTATGGTCAATGGAAAACCATTTACAACCGCTTCAATCGGTGGTCTAAAGCCGGAATAATGAACAGCATTTTCAATAAATTACTCCAGATTCTGGATGAAAAAGCGCTGATTGACTGGGATGTTATCGCGCTGGATGGCAGTAACGTTCGCGCCCTGAAAGCGGCCGCTGGTGCGAAAAAACATCCCGATGAATGCGAGGACCATGGGCTGGGTCGCTCTCGCGGCGGCTTTGGCACCAAAATCCATCTGGCGACAGATGGCACAGGATTACCGCTGAGTTTTTGCCTGAGCGGTGGACAGGCCCACGAAAGCCGATACGCGGAAACGTTGCTCAACCGGGTCGGGATTATCCGAAAAGGCGGGCACCTGAAATCACGTCCGAAAGCGGTGCTGGCGGATAAGGGTTATTCAGGTAAAAACCTTCGCATTCATTTGAAAATGAAAGGAATAAAAGCGGTTATTCCGTTTAAATCGAATGAGAAGGCCAGTCGGGACGGACGTCGTCCCCTCGAGACACGCGCCTGTACAAAAAACGCAATGTCGTGGAGCGTTGCTTTGCGATACTCAAAGAAAATCGCCGTATTGCCACCCGCTCGGAAAAAACCGCCAGAAACTACCTGAGTATGCTAAAACTGGGAGCGATCAGGTTATTTTTGAAGCGGTTGTTAAGTTAAGGGACACGGCCTAAAACTGGGAGCGATCAGGTTATTTTTAAAGCGGTTGTTAAGTTAAGGGACACAGCCTAGGATCCCTGACATCATCTTCGACAGATGATACTATAATACTGAACTGGTCTCCCTTGATATTGGTTTTTATTGAATTTATTTCCAGAAGTAGGAGTTCACTAACACGCAAGCCATAATTTAGCAAAAGACGACAAATTAAATAATTACGAAACTGAATTTCGCCGATAGGGAAGGGATTAAGAGGATTCGCTCGGGAACGTGAATTTGGCCTGATAATCTCGTAAAAAAACCTTACCATCTCTGGCGTTAAGCTACGGAATTGTTTATGAGATTTTTTAATTTTACTAGTTTGAAACTCCTCCCGGATCATCGATACTCGATTTGTCAATCTTGAGGAAAGACGAGACAGTTCCTTGGGAGATTCATCCATATACCGTGGTGAAATATAAGTATTAATCATATATGTGATAAAGCGAATAACAGCATGCACATGCTTTGCATTCGTGCAACTTTGAGTAGCAGGTTTTTGGTGGCTTGCGATCCTAAGTATAGGAACACTAGATTTTCCGCATTCCAAATAATGGAAAAAAGCTTCCAACTCTTCAATAGCAATCAGAGGATTATGTCCCGACTGGTAAAAACTGAAGCAAAAAGTTACTCCATATTTATTAAACCAAAAATCATAGAAAAACTTTAGCGCCTGGAGGGTAGTTGCTTGAGTGGACACAGAACGCAAAGACAGGCGATCGACAAGAAATCTAAGTGGAAACAAAAGTGGCAGGCTTGTTTCTGAATCGACCAAAACCCACAGTCGCTTATGCGGTACAACATTGAGTTGAGTGACTACAAACATCATAAAGTCCTCATCAAATGCATGGATATGAAGAAAGTAACTCTTAAACATAACTACTGCAATGAAAAGGTGAGTGGCGCTTTAACTACATGATTTTTAGTGGTGAGAATTGGTTCGTGAAGTAATTGTGCATTAAACAAGATTTAACATAATATACATTATGCGAACCATGGTAAGGTCAGGCAGGTTCTGGTATTCGGGCTGGTTAATCATCCTCGTCATCAACGGGTTCCAGCCAATGTGCCTGATAGTTCTCAGGTATCTCGGCTTTCTCAAAAAACATCTGATGATAGTAAGTTTTGCCGCGTGAGCTGATGAATGGTAACGATACGCTGCCAGGAAAAAACGCAGCACGCTCCCAACACGGCAACAGCTTCCCGCGACGTTTTAACCGCATGGCGTTATCCATCTCGGCACGTTGCGTTGAGATATGAGTAAAAAATGACATCGGCAGATCATTGAGCATGGCGTACCGGTATTGCTCTGACAACCAACGCTGGTTACGGCGGCGGATTTTATGCTTCACTGTTTCCTCACCTTTAATAAATAACCGGAGATATTCTTGAACGGCACTATGACACTGCCGCGCCGGATTAGCCCCAAGGCCAGTAATTATAACTGTACGTATCACCATTCCTGTATTCATCGAACGGCACCGATAATATCGCTATAGTGACATCTCAAGAATGCGTCTAATAAATGGCTTTTTTTTGTCTAGATACTCTTTTATGCCATCTTGATTTTCTGACTCGAGTTTCAATTTCAGTGCCTGATAAGACTGCCGGATATCCGTGTTAGCGATCAGCACATCGCGAAATTTTAACATGGCATGTATTTGCGCATGTCCTGTAAGGCAGACATGGATTTTATGCGTTCTTACACCACGAAAATCTCGTTTATAAAAATAATGCCCGGACGAGAGATCGCGTCCTCTGACATATCCACACCCCATCAAATAGTCATCAAGCGCTACATCACAAAGACCCGGAGTTATCTCAACTAAAAGGTCTATTTCAGGTTTGGCGGCAAGCCCCGGAACTGCTGTGCTACCCACATGGTAGATAGCGACCAATTTGTCACCAAAAGCGGGGGTAATGCGTTTGCATTCAGCAATAAACATTGCAGGCCACTGCGCATTATATGCAGTGATTTTACTGGTTAATGCCATATCACCGTTTCTCCTATAGATTGATGGGTTAATATGAGGACAATCGTTTTTCCAGTCTGAGAATACCTGTCTTTTCATCAACCAGAATAAAGCCGTGGCGATAATACAGTGCTAATGCCGGGTTATTAATAAAAACACAAAGTCGAAGCCAGCATAGCTGTTGTTGTTGACATGTCGACTCAATCGTCTCTAGCGCCCATTTACCTATACCGTAATTATGCCATTTAGGATAAAGCTGTAAGTCTTTTATCCAGCAAAATGAAGCATCGATATCAATTTTCAGGCAAAAAAATCCGACAATCTCATCATTGTAGTAAATCGTGGTGGTGTTATTCGTTATTAATGTCTCGCGGTAGTGTTCTGCGTCCCACAAGAGCGCATGCTGTTGATAATACGTCATCATATTATGCTGACTTAAGCGCTCCATCATACGAAACTCATTTTCATTGGTTATTGAAAGCCGCAGAAAAGAGAGGTCTGCCAATCCATGCGAATTGTTGTCTGATCTATTTTGTCCTGACATCATATGACTCAATATTGCCACGAATACTGGATATCTCATATTGCAGCGACTGCAGCACGGACAGCAACCCCTACCCCATTTTTTAATGGCGGCCGCAGCCTCGCCAGGACAGATTGTAAATGTTGCAACACAATGAATTATCACGTGAAGCATGACGAAAAAACGGCGAAGACATAGAGACAACCCGCAAGTTGCGGTATGCTGCGATAATTGTTGCAGCATACCTCCGGCAAGGCTTGCAGAAAGTGCGATGCCGGGAGATATAACAGAATATGCAGTCAAATCAATGAGGGAAACGAAATGATCATTTTTGTCACTGGTGCTACGGCAGGATTTGGTGAAGCCATTACCCGACGCTTTATTCAGGAAGGCCATAAAGTGATCGCCGGTGGTCGCCGTCAAGAGCGGCTGGATGCGCTTCAAGCGGAGTTCGGTGAGGCGTTACTGCCATTATGCCTTGATGTGCGCGATCGTCTGGCTATCGAACGAGTCATTGCCGAGTTACCCGAAAACTGGCGCAACATTGATGTATTGGTTAATAACGCGGGCCTGGCACTTGGCCTGGAACCGGCACACAGAGCCAGTGTTGACGAATGGGAAACCATGATTGACACCAACAATAAAGGTTTGGTCTTTATGACACATGCGCTATTGCCAGAGATGGTAAAACGCAACCAGGGTCATATTATCAATATCGGTTCCACTGCCGGGAACTGGCCTTATATGGGGGGAAATGTCTATGGGGCCAGCAAAGCGTTTGTACGCCAGTTTAGCTTAGGTTTACGCGCCGATCTTTCTGGTACTAAAGTGCGAGTCACCAATATTGAGCCGGGTTTAGTGGGTGGTACGGAGTTCTCCTCCGTACGTTTTAAAGGTGATGAAAATAAAGTGAGCCAGACATATGACAAAACGGACCCGCTGACAGCGACAGATGTGGCGGAAGCTGTATTTTGGGTAGCTGCCCTCCCCGCTCACGTCAACATCAATACACTGGAAATGATGCCTGTTAATCAGACATATGGTGGTTTGAAAGTAAACCGTGATGAATAACGGGCGAATTGCTTAAGCCCCCGTAATAAAAAGATAATTTAGAACACCGGCGCACAACGGTGTTCTAAATGAACGGTAAAAAGTTATAATGAACCGATTTTCGTCATAGATACGTGGTGTTTATCAACGTTATGGCAGGCGGTTCGCTGGAGATACATCGAAGATTTATTGATTTTCCCTGATTATTCAATTTGTTACTCTTTTCAGGGCAAGTCCGCTTCAGTTGCAGTGAAAGTCTTATTGCACTGTCGTGGCTCCGGTGTACCCTATGTTCAGCGTTCGATTTCAGTGAGACTATACTATTTATTCTGCGGGGCATCCGCGACTTACGGTGGGTATATCGCCACAGTGTAAGTGAAGCAGCCTCACTTGAATGAAGAATATTAATAGTTTTATGCATCGATCGTTTTTGTACTAATCGAGATAGTCCAGTCTGGGTGAAACATGCAGAAAAAAACACGTAAACTCTTTCTTCTCATTACTTCGTCATTGTTTAGCCTGAGTGTCTGGCACTCAGCTCAGGCCGCACAGCACATCATTATTGATAATGGCAACAGTGCATTATCAAGAGAGGAAGCTCGTGAAAACAGTGAAGACTGGAATGAAAAACGCGCGCTACGCAGCAAGATCAACAAACATCTTGAAAAGCGTGTAGATAAAGCAGACAGAGATTTTGATAAAGCTGAAATGGCTGAAGCGCTGGAAGAAAAATGTAAAGCCAGCTCTAACTTCAACGCCTATTGGGAAGCCAGTTCCTCACGCTGCCTTGATCGCCGCACCGGTCGTCAGGTAACGCCTTAATTTCGCGACAGTTTTGCGATAATGTAGTGAATAGATTGCAGTGCCGCAGTATGCACTGCAATCTTTTTCTTTAGCGTGGAATATCGAAGATACAAGACAATCAATAACATAACGGGCTTGTCTTGCTAAGGAATGGCCATACGTTTCTGACGTCTGCCCCTGTTTGAGGAACAGACGCAATCATGTGTTAAAACGAGTCGGAAATAGCCGATAGATCAATATAATGCGATAAATCTCGTTGTTCAGCGCGCGGTAGATACGGCAGCTCGCCTAATTGCGGTGCAGAAATTTTTTCACGTAGCGCATGAATGATTTCCGCATAATTGGCAAGACCGGGATTGATGCGATTCGCCACCCACCCGACCAGCGGCAGACCATCGTTAATAATTGCTTGCGCGGTGAGTAACGCATGGTTAATACACCCAAGCTTAATCCCCACCACCAGCACAACGGGCAACTGCTCTTGCACGACCCATTCAGAATAAGTGCGCATGTCATTCATTAGAGTACGCCAGCCGCCACTCCCCTCAACAATGACCATGTCCGCCATAGTGTTGAGTTCATTTAGCCCTTCGGTCATGGCGCAATAGTTAATTTTCAGCTCACTGGCACTGATTTCATCCTCCGGTAACGCAACCGGATTGACCTGCTCATAACGCAGCGGCACGGATGACGCTTCTAATAGGATTAGCGCATCTTTGTTGCGTAACCCGTCTTCTGTCTCTACACTGCCTTTGGCAACAGGTTTATAACCGACCACCGTTTTGCCTGTGTTCGTCAGCGCTTGCAATAACGCTTTCGATACCACAGTTTTTCCTACAGCCGTATCAGTTCCTGTAACAAACATACGCTTTAACATGAAAACACCACTCCGGCAGGCCCCACCTGAAAGACAAACCTCAAAAAACTTGCTTATGAAGAATAAAGTCTAGGGGATGCCCCGGTAATGCAGCTTGCGTTAGCGCAAGGTTTTGTCGGTCAGTGAGGTGACAGGGCCTAGCGATGACCCTGAACAGGAAAATGTGAAGAGCGTCAAAGAATCAACCTTGCAGCAATTTAACCAACAGTGAACCGTTATAGAGCGCATCTTTAATCAATGCGGCTCCAGGCACGGTGCCTTGATTGTAAAAATAGGTCGAGATGACCTGAAGATCATGACTATATGCAGGCAGGGCCTGACGGCGGATACAGTCAATAATCGCGGGGTACAGAATGTCGGCAGCCTGATTGAGCGGTGAGCCGATGAGAATTTTTTCGGGATTGAACAAATTCACCATGATAGCGGCAATACGACCCACATTATTCCCCACATCAACAATAATATCTTTTGCCAGCGGGTCATTCTGCAAGGCGGCTTCACACAACGACTCCACGGTGAGTGGCGAACCGTGAAGCTGCGAACTCATCGAGCCTTTTAAGCGTTGCTGTGCCAGTTCCAGTATGTTGTCGATACTGGCAACCGTTTCAAGACATCCATGATTGCCGCAGTAACAGCGCTTTCCGTAGGGATCAACCTGAGTGTGACCGATTTCAACCAATGTGCGGCTACCGGCGTGCAACAGTCTTCCTCCGGTAATAATTCCGGCCCCGACATTGTGATCAATGACGATTTGAATCGCGTTCTGGCATCCTCGCGAAGCACCAAACAGTGCCTCAGCCATCGTCCATGCACAAATATCGTGCTGTAAATAGACCGGTACTCCCGTTCGTAACGCCAGGGCGGGCCCTATTGCCATCTCTTCTACATCATAAAATGGCATACGATGGATAACGCCGGTCGCGGAATCAACGATACCAGGAGAGGTTATGGCTATAGCGGTCAGGCGCTCGAGTTCACGCTGATGACGAATAAAAAAATGGTCGATTTCATTTAAAATCCGCTCCTGAAGCGGCTGCGGATGTTCACGTGGTAAGTCTACGGTTTCCTCAACCACTAAACGCCCGCTTAAATCGCGCAAAGCCAGCGTCATTATCAAATGACTAATGCGCACGGACAGGTAATGCCAGGCTTCGGTATCTAACACCAGGCCGATTGCCGGGCGGCCACGGCTACCCATCTCCTGATATTCCGTTTCCTTGACCAAATGCGCTTCCATCAACTCGCGCACAATTTTGGTAATACTGGCAGGGGCTAGCTGGGCTTGTTTGGATAATTCAATGCGGGAGATGGGGCCATATTCATCAATCAGCCGATAAACGCCCCCGGCATTCATCTGTTTTATCTGATCGATGTGTCCCGGCTGACCACTGGAAATCACTCTGAAACGGCTCCTGCGATTAAGCGTAATTGGGTATTTTTCACGCTGTAAAATAAAAAACTGCGGATATGGTGGAGCTTTTGCTAATGCCCGTCAATTATTTGATTCAATGTGTGATTAAACGCACATATTTTTCGTCGAACTGGCGAGCATCAGCGTGATAAGTGTCTGTGCTGCGGTATTGAGCGGCCGCTGACGATGGGACACGAGCCACATTTCACTGATAGCATCGCCTTCGTACAACGAGAGATAGCGCACGCCGTCAACCTGGATGCGGCAAAACGAGGCTGGAAGTAATGACACGCCCAGTCCGGCTGAAACCAAGCCGATAATGGTCATGGCCTCACCGACTTCCTGAGTGATGTAAGGGGTAATGCCGTATTTTTTCAGTAATGTCAGTACCTCATCATATAGCGCTGTACCGACCTCCCGGGCAAAAAAAACGAAAGGCTCCTGGGCTAACTGCTGGATACTGATCTTCCCGGTAGGCATTGTCGCCAGCGGGTGCTCTTCATGTACAACCGCTACCATGGGTTCGTGTAGCAGCAGTTGGTGATGCAACATCTCCGGCAGAGGATTGTTACGCATTACGCCAAGATCCAACTTGCCATCAAGCAGAGGCGCGATTTGTTGCTTGGTGTTGATTTCCTGCATTTGAATATGAACTTCAGGATAACGCTGGCGAAACTGCAATAGCCCTCGCGATACGGGCTTAACAAAGGGTGCTGATGACGTAAACCCGATATTCAACTCGCCTATTTCGCCTCGCTGGATACGCCGCGTACGCTCTGCCGCCTGATTGACCTGATGGATGATAGCCCAGGCTTCTTTTAGAAACTGCGCCCCGGCTTGCGTGAGCCGGACGTTGCGGTTATTGCGCTCAAACAGCTGTGCGCCGAGTTGCGCTTCCAGTATTTGTATCTGCTGGCTTAACGGTGGCTGGGAGATATGCAGCTTCTCCGCTGCTCGTCCGAAATGAAGTTCTTCTGCAACGGCGATGAAGTAGCGTAAGTGCCTTAGTTCAATATTCATATTTTTAAAATATCAATTCTGTTTATTAATATATTATACAAAATAATCTCCCTAATCCTATGATGCACGCACTGATGTTATTGCCGTATTTCCCGGATAAGGATTGATTTTGAGTACCCCGCTGTCTGCCCATGAAATGCCTGCCGCGACCATGGATGATGTCACCATCGATACTGCTCCCACTGATTACTCCCCCGCTTTTGTCACCCGAGGCACTTCGCCGTTTATCAGGATTACGTTGGCACTGTTCTCCGCTGGTCTGGCGACATTCGCCTTACTGTACTGTGTACAACCGATATTGCCGGTACTATCGCAAGCGTTTGGAACGTCACCGGCAAACAGCAGTTTGTCGTTATCTGTATCCACCATCACGATGGCGACCGGGCTGTTATTCACCGGCCCGCTATCTGACTCCGTCGGACGTAAGAACGTGATGGTTGTGTCGTTACTGCTCGCGTCCGCCTGCACGCTCATCGCGAGTATGATGACGCACTGGCAAAGTTTGTTGGCCATGCGCGCGCTGACAGGACTGGCACTCAGTGGCGTGGCGGCGGTCGCGATGACTTATCTCAGTGAAGAGATACATCCAGGCGTGGTGGCATTCGCTATGGGGTTATACATCAGCGGTAATTCTATTGGTGGGATGAGTGGCCGACTGCTAACGGGTATCCTCACTGATTTTTTCGGCTGGCGTATTGCACTTGCCTGTATCGGGATGATGGCTTTGCTGGCATCACTGGTCTTCTGGCGTATTTTGCCCTCATCTCGCCACTTTCGCGCCGGTTCGCTTCGCCCCAAAGTGCTCTGGCTTAATGCGCGTCTGCATTGGCATGATGCCGGTTTACCGCTGCTGTTTGCCGAGGGTTTTCTGCTCATGGGGTCTTTCGTCACCCTGTTTAATTACATTGGCTATCGGCTATTGGCCGCCCCCTATCAATTAAGTCAAACGGTTGTGGGTTTATTGTCGATTGTGTTTTTAACCGGCAGTTACGCCTCTCCCCGCGCCGGCGCGATGACGGTACGTTTTGGCCGAGGCCCGGTTTTGGCTCGTCAGTATCGTTTTAATGCTATGTGGGTTATTACTGACGTTATTCAGCAGCCTTGCCGTAATCTTTATCGGGATGATGTTATTCACTGCCGGCTTCTTCGCCACGCACTCCGTCGCCAGCAGTTGGATTGGCATCCGAGCCCAAAGAGCGCGAGGGCAAGCCTCTTCTCAGTACCTCTTTTGCTATTATCTCGGCTCAAGTCTGGCGGGGACTCTCGGCGGATTCTTTTGGTATCACTATGGCTGGACAGGTGTGGTTCTGTTTTTATCCTGTTTGCTGCTGTTAGCGTTGTGGTTTGGTACTAAGTTGAAAGCATTAAAAAATTAGCTATACCTCGCCCTCGCAGCCCAAAGATTCGTAGAATGAAACAACACGAACGATTACCGATGCATGGCGTCGATAATCGCCTATCGTCAAATCTCCCTCTGCGAAACATGGGTTAACGCATTTGTTTCATTCTGCGTATCTGTTATATTCAAATGTATGTTGTAACTAAAATAAGGCATCAAAACACGATGGCGGCCTATGACCTGATTGCTCGCATGAACCATTGCTTTAACACTCTTGAACAGCAACTGACTCAATTCGAACAGTTTTGCTATCAGTTGCCTTTCGTCGGTGGGCATGTATTCATGCTCCCCGTCATAGAAAAAGGCAAAGAGCATGATCCGGTTACGCAAATTACGGTAACACCCTATTCCGGTATAACGGCCAGAGATAAAGGGTTGGCGCACTTTAGGCAGTTATTCATTCACCAGCAGGCGGAAACGGTAAGCAGTAAAGCCGCCCTGCGGCTGCCAGGTGTACTGTGCTTTCAGGCTTCAACCATACAGTCTCAGCAAGCCCGCGAACGCGTCGCGCACATTAATGCGTTGAAGCTCGAGTTAGAGCATATCGTGACGGTGGAGTCTGGCCTGGAGCCCGAGCAACGCTTTGATTTCGTGCATACACATCTTAAAGGGCTGGTAACACTGAATGCGTATCGATCGATGACGTTGCTTTGCGATCCTGCATCGGTCAGATTTGGCTGGGCCAATAAAAATATCATCAAAAATATAACCCGTGAGGCGCTACTGGAAAAACTGGAGAAAAGCCTGCGCGCCGGGCGCAGTCAGGCTCCCTACAGTAAGGAGCAGTGGGCCTCACTGCTTGAGCAGGAAATCCGCGAGGTGAAACACCTGCCAGAACACGCGGCGTTGAAGATAAAACGCCCGGTAAAAGTACAGCCGATTGCCAGAGTCTGGTATGCCGCGCAGCAAAAGCAGGTGCAATACCCTTGCCCTTCCCCACTGTTGGTGCTGTGCCATCAAGATGCGGCCCCCATTATGGGAAGCCTGGGTGATTATGATGCCGAGAATATTCAACACCGACATCGCCCCAAGCCAATGCCGTTACGGTTGTTAATCCCCCGATTACATCTTTATATTGATGACAGTGCCTGAAAATCAAGATGACGGCGAAGGCTGAAAAAGACTTTCAGATAAGCGATCATTTTTCATCATCTGGAATCATGGCATATAAAGCACTAACATGGCGTGCGCTAAAAAACCATGACGCTTTGAAGCTTGATAGCACACATGATTTATCGCCGGAGAATTCCCTGCCCGCGAATGACGAGAACATATTATGCAAAAAATGCGCAACAGCGTGCAGCATTATGCCTGGGGCAGCCATTCCGCGCTGACAACATTATATGGCATTGAAAATCCTGATAACTTACCGATGGCTGAACTGTGGATGGGTGCCCACCCAAAAAGCAGCTCGCTATTACTCGATGAACAGGGCTGCAGCAGTAATTTACGCGATGAACTATGCCAAAACCTGCCCGGGATGCTGGGGCGCGAGATTGCGCAACGCTTCGGTGAGTTACCGTTTTTATTCAAAGTGCTGTGTGCCGAACAGCCGCTCTCGATTCAAGTCCATCCGAATAAAGCCTCCGCACAAGCGGGGTTTGCCCGAGAAAATGCGGCAGGTATTCCGTTAGACGCGCCTGAGCGTAACTATAAAGACGCCAACCACAAGCCAGAGCTGGTCTTCGCTCTTACCCCTTATCTGGCTATGAACGGCTTTCGTGAGTTCGATGATATCGCCGCGCTGCTGCACCCGTTGAGAAATGCCCACCCTGCGATAGCTGAATTTTTGCAGAACCCACAACGTCAGACGCTGGCGATACTATTCGCCAGTTTGCTCGGCATGGCCGGTGAACAAAAAACACAGGCCCTTTCCCAGTTAAAGCAGGTCGCACAGGAGCATCAAGGCGAACCGTGGGACACGCTCCGTTTTATTGCGCGCTATTATCCAGATGATGGCGGGTTGTTTTCCCCGTTACTGCTCAATGTGGTAACGCTCGCGCCTGGCGAGGCGATGTTTTTACGTGCGGAAACACCGCACGCTTACCTTCATGGCATCGCGCTGGAAGTCATGGCCAATTCAGACAATGTGTTACGCGCCGGGTTAACGCCAAAACACATCGACATTCCCGAACTGTTGGCGAATGTCCGCTTTGAGGCCACGCCTGTTGCGTCATTATTAACGTCGCCCGAAAAAAGAGGTAACGAGCATCACTTCCCTGTTCCTGTCGATGACTTTGCCTTTTCGCTACACTACCTTAATAATGAGCCCCAGCATTTTTCTCAACAGAGCGCGGCGATTGTCTTTTGTATTGAGGGAAGCGTGTTGTTAAAGCATGATAAACAGCAACTTAACCTATTAGCTGGTGAGTCGTGCTTTATTCCAGCTTACGAAACGCCCATACAGGCTCAAGGGAATGGCAAAATAGCCCGGGTTTACAATCGGGTTTCATAAGCATTCCTGAACAGCATTGATGTCTAGTGTGTTATGCAGAAATCGTTAATCAACAAGGAATATAACGTGGCCAAAAAAACCGCCATCACCGCAGGCGTTGTTATTGCGCTTGCTGCTGCTTTTGTTGGAGCCTCCTGGTATACGGGCAAGCAAATTGAGCAACATATGGAAGAGGCAACCAACAATCTGAATGCGCAAATAAAGAGTGTTTATCCACAATCAGGCATCAAAGTCGCCTTCCGTGACTATCAGCGTAATGTTTTCAGTAGTCAGTTGACGTTAATTATCGAACCGGACGTAACCAGCTCATCACAGCGCATTCTGAGCGGTAATGATGAAATCGTCTTTCAGACAACCCTCTTTCATGGCCCGCTGCCTATCGGTGCTCCCTCATTTAGCCTGAAGCCTGCCATGGCTGCCATTCATGCTGAACTGGCGAATACAGAATCTGTTAAGTCGCTGTTTGAGCTCACCAATAATAAACCGTTTCTCGTCGTTGACAGCCGTGTTGACTACAATAGCGACACGCACTCAACGCTGACGCTCTCACCGATCGCCTCCAAAACATCGGATGAAATTAAATTCGATTTTAGCGGTTCAACCATACAGCTCGATTTAGCGGGCAATCTGCGCGCAGGCAAATTGGCTGGCAGCTTCAGTAACCTATCGGTAGAGAAAAATCGTGCTCAGGGTGCCAGTGAAAAATTGCAGTTACAGGATTTAGCGATTTCCAGTGATACTCACAAAGGCAAGTTTGACCTGGACATTGGGGATACAAAACTGACGCTGAAAAAGCTGTCGCTGAACATTCCTCATAGCAACAGCGTGTCAATAAACGATTTTTCTCTTTCCAATCATAGCAGTGAAGATGACACGAATCTGGCGGGGCAAATGGCTCTCGCACTGGGTTCTGTCCTCTACAGCGATCAGAATCTCGGCTCCCTGAATCTGAACGTGAATTTCACCGGTTTGGATGGCAATGGTTCGCGCCAGTTTATGACGCAGTACCAAAAAACCATGCAGGCGATGTTGCAAGATAAAGAGCTCGGCAGTGCTGCCTATCAACAGCAGATGAGCACTCTGGTCTTACGTTCTCTGCCCCAGCTACTCAAAGGCAACCCCAGCATCAAAGTCGCGCCATTAAGCTGGAAAAATGCGAACGGGGAAAGCACCTTCACGTTGGCCTTAGACCTGTCTGATCCGTTGCAAAAGAACACGACCCCAACCAGTAACCTGTCAGACGAAGAAGCGCTTCTGCGCCAGTCGGTAAAAAGCCTGGATGCACGCCTGAACGTCCCTCTGGAGATGATAAGCGGGGCGATTGTCCTGACAACGCCTAAGTCTGCATCGGATGAAGAGAAAAAGCAGATAGCGCAAATGGCAAGCCAGCAGGCCCAGCTAATGGCCAATATTGGCCAAATGAGCCAGTTAACGGTAACGAAAGAAAACGCAATTACCAGCCAGTTCAGCTACAGCGAGGGCGTGGTCACGTTTAATGGCCGTAAAATCCCGCTGAGTGAATTTATTGCGCCGCTGATTCATCAACAGAGTGAAACTGCGCCAGAAGAAGACGATGACGATACCCCTGCCACGCAGGACGATACTCAATCCGATCCCACCGTCAGCCCGTAGTGGATTGACGCCAGATAAGACGCCATAACCGGGTACTCGCCCGGTTATTTTTTCTCAACGCCGTCGCCCCACTCTCCCAAACATTCCCCCGTCGATCCAGCGCGATCGTCTTTCCCTACTCGCCCTGCGAAATATTCAACTTTCTTTTATCTATCAATAGCAAAATGCCAACATTTATTTTTATACTGCGCGTTACATTAATCAGTCCTGCTGCCGATGCCGTGTTGCGCACATATCTGATGCAATAGGCGTGCAGGCACAGCCTGAGCTAACCTTTCATTTACACATAAACGGGTAGAACATGATTGATCCGCACATTCCGCTGACGGATATCCACCGCCATCTTGATGGTAATATCCGCCCTCAGACCATTCTTGAACTGGGTCGCCAATTTAAGATAGCCCTGCCCGGACATGATTTGGCCACGTTGCTTCCCCATGTACAAATCATGGACAACGAACCGGATTTACTCAGTTTCTTACAAAAACTGGATTGGGGCGTTGCCGTATTAGGGTCGCTGGATGCCTGTCGCCGCGTCGCTTATGAAAACGTTGAAGACGCAGTCCGGGCCGGACTGGACTATACCGAACTGCGTTTTTCCCCCTATTACATGGCGCGTTGTCATCAGTTACCGGTTGAGGGGGTGGTGGAAGCTGTCATTGATGGCGTGACCAGTGCCTGCCGCGATCACTCGCACCGGGTCATGGTTCGGTTAACCGGAATCATGAGTCGCACATTCGGTATCGACGCCTGTCAGGATGAGCTCGAAGCCTTATTGACACAAAAAGATGCCATTACCGCTATCGACCTGGCTGGCGATGAGCTGGGATTCCCCGGTGAGCTATTTGCCGAACACTTTCGCCGCGCACGCGATGCGGGATGGCGGATTACCGCCCATGCCGGTGAAGCCGCCGGGCCAGAAAGTATTTGGCACGCGATTCAGCAACTCGGAGCAGAGCGTATCGGCCACGGCGTTGCCGCAATCGTTGACCCCGCGCTGATGGAATACATGGCCGAACACCAGATTGGCATTGAATCCTGCCTGACATCTAACCTGCAAACCAGTACCGTCAAATCACTGGCCGAACACCCACTGATACATTTCTTGCACCACGGTATTCCCGCCACAATCAACACGGATGACCCTGCGGTACAAGGGATTGATATTCGCCATGAATATGAGGTTGCCGCACCGCTGGCGGGGTTAACCGCTGAAGATATTCGCCAGGCTCAGGAAAACGGCCTGCGCATGGCGTTCATTTCCGAACAGGAAAAACAGCAGTTACGTCAACAAGCGCTGTTGCGCCAGCCCAGATAAACTCAGTTCTCGGTTAACCCTATATACATAGCAAAAGCGGGCTCACAGGAGCCCGCTTTAGTCTTTCAAGACGGTAAACGCGTGAACCGTCTACTCTCTTATTTAGGCTGTACTGAAGAGTGATGACTAGTGATGAGCCACTGGCCATTTTTAAAGGCGTAGGTATATGTGTAGCGGGCTTTCGCTTGTGATTTATCACCGAAAGTAAAGGTATAGTTACCGATATCGAGAGCTTCGTTACAACCAATTTTGATTACCCGGTTATCAATTGTGCCAACCGGTTTTTTCGGCAAGAAATGCTCAAAATAATCAATGCGTTCAGCATCATTGGTACGCATCTTATCCGACAACGTAGGCAGCAATACCGCATCGGTTGCGTAATTCGCGTTAACCTTCTTCGCATCGCCAGTCTGAAGAGACTGGTTCCAGCGGTCGAATAAACTGGCAATGGTCTTTTCGTCGGTGTTGACACAGGTTTCTGTGTCCGCAGCGTAAGCCTGAGAGGTAACGACAGCGCCCAATAAACTCAGCGATAACAGCAGCTTTTTATACATCCTATCCCTCATGCACAATGATTGATTAACATTTCCTTGGCATCGTGGGGGCAAGAAACCGTGCGGTTACGCTGCTAAAACGCGCCGTGAACGCGCACTTGTTCTTCCCACCCATCGATGATAACCATCATAAATCATTTCAAGATAAAATCATAACAAAAGGAAACTATAACTGTAATCGTTCACGCTGATGTCATGTTTTTTTCGAAACGCTTTTTTATATCCTATCCGCCAGCCGCCTGCACTTTTTTCAGTACGCTACTATTTTCCGTCATACCTATTTTCTGGCATATCCGGTTTATTAGGCATCAGAGTGTTGGCCGTCAGATTCGGCTCTTTTGGCATAGCGCTGCGCAAGCGTGGCACACACCATCAGCTGAATTTGGTGAAAAATCATCAATGGCAGCACCATTGCGCCGACGGCCGCTGCCGGAAACAACACATTGGCCATTGGAATACCGTTCGCCAGACTCTTTTTCGAACCACAAAACACAATGGTAATTTCATCGGCGGTACTAAAGCCGAGTTTGCGCGCCGCGAAAGTGGTACACACCAGCACCACCGCCAGCAACACCAGTGAGCACCCCACCACAGCTAACAGCGACCAGCCATTAATCTGATGCCAAATCCCCTGCACAACCGCTTCACTGAATGCGACATACACCACCAAGAGAATGGATGAACGATCGGTAATATTTATCAGCTTACGGTGCTTATCCACCCAGCGGCCAATCAAGGGGCGGGAAAGGTGGCCTATCACGAACGGAACCATCAATTGCATAATGATAGACCCTATCGCATGCAGGGTATCCGTTTGGCTACCCTGGGTATGCATCAATAGACCGACTAATATCGGTGACAGAAACACGCCAAGAATACTGGATGCCGAGGCACTGCAAATCGCAGCGGCCACGTTGCCTCGCGCCATTGAGGTAAAGGCAATCGCAGACTGCACGGTTGCAGGCAGCGCACATAAATACAGAAAACCAAGATACAAACCGGGGGTTAGCACCTGCGGCGACAAAAACGCCATGCCCATACCGAGCAAAGGGAACAGCACAAAGGTGCTGGCAAACACCACCAGATGTAAGCGCCAATGGCTCATCCCTGCCGTAATCGCTTCGCGCGATAATTTGGCGCCATGCATAAAGAACAGCAATGCAATCGCCGCCGTTGTCAGGTTCTCAAAAAACACCTTCACGCTCCCCTCACATGGAAAGAGCGATGCGGTGATAACCACCCCAACCAAAACCAGCAAAAACTTATCAATCTTCAAGCGTTGTAACCATGCCATAACGTATTGGTATCCTCAGACATAAAAAATACAGGCGATCCTAAGATCGCCTGCTGAAATCATGTCCCACTATCGGCAATACGCCTGCATATTGCAAGGCTGAAGCCCGCTGGATAGCACGGGTTTTACGTCACAAATCGTGACGAAATCCACTTACCGATTCTTTAATGTCATCGCTTTCTTTTGCATGTGCGATGTCAGGCCTAGCTCAAGCAGCTCCATGACGTGAATCGCCTGTGCAACCGGCACCGGATTCTCCGCCCTGCCCAAAATGGCATCACGAATTCCGGCATAATAGGACTGATAATGGCCGGGGATCGTCGGTACAGGTTGCTCTATTAATTCACCTTCATGGTTTAGCGTTAACACGCCATCACAGCTATCCTGACCCCAATCACGATGATCCTGTGGTTTTTCACCCGACGTTAATAACGCTTCTTGCGGGTCGAGACCGAACTTCACATAACTTCCCTGGGTGCCATGCACGATATAGCGGGCGCTTTGGGCGGCCACCAACAGCGAGGCATGCAGCACTAACCGGCGTTGAGGATAGATAAGCGTGGCATGGAAATAATCGGTCGCTTTACTTGCTGGCCGCAGTTGCGCTAAATCAGCCTGAATGGCCACTGGCGGGCCAAACAACTGCAATGCCTGATCAATAAGATGCGGTGCCAAATCAAACCAGATGCCGCTGCCTTCTCCCCCTTCTTCACGCCAACGCTTTCGCACCTCTGGCCGGTAGCGGTCGAAGTGCGACTCCATATAAACCACGTCACCTAGCGCGCCGGTTTTCAGCAATTGTTTTAGCGTCAGAAAGTCGCTATCCCAGCGGCGATTATGAAAAACGGATAACAGCTTGCCGGCGTGCTCTGCCTGCTGCTGCAAATCGCGCGCCTGTGACAACGTCACGGTAAACGGTTTATCGACCACCACATGTTTACCGGCGGCCAGCGCCTGTCTGGCCAAAGGGAAATGGGTATCATTCGGTGTGGGGATGACGATTAAATCAATGGAAGGATCGTCAAACAGCGTTTGCGCCTCGGCGACCACTTTCATTGATGGCCAGTCAGCCTGTACCTTGGTCGCATCGCTGCTGGAAATCGCCGCCAGCTTCATGCCGGACGTAGCGGCAATCAATGGTGCATGGAACGTTTTGCTGGCATACCCGTACCCCAGCAAACCAACACGGATGGTATCCGCCATACTTAATTTCCCCTCATTGACGCACAGTTTGCGCACGGCAGAACAGTGCGTACGCCTATTGGTATTCGGTTGCACCGAATTAATGCATGTGCAACACAAAACCTAGTATAACACCTGGGAGCGCGCAATGAGCGCGCCCATGGCCGTCAACGCGCCATGCCCCAAAGGTGTGCAGGCGGCAACGCACGGTGCGACACATCTTGCATCGTATCCGGGGCGGATACCGGATGATGGATTTCGCTGTTACGACGACGAAAGTCACTGGGGCTAACGCCGACGCGTTTACGAAACACGCGGGAGAAATAGAGCTGGTCGTCATAACCGACCACCCGGCCAACGGCGGCAATAGACTCTTGCGTAGTTTGCAACAACAGCTTTGCGCGGATAACCCGCTGGTCTTCGCGCCAGCGCAGAATATTCACCCCCACCTGTTCACGAAACAGGTGCGCCAGCCGGGATGGCGACAAGCAGACATGACGCGCCACTTCATCGATACGTAACTCCCCGGCAAGGTTGCCGGTAATAAATTGGCACGCTTCGATAATTCTCGGGTCCATTATCCGCTGCGGGCTTTGGGGGTCTTCCTCCATCGCCCGCAACAGCAAACGCTCAAGTAAATTCATTGCCAGTTCCTCGGCAAAACGACGCCCGGAGCGGTGCGTCTGTTCAATTGAGGCAAACAGCGCATCAAATTCCTGTAGCAGCGCCGGGCTATCTAGCTTGAGCCGACCGACATCACGCCCCTTGCTGTGCCACTCAAGCCAGTCAGCCCAGTAAGCGCGAGGACGAAAGTAGACCCAACGGTGATACCAGCAGTCACTACCGGGCGCCCGGCCGTAATAGTGGCGCGAGCGCGGCGGAAAGAGCAGCAGCTCGCCGGGATCACAGAAAAAAGTCTCATCGCCATCCAGCACCTTGCCCTGCCCTTTGACAGTCAGGTTAATAATGTAACCCTTCATGCCATCAGGCCTGTCGATAAAAAAATCCAGCGGCCCACCGGCCAGAATCGGGGTAAGACCGGCAACCAGATAGGCGTTAAACGCATAGCCTGGCAATAGCGGATTCGGCTGTGATTCATGCGCCATGCGGTGATACATACGCCCTCCAGAAAAAGGATTATCGATATCAGGCTGTTTTCTTTGCCAGCTGTTTATAGCGGTCAAAGATAACGGCAGCCAGCAGGATAAGGCCACGAACGACATATTGTGCAAACGGCGAGATATTGAGCAAATTCATGGCGTTTTCCACCGTTCCCAAAATCAGCACCCCGGCGACGACATAGGATATCTTGCCAATCCCGCCTTTCAGTGACACGCCCCCCAATACGCAGGCAGAAATCACAATCAACTCATAGCCCATGGAGGTCATTGGCTGCCCGCTGGTCATGCGGGAGGCTAAAATAATGCCCGCTGCGGCGGAAACCAGGCCGGATAGCCCGAAGATGATGATTTTGGTTCTCACCACCGGCACACCGGCAAGCCTGGCAGCCTCTTCATTACCGCCAATAGCCAGCGTATTGCGGCCAAGCGTGGTTTTATTCAGCAGCAATCCGAACAGAATCATGCACAATACGGTCAGCCAGATCGGTGCCGGCAGGCCGAGCCAATTGGCATAGCCAAGCGTAAAGAAGCGCTCGTCCTCTATCCCAACGGCCTTGCCGTCAGAAATGATATAGGCCAGGCCACGTACAATTTGCATCGTTGCAAGCGTGGTGATGAGCGCATTGATTTTCAATCGCGCGATGACAAAGCCATTCAGCAGACCAAATGCCACCCCCAGTAACAAACCAGCCCCGACCCCTAACCAAAGGCTCGAGCTAAGGTTAATCACCACCGCTGTCGTCACACCAGCACAGGCGATGACCGAGGCGACAGACAAATCAAAATCGCCCGATGCCAGACAAAACAACATGCCGCAGGCCACCATGCCAGACATAGAGATAGCAAGCCCCAGCCCTTTCATATTCACAAAGGTGGCAAAATTCGGCACAAACAGCGCACAGGCCAGGAACAAGGCAGCAAACACGACCAACATGCCGTAGTTATCCCAGATACGGGAGAGGCTAAAGCCAGCATGTTTAGCCGCATGGGAGGGGGACGTAACGCTAGACATTCATCGACTCCTTGGCGGTCAGGCAACCGCGTGTTCAGTGGTGGGCGTGGTTTTTAACATTGCCAGACTCAGGACGCTCTGCTCGCTGGCCTCGTCGTGCAAAAGTTCACCGGAAATAGCGCCCTCGCGCATCACAACAATACGATCGGCCAGCCCCAGCACTTCGGGCAGGTCGCTGGAGGCAAACAGCACCGCAATGCCTTGCTGCGCCAGGGTATAAATCACATGATAAATTTCATGTTTGGCCCCCACATCGATCCCTCTTGTCGGCTCATCAAGCATGATGACTTTCATCTCTTCTGACAGCCAACGCCCCAGAATCGCCTTCTGCTGGTTGCCGCCGGACAGATTCATAATCAGCTGTTGCGGTGAGGGTGTTTTGATATTCAGCGCAGCAATGTGATGATCGGCATTTTCCGCTTCCCATGCCTCATTAATCAGAAAGCCATGGCGAATGTGTTTGCGGCGGGCGCTGATATTGATGTTGTCGCGCACAGAATGTACCGGAATGATGCCATCAGCTTTGCGATCCTCCGGGCAAAGCATCAGCCCCTGGCGAATGGCGTCTGCAGGCGTACGGGCGCGTAACACATGGCCGTCTAACATCACATGCCCATGGGTAATAGCGGTTGCGCCAAACAGCGCCTTCATCAATTCACTACGCCCGGCCCCCACCAAACCAAACAGCCCGACGATTTCACCGCGCCGTACCGACAACGACACCGGCTCCCTGACGCCAATGGCCTTCACGTCGTGCAGCGTTAAGCGCGGCTCGCCCAACGCTCTCGGTTGATAACCATACACATCCCCCAACTGACGACCGACCATCGCCTGCACCAACTGGGCATGATCCACCTGCTGCATATCGCTAAAGGTTTTTACGTAGCGCCCATCCTTGAACACCGTAATCGCATCGCTGAGGGCAAAAATTTCCTCCATACGATGCGATACATACACAATCACCCGCCCCTCGGCCCGCAGTTCACGAATCACCCGAAATAATTGCGTGATTTCACGGGCCGACAACGAGCTGGTCGGCTCATCGAAGGCAATAATTTTCGCATTACGCGCCAGCGCCTTGGCTATCTCAACCATCTGCCACTGCCCGATGGACAAATATTTAAGCGGGATATCCGGGTCGATATCCAATCCCAGATGCGCTAGCTGCAACCCGGCCTCATAACGCAATAACGCGGTATTCACGACCCCGGCTTTATGGGGCAGTTGGCCAAGGTAAATGTTCTCTGCCACCGTCATCTCCGGCACCAGATGCAGTTCCTGATAAATGATGGCGACCCCGGCATTGAGCGCATCCAGCGTATTGTTAAAGCGCACGGGTTGCCCTTTAATGCGAATATCGCCCTGCGAAGGCGTGTAATTGCCGCTCAGGATTTTTAACAGTGTCGATTTACCTGCGCCATTTTCGCCCATCAACGCATGGATTTGCCCGGCATGACAGTCAAAACTGATGTCTGTGAGCGCATTGACGCCAGGAAAAACCTTGCTAATACCCCGGAAAGATAAATACGGTGACGGTTCAGTCATTTCAGCATCCTCAAGTGGTCTGCGCCGCCGGATATGACGGCGCGGCCCGTCTCCCCGGCGTGGCGCAACGTGCCTGAACGCCGGACGATTGCATTACATCGCGACTGCGTTACATCAGGCCTTTTTTCTGCAATTCGACTTTGAAGTTGTCGCGGGTAATCAGAACCACGTCAGTCACTTCGGTGAATTTTTGCGGTTCAACCCCTTTCGTCACCCAGTCATGCAGCATCTGGATACTTTTGTAACCGTGAACATCCGGGCTCGGCAGCAATGAGCCATAGAAGCCTGTCGGCTGCGCCTTCGACAACTCACTAACCGCATCAACGCCGTTAATACCGATACCAATAACGTTGGCCGCCTTAAATCCCTGCCCCTCCGTCGCCCGCACGCCGCCCAATACGGTATTGTCGTTCATGCCAACAACCAGCCAGTGTTTGACCTGTGGATGCTGCACTAACAGCGAATTGGCCGCATCAAATGCGCCGGGAATATCGTTAGATTTGGTGGGAACCTGATAGATCTGTTGTTCGGGGAACCCCGCCGCCTTCAGTGCTTCCATTGACCCACCGGTACGACGACGCGCGGTATCGAGCTCATTGGCGGTGATAGCCATGACAGCCGTGTCCTGTACATTCCAGCCCCGCTTTTGCATCTCTTTCCATAACTCCTGCCCCTGGCGCTCACCTATCTTGGTTGCCGCCATCATCACCAGCGGCACGCTATCCATCGGTTGTCCCTTGGCATTAATAAATTGGTCATCGACAGCAATCACTTTCAGGTTATAACCGCGTGCTTTAGCCACAATCGCGGCCCCGAGCTTCGGGTCTGGCGTGCAAATCACAAATCCCTTCGCCCCGCTGGCCGCGAGACTGTCAATGGCATTCAGGGTTTTCTCTCCATCCGGTACGGCAATTTTCATCACATCAAAACCTAAATCCTTACCGGCTTTGTCGGCAAAGCGCCACTCTGTCTGAAACCAGGGCTCTTCCGGCTGCTTCACTAAAAAACCCAGCTTCATATTTTCCGCGATAGCGGATTGTGACATAACGGCAGCCAGGCCAATCGCCGCCAGAACCCGAGTGAATTTATGCATGGTCTTCTCCGCTGATGATTCTTGTTAACACACTGGCAACCGGGCCTGCTCTCGTGTGTGTATCACGCCATGAGTAGGCAGCTTTTTCTGGGATAAATGGAAAAACAAAAGGTTAGATAAATTCCATCTTCCGGCCCGGTCAGACGCGTCATTTGTAGCGGGTATTTTCGCCATGAAGAGAGAGCATTATCACATTCGGAAACTACAGCTGTTTCGTGCATATATTCAGCAAATTTAACCAGCCGTTAACTTTTTGAGAGCCATCACAAAACACCGCGCTGTGGCAGAAAAATACATACTTCCAGCCAATCGCTCCTCACCGCCCGTTTTCGCTCTGTCTATCGTAGACAGCATTATCCCCATGATTAACAGGAGCAACGACGATGCGTGCGGATGCGATTACGCTTGGTCTTGATTTTGGCAGTGACTCCGTGCGTGCATTGGCGGTGGATTGCCATACCGGGCAGGAATTGGCAACAGAGGTGGTCTACTATTCGCGCTGGCAGCAGGGGCTTTATTGCAATCCATCCAGCAATCAGTTTCGCCACCACCCGCTTGATTACATCGAGTCGATGGAGCGGGCCATTCACGCAGTGGTAACACAACTTAGCCCGTCACAGCGCCAGCACATCGTCGGCATCGGCGTTGACAGCACAGGCTCAACGCCCGCGCCAATCGATGAGCACGGTCAGGTTTTGGCATTGCGCCCTGATTTTGCCGACAACCCCAATGCCATGTTCATTCTCTGGAAAGATCACACCGCGATTGACGAAGCCGAGGCTATCAACCGCTTGTGCCATAGCGGTCAGTTTCCCGATTACACACGCTACAGCGGCGGGGTGTATTCTGCCGAATGGTTTTGGGCCAAGATTCTCCATATTAGCCGCCTTGACCCGGCCGTCTGCCAGCATGCGGTTTCATGGATAGAGTTATGTGACTGGATACCGGCACTCTTGAGCGGCACCACATCGCCTCACGCTATCCGCCGGGGCCGGTGCAGCGCAGGTCATAAGTCACTCTGGCACCCGGATTGGGGTGGCCTGCCTGAGCGCGCCTTTTTACAGGCGCTCGACCCTTGTCTCACCTCGCGACTCCAGGCTCCGCTCTTTAGCGAAACCTGGACGGCCGAACAACCGGTCGGCACGATCACCGCAGAATGGGCGCAGCGCCTTAACCTGCCGGCAAACGTCACTCTCAGCGGCGGCGCGTTTGATTGTCACATGGGGGCGGTGGGTGCCGGTGCCCAGCCCTACACGCTGGTGAAAGTTATCGGCACCTCCACCTGCGACATCCTGATTGCGGAGCCTGAGCGCGTTGGCAACCAGACGATAGCCGGTATCTGCGGTCAGGTGGATGGCAGCGTTATTCCCGGTTATGTCGGCCTGGAGGCAGGACAGTCCGCATTTGGTGATATCTACGCCTGGTTTGGCCGGATATTAGCCTGGCCGCTTCAGCTGGCTGCTCGCGAACACCCTGAGTGGTCAGAGGCGATCGAACGGTTACAAACGCAGTTACTGACGCAGTTGACGCAGGCATGGGCCGACGCCCCCTCTCTTGACCATCTCCCGGTGGTGCTTGACTGGTTTAATGGTCGCCGTACCCCCTTCGCCGATCAGCGTCTTAAAGGGGTGATAACCGATCTTAATCTCGCTACCGATGCACCGGCCCTGTTCGGCGGGCTGATTGCCGCCACAGCATTTGGCGCGCGCGCCATTATGGCGTGCTTTGAGTCACAGCAGATACCGGTACATAACCTGCTGGCGCTGGGCGGCATTGCGCGCAAATCGCCCACCATTATGCAAGTGTGCAGCGATGTCATGAATCTTCCGCTGCAAATCGCCGCTTCCGACCAGTGTTGTGCATTAGGCGCAGCTATTTTCGCCGCCGTCGCCGCAGGCGTTCACCCGGATATTCCCGGCGCACAGCACAAAATGGCCTGTGGGGTTGAGCGCACCTTACTGCCTGACCCGGTTCGCGTCGCCCGCTACCAGCAGCTTTATCAGCGTTATCAGCGCTGGTGCCAACTGGCGCAAACGGCCTATAGCCCGGCCAGTAAAGACTGATAACCCTAGTTATTAACCCTAAGCAATTAACCCTATTAACCCTATCACGCCGTTTACTTCCCTTTAGGGAGCCCAACAGGAGTTATCATGGAATACTTTACGTCGCTTGAAGTCTGGTTTGTGATTGGCAGTCAGCATCTGTATGGCCCGGAAACGCTGCGTCAGGTGAAAGAGAACGCCGAGAAAGTCGTCAATGCACTGAACCGCGATGCCAGGCTGCCGGTACGTCTGGTGCTAAAACCGCTGGTCAAAACGCCCGATGAAATCACCGCCCTGTGTCGCGATGCCAATCATCAGGAACAGTGCATTGGCCTGTTGACCTGGCTGCACACCTTTTCTCCCGCCAAAATGTGGATTGGCGGCCTGAGTATCCTGAATAAACCGCTCTTGCAATTCCATACGCAATTTAATGCCGACATCCCCTGGGAAAGTATGGACATGGACTTCATGAACCTGAACCAGACGGCACACGGTGGCCGGGAATTCGGTTTTATCGGTGCGCGCATGCGTCAGGCGCATCAGGTGGTGGTGGGACACTGGCAAGATAGCAACGCGCAAGCGCGCATTGCCAAATGGATGCGGGTTGCCGCCGCACGTCAGGAGAGCCGCCAACTGAAAATCGCGCGCTTTGGCGACAACATGCGTGAAGTCGCCGTGACCGAGGGGGATAAGGTCGCGGCGCAAATTCAGTTTGGTTATGCGGTGAGCGCCTGGGGGCTCGGCGACCTGGCGGGCGTCATCGATGATATCAGTCAGGGTGACATCGATACGCTGATTGAGGAGTACGAAGCCTGTTATCAGTTAAGCGATGCCGTCAAGCTGCACGGGCCCAAACGCCAAAACCTGCTCGATGCCGCCCGCATTGAACTTGGTCTGAAACGTTTTCTGCAACAGGGCAACTTTCATGCCTTTACCACCAATTTTGAAAACCTTTATGGTCTGAAACAGCTGCCGGGCCTTGCGGTACAACGCTTAATGCAGCAAGGCTACGGATTTGGCGCTGAAGGTGACTGGAAAACGGCGGCGCTGCTGCGCATCATGAAAGTCATGGCTCAGGGCTTGCCCGGCGGCACCTCATTTATGGAGGATTACACCTACCATTTCTCACCGGGTACACCGCTGGTACTGGGCGCACACATGCTGGAAGTCTGCCCCAGCATCGCCAGCGAGCCCAAACCGTTGCTGGATGCACAATACTTGGGTATCGGCGGTAAAGCCGATCCTGCCCGGCTGATTTTCTCCGCGCCAGCAGGCCCGGCGCTCAATGCCAGCCTTATCGATCTTGGCGATCGTTTCCGCCTGTTGGTCAATCAGGTCGATGGCGTAGAGCCGCCCCAACCGCTGCCGAAACTTCCGGTAGCCAGAGCGGTGTGGCAACCGCAGCCCTCGCTGGAGGTTGCCGCACAAGCATGGATAGTGGCGGGAGGCGCGCATCACACTGTGTTTAGTCAGGCTCTGGATATCGATTATCTGCGCCTATATGCCGAGTTGCATAACATCGAACTCTGCGTCATTGACGCACAGACCACGCTGCCTGAATTCGGCGATAGCCTGCGCTGGAATTCACTGTATTACCGCTTTGGCGCTACGCTTGCGTGAGAGAGCGCAAGATAGCGCAAGTGAGATAACGCAGATAGCGTAAACCTGCCGTCATGCCCCCTGACACCCGATTTCGTGAAGCGGGGTCAGAGGGGTGCGGGTCATGTGATTACTTTGTTAATGTCACGGCATCGTACATGAAGGTGCCACCGTTAAGGCGGAACGTAATCGTGTTTGCGCCATCACGTAACAAAGCACCGCTAATCGCAATACGCTCATAGTGGTATTTGCCGCTGTTTAACGCTCCGCGATATAGCGCCTTATCATTGTCATACTGAATATCTTTCACTTTGGTGCCATTAACCAGCACAGACAACGACGGCGTCGTCGGGTTTGTCATGCCACGGTTACTGGCCGCCGCAAATGCCACATTCAGCACCCGGCTGCTGCCATCGGCGCGATCAACGTAATTGACATTCCAGTCGCCGGGGTTGGTCTGCGCGTAGTACCAGTCTTGCGACGGGCTGGACTGACCGATGGTATACGTCAGGCTGGCGGGAACATCATTCTGCCAGTGATAGTTACGCAACTGGTCGCCAAACTTAAACTCACCCGCCAGCCGGTCACTGTTACCTATCGACCATACCAGCGGTGCGGCATCTGACAGGGCAATCGCGGGAATTACCGTATTGGCGTTCACATCCACAACGTCGCTATACAGCACGCCGGGACGCGTTCCGCCATTGGCATAAACGGTCAGGGTATATTTGCCTTTGCGCACTTTATCAAAGCGGAAATTGCCCTGCGAATCGGTATTGGTGGTAAAGGCATAGCCCAGCGTTTGCACATCGGAAGGCTCATTCAGTGATGACGTGAGCGTAAGGTTCATCGGCTGCGTGGTATTCATTCGCCCGCTGACGCTCACCCTATCAACCGGGAAACGAGCGTCATTGACCCAGTTATACGGCCAGTCGGCTTTTTCCTGTTGGCTGCGCGACAGCGCATCGCGGTACATTTGATCTTCTGTGCCCGCATTCACATACAACAGCCAAGGGCCGTAGAGCTTCTGCCAACCGGGAGGGGCAATCAGGTCAGGCGTACCAAAGTGCGAACCGGTCATATACATAATGGCCAGTCCATCCTGGTGTACCATCAAATCCTGTTTCGTGTCGTCGCCGGAAAAGAACTCCGAGCTGCCTGGCACAAGCCATGCGCCAAGGTTGTTGCCATATGCGCCCCAGACCGGGGTTTTACGCAGATAACCGGAAAAGTCATATTTGGAATAATAACTACCGTCTGGTAATTTCCAGGTTTCATCCTGAATTTTCTCAAACTTATCCAGTTGAGAATAAAGATAGGGCTTGGTGCTACGAATACCGTTTGAAATGTGATCTAACAAGAAAGGGTTAAAGCGGTACACACCACGTAATTCACTCACCGTCAGGTTCGCGCTCGTGCCATTGCGCGCAACCGCATAGCTGTAAACCCCGCTCACCCCTCGCCGGATGATAAAGTGATATTCCAGACTTAGTGCATTTGCCTCATTATCAATATAGGCAATATGGGCAATATCCTTAGTATTCTCGATAACAGAAACTTGTTGTGGTTTAAATTTCAAAAATGCGCCTGAATAATAATCCAGATAACCGGTGCTGCTTTTTCCTAGTGCATTGACTTGCGCATTGGTTTTATCAATCAGATTTTGGCTACCATTAGACAATGTGCCAATACTGCCATCACTGCCGATAGCTACCGATACCAGCCCATTATCCAACTGCGCTTTCATACCGGAAAGCGCCATACTCACATCGGATGATGCCGCTTGCGCCAGTGACGAGCACAGCATACCGAACGCGATAAGATGTAATCTACCTTGCATAGGGTTTCCCTTCTTCCTCATCATTTTTCAGTTTGCAGGCCTGCTATAGCACAATACGGCAGCACAATACGGCGAGCGCCCGGCTCCCGTTACCACTGGCTTTAGCTCGCCAGAAAAATCAATGGCATGCCAGACGGCTGTCTCACCATTATCCCTCTCCGGCACACCTGTTCCACCCGTAGGGCCACGCCATTTTGCGCAGTGCCCCGATACAACACCTTTTTGCCATTGCCCCGGCCTGCGATTTCATGGCAGAAAAACAAAGAACGACCTGCCGCTGCTCGCATTTTCAGTTAATAACTCGTTAAAGGTTTTACCAACCGGCGCGGTGCAATAAAATACAACCCATTATTTTTTGCAGTGGATCACAAAATTTCAGCCAAAGGCGCAACGAGGAGGAAAAACCCGGGCATTGGATGATAACGGATTATTTAATTCATAAAATTATTCGTGTTCTAATCAATTATTTCATTCCAATTAGCGAGAGCGTGTTAATTAACCCGACAACCCAACAGCCCGCCAGCAGTCCTGATGTATTCAAGGGTATTTATACTGAATTTATTCTCCAGCACCTTATGCTACGCTATTTTTAAATTCAGCACTGGACAGGAAAGTTACGAAGAATATACTGAAAACCTTTTTCACTTTATTGCTGATTTTCAAAAATGAGCGTCTACGAATATTTATTAAAATTTAGAAAGGTCAATACGGCGGACAGTCTTGAAAAATTGTTCGACCATCTCAACTATTCGCTGACTGATAACCATGAAATTATCAATATGTATCGGGCAGCCGATCATCGCCGCGCCGAATTAGCCGCTGGCGGAAAGTTGTTTGATGTGGGACAGGTGCCTAAAACCGTTTGGCATTTTGTTATCTAATCGTGCTCGCGCACCGCATTTTCACGTAACGCATCGGTTTTTACTCTTGCAAAGCAGCATCGACCTGATAGGGATATCATCCGGCATGCTGTTTTTTTATGCCATTTCACCGCGTGAAGGGAACCACCACGCAATATCCCTACATTGGGTAAGTTGTCGAATGACGGACAATACCGGATAATACGCCGGTTTTGTTTAGCAGGCACTGTAATGAGCGAATATCTCTTGTTGTTTGTTGGCACAATATTGGTCAACAACTTTGTTTTGGTGAAATTCCTTGGTCTCTGCCCGTTTATGGGGGTGTCCAAAAAACTGGAAGCGGCCATCGGCATGGGCTTTGCCACGACGTTTGTCATGACGGTCGGTTCGGTATTCTCCTGGCTGGTTAATGCTTATGTCTTACTGCCGTTTAACCTCCTCTATCTCAGAACGCTGGCATTTATCCTGGTGTTCGCCGTGGTGGTGCAGTTTACCGAGCTGGCAGTGCGTAAAACCAGCCCTGCGCTCTACCGCCTGTTGGGGATCTATCTGCCGCTGATAACCACCAACTGCGCGGTGCTCGGGGTGGCGTTACTGAGCGTCAATCAATCGCACAATTTCCTGCAAGCGACCGTTTACGGCTTTAGCGCCGCTGCCGGGTTCTCGCTGGTGTTGGTGCTGTTTGCTGCCTTACGCGAGCGTCTTGCGGTCGCTGATGTGCCGGTTCCGTTTCGCGGTGCGTCCATCGCACTGGTGACGGCGGGGCTCATGTCGCTGGCATTCATGGGCTTTACCGGATTGGTGAAATTCTGATGACCGTTATCTGGATAGCAGTGATTGCCTTAAGTGCGCTGGCAACCGTCTCGGGCCTGATTCTCGGTTTTGCGTCACGTCGTTTCGAGGTGCAAGACGACCCCGTGGCAGAACAAATCGAGGCGATGCTGCCACAAAGCCAATGCGGACAGTGCGGATATCCGGGTTGTCGCCCTTATGCACAAGCCATCGCGCTTAATGGTGAGCTGATTAACAAGTGCGTGCCTGGTGGTGAACCGCTGATGTTAAAACTGGCAGAGTGCCTGAACGTCGAGCCGCAACCGCTCTCCGAGGACACGCCTGCCCAGCCGATTGCACAGGTCGCCTGGATTGATGAAAGCAATTGCATCGGTTGCACCAAATGTATTCAGGCCTGCCCGGTCGATGCCATTGTTGGCAGTACCCGTGCAGTTCATACCGTTATCAGTGAGTTGTGTACCGGATGTAACCTGTGTGTGCCGCCTTGCCCGACGGATTGTATCGACTTAAGGCCGATAGCGCCGACGCCCACCCACTGGAAATGGAACCTTGAAGCCATTCCGGTTCATGTTATTCAGTCACAATCTCCCACTCCGGTGATAAACAACCATGTTTAAGCTGTTCGCCGCCTTCAGAAAAGACAGAATCTGGGACTTCAAGGGCGGTATCCACCCCCCGGAAATGAAAACCCAGTCCAGCCGGGTGCCACTGCGCCAGGTGCCGCTGCCAGATTATTTTATTGTTCCGCTTAAACAGCATCTCGGGCCAGAAGGTACCTTGTGCGTCAAGGTCGGCGATAAGGTTTTGCGCGGCCAGGCGCTGACCCGTGGCAGCGGCAGAATGCTGCCGGTACATGCGCCGACCTCAGGAACGGTTCATGCTATCCGGCATCATCTCAGTAATCACCCCTCGGGGTTGACGGAGCTGAGTATCATCCTGATGCCCGACGGCCTGGATACCTGGTGCGAACGCGAGACCCTGAGCGATTATCGGCAATACTCGCCTGCCCAGTTGCTCTCTCACCTGCATCAAGCCGGGATTGCGGGGCTGGGAGGGGCCGGGTTTCCGACCGCTGCAAAATTACAAGGCGGCCTGGAGCGTATCGACACGCTGATTATTAATGCCGCCGAATGCGAACCTTACATCACCGCAGATGACCGCCTGATGCAAGAATGCGCCGATGAAATAGCGCAAGGCATTGATATTCTCGATCACGTATTACAACCGCAGCGAGTCTTACTGGGTATCGAAGACAATAAGCCTGAAGCGATTGCCGCACTGCGCAGCATTCTGGTCAATTACCCGCGTATTGCGATGCGGGTGATCCCAACCAAGTACCCGTCGGGGGGAGCAAAGCAGCTGACAAAAATCCTGACCGGCAAAGAAGTCCCGTTCGGGAAGCACTCGGCATCCATCGGCGTTTTGATGCAAAACGTCGGTACGGCCTATGCCATCAAGCGTGCTGTTATAAACGGCGAGCCGCTCACCGAACGCGTGGTGACACTGACAGGCGATGCCCTGCGACAGCCCGGCAATGTCTGGGCGCGGCTGGGCACGCCGGTACGACATTTACTGCGCCACGCCGGTTATCACGTGACCACCACGCAACCGATGGTCGTGATGGGCGGCCCGCTGATGGGCTTTAGCCTGCCCGCGCTTGATGTGCCGATCATTAAAACCAGCAATTGCATTTTGGCACCGTCCCGGGACGAAATTCAGCCGCCCGCAGAAGAACAGGCGTGTATACGCTGTAGCAAATGCGCGGATGCCTGCCCGGCCGGGCTATTGCCACAGCAGCTCTATTGGTTCAGCCGTGGCGATGAACACGAAAAAGCGCGCCAGCATCATCTGTTTGATTGTATTGAATGTGGTGCGTGTGCCTATGTCTGCCCCAGCAATATACCGTTGGTGCAATACTACCGTCAGGAAAAGGCCGAAATTCAGGCATTAGACAGAGAAGCCCATAAAGCTGCGCAGGCCAAAGAACGCTTTGAGGCCAGACAGACTCGTCTGGAACAAGAGAAACAGGCCCGTCAGTTACGTCATCAGCAAGCGGCGGCGACCGTTTCCGGCACCGATAAAAGCGCGGTGATGGCGGCACTGGAGCGGGTGCGCAGCAAGCAGGCCAATGCGCTGCAAACCGGCATGCGTATTGAAAGCGGTCAACTGCCGGACAATCAGGCGGCGATCGCCGCTCGTGAAGCGCGCAAAGCGCTGGCGCGTCAGCGACAGGCTGAAAAAGCACACTCTGCGCCGCCTGAAGATAAGCAAGACATCGCCGCCAGCGAGTTATCGCCCTCCTCAGTGACGACGCCATCGCCAGCCGAGGTTGCCGGGGCTGAGACGAACCCACAGAAAGCAGCCGTAGCCGCCGCGATTGCGCGCGTAAAAGCACGCAAAAACCAGGCGCAGACGGTGAATACGCAGGCCGCTACGCCTGAGACCCCGGCGACATCAACACCCCCTGCCACCAGCCAACCGCATGACACACGTCAGGCGGCGGTAGCCGCCGCCATCGCACGAGTAAAAGCGCGCAAGGCCGCACAAGCGGAACAACATGCAAGCGTGACACCGTCACACACTGACGAGATGCCGTCACCTGTTCACGATATTCACGATGTGCAGACACCGGCCACTGCGCCCACCGTCGCCCGCGCGCCAGCCACTGCCGATGACACGGTTTCGCCAGCGCAAGACGATGTGATACCTCACCCCATCACTGACCCACGCAAAGCGGCCGTCGCTGACGCCATTGCCCGGGTTAAAGCACGCAAGGCCGCCGCAGCACTGGCAGCACAAGAGGATTAAATGGCTTTTAGAATCGCACCTTCACCGTTTACCCATAACCGCCAGTCAACTCAGACTATTATGCGGTGGGTATTGTTTGCCTGTGTGCCGGGAATCGCCGCGCAGGCCTGGTTTTTTGGTTATGGCAACCTGATTCAGATTGTGCTGGCCGGTATGACTGCACTTATCGCCGAGTCCGTGACGTTGTCACTCAGAAAGCGGCCGGTGCTGGAAACCTTGCAAGACAACTCAGCGCTGCTGACTGCGGTACTCCTGGCGGTAAGCCTGCCGCCGCTCACGCCGTGGTGGATGGTGGTGCTCGGCACGCTGTTTGCGATTATCGTCGCCAAGCAGGTCTATGGCGGTCTGGGCCAGAACCCCTTTAACCCGGCGATGATAGGTTACGTGGTACTGCTTATCTCATTTCCAGTCCAGATGACAAGCTGGCTGCCCGCAGGCGCACTGCAAGCCGCTTCGCCTGATTTTAACGATGCGTTAATGGCGATTTTTACCGGCCATGGCAGCACCGGGCAGGATGTGCATCACCTGCTACAAGGGATTGATGGTATGAGTCAGGCTACCCCGCTGGATGCCTTTAAAACCGGATTACGCAGTGGCCAGTCGGTTGAAACGGTGTTGTCTCAACCCGTATTCGCTGGCGTGTTTGGCGGTGTCGGCTGGCAATGGGTGAATGCGGGGTTTTTGGCCGGCGGCGTGTTGATGTTGCTGGTACGGGTAATTCACTGGCACATTCCGGTGTGTTTCCTGTTGACGCTGGCGCTCTGCTCACAAGCAGGGGTGTTTTTCCACCCTGAAATCAGCGCACCGCCGCTGTTGCATCTGTTCTCCGGCGCGACAATGCTCGGTGCCTTTTTTATTGCGACCGACCCGGTTACGGCCTCAACCACACCGAAGGGACGCATGCTGTTCGGCGCGCTGATAGGCGCGCTGGTGTGGCTTATTCGCACCTATGGCGGTTATCCTGATGGTGTCGCGTTCGCCGTTTTATTGGCGAATATCACCGTACCGTTGATTGACTACTTCACCAAACCACGCGCTTATGGGCATGCCTGAGGACAGATTATGCTGCTGACTACCATGCGCCGACACGCAACGACACTGGCGATATTCGCCGCCGTCACCACTGGCCTGACCGCGCTGGTGAATGTGATGACCGAACGCACCATTTCACAACAGGTCGAGGCCCAACAGCGCGCGTTGCTGGCACAAGTGCTGCCAGCCGATCGGTATACCCATGATTTACTCGCCGAATGCTACCAGATAACCGATAGCGCATTGGGATCGGCCGTTGCGCATCGGGTTTATATCGCGCGTCGAGACGGCGAACCGGTTGCCGCCGCACTGGAAAGCACCGCGCCAGACGGTTACTCCGGCGCAATTCAGTTACTGATTGGCGCCGATTTTCAGGGCAACGTGCTGGGCGTTCGAGTGACAGAACACCATGAAACGCCGGGGTTGGGCGATAAAATCGACATACGGATTTCCGAATGGGTACGCCATTTTAGCGGTAAGACTGTACAAGGTGTTAATGACAGCCGCTGGGCGGTGAAAAAAGATGGCGGCCAGTTCGATCAGTTTACCGGTGCCACCATCACCCCCCGGGCCGTGGTGAATGCGGTAAAACGCGGAACACTCTGGTTACAAACATTGCCGCCACAGTTATCTCAACTGCGGCCTTGTGGAGAGAAACCATGAATCAGACCAACATGCATCAGACCAAAGAGCTGATCGTTCAGGGGTTATGGAAAAATAACTCTGCGCTGGTGCAATTGCTGGGGTTATGCCCGCTGCTGGCCGTCACCTCAACGGCAACCAATGCGCTCGGGCTGGGGCTTGCCACCACGCTCGTCTTAACCTGCACTAACTTTGCGGTGTCGGCATTGCGGCGCTGGGTACCGGCGGAAATCCGCATTCCGATTTACGTGATGCTGATAGCCTCGGTGGTAACGATTGTGCAGATGCTCATCAATGCCTACGCCTATGGGCTCTATCAGTCACTGGGGATTTTTATTCCACTGATTGTGACAAACTGTATTGTGATTGGTCGGGCTGAAGCGTTCGCCTCAAAAAATACCGTCGCCCTTTCAGCGCTGGATGGCCTGTTTATGGGGCTCGGTGCGACCAGTGCGCTATTTGTGCTGGGTGCTCTGCGCGAGCTCCTGGGTAATGGCACCTTATTTGACGGCGCTGATTTACTGTTAGGCCAGTGGGCGCGGGTGCTTCGCGTTGAAATTATCCACATGGACTCCCCTTTTCTGCTGATGATCCTGCCGCCGGGAGCATTTATCGGGCTGGGCTTACTGCTGGCTATCAAACACCTTATCGATGAACGGCTCAAACAGCGCCGTGGTCGTCACGCACAGGCGACGCCACGCCCTGCTCACTCTGCGGTGCCCACTCATGAATAAAGAAAAGCGTATCGCTATTTTGCGCCGCCTGCGTGATAACAACCCGCACCCGACAACCGAGCTGGTATTTGGCTCGCCATTTGAACTCCTGATTTCAGTGCTGTTATCCGCCCAGGCAACCGATGTCAGTGTTAATAAAGCGACAGCACAGCTCTATGCCGTTGCCAACACACCAGAGGCGATGCTGAACCTCGGCGTCGAAGGCGTTAAGCGTTATATCAAAACCATCGGTCTCTTTAACAGCAAAGCCGAAAATATCATCAAGACCTGTCGTATCCTGCTGGATACACATCAAGGGAATGTGCCGGAAGATCGCGCCGCGCTGGAAGCATTACCGGGCGTTGGGCGCAAAACAGCGAATGTGGTGCTGAATACGGCCTTCGGCTGGCCGACTATCGCCGTCGATACGCATATCTTTCGCGTCTGTAATCGCACCCGGTTTGCGCCGGGGAAAACGGTTGAACACGTCGAAGAGAAATTGCTGAAATCGGTGCCCACCGAGTTCAAGGTCGATTGCCATCACTGGCTTATTCTGCATGGCCGCTATACCTGCGTTGCTCGCAAACCGCGCTGTGGTGCCTGCCTGATTGAAGATTTGTGCGAATACAAAGAGAAAACAGAAATTTGATGTCAGCGTCGGTTTAATGTAAACCCCGGGTTCAGTTACACCTGCGGTCAGGACGGCATTCTCCGGCCTGACCGCATGAGCTGATTACTTAACAGGTAGCGTCACATCTTTAAACATCGCCTCAATCTCCTCATTTGAACGCAATGCAATCGCACTATCGACGACGTCACGGGTCAAGTGTGGCGCGAAACGGTGAATAAAATCATACATATAACTGCGCAAAAACGTGCTGCGACGAAAACCTATCTTGGTTGTGCTGTAACTGAACAGGTTGTCAGCGCTGATAGCGACCAAATCCGGGTCACTGGCCGGTTCCACCGCCATACTGGCAATCACGCCAACCCCTAACCCCAGCCGGACATACGTTTTAATGACGTCAGCATCGGTGGCGGTAAACACAATACGCGGCGTCAGCCCGGCACGGTTAAATGCCGTATCAAGCTCCGAACGACCGGTGAAACCAAAGGTGTAGGTCACAATCGGGTAAGCCGCTAACTCTTCAATCGTGATATGGCTTTTCCCGGCCAGTGGGTGATCCGGTTTCACCACCACCGCGCGATTCCAGTGGTAACACGGCAACATGATCAAATCTTCATACAAATGCAGCGCTTCCGTTGCGATAGCAAAATCGGCCGACCCTTTTGCAACCGCTTCTGCAATTTGCGTCGGCGAGCCTTGATGCATATGCAAAGAGACTCGCGGATAACGCTCAATAAACCCCCGAATGACTTCAGGCAACGCATAGCGTGCCTGGGTATGGGTGGTGGCGACATACAAAGACCCCTTATCCGGGTATGTATGCTCTCCGGCCACGGCTTTGATGGCATCTACCTTGGAAAGCACTTCTCTGGCAATACGAATAATTTCCTGTCCGGCGGGCGTGACCTGCGTCAGGTGTTTGCCACTGCGAGCAAATATTTGTATTCCCAGTTCATCTTCCAGCATCCGCACCTGTTTACTGATACCTGGCTGTGAGGTATATAGCCCTTCGGCGGTAGATGATACGTTCAGATTGTGATTAACAACTTCAACAATGTAACGAAGCTGTTGCAATTTCATAAGTTATCCCATTCCGTAAGATGTCATGCGCGCGGCATCGCTGTTGTTGACGTTATCGGCATCGACAAGAAGGCACTGGCTTAAAGCAATAACCCTGAACTCACGCCAAAAATGCCATTTAATCATAAAAAAATATTTTTTATAACCATAAGTACGATCGTTTTAGACCATAGCGATACTGAAAAACGGGTTTTTTATTTCCTTTCTCGTTATCGGCCAGATACCGACGATATTCATGGTTCAGCGATCAAAAAAGCCAGCCTTTGCAGGCTGGCTTCCAGTAATTTAACCGCGATCACACTAAAAAACTGCGGTTTCCATCAATTTAGGCAGAATTAGCGTTCGCTTTCTACCCATTTACCATCAACATAAAATGCAGACCAACCGGTCGCTTTCCCTTCTTTCTCTGAAGAGATGTACTGCTGTTTGGTTTTACGGCTAAAACGCACCAGCGTTTTATTGCCCGCCGGATCGCTTACCGGTGCCTGCGCCAGATAGCGCAATTTCTCAGGCAGACGATCCTGGAACCTCACCAGCTCTTCTACCAGTGGCGCACGGGTTTCGCGTGATTTCGGAAACGTATTGGCGGCCAAAAACACCCCCGCTGCACCATCACGCAACACAAAATAGGCCTCTGATTTTTCGCACGGCAGTTCCGGCAATGGCACCGGGTCTTCCTTCGGCGGCGCTACCTCGCCGTTGCGCAAAATCTTACGGGTGTTCCCACAGCTCTCAAGGGTACAAGCCATGTATTTACCGAAACGTCCCATTTTCAGGTGCATATCGGAGCCACATTTCTCACACTCTACCACCGGGCCATCATACCCTTTGAGACGGAACTCCCCCTGCTCGATTTCATAGCCATCACAGGAAGGGTTATTACCACAGACATGCAATTTACGCTGATTATCAATCAGGTAGCTGTCCATCGCCGTACCGCATTTGGTACAACGGCGGCGCGCGAGCAGCGCATTGGTTTCCGCCTCATCCCCTTCCAGCACATTGAGCACTTCCGCTTCCGGGATCAGGTTTATCGTGGTTTTACACCGTTCTTTCGGCGATAACGCATAGCCTGAGCAGCCAAGGAAAACCCCGGTGCTGGCCGTACGAATACCCATTTTGCGGCCGCAGGTTGGGCAATCGATACTGGTCAGTATCATCAGGTTCGGCTTCATGCCGCCCGCTTCAGGCTCCTGCCCCGCCGTCTCCAGCTGTTGGCTAAACTCGGCGAAGAATTCATCCAGCACCGCCTTCCACTCCGCCTGATTGTTCGCGACCAAATCCAGGCTGTTTTCCATGCGAGCGGTGAAATCATAATTCATCAGCTCGCGGAAATTCTCCTCAAGACGATCGGTAACAATTTCTCCCATTTTTTCAGCATAAAAGCGGCGATTCTCTACCCGGACATAACCCCTGTCCTGAATGGTAGAGATAATGGCGGCATAAGTAGAAGGGCGGCCAATGCCGCGTTTTTCCAGCTCTTTTACCAATGACGCTTCGCTATAGCGTGCCGGCGGTTTGGTGAAGTGTTGGCTGGGAGATAATTTCTCCATCCGCATCACCTGACCAATCTCAATGGCCGGCAAGGTGCGATCTTCATCGCTTTTACGCAGCGCAGGCATCACTCGCGTCCAGCCATCAAAACGCAAGGTGCGCCCTTTCGCGCGTAGCTGATAATCACCGGCACTCACGACCAGCGTGGTTGAGTCATACTGCGCTGGCGTCATCTGGCAGGCCACAAACTGACGCCAGATCAACTGGTAGAGTTTCTGTGCATCGGCTTCCATGTCTTTCAACGTCTCGGCCAGCACATTCACGTCTGAAGGGCGAATGGCTTCATGCGCTTCCTGAGAGTTCTCTTTACTGGTGTAAAGGTTCGCCGCCTCAGGCAAATAGCGTTTGCCAAATTCGTTCTGTATATAATCGCGCGCCATCGTAAGCGCATCCTGACTCAGGTTTGTTGAGTCAGTACGCATGTAGGTAATATGGCCCGCTTCATATAACCGTTGGGCCATCATCATGGTTTTCTTCACACCGAAGCCCAGACGGGTACTGGCCGCCTGCTGCAAAGTGGACGTAATAAATGGCGCGCCCGGCTTGCTGCTGGTGGGTTTATCTTCCCGCTCGGCGACCGCATAACTGGCCTGCGAAAGCAGGCTCACCGCAGCCTGCGTCTGCGCCTCATTGACCGGACGGAATGGCTTGCCGAGATAGTGGGTCACTTGCATCTGCAACGACACATCGCTTGCCAGTAGATCCGCATGCAGTTCCCAATACTCTTGCGGAACAAACGCTTTGACTTCGCGCTCGCGCTCAACCACCAGACGCACCGCAACAGACTGCACGCGCCCTGCGGACAAGCCACGCGCTATCTTTTTCCACAACAGCGGAGAAACCATATACCCTACAACGCGATCCATAAACCGGCGTGCCTGCTGCGCGTTAACCCGGTTAATATTCAGCTCGCCCGGGCGTTCGAACGCCTGACGAATCGCATTCTTGGTGATTTCGTTGAACACGACGCGGCTAAAACGCTTTTCATCACCACCGATAATTTCCCGCAGGTGCCAGGCAATGGCTTCCCCTTCGCGGTCAAGGTCGGTTGCGAGATAAACATGGTCGGCATTTTCCGCCAACGCTTTCAGCTCAGAAACGACTTTCTCTTTGCCCGGTAAAATCTCATAGTGCGCTTGCCAGTCATGATACGGGTCAACCCCCATGCGGTTTACCAGCGCCGTGCGCTCATCTTTTTTCACCGCTTTTTTGGGTTTTTCCCCTTTGGGCTTTTCCCCACTGGCATCACTTTTCTTGCTCACGGAAGCCGAACCACTGGTGGGCAAGTCACGCACATGCCCCACGCTGGATTTCACCACGTAGTCATTGCCAAGATACTTGTTAATCGTTTTGGCTTTAGCCGGGGACTCGACGATAACGAGAGCTTTACCCATAATATATTGTTACCTACTGAATTCTTTGAAAAAAGAAGAAATTTTCAGCCATTCGCGCTGATTGACCAGCCGCTGCTGCCTGAATCATCATGGTTGCCGGAAAATCGTTCTGTCTGTCGCGGCTCTCTGATGACTGGCACCGATTACCACGCTGCAACCTTATGATAAATCAAATTTATTTTTGCCTTACCAGATTGCGGATACCCCGCAACGGGCTCTGGCGCAAAGCAATGATTTCGCTTGACGATGCAAAATCCCACACTCTACCTGATAAATAACACCACGCAACCTAATTAGCATGTAAAACCGGTTTTCGCCAGCCTTCGCCGCTGCAACGCGTACCGATAACGGTACATAAAATCAGTAGGTTTGCGATATTTTCATCGTCAGCGTTACAATAGCGTGGACTGTTCAAAGGGCATTTGCAGGAGAAAATCAATGTCTGACCCCACCCATTCACAACATGATGCGGCATACGCCCACACAGAGAAAAAACCGATTACACGCCATACGTTGCTGCAAGAAGCCAATGCGTTAATCAAAGGCCATGAAGATTACCTCGCGGGCATGATGGCGGATGATGTTGTGCAAAAAAATGGCGTACTGGTATTTCGCGGCGAGTATTTCCTCGATAAAGATGGCCTGCCTACCGCAAAAACCACTGCCGTATTCAACATGTTTAAGCACCTCGCCCATGTGTTATCCGAGAAATATCACCTGATTGATTAGTCCCTGCCAGATAAAGATGGCATCGCATTATCGATGCGGCAGCGTAGCGCTTGTCATGATGCTGTTATGTTGCCCACAAAAAAGCCCGTCGCAACGGGCTTTTTCTTGTTTGGCATCGCTATCAATTCATCGATAGCGTCATGGCAACGGATGATGACCGCGCTGCCACCAACGTAACAGAACCCGCTCCATCGCATCACCCGCGCTGCCGGTTAACCTGTCCATCAGTCGTTTACGACGCGTATAGCGTACCGCCAGCACCTCATGCGTTTCCATTTCCGCAATCAATAAATCATCGCTGGTGCCTATCGCATCAACCAGGCCCTTATCTTTAGCCTGTAAACCAAACCAATGCTCTCCTGTCGCCACCGCGTCAATATCCAGGGCGGGCCGCATGTCACTGACAAACTGTTTAAACAGATGGTGGGTATCGTTCAGTTCCTCGCGGAATTTTTCACGCCCTTCTTCTGTATTCTCGCCAAACAATGTCAGCGTGCGCTTATATTGACCGGCAGTATGTAATTCAACATCAATCTCTTTGCTTTTCAGCAGGCGGTTAAAGTTCGGGATTTGGGCAACAACACCAATCGAGCCGACAATCGCAAAAGGCGCGCAAACAATACGATCTGCCACACAGGCCATCATGTAACCGCCGCTGGCGGCAACTTTATCGACGGCCACCGTCAGGCGAATACCACGCTGGCGAAAACGTTGAAGCTGCGAAGCGGCCAATCCATAACCATGAACCACACCGCCGGGGCTTTCCAGCCGTAACAGCACTTCATCTTCCGGGCGAGCAACGGCCAACACCGCAGAAACTTCTTCGCGCAGGGAGCTCACCTCACCGGCATCCATACTGCCATTAAAATCGAGCACATACAGACACGGCTTCACCGATTTCTCTTCCCCGCGCTTCGCGCGTTTTTTCTCCTGCTTCGCCGTCTCTTTTTCTTCTTTTTTCTGTTTTTTCTCCAGCAGGCTGCGCACCGTATCACTCATCGCGGCGGACTGTATCTCCTGCCGCATTTCACGGTATTGTTCGCCCAGATTAATCACCTGCAACTCGCCTTTGCGATGGCGTTTACGTTGCGTCATCCCGACAGTCAGCACCACCAGCGCGCCAATGGCAACGACAAGGGTGACAACTTTGGCCAGGAATAAACCATACTGAGAAAGTAATTCCACAAATACCGCCTTCATTGACTAATGTGAGATATAACGTTGATTCTTCAACAACGGCAAGGCGCTGTTAATTCACTAAGCTAACGTATGACGAACGCGATGGCGATGATCTTCATACAGAAATTGAACTTTCCGCTGTTTTTTCCCGCAGAGTCTATGAGAAAGCCGGGGCTTCTGATTGAAAATGCCTATTGTTTCAGGCATAAACCTTTCATGATGGCTTTTCCAGACGCCATGACAGAGACTTGCCTTACAGCCAGAGGATTCTATTTTGCACTATCAACCTAAAGATGACCTGCTACAGCATCGTATCATTCTGGTCACTGGGGTGGGTGATGGCATCGGACGCGAAGCTGCCCTGACCTATGCGCGACATGGCGCACAACTGGTTTTATTAGGCCGAACCGAAAGTAAATTGCATGACGTCGCGCAGTCCATCTTGCAAACCTGCGCCAGCCAAAGCCTGGTTATTCCTTGCGATATGCTCACCGCCCGTTACGAGGATTTTCTCCAGATAGCGCAGCATCTCGAACAGGCTCTGCCGCGTCTCGACGGCGTACTGCATAATGCCGGACTGCTCGGCGATGTATTGCCCATGGCCGAGCAATCGCCACAACACTGGCACGATGTCATGCAGGTGAATGTCAATGCCACATTTATGCTGACGCAGGTTTTATTGCCGTTATTACTCAAATCAACCAGCGCCTCGCTGGTGTTCACCAGCTCCAGCGTCGGTCGTCAGGGCCGCGCCAACTGGGGCGCTTACTCAGTATCGAAATTCGCAACCGAAGGCATGATGCAAGTGCTGGCCGAAGAGTATCGCCAGCACAATTTACGGGTTAACTGCATTAATCCCGGTGGCACGCGTACTGCCATGCGCGCCGCTGCGTTTCCCGATGAAGACCCGGCAAAACTCAAAACACCGTCAGACATCATGCCGCTTTATCTCTATTTAATGGGCGACGACAGCCGTCGCAAAACAGGCATGAGTTTTGATGCCCAACCGGGGCGTAAACCCGGCCCGGCGGTATAACCCGCGAGAGTCAAAACACGCATCAGGGAGACCAAAAAATGAGTGATGAGCGTCATCAACAGCGCCAGCAGCGCCTGAAAGAACACGTGGATGCCCGCATTGCCGCCGCGACTGAACAACGGGGTATCCTGATGGTGTTCACCGGTAACGGGAAAGGCAAAACCACTGCGGCGTTCGGCACCGTTACCCGAGCCGTCGGCCATGGGCGACGCGCCGGGGTTATTCAGTTTATCAAAGGCGAGTGGCCGAACGGCGAGAAGGCGCTGCTGCAACAACACGGCGTCGAATTTCAGGTCATGGCGACAGGTTTTACCTGGGATACGCAAAACCGCCAGACTGACACCGAAGCCGCAGAGCGCGTCTGGCAACACGGAATACGCATGCTGGCCGACCCAACGCTGGATCTCGTCGTGCTTGATGAACTGACGTATATGATAAGTTACGACTATTTACCGCGTCAGGCCGTTATTGATGCATTACAACAACGTCCGGCGCACCAAAGCGTGATTATTACTGGCCGGGGATGCCATCGTGAGTTACTTGAGCTTGCCGATACGGTGACGGAAATGCGGGCACAAAAACATGCCTTTGACGCCGGGATTCAGGCACAGCAGGGAATCGACTGGTAACATCGACAAAAGCCCCCGCATCTGCGAGGGCTTTTTTATATTCATCGTTTTCTGCATGCATCGGTAAAAAGCCGCTATCAGCAGGAACAGAAAGAATGCGCCAATTAGCCGTTACGTTTAGGAGCACTACGGCGACTGGCCGGACGATGGGACGCGCCCACCTGACTGTGGCGCTTAACCGCCCGACGAATCTGGTTCGCTTTAACGCGACGACGCTCACGTTCAACCGGTAATTTACTCACGGTTTCCGGTGATAACTGCACCAGTTCGCGCAAATAATTGACATCCGTCAGATTCATTTCCATCCAGCCGCCACGCGGCAAACCTTTCGGCAGATGAATATCACCATAACGAACCCGAATAAGGCGGCTAACCTGCACGCTCTACAGCTTCCCACAGGCGGCGTACTTCGCGATTGCGGCCTTCGGTAAGCGTAACGTTATACCACTGGTTAAGCCCCTCACCGCCCTGATAGCGAATGGAGCGGAAAGCCGCAGGGCCATCCTCCAGTTGCACGCCTTTACTGAGCTGGCGGACTTTATCGTCACCGACCTCGCCAAATACGCGCACCGCGTACTCACGCTCAACTTCGCGACTGGGGTGCATCAGGCGATTAGCCAGTTCACCATCCGTCGTAAACAGCAGCAAACCGGACGTGTTCACATCCAGTCGCCCAACGGCCACCCAACGCGACCCCTGAATACGCGGCAACCGGTCAAAAACCGTGGGTCGCCCTTCCGGGTCACTACGAGTACAGAGCTCACCTTCAGGTTTGTAATACATTAATACGCGGCAGACGTTCTCTTCACTTTCACGCACGGACACCACATGGCCATCGATACGAATTTTAGTCGCACGGCTCACTTCAACACGGTCGCCCAGTGTCGCTATTTTACCGTCAACGCTGATGCGCCCGGCTTCAATCATACTTTCAATTTCGCGGCGTGATCCGTGCCCTGCACGCGCCAACACTTTTTGCAATTTTTCGCTCATTGAGCAACCTCTGAGTGTCGCCTTCCCAGGCGTCGGTGGGGTGTCAGCGCAACCCAAAATCACGCTGACGCATCTTAAAATAAATGTATCTAAAAATAAGCAGTTACAACATTGCCGCGCATTATAGCCCGAACCCGGTTATTTGTATGCCGAATGTTATAGATTACAGAAACGGCGTCACATCGCCGGTTCCCTCACGAACAACTACCGGGGCGGACTCGGTCAAGTCAATCACGGTTGTCGGCTGTTGGCCGAGAAAACCGCCGTGAATCACCAGATCCACCAATTTCCCAAGCCGGTCTTGAATCTCTTCCGGGTCTGATTCTGCGAAATCATTACCGGGCAACATCAAGGTGGTTGACATCAACGGCTCATTGAGCGCCGCTAATAAGTCCAGCGCAATCGGATTCGACGGCACCCGCATGCCGATGGTTTTACGTTTGTCATTCATCAGCCGACGAGGAACTTCTTTGGTGGCTTTAAGAATAAACGTGTAATTGCCCGGCGTGTTATTTTTCATCAGCCGAAATGCGCTATTGTCAACGTAGGCATAAGATGACAACTCCGACAAATCACGGCACATCAGCGTAAAGTTATGGTTTTGGTCAAGCTGACGAATACGGCAAATGCGCTCCATCGCCGTCTTTTCTTCCAGCTTACATCCCAGCGCATACCCGGAATCCGTCGGGTAAACAATCACGCCGCCTTTATTGAGGATCTCGACACTCTGCGTAATCAAGCGTGGCTGTGGGTTTTGCGGGTGAATATAAAAAAACTGACTCATGCTACATCCTCTGCCTCATGAAAACGTACCGCTCATCGGCGGAGCGTAACGCCAGCGGCCTTGTTTAACTCTGTGTTTTACACTGTTTTATTACACTGTCGTTTTGCACGTCTGTTTGGCACGCACTGTGTTAGCACGTAGGTGTTAGCACATATGGTGTTAAAGCGCCTGGACCGAGGATTCAGCCAGCGCAGGGTGCTGCCAAACCGGCTCGACCCCGCCAGGCAGCCACAGTTTGCGCCCTAACTCTATCCAGGCACAAGGTTGATGAAAATCAGACCCTTGCGACGCCAATAACTGGTAATCTCGCGCATAACTCGCCAACAGTGAACGCTCATCCGGCGCCTGCTGGCATTGCGCCACTTCCATTGCCTCTCCGCCACACTCGGCAAAGGCGGCCAACAGCCGCTTGAGCCATTTAGCGCTCAAATCGTAGCGTCCGGGATGCGCCAACACTGCCACACCGCCTGACTGACGGATAGCCTTAACGGCATCAGGTATTGTACACCACTGTGGCGGGACATAACCGATTTTCCCTTTCGCCAGGTATTTTTTAAACACCTGTGCCACCGTTTGCGCCTTCCCCTGCTCAACCAGATAACGCGCAAAATGTCCTCGGGTTATCATTCCGCCTTGCGCCAGTTTTAACGCTCCAGCCAGCGCACCAGGAATCTGCGATTTTTCAAGGCGTTGAGCAATAAGCTCCGCACGTTGCCTGCGATAATGTGTTTGCGCCATCAGCAATTCGGTCAGCGCCGGATGCTGACTATCGCCGCCCAACCCAACGATATGAATCTCATGGTTTTCCCAAAGCGTAGAGATTTCCACTCCCGCTATCAGGCGTAGTGCCAGGGCATCGCGACGAATCGCAAGGCGGGCTTCTGCCAATGCCGCAACCGTATCGTGATCGGTTATGGCCAACACATTCACACGCATTGCCACCGCACGCTGTACCAACTCGGTCGGTGACAGCAGGCCGTCTGAAGCGGTCGTGTGGCTGTGCAGATCATATATTGTACAGGCAGGTAATGATGGCGATACGTCAGACAAGGTTATCTCTCATGCAAGGGATATCAGCGCGGCATGATGCCATTAAGTCGGCCAAAGGGAAAACGGAACGCGGGTCAAACGGTTATTTTTCTGGTAAGTCCTTACCGTATCGTATGTTTGGTAAGAGAAGAAATAACACACGCCCCATGAAATGTTGTTGACTTCAGCGCGGCGTTCCAGTTAACTAGTACACAAGTTCAGGCAACCATACTGATAAGGACAATGGCCATGCAAAACATCATGACACTGAAAAACACGCTCGGTTGGTGGCGCTTTTCCCTGTAACGGGCAAAGTGATGCGCATAGCCATTTTCTGACATGCTTATCCAAAAGCCCGCTGTAGCGGGTTTTTTTATGGACAAAATACGAGTAGATATCATGCAAACACCACAACCCGAGATAGAACTGCTTAAGGCCGATGCGCAATACCGCAACGACCCCAGCGCGATGTTTCATCAGTTGTGCGCTAACCGTCCAGCGACGCTGCTGCTGGAGTCGGCAGAAATCGACAGTAAGCAAAATCTGCAAAGCCTGCTGATTGTCGATAGCGCATTGCGCATCACCGCGCTTGGCCAGCAGGTCTCGATTGAAGCGCTCACGCCGAATGGCGCATCGTTACTACCGCTGCTGGATAAGGCGCTGCCTGCGAGCGTTAAGATACAAGCGGGCACGGATAGCCGTGAACTCACCTTCCCGGCAACCGACATCATGCAAGATGAAGACGCGCGCTTACAGGCACTATCCGTGTTTGATGCCCTGCGCCAGCTCTTAAAGCTGGTCGTCTGCCCTGCCGACGAGCGTGAAGCGATGTTTCTGGGTGGACTGTTTGCCTACGATCTGGTGGCCGGTTTTGAAAGCCTGCCGCCGCTTACACAGCAGCAACGTTGCCCGGATTACTGCTTTTATCTGGCAGAAACCTTACTGGTGGTCGATCACCAGCAACGTCGCACCCATTTACAAGCCAGCCTGTTTACGCCACACGCATCAGAGCGCCAGCGCCTGCAACAACGTCTGGCGCAATTGCAACATCTGTTAACGCAACCGGCACCGGCGTTGCCACAGCAGGCGCTTGACAGCATGACGCTCACTTGTAATCAAAGTGATGACGAATTCGGTGCGGTCGTCAGCCAAATGCAACAGGCCATTCGCATCGGTGAGATTTTTCAGGTGGTACCGTCACGGCGTTTTTCATTACCGTGCCCCTCGCCGCTGTCAGCCTATCAGACGCTAAAAGACAGTAATCCAAGCCCTTACATGTTCTATATGCAGGATAAAGATTTCACGCTGTTTGGCGCATCACCCGAGAGCTCGCTCAAGTACGATGCGGCCACGCGCCAGATAGAAATCTACCCGATCGCGGGCACCCGCCCACGCGGTCGTCGGGCCGATGGTTCGCTGGACCGCGATCTTGACAGCCGAATTGAGCTGGAAATGCGCACTGACCATAAAGAACTGGCGGAACACCTGATGTTGGTTGACCTCGCGCGTAACGATCTGGCACGCATTTGCGAACCCGGCAGTCGTTATGTGGCCGATTTGACCAAGGTTGATCGCTACTCGTTTGTCATGCATCTGGTTTCCCGCGTCGTCGGCACGCTGCGCGCAGATCTTGATGTGCTCCACGCCTATCGCGCCTGCATGAACATGGGCACCCTGAGCGGCGCGCCTAAAGTGCGCGCCATGCAGCTGATTGCCGAAAGCGAGAAAACCCGTCGCGGCAGCTACGGCGGTGCCGTAGGGTACTTCACGGCACGTGGCGACCTTGATACCTGTATCGTCATTCGCTCGGCCTACGTTGAAGACGGCATCGCCACCGTACAGGCTGGTGCTGGCGTCGTGCTCGATTCCCAGCCGCAAGCCGAAGCCGATGAAACCCGAAATAAAGCCCGCGCGGTTCTGCGCGCCATTGCCAGTGCGCATCACGCCAGGGAGGTGTTCTGATGGCCGATATCCTGTTGCTCGATAATATCGACTCCTTTACCTACAACCTGGTTGACCAGCTGCGCGCCAGCGGCCATCAGGTGGTGGTATACCGTAATCAATTACCGGCTGACGTCATCATCCAGCGCTTACAGCAGATGGAAAACCCGGTACTGATGCTCTCTCCTGGCCCCGGCACCCCCTCAGAGGCCGGTTGTATGCCTGCGCTATTGCAACGTCTGCGCGGCCAATTGCCGATTATTGGCATTTGTCTGGGTCATCAGGCGATTGTGGAAGCTTACGGCGGGCATGTCGGTCAGGCCGGTGAAATCCTGCACGGTAAAGCGTCCAGCATTGAGCATGACGGCTGTGCCATGTTCGCCGGGTTGCCCAACCCGCTGCCGGTAGCACGCTATCACTCGCTGGTCGGCAGCAACATTCCCGACGAGTTGGTCGTGAACGCGCGGTTTAACGGTATGGTAATGGCGGTTCGCCACGATGAGCACCGCGTTTGCGGGTTTCAGTTCCATCCCGAATCCATCCTCACGACTCAGGGTGCGCGTCTGCTTAATCAGACGCTCGACTGGGCGCTGGCCTAAGCACGGGAGAAATTTATGCAACACATTCTTGAAAAACTCTACGGTGCCGAGGTGCTTACCCAGGCAGAAAGCCAGCAGCTTTTCGCGGCCATTATTCAGGGGCAACTTGAACCAACGCAACTGGCCGCCGCTCTGATCAGTATGAAAGTACGCGGCGAGCACCCGGATGAAATCGCCGGCGCGGCGCGGGCACTGCTAGACGATGCCAAAGCGTTTCCCCGCCCGGACTACCCGTTTGCCGATATTGTCGGCACCGGCGGCGATGGCACCAACAGTATTAATATTTCTACCGCCAGTGCGTTTGTTGCAGCGGCCTGCGGGCTAAAAGTCGCCAAACACGGCAATCGCAGCGTATCGAGCCGCTCCGGTTCGTCTGATTTGCTATCGGCCTTTGGCATCCAATTGGATATGGCGCCGGAAACATCGCGCCAGGCGCTGGACTCGCTTGGGGTGTGCTTTCTGTTCGCCCCGCAATACCACAGCGGCTTTCGCCATGCCATGCCGGTGCGCCAGCAGCTAAAAACGCGCACGGTATTCAACGTACTTGGCCCGCTAATCAACCCGGCGCGCCCGCCGCTGGCCTTGATAGGCGTCTACCATCCAGCGCTGGTTGAACCGATTGCCAAAACGCTGCATGTGCTGGGGTATCAGCGCGCCGCTGTCGTGCATGGCGGCGGTATGGATGAGGTGGCGATTCACGCGCCGACCACCGTGGCGGAACTGCGTAACGGCGACATTGAGACCTATCAGTTAACGCCGCAAGATTTTGGTCTGGACACCTTTGCGCTGCGCGATCTACAGGGCGGCACGCCGGAAGAAAACCGTGACATTCTGGCACGCTTGCTTCAGGGTAAAGGCGAGCTCGCACACGAGGCGGCTGTTGCGGCGAATGTCGCCTTGCTGATGAGACTCTTTGGGCAGGAAGACCTGCGGCATAACGCTCGGCAGGCGCTGGATGCTATTCATAGCGGTCTGGCGTATCAACGGGTGCTCGATCTCGCCGCTAAAAGGTAGCAAAAAGGACAGGAAACAGGAAAATGCAGGAAACCGTATTAACCAAAATTGTGCGCGACAAAGCGCAATGGATTGCCGAACGGCAGCAGCAACAACCGCTCGACACGTTTCTGTCACAGGTTGTGCCTAGCACCCGCGCATTCTATCAAGCGCTTAAGCAGGCCTCACCCGCGTTCATTCTGGAGTGTAAAAAAGCCTCCCCGTCAAAGGGGCTGATTCGCGCTGATTTTGACCCGGTGGCGATAGCGCAGGTTTATCAGGATTATGCTTCTGCCATTTCCGTGCTGACCGATGAGAAATATTTTCAGGGTGATTTTGCCTTCTTATCGCGTGTGAGTGCGGCGGTGCCGCAACCGGTGCTGTGCAAAGACTTTATTATCGATGCGTACCAAATTTATCTGGCGCGCTACTATCAGGCCGATGCCATTCTGTTGATGCTTTCCGTACTGGATGACGCCCAATACCACGCGCTTGCTGAGGTCGCACACAGTCTGAATATGGGCATTTTGACTGAGGTGAGCAACGATGAGGAGCGCCAGCGTGCGATTGCGCTAGGAGCCCGGGTCGTCGGCATCAACAACCGTGACCTGCGCGATCTGTCCATCGACCTGAATCGCACCCGCCTGCTCTCTCATGGCCTGTCGGATGAGGTCACGGTGATAAGCGAATCCGGCATCAGCCAATACGCCCAAATTCAACAACTGAGCCAGTATGCTAACGGCTTTCTCATTGGCAGCTCGCTGATGGCGCAGGAAAACCTGACGCAGGCCGTGCGTCAGGTCATTCTCGGTGACAACAAGGTGTGCGGATTGACCCGCCCAGACGATGCCGCTGCCGCCTATCAGGCCGGTGCGGTCTATGGCGGACTGATTTTTGTACCGCAATCACCGCGCCATGTGACAACGTCACAAGCACGTCAGGTGATGGCTGCCGCGCCGTTACGTTATGTCGGGGTGTTTCGTGATGCGCCCGTGAGCGACATTCTGACCACGGTGGCAACGCTTGGCCTTGCCGTGGTTCAGTTGCACGGCAAAGAAGATGGCGAATACATCGCCACGCTGCGCCAGCAATTGCCCACGCACTGCCAGATTTGGCAAGCACAAAGCGTTAATGGCACTCTGCCGCCGCTGACGATACCGCATGTCGATCGCGTGTTACTGGACAATGCGCAGGGTGGCAGCGGCCAGCGCTTTGATTGGTCATTGTTGACAGGCCCGGAGCTCAGTCAGGTCATGCTGGCGGGCGGCATTTCACCGCACAATGTCGCACAGGCCGCGCGCCTTGGCTGCGCCGGGCTGGACATCAACTCAGGCGTTGAATCACAACCGGGTATCAAAGACGCGCAAAAAATCGCCGCCGTCTTTCAGGCGCTGCGCACCATTCCGGCACGCCACCTTTTTCATGCATAACATAAGACAGGTTTAATGATGACGTTACTTAATCCCTATTTTGGTGAATTTGGTGGCCAGTACGTGCCACAAATCCTGATGCCGGCACTGCGTCAGTTGGAAGAAGCGTTTGTCAGTGCGCAGCGTGATCCCGACTTTCAGGCGCAATTTAGCGATCTGCTGAAAAATTACGCTGGCCGGCCAACCGCGCTGACCCGTTGCCAAAACCTGACCGCCGGCACGCGAACCAGGCTCTATCTCAAACGTGAAGATCTGCTGCATGGCGGCGCACATAAAACCAATCAGGTTCTGGGGCAGGCACTGCTCGCCAAACGAATGGGCAAAAGTGAGATTATTGCCGAAACCGGCGCGGGGCAGCACGGCGTGGCGACGGCTCTGGCCTGTGCCTTGCTGGGCCTGAAATGCCGGGTGTATATGGGGGCGAAGGATGTAGAACGCCAGTCGCCTAACGTGTTCCGTATGCGCCTGATGGGTGCAGAAGTGATTCCGGTGCATAGCGGCTCTGCGACATTGAAAGATGCCTGTAACGAAGCGCTGCGTGACTGGTCTGGCAGCTACGAGAACGCACATTATCTGCTGGGCACGGCCGCCGGCCCGCACCCTTACCCCACCATGGTGCGCGAATTCCAGCGCATGATTGGCGAAGAAACCAAGGTGCAGATAAAAGAGCAGGAAGGCCGACTGCCAGACGCAGTGATAGCCTGCGTTGGCGGCGGTTCGAACGCAATTGGTATGTTTGCGGATTTCATTGATGAAACCTCCGTTCAACTGATCGGGGTTGAGCCGGCCGGGTTGGGGATTGAATCAGGTCATCACGGCGCTCCGCTCAAGCATGGTCGGGTCGGCATCTATTTTGGTATGAAATCCCCCATGATGCAGACTGACGACGGTCAAATCGAAGAGTCCTACTCCATTTCGGCCGGGCTGGATTTCCCCTCCGTCGGCCCACAACATGCGCACCTCAATAGCATTGGCCGCGCAGATTATGTCTCTATTACCGATGATGAAGCGCTGGATGCTTTCCGCGCGCTATCACGTCATGAAGGTATTATTCCGGCGCTGGAGTCATCCCATGCCCTGGCGTATGCGTTGAAAATGATTAAGGCCGACCCCGAAAAAGAACAAATTCTGGTGGTTAACCTGTCTGGTCGCGGTGATAAAGACATCTTTACCGTTCACGATATTTTGAAATCCCGGGGAGAATTTTGATGGAGCGCTACCACACACTGTTTAAGGCACTGTCGGCAAAACAGGAAGGTGCCTTCGTCCCCTTTGTCACGCTGGGCGACCCTTCGCCTGAACTGTCACTGCAAATTATTGATGCGCTGGTGGAAGCCGGTGCCGATGCACTGGAGTTAGGCATTCCGTTTTCCGATCCGCTCGCTGATGGGCCAACCATTCAAAACGCCACACTGCGAGCCTTTGCCGCCGGCGTCACGCCCGCACACTGCTTTGAGTTACTTGCCAGCGTGCGCCAGAAGTACCCGTCACTGCCGATAGGCCTGCTGATGTATGCCAATCTGGTGTTTAGCAACGGCATCGACGCGTTTTACCAGCGCTGTGCCGAAACCGGCGTAGACTCGGTGCTGGTCGCCGATGTGCCGCTAGAGGAATCCGCGCCATTCCGTCAGGCCGCGATGAAACACGGCATCGCGCCAATTTTTATCTGCCCCCCTAATGCAGACGATGATTTGCTGCGTGAAATCGCCTCGTTTGGCCGAGGCTATACCTATTTACTCTCACGGGCGGGCGTGACCGGCTCGGAAACACGTGCGCAATTGCCCCTGCACCACCTGCTGGAAAAATTGCAGGAGTACAATGCTGCGCCTGCGCTGCTCGGTTTCGGTATTTCGGAGCCTGGGCAAGTGAGTGACGCGCTGGCCTGTGGCGCGGCGGGGGCCATTTCCGGTTCCGCGATAGTCAAAATCATTGAGCAATACCACACCACGCCCGATGACATGCTCGCCAGGCTGACGGCCTTTGTTCGCGAGATGAAAGCCGCCACCCGCCTGCGCTAATCGCTGATACATCGCCGTTCATACACGTCCATCGTTAACGCCATCGCCATACCGGTGATGGCGTTTTTTATTATCAATATGACGCGTGCGCGGCCCAACCCACCGTCCCGGCCCGTTACCCCGTCATGATGACGCATCAAAAACCTGCGCCACGTCACAAAATGAAAAACTCATTCACAACTATGTGGCAAATGTGTGGTCAAAAAAGCGGGTAACAAAGAACACTGACTGGAGGTTATTCAATTATTATTAAGTGACTCGATATTGATATTTGTAATAAAATAATTCCAATCAAGCAATACAGCAAAGAAATGTCACATATTTTTATTGAAACACTGTTTTATTCCCTCAAACACAGTTTGGTGATGCTGTAAATGACAGCCGTCACACTATGAAACTGCTTTTCATTTTTGCCATTTACTGTCCTCGATCACACATTTGTAAGCAGAGATAAATAAGAATGTCTGTGTGCCGCGTCGTTCGATATGGTGCAACAACAAATAAAAATGATTTCTTAAATGATCTCTGAGAGGGTTATGACGATGAAATTTAAAATTCTGACAGTGATGGTGGCGTCTTTAGTAAGTATGAGTTCAATGGCGGTGACATTTGACTACCGTCATGAGATGAAAGATAACTCGAAAGGGAACCATCAGGATCGCCTGTTGATTTCCCATCGCTTTGAGAACGGTTTTGGTCTGTCTTCTGAAGTGAAGTGGAAACAGTCTGATAAAGATCAGACACCAAATAAGGTGTATCACGAACAAGTCAGCAACGGTACTGAAGTTACTGCCAGCTACCTGTACAAATTTAACAAAATGTTCAGCACTGAAGCAGGTTTCAACTTAGTTTCAGACAGTACAACTAACAACTATCGTCCTTACATTAAAGGTGGTGTGAGCATTACAGACAACCTGTATTATAACCTGCGTTATCGCCCATTCTATAAGCGCTATAGCGGTAATATTGCATCTACTAATAATGCTGACACTACAATGAAAGGTTATACGATCACCAGCACACTGGGTTATAAATTCCTGGACAACTTCACTGTTGAATATGAGCTGGAGTATAACAAAAATACTAAAGCAGGAGCTTTCGGTTATATTGCCGACAAGGATAATGATAACTTCACTCATGACGTGAAACTGTCTTACAAAATTGATAAAAACTGGACACCGTATGTTCAGGTTGCCAATGTCGAAGATACCGACAAAAATAAAGGTGATCGCCAGACTCGCTACCGTGTAGGTGTACAGTACAACTTCTAATTCTGTTTAATCAGCAGATGATAAAAAAGGCGGAACATCAGTTCCGCCTTTTTTTATGCTGTCGCTGTACTTAGAATTTATAGCCAAACCCAAACATAAATACCCACGGGTCGAGGCGGGTTTTAATGCTTTGATCCTGACCGTTAGCTTTAAACTTCACGGTGGTGTCTATATCCATCCACCACACGGACATATTCAGCAGCCAGTTTTTATTCAGGTTGTAATCCAGACCCGCCTGCGCCGCCACACCCCAGGAGTTTTTCAGGCTGAGGTCAGTCAGCGCGCCATCCAGATTTTGGGTAAATTTCTCACCAAAGAAGGTGGTGTAATTCAGGCCCGCGCCAACGTATGGGCGCAGCTTATCCGTACCTTCGCCGAAGTAGTACTGCGCCATTAACGTCGGCGGCAGGTGTTTTACCTTGGCAATATTGCCAAGCCCCGCTAACCCGACTTTATGCTGGAACGGCGTAGCCGCCAATAATTCCACACCGATGTTATCGGTGAACATATAACCGGCAGTTAACCCCAACTGGGTATTGTTATTCACGCTAAAAGAGCCACTGCCCAATACATCATCTGAACTTTCAACCGGACGAACGGTTGCGGTACCCGCACGGAAAATCACATCTCCCGCCTGGTGCGCCTGTGCCAGAGCAGGAATCATCGCAGCTGCTATCATCAATAAAGAAGACGTTTTCATTATCCACCCCTTTTGTATGGTTAATATCCGGGCGAACTATACCCATCAAGTGGTATTTTTGTTTTAACCCAGATCACATCTTGATAGGTTTTCTTCATTAATTACGGCATCCATCAAAATCGCGTAACTCCATAAAAAACAAAGAATTGATCTAAATCAAAAAGCGCACTTAAGGCGATTTGCACACCCGGCGCAAAAAAGCGGCACCGCATGGCGATGGCAGCGTAAATTTTATTTTTCCTCTCTCACTGTAACGGTGACGCCGATTGAGGCCGGTGGGTAATCAAACCATGAGTCATGCCATCCCCCCTTGCATAAGAAGAAAATGGACGGAGAAATAAGGCCTGCGATCGCGGGCGGGCGGCCTACGGTTTGCCTGCGTTGATAACAGCTGCCAGCCATGAGTTTGAATTGTAAACGCAGGAAAAATAACCAGATGATCAGACGTGACGTCAGGGTGCCACGGTGGAGCTGAACAGGTTACAATAGCGCGAGACACATTCTGTGACCACGCCCTATTGTCAACCTTTGCCAAGGAGTTTTCATGCCTATCACGGCCAGCAGGTTATACCGTGACACCTTGAATTTTACGCGTAATCAATCCGTTAGCATTTTAATGCTGGCATTGCTTAGTGCATTGATAACGGTGGTGCTCGGGCATCTACTGACCCCCAGCGCCGAGCAGTTACAACAACTCAGCAGCAGCCAGATTGATTTGTCTTCGATTGATCAACCAAGCCTTAGCGATATCATTCAGCAACTCTCACCCGAGCAGCAGATGATATTGCTCAAGGCCTCAGCCGCCGGAACACTGGCGACACTGGTTGGTAATGCGTTGTTAACCGGGGGCGTTTTGATGTTGATTCAGCAGGTGTCTGCGGGCTATCAAACCAGCGCGCTACGCGCCATCAGCGCCGCTGCGCCGTTTTTACCGCGCCTTTTTATGCTGATTCTGGTCTGCACCTTGCTGATTCAACTTGGCATGGTGCTGTTAGTGGTTCCGGGGATTTTACTTTCAGTCGCCCTTAGCATCTCACCGGTCATTGCCGTCACAGAAAGAAGCGGTCTTTTCGCCGCCATGCGCGCCAGCACAAAACTGGCCTTCGCGCATTTTCGCCAGACAGCGCCTGCGGTGCTATTGTGGCTACTGGCGAAGGTTGCCGTCTTGCTGTTGCTGGCTCGATTGCCTGTCTCTCCAACGCTGCTGGCCGTACTGTTAAATGGTGTTAGCAATATGCTGTCTGCGCTGTTGCTTGTTTATGTATTCCGCCTGTACATGCTGCTCAGGGGTTAACCGGTTGTGCCGTGGGGTGTACTGACGTCACGGCACCATGGCGTCGCCACCATGTCAAAGCAGGTAATGTTCTGCAAAGTGTTAGGATAAACCGGGAATCCGGTCGCGCAAATCGCGATAATCTTTCACAGTGTATTAGGTTAGCGGGTAAGTAATGGATTGGAAAAATGAAGCAACTAATTGATTTTATACCTCTTATTGTTTTTTTTGTTTGTTATAAGCTCTACGACATTTATGTTGCCTCCGGCGCGCTTATCGCGGCGACGGCGGCGGCCCTGCTTTTTAGCTGGCTGTTGTATCGCAAAGTCGAAAAAATGATGCTGGTCACTTTCTTGATGGTAGCCATATTTGGCACCCTGACGCTGGTGTTTCACAACGATCAGTTCATCAAGTGGAAAGTCACCCTCATTTATTCGCTGTTTGCGATTGCGTTGTTATTCAGCCAGTTTGTTATGAAAAAACCGCTGATTCAGCGCATGCTGGGTAAGGAGCTGTCTCTGCCGCAGGCCGTATGGGGTAAGCTGAATATTGCCTGGGCGCTGTTTTTTTTGCTGTGTGGCTGCGCCAACATCTATATTGCATTCTGGCTGCCACAAAGCGTCTGGGTTGATTTTAAAGTTTTCGGCCTCACCGGGCTGACGCTGATTTTTACGCTGCTTTGTGGCATCTATATTTATCGCCACTTACCCGCTGAACCGGGAAACACGGAAAATGAAGGCAAGAAATAACACGATAACCCTATTCCAACAGGCAAATTGGCAGAGGAATAGGATCGATACTGACTACCCACAAGTGGATGCATTGACTGTATGAGTAAACAAGATGCGCTGCCTCACGGCGAACTGGTATTAAGAACCCTGGCGATGCCCGCAGATACCAATGCGAATGGCGATATTTTCGGCGGCTGGTTGATGTCCCAGATGGATATTGGCGGCGCGATTCAGGCGAAAGAAATCGCCGAGGGGCGTGTCGTCACCGTACGCGTTGACGGAATGACGTTTCTCAAGCCGGTCGCCGTTGGCGATGTGGTTTGCTGCTACGCACGCTGTGTGCGTACCGGGCGTAGCTCAATGACCATCAACGTGGAAGTGTGGGTGAAAAAGGTTTCGACCGATCCTATCGGCCAACGCTACCGCGCTACGGAAGCCTTGTTTACCTACGTCGCCGTGGATGAAAACGGCAGGCCTCGCGACCTTCCTGCCGGGAAAAGTCACTTCGCCCCTGAACCGGCCTGATAAAAAAAAGCAGGCACTTTAGTTTTTACCGGTGCCTGCTCTTTTCCAACTTTTTATTTCCAACTGTTTATGCTGTTTATGCTTTTCCTGGCAGGCGATGCCTGCACCGCCCGCGACCGTTACGCTATGGCCATTTACTCCATCGCCGTGCCGCCATTGATTCTAAAGATAATCGTCACAACCAAATCTTTTCCCGGTTTATTCTCTTCATAGCGCCATTTGCGCATTGCCTGACGTATATCGCGCTCAAACATATTCGGTGGCTCTGCTGAGAGCACGCGAACATTATCGACCCGGCCTGAAGAATCCACATCGAACTGGATCTTGACCCGTCCCTCGATATGTAACGCAAACGCGCGTGCCGGGTACTCAGGCTGTACACGGCTTAATGCTTTGGGCCCGGAAGGCTGCGCCGGTGCCTGGCTGACGGGGGCTGCTTTCGGGCTGGGAGCCGGACTTGGCTGTGCAGCAACAGACGGCGCTACCGGGGTATCAGGCGGCGACTCTTTTACCACTTCCCTTTTCTTCACGGGCTTGGGCACAGGTTTAGGTTCCGGCTTCGGCTCAGGTTTGGGTTTCGGTTTAGGCTTTGGTACAGGTTCCGGTAACGGCAGCGCCACAGGCTCCGGCACTGGTACGGGTTCTGGCTGTATCTCTGGCGGCGTAACAGGTTCCGGCTCAGGTAACGCCTGGGGTTGCGCAGCAGGAATAGGCGCGGCCTCAAGTGGTGCCGTATTGACCATAACGACCTGAATCGGCTCCGGCATAGACGGCTGTTTGATTGACGTATGCAATGAGGCGAAAAGTAGCCCGGCAATCAAGCTGCCATGAAACCCCACCGAGGCCAGCATAGGCCAAGTGTAGCGGTGGGGAAGAAAAAATGTTTTCTGCGGCATAGTTATATGATGTCCTCTCACCGCTCAAGTTTAAATGCAAATGACAATCATATTCAATAGCAAGTGATCAATTCGACCGTTCATCACCACCCCGGCCCTTTTCTCTTCGTCATTCTCTCTATCTCCTGTATGCAGAGGATTAACGCCACTGTGCGCATCGCGTATGATGAGGCCCCACTTTACCGATTACTGTCGGCAAACGCACGGCAGAGCGAGGTTGATATGTTGTATGTGATTTATGCTACCGATGTCCCCGGCACGTTAGAGCAGCGTCTGGCCGCACGTCCTGCCCACCTGGCACGTTTGCAACAATTGCGCGATCAGGGTCGGTTGCTGACGGCCGGGCCATTACCGGCCATTGATAGCGAAGACCCGGGCCAGGCAGGGTTCACAGGCTCGCTAGTGATTGCTGAGTTCGACACTCTGGCAGCGGCGCAGCGTTGGGCGCAAGAAGACCCTTATATCCACGCCGGTGTTTACGAGAGCGTCAGCGTAAAACCCTTTAGAAAGGTTTTTTAATCTAAGCATGTAAAAATCAGCGGTATTAAATGTTAAAAATACCGCTGTTTACTTTCTGTTTATCTGAAATATTTTGGTCATTTACTGATGTTATGTTGACGGCAGTTTCTTTTCAGAGAGTTTACTACCATGTCAACACCCGCATCTGCCCTGTCACTATCGACCCCAGCGCGTACCGGCATGTTCGGTTGGTTTCGTCGCTATCGTCTTAGCTTTCTTTCGGGTTTGTTGTTAATCATCGGGTCATTTTCCCTGCTTCAGCTTTTATCCGTGGCCATGATCTCCACAACCATGCGCGATGTGCGTCAGGATAGCGCAGCCAATGAAGCCCTGCGTCAACAACAAGCGCTGATGGATCACGCACGCATGGAGGTCATGAATGCCAGCGACAAACTGAACCGCGCGGGCATCTATCTGATGTTTGATAAAGAAACCGGCTCTGTCGGCAGTTGGCATAGTCTGATGTCAGAAGCGGAAGCGTCGCTGACAAACGCCCAAGCGTATTACCAAAAACTGGAACAGTTCTCCGCCAATGCCCGCCATGATGCGGCCTTCGATGACCTGAAAAACAGTTACCAGCAGTTATATGCAGGCTTACTTGAACTGGCTGGCGGCATAAAAAAAACCAATGAAATCGATATTTTCTTTGCTGTGCCGATTCAGGCTTATCAAACCCAATTTACACAGAAATACGCCCGTTATTTACAAGACAACGATACCCAACAAAAACAGCATGCCCAACAGTTACTGAATAACCTGGATGCGACACACACCGTTTTTATGGTGGTATTAGGCTTACTGTTGGCGATATCACTGCTGGTGTGGCTGGGGGTAAATAAAGTCATTATTCATCCGCTAAAACGGATTACCGGGCATCTTAGCCGGATTGCCGACGGCGATTTATCACATCATATCGCGGCGGAAAAACAGGCTACACGTGAAATTAGCGTATTAAATGATAGCGTAATACAGATGCAAGGCGGGCTGGTGAAACTGATTCTTCAGGTTCGCCAGGGCATGGAAACCATGATGCAGCAAGTCAGCCACGTCGCGGCTGATAACCATCAGCTTTCGGAACAAGCGCATCATCAGTCTGAAGAGCTGCGCATGGCCACAGAGCATATCGTTCAGTTAAGCGCGCACCTTGAACGTAACACCCGGCACACCCAGCAAGCCAGTCATCATGCCCATGAGACGAGCCAGATTGCCGAACAGGGTGAGACCATGATGAATGACGTCAAGCTGGCGATGCAAAATATCTCCGGGCGTAGCCGTGAAATGACAGAGGTGATTTCCCTTATCGAGAATGTCGCCTTTCAAACACATATTCTGTCGCTTAATGCCGCTATCGAGGCCGCTCGCGCAGGCGAAATGGGCAAAGGTTTCTCCGTCGTCGCGCGTGAAGTCGGCATGCTGGCCTCACAAAGCAGCCATTCAGCGCAGAATATCAACGGGCTCATCCGCGAATCCGATAGCAGCGTGGCAACCGGTGCCAGGCTGGTCGGCAGCCTGAATGAAAGCTTGCAGGAGATCATTCAGGCCGCCAGAGACACCAGCGCATTTCTTAATGAAATGAATGAAATATCTCATCATCAAAATCAGAGCATTCATGACGTGACCCACCGGATTAGCTCGCTCAATGAAACGGTCAAACAGAATGCCATGCAGGTAGCAACCTCTGCGGCGACCTGTGAACACATGCTGCAACAGGCAGAACAACTGAATCACTCCGTCACGCTATTCCGCCTGCCTTTACCCACACAGCACGATGAACCGTTGCTTACCGACAACCACGACACCGGCGCGGCCAGTCACAAACTGCCCCCGTCATCGATAGCCACCACACGCTTACAACAGCCGGTAAGCGGCATACCCGCAATAATTGCGCCAGCCGGTTAAATAAAAAGGCCCAACGACAGCACGATGTACGTTGGGCCTTTTTCAAACCTACCGCGTTCACCACTCGTAGGCGACCGCATACAACAGGGCGCGGCGCTGCTGCTTTTGATGCAAATAACGGGCATGGTGAATGTGGCGATAGCCACGTGACTGGGCTTCAAGCCAGCGGGCGCGACGGCGCTGTGTCTGGCGTTGCATACGCCAACGGCTGACTTCATTGCGGCTGCGTTTCATAACTCGACTCTTCTCATCAACGAAAGTAAACCTGCCGCAACCGTCATACTGGCTGTTACGCATCAGGCGAGCTGATACGAACGCAACCCGACAACAGGCGCAAGCAAAAGCGCCCTTATTATATTCACTTGCCCCGGTGCGCCAAGCACCTTATGCAGATTTCCTGCCCCTTTCGAGGTATGGCCCGCTATAGTATTCAGACTCCGGGGCTTTCCCCTGCGACCAACACCCCCTACACTGACCACTGACGACATAAAACGACTGACAGCCTGACGCATTAGCAACAAGGCTTAATCCGACCGGCGAGTGACTGTACAATCTTGTTATGACAACCTTTTATACCGTACTCAGTGGATTACTGGTTTTTAGCTACTGGCTGTTAGTGGCCAGTATAACCCTACGCATTTTAATGAAACGGCGGGCCGTGCCTTCGGCGATGGCATGGCTGCTGGTTATCTATATTTTACCGCTGGTCGGTATCGTTGCTTATTTACTGTTTGGCGAGTTGCATCTGGGGAAACAGCGGGCGGAGCGCGCAAAGAAAATGTGGCCGGTCACGGCGCAATGGCTGCGTGAATTAGCAGAATATCGGCGTATTTTTGCCAGCGAAAATAGCGAGGTTGCCCGTTCGCTATTTCAGCTCTGTGAACGACGTCAGGGGATTGGCGGCATCAAGGGCAACCAATTACAGTTGCTGACCTCCTGCGAGGATACGCTGAAGACGCTGGTGCGAGACATTGAGCTCGCGCGCAGTAATATCGAGATGGTGTTCTACATCTGGCAAACCGGCGGGCTGGTTGATCGGGTGATGGATGCGCTGCTCGCCGCCGCGCGCCGGGGCGTGCAATGCAGAATTCTGCTGGACTCTGCCGGAAGCGTACAATTTTTCCACAGCACCTATCCGCACCTGATGCGAGAAGCCGGCATTAGTGTGGTTGAAGCCCTGCAGGTTAACTTATTGCGTGCTTTCCTGCGTCGCATGGATCTACGCCAGCACCGCAAGGTGGTGCTGATTGATAACCGCATCGCCTATACCGGCAGCATGAATATGGTTGACCCCCGTTATTTTAAACAAGACTCCGGGGTCGGCCAGTGGATTGACCTGATGGTGCGAATTGAAGGCCCGGTCAGTACCACCATGGGCATTGTTTACAGCCAGGACTGGGAGATGGAAACCGGCCAGCGCCTGGCACCGCCGCCGCCGGATGTCAACATCATGCCTTTTGAGCAAGAGCGCGGCCACACCGTTCAGGTTATCGCATCCGGCCCCGGTTATCCTGAAGAGATGATCCATCAGGCGCTGTTAACCGCCGTCTATTCCGCCCGTCAGCAGTTAATTATGACTACGCCCTATTTTGTTCCCAGTGACGACCTGCTGCACGCTATCTGTACCGCCGCACAGCGTGGCGTAGATGTCAGTATTATCGTGCCGGGAAAAAACGATTCAGTGATGGTTGGCTGGGCCTGTAAAGCCTTTTTCAGCGAATTGCTGGCAGCCGGTGTTAAGGTTTATCTGTTTGAAGGCGGGCTGCTACATACCAAGAGCGTACTGGTCGATGGGCAATTAAGTCTGGTCGGCACCGTCAATCTGGACATGCGCAGCCTGTGGCTAAATTTCGAGATAACCCTGGTCATTGACGACGATGGATTCGGCACCGATTTGGCCTGCGTACAAGAAGATTATATCTCTCATTCGCGGCGGCTTAATGCCAATGAGTGGCTGACACGCCCCTACTGGCAGCGAATTATTGAGCGCTTGTTTTACTTTTTCAGCCCATTACTGTAATCACATCGCCCTTCATGCTCTAATACCGTATTACGTATTAACAGGAATGCGGTATGGATTTAAATAATCGCCTGACAGAAGATGAAACGCTGGAACAGGCCTATGATATTTTTCTGGAGCTAGCGCCAGACAACCTTGACCCGGCAGACATTCTGCTGTTTAACCTGCAATTTGAGGAACGCGGCGGTGCAGAATTATACGACCCGGCCCCGGACTGGCAGGAGCATGTTGACGTTGACCTGAACCCGGATTTTTTTGCTGAGGTGGTGATTGGCCTGGCGGAGCAAGACGGCGAAGAAATTAATGATATCTTTGCCCGCATTCTGATTTGCCGGGAAAAAGACCATAAACAATGCCACATTTTGTGGAAAGAATAACCACCGGTCGGCAATAAGGGCGAAAAACGCACTGACTCTGACTTAAAACGCCCCAATTGGGCTGAGGGATCCCCAGAAACATCATTAATACACCATTATGATGTTTCGATAGGCCCTCGCCATATCGGCATATACCCTGTCGGGGTTCATCCCCGACAGGAGTCCCGGCGACTGCCGGATGACATTTTCACTCAAAGTCAGATACGACAGCACCCTGCGTGATTTCTCACTGCTCGCCTGAAACCATCTGTTTATTCCTTTACTTTCAAGGTAATAACCAGTCATCCACATAATGATGCTGTAGAGCGTGGCGATCAGGCAAAGCACCGATATCCGCTTTTCTCCCCGGCTTTTGCTTGCCCGTAGTCCCAGACCATAACGTTCACTTTTCTCATCCCTGAAGTTCTGCTCTATTTGCATACGGCGACTGTAAATTTTAACTATCCCGCGTGGCTTATATCCCATTAGGCTGGTAAAAAGCAGCCACGGTTCACGCGCGTTTTTACGGTACATCCTGTCTGTTTTGGGGTAATGCTGGCTGCTTTTCCTGCCCGTCGCCCGCTTATGCACGGTGTAGAAATGTCCCTGACAGTCACGACTGGCGTTGCGTGCCAGACGCCCGAACCCCAGATAGCGCGCCGTTGTTGATGACACAATATCCCGCGCCATCTGCCACTCTTCATCCCCTACGACCTGAAAATAGAGGCTGCCCCTGATTCGCCCGACAAAGTCCCAGCCCAGAGAGCGGATGTGGTGAAACCAGCCGCTGCGAAAGCCTGCATCGGTCACGATAATGACCTGCTTATCTTTGCCGATGGCGGCAGCCATCTGATCGAGAAAGGCATTTTGTACGGCAGAGTTGTGCTGGTAGCGGGAGAAAATGACCTTACTCATCAGAGGGATAGCTCTACCATCACACAATAAGCTTGCCCTCAAAACACTGAGCTCTGATGAAGGATAGCCACTCCAGTCCACGGCAATGACACAAACTGAAAGGCTGTGTGTGAGGCGGGATACAAGCTGTTGATAGACGGCGGGAATATCACTGAACATCAGGTCACTGTTGAGGTGCCGGTCAACACGCTTAATCTTGTGCTTAACACGTGCGGGGCCTGGCAGGTATCTGCCGATGCTGGTAAGAGAAAGCGAGGCACCACGCGTCAGGGCCACGGTCATATCGAGCAGGGCGTTTTTACGGTACTGATGAATGGAGTTCAGGGACTGGCTGAAAAATTTATGGCAAACTTGTGAAACAGGCATAGAGGAGTGACCTTACTTTTTGGTGGAACACTAAGTAGATCACAACCTTCTATGCCTGTCTTTATTTATGGGGAACCGTCAGCCCTTGAGGGGCGTTTTTTCTGTCCGTGTGACGTTACGGCAACGGGTCAACCTTCAGGCAAGAAACCGCATGACGGAAACTGCCTTCCAATACCGGGCGCGTTTTGGCGCATTCCGGCCCAACGACCGGGCAGCGGGTGCAAAATACACAGCCTACCGGCGGGTTTATCGGTGAGGGTAAATCACCGTCCAGCAGTTGGATCTGCTTATTGCGCTCTTTATCCGGGTCAGGAATGGGCACGGCTGACATCAAGGCGCGCGTGTAGGGGTGCATTGGATTATGGTAGAGCTCATCATAGGTACCAAGCTCCACCGCATGACCCAAATACATCACCAGCACGCGATCGGAGATATGTTTCACCACCGACAGGTCGTGGGCGATAAAAATCAGCGATAACCCCATTTCACGCTGCAACTGCTGTAGCAGGTTGACCACCTGAGCCTGAATCGACACATCCAGTGCAGAAACCGGCTCATCACAGATAACCAGCTTCGGCTCAAGAATCAGTGCGCGGGCGATACCAATACGCTGGCACTGCCCCCCCGAAAACTCATGGGGATAGCGGTTGATAAGGTTTGGCAACAGACCGACTTTCATCATCATCGCTTTAACGCGATCTTTCACTTCCTGACGCGGCATCTGCGGGTGATAGGTTTTCAACGGCTCGGCAATGATTTCACCAATGGTCATACGCGGGTTAAGCGACGCCAGCGGGTCCTGGAAAATCATCTGGATATCGCTGCGTACATCACGCCATTGTGTATCACTCATGCCAAGCAGGTCTTTGCCAAGCCAGCTAATACGACCGCTGCTCGCTTTCACCAAACCAATAATGGCACGGGCAAGCGTTGATTTACCGCAGCCTGACTCCCCGACTACACCTAAGGTTTCACCTTCATACAGCCGTAACGTGACGCCATCGACCGCTTTGAGTTTCTTCGCCGGTTGCCAGAACCACTGCTTGTCATCGCGAATATCAAAGTGAACTTTCAGCTCGTCCACTTCCAGCAATACTTTCTTGTTTTCCAGCTCACTCATACTAATTCCCCCACGCTTCGGAAACAGGCACGCAAACGCCCTTCGCCAAACGGCGTCAACTCAGGCGACTGCTGACAGCCATCCTGGGCATAAGGGCAGCGCGGCTGGAAGGGGCAACCTTTCGGTAAGCGCAACAGGTTAGGCGGGTTGCCGGCAATCGTTGCCAGCGCCTCATTTTCCTCATCCAAACGAGGAACTGCTTTTAACAGGCCAATAGAGTAAGGATGCGTCGGCTCATAGAAAATCTCACGGGCGCTGCCGTACTCCATGGTGCGCCCGGCATACATCACCAGCACTTTATCGCAGATGCCAGCCACTACGCCCAGATCATGGGTAATCATGATAATCGACGTGTTAAACTCGCGTTTCAGCTCGTTGAGCAGCGTCATTATCTGGGCTTGCACCGTCACATCCAGCGCCGTGGTCGGTTCGTCGGCGATCAACAGTTTAGGGCGGCATAACAGCGCCATCGCTATCATCACTCGCTGACGCATCCCACCCGAAAACTCATGCGGGAACATACGCATACGCTTTCTGGCTTCAGGCATTTTGACGGCATCCAGCATACGAACAGACTCGTCGAAGGCTTCGCTCTTGCCCAGCTTTTTGTGCAGCATCAGCACTTCCATCAACTGCTCGCCAACGCGCATGTACGGGTTGAGCGATGTCATTGGGTCCTGAAAAATCATGGCTATCTCTTCTGCACGCAGGCGGTTAAGCTCCCGCTCCGGCAGATTGAGAATCTCGCGGCCATTAAAACGCGCAGAACCGCCAATGCGGCCATTTGACGCCAGTAACCCCATCAGAGCAAAAGCCGTCTGAGATTTACCGGAGCCTGACTCCCCTACGATGCCGAGGGTTTCACCCGCCATCAGTGAGAAATTCAGGTCATTAACAGCGGTGACATCACCATCCGGTGTGCCGAAGGTGACGCGCAAATCTTTCACACTGAGCAGCGCTTCACGGTGTTGTGACGAATTCATCATGATATGAAGCGTCTCCTTAGCGATCTTTCGGGTCGAGGGCATCACGCAAGCCATCGCCGATAAAGTTAAAACAAAACAGCGTAATCACCAGAAAACCGGCAGGATAAAGCAGTAACCACGGCGCAACTTCCATTGAGTTAGCGCCGTCATTAAGCAGTGCGCCCCAACTACTGAGAGGCTCCTGAGTCCCCAGACCAAGAAAGCTCAGGAAGGATTCAAACAGAATCATGCTCGGCACCAGCAACGAGGCATACACCACGACCACGCCCAATACGTTAGGCACGATGTGACGCAGAACGATATTGCGGCTAGAAACACCGCACACCAGAGCGGCTTCAATAAACTCTTTACGTTTTAAGCTCAACGTCTGACCACGCACGATACGTGCCATATCGAGCCACGACACCATGCCGATAGCCACGAAGATCAGCAGGATATTCTGGCCAAACACGGTCACGAGTAGAATCACAAAGAACATGAACGGGAAGGAATTGAGGATTTCCAGCAAGCGCATCATCACCGAATCGGCCTTACCGCCGAGATAGCCAGACGCAGCGCCGTACAGTGTTCCGACAATCACAGCGACCAAGGCGGCGGCCACGCCAACCATCAGCGAAATTCGCCCGCCAATCGCCACGCGCACCAGCAGGTCACGGCCAGAGGAGTCGGTACCAAAGTAGTGTTTTGAGGCCATATCCGGCGCACTGGACATCATATTCCAGTCGGTATCGGCATAATTAAACGCTGCAAGCATCGGGCCTAGGATCACGAACAGCGTAATCAATGCCAGTACGAACAGGCTCGCCAGCGCAGCGCGGTTGTGCATAAAGCGGCGGCGCGCATCCTGCCATAGGCTGCGCCCTTCCACCTCGAGTTTTTCGCTGAAACTGTCCACCGCTTCGCGGTTACGTTTATTCAACAACATGGGTGTCTTACCTTAGTAACGGATCTTCGGATCGATGACCGCATACAGCACATCGATGACCGCATTAAATACAATGGTCAACGCGCCAACCAGAATGGTCAGACTCAGCACTAATGAATAATCGCGGTTAAGCGCACCATTCACAAACAGCTGACCGATACCGGGCAAACCAAAGATGGTTTCAATCACCATAGAGCCGGTAATAATCCCTACAAACGCAGGGCCCATGTAAGAAATCACCGGCAGTAGAGTCGGTTTCAATGCGTGGCGCAAAATAATGCGACGCAGCGGCAACCCTTTCGCCCGGGCGGTACGAATAAAGTTGGAATGCAAGACTTCTATCATAGAGCCGCGCGTAATACGGGCGATACTGGCGATATAAGACAGCGATAATGCCACCATCGGTAAAATGATGTACTGCGGCGCACCGCCGTTCCAGCCACCACCGGGCAACCAGCGCAACGTAATGGCAAAGACCAGCACCAATAGCGGCGCGACCACAAAGCTTGGGATAACGACCCCCGTCATCGCAAATCCCATGACGGTATAGTCCCACTTACTGTTCTGATTCAGTGCGGCGACGACACCGGATGTGACGCCCAGCACAATCGCCAGCAAAAACGCAGCGGCACCCAACTTGGCCGAGACCGGGAACGCCCGCGCAACCAAATCATTTACCGAGTAATCTTTGTACTTGAAAGACGGCCCAAAATCGCCTTGCATCAGTTGCAACATGTAGCTGCCATACTGCTTAATCATCGGATCATTAAGATGATACTTGGCTTCAATATTCGCCATAACTTCAGGCGGGAGCGTTCGTTCTCCCGTAAACGGACTTCCCGGAGCCAACCTCATCATGAAAAACGAAATCGTGATCAAGATGAACAGGGTCGGGATTGCTTCCAGGCAACGACGAAAAATAAATTTTAACATTGACCTTACCTATCAAACCGGTCTGAGATGTTCTCTTCTATTATTTATCAAACAATGGTTTATCAAAAAAATAATGACCATTTATTAAACAGACAACCGGGCCGCACACTGTCGTGCGGCCCGGCCATTGATTAATTAATGCTTGATAATATAGAGATTTTTAACGTTGATATTATCCAACGGGTCTTTACCTGTCAGGCCGCCGACATACGGCTTAACCAGACGAGTGTTCGCATAATAATAAACCGGAACCACCGCTGCATCTTTCTCTAACAGCTGTTCAGCTTCTTTGTATGCCGCAGCACGCTCATCCTCTGTTTTGGCCGCCAATGCTTTCGCCATCAGCTTGTCAAAGTCAGCACTCTTATAATGAGACGTGTTGCTGCTGCTGTTAGAAATCATGATGTTAAGGAAGGTGCTGGGTTCGTTATAGTCAGCACACCAGCCCGCACGTGCGACATCATACGTTCCCTGATGACGGCTATCCAGGAAGGTTTTCCATTCCTGGTTCTCCAGTTTGGCTTCAACACCAATGTTGTTTTTCCAAATAGAAGAAGCCGCGATCGCCAGTTTTTTATGCAGATCGGAGGTGTTATACAGCAGGTTAAACGTCAGCGGTTTCTCTGCGGTGAAGCCGGCTTCAGCCAGTAATTTTTTCGCCTCAGCATTGCGCTTCTCACGTGACCAGCTCACCCACTCAGGCGGTGTCAGTTTGCCATCCAATCCATCAATATAAGGCGGAGTAAAACCAAATGCTGGCGTATCGCCCTGACCTTTCACTTTATTAACCAGAATGTCCTGATCCAGGCCGAGAACCAGCGCCTGACGAACGCGAGGATCGGTAAATGGTGCTTTCTGATCGTTAATTTCGTAGTAATACGTACACAGGTACGGATCGGCTTTCACTTCACCTGGAATTTCTTTCTTCAGCTTCTGGAACAGTTCGATAGGCAGATTGTTATAGGTCATGTCTATCTCACCGCTACGGTAGCGGTTCACATCGGTTACTTCAGAAGAGATGGGCAGATACGTGACTTTATTGATGACGGTATTGGCGTTATCCCAATAGTTCGGGTTGCGCTCAAGAACAATCTTCTCGTTGACGATCCACTCTTTCAGCTTATAAGCCCCGTTACCGACCCAGTTCGCCGGCTGCGTCCATTTTTCGCCGAACTGCTCAACCACTTTTTTGTTTACCGGGAACGTCGAAGGATGCACTAACAGTTTATAGAAGTAAGGAACCGGCTCGCTCAGGGTCACTTCGAGGGTGTTGTCATCAATTGCTTTCACACCGAGCGTATCCGGTGTTTTTTTACCGGCGACAACATCATCAATATTCAGGATATGGCCGAATTGCAGGTAGCTTGCATAAGGGGATGCCGTTTTCGGATCAGACACACGCTGCCAACTGTAAACGAAGTCCTTGGCAGTGACCGGATCGCCGTTGGACCATTTGGCATTTTTACGCAAATGGAATGTCCAGACTTTAAAGTCTTTATTATCCCAGCTTTCAGCCACACCAGGCGCCGGATGGCCGTCCGGGCTGATAACTAACAAACCTTCGAGCAGGTCACGAGAAATATTGGACTCGGGCACGCCTTCAATTTTATGCGGGTCTAACGAGGCCACTTCTGAGCCATTGTTGCGAACCAGCTCTTGTTTTTCTGCCAACTGAACACCGGCCGGTACGTTTGCAGACCAGGCGGAAACACTGGCTGACGCTGTGATAGCAGCGAGAATACTGATAGCCAGTCTTTTTTTAATTGTGTTGTTTACCATTATTTACCTTGCTCCTGTTTTACTGTTATCGCACCCAGTCAGGCACATAACTTTATTCGTACGCGTCAAACGAACAGACACCCTCGCCACCAGAGGAACGGTTCTGGCGATGTCGGTCGATGAATCGCGGCAAAACGGTTTATGCAGGGAACCTACTGTCTATATTCGAAAAACCGACATATCAAGCAGGTTCATGCCTATGTGCTGAGGAGATCTACTGAGCTCAAAACTCACCGCAGATAAAACCCACACATTCAGGCAACCCAAAAACCGCCGTTGTCCTGTCCCGGACCCGGCAGCTTTAGCCATTTCCTCTCCTCCCTGATGCCACGTTATTTCATTCTGCAACTATCTGAATAAGCTTCTAATAAATTTAACTTATCCATAACAGCGAGAGAAAATAACGTGATGCCGAACGTATCAGAAGAATCCGGCTTCGCCAATAGATTTTATAGCCTGTTACTTAAATTTCTTTTCCCGCCCATAACACCAGAAAATAACCATAATAAAAAGATGGATATAAAAACATCGCTAACGGGTTCTTTCGTGGTCAAATCGCCATATGACAGAGAATTGTCCAATAGGATACGAGTATGGAAGAATTAACCGTAACCACGCCCAATAAGCACGCGATAAAACACTTCTTAGGCAAAGTGATGATTTTGTCATCATCAATGCCCGTGGTGTGAATAAATTCACAGCGTCTCCGCTAATGGCGCTTATCAATCCTGGGCAATTAGACACTGCCACCGCATTAGCTTATCTAAGGCATAAATAGAACAATAAAAAAAAGTTATACCAAACGACAAACATAAATAATTCTCACTGATGCCGCGTATGCCCATCTCGCATAACAGCATCAGAAGAATAGCAGGCAGGGATAAAAAGAAGTGTAGTCAGCCTCGCCGTTACATCAAGCCAGGGAACAACGTGCGGATGCCATTGACAATAAATTCGATCCCAAGCGACATCAGCAATAACCCCATGATACGGGTTACAACGTTGATTCCCGTCTGCCCGAGCAATCGAACCAGGGCTGGCGCAATACGAAACAGCAGCCAGCAGCAAAACGCAAACACCGCAATAGCCGCAGACAATCCCAGTAAATTCTGCCAGCCGTGATAGCGTGAACTCCACACAATGGTTGAGCTGATAGCCCCTGGCCCTGCCATCAGTGGCAGCGCTAATGGCACCACACCGATACTCTCGCGATTTGCGGTCTCCGTTTTTTCCTGCTTATTCTGTTTATCCTCACCCAATTTGCCGCTTATCATCGACATCGCGATGGTCACAATCAAAATGCCGCCAGCAATACGAAAGGAGTCGATGGAAATACCAAATAGCCGCAGGATACTGTCGCCAAGAAACAGGGCGACCCACAAAATAATCACGACCGATAGATTGGCCGTCAGATTGGTTTTCGCCCTCCCCTCATTCCCCTGGTAATTCGTCATGCTAATGAAAATGGGCAAAATACCGACCGGGTTTATCAGCGCAAATAATCCGACAAAAAACTTAATGTAACCGGACAAATCAAGAACGGGTTGAATCACATATCCCCCTAAAATTATGGTCAACCGATGTCAGCGACCGATGCCTGATACTTTCCTTGTTAACGTGACACGGGTTTTCCCTACCAATACATCGGTATCGCGCTTCACAGCATGCCGAACCGCGATGACAGTGCCATGACCGGCAATCGTGCGGTTATCAGCACATGCGTTATCGACACATTAATCGTGCTGCTATCGACAATAGTGCAGTTATCGACACATTCTCGTCGCGCTTCGCCACTAATTGGTGATTTATTTGTTACAAATGAATAAAACTCGGTAGATATCATCACCAATAGCGATGCTGAATGGAGTCAGCATTGAGTTTTATAGAGGCTGATCACAAAAAAAGCCTCAGCAAAGGCGTATTCTGCGGACATATCAGGAAAGACAGCGAACTGGCAAGGTTTTGTTATTAAAAATAGGTTATCAGGCCATTGAGAAACTAAAGTTTCCGATTTTAGCGTCTGATCTTCATTAAACCGAGCCTTTTGAGTCAATGGAAATTAAGCAGGCAGGCCAACAATGCCACTGCCATCAAATGGACAGCCGTTATCTATACTGTCTATTCACCGGACTGACCATTGACTGAAAAAGCTTAACATTACAGGAGAGCATTATGGCCGTAACAAACGTTGCTGAACTTAACGCTTTGGTCGCGCGCGTTAAAAAAGCGCAGCAAGAATTTGCCAATTTTAATCAGGAACAAGTCGATCGCATCTTCCGCGCCGCCGCACTGGCCGCAGCAGATGCCCGCATTCCATTGGCGAAAATGGCCGTGGCCGAGTCCGGCATGGGGATCATCGAAGACAAAGTCATCAAAAATCACTTTGCTTCTGAATACATCTATAACGCATACAAAGATGAGCAGACCTGCGGTGTCCTGTCCGTTGATGATACCTTCGGCACCATCACTATCGCGGAACCGATTGGTATTATCTGTGGCATCGTGCCGACCACCAACCCAACCTCAACCGCTATCTTCAAGGCACTGATCAGCCTGAAAACCCGTAATGGCATCATTTTCTCCCCCCACCCGCGTGCGAAAAATGCCACCAACAAAGCAGCGGATATCGTATTGCAGGCCGCGATTGCCGCTGGTGCGCCAAAAGACATTATCGGCTGGATTGATGAGCCTTCTGTTGAGCTCTCTAACCAATTAATGCACCACCCTGACATCAACCTGATTCTGGCAACAGGCGGGCCAGGCATGGTGAAAGCCGCGTACAGTTCTGGGAAACCGGCTATTGGCGTTGGTGCGGGCAACACACCGGTCGTGGTAGATGAAACGGCAGATATTAAACGCGCGGTCGCATCCATTTTGATGTCTAAAACCTTCGATAACGGCGTTATCTGTGCATCAGAACAGTCTGTTATCGTTGTTGATGAAATTTATGATGCAGTACGCGAGCGTTTCTCCACACATGGCGGCTACCTGCTGAAAGGAAAAGAGCTTCAGGCGGTTCAGTCCATCATTCTGAAAAATGGCGCGTTGAATGCCGCGATTGTGGGGCAACCCGCGATTAAGATTGCAGAGATGGCGGGCATTCATGTTCCTGCCAGCACCAAAGTGCTCATTGGTGAAGTCGTTAATGCCGATGAGTCAGAGCCTTTCGCTCATGAAAAACTCTCGCCAACGCTTGCGATGTATCGGGCCAAAGATTTTGAAGATGCGGTCAGCAAAGCCGAGAAATTGGTTGCCATGGGCGGCATTGGCCACACCTCTTGTTTGTACACCGACCAGGATAACCAGCCGCACCGCGTCAACCATTTCGGCGACAAGATGAAGACTGCGCGCATCCTTATCAACACCCCGGCGTCTCAGGGCGGGATCGGCGATTTGTACAACTTTAAACTGGCGCCGTCACTGACACTGGGTTGCGGATCATGGGGAGGCAACTCTATCTCCGAAAACGTAGGGCCTAAACATCTGATCAACCGCAAAACTGTGGCTAAACGAGCAGAAAACATGCTGTGGCACAAACTTCCGAAATCCATCTATTTCCGTCGTGGTTCACTGCCCATCGCGCTGGATGAAGTGGCAACCGACGGTGCAAAACGCGCCTTTATCGTTACAGACCGGTTCCTGTTTAACAATGGCTATGTTGACCAGATCACCTCCGTGCTGAAACAACACGGCCTGGACACCGACGTCTTCTTTGAAGTCGAAGCCGACCCGACGCTCAGTATTGTGCGCAAGGGTGCAGAGCAGATGAATGCCTTCAAGCCGGATGTCATCATCGCATTGGGTGGCGGTTCACCGATGGATGCCGCGAAGATCATGTGGGTTATGTATGAGCACCCTGATACCCACTTCGAAGAACTGGCGTTACGCTTTATGGATATCCGTAAACGTATTCATAAATTCCCGAAAATGGGCGTGAAAGCGAAGCTTATCGCGGTGACGACAACGTCAGGAACCGGCTCTGAAGTCACGCCATTTGCCGTTGTTACCGATGATGCTACCGGGCAGAAATATCCGCTGGCAGACTATGCTCTGACCCCAGATATGGCGATTGTCGATGCCAATCTGGTCATGAATATGCCCAAGTCCTTGTGCGCCTTTGGCGGCCTGGATGCGGTCACTCACGCGCTGGAAGCCTATGTTTCCGTGCTGGCGAACGAATACTCTGATGGTCAGGCGCTTCAGGCATTGAAGCTGCTAAAAGAGAATTTGCCGACCAGTTATCGTGAAGGCGCTAAAAACCCGGTAGCCCGTGAGCGCGTTCACAATGCCGCTACCATTGCCGGTATTGCCTTTGCCAACGCCTTCCTTGGGGTGTGTCACTCCATGGCGCATAAATTAGGCTCTGAGTTCCATATACCTCATGGGCTAGCGAATGCGTTACTCATCAGCAACGTTATCCGTTACAACGCTAATGATAACCCAACCAAGCAAACAGCGTTCAGCCAGTATGATCGCCCACAGGCTCGCCGTCGTTACGCAGAAGTGGCCGACCATTTGGGTCTGGGCGCACCGGGCGATCGCACCGCGCAGAAAATTGAAAAACTGCTGGCGTGGCTTGACGAGATTAAGAAAGATTTGGGCATTCCGGCGTCTATCCGCGAAGCCGGTGTTCAGGAAGCTGACTTCCTCGCACGTGTGGATAAGCTGTCTGAAGATGCCTTTGACGACCAGTGCACCGGTGCTAACCCACGTTATCCATTGATTGCCGAACTCAAACAAATCCTGTTGGATTCGTTCTATGGCCGCCCATTTGTAGAGCACCCGGTCAGTGAGGCAAAAACGGATGCGGCTGTAACCAGCGCGCCGGTGAAAAGTGAGAAAAAAGAAAAGAAAGCCGTTAATTAATAACCGCTAATTGAGACAACACGCCAAAAGCCCGGTGGTTCACACCGGGCTTTTTTTATTCCCTCAGGGCACGCGATTTCACATCGATGATGTGAAAACCTTCCTGGCCAACGACTCCGCGTATGCGTTTCATGCCATCATCATCCGAGAAAATAGCGGTATCTCACCCCTGCATCCTTACAACATTTCCAGATACCGCAAGACGCTCTAAAACCTACGACAACCACGTTTTCTCACCGCACCCTGCCCCAGTACAGCCGGGGCAGGAAAATGCCTAACAACACGTTTTGGGCTGTGCTCCTGGGCATGCGATAACGCGGGCCTTTCCGCTGCGTTCAGGCACCCATCACTTACTTCGCACCATAACTAATAAGCGATAGTAAATATTCAACGAATATCGGCCCAGCCACTCTTTAGCAAATAAATCACCCAATAAAACGCCCATCAGTCATCACCACGGATTAACCATCATGGGGCAGTTTCCCTGCTGACTGTTGCCAAACACAAAAATCATGTCAGGTCATAGATAAATTATTCTGATTCTGTACGGGTCAAACCGAGCGCAAGTTTATAATGCTTACGACACACCGAAACATAACGTTCATTACCACCAATAACGACCTGCTCACCTTCAATCATCGGCTTACCATGCGCATCGACGCGTAAAACGTGATTAGCCTTTCGACCGCAATGACACACTGTTTTCAACTCAACCAGTTTATCCGCCCAGGCTAATAAATAATGACTGCCACTAAACAATTCCCCCTGGAAATCGGTTCGCAGACCATAGCACAATACTGGAATGTCTAATTGATCGACAACGTCACATAATGCGCTCACCTGCTCACGAGTCAGAAACTGACTTTCATCAATTAACACGCAATGAATAGTTTGCTTGCGATGCGCTTGCTCCAGTTCAAGAAATAAATCAGTGTGTTCATTAAACAATAAAGCAGGTGATGACAAACCAATTCGAGAACTAACAACGCCAGTACACCCGGTTCGGTTATCTATTTCAGCCGTGAATACTACCGTCTTCATCCCTCGCTCCTGATAGTTATATGAAGACTGTAGTAATGCGGTGGATTTCCCTGCATTCATCGCAGAATAATAAAAGTAAAGCTGTGCCATAGCGCCTCATCGACGGCTTTTGCCGACCCGTTATCATTAAATTTATTGTAACATAGCGAGATAAGGTGACGAAGATTAAACGCTGAAGATGCTGTGGACATTTCATATCATGAAACACTTTATGACGTTACTATATAAAAAATCACCACGCCCTTTGCAGACAACGGCAGTAACGTTCAAGCGTGATTATTTGTTTGACGGTATGTGCTAAGAGAATGTATTAGCAGCCTTGTTCAAATCTTATATTGGTTCGACGTTAGCCTGCGCCCTTTTAATTTGCGAAATTTTAACAACCTGACAATTTTCCCTATTGCAGAAAATAAAACCGCACTCTATTATCTCTATACTGTGACCGATTATATTTATTCTGAGATTAATACAATGAGCGAAGCACTTAAGATTCTAAACAACATCCGTACTCTGCGCGCCCAGGCAAGAGAATGCACCCTGGAAACGCTGGAAGAAATGCTGGAAAAACTGGAAGTCGTGGTGAATGAACGCCGCGAAGAAGAAAGCCAGGCACAGGCGGAAATCGAAGAGCGCACGCGTAAATTACAGCAATACCGCGATATGTTAATTGCTGACGGTATTGACCCTAACGAACTGCTGCAGTCCGTTGGCTCAAGCAAAGTTGTGGGTAAAGCGAAACGTGCCGCTCGCCCTGCGAAATATCAATACACTGACGAAAACGGCGAAGTCAAAACGTGGACCGGCCAAGGCCGCACCCCTGCCGTTATCAAGAAAGCAATTGATGAACAGGGTAAAACGCTGGACGATTTCCTGCTCTAATATCCGCTTAGTGATACATAAAAAAACACCCCTTGAAGGGGTGTTTTTTTATCTTTATCAGTTGTCAGAGACATACCAGATAAAAATATTCCCCATGCTTATTCATCAATGATGGTAAGCACAGGGAAATCAATTAATGAGCGTCTTGCTCCACAGCTTGTTTCAGCCACTGAGTAAAATCACCGCCTAATGCGTCATGACGAAGACCGTATTCCACAAATGCAGCCATATACCCCAGTTTATTACCACAATCGTGACTGATGCCTTTCAAGTGATATGCTTCAACGGTCTGCGTATCCATTAGCATCGCAATCGCATCCGTTAACTGAATTTCATTTCCTGCACCCGGCTGCGTTTTCTTCAGCAGTTCCCAGATTTCAGCCGATAACACATAACGACCAACGACAGCCAAATTAGACGGCGCTTCAGACGCTTTGGGTTTTTCAACCACACCAACCATTGGCGCACTGTCGCCCGGTTTTAATTCAACGCCTTTGCAATCCACAACGCCATAACTGCTGACATTTTCAACCGGCTCAACCATTATCTGACTATGGCCCGTGCCATAAAAACGCTGCAACATCTCGCTTAAATTGTCTTTCTTCAGATCTGATTCATATTCATCAATAATGACGTCCGGCAAAATAACCGCAACCGGTTCATCACCGACTAATGGATGCGCACACAGCACCGCATGGCCTAATCCTTTTGCCAGCCCTTGGCGCACCTGCATAATCGTCACATGCTCAGGACAAATAGCCTGCACTTCTTTCAATAACTGGCGCTGAACGCGTTTTTCCAGCATCGCTTCCAGTTCGAAACTGGTATCAAAATGGTTTTCAATAGAATTTTTAGAGGAGTGTGTAACTAAAATAATCTCATTGATACCCGCAGCAATACATTCATTCACCACATATTGAATGAGCGGCTTATCAACCAACGGCAGCATTTCTTTAGGAATAGCTTTAGTAGCCGGCAACATGCGAGTTCCCAATCCAGCAACCGGGATAACCGCTTTTTTTACTTTTTTATTAACAGTTGACATAAACAACCTCGTATATATCGTTCAAATAATGAGCTTTATTTGTCCGGTGCATAAAACGGCGAAAGTATATCAGGTTCAATACAAGATGCGCGCCCAATCTGAAAAGCAGGTTTAGAACCATCGGCTACATACTAGGGAATAAAAAATAATAACGATAGCGCTCTCCAACCGGAAATAGGAGAAACAGCCCGCTATCGGATTAGTCTGTAGAAAGCATCAGCCTTAAGCGGCCGCCTTGACCCCAAACCAGGCACTCCCACGCCCCACACTGCTCGCTAAGTTGATTAAGATAAGCGGTTTCCATCGTGCCTAGCGGTACACCACTGTTGAGCTCCACATGCTGACCATGTGTCATGAGCGTCGCATTCAGCCCTGCGGACATCAGAATAAGCCGTTTCAGCTCACGATGATAATACCCTACCAGCAGCGGGAAACGCCCCTGAAGATTGGCCCGCCGTAGCAACTGATTGACTTGGTTAAGCAGCACCGGCAATTCAGGCAAACGCTGTTGCTGATGCACTAAATGCTCCTGCAACAAGCTATTAAACAGCGAACGTAACAACAGGGCAGCCAGTACACCGTGGTTATTACTGGCCTGTGTCACATCAAGGCAATAAAACGCCAGTTCATCATCCGAAAGCGCTGCACTGTCTAGCACCAGGCCGGGCTTATCCGCAGCAGTAAGCTGGCGGTAATTGAGGCGACACTGCGCGAGCGTCTGTTGAACCGGAGGCTGTAGCTGGGCAAGCAGTGTCAGCGCGGCGCCAGGAGTCCGATTCAACGCGTCCAGATCTTGCATGAGTTGCTCAACTTCATCGGCTACCGAAGCAAACATCGTTGGATACAGGCAAGCCATGATAGATTCTCGCAAGCGGGAGTAATCATGAATCGGTTTAAGCAGCACATCCTGCACACCAAGACGCAATATTCTCGCAATATCAGCCAGTTGATTTGTTGCAGACACCACGAGCACCGGGGTGATGGCATCCTGCAAACGTAATCGCTCGACAAACTCAAACCCGCCCATCATCGGCATATTCAGATCGCAGATGATCAAATCCGGTGGCCGCTGGGCCATTCTCGCCAGCCCCTCTTTGCCGTTATCCGCCTCACAGATGGTTGCCCCCAGCGACACCAGATAACCGGTCAGCACGGAACGGAAAACAGCGTCATCCTCAACAATCAAAATATGTTTTTCCGCCAGTGGCTTCGCCATTAGTGACCCCTTGTCCGGCTTTTCGTCATGTGTTGACGTATGCAAAATAAACAACCACGCTATACACCTCTATTGATCTGCGCCATCAAGAGATCGTGTTGTTTCTCAACGGCTAACCTGCCTGCGCTTATGGCTTCACGCGCGCGATGAAAATCCAGCGTCGCAATTTGCGGGCAATAAGGCTGAATCAATACATCGGGAGGATCGCCTGCCATACGACTCATCTTCAAGCGATTCTCCAATATTTGTATGGAGGTGCTCATTATCTCCATCGCAGTTGGTGCGACGCTGGCTGGTTGAAAATGGTGAGACAAACGTTCTCTGATGCGTCGCCGCCAGCCATGAGACGACAGCAGGCTCTCTGGCGGAGGTAACGGTTTGGCGGATAACAAGTCATGATGTTGCAAACTGGCATCGTGCTGTAAATCTACCGCAATAACAATATCTGCTCCCATTGCCCGTGTCAGCGACACCGGTACAGGATTCACCACCGCACCATCAACCAGCCAATAACCATCAAATTCAACGGGTGCAAACAAACCGGGCATGCTGCATGAAGCACGAATAGCCAGATGCAAATCACCTTGCGTCAACCACAGTTCACGGCCGGTACTCAGATTGGTTGCGACAGCCCCATACTTGATAGCACACTCTTCAATATGTTGCGTACGTAGCAAATGCTTTACATGATTAAAAATACGATCTCCGCGCAGTAGCCCTCCCCGACGCCAGGAAAAATCCATCAGTCGGATGACATCCCAATAGCTAAATCCATTAACCCAGCGGGTCATGCTCTCTAACCGGTGCGTCGCGTAAGCCGCCCCCACTAACGCACCCACGGAGCACCCCGCTACGATATCAGGCACAATACCGCGCTCCGCCAGCGCATTCAGCACGCCGATATGCGCCCATCCTTTGGCTGCGCCGGAGCCTAATGCCAGACCGATTCTCATCTTCCGCATTTGCTCACCCCCTGTTCTTTACATTCTAGGCCCGCCTGACGCTTTTGCACTCAGGCCGTGCAGTTATTGCGACATCTCAACGCGATTAGGTAACATAACGCACCTTTTATCGATGGCGCTCCGGGCCATTATCCCTATTTGCTCGTTTTACAGGAGAGATTGTGTCCGAATATTGCCCATGCGGTAGCGGCCAGCCTTACACTTCGTGCTGCCAACCCTATCTGCGTCGTGACATTAACGCCGCATGCCCGGATCTACTGATGCGTTCACGTTACACGGCTTACGTCTTGCAGGATGTAGACTACCTGATAGGCACCTGGCACCCGAATTGCCATGCAGAAAACTGGCGCGATGAGATAGCCGCAAGCTGTACCGAGACACATTGGCTTGGCCTGAATGTTCTGGCTGTCACGCCAGGGAAAACGGCGGATGAAGGTTATGTAGAATTCGCCGCCAGTTATCACAATGCGTCATCACCGGCACAGCCTGTGTTGATGAGAGAGCGTTCACGCTTCCTTCGTCATCACGATCGCTGGTACTATGTGGACGGCGTTCACCTGCAAACCGGCAGGAATGATGCTTGTCCCTGTGGTTCCGGCAAAAAATACAAAAAATGCTGCGGACACTAGCACCCTAACAATGAACGCGGCGCTCACTTCGCCGCGTTACGGCAACATCTGATTTATGTTTTGGACAGGATCCCAAACCCCATGCAATCCCAGACTATCCAACGAAAAATTTTACGGACAATCTGCCCTGACGCTAAAGGGCTTATCGCCAAGATAACCAACATTTGCTACAAGCACGAATTGAACATTGTTCAAAATTCCGAATACGTTGATCACCGCACCGGGCGCTTTTTTATGCGCAACAGAGTTGGAAGGTATCTTTAACGACACCACTCTGCTGGCCGATCTGGATGGTGCGTTGCCGGAAGGTGCGATACGAGAACTGAGCAGCGCCGGACGGCGGCGAGTGGTCATTCTGGTGACGAAAGAAGCGCATTGCCTGGGCGATTTGCTGATGAAAAGCACTTATGGCGGGCTCGATGTCGAAATTGCCGCCGTCATTGGCAACCACGATACCCTGCAAACGCTGGTTGAGCGTTTTGATATTCCGTTCCATCTTGTCAGCCATGAAGGTATGACGCGCGAAGAGCACGATCTGAAAATGATCGCGCAAATTAATCAATATCAGCCTGACTACGTTGTCCTGGCAAAATACATGCGTGTGCTGACACCCGCATTCGTCCAGCACTACCCGAACCGGGTTATCAACATCCATCACTCCTTCCTGCCCGCCTTTATTGGCGCACGTCCTTATCATCAGGCGTATGAGCGTGGGGTGAAAATTATCGGGGCAACGGCGCACTACGTGAACGATAACCTGGATGAAGGCCCGATTATCATGCAGGACGTGATTAATGTTGACCACACCTACACCGCAGACGACATGATGCGCGCCGGTCGCGATGTGGAAAAAAATGTCCTGAGCCGCGCGCTTTACCATGTTCTGGCGCAGCGTGTTTTTGTCTACGGCAACCGCACGATTATTTTACGCTAACTGCCTGCATTGATGTGGTTTTCGCCGCTTTTAGCCTGCAATAGCAGCGAGCGGCGCAAAAAAACGGCAAACAAGCGCGTTTTTGTTTTTTCTGTCTTTACAGTGGCGTGTCATTTGATATGATGCGCCCGCTTTCGCAAGAAAGCGTAACAGGCCAGTGGTGGGGTTCCCGAGCGGCCAAAGGGAGCAGACTGTAAATCTGCCGTCACAGACTTCGAAGGTTCGAATCCTTCCCCCACCACCACTTCTAATGCCTCAGCAAATCACGCTATACAACATCCACCAAAAAAAATCAAACCCGCTATCCAGCTGAAAATTCTTATGTATACCTAACTGCACGACGTAACCGTGTTATTTTTACCGCACGACGGATATCCGTGACACCCGATCCGCTAGGCATCGCTGCTGTCATGCCATGACGCCAAGGCATTCGGCGTCATGGCGGCGAGAATGAGAGAACGAGAGAAACGATTGACTGGGGCGATGTTTCGCGATTACTCCTTCCAGCGCCCAGGCATGTAACTGAATACCGGTAATTGCCATGACCAGAAGATTGCCGCCAGTCGCACGGAAAGCCCGACTGAAAAAGCGATTAACTGATTCAGGTCGTGGTTGACATCCAGCGCACGCAGCCCCAGATAAATCAATGCAACCAGCAGTGACACGCAGGCATACAGCTCTTTGCGTAACACCATCGGCGTACGATTACAGAATATATCGCGCAATATACCGCCAAAAATACCGGTCGTAATACCCGCCATGACCACCACCGTAGGCGAATAGGCAAGTTCCAGCGCCACTTTGCAGCCAATGATGGTAAAGGCCACCAGCCCCATGGCATCCAGTACCAAAAACAACCGATGAAGATGGTGCATGACTCGCGCGGCCAGCACAGCCAGTAACCCCGCGCCAATAGTGAGGTAGATATAAACGGGATGTTGTGTCCAGACGATAGGGTAATTACCTAGCATAATATCGCGTACAGTTCCCCCGCCCAGCGCGGTAATAAACGCGATCATCGAGACACCGAAAATGTCCATATTACGGCGGCCAGCCGCCAATGCGCCGGACATGCCTTCAGCGGTAATAGCAATCAAATAGATATAGGTCAGCACACATGTACCTTTGTGAAATGTGCCCCTCCCTCTGTCCTTTTACCTGAGAGTTTACGCGGCAATACCGCTTGCCCCTTCGGTGGGTTGTCTGGCAACCGCTCTCCAGTTGGCGTCATAGAAATGTGCAGTAAGGAAGCCTGAGCGATTATGGGAGTTTGCGCCTTCGGCGGGAAAACCAGCGGTCTTCCGCTCTCCTGCAAGCGGCGCAGTATACGGGCTATTACCGGGCTCATCAACCAGCCATCAGAGAAAATGATGGCACGCCATGAAGCCGCGCACGCTGCCGTGACGTTACCGGCGTCTTTCTGCTACCATCGGGGAACGTTTTTTTAACAACGGCAGCGAATATGAAGTTTATCTCTTTTAATATTAATGGCCTGCGCGCCCGCCCTCACCAACTGGCCGCCATTATCGAACAACATCAGCCTGATGTTCTGGGGTTACAGGAAACCAAAGTCCACGATGATATGTTTCCGCTTGAGGACGTGAAAAAATTTGGCTATCACGTCTTCTACCACGGGCAAAAAGGCCATTATGGTGTCGCGCTGCTGACCAAATCGGAGCCGCTGGCCGTGCGGCGAGGCTTTCCCGGCGACGATGACGACGCGCAACGCCGTATTATCATGGCGGATATTCCAACCGCTTTAGGCACTCTGACCGTGGTCAATGGGTATTTTCCTCAAGGCGAAAGCCGCGACCATCCGGTTAAATTCCCTGCCAAAGTTCGTTTCTATCAAGATTTGCAAAACTACCTTGAGCAATATCATCGCCCTGACCAGCCGATACTGATCATGGGGGATATGAATATCAGCCCGACGGATAAAGATATTGGTATTGGCGAAGACAACCGCAAGCGTTGGTTACGCACCGGGAAATGCTCATTTTTGCCGGAAGAGCGCGAGTGGCTGGCGCGGCTGGAGCAATGGGGATTAGTCGATACCTTTCGTGCAGCCCACCCCGACATTCTGGACCGCTTTTCATGGTTCGATTATCGCTCTGCCGGATTCGATGATAACCGGGGCTTGCGTATCGATTTGATTATGGCCAGTGCGCCATTAGCCAGCCGCTGCCAGGCGACGGGTATCGACTACGCCATTCGCGCGATGGAAAAACCCTCCGACCATGCGCCGGTGTGGGCAGAGTTTTCGCTCTAGTCAGCCGCGTTTTGAAAAAAACCACGGTGCAACCCTGTTGCCCGTGGTCATTATGCTGAAGAGGTGACGCAGCCCTGCGTCACATTATTGCCCTTCACGTAAGATTCGCCAGAGCAGATTGTTGGTGCCCAGATTCGCTTTATCTCGCTGGCATTGCAGCAAGACCCCTTCGGCTTTAATCACCGCACCTTCAGAATAGTTCCGGTTCTGATAAATACAGCAGCTCATACAATGTGGCTGCGATTCGTGCGTTGTAGTGGCCGCACCATTGCCCCATACCACCTGTGGCGGAACCGGCACCACGACCTCGGTATTGGTAGCCCCCATCGTCGATGTGGCATTTCCCGCCTGGGAGTTACCGCTCACCGCGCCCGCATTAGCATGATTACCGGGCAACACCACCGGATTGCCCTGCGTAATCACGGTAGTTTGTGATGCGGCGAATACCCATGTCGCCATCAGTAAACCGGTTGCTGTCAGAACACTGCCCCATACTTTCATCAGTGTGACTCCTTCTTGGTGGCTGAACGCGAGTGGGTTGAACGAGAGGCACCGCGTTTACGCGTGGCAGACCGAGCCGGTTTTGCCGGTGGCAGCCCGCGAAAAGCAGCCACATTACCGCCTGCGCGAACGTGTTGAATCAGTTCATACAACGACTGTGTCAACGGTTGCATGAAGTCCTGATAGCGGCACCGCTTTTCGCTTATCTGCGTCAGCGTTGCCTCCCAATGCGCCGTCATATCCGGCTGGGCAGCAACCTGCGGCAGCGCATGAATCAACGCCTTACCCGTTTCTGTTGCATGAATATAGCGCCCTTTTTTCAGCAAAAATGCGCGTTTAAACAATAATTCGATAATACCTGCACGGGTCGCTTCCGTACCCAAACCATCAGTATCACGCAGGATTTTTTTCAGTGCCTTGTCTTGTACAAAACGCGCAATCCCGGTCATCGCCGCCAGCAGCGTGGCATCCGTAAAGGGTCTTGGCGGCTGTGTTTGCCGGGCAACCACCTCGCCTCGCTCACATAGCAATTCATCGCCTTTGGCCACCACCGGCAGCGGCATACCTTCATTTTCCTCGTCGCGCTCTTTGCTCCCAAGCAGCGTTCGCCACCCTGCTTCAGCCAGAAAACGCGCTTTCGCCACGAACTTGCCTCCGGCGATATCCAGCTCGATAACACATTTACGGAACACCGCATCGGCACAGAATTGCATCAGATATTGCCGGGCAATCAGCCCGTAGATCTGCTGCTCGGCTTCACTGAGCGCCGTGCGCGAGCTGCGCGCCGTCGGGATGATAGCGTGATGCGCGTCTACCTTGCTGTCGTCCCAACACCGGTTTCGCCGCGAGGGGTCAACCACCGGCTGCGGTAACAGATTCGGCTGATGCGCGGCGATGGCATTCAATACCGCCTCTCGACCGGCAAAATGCTCTGCGGGCAAATAGCGGCAGTCAGAGCGTGGATACGTGATTAACTTATGGGTTTCATACAACCGCTGGCAAATATCCAACACCTGTTGGGCACTGAGTGCAAACCGTCTGGCCGCTTCAATTTGCAATACCGACAGTGAATATGGCAGCGGCGCGCCCTCAGACTCGCGTTTATCGTTATACGAGGTCACGGCGGCAGGTTGCCCTTCTATGCGCTTCACGACATGTTCGGCCAGTGGCCGATGCAGTAAACGCCCCTCCTCATCCTGATAGGGCTCGCAGGACTGACTGGGTTGCCACTGCGCGGTAAATTGCTCACCGGCCGGTGTAACAATATGCGCTTTGACGTCGAAATAATCCCGGGCAACAAAATTGTCTATCTCTTCATCCCGACGAACCACCAGCCCTAGCACCGGGGTTTGCACACGGCCCACAGACAATACGCCCTGATAACCCGCCTGTTGACCAAGCAGCGTATAGGCTCGGGTCATATTAATGCCGTATAACCAATCCGCGCGGGAGCGCGCAAGCGCTGAGACACTGAGCGGAATAAACTCCCGGTTTTCGCGTAAACGGGCGACGGCACGGGCGACGGCCTGCGGATTGAGATCATTGACCAAACAGCGACGCGCCTGCTGGCGCTTTCCTTCCGGCACCGCCAGATATTTGAGCACCTCATCAACCAGCAATTGGCCTTCACGATCGGGGTCTCCGGCGTGAATAATCTCATCGGCTTTCGTTACCAATGATTTGATAACATTGAGCTGTTTACTGACTTCCGCCCGTGGCTGTAGCCGCCACTCCTGCGGCACGATAGGCAAATCAGCCAGCGACCAGCGAGCATAACGGGCGTCATAGGCATCCGGTTGCGCCTGCTCCAGTAAATGCCCCACGCACCAGGTGACGACATCCCCATCGCCACAACGGATAAATCCATCGTGACGCTGGTGCGGTTTGGGCAACACATCTGCTATAGCGCGCGCCAAACTGGGCTTTTCCGCAATAAACAATCGCATATTTCACCGCAAGGCAAAAAGCCACAGACCGTTGCCCGGAAAAGGCATCGGCCTGCAACCCATCAAAACAGAAATTAGAAATAGCTGACAAATTTTGCGCTATCAACCGGTGTGACAGCGGCAGAGGCTTTAAGCTGGGGTGTACCGAGGTAGAGGAAGCCGACAATTTCATCCTGCGCACGACAGCCAAACGCATCGCGCACTACAGGGTGATGCGTCCATGCGCCGCTACGCCAGATACCGTTGAAACCTTGCGCTAATGCCGCCATTTGCATAGCGTGTACCGCGCATCCAGCCGATACGACCTGCTCCCAATGCGGCACTTTCGGGTTGTCTTCACAGTGGGCCACAACAGTGATGATCATCGGTGCCCGAAACGGTGCCTGACGCGCTTTTTCCACACCCGCATCATCCAGTTTGTCCTCTAGTGCCGCCGTTACAAGCACGTCGCTAAAGCGGGCCAGGCCATCATCCTGAATAATGGTGAAACGCCAGGGTTGTAGCGCGCCGTGGTCAGGCGCACGCAAGCCCGCACGTAAAATATTTTCCAGCACATCACCAGCCGGAGCTGGCGCAGCCAGACGCGAGGCAGAACGACGATTTAAGAGCAATTCCAGAGCATCCATCACATCTCTCCTGTCATGAAAACCGGTTGCCGATAAAGGCGGGACGATTGCGCGCCACGGTAGCACAGGTAGAAGATTTGTTACAAGTTACCTGCCAACGGGTGACAACTGACAAGATAAATAGCTGACATTTGAGTCGGTGCTCATTAGGATACCGCTGTGCTTGATATCGGGTTTGCAAAAAAAGCCCCCAAACGCAACACGTACTGCTTAAAAACCGTTTTCTGTTGATGGAGTGGACATGCGCACAATGTGGCGAGTTTTCAGTGGGTTATTCAGGATGACATGGCGTTTGCTGAATTTTATCCGCGAATTTATCCTCAATTTGTTTCTGGTGTTGCTGATCCTGATTGGCGTGGGTGTTTACAGCCAGTTTAAAACCTCGCCGACCGAGCCGGTCAAAGGGGCGCTGATGCTTGACCTGACAGGGGTTGTCGTCGATAAACCGTCCGTCAATAACAAGTTGCGCCAGTTTGGCCGCGAATTTTTCGGCGTTTCCGCCAGCAAGCATCAAGAAAATGCGCTATTCGATATCGTCGATAGCATCCGTCAGGCTAAGGACGACAGCAATATCACCGGAATGGTGATGGATTTGTCCGATTTCGTCGGCGCTGACCAACCCTCGTTGCAGTATATAGGTAAGGCGCTGCGCGAATTCCGCGATACCGGAAAACCCATCTTCGCGCTTGGCGATAGCTTTACCCAGTCACAATATTATCTGGCCAGTTTCGCCAACAAAATTTATCTGACACCCCAAGGCAATGTTGATCTACACGGGATTGCAACCAGCAACCTTTACTACAAAACACTGCTGGAAAAGCTGAATGTCTCTACGCATATCTTTCGCGTCGGCACGTATAAATCAGCGGTTGAACCTTTCTTGCGCGATGATATGTCTTCTGCGGCACGTGAAGCGGATAACCGCTGGCTTTCAGCCTTATGGCAGCACTATCTTGATACCGTTGCCGCCAATCGCCAGATAACCCCTCAGCAACTGTTTCCCGGAGCAGACACCCTCGTCAGCCGCCTGCGTCAACTTGAGGGTGACAGCGCCCGCTATGCGCTGGAGAATAAACTGGTTGATGACGTCGCGCCGCGCGCGGCAATTGAGCAGGTCTTCATTAAAACCTTTGGCTGGGATGCCAAAAATAAGCACTTTAACTTCACCAGTGTCTATCACTATACCGCGCCTGCGCCGGTGACGGATGACAACGAGATAGCCGTCGTCTTCGCCAGCGGCACCATTGTTGACGGTAACGAAACGCCGGGATACGTCGGCGGAGACACCACGGCTGCACAGATTCGGGACGCGCGTCTCGACCCGAAAGTCAAAGCGATCATTTTGCGCGTGAATAGTCCTGGCGGTAGCGTAACGGCGTCTGAGCGTATTCGTGCCGAGCTGATGGCAGCACGACAGGCAGGAAAACCGGTTGTGGTGTCAATGGGCGGTCTGGCGGCATCCGGCGGTTACTGGATTTCAACGCCCGCGAATACTGTCATCGCCAGCCCCAGTACCTTAACCGGTTCAATCGGTATTTTCGGCGTGATCACTACGTTCGAAAATACGCTGGATAATATTGGCGTACACACTGATGGCGTCTCAACATCGCCATTGGCTGAATTATCGCAAACCAAGGCGTTATCACCACAAATCAGCCAAATGATGCAACTGAGCATCGAACGGGGTTATCAAAACTTCATTTCGCTGGTTGCCCAGGCTCGCAAAAAAACGCCTCAGGAAGTGGATGACATCGCACAAGGGCATGTCTGGATTGGTAGTGACGCCAAAACGAACGGTTTGGTAGATCAGTTAGGCGATTTTGATGATGCGGTGAAGCAAGCGGCCGAACTTGCCAGGCTCGAGCATTATCAGTTGAGCTGGTTTAATGAACAGCAAGACCTGTTTGATGTGATGTTTAGCCAGGTTAAAGGTGCCGTCTATGCGATGCTGCCCGGCGCATTACAGGCCATGTTGCCCGCTCCCGTGGTACAACTGGCGCAAACCGTACAGACCCAAGCATCACTACTGGATGCGCTAAACGATCCGCAAAACCGCTACGCGCTGTGCCTGAGTTGCGCACAAGTTCGCTAATCATCATCTGTTACACAGCCCGGCTTTCGCCGGGCTGTTTTTCGTTCGTAAACCTTCTTATAATTTAATTTCACCATGTCGAGGGTGTTTCACTCACACCGGCGCATTGCCCCAACCAACAGAGCACAACACACACTATCCATGCACAAGAAATCTATTTACGTCGCATACACCGGCGGCACCATCGGTATGCAGCGTTCCGAACACGGCTACATTCCGGTTTCAGGCCACCTGCAACAGCAACTGGCGCAAATGCCGGAGTTTCATCGCCAGGAAATGCCTGCCTTTACCATTCATGAATACACGCCGTTAATTGACTCATCCGATATGACGCCATCCGACTGGCAATCGATTGCGAACGATATTCAACAGCATTATGACCAATACGACGGGTTTGTTATCCTGCATGGCACCGATACGATGGCGTTCACCGCGTCGGCACTCTCTTTCATGTTAGAAAATCTGTCTAAGCCGGTTATCGTGACAGGGTCACAAATTCCATTGGCCGAATTGCGTTCCGATGGGCAAACCAATTTGCTTAACGCGCTCTACGTTGCGGCGAATCACCCGGTCAATGAAGTCAGCCTGTTTTTTAATAACAAGCTGCTACGAGGCAACCGTACGACCAAAGCCCATGCCGATGGTTTTGATGCGTTCGCTTCCCCTAATTATCCACCGCTGCTTGAAGCAGGCATTCATATTCGACGCCTGACGCCGCCCTCGCCCCCCGCGCCAGAGAATACGCTGATCGTGCATCCGATTACCCCACAGCCTATCGGCGTGGTCACGATTTACCCGGGCATTTCCGCCGATGTAGTGAGAAATTTCCTGCGCCAGCCGGTAAAAGCGTTAATTTTGCGCTCTTATGGCGTAGGCAATGCACCGCAAAGCGCAGGCTTACTTGAAGAGTTACGACATGCCTCTGAACGCGGCATTGTCGTGGTCAATCTCACTCAGTGTATTTCCGGGCGAGTTAACATGGATGGCTATGCCACCGGCAATGCGCTGGCTCAGGCAGGCGTCATCAGCGGGTTTGACATGACCGTTGAAGCCGCGCTGACGAAACTGCATTATCTGTTAAGCAGAGAGGATCTCTGTGCTGAAAATATTCGCCAGTTAATGCAGCAAAACTTGCGTGGCGAACTGAGCGATAAGGACTGAGCATTTCTTCAGGCCTGCTATTATTTCAATCATAGCCCTCATCACCCACCCATCATCGGGACAAGCAGATCATGAACAGAGCACTACTGTTGGTGGATATTCAGAATGATTTCTGCGCAGGCGGCGCGCTGGCTGTCTCCGGCGGTGATGAGGTGGTAGCTGTCGCGAATCAGGCCATGCGTGCCTGCCAGCGTGCCGGTGTGCCCGTGATAGCGATTCAAGACTGGCACCCGGCCAGCCATCGCAGTTTTGCCATCAACTCCGGTACAAACGTGGGTGAAGTGGGCGAGCTGGAAGGATTACCGCAAGTATGGTGGCCGGTTCACTGTGTGCAACATAGCCCCGGAGCTGATTTTCACCCGAACCTGAATCGGGATGGAATAGCCTGGATTGTACACAAAGGCACCTACGAAAATATCGATAGCTATAGCGCTTTTTTCGACAACGACCACCGTACACATACCGCATTGCATGACTGGCTTTGCGCCAAAAACATTACCCATCTGACCATTATGGGGCTGGCAACCGATTACTGTGTCAAATTCACGGTACTGGATGCGCTTGAACTGGAATACCGCACCGAAATTCTGCTCGACGGATGTCGCGGAGTGAATCTGCGCCCCAAAGATAGCCAGCAAGCGCTTGACGTCATGGTCAAACATGGCGCAACGCTAACGACGTTGCCGCACTTTATTGCCTCCTTACAGCATCACGATAGCGCAGACGTTCTTTAACGCTGCGCGATACCGGGACTATACGACGTCATCCTGATTTGTCTGCGTGGCTTGTCTGCGCGACATCATTTGTCTGCATGACATCAGCGGCTAACCAACTCGCTTTTTAGTCTTGCGGTTTCAGCACGGCAATATTGCCGTTATCACTGTTGAAACGCTGCTTAAGCTCTTGCTTGCTCTTCATTTCAATTTCACCGCGCATGTTGATGGTCATGTGGTCTGCCTCTTGATTATGACGAGCCTGCCATAACATCACCATCTGTAATGAATTCTCTTTCTGCTGCGCAGTCAGCGCGACGCCATCGGGCCATTTTCCCAGTTCAACGGCCGTCATCAGCCGCTGATAAATTTCTGGCGTCATGCTGTTGATAACATCATCCAGTTCCATATTTTTCCCGCCTGAAGTCAAATTTTAGCTGAAACGTTTCAAGTCAATTTATTCTATTAGCCCGATTAACCATCGGTCGGTTGCCCGCTCTGCTCATCGATAAACCGCAGCGATGCAGAATTGACACAATAACGCTCACCGGTTGTTTCTGGCGGGCCGTCAGGAAACACATGCCCCAGATGCGCATCGCAATGCCCGCATCGGATCTCCACTCGATGCATGTGATGAGAATGATCGTCCAGATAGCGAACCGCCTCTGCAGAAATCGGGCGATCAAAGCTTGGCCAGCCGCAACCTGAATCATACTTGCTATCCGAATAAAAAAGCGGTTGCTGGCAGCATAAGCAGTGATAAACGCCAGTGCGTCGGTTATGCAGCAGGCGGCCGGTATAGGGGCTTTCTGTGCCTCGCTGTTGCGTCACGTAACGCTGTAACTCGGTTAATTCTTCCAGGTTTGGCTTAAAAGGCGTGCTCTTGGTCATTCGATGCCTACTAGAACAGGATTTTTTGTCAGTATGATGAAGCATAATTCTAACAAAAAGTTAACACCGCTACAGCCTATTTTGCCCGGCACATCAGCATGTGCAGAGAAGGCATTTTTAATTGTGATCATCATCACAATTACGTCGATGGCAGGTATTTCCCGGCTGGTTCATCCCCCTATCATTGAGTCAGGCGCTTTAATGAGGCTGATAGTGGTTTATCGCGCAACAGTTGTTCGGAGTTTTGACTTACCGCAATCATTGACACGATTCCGCTTGACGCTCAGTGAGGTTTTTGTAATTTTACAACCAACCTTTTATTCACAAACCAATAGCTGGTGGAATATATGACTATCAAAGTAGGTATCAACGGGTTTGGCCGCATTGGCCGTATCGTTTTCCGCGCTGCACAGGAACGTTCTGACATCGAAATCGTTGCTATCAACGATTTGCTGGATGCGGATTACATGGCATACATGCTGAAATATGACTCTACACATGGTCGTTTCAAGGGCACCGTTGAAGTGAAAGACGGTCATCTGGTTGTCAATGGCAAAACCATCCGTGTCACTGCTGAAAAAGATCCGGCTAACCTGAAGTGGAACGAAGTGGGTGTTGATGTTGTTGCTGAAGCAACCGGTATCTTCCTGACCGACGAAACCGCTCGTAAACACATTCAGGCGGGTGCCAAGAAAGTCGTTCTGACTGGCCCGTCCAAAGACGATACTCCGATGTTCGTTATGGGTGTTAACCACGCCTCTTACGCGGGTCAGGAAATCGTTTCTAACGCGTCTTGCACCACTAACTGCCTGGCGCCGCTGGCTAAAGTTATCAACGACAAATTCGGTATCGTTGAAGCACTGATGACAACGGTTCACGCAACCACCGCTACTCAGAAAACTGTTGACGGCCCGTCTCACAAAGACTGGCGCGGCGGTCGTGGCGCAGCTCAGAACATCATCCCGTCCTCTACCGGTGCCGCTAAAGCAGTAGGTAAAGTTATCCCGGCTCTGAACGGTAAACTGACTGGCATGGCGTTCCGCGTTCCGACTCCGAACGTCTCTGTGGTTGACCTGACTGCCCGTCTGGAAAAACCGGCAACCTACAAAGAAATCTGTGAAGCCATCAAAGCCGCTTCTGAAGGCGAACTGAAAGGCGTTCTGGGTTACACCGAAGATGACGTGGTTTCTACTGATTTCAACGGCGAAAAACTGACTTCTGTGTTCGATGCCAAAGCCGGTATCGCACTGAGCGACACCTTCGTGAAACTGGTTTCCTGGTATGACAACGAAACTGGCTACTCTAACAAGGTGCTAGATCTGATCGCCCACATCTCCAAATAATGTGGCGATGAGCTAATAGATGAAAGGGCGACGTGGTCGCCCTTTTTTTATTGGTTGTACTCACGAAGATTCTCAAGGTAAACCTCACACCATGAACGAGAAAATTTATTCACTTCCCATCGATAACGCGATCACCCCGTATTTGAGTCAACGCCAGTTAGATCAACTGCCGATTATTGTTGTCGATCACCCACACGTTCGCGCCGCCGTGGCATTGCAAGGCGCTCACCTTCTCAGTTGGCAGCCGGTTGGCGAGCACCCGGTGCTGTGGATCAGTGACAACACACCGTTTGAAACCGGCGTGGCTATTCGCGGTGGTGTGCCTATCTGTTTCCCTTGGTTCGGCCCGGCAGCACAGCCCAATCATGGTTTTGGACGGCTGATGGCGTGGGAATTTGCCTCTCATAGCGAGCAGGCTCAGGGAGTGACTCTGACCTTTACATTGCGAGATAACGAGCAAACCCGCGCCAGCTGGCCAAACGCGTTTACCGTACTGGCCCGTTTTCATCTGAGTGCACAAGAGTGTCATATGGAGCTTGAGTGCCACGGCGATTACAGCATCACCAGCGCGCTACACACCTATTTTGAAATTGGCGATATCAGTAAAATCCAGATCAGTGGCTTAGGTGAGACGTTCATCGACAAAGTCAACGATGGCAAAGTCAGCACGCAGCAAGGCAACCTGACATTTACCGATCGTACTGACCGCATTTATACCCAACCGTCACCTCTGAGCACCATCGAAGACCCGGCGCTGCAACGCACTATCGAAGTGCATCACAGCCATAACAGTGATGTGGTCGCCTGGAACCCAGGTGCCGAACTTTCACGCACCATCACAGACATGACTGACGAGGGCTATAAAACATTTGTCTGCGTTGAAACCGCACAGGTCACTCAGCCATTTGTTGCAACCACCCAGACCCCGGCTCGGCTATCTACACGCATTCGTCTGCGTAAATAACACGCAGAATCAGATAGGAATGCTGGCTAACGGCCAGCATTCTATTGTCCCTAAACACTTCCCGCCAATCGCAGCGCTACACCACATCCAACGGTTGTTTATTACGCGGTGCAGGATAGGCGTTATCCAGACGGGCGATATCTTCTGGTGACAACGTCACTTGCAATGCAGCCGCATTCTGCCTGACATGGGCCAACGTGCTTGCTTTGGGAATGGCTATCACGCCGGGATGACGAATCACCCACGCCAGTAGCACCTGAGCCGGTGTCACGCCCAGTTGCTGCGCGATATCCACGACGTTTCGATGGCGCATCAGGTCGTGACGCAACTGCCCGGCTTGCGCCAGTGGGCAATATGCCATTACCGGCATGTTGTGTTGCTGACACCAGGGGAGCAGATCGTATTCAATCCCTCTCGACCCCAGGTGGTATAACACCTGATTAGTCTGACACTGCGAAGCCCCGCGATACCCCCACAGTTCCTCCATATCGGCCACGTCCAGATTAGATACGCCCCACTGGCCAATTTTCCCTGCCTGCTGGAGTGCCTCCATCGCAGCAATGGTATCCGGTAACGGAATACCGCCACGCCAATGTAACAGGTATAAGTCAATGCGTTCAGTCTGTAAGCGCTTTAAGCTCGCCTCACACGCGGCAATCGCCCGTGCGCCACCTGCATTATGCGGATACACTTTTGACACCAGATAGACGTTATCCCGACGGCCACGAATCGCCTCACCGACAACCCGCTCGGCGCCACCATCGGCATACATTTCAGCGGTATCTATCAGCGTCATGCCAAGATCAATCCCCGCCTGTAATGCACTCACTTCATTGTGCCGCTCGTGAGTGCTCTCCCCCATAAACCAAGTGCCCTGACCTATTGCCGGCACAGCGGTGCCGTGCGCAAACATCACCTGTTTTTCCATCATGTCTCCTCCCTTCATCAGTGTAATCAACAACGCACGCACTGTTTATGGGCAAACAGACCAAGGTTGCACGCTTTCCATGCGGCATATCGACAAAGGCGGGGCATCAACAAACACCTTCATCTCATCACCCCACATCTGCACCTTTCTCTGTCTCTCTGTCTCTCTGTCTCTCTGTCACACCATTTGCATCACAACACCGCACTATCGCCATTCCCCCATGCCCATCCCTCCATGCAATGAAAAACCCATGCCGTTTTGCTCTGCGCCACATCACATTACAGAAAGAGAAACATAAGTTATAACGCTTTCGTCTGTTCAACGTAACACCGCGTCAGACCGGCGCTAGCACGCTGTTTTGCCGGTCGCTGCCGAAGTGAGTCATTGAAATATCTTAAAATTACGAGGTAAGAATAGAGGAAATTTTATGGATGCAAACTACGCTTTAAACAAGGATGCGGATTTCTTCTGGCTATGCCAAGGTGCGGTCGCCCCGCACAGCCCGGATACCACGAAGTTGGCATAAGGGTTGCTGTATTCAGTCAAAGAGATCCTCTTCCGGGAGAGCCACTCATTACATAGGCCTTATGCATACCATTCGCTCTCTTACTCTGTGTTAATCGACGAAGGACGGGCTACGCTATGAACATATTTGATCATTTCCGTCAGCGCTATGACGCTGCCAAGGACGAAGAGTTCTCGCTACAGGAATTCCTTACCATCTGCCAGCAAGACCGCAGCGCGTATGTGAATGCCGCAGAGAGATTGTTAATGGCCATCGGTGAGCCTGTCATGGTAGACACCGCTCAGGAACCGCGTCTGTCTCGTTTGTTTTCTAACCGGGTAATCGCCCGCTACCCTGCCTTTGAAGAATTTTATGGCATGGAAGAGGCCATCGAGCAGATAGTCTCTTACCTGAAGCATGCTGCGCAGGGTCTTGAAGAGAAGAAACAGATCCTCTATTTGTTAGGCCCGGTCGGTGGCGGTAAATCTTCTCTGGCAGAGCGGCTGAAAGCACTGATACAGCGGGTGCCGATTTATGTGTTAAGCGCTAATGGCGAGCGCAGCCCGGTCAACGATCACCCTTTGAGCCTGTTTAATCCGCAGGAAGATGCCGCTATTCTGGAAAAAGAGTACAACATTCCACGTCGGTATTTGGGCACCATCATGTCCCCCTGGGCAGCCAAGCGCTTACAAGAGTTCGGCGGGGACATCACTAAATTCCGCGTTGTTAAAGTCTGGCCATCGATTCTGGCGCAACTGGCTATCGCAAAAACCGAGCCGGGGGATGAAAACAATCAGGATATCTCTGCGTTGGTCGGTAAAGTAGACATTCGTAAACTTGAGCACTTCGCGCAAAACGACCCCGATGCCTACGGTTACTCCGGTGCGCTATGCCGCGCCAACCAAGGCGTGATGGAGTTTGTGGAGATGTTCAAAGCACCGATCAAGGTGTTGCACCCTCTGCTGACGGCCACGCAGGAGGGGAATTATAACGGTACTGAAGGGATTGCCGCCCTGCCATTCAACGGCATCATTCTGGCGCACTCCAACGAATCAGAATGGGTGCAATTCCGTAACAACAAAAACAATGAAGCCTTCCTTGACCGTGTTTACATCGTCAAAGTGCCTTATTGCCTGCGCGTCTCGGAAGAGGTCAAGATTTACGACAAATTGCTGCAAAACAGTGAGTTGAGTCGTGCGCCCTGCGCCCCCGGCACACTGGAAACATTGGCTCGTTTTTCAATCTTGTCCCGACTGAAAGACCCGGAAAACTCCAGCATGTACTCGAAAATGCGGGTCTATGACGGAGAAAGCCTGAAAGATACCGACCCGAAAGCCAAATCTTATCAGGAGTATCGTGATTACGCTGGGGTCGATGAGGGTATGAAAGGCTTGTCCACCCGTTTTGCCTTTAAAATCCTCTCGCGCGTATTCAACTTTGACCACAGCGAGGTGGCCGCCAACCCTGTTCACCTCTTTTATGTGCTGGAGCAGCAAATCGAACGGGAGCAGTTCCCGCAAGATATCGCGGAGAAATACCTGGAGCACCTGAAAGGGTATTTAATTCCTAAATATGCTGAGTTCATTGGTAAAGAGATCCAAACGGCTTACCTTGAATCCTATTCTGAATACGGCCAAAACATTTTTGACCGCTATGTGACCTATGCTGATTTCTGGATTCAGGATCAAGAATACCGTGATCCTGATACCGGGCAGTTATTCGATCGCGAATCACTGAATGCGGAACTTGAGAAGATCGAGAAACCGGCAGGCATTAGCAATCCCAAAGATTTCCGTAACGAAATCGTCAATTTCGTTTTGCGCGCCCGCGCCAACAACAATGGCCGCAACCCGAACTGGACAAGCTATGAGAAGCTGCGCACGGTCATTGAGAAGAAGATGTTCTCCAACACGGAAGAATTACTGCCGGTGATTTCGTTTAACACCAAGACATCAACGGAAGAGCAGAAAAAACACGATGATTTTGTCGACCGGATGATGGAAAAAGGCTACACCCGCAAGCAAGTCCGTTTACTGTGTGAATGGTACCTGCGCGTGAGGAAATCGTCCTGATGCCATACATCGACAAGTCATGTCGTTTGGGGGAAACATGGCCTATTTTATTGATAGGCGTTTGAACGGCAAAAATAAAAGCGCGGTTAATCGCCAGCGCTTTTTGCGCCGTTACAAATCGCAGATAAAACAGTCGATTGCCGGGGCCATCAACAAGCGTTCAGTGACTGATGTTGATAACGGGGAGTCTATCTCTATCCCCAATACTGACATCAGTGAACCCATGTTCCATCAGGGCCGAGGTGGCGTGCGCCACCGGGTTCATCCCGGTAACGATCATTTTGTACAAAATGACAAAATTGAACGACCGCAAGGGGGCGGAGGGAGCGGCGGCTCAGGCCAGGGTAATGCCGGGCAGGACGGCGAAGGTCAAGATGACTTTGTTTTCCAGATTTCAAAAGACGAATATCTCGATTTACTGTTTGAGGATCTGGCGCTACCTAACCTGAAAAAAACTGAACACCGTCAATTAAATGAGTATAAAACCCACCGGGCTGGCTTTACCTCTAACGGTGTGCCAGCCAATATCAGCGTCGTGCGCTCACTACAGAACTCGCTGGCCCGCCGCATGGCAATGACAGCGGGGAAACGGCGCGAACTGCACCAGCGTGAGGAGGAATTGGCATTACTGGAAAATACCGAACCGGTACAATTGCTGGAAGAGGAGAAATTACGCCAGGAAATCGCCGAATTGCGCCAGCGTATCGCCCGGGTGCCGTTTATTGATACGTTCGATTTACGCTACAAAAATTACGAGCGACGGCCTGAGCCATCAAGCCAGGCGGTGATGTTCTGTCTGATGGACGTCTCCGGCTCAATGGATCAAGCCACCAAGGATATCGCCAAGCGTTTCTACATTCTGTTGTACCTGTTTCTCAGCAGAACATACAAAAATGTCGAGGTGGTTTACATCCGCCACCATACGCAGGCCAAAGAAGTGGATGAACAAGAGTTCTTTTATTCGCAAGAAACCGGCGGCACCATTGTATCAAGCGCCCTGAAACTGATGGAGGAAGTGGTTAAAGCGCGTTACAACCCAGCACAGTGGAACATTTACGCCGCGCAAGCATCGGATGGCGATAACTGGGCCGATGACTCCCCACTCTGTCGGGAATGGTTAGCCACACGATTACTGCCGTTCGTACGCTATTACAGCTACATCGAAATTACTCGCCGTTCGCACCAAACGCTGTGGCGAGAGTATGAGGCGTTGCAGGAGAAATTCGATAATTTTGCCATGCAGCACATTCGCGACCAGGATGACATCTACCCGGTATTCCGCGAAATCTTTCACAAGCAAACGGTTAATAATTGAACGGTTGATGGGGTAATGCCCAAACAGCCTTACAAACAATAAACAGCCAGCAACGTATGACGTGCTGGCTGTTTTTCTTTTACAAGCCCCGTTCGATAGTCGTCCATTCAATGATGGTGTCCACCTGTAGTAGCCCCTTGCCCAGAAGTGATTGCCCCAAAGCTTTTTTCGTATATGCGGAAATTTATTGTAGAGGCGAAAGCACCGCGTCCTTTCAGGACACCCATTAACGTCGATATCGAGAGTTTGGGTGGGATCATTACTACCAAGTGAACATGATCTGATTGCACATTCAATTCCAATATCTCGCAATCCTTCCTATTGCACTGTATGTAAATTGAACGATAAAGCGCTTTCCACACTGCTCCCGTTAAAATCTTATAGCAATATTTTGGTGTCCAAACCAAGTGATATTTGCAACGCCAAAACACATGTGCTGAACTTCTATAACTGCTCATGTCAGTGATTTCCTTCTTACTTGTGGTGAGTAAGATAAGAGCCTCTGGCATGGGCTTTCTTCAGGCTATAGCCTCACAGGAACAATCACCACCTCCCGAGGAAGTGGTTTAAAGCTGACAATAAACCCAACAGCCACCGATGAAGATGACTGTTAGTTTTTTAACAACCGAATCAAGCAATAATTACCTTTTATGTCAATATAAAACAAGGTAACCGAACTCACTCACTATTCCTGCGTTTTTTAAAATCACCACTTAAGCCTTCTTTAAAATCTTACTTATGCCATTCTTAACAAAATACGCACACACAGTAGGAACAGAACAACCAATCAAGATATATACAGGCCATAAATATACATCCCTGTACGAAGCGGGCATCATTTCAATCACAGAAGAACTCGTTACACCAATAACCTTACTGTATATAACATCAAAAATCTTGAAGCATAAAAAATGGAAAGCCATAATTTCAAATGAATATTTTCCCATAACAGAAAATATTTTTGCAATTATAGCACCCCTTTCTTTTATTAATTTCGCCAGGTACATACATTGATATATACCAATCACTGATAATATATAGAAGCTATAAATCACAATCTGTTGCGCCCCTAAGGAAACATACTCCTTCATTTCATGCGTTAAGAAAATACTTATGAAAAAAAAGGCAGCAGCAATATACCATTTTAAATAATTTTCATAGTTCTTAACATAAACCCTCAAAAAATATGCCATAATAAACAAAGGAATGACAAATAAGGCAACATCTAGTCGCATTGGCAATATGTATTTTATAATCATTCGCTCATATCCCAATGTACAACAGAACAACCCCAATATTACAATAGCAATGTTTTTCATCAAATTGCTTTGGGTCCTCCGCCTAACAATATTCCCAAAATAGATTATCCCACCGAATATTGACGAAGAGAAAACCAAAGGCAAAACAAACCACGTAGCACCATATAAAAGATCAGAGTTAGTGAATGCAGCGCTATTTAGAATATAATTTCGAAAATCATAAAACGTCCAGTATACTAGTGACACGTTATATATATGAAAGTCTATAAGAAGATTATGAATCGAACCTAGAATGCCCGCATAAAGAACATATTTCGGATAGTTATTCTTAAATCTTCCCGCCAAGTTTAAAAATGGATTAAAACCATATTTACCTTCGCTATACAAAAAACCAGAAATGAAGAAAAAAAGAGCCAAATGATATGAATATACATATTTAAAAATAACGCTCCCCACTTCTGTGGAATGACCTATGACTATCGATAAAATCCCAACGCCTTTAAGTATGTCAATGTAATTGATGTTATTCCACTCTTTGTACATACAAACCCTTAAGTCAGAAAGCGATTTTTTATTTAATAAAAACAAAACGTTAACTATCTAATATTAAAACATTTCTATCCGCCATGCAATAACCCTCCGTCATTGCTAAACAACTTCAAAAAAATAGTCGTTATCGTCAATGGCGCTAGGCACACATTATGCGATCTGACAATCGCCAGACATCCTACATCACCGGCAGGACTGAGTTATACCGATAATAGCATTATGCATCCTAGGGGATACAGAACTACCCACACTCGTCGTCCCACAAAGGCGTCTTAATGACTTATTGATAACATATCTGATTTAAACCGGCGCTATTACAATCAACCGCTAAACAGCCAGTGGGTTGCTGTATGATGCGTGATTATTTATTGACTCACAATAAATTGCATATAGAATGCATCTTAAAGATTGTCATCACAATTATATGGAGCACCCGCAGCATGAATCTGGATAAATTCAAACATCAGCACACTGACATTCTCTCTCATATTGACCGGTTGCGTTTTCTTAGCAAAGCAGGCGTGACCCAGCATGCGCAGGATATCGCGCGTTTAATTGTCGAGATGAGCGCCATTATTAAACTGCACCTTTCGGCAGAAGACAGCGTGCTTTACCCCGCATTACAGCAGCATCACGATCCTGCACTGGCTATGATGGGACAAGCCTATCAGCAAGACATGGAAGACATTGCGGCGGAATACAACACTTTCTCTCGACGCTGGAACACGGCTGCCAGCTTATGTGGCAATGATGATGCGTTTCGTCAGGATGCCAACCGTGTTTTGCGGCGAGTGTACGAGCGCATGCAGCGTGAGAATCACGATTTTTATCCCCGCATCGCCAGCGCATAACATCAAACATGCGATCCCCGGTAACACCGGGGATCGGCGTCTTACGTCCTGCTACCCTTATTAATCAGCATGATATGGTAACGAGTGGTGAAATCAGATAGTGACATCAACGTCACTTCCCCGGTTTGATTATTACCGACAAACACGTGCTGCCCTGATTTTCCATAGACAGCTTTATAAATCAGCATAGGCACCGCAACGCCGCCGCCAATACGTTGCTCACTAAATAAAGCGCCGGTAACAACCCAGACCTCACCGTCCAGCAAAGCCTGCTGACGCACAGACGTTTCAATGCGTCGCCAGGCAATACGGTTTAATATCGGCAATTGAGGCGTGATATTCGCCATCGAGAATGATTCATACTGCGCGTGACTATCCGGCATATTACCCGCCGGCGTCATGTGTCCCTGATCATACCCCGAGTGTTGATAATCATCTGGCGTCGAGCGAACATCTATCGGCAGTGTTGATTCAACATGAAAGGTGTCTCGCCGCCTCAGTTGCTCTGCCGCACGGACTTTCTCCACCGTAAGGCGTTCAGCTGAAATTAATGGTGCTTTATATCGATGGCTGTAAAGCACCGCAAATTCAGCGAAACAGAGTGCCTCGTCATACTCAATGTCCGGTTGTTCATCATAAATAAACTTTCCAGGGCAAGATGAAGGAGCAGCACTGGCAACAGAACCCCACGCCAATATTATCAGTAACAGAAGGGCTCGCATCATCGCTATCAACCCTTATCTGTCATATCTTGATTTTGCGTTGCGGCCACACGATGAGGTGCCGAGGATAATGACAATTTTTGCTGGCGAATAAACTGGCTGATAACACCCAGCACCAATAAATACACACTGGCTTGACTCAATACATTTGGCGGCAGCATGGCCTTAATCTCTGCTGGCAGAGAAGACCAAAGCTGTAATACCTGATCCGGTAATGCTAATGCAATGGCGCCAAGCGAGGCGGCTGTATTACACAACCAAAAAGACCAGGTTTTAAAAATCAACCGCGCATGCGCAACAAATTCCAGTGAGGTATAACGCTGGCAAAGTAAGACGACCAACACACTTACCAACGCAAAAACAATGACACACAATAATTCCACCATCATGATGACTCCGAATAAATTGATAACACACCAAGGCAGAACAGCCGCGTTCTGCATTTTTGAATGCATTATTATCCGGTGTTATCACACATCAGCCTGCATATACCGAGTGCGTCTATGGCTGGCAGAACAATTAATACGGATTTAATCAAGACAATAATAATTACGTCACTGAGAAAACAGAGCCAGTGCGAATTATTATCAATACAGACATGAGTTTATTATTAGAAATAGAATAAAATTTATTGAGGTGATTCCATCGCGGGGAAGGTAACGATATTAACTGTGGCAGGAAAATATATGCGGCATTAGAAATGCGGCGGAAATATATCCGCCGCCAGCCTATTATCAGGCAGATGGCGCGACAGCTGACGCCATTTTTTTCAAATCCTGATCAATGAAGAACAACCCACCCTCTTGAGCATTGACCATACCCAATTTATCCAGAATCGATTTAAAGAGCTTCTCTTCTTCATGTTGTTCAGCCACATACCATTGCAGGAAATTAAACGTTGAATAGTCTTGCAATGTTATCGCTGCGTGAGCCAGTTCATTAATTTTCGATGTAATAAGCTGCTCATGCTCATAAGTCAGTTTGAAAACATCTTGCAGTGAGGCAAAATCAACCGGCGGAGCGGCTATCGCACCCAATACAGGCAAGCTGCCAGTATCATCAAGGTAATCAAATAGGCGCTGCATGTGTTCCATCTCTTCACGCGAATGCGACTTTAGAAATGCCGATGCCCCTTCAAAGCCTTTGTCACCACACCACGCGCTCATTTGCAGGTATAAATTAGCAGAATAAAACTCCAGATTAAGTTGCTCATTCAGCTTTTGAATCATTTCTTTTTTTAACATGGCGGTTCCCTATTTCTTACTGGCGGGTGAATGATGGACAGCATTATGCCTTTAACACCCAAAAATCGAAACAAAAAATTAACCAAAACAAGCAAAACATCACAGATACTCAAAGCATTATCATTTATTTTTGATAATGCTTTTCATTAAAAGTCTAAAAACCATAAGTGCATTTGATAATTATTTTCATTGTTAATTTTACTGTAGAGGAATTAGGAGAACAGCCGTTATTAAATGAAAACTTAAATTGGGGATAAGGTTGCAAAAAGGCTCACCAGTGCAATCACCCCTACCGCTAGCAGCCATTCGCTATATGTCACGTACAAAAAATAGCGGGTAGAATGCGCTGGCGCTTCACGAAAACGCGGCACGACCCAATAGCGATTGAACAACGCTAGCAGCACCATTATCACCACTAACAACACCTTCACCCCCAACAAGCCGCCATAAACAAGAGAGGCAGAAATAGGCCACCCAAGAATTAACAAGGTATTGATAACCCCCGTCACCACAACCAAGGCAACGGCAAGATGCCCATAATAAGAAAAACGCATCAGCGTTGTTATCGCCAAAGCACGGCACGCCGGGTTATGTGTATCACGCACAACCACCGCCAAAGGCGCTAATCCACCAAACCAGAAAGCCGCCGCCAATATATGCAATGCCTGATTGATACCATGAAAAAATGCGGGCCAGCCTTCTTGCATCGCGGCATGGCCCAGCCATGACGTTGCCAGCAGTTGCAGGACACAACACAACAATAACCAACGCGCATGACTGGCCCTTGGCCGGAACGCACCATAACAGGCCACCAACGCCAATAATGGCTGCCAGCGCCAAACCCGGCCAAATTCCGTACCAAGCATTGCGCGCCATGTCGCAATATCGGCAATATTCGCCTCGTCGCCACTCATCAGGCCAACTTGTAAGCACAAGATGCCCAGCGCGCTGGAAACAGCAATCAGACAACACACCCCGGTCACTATTCGCAACCGGCCAACCAGCCTTGCGCGGTAACTCAGCGGGGCCAGCCCACCCGCCAGACACCCCACACCAGCCAGTAACATCACACTGGTGAAATAAAGCCCTCGCAATAGAACATACCCAAACGCCAACGCTGCCATTTATTTGACAGAAAACCGGTAACTTCCCGACGTTTTATGTCCATCAACAGAGAGCACGTGCCAATTCACCTGATAACTGCCGCTCACAAGCGTTTTATCCAGCGGTATCCGCAAGATATTTTTGTGTTCGTTATCCAGCACGGCATGACCGGTCTGAATCGACTGGCCATTAAGTGCCAGGGTGACGCCACTAAACGCAGGCTCAATATTTTCGGAAAACGTTAATGACAACGCGCTAAGGGGAGCCTCCACCGCCGCATCTGCTGCCGGGGTCTGGCTTTTCAGATGCGCATGCGCTAACGCCATCTGTGAACAAATCACCCCGGCAAGTAAAACCAGTCCGTTCAATCCAATGCGTGTCATAAATCGCCTGATGCCCAACATATATCGATCCTCAATTGGCTAACCGTTAGCTGGCGACGAGGATACGAGCCTTCTCTGCCGATGTCGAGGTAAGATAGGGTGACAGCATTTGCCATTTGCGCACTTCTGTTTTAATTTTGTCGCGCAATAAACAGGAGACCATTATGGGATACAATTTGGCTGAACGGCCTCACGAAGAAATGGAAAAAGTGAATGTGGATCTGGCGGCATCCAGCATCGCCTTTCGCGAACGCTATAACATGCCCGTCATCGCAAACGACGTTGAACAGCAGCAACCCGCGCATTTACGTAGCTATTTTCGTGATCGGGTACGTTATTATCGCGAGATTTCCCACCAGTTCTCTACTCTGCCTTATGACCCCAGCGGCAATAAATAACAGCATCATTATCAATATGTCTGGCGAGGGTGGCTCGTTGCCAAGGCAACCGTTACGGCCATTGTCACTCTGGCTGTGATAAACACATTTTTTACTTGCATCACGCCCCGAATGGGAGGTTAATAAACAGGCAAACCGACCTTTTACCAAGTGAGGCAAATGAAATGAGTAAAGGAATGGATAGCAAAAAGAACACCCGAAAAAAACCGCTAAAAACAGCGGCGCAAAAACGGGCAGAAAAACGAGCCAAGAAAGCACTACCTCAGGCTGAAAGCTAACGATTAAACGCCGCAATCACGGGTCTTAACACCCTGCGATCACCCTCTGCCTCATGACACACGGTGATCGCGATAGTCTCAAGCAGTGTGGCAATGCACTCACACCGCTTGACCCATCATTACAACGCCTTCACGCGATAAGACTGACTAGAAAAGTAAACTCCAGCGCAATGTCGTCAAATTGTGCTAACCGCCCGGATTTTCCTCCATGCCCGGCCCCCATATCGGTATGCAGCAACAGCAGGTTATCGTCCGTTTTCAGCTCTCGCAGCTTCGCGACCCATTTTGCCGGTTCCCAATATTGCACCTGAGAATCATGCAACCCGGTTGTCACCAGCATATGTGGGTAAGCCTGGGCCGTCACATTGTCGTAAGGGCTATAGCGGCGAATGACGTGATAATCCACCGCATCATTCGGATCCCCCCACTCATCGTATTCCCCTGTTGTCAGCGGAATAGACTCATCAAGCATCGTCGTTAACACATCAACAAAAGGAACCTGAGCAACCACACCTTTAAAAAGGGCAGGAGCCATGTTCACCACCGCCCCCATCAGCAGTCCCCCGGCACTTCCTCCCATCGCAAATACGTTTGCCGGATCGCCATAACCACGCGCCAGCAGCACCTGAGTGACGTCGATGAAATCGGTAAAACTGTTGAGTTTGTTAGACAGACGCCCCTGGTCGTGCCAGCGTTGCCCAAGCTCGCCGCCCCCACGAACATGCACCAGTGCATAGACAAAACCACGATCCAACAGGCTAAGACGACTGCTGCTAAAATCAGGATCGATACTGCTACCATAAGCGCCGTAGCCATACACGAGCAGGGGACTCTCTGCGAGCTTACACGCTTTGTGGTAAACCAGAGAAACCGGAACAGACTCACCATCGCTGGCCTGTATCCATAATCGTTCGCTGCGATAATGACTGGCATCGAACTGTTTTACTTCTGATTGTTTTAGCAATCGTTGCACACCGGTTGCCATATCCAACTCATACAGCGTGGTCGGCGTTGTCATAGAGGTATAACCGTAACGCAGTGTCGTGCAATGTGGCGATGGATTGTAACTCAACCAGGAGACATAAGCCGGGTCGTTAAAGACTATCGGATGAGAGACGCCGGTGAGCCAATGCACATAACGCAGTTGCGTAAGCCCTTGTTGACGCTCTTCAATGGCATACCACTCATCAAACAATGCAAACCCTTCAAATACGCTATCAGGCTGAGGGGCTATCAGTGTTTGCCAATTGCTCTCATCAGCATCCTTCGCCTGATAAAAACCAAATGTTTTCCCCACTCGATTTGAGCGAACATAAAACGCATCGCGGAAATGATCTATTTGGTATTCATGATCGGTGCGACGGGGCAAAAACACGTGCGGCCTGGCGGCTGGGTCTTGCGTATCAAGCAGCAATACTTCGCTGCTGGTTGTGCTATCGAGGTAAATTAAGATGTAACGCTCCGACGTGGTTTTATCCAGACTCAGATAAAACGCGTCATCCTGTTCCTCGTAAACCAGTTCATCCAGCGCAGGATCATCGCCTAAACGGTGGCGATACACTTGATATGCCAGCAATGTCTGGGGATGTTTGCGCACATAGTAAAAGGTTCGGGAGTCTGCGGCCCACTCGCTATCAGCTGAGACATTATCCAGGCAGTCTGGCAGCCATTCACCGGAAAACAGATCGCGAAAAGTTATCGCATACTGCCGACGGGAAAGCGCATCTTCCGCCACACTCATGAAGCGGTTATCCGGGCTGACAGCCAATGCGCCAAGATGATAAAACGTTTTTCCATGCGCCCGCTGATTCGCGTCCAGCAAGACTTGCCACTCGTCGCTCTGTTGCTCTGGCTGGCGCTGATAAATGGCATACTCGCAGCCAGGAACATAACGGCTCTGATAGCGATAGCCGCGCTTAACATAAGGCACGGATACATCTTCTGCCGGGATGCGCGCCACCATCTCATCGTACAATGTCTGACGCAGCCCCTCATGTGCAGCCATCGCCTGTTCACAGTAGCGATTCTCCTGCGTCAGCCAATCCAGCACCTCCGGGGAATGACGATTATCATCACGTAACCAGTAATAATTATCGATGCGCGTTTCGCCGTGCATCGTCATAAGGTGAGGCCGTTTTTCTGCTTGTGGCGCCTTCATTCAGGTGACTCCTTGTGTTCAACAACGTCTCTGACTCACCGAACAGATGCCTGTAAACACCGGTGAGCAGCCAGTCAGCGCAGCCTGTCACGAATGTTTCGCAGAATCCAGTCCATACCGAACTCGGCGCGTCATTTCACTCACTTTTGCGTATCGGTACGCAGAGTGATGCCAAACGCAAACGTTTTCGTTTATACTGCGCCACAATCAGCACCCCGGTTATCAGGCTTTCCGGCTTGTCTGTTTTTTGCATCATGATTTTTACGACACCCTTTTTTACACCACCATCAGGTATCAGGTTATGTTAACAATCGGAACCGCTTTGCGCCCCAGCGCCACTCGTGTGATGTTGCTCGGCTCTGGCGAATTGGGAAAAGAAGTCGCGATTGAGTGTCAACGTTTGGGAATTGAAGTGATCGCAGTCGATCGCTATGCCGATGCTCCGGCTATGCAAGTTGCTCATCGCAGCCACGTGATTAATATGCTTGATGGCGAGGCACTGAGAAACCTGATTGAGCAAGAACGTCCAGATTAATATCGTGCCGGAAATTGAAGCGATTGCCACCGATATGCTGGTCGCGCTAGAGCAACAGGGCCAGCGCGTGGTGCCCTGTGCTGAAGCGACTCGCTTAACCATGAACCGTGAGGGTATTCGTCGGTTGGCGGCAGAAACGCTTGAGCTGCCTACCTCTCACTACCGTTTTGCCGCAAACGAAGCTGAATTTCAGCACGCCGCTCATGAGCTGGGTTTTCCCTGTATCATCAAGCCGGTGATGAGTTCTTCTGGAAAGGGCCAAAGCCTGATTCGCTCTGCGGAACAACTTGAAACAGCCTGGCGCTATGCTCAGGAAGGCGGTCGAGCCGGCGGTGGTAAGGTGATTGTTGAAGGGCTGGTCAAGTTTGATTTTGAAATCACGCTGTTGACCATTCATGCCATCGACGGTTTACATTTTTGTGACCCTATTGGCCACCGTCAGGAAGACGGCGATTACCGCGAATCCTGGCAACCGCAGCAAATGAGTGAGCTGGCACTGTTGCGGGCAAAAGAAATTGCAGGAAAGGTCGTCAAAGCCTTGGGTGGATTTGGTCTGTTCGGCGTGGAGCTGTTTGTATGTGGTGATGACGTTATCTTCAGTGAAGTCTCACCTCGCCCACACGATACCGGCATGGTGACGTTGATCTCTCAAGATCTGTCCGAATTTGCATTGCATGTTCGAGCCTTTCTCGGCTTACCCATTGGTAACGTCCGCCAATATGGCCCTGCGGCCTCTGCCGTGATTTTACCCGAGCTCAATAGCCATGACGTTCGCTATCAAGGCCTGGAACAGGCGTTACAGCCACATACTCAGTTGCGCTTGTTCGGTAAACCCGAGATCGGCGGTCGCCGACGTATGGGCGTGGCGCTAGCCACCGCGCACACCACCGAGGCAGCGATTGAGCTGGCGAAAAACGTCGCAGCCGCAGTGAAGGTCAGCGGTTAACACCTTCCCTCTTCGCCGGTTATTCCTCGTCGGGCAGGATAGACATCCGTTGTCCGGCGAGGATCTCTGACTGACTATCCTGGTTATTTTCACCGCATCGCACGCTCAAACATCCGCAGGTTCGAATTTCCCAAACCGGATGCTTTATTGCATTAAGACGACTCATAATCTGTTTTATTTACAGGCTTAGTGGTAGTGCAAAACTTAAAAAATAGTTAATATTTGTCTGCTTTAACAACTATTAGGAGTGATTTAGATGTCTGGGATGGTTTTCTGCCGAGGTTGTGGTAAAGAAGTTCACAGTACCGCTAAAGCTTGCCCGCATTGTGGCGCAACTCAGTCGGTAAAAGGTGAAAAAAGCCGCATATCTGCTGCACTTTTTGCTTTCTTTTTAGGTGGGATTGGCGCACATAAATTCTATTTAGGTAAAACAGGCCAGGGTATTCTCTACCTGCTGTTTTTCTGGACTCTTATTCCATCCATTATTGCTTTTATCGAGTTCATCATTTACCTGTGCAACAGTGATGAAGAGTTCGCCAGAAAATACAATTAATACCGGTTGGTTCAATTAACCCTGTCTCGGTTTCTCTCAACGGCTTCAAAGCAAAAGAAGCCGTTTTTTATTTGAGACACGCTCAGAAAAAATAGCGTCATGCCATAAAAAAACAGGCCCGCTAATGCGAGCCTGTCGGTGTGCCAATAATCAATATAACAATAAATCGGCGGATTAGGCTTTAGCCCCTGCCACGGCTTCACGCGCCAGAACAGTAATACGATCGTAATCACCGCTTTCCAGTGCATCATTGGGCACCAGCCAGGAGCCACCGACACACAGCACGCTTTTCAGTGCCAGGTAGTCACGGTAATTGTTGGGCGTAATGCCACCGGTCGGGCAGAAACGGATTTTGCCAAACGGCCCGGCAATCGCTTGCAGCGCTTTCACCCCGCCATTCGCTTCCGCCGGGAAGAATTTAAATTCGCGCAAGCCGTAATCCATGCCCAACATCAGCTCAGACACCGTGCTAATGCCAGGAATCAACGGAATAGAACCTTCATTCGCCGCTTTCAGTAACGGTTCAGTCAGACCAGGGCTAATAGCAAACTGCGCGCCAGCCGCCGTCACTTCAGCCAGTTGCTGAGGATTGGTTACTGTACCCGCACCGACGATAGCCTCAGGGACTTCTTGTGCAATCAAGCGAATCGCTTCTACCGCGCACTCAGTACGCAGTGTCAACTCCAGAACTCGCACCCCACCTGCGACCAGGGCTTTTGCCATCGGTACGGCATGTTCCAGTTTGTTAATAACAATAACAGGAACAACCGGGCCCGTTGTCAAAATTTGTTCTGCACTGGTTTTCCAGTTTTTCATTAAGGGTAATCTCCAGTCATGCCCACACGGGCATTGATTAATGATTGAGTGCGCCCCTGCCACAGGGGTCCGCAGTTACCCACGGACGTCCGACCGCACCGTCAGCCAAAAAACGCTAACGGTTTTGCCCCGAGACATTACGGGGCAAAACCATTTATTCCACTTCGTTCCAGGAACGACCATCACGGGTGATCATCGCGACAGAGGCCACCGGCCCCCAGGTTCCCGCCTGATAGGGTTTGGGCGAATCGTTGTCCATCGCCCAGGCATCCATAATCGAGTCAACCCATTTCCAGGCCTCTTCTACCTCATCACGACGCACGAACAGCGCCTGAATGCCGCGCATGGTTTCCAATAACAGGCGCTCATAGGCATCGGCCAAATGCTGTTGGTTAAAGGTTTCTGAAAAGCTCAGGTCAAGCTTGGTGGTTTGCAGCCGATGTTTATGATCAAGCCCCGGGATCTTATTCAAGATCTGGATTTCGACGCCCTCATCAGGCTGCAACCGAATGATTAATTTATTTTGAGGCAACTGCTGATAAGAATCATGGAACAGATTAAGCGCCGGGTTCTTAAAGTACACCACCACTTCAGAACATTTCGACGGCAAGCGCTTCCCGGTTCGTAGATAGAACGGCACGCCCGACCACCGCCAATCGTCAATATCAACGCGAATGGCCACGAACGTTTCGGTATTGCTGGTTTTGTTGGCACCCTCTTCTTCCAGATAGCCTGGAACCTTCTGCCCTTGCACAAAACCACTGGTATATTGGCCGCGTACCGTCACTTCATGCACATTCGAGCGATCGATACGGCGCAGCGAACGCAGCACTTTGACCTTTTCATCACGGATACGATCGGTACTCAGATCCGCCGGTGGCGACATGGCGATCATAGTAAGAATTTGCAGCAAATGGTTTTGGATCATGTCGCGCATTTGGCCGGCTTTATCAAAATAGCCCCAGCGCCCTTCAATACCGACTTCCTCGGCCACGGTAATCTGCACGTGGTCAATCGTCCGGTTATCCCAATTATTGGCGAATAACGAGTTGGCAAAACGCAGCGCCAGCAGGTTGAGTACCGTCTCTTTACCAAGGTAGTGGTCTATGCGGTAAACCTGGCATTCGTTGAAATACTCCGCCACCTGATTGTTGATGACCCGAGAGGAAGCCAAATCCGTACCCAGCGGCTTCTCCATCACCACGCGCGTCGGCTCTTTATTCAGCCCAGCCTGACCAAGGCCTCGGCAAATCGCGCCAAATGTGCTTGGCGGCATTGCAAAATAATTGATGGTAGTACGATTCTCCTGGTCAAGCATCTTGCCAAGACGGACAAAACCCTCTGCGTCTTCTACATCCAGATTGCAGAAGTCAAGCCGATTGCTCAACGTCTCCCATAATGTTTCGTCCAGGGGCTCTTTGAGAAAGGTGTCCAGTGCTTCGCGCACCACCTTGATATAGGCATCTTTGTCCCACTGCGCACGCCCTACCCCAATAATGCGGGTCTGCGGATGAATATGGCCTGCTTTTTCCAGTTGATACAGTGAAGGCAGCAATTTACGGCGAGCCAGGTCTCCCTTGGCACCGAAAATAACCAGGTCACACGCCTGGGCTGTTGACGTTACCGCCATTTTCAATCTCCTCATTGCAGGACGCTGTAATTTTATTACATTAATAATGTACTCTTTTTGACACAAACCAGTAAACCCGTAAGAAAACAACATAATCCACTATTTCTTGCCGTGTAAGGCTCCAGAAGCCGTGGCGTGAACAGGAAAAACAGGTCTGGTCTGTGCCTAAAAGAGAAATTTTCCATCGTTTTTGACAGTCAGTTACTGTTCTGAAAGTTAGACACAGCTCATATTCTGACAAAAAAAGCAGGTGACTCGCTGTGCCTACCGCTGCCAACCATTGCAGGCTCGTAGTATATTTCACCAAATCCGCATTGGTTTCACCTTTGGTTGAAATCCAAAATACCATAGATGGTCGTTGTCATATGAATATGCTGGAAAAAATCCAGTCTCATCTGGAGTTGCTGAGTAAATCCGAACGCAAAGTGGCAGAGGTGATTCTCGCATCGCCACAAACAGCTATCCACTCCAGTATTGCGACACTTGCCAACATGGCCGAGGTTAGCGAACCCACCGTCAACCGCTTTTGCCGTCGTCTGGAGACCAAAGGGTTCCCTGATTTCAAGCTGCACCTGGCGCAAAGTCTGGCAAATGGTACACCCTATGTGAACCGAAATGTCGAAGAGGATGACTCTGTCGAGTCGTATACCAGCAAAATTTTTGAATCCACCATGGCAGGCCTGGAACATGTGAAGTCCTGTTTGGATATTCAGGCGGTCAACCGGGCCGTAGACCTTCTGACGCAAGCCCGGAAAATTTCTTTCTTTGGCTTTGGCGCCTCAGCCGCTGTCGCCCATGATGCGATGAATAAGTTTTTTCGCTTCAATATTCCCGTCGTGTACTTTGATGATCTGGTGATGCAGCGTATGAGCTGCATGAACTCCGGCGACGGTGATGTCGTTGTACTGATTTCGCATACCGGCCGCACAAAAAGTTTGGTTGAAATGGCAAGGCTCGCGCGGGAAAACGATGCTACCGTTATTGCAATCACGTCCGATGGCTCACCTCTGGCGCGCGAAGCCTCGCTCACATTACGGGTGGACGTTCCTGAAGATACCGATGTCTACATGCCGATGGTTTCACGCATCGCCCAGCTCACGCTGATAGATGTGTTGGCCACCGGTTTTACGCTGCGGCGCGGCGCAAAATTCCGCGATAACTTGAAGCGGGTCAAGGAAGCATTACGCGAATCGAGATTTGATAAGGAAGAACGATTCAGCAATCCATTTAATTAATTATGCTATAACATCGGGTAACAAGGATGATATCTGGCGAGCAGATATCTTGTTACTCAATCATAATTACAGGCATGGCATCCGCACAGAACCGGGCGGCAAGGGTAGCAATAGCGCCCGCCTCTCATCTGACGGCATTACCACATTACAACAGCTTCACCAGTCAACGGAGTTATACATGTCCAGACGGCTCAGAAGAACCAAAATCGTCACCACGCTCGGGCCCGCTACAGACCGTGACAATAACCTGGAAAAGATTATTGCTGCGGGCGCTAACGTAGTGCGCCTGAATTTCTCTCACGGCTCCCCGGAAGACCATCAACTCCGCGCAGACAAAGTGCGTGAAATTGCGGCTAAACTTGGCCGCCATGTCGCTATTTTGGGCGACCTTCAGGGGCCAAAAATTCGCGTTTCAACATTTAAGGAAGGCAAGATCTTCCTGAATATTGGGGATAAGTTCCTGCTGGATGCCAATCTTGGCAAAGGTGAAGGCGATAAAGAAAAAGTCGGTATTGACTATAAGGGCTTACCGAATGATGTCGTCCCCGGCGATATTCTGTTGCTTGATGATGGCCGAGTGCAACTGAAAGTGCTCACCGTAGACGGTATGAAGGTGTTCACTGAAGTGACCGTCGGTGGCCCGCTTTCAAACAACAAAGGTATTAATAAGCTCGGTGGCGGTTTATCCGCCGAGGCGCTGACGGAAAAAGACAAGGCCGACATTATCACCGCCGCCAAAATCGGTGTGGATTTTCTCGCTGTATCATTCCCCCGCACTGGCGAAGACCTGCATTATGCCCGCCGTCTGGCCCGGGAAGCGGGCAGTCATGCCAAAATCGTTTCCAAAGTCGAACGTGCAGAAGCCGTATCCACCGACGAAGCCATGGATGATATTATCCTGGCCTCTGATGTTGTGATGGTGGCGCGTGGCGATCTGGGCGTTGAAATCGGCGACCCGGAATTAGTCGGTATCCAGAAAAAACTGATCCGGCGCGCACGCCAGCTGAACCGCTCTGTCATTACTGCGACGCAAATGATGGAATCGATGATAACGAATCCAATGCCGACCCGTGCCGAAGTCATGGACGTCGCTAACGCCGTGCTGGATGGCACCGATGCGGTGATGCTTTCAGCCGAAACGGCCGCTGGTCAATACCCGGCAGAAACCGTCGCTGCCATGGCTAAGGTTTGTCTTGGCGCCGAGAAAATCCCCAGTATTAATGTCTCCAAGCACCGTCTTGATGTGCAATTCGACAACGTGGAAGAGTCGATTGCGATGTCAGCGATGTATACCGCCAATCACCTAAACGGGGTAACGGCGATTATCGCTATGACTGAATCTGGCCGTACCGCGCTGATGATGTCACGTATCAGTTCTGGTCTGCCGATTTTTGCCATGTCTCGCCATGAACACACGCTGAACCTTACGGCGCTGTATCGCGGTGTTACGCCGGTACAATTCACCAGCTATTCTGATGGTGTTGCCGCCGCAAATGACGCGGTTATCCTGCTACGCGACAAAGGCTTCCTGATGTCAGGCGACCTGGTCATCGTCACTCAGGGCGATGTGATGGGCACGGTTGGCACCACGAATACGGTTCGCGTGTTGCGGGTTGAATAACCGTTCGCAAAGCGCGCCACGCTAAAAATAGCACTTACAGCGGAGCAGCAATCCGGCTCCGCTGTTTTTTATTAGCCTGATTTATCACGATATGATTTCCGGTCATGAACGCGCTGGAAATATCATGCCCTCGGATAAAATGTCATGCCCTCGGATAAATTGAGCTGGCAGGTACGAAAGCGACCATCGTTGTATTGGATATCAAATCCGCCCGCCAGATTGCGGCGGCTCATGCTGACTGAACCATCGCTATAACGCGTATCCAGTCCTCCTGATAAATTCGTTTTGCTCACGCTGTAAACACCATCACTAAACTGAGTATCAAATCCCCCCAACAAATTTGCACGGCTGGTGCTGGTCAAGCCGTTACTAAAGCGAGTATCAAACCCATAAGACAACGCGGCCTGACTTACCGATGCCTGATTATCGTGATAATTCACATCCAGACCATCAGGTAAACGCATACGGCTGTCACGAATCTCGGGGTAATGAGGATGCGCAGTCATTACCGAAAGATATAAAACAGATCGATTCATCATTCACTCCTCAGAAAATATCTCTTAGCGCCAGATAGTGTTGGTTCTCTATTCTGTGCAGATGGTTTTCACCCGTCAGAGATAGTACGGCGCGTACAATATCGATACGAACGTTACGTTATCGTTCAAATACCAATAAACAGGGCATGGGGTTGAGGAAGATTAGGAGATTAACGGTGGGGGGTAACAAAAGAGAGCGTTACACATGAGGCGAAGCATTCACCCCATGTGTAATCAAGCAGTTACCACATAGCGCCACGACAGCGATGATTAACGCGGGTAGAGATCATCACGCACATAGGGCTCTGTCTCTCCAGCTTGCCGGGTCTTCAATAACTTCAGTATCCAGGTGTATTGCTCTGGATTCGGTGCCACCAATTGCTCAACTTCTTCATTCATCCTACGCGCAATCGTGCTGTCATCCGCATTATCAATATCACTCATCGGTGGGCGAATAAAGATATCCAGCCGTGATGTTTTCCCATCATAAACAGGAAAGAGCGGCACTATCTCGGCACGGCAGACTTTCATCAACCGCCCGATAGCCGGTAAGGTCGCTTTGTAGGTAGCAAAGAAATCAACAAATTCACTGTGCTCCGGGCCATGATCCTGATCGGGCAGATAATATCCCCAATACCCTTCACGAACCGAGCTGATGAACGGTTTGATACCGTCATTGCGTGCATGCAGACGACCACCAAAACGGCGACGTAGCAGGTTCCACAAATAATCCTGCAACGGGTTTTTCTGGTTATGCATCATCGCGGCCATTTTCTGCCCTTGCCGACTCATCAGCATGGCAGGAATATCAACAGCCCACCCGTGTGGCACCATGAAAATAATATTACGTTTCTGTTCCCGCAGTGCGTCAATAATCTCCATCCCATGCCATTGCACACGGGAAGACAACGTGGTAGCGGGCCATAACGCCAGCTCTATCATCATCATCATTGCCTGCGGAGCAGTGGCAAACATACTATCAATAATCTGCTCTCGTTCAGACTCGGGTAACTGAGGCATACATAACAGCAAGTTAATACGCGCTCGCCGCCTCGCACCATGAGAAACACGCCCTACATGTTTACCCAGCCACCCCAACACAGGGTCACGCAAGCGTACGGGAATACACGCAATCGCCGCCGCCAGTAAAACCACTAACCAGATACCCCAATAACGAGGGTGTAAAAATGTCAGTGAAAACTGCGGGATAAACTCAGAGCGGGCTTTTTTGTCTTTCTTATCTTGTTCCATGCAACAACTCTTCATTACAAAATCGGGTCAATAATAGCTAGCCGCCGCTGTTTTGCAACGCGCACAACAGCCACAAAGGTTGAATTAAGATAGCACAGATAAAAAAACAGCCGGCGGCGCGGGCTACCGGCTGTCTCAGGGGGTCTGGTTCAATATTGCACTCAATCAAGCTGTAGCTGCGGCAATACTTCACGCACATGCGCCAGATAATCGCGACGCTCTTTGCCCATCAACCCTTCCGAACGCGGCAATTTAGCCGTCAGCGGGTTAACAGCCTGCTGGTTTACCCAAAGCTCATAATGCAAATGCGGGCCAGTGGAGCGTCCGGTATTTCCCGACAGCCCAATGCGATCGCCGCGTTTAATTTTCTGACCGGGTTTTACCAGCAAGCGAGTCATATGCATATAGCGCGTAGTGTACTGGCGTCCATGACGAACAGCGACAAAGTTGCCGGCTTCGCTATCACGTTCAGCCACGACGACTTCGCCATCACCAACTGCCAACACCGGCGTGCCGACCGGCATAGCAAAATCCACGCCACGATGCGGCGCGATACGCCCGGTAACAGGATTAAGGCGACGCGGATTAAAATTGGATGACACTTTAAACTGCTTCATCGTGGGGAAGCGCAAGAAGCCTCGCATCAGGCCAGAGCCTTCGCGATCGTAAAATTTGCCATCTTCCGCCCGAAACGCATAGTAATTCTTACCACCGGTGCGCAGACGCACGCCTTGCAGCTCACTCTGTTCACTGTGTCCATCCAGTATTTCACGGGAAATCAACACAGCAAAACTGTCATCTTTACGCAACTTACGAAAATCAAGCTGCCACTGTAATGCACGGATAACCTCGCGCGTCTCGCTGCTCGTCAGCCCTGCGGCCTGAGCACTACTGGCAAAGCTGCCATCGAGCCGCCCTACCAATACCTTGTTTTGCCAGTCACCTTCCACATTCTCAATTTCTTCGCGGAACGTATCACCTACGCGAGTATAGGTTCGGGTTTCCCGGCGCGACACCTGCCAGCTTAAGCTCTGTAGTGCGCCGTCACCGTCCAGAGTCCAGGTCAGTTGCTGACCAACCTTTAAATTACGTAACGCCGCATTGCGCTCGGCAAGTGCGGCAATCTCTGACACATCAATACCATACTGCGTTAGAATACTGCTCAGGGTATCCCCCGTTGACACTACATATTCGTGCACCCCGTCCGCATCTTTATCGTCCAAATCATCTTTAGGAATCCCTTCAGTGGTTGATGGTTGATCGAGCGGTTCACTGTTGGTGTCTGTCATGGCTAGAGCGGGTGTTGACACCGGCTCAGTGCGCACCTGTTCGCTTACCACCGGCGGCGGTGTTGTGTCCAATGGTTCACTGGCAGGAGGATTTAAAACCTGACTCTGATTTTGAGGGGGCGTTTTTTCGCTTTCTGCGCTTTTTACGATAACAGGTGCGTCATTAACCGGTGGGTAGGTCATTGGCCGCCAGACGGCGGCGGCCAATGTAACAACGGTCAGCGATCCCAGCATCACGCGGTGAGGCCGGGGTAAACTGTTATACGCCAGAGCGATAGTTCGAACTATCTGCTGCACTTGTTTCTATCCTCATGATTTTTCCTTCAGGCAGCTCAGATATTGCCCGGACAGCTGTGACAGAAAACGCATATAGCTGTCTTTATCCACAGCAATGTCACTTCCCAATGGGTCAAGCACGCCAATGCGTACATCGGTTCCCTTGGCGACAGCATTAATGACCGCTGGCCTGAATTGTGGTTCAGCAAAAACGCATACTGCTTTGTGCTCAACCATTTGTGTTCGTATCTGGTTCAAACGCTGTGCACCGGGCGCAATCGCCGGGTTTATGGTGAAATGTCCTAACGGCGTCAACCCGTAGTGTTGTTCAAAATAGCCGTAGGCATCGTGAAAAACAAAATACCCCTTGCCCCGCACAGGCGTCAGCATATTAACAATATTTTCATCTACCTGCGCAAGTTTCTCAGTGAATTTACGCAGATTTGCATCCAGTTTGTCTTTATTCTGCGGCATAAGTTCCAATAACTTCGCATGAATCGCTACGGCAGAGGCCTGAGCCATCTCCGGTGACAACCAGATATGCATGTTAAACTCACCATGATGATGCCCATCATCATCACTATCCTGATGATTTTTTGATGCATTATCGTGATCATGCCCATCAGGTATCTGGCTGTCATGATCCGCATCATGGTGGGCGTGGTTTTCCTCTTCATGGTGTTCAGGATGTGATTCGCGTAACAATGCCGTTTTGATAGCAGGCTGAACACTCAGGGCAAGCTGTCGGTTTACCGGTACCGATTGCAGTGTTTTAGGCAAAAACGCTTCCATTTCCGGCCCGACCCACACGACCAGCTCGGCAGATTTAAGTTTCTGCACATCCGAAGGGCGCAGCGCATAGTCATGTGGCGAAGCACCATCAGGGAGTACCACATCTGTCGCGGTCACACCGTCTGCGATAGCGGCAGTAATAAATGCCAGAGGGCGAATAGAGGTCACAATTGAAGCCGAAGCCAGAGAAGAAGCCGTCAGCGATGACAGTACCAGCATGGCACGCAACCATTTATTATCAGTAATACGCAACATCATCATTTATCCATCGATTTATTTATGTAAACTTGTTATATTATAACGCCGCAAACTCTCTGCAAACAGAATTCTATGTCAACGCTAGTTTCGCTGGAAAAGGTCTGTGTTCAATTTAGTCACAAACCGGTTCTTAATGATATTTCGCTCACCCTTCAGGCTGGCCGCATCCTGACGCTGTTAGGACCGAATGGCGCAGGAAAATCCACGCTGGTTCGCGTGGTGTTGGGCCTGCAATCCCCGGATAGTGGCACAATTACCCGAGTGCCGGGGATACGAATTGGTTATGTGCCGCAAAAACTGCATTTAGACCCGACCCTGCCCTTGACCGTCAGCCGTTTCATGCGACTGCGCCCAGGCGTCAGCAAGCACGATATTATGCCAGCGCTAAAACGAGTACAGGCCGGGCATCTTCTTGACCAACCAATGCAAAAACTCTCCGGTGGGGAAACTCAGCGCGTTTTGCTGGCGCGCGCCATTCTGACCAAACCACAACTTCTGGTTCTTGATGAACCCACGCAAGGGGTTGATGTCAATGGCCAGGTCGCGCTCTACGAGCTCATTAATCAATTACGGCAAGAGTATCAATGCGCGGTACTAATGGTTTCACACGACCTGCATCTGGTGATGGCTAAAACGGATGAAGTATTATGCCTGAACCAGCATATTTGCTGCTCTGGTGCCCCTGAAGTGGTGTCGATGCACCCTGAATTCCTGGCTATGTTTGGCCCGCGCGGTGCCGATCAACTGGCAATTTACCGCCACCACCACAATCATCGCCATGATTTAAATGGAAAGATTATTTTAAAGCGACAGGATAGCCATTCGTCATGATCGAACTGTTATTCCCCGGCTGGTTGGCCGGTGTTTTTTTGGCAATGGCCGCAGGCCCGTTAGGATCGTTTGTAGTATGGCGGCGCATGTCCTATTTTGGCGATACCCTTGCACATGCTTCACTATTGGGTGTTGCATTGGGGTTATTGTTAGATATCAATCTCTTTTATGCCGTCATCCTCGTCACTCTGCTGCTAGCCGGTGGGTTAGTCTGGCTAGAGCGGCGACCGGGCCTGGCGATTGATACCTTACTCGGCATTATGGCGCACAGCGCACTGTCACTCGGTTTAGTGGTCGTTAGCCTGATGAATAATGTGCGGGTGGATTTGATGGCCTACCTGTTCGGTGATTTATTAGCGGTCACGTCGGACGATTTATGGATTATCGGCCCAGGCGTCATGGTCGTGATTCTGGTGCTGTGCTGGCAATGGCGCGCCTTGCTCTCAATGACCATCAGCCCCGAAATTAGCGCATGTTGATGGCGTATCCGTCGCCAGAACCAAATTGCTACTGATGCTGGTCACAGCGCTGACTATCGGGTTATCCATGAAATTTGTCGGGGCGCTGATTATCACCTCACTGCTGATTATTCCCGCCGCCACCGCCCGCCGATTTGCCAAAACACCTGAGCATATGGCAGTCCGAGCCGTAGCTGTCGGCATTCTTGCCATTACCGGCGGATTGGCTTTTTCCGCAAGCGCCAATACCCCGGCAGGCCCGTCGGTGGTACTGTGCGCGTCGCTGTTGTTTCTTATCAGCTTACTGAAAAAACCCGCCGCATGACCCGGTTTTGGGCAATTTACCCTCGCCCATTCGCCCAAAAGACCGGGCGATAATGCCTACGCCTCTCGCGTCAGGCCAAAATGCCGGTAGGCGTGCTGAGTAGCGATACGCCCACGCGGCGTTCGCTGCAAAAAGCCCTGCTGGATAAGATAAGGCTCCAGCACATCTTCGATAGTCTCACGCTCTTCGCCAATTGCAGCGGCAAGATTATCGAGCCCGACGGGGCCGCCCATGAATTTATCGATCACCGCAAGCAGCAACTTGCGATCCATATAATCAAAGCCTTCGCTGTCTACCGCCAGCATGTCCAACGCTTGCATCGCCACCACACCCGTAATAGTGCCGTCCGATTTCACCTCAGAGAAATCCCTGACTCGGCGCAACAACCGGTTAGCAATACGCGGCGTCCCGCGCGAACGTTTCGCCACCTCCAGCGCCCCGTCTTCCGTCATCTCCAACCCCAGACAATGGGCGCTACGCTGGACAATGTGCTGTAAATCCGCAACCTGATAAAACTCAAGCCGTTGCACAATGCCAAAACGATCGCGCAATGGCGACGTTAATGACCCGGCGCGCGTCGTTGCGCCGATTAATGTAAAGGGGGGCAAATCCAGTTTGATAGAACGCGCGGCCGGGCCTTCACCAATCATGATATCCAGTTGGTAGTCCTCCATCGCGGGATAGAGCACCTCCTCTACGACGGGGGACAAGCGATGGATTTCATCAATAAACAGCACGTCATGCGGCTCAAGATTGGTGAGTAAAGCCGCCAAATCGCCGGCTTTTTCCAGTACGGGCCCGGATGTCGTGCGTAAATTAACCCCCAGTTCATTAGCAACGATGTTCGCCAGCGTGGTTTTACCAAGACCCGGTGGGCCAAATATCAATAGATGATCAAGCGCATCGCCACGCTTACGGGCAGCCTCGATAAAGATCTCCATCTGTTCACGCACCACGGGCTGGCCGACATATTCCGCCAGCAGCTTAGGGCGAATGGCGCGATCCAGCATCTCTTCTTCACCAACAGACGTTGGCGCAATCAGACGATCGGCTTCTATCATGGCTACCTCACAGCGCCGCGCGCAGCGCTTCTCTGATCAACGTTTCGCAATCCGCACCCGGGCGGGCTATTTTGCCAATCATCCGGCTGGCCTCCTGCGGCTTATAGCCCAGCGCCACCAAATGCAGCTTCGGCCTCAGCCTGCGGGTCTATTTCTGGCGCTGATGAACCCGGCACAGCTGGCAGGGATATGTCACTCGTCGCGTTGAATAAATCGCCATTCAGCCCCTTAAAGCGGTCTTTCATCTCCACCACCAGGCGCTCTGCGGTTTTTTTACCGACGCCCGGCAATTTGACCAATGCACCAATCTCCTGACGCTCTACCGCGCTGACAAATTGTTGCGCTGACATGCCGGATAAAATAGCCAGCGCCAGTTTGGGGCCAACGCCATTAACCTTGATAAGCTCACGAAACAGCGAACGCTCCTGCTTGTTATTAAAACCAAACAGCAGTTGCGCATCTTCGCGCACCACAAAATGGGTAAAAACCACGGTTTCCTGCCCCAGCTCAGGCAGCTCATAAAAGCAGGTCATTGGCATATGCACTTCATATCCCACACCACCCGCCTCTATCAATACCAGCGGCGGCTGCTTTTCCAGAACACTGCCTCTAAGACGACCAATCACGTGATGTTTTCCTTATTTTGCCTGAACTGAACCGCCATAGCTTATAACACAAAACCATGGACGGATACAGAAAAGCTGGATGCATATCCAGATGTATGCACCACGCTTATCCGTCGGCAATAGTCTGCAATATCTGCAATAAATGTGCGGAGGGTGGCGGTTCCCTCTGCCAACCGGCCAGCCAGCAGAGGGGGAAGCAAGACGAGTGCGATAACGATAACCGCATAGCGTATGTCAGCTAGCTAGAGAGGGTTAATGCGTCGTAATTCTTCCAGCGGTAATTGCACAGTGAGATAACCCAGCAAGCGATAAATAACGCCACAACATAAAATCCGGCATTTCCCAACTGCGCATTAAACCCTTCGACGATTTGCCAAAGCCCGGTGTGCAAATCGAGTTTATCCGCCAGCAATCCCAGTGCCTCCATCCCCCCGATAAACATGGCGACCACCACAGAGGTCGCTGTAATCGTCATATTGTAGTAGAGCTTGCGTTGCGGTTTGCTGAATGCCCAGCCGTAGGCTCCAACCATCAGGACGTTGTCTAACGTATCGATAAGCGCCATGGCACAGGTAAACAGCGCCGGGAACATCATGATAGACCAGATAGACATTCCCTGAGTGGCGCCCGCCGCAGATATCCCAAGAACGCCAATCTCGGTCGCCGTGTCAAAACCCAGACCAAACAGCAGGCCCACCAGATACATATGCCAGCTTTTATCCACCAGACGAAACGTGGAGCGAAACAGCCTCCCCATCAGCCCTGTAGCCGGTAGTGCGTCAACCTCCGCCAGACGGCCACCATTCCCTTGTTTAAACTGCCTGAATGTTCGCCAGATACCGCGCAGAATGACTAAATTCACCAGCGCCATCAGCAATAAAAAACTGGCAGAGACCGTCGTCCCAATCACGCTACCGACTTCATGGAACCACAGCATGTCATCCTGTAATGCCGCTGCTGTCGCCGCCAACCCTAATGAGGCCAGAATAACAATGGTAGAGTGCCCAAGAGAAAACCAGCCGCCAACACCCAGTGGGCGTTTACCTTGTTGCATCATTTTGCGCGTAACATTATCAATTGCAGCGATGTGATCGGCATCAACGGCGTGGCGCAACCCATAGCACCAGGCCAATAAGCTCGTTGCCATTAGTGCGGCATTGTCATGAAACATCAGCCAGGCCACTGCCCAGACCACTATATTCATGACCACCAGCCCCCCCAACACCACGATGGCGCGCGGGTTATCTCTGACAAGAGAAGACAGCATATTCATACCTCTATCAAACCGGCGGAGCATCGCCGTCGGGTAAATATTGCGGGTATGATATTTTATAAATTCTTCATACTGCGCCGTATTATCGCAGATCAAAAAAGAGAGGGGCGACGTGTTACGCTGAATGGGCCAGATAAGCAGCCTGCGGCCTACTTATCTGGCAGATGGCAAGCGGGGCATCGAAGACCATCACAGCTAGCGCAGCACACCGCCACGCTTTCGGCCACGGGTCATGACATAATATTTAACGGATACGGCCGCGAGCCAGCGTGAGCTTATCGTCACTGATGCGCGAAAAGTTCTGGCTAAAGTGGCAATGGGTAATCGCGATAGCCAGCGCATCGGCGGCATCGGCTTGCGGGCTGGCTGGCAACTTCAGCAATGTTTTCACCATATGCTGCACCTGGCTTTTTTCAGCGGCCCCCGTGCCCACCACCGTCTGCTTCACTTGTCGTGCCGCATACTCAAACACCGGGAGAGACTGATTGACGGCAGCGACAATGGCCGCCCCGCGAGCCTGCCCCAGCTTCAGTGCTGAGTCGGCGTTGCGCGCCATAAAAACCTGCTCGATAGCGAAATAGTCCGGCTGAAACTGCGTAATAATTTCACTGACGCCAGCATAAATCAGCTTCAGCCGGGAGGGCAAATCATCCACTACAGTACGGATACAACCGCTGCCTAAATAACTGATTTGCCTGCCCTGCTGACGCACAATACCGTAACCGGTAACACGAGAGCCGGGGTCGATACCGAGAATGATGCTCATCTATCGCCCCCGCTCTGCGGCCTGACCGGCAGTAAGGCCATTACAGTAATGCTGCCACCTCGTCGGAGATCTCACCATTATGGTAAACCTCCTGCACGTCATCGCAGTCTTCCAGCATGTCAATCAAGCGCATCAGCTTCGGTGCGGTTTCAGCGTCCATATCAGCTTTCGTAGACGGAATCATTGAAACTTCAGCGGATTCCGCCACCAGACCGGCTGCATCCAGCGCGTCTTTTACCTGACCGAAGCTTTCCCACGGCGTAAACACGTCGATCGCGCCGTCGTCATAGCTCACCACATCATCGGCACCGGCTTCCAGCGCGGCGTCCATCACACTGTCTTCATCAAGGCCGGGAGCGTAAGAGATCACCCCTTTTTTGGTAAACAGGTAAGAGACCGAGCCATCCGTGCCAAGATTACCGCCACACTTGGTAAAAGCATGACGCACTTCGGACACGGTGCGGTTACGGTTATCACTCAGACACTCCACCATCACCGCTGTACCACCAGGGCCATAACCTTCATAAATGATGGTTTCCATGTTGGCATCGTCATCGCCGCCCACACCGCGAGCAATCGCGCGGTTTAGCGTGTCACGCGTCATGTTGTTAGACAGCGCCTTATCAATGGCGGCACGCAAGCGAGGGTTAGAGCCAGGGTCGCCGCCGCCCAGACGGGCAGCCGTCACGAGTTCACGGATGATCTTGGTGAAAATTTTACCGCGTTTGGCATCCTGTGCCGCTTTACGGTGCTTAGTGTTGGCCCACTTACTATGACCTGCCATAAAAATCTCCGAAAAAAGCCTGTTATCCCTGACTTGACCGAACCACAGAGAAAATCAGTGGTTCGATAACAACCATCAGGGGCAGGCTGGTCAAATAACAAATTCCTCAATCGCTTGCCGGTTGCTCCAGGATTTGGTCAACCGCGCGGCAGCAGGCGCATCCAGCCATTGATAGGCGAGATGCTCACTGATGTCTACCGGCCGCTCATCAGGTAGCGCCAGACAAAACCAGTGCTCCAGATTATGCGTCACGCCAGGGGCATAGCGACGTCTTAAATGAGCAAAAAGCTCGAATTCCACACTGCGATGACAGTCAACCAGCGTCAACGCCTCAGCGGCGATGTCGATGTTAACCTCTTCTTTCACCTCACGCTGTGCGGCACATCGCGCGCTTTCATCCGCTTCCAGACTGCCAGTCACTGACTGCCAGAAGTCAGGATCATCACGTCGCTGAAGCATCAGCACCCGCCCGGTACGACGGGCATAGATAACCACCAGAACCGAGACGGGGCGCTTATAGTTCATGTTACTGATTCTCTGCGTCCTGAGCGGCTTTACCTTTCCCGACCACCGCGATAGACAGCTCATCAAGCGCTGACGGGTTGGCAAAACTCGGTGCTTCAGTCATCAGGCAGGCAGCCGCAGTGGTTTTCGGGAACGCAATCACATCGCGAATGTTGTCAGTGCCGGTCAGCAACATCACCAGACGATCAAGCCCGAATGCCAGGCCGGCGTGCGGCGGCGTGCCAAATTTCAGGGCATCCAGTAAGAAGCCGAACTTCTCACGCTGCTGCTGTTCATCGATACCGAGAATACGGAATACCGTCTGCTGCATCTCACCGTTGTGGATACGCACGGAACCACCGCCAACTTCGTAACCGTTCAGCACCATGTCGTAAGCATTCGCAATCGCCGCTGTCGGGTTTGCCTCAAGTTCGGCGGGCGACATATCACGCGGTGCGGTAAACGGATGATGCATCGCCGCCAATCCGCCTTCACCGTCTTCCTCAAACATCGGGAAGTCGATAACCCACAGCGGCTGCCAGCTGTTCTCGTTGGTGATTTTCAGGTCACGACCCAATTTCAGACGCAGCGCACCCAGCGCATCCGTCACCACTTTGGCGCTATCCGCACCGAAGAACAGAATATCGCCATCTTGTGCGGCAGTACGTATCCAGCAAGGCGGCCAGAATACCGTCGTTCAGGAACTTGGCCACCGGACTCTGGACACCTTCAAGCCCGTTAGCCTTCTCGTTAACCTTGATGTAAGCCAGCCCTTTCGCACCGTAGATTTCGATAAACTTGGCGTATTCATCTATCTGTTTACGGCTCAGTTGCGCGCCGCCGGGAACGCGAATCGCCGCAACACGGCCTTTCGGATCATTAGCCGGGCCGGAAAAGACTTTGAAATCGATATCTTTAAGCACATCAGCGACGTCAACCAGCTCCAGCGGGTTACGCAGGTCAGGTTTGTCTGAACCGAAACGGCGCATCGCCTCAGCAAAGGTCATGATAGGGAAATCGCCCAAGTCCACGCCTTTAACGTCAAGCCACAGCTCACGCACCAGTTTTTCCATCACTTCACGCACCTGCGGTGCAGTCATGAAAGAGGTTTCAACGTCTATCTGGGTGAACTCAGGCTGGCGATCGGCGCGCAAGTCTTCATCACGAAAACACTTAACGATTTGATAATAGCGATCAAAACCAGACATCATCAGCAACTGCTTAAACAGCTGCGGTGACTGCGGCAGCGCATAAAACTTGCCTTTGTGTACGCGGCTCGGCACCAGATAATCACGCGCGCCTTCTGGCGTCGCTTTGGTCAGCATCGGGGTTTCAATGTCCAGAAAGCCGTGGCTGTCCATAAAACGACGCACAAAACTGGTAATACGGGCACGGGTTTTCAGGCGCTGGGCCATGTCCGGGCGACGCAAATCAAGATAGCGGTATTTCAGCCGCGCTTCTTCACTGTTGTTCTGGTTGGAATCCAGCGGCAGCGGCTCTGAGCGGTTAATGATAGTCAGCGAGGTGGCCAACACTTCCACTTCACCGGTCGCCATTTCTTTGTTGATTTGGTTATCTGGGCGAGCACGCACTACGCCGGTCAATTGAATGCAGAATTCGTTACGCAATTCAGACGCCAGCGTAAAAGCGTCTTGTCTGTCCGGGTCAAAGAACACCTGAACCAGCCCTTCGCGATCGCGCATATCAATAAAAATCAACCCACCCAGATCGCGACGGCGATTAACCCAACCGCACAACGTGACTTCCCGACCCACATGGGACGCATTCAACAACCCGCAATATTCAGTACGCATTACGATGTCCTTTTACACCGCCGCCAGTGCCCTGCGTCGCCTTTTTACACGTGACGGCACAGGCTTAAGAGCTGGTCGGCATGGTTTTTCTGGATTACAGTCCAATGAAAAAAGGGGGGCATTATAAAGGAATTTCCCCTTTTCGATAAGTACGATGGTAGCGGTCTGCGCGCTGGCCCGCACACTCTTTTTTGCTTTTTCACACCCGTTTGCCTGCCAGTTGCACAATTGCAAGGTATTATGCTACAGCCTTGTTACATCCCGGCGATATTCGCCACAGCGGCGGCAGCATACACAGAGCGCCCTATTCTCAACGCGCATCGGTACGCTTATCTGACAACACACTCAAGATGAAGGGATTATGTATATCGGTTTACCGCAGTGGCAACACCCTGGCTGGCATCGGCTAGGGCTGCGCGATCTGGCAGACTACGCGCGCTATTTCAACTGCGTGGAAGGCAATACCACGTTCTATGCGTTACCTTCAGCAGAGTCGGTACTGCGCTGGCGCGACATGACCGATGACCACTTTCGTTTTTGTTTTAAATTTCCGTCGGCAATCAGCCATCAAGCCGGTTTGCAACATTGCCAGTCGCAAGTTGCTGAATTTTTCCGTTGTCTGGAGCCGTTAACCCAACGCCTTGGTCAGTTATGGCTGCAATTGCCCGCTGCATTCGGGCCTGAGCAATTGACCACGCTCTGGTCGTTTATCGACGCACTGCCACATGGTTTCTGTTACGGCGTCGAAGTGCGCCACCCGCTTTTTTTCGCCAAAGGCGAAGAGGAGCTCAGGCTTAATCAAGGTCTGCACCAGCGTGGACTCAACCGCGTGATAATGGACAGTCGCCCGGTTCACCATGCTGAACCAACCAGCGATGTAATACGGGACGCACAGCGTAAAAAACCTCGGGTTCCTCTGCATGTGGTGCGCACAGCGGATGCGCCGCTAGTGCGTTTTATCGGCAATGAAGACCCAGAAGACAATGTGCGCTGGTTCATGCCTTGGGTCAATAAACTGGCGGACTGGCAAGCGCATTCACCTTATTTGTTTATCCATACCGCAGGCACTGCCAGTGCGCCGACGCTGGTGCAACGCATTTGGCCACACCTGCAAGCCGTAATAAACACGCTGCCACCCGGCCCCGATTGGCCGGAACAAACTGCGCTGTTTTAAACCTCATGGCTATAACTGGCTCCATTATCTACGTAATTTCCCTTACACTATAAGTCAAACACATGGCGGGCGGCTTGCGAGCCGCTCGCTGACGACAGGCTGGCGGTGATAGCTACCGCCGCTTCTGGTCAGGCAATGGAGTAAAAAATGGTAAGCGCACTCTATGTGGTGTTCAGCGCCTTGTTGTTAATCAAGTTGTCAGTTGATGTCGTGAAGTTACGCATGCAATACCGGGTTGCCTATGGCGATGGCGGTTTTTACGAGTTACAAACGGCCATCCGCGTACACGGTAATGCCGTGGAATACATTCCCATCGGCAGTCTTTTGCTGGTGCTGATGGAAATGAACGGCGCGATGAATGCCATGATTCATCTGTGCGGCATGATGCTCCTGACGGGGCGGCTGTGCCATTATTATGGCTTACGCCATCGTGAGCTAAACTGGCGTCGCTCAGGCATGTCGGCAACGTATGTTTCACTGCTGTTGATGGTGATATTTAACCTGTACTACCTGCCCTGGGAGTTGGTTTTTACACTGCACTGATCTACCGCCCCGGAAAAACGTCAGGCGGTCTGCTGGCGTTGGCGTTTTTCTGGCATACATCTTTGGGTCATCTTTCTGCTAGAATGCGCGCCTGTTCTTTCCCTGTATGTTATTTCTCTGCTATGTCAAACCGCGATATGCTTTTTTCCGCGCCCATCGCCAATTTGGGTGACTGGACGTTTGATGAACGCGTCGCTGAAGTGTTCCCCGACATGATTCAGCGCTCTGTTCCTGGCTATTCAAATATTATTTCCATGATAGGCATGCTGGCGGAGCGCTTTGTTCAGGCAGACACCCGGGTTTATGATCTTGGTTGTTCACTGGGTGCTGCTACGTTATCCATGCGCCGCCACATCCGCGCCCCGGGTTGCCAGATTATCGCGGTCGATAACTCGCCTGCCATGGTCGCGCGCTGCCGACGCCATTTAGACGCCTTTCGTGCCGATACCCCGGTTGACGTGCGAGAAGCCGATATTATGGATATCGACATCGAGAATGCCTCACTGGTGGTGCTCAACTTCACGTTGCAATTTATTGCGCCCGCACAGCGCCTGGCGCTGCTGACCCGCATCTGGCAAGGTTTGCGTCCCGGCGGAGCACTGGTGTTGTCTGAAAAATTCAGTTTTGAAGATACCTCCATTGGCGAGTTGCTGTTTAACATGCACCTGGATTTCAAGCGCGCTAACGGTTATAGCGAACTGGAAATCAGCCAAAAGCGCAGCATGCTGGAAAATGTCATGCTCACGGATTCTGTGGAAACCCATAAAGCACGCTTACGTCAGGCCGGATTTCAGCATACCGAAGTGTGGTTTCAGTGTTTCAATTTTGGTTCGTTGCTGGCATTGAAAGCGGAGTCTGCCCAATGATTGATTTTGGCCATTTTTATCAGTTGATCGCCAAAGGCCCTCTTAGCCATTGGCTTAATACGTTACCCGCTCAGTTACACGAGTGGCAGCAGGCCTCGCTACACGGTGAATTTAAAACCTGGTTCAATACGGTTGAACATTTACCGTTACTCAAGCCGGATACGCTGGATCTGACCCATAGCGTCACCGCCAGCCTCAATAGCCCATTGACACCACGCCATCAGGCCGGTATTGAGCGGCTATTGCGTAATCTCATGCCCTGGCGCAAGGGGCCATTTTCTCTTTATGGCATTCATATCGATACCGAATGGCGTTCCGACTGGAAATGGGAGCGCGTTCATCCCCACATCAGCCCGTTACAAGACCGTCTGATTCTGGATGTCGGTTGTGGTAGCGGATATCACCTGTGGCGGATGGTAGGAGCCGGGGCCAAATTGGCCGTAGGGATCGATCCTATGCAGCTTTTCTTATGCCAGTTCGAATCCGTGCGCAAACTGTTGGGCGACGATCAACGAGCGCATTTGCTTCCCTTGGGCATAGAACAGCTACCGGCGCTCGGTGCGTTTGATACCGTCTTCTCAATGGGGGTGCTCTACCACCGCCGCTCCCCGCTCGATCACCTTTTGCAATTAAAAAACCAACTGGTGTGCGGGGGTGAACTGGTACTGGAGACGCTGGTCGTAGAAGGTGATGAACACTGTGTCTTATTGCCCGGAGAGCGGTACGCGCAAATGCGCAACGTCTATTTTCTGCCGTCAACCGCCGCACTGTCGCGCTGGCTGGAAAAATGCGGTTTTGTCGATATTCGCGTGGTGGATGAGTGCGTGACAACACTTGAGGAACAGCGCCGCACCGACTGGATGACCAGCGGCTCATTGGCTGATTTTCTTGACCCGAACGATCGGCAAAAAACGCTTGAAGGCTACCCGGCGCCGCGCCGTGCTGTATTGGTGGCGCAAAAACCCTGATCGCGCCTGCGGGGTAAGCACAACCACATCGGCCAGCCGATCTGGACGCGCGCCCCGCAGCACCACACCATCAGTTACACCATCAGTTGCGGTTTTTCACAATCAGGTTGATGGCGGCCTCTTCAGTCATATCTGTATTCTGAATCTCAACGTTGATCTCCTGATTGTTGGTCTCATTGAGCAACGTAGCATTACCGACGGTTTTAAAATCTCCCGTTATTGCATCCCCTCTTTCTACTTCATAAACGCCTAATAACTTCGCGACGATAAACCCTTCATTAGGATCACGAATAACGACGAAACCAATACGATGTTCATGATGCACAACGATTCCGCGCATAACAGGATTCCTTTTGGCTAATTGGAGTATGCAGGCAGCATATCACCGCTTCAGGGAGTAACCGATAAATACATCACTATTCAGCACATTAATCAGCGGCCGATCACATTCATTTTTACGCTACCCGCAGCACGACGGGATTAGCGCTTATCTTGCCTGCGACAAAAAAAAGCGCCCGTCATGATGACCGAAAACCGGGCCGGACAGAGACGTGTACCCCTGCGCCGGTGCAGGTGACGGTTACGGCATGCGTTGAGAAACCGGCTGACGGCCTGTGGCTGCCGCCGGGCGAGCCTGACCCAGCGCACTTTTCATGGCCGCGACCACATCGCCATCAACACAATAATGCTGAAATTCATCCATCTCGGTTTCAGAGCAGAGCGTCACGCCCAATTTGCGATAGCGCATCGGCGAGGGCAACCACTGCCCGGCCGAGGTATGCAATTCCTGAATGCCGCAGGCGCGGAATTTATGCAGGTTGGTCAAACGCACCCCGGCCCCCGCCATAATAATGGGCCCGCGACTGGAGAGACTCAACTCCCGGAGCAACGTCAGCCCGTTTTCCGCACTCTGCTGCTGCCCTGATGTCAGAATACGCGCGACGCCAAGGTCAGCCAATTGATCCAGCGCCAGACGGGGGTTAATGCAGAGATCGAACGCACGATGGAACGTTACCGCCACCCCATCACACCGGGCCATAATCTGACGCATGCGCATTAAATCTATATGCCCTTCTTCATTGAGCACGCCAACCACCAAACCGGGAAATCCCATTTCCTTAATTTGGTCAATATCATACAACATAGAAGAAAACTCTTGCCGACTGTAGCAAAAATCGCCACCGCGTGGACGCACCATCGGATGCACGGCGATAGTGAGACTGTCACGCGCCTGACGTAACACGCCATAACCTGGCGTTAACCCGCCCTCTCGTTGCCCGGCGCACAACTCGACTCTATCTGCTCCTGCCTGTTGCGCCGTCAGTGCGCAATCCAGGCCATAACAGCAGACCTCCAGTGTTGACATACTCCCTCCCTAAAACAAGACGCTGATACGGTGGGAAACCGTAATTTCCCAACCTTAACCGATATTCACCAATATTCGTTTCTGACAACCGCTCTGAACTGGCGTTGGTATCACCCTGATGCGGCAGACAGGCTTACCAGGTGCAACCTGACAAGTGTTACCGGTTAGATGAACGTTTTATCGCGGGTTACTTTGTAATACTGGCACCCCACTGCGTATTGCGGGGAGAGGCATGTCACATCAATCGCAGGATTTGCGCACGGAATATGACACGCCACACAGTTTACGTTTGGCGCGCGGTCACTCTGCCTGTGCCTGCTCACTGGCGACAATCTCCTGAATTCGATAGGGATGAAATTTGATGGTTAATCGGCCATTCGTCACCGCCAGCGTCGGGTTGGGTAAACGCTCCCCTTCCCCTTGCGGATGACTGAATTTCAGTTTGACTCCCGGTGTTGTCAATGCCGTATCCGACAGACACGCCAATGCCCGTGGGTGCAACGTCGCCGGGTCGCCCGGTAGCACCAATTCCACATGTTCCCATCCTTCATGCGGATAGTAACGCTCACCCGGCCACGGCAATTCTACGCAATCAATATGCCAGGGCCCTACCTTCAAGGGGTGATGCAATGTAAACAGGCAAATCGGCCGCCCGTTAATGGTATTTTCAGACAACAGCTCACCGCATGCCAATAGCGCCTCTCGCCAGCGCTCTGCGGTTTGCTGCTGATGACAACGCAGTGAAATATGGTCAGCGTCAAACAGGTCAAGCCTCAACTCAAGCAGCTGTGAAAATTGCTCAAGCTCACGCTCAAAACGGGAAAGATCATTGATTAACGCGTCGGGAAGCACTGCCGGTAATAAAACGGTCATGATTTATTCATCAGCCTGTATAACGTATCCTGGCGCTAATTTAGCACAGTCCTGTTTAACCGCTACCCTTTTGCTGGCGGCTTTCGCTCATCAATAAAAAGCGTTGTTTTCCCGCGCAATAATAGCAATAAACCAACAGGCGCTACTTAATCTCAATATCAAAAAAGCTTTTGTTTATAAAAGAAAAAATAAAATAAAAACACAGCATTAAAAAATGAAAATTTTTGCGCGTGGCAAGAGCGCAATATTTCAAGATTCATCCGAAATATCGCATTGAATATCACCTTGAGATATTCACGACTCAGGCGCGCCGCCTTCTGATATTAATAGCTCATCACAGTACGCTGTACTGCGTGAATATTTTGCCTGTGTTACCGCGAATAAAATCGGCGATATCACCCCACAGATAGAACGATTGCTACACCCGTCACACCACATCCGTCAACCTCACGCTGAACAGGTTGACACGCCTGCTCTGGGCTGACGGCAACGGGCAATTATGGTATAAAGAAAGGCTTGATTCGTCATTTAGGGTAAACCGGTGAATATTCAGGCTCTTCTTTCAGAAAAAGTCCATCAGGCAATGGTTGCGGCGGGCGCGCCCGCTGATTGTGAACCCATGGTTCGCCAGTCGGCAAAAGCGCAATTTGGTGATTATCAGGCTAATGGCATTATGGCCGTGGCGAAAAAACTGGCGATACCGCCACGACAACTCGCCGAACAAGTGATGCAAATGTTGCAACTTGATGGTATTGCCGCCAAAACAGAGATTGCCGGTCCCGGTTTTATCAATATTTTCCTTGATTCACAGTGGCTATCCCAGCAGTTAGAACTGGCCTTAACCGCGCCGAAACTCGGTGTGAGCCCTGTTGTGCCGCAAACCATCGTCGTTGATTACTCTGCGCCTAACGTGGCGAAAGAGATGCACGTTGGCAACCTGCGCTCAACCATTATCGGCGATGCCTCAGTACGTACGCTCGAATTTCTCGGTCATCATGTTATCCGCGCTAACCACGTCGGGGACTGGGGCACGCAGTTTGGCATGTTAATTGCCCAGCTCGAAGATATGCAAAACAGCCACGCCAGCGACATGGAACTGTCTGACCTTGAAGCCTTCTACCGTGAAGCGAAGAAGCATTATGATGAAGATGCCGTCTTTGCCGAGCGCGCGCGGGGATATGTGGTCAAGTTGCAAAGCGGCGACGAGTATTGCCGGACGCTGTGGCGTCAGTTGGTAGACATCACCATGCGCCAAAACCAGAACAGTTACGATCGCCTCAACGTCTCGCTAACACCGGATGATGTGATGGGCGAAAGCCTCTATAACGCCATGCTGCCGACGATCGTCGCCGACCTGAAAGCAAAAGGAATGGCGGTAGAAAGCGAAGGGGCAACCGTTGTGTATCTGGACGAGTTCAAAAACAAGGAAGGCGAAGCGATGGGCGTCATCATCCAGAAAAAGGATGGCGGCTACCTTTACACCACCACAGATATCGCCTGCGCCAAATATCGCTATGAGACGCTGAGGGCCGACCGGGTTCTCTATTACATCGATTCGCGCCAGCACCAGCACCTGATGCAAGCCTGGAGTATTGTGCGTAAAGCAGGCTACGTACCTGATTCGGTGAGCCTGGAGCACCATATGTTCGGTATGATGCTGGGTAAAGACGGCAAGCCGTTCAAAACCCGTGCGGGCGGCACCGTGAAACTCTCAGAACTGCTGGACGAAGCCTATGAGCGCGCCCTGACGCTCATCGCCGGTAAAAATCCGCAAATGCCGCGCGACGAACTGGAACAGTTGGCGAGTGTGGTTTCAATTGGCGCTGTCAAATACGCTGATTTGTCGAAAAACCGCACCACCGATTATGTTTTCGACTGGGACAACATGCTGGCTTTCGAAGGGAATACCGCGCCTTATATGCAGTATGCCTACACCCGTGTGGCCTCTATTTTCAAACGTGCCGGGGTCGATGAAGCCAGCCTGACGCAGCCGATTATTCTGGCAAGTGAACACGAACAGGCTCTGGCAACCCGTTTGCTGCAATTTGAAGAAGTGGTGACGACGGTTGGGCGCGAGGGGACACCGCATGTGATGTGCGCTTATCTGTACGACCTGGCGGGCCTGTTCTCAGGCTTCTACGAAAACTGCCCTATTCTTAACGCAGATAGCGAGAATGCACGGCAAAGCCGCCTGAAGCTTGCGCTGTTGACGGCAAAAACCCTGAAAACCGGCCTCGACACGCTCGGTATTCAAACCGTCGAGAAAATGTAGTGTTGTCGCTGAAACCCGCTATCGCTCTTGATAGCGGGCTTTCTGGCATAAAAACGCCAGCCGGTTATCAGGCTGGCGTTTTTATCTTTAGTTTAAACGGTCAACCGACTATGCAGAAGACCGCAAATAGCGCCTAACCACACGCCGCTGACGACGGGGTTATATGCTGCGGCGAGAGAAATCTTTCGCGCGAAAGCCAAATAGCGCCAGCACAGCAAAATAGCTACCGGCCCCGGCCACCACCACGACCGCTAAACGCAGTAATCGCATCGTCATATTGCCCACATCCCAATCCGGCATCCACTGACACAATGCTATCAGCACGAGTACCATCACCAGCACCGCCACCGTGAGTTTTACCAAAAAGCCCGACCACCCGGATTGCGGGACAAACAGCTGTTGACGGCGCAGTTGCCAAAACAGCAGCGCCGCATTAATACAAGAAGCCAGACCTATCGATAATGCCAATCCAGCATGCTGTAATGGGCCGATAAATAACAGGTTCATCAGTTGCGTTAATGTCAGCGTGACCATGGCAATTTTCACCGGCGTCTTGATATCCTGACGAGCATAAAAGCCCGGCACCAGCACTTTCACCAAGATCAACCCCATCAACCCGACAGAGTAGGCCACCAGCGCTCGCTGCGTCATCAGCGCATCAAACGCGCTAAATTTACCATACTGGAACAACGCGACGGTCAACGGTTTTGCCAGCAAACCGAGCGCAACAGTTGCCGGTAATGCCAACAAAAAACACAAACGCAGCCCCCAGTCCAGTAAGCGGGAATACTCTTGCGTATTCCCGCTAGCCACGCTTTTTGAAAGCGATGGCAACAGAATCGTCCCTAAGGCCACCCCCAACACGCCGGACGGGAATTCCATCAAACGGTCGGCGTAATACATCCACGACACCGCCCCCTGGCTGAGAAACGAGGCAAAAATCGTATTAATGATCAGTGAGATTTGGCTGACCGATACGCCGAGGATCGCCGGAGCCATCAACTTCATCACCCGGCTGACACTGGGGTCGCGAAACCGGATACGCGGCAAAACCAGCATGCCGATTTTCTTTAAATGCGGCAGTTGATAACCCAGCTGTAGTATCCCGCCCACGACGACCGCCCAGCCTAATGCCATCACCGGCGGGTTAAACCAGCGAGCGCCCAACAAGGCAAAGCCTATCATGCTGATATTCAGCAACGTCGGTGCGAACGCCGGTACGGAGAAGCGGTTCCAGGTGTTCAGTACCGACCCGGCCATTGAGGTTAGCGAAATCAACAAAATATAGGGGAACGTAATGCGCAACAACGCAGAAGTCAGTTCAAAGCGCTCCGGCGTTGAGGCGAATCCCGGTGCCGTCACCATAATGACCCAGGGTGCAGCCACCATGCCGCTTAATGTCACCAGCGCCAGCACCAGGGTTAGCATCCCTGAAACATACGCCAGAAAGGTACGGGTTGCCTCTTCACCTTGCTGGTTTTTATACTCAGCGAGAATGGGAACAAATGCCTGAGAGAATGCGCCTTCGGCAAAAATACGGCGCAGTAAATTAGGCAGTTTAAATGCGACAAAAAAGGCATCCGTTGCCATACCTGCACCAAATACGCGCGCCACAATCGCATCACGCATAAACCCCAGCACACGAGAAAGCAAGGTCATAGAACTGACAGCAGCCAGTGATTTCAGTAGGTTCATTCAGTTATTCAACTCAGGAATGAAAGAGTTATCGCGGCGGAACAGCAAGGCTCGCCCGCTCAGGCGCAGACAGCCTGCAACCGCTGCCCGCAAGAGTGACGCCAGCACAGTGAATACAGTGAATGAGAAGTCGGCGTGCGCTCGTCTTATACCGCGATATCATCTTATACCGCGACACCGCCCTGGCCTGGCTGTCGCGGCACAGCCTAGTCGATTGCCATGCGAATAGCCACACAGCGCCGCGACAGGCGCTGTTTTTTTCGGCGTTTTCTTAACGTAACGTCATTTCTGCTGTAGCGCCTCAATCACGCGTTGCGCCTGTAATGCCTGTTCACCGCTAGTCAACGGCGGCTGTTGCCCGATAACGGCATCAATAAAATGGTGCACCGCGCCGACAAATCCTCGCTGTGCCAGCATTGTCTGCCAGGCTGGTTCCGGGCGCATAACCACCGAGCCCTCACGCTCTTCGCGCCATTCACGCAAATTATCCACCTGATAACAACCGCCAGAGCCAGTCAGTTGCACACTTTCACGCGCACTGCCAGCCTGACGATGCATCGCCGTCGTTACCATACCGTAAGCGCTGCTGAAGTGATGTTCCGCATAGATAAGCTGCCCCTCGGCATTGCAGCGGAGCACACCTGAGCATAACGCCGAGCACGCCTCGTTCACCCCGGCCAACCACAACGCCGTATCGACGACATGCAGGTAGTCATCTAATAACGTGAAAGCCAGTGGATGGGGCCCGACCTGATCAATGCGGTGTTTATCCATCCTCACGCTGGCAGGCTGTGGGCAAGCGGCTTTGAGCTGCTGATAGAGCGGTGCAAAACGGCGATTGAAGCCCACCATCAGTTGCAGGCCTTGCCTGCCGGCAAGTTGCACCAGTTCTTCCGCCTGGGAGAGCGTCTGCGCCAGCGGTTTATCCACATAGACGTGTTTACCTGCCAACAGCAGCGTCTTCACCACCTCGTAGTGACTGGCGGTGCTGCTGTGAACAAACAGCGCATCGCACTGTGCCGCAAGCGACATTAAAGAGGAGAAACAGGGAATGCGGTATGCCTGGCATACCGCTTGTGCGTTGATCTGATTGGGCGACCAGGCACCGGCCAACTGCCAGCGTTCAGCCTGTGATAACACCGGCAGGTACGCCTTGCGGGCGATGTCGCCAAGCCCGACGACACCGACATTCAGGGTTTTCATATCACGCCTCTGACTCGTTATTGGGCAAACGACCCTGAGGGTGCTGCCGATAACGCCGCCAGCTGCGCCCGCAATTCGGCGACCTCAAGCTCAAGCGCGGCAACACGCGCCGCCAAATCCTCCCCCGATGACGAAAGCGGATTTCCACCCAACGCATCGCCACCGTCCACATCGCTTTGCGCCACATCACCGCTGAACAGATGCATAAACCGGCTCTCACGCTTGCCCGGCTCGCGCGCCAGGCGCACCACAAAAGGCCCATCCTCACGCTGTTGCAAGCGCTGTAATACGTTTTCAACTTCCGCCACATCGGAAAACTCATACAACCGCCCCGCGCGGGTACGTAATTCTCCCGGCGTTTGCGCACCACGCAACAAGAGCGTCGTGACGAGCGCCAGTTCAGCATCCGAGAATTTCAGGTCGCCAAATTCGGAATTACAAAAACGATGTTCGTATTTCATGACCCGATTACCAAAGCCGCTCACGGTGCGCAGAAAATGCCGCTTCACCAGCAGATCAAGCGTTTGCTGAACATCATTTTCACCCAGCTCCATCACCGGTTCGCGATTGGTTTTCTGGTTGCAGGCACTGGTCAACCCATTCAGCGACATCGGATATTGATCCGGCGTTGTCACCTGCTTTTCCAGCAAACAGCCAATAATACGGGCCTCTGGTGGTGTAAATTGGTATTTCATGGCGCAACTCCCCCGGTCATTAGCGCATCGGCGTCCATTCGTTGTTGGTTAACGCGGTTAATACATGATCTTGCCATTTACCGTCGATCAGCAGGTAGTTTTTGGCATAGCCCTCTTTTTCAAAGCCAAGGCGTGCCAACAGGTTCCCGCTACGGTGATTGTGCGGCATGTAATTGGCCATAATGCGATGCATATGCTGTTGACGCTGCATATAACGCAGCGCCGACTGTAACGCCTCATACATCAGCCCCTGGCCTTGCCATTTCTCACCCAGTGAATAACCGAGATAACAGGCATGGAATGAACCTCGCAGCACGTTGCTGAAATTAGCCACCCCGCGCACCTCATTCTCATCCTGATCTAACAGCAGAAAATAGTACGCGCTCCCCTGTTTGTGCATGTCGGTAATCACACTTAACCGTGCCTGCCAACCGGAGGGATAACAGTGACTGGCATCACGCACCGGCTCCCAGGGTTTTAAAAAATCACGGTTCTCTGCATAGTACTCAGCCAGACGCCAGGCATCGCGTTCATGTGCCAGACGCACCACCATCCGGTCTGTCGTCAGGCAGACTCTGGGTGTCGTTGAACGATAGCCAAACATGGCTTCCCCCTCAGGTGACAATTGTTCGATGAAGAAATTTTATTAATGACGCTACGGTAACGGGCCTCGCCGCCATTATCGTAGCGAATTCACGAGTGCGCTTACTATAACCACATAAATTCCATAGCGTAAAACCGTCACTGCCGAGTTATTGCACAATCAACACGTCCATACCGATTTTTTTCACAATCTGCTTGCCAGATAACAGTTGAACGATAAAAAAATTTATTATGTCAACGCACTATCCCCTTGAGCAATTCAGCGCGAGAATAGACGGGTTGTATTCCTTTCATTCAATTCCTCGTGGTGAAACATGTCATTAATGACACAGGCCCGCAGCCTGGGTAAATATTTTCTGCTGCTGGACAATATGCTGGTGGTATTAGGTTTTTTTGTCGTTTTTCCGCTCATTTCCATTCGCTTTGTTGATCAAATGGGCTGGGCAGCCCTCACCGTCGGGATTGCGCTGGGCCTGCGCCAATTTACCCAGCAAGGGTTGGGCATTTTTGGTGGCGCTATTGCTGACCGCTTTGGTGCAAAACCGATGATTGTTGCAGGTATGCTGCTTCGCGCGCTGGGCTTCGTGTTCATGGCCTTGGCAACGACACCACTGGTTTTGATACTGTCCTGTGTGCTTTCTGCGCTGGGTGGCACGCTGTTTGAGCCGCCGCGCAACGCAATTGTCATCAAACTGACGCGCCCGCATGAGCGCAGCCGCTTTTTTTCATTACTGATGATGCAAGATAACGCGGGCGCTGTGATTGGCGCACTGATCGGCAGCGCCTTGATGCAATATAACTTTGCCGTGGTGTGCTGGGCCGGTGCCGCCGTTTTCGTTCTGGCGGCGTTACTCAATGCCCTGTTGCTGCCCGCTTATCGCATCTCTACCACCCGCACACCGATTCGGGAGGGGTTGCTGCGCGTCATGCGCGATCGCCGTTTCGTGGTCTATGTGCTGACGCTGACCGGCTATTTCATGTTGGGCGTTCAGGTCTTGCTGATGATGCCGATTATGGTCAACGAACTGGCCGGTAGCCCGTCTGCCGTCAAGTGGATGTATGCGATTGAAGCGTCACTCTCGCTACTGCTGCTGTACCCGATAGCCCGCTGGAGTGAAAAACGCTACCGCCTGGAGCAAAGGCTGATGTTTGGCTTATTTATCATGACCATCAGCTTGCTGCCCATGGGGATGATGAGCAGTTTATCCTCACTGCTGATGCTGATTGGCTTGTTCTACATGGGGTCTATCATCGCGGAACCGGCGCGCGAAACGCTGGGCGCGTCGCTTTCGGACGCACGGGCACGCGGCAGCTATATGGGTTTTAGCCGTATGGGGTTGGCATTGGGCGGCGCGCTTGGCTACAGCGGCGGCGGCTGGTTGTTCGATACCGGAAAAGCGCTAGGTCAACCCACGCTGCCTTGGCTGATGCTCAGTATCATTGGCATCTTGACGTTACTGGCGCTGTATTGGCAGTTTTACCTGCACCGCCAAACGCCTGAGATGTTAAGCGAGCACGGATAATTTTCACCGCCGTTTATCGCGGCGGTACGGTATACCGTTGTTGCATGATGCCCGCATTGTCGTATACCTGCATTGCTGTATACCTGAGTATTGTGCTTATCGTTAAATCATTCCACCCGATATAATGACATCCTGCTGTTATTGCCTGACGTTAAGGAAATTGAATGAAACTGTTCGTTTATGACCACTGTCCTTTTTGTGTCAAAGCCCGCATGATTTTCGGCCTGAAACACCTTCCGGTGGCATTGCAGGTGCTCTCTAATGAGGATGAAGCCACGCCAATTGCCATGGTTGGGCAAAAAATGGTGCCTATCTTGCAAAAAGAAGATGGCAGCTACATGCCAGAAAGCCTGGATATTGTGCATTACATCGATGCGCTGGATGGCAAACCCCTCCTGACCGGCATGACCAACCCGGCGATTGATGCCTGGATTCGCCGCGTTTATGAATACGCGCCACGTTTATTGTTGCCGCGTTTTGCTCGCGCTGATTTTGACGAGTTCGCCACCGACGCTGGCCGTCAATACTTCATCAACAAAAAAGAGGGGCAATTTGGCCGCTTCGACGATCTTTTAGCGCAAAGCGCCGAGCTAATACGCCGACTTGAAGCCGATTTGCAGACGCTGGCCCCGCTGATCGTCTCCGCTGATGCGTGCAACGGCGCACTGTCGCTGGATGATATCCATCTGTTCGCCTTGCTGCGTTCACTGACCATTGTCGCTGACGTTACCGTACCGGCGTCGATTGCCGCCTATTGCGATACCCTTTCCCGGCAAAGTCAGGTCAATCTGCTGCTGGAACAGGCGCAATAACCCGCCGCGCTGCCAGCGGAAGGCGGCGTTTGAGTCTTTTCCGATTGGCGATATTCCTGAAATGTCGCACCCTGCCGACGCCCTCACACTGAGGGCGAAATGAAAACAAGAGGTTAAAACAATGAAAGCGCCCGTGATGGCGGCACTGGTATTTTTCGGCATCATGCTACTCGGGGGATGTAGCCGCTTCACACAATACAACCTGAGTGAACAAGACATTAATCAGTATCTGCAACAGCATAATGATTATCAGAAAGCGCTGGGCGTTCAGGGCGTGGCGGAGGCGAGCATCACGCTCACCCACATCTCAAGTCAGATTGGCCGCAGCGAGCCTGGCAAAATCACCCTCAGTGGCGAGGCAAATGTCGAGATTCATTCGTTGTTGGGCGCACAGCAGGCAACGCTCAGGCTCACCCTAAAAGCACAACCGGTTTTCGATAAAACGCGCGGCGCTATCTACCTCAAAGAGATGACGCTGGTGGACTACAGCGTCCAGCCACCGTCGCTGCAAACCGTGTTACAAACACTCATGCCATACCTTAATCAGTCGCTGACAAGCTATTTTGACCAAAAACCCGCTTATGTGCTTAACCCGGAACACAGCAATAAAGAAGCGCTGGCCAAAAAGCTGGCAAAAGGCATCGACGTCAAACCCGGTCAGTTAATCATTCTGTTAACGGATTAACATGCCTGCCTACGCCGTTGGGCAGCCTCCCTCGCCGCCCTCGGTTTATCACTTATATCGCATCAGCGCTATCGTCATGCCCATCGGCCTCAGCCAGTTCATCACGCATCGCCTCCAGCGCTTCACGGCTAATTATCGCCAGGGTGCGGTAAAAAGCGGTGGTAGCATGGCTTTCCAGTTTGCCGAGGAAACGATCGCTCCAGGTTAAGACATACTCATCAAACAAGGCAGACTGCGCCGCCGTTTCATCTTCGCTAGCCTGATCTTCAAGCCAGGATGCCGCCAACAGCAACGAACCGAACCGATCGGCTGCCCCCTCGCCTAATGGCATACCGCGCTGTTGTAAAAATGCGCGCACCTCGGTTTCCGGCGCCTCGTCCAGCCAGTCGGCTCGCCGCGCCGGTACTGACGCATCAGAACCAAACAGAGCGTCATAATCGGCCTGCATCGCGGGCACATCCACACTATGTTGCCAACGCGCCATCAATTCATCCTGTGCCAGCGGCCACTGCTGCGCCAGCTTGCCCTGGCTAATCAGATTCAGCAGCGGTGCCAGCAAGGGGTCGTGTGGTGGGCGATTAAACAGGGTGCCAAGAATGCGGCACACCACGGAAAATTCATTCATTTTAGTTACCTGTTAACAGGAAAGTCTCTGTCTCTCGATGAGCACATAGCGACGACAGGCCAAAGGCTGTCACCAATTCGCCAACTCCGCAATCGCGGGTTTACCACGCTGAACCAAAAAATCCAGCACCCGGCGCGGGCTGACATTCAACACGCGATCCTGCGGAAAATCAACATCCTGCAAAATACGCTCGCAATGAGGAAACTCCCCTAGCGACCAGGCAACATGCGAGTCGGAGCCTAACGCCAAATAGCCGCCCGCCTCACGCACCGCCTGCGCTACCGCCCGGCAATTCGCCTCACTGCCTTTACGAGAATGAGCAAAAGAAGAATTATTCAATTCCAGCGCAACATGGTATTTAGCCGCTGCCTGTGCCACAGCCTGAATATCGATAGGAAATTTGGGATTACCCGGATGGCTAATAATATGTACAGCCCCCTGCGCCATCGCCGCAATCATCGCTTCGGTATGGCTGTCTCTGTCTTTGGGGGCAAAAACGGGCTCATGGAAACCGGCAATCACGAGATCCAACCCATCCAACATCGGGCCCGTGCAATCAATATCGCCAGCCAGATTTTTGATATTAGCCTCAATACCACGCAAAATACCGACGCCCTCCACCACCCGAGGCCAAACCCGCATATTGATGAAATGCCAGTAGTGCGGGGCATCAGCCATATCCGGGCCATGATCGGTAATTGCAATCAATTTAATCTGGCGGGCTTTCGCTTGCGCCACATAATCATGCAAGGTGCTATAGGCATGCGTGCTGGCTACCGTGTGCATGTGTAAATCAACGGGATACATGATTTCTCCTGACTCGCATTAATGAGTCAGCATAGCATTTATCCCCGCCTGACACAGCCATCGAAGCCGCGCCGTCACCAGAAATTAACATAAGGACAACACCTTTATGGATACACAGCACCGCCCTTCTTGACGCGAAAAACACAACAAATGGTTAGTAAATCAGCAAATTGCGTTAAGTTTAGCTAAACGGGCATTTTTATGGAAAAAGCATATTGACGCTGAAACAGATTTTCCCTAGAGTAGCGCCCCGTCGCCCCCGCTGGTGACGTTCGGTGAGGTGTCCGAGTGGCTGAAGGAGCACGCCTGGAAAGTGTGTATACGTGAAAACGTATCGAGGGTTCGAATCCCTCCCTCACCGCCATATTCTCAACAGAATCAAATAATTGAATATATCTTTTGGTTTTGTTCTGCATAAAGTCATGCATGAAAAGTTCGCTCAGGCGGACTTTTTTTGTATCTCAGCTTCCATATTTCTCATTGAAACCGGCGCTTTAGATAGTGTTTATGCGGCTTCTGGCCTGTATATTCAGTCCGAGAATCTTCGATTGATTCGAGACATTGGCAATCGAGAGGCCGAAGTCGAGCAGTACAATCCCGATGACTAGCCCAGTAATCGCATGAGAGATCAAACAAAGACTGAAAGCCACAACACCACAGGCCAGACCCAGTAGCAGACTGGCAGAAGAGCCGAGGTTTTCGATTAAACGACCGCTGATACTGGCAGCGAGAATACCGGTGAGCCCCATCAACCCAAAAGAGCCAACGATAGCTGGGCCGAACTCAAACCAGAATGCGCTGAAGACAGAGAACGCGCTGGCCTGGCCGATTCGCTATTGACGTCACGACGCGCGAAGAAATGCCTGCATACACCAGAAGCCCTGCGGCCCGTATTCAGAGCCCCGTTTCATCCGGGTTAACTCACAGACCCAATAGCCGCTCGGCATTACCGTGAGCGATCAGCGCTTTATCGGCCTCACTGATGGGGAGGCTATCGATGAAAGCCCGCACCCCATCCAGACTCTGATATGGGTAGTCGATAGAGTACAGAATCCGTTCCGCCCCCATCAGCGTGTGGATAAACTGAAAATGCGGTAGGGTCAGCATGCCGCTGGGCGAGACGTACACATGCTCGCGGTAGGTCTGCACAATCGGGCGATGCAGACCCGATGCCTCCTGCGGGATAGCGTCTTCCAAGCGTTGCAAGAAGAAAGGCACCATTTCCCCCAGTGGCCGCTAATCACCTGCAGATTGGGATAACGGTCAAATACGCCAGCAAGCAGCATGCGCACAACCTGTATACCCGCTTCATTGTGCCACCCCCACGCAAACATCGATAAACGCGCGGTCACTTCCCGTTCAAAACCCTCGTAATAGCGCTGCTGAACAGCCAAATCAGGCAAGCCAGGATGAACATACAAAGGAACATTCAATTCATTGAGCGTGGCGAGCACGGGAGCGTAACGCTCATCATCCAGGAATGTATGCCCGGGGAGACCGTTGATGAGCACGCCCTTAAAGCCCAACTGTTTTACGGCCCGCTCTAACTCTCGTGCTGCGGCCTGCGGCTCTTGCCAGGGCAACGTCGCAAATGCGGCAAACCGTGTGGGGTGGGCCTGCACAGCGAGCGCCAGCTTATCGTTGGCGGCACGATTCAGAGGGATAGCTTGGGCCGCTGGTAGCAGTTGAGGGAACCCACCGTAAGACAGTATCTGCATATCAATGCCTGCCTCATCCATATCGGCAATGCGCGATGCGTCCACGTTGAGCCCCTTTTGAGCCGACTCAGAGGGGGCGATAACATGGGGTCGGCTGCGATCCGCAACATGTTGTCCATCAATCACCCGATATCCCCAATCCTTCAGGTATGGGGCAGCCGTGAGTGCAAGTTCCTGAGTGGCCAGGCCAATGCCGGGATCAAGCACATGCTCTTCAACGCAGATCAGTTTCATGCCGTTCTCCTTTATTCCGTTAGTCAGCATTTGCGCTAACAAGGCTGGAGCTGATGATGAGCACCCCGTTCATTGCGCGTGGATGCCAGCAGGAAAGGCACCACGTCGGTGGATTGCACCTCTTCCTCCTCCTCATTGGTGAATGCAGCTACCAGTGTGTAGGATTGGATTGTATTGGGGCCACACTCAGATAAAAACTGGGGTTAAGGTTGAGTAATTCATAACCTAGAGTTGATAATTAAACGCGATGCACCGCCTTGACTACAATTCCCTTTTCTTCCACATCAATGCAGAGACACGCCTCTGCAATATATCCCGCCTCATGCAAAGAGGTTTTATGCGCTCACTCCGCCTCAATATTTTTTATTAATTCTGGCAAATTCACCTATTCCCCATAACAGCATCAAAAGCCATCCTATTTATGCATCAGCATTTTTAATATTCCTCCATGGTTATGAAGAGTTTTTTCTTCCTGTTTTATTACGCTGGCTTTACCACAGAAAAACCGTATGTTTTATCGTTCACTACACTTTGCTATTAAAGCAAAATAAACTGATATTTCATCGCTATCATGGGTTAGGTAATGATTATCTGGTCTGTCATCAATCCGTCTTTGAAAAACTAACGCCCGCTCATATTCAGCGAATATGTCACCGTCATTATGGTATTGGTTCTGATGGTTTGCTTATCGATATGCAAACTGATGGCATACCTGCACTTAAAATTATTAACCCTGACGGTTGCGAAGCGGAAAAGAGTGGTAATGGGTTGAGGATTTACGCGCGTTACCTGTTTGATTGTGGCCGGGTAATGCATACCCGATTTCCGATACAGACGGCAGGAGGAATGGTGTTTTGTCTGGTCGAGAAAGGCGCTCATCAGATAACGGTAGACATGGGGCGAGCCAATTTTTCACCTGCTGCACTGCCAGCCCTCGTCGAGGGTGATGAAGCATTGTCCCTGCCATTAACGCTTGGAGAACACCGCTTCCACGCCACCCTGGTATCTATGGGCAACCCTCACTGTGTTATCCGCGTAAAACACCTCGACCTCGAGCTGGTACAGCACGTTGGCAGACAAATCGAAACACTGGCGATATTCCCTCGCCGCACCAATGTTCAATTTGTTGAGGTACTCAACCGCCAGGCGATTACTATCGGTATTTGGGAGCGCGGCGCAGGATACACTCTCGCATCAGGCAGTAGCAGTTGTGCCGCTGCCAGCGCCATGTACAAATTGGGCTACATTGAACCTCGCGTAACGGTACATATGCCGGGAGGACAGCTTGCCATCGCAATAGATAGCCAATTTCAAGTTCAGATGCGTGGGCCGGTACAGAAGGTAGCGGATATTACACTGGATAACGACTGCTTTTTTGACCTCATGCCCCCCACCCGCGACTCGGCCTGACGTTTGCCGAGTAACCAACACCACCCTCGGCCAGCCGGTTATCGTCACCGTCGAGCGCGGGCGGCGGGTGATTGAGGTTGAGCTTAGGATCTGACCGGTAAAAATGACGATCCTGGCGCAGGGCCGGGATCTTTTCTATAACTTAGCTTTTATACCCAAGCGGATCATTTCAGTTGGGAACAAGGGTTGTAATATTATTTCATCATTAAAAATGAATAATTTTGGCGACAAGGCTGTCACATCATAAATATTTTCAGCAATCAATTTTAATTTCGTCTTAAATACAGGAATACTAGCATCATCTGCAAAAACGAATACATCATCGGTTTTCATGGGGCTCTTAATCAACAGATCATCAATATTTCCATAATCTGAAAATTTCATTTCTGACCAAACAAGTCCCCCTCTTGAAAATGGATATTGATTTAAAATATCCATGACATCTTTTAATGCTTTCCCATCAATCACACTAAAATCAGCACTAAGCGCTTCTTTACACTCATCAAATAAAGTCATCGGCTTTACCTGTTTAGTTGTTTTAATATCGTTTCAAAAGATTTTTCATTACCCTCAAATGGTATGACCTGCTTTATTGCCTTTCCTGGGCCTTTACCTTGAGAGTAATCCCATGTATTGATATGAGTACCTTTTTCAGGATCATAATCGACACGCCAGCCTACCTTGCCATCATTAGATTGCCGACCAATAACCTTTCCATTACCAGCACTTATCTCCAATCGTCCAATAACAGGTTTAGAGTCGGCTCCTAAATTGCCTACGACATCCAATGCCTTATTTCGAGCACTTTCCCAGTTTTTCTCTGGTTTAAGAGTTTGTTCAATCGTATTCCCAGACTGAGAGCTACCACTCCCTGATTTTCCTTTTGATGCCAAATACGCCAAGTCATCCTGACTTGGCCCATCAGGGATCGGCGTCGTGGTAGTGTTTCCGGCAGTAGACGGTGCGCCATCGGTATTTCCGGTATGGCTGGCTCCGTTCTTATCCGACTGATCCGGCGTCGTCAGCGTAGTGGCCGTGTTCTCTGTCGGGGCCGGGTTTTCCAGCTTGCCACCGGTCGGATCTTTATCTGCTATCGGTAACTCCGTATGTCCCGGCCCACGGGTACCGTCACGCACCGCGCACTGTTCGCGGGTGCCTTCACAGCTTCCCCCCATCTCCTCGTCGTCACCTTTGCCGCTTCCCTGACGAACACCCTGACCGACCGCACCGGCGACCGCCGCCGCTTCACCGCCGACAGCCACAGGAGCCGCCGGTGGCGGTGCCATGAAGTTATTCTCCACCGCATTGCGACCGGCCTGCGCGCCGCTGGCGGCTGCGTCCACATTCCCGGAGACGATCCCCGCTGCCAGCCCCGCCGCCACCGAAGCCAGCGCGCTGACCGACTGTTTTTCCGTTTCCGTCAGCGTGTTGCTGTCACGACCCGGGTACAGCGCCTGCATGATAAGCAGCCGCGCCGCCAGTTCGCCGCCCGCCGCGCCCACGGCCCCTGCCGCTGCATCCTTGCCCGACACCTGCGCCACCACCGCCCCCACCAGCGCATGGCCCATCGCATTCGCTGCAATATCCGACGCGGTGGCGTTCTTCTCGTCCGCCGGCAACGCCGCCGTCGCCGCCTGCAGCCCGCGCTGCACGTCGCTGCCCGTGCCGTACGACGCCATCACCGCCTTGTACGCCGGCGTCTCCGCCAGGTCTTTCCGGTATTTATCCCACGCGGCCTCGGAGGCGGTATCCGGCAGGCGATCCACCTTGCCACTGGCTTCTGCCGCCCACGTCGCACGAATTTCCCCTTCGGTGCGCACCACCTCCATCACCTGCCCGCCCAGCGCCCCCACCGACTGCGCCAGCTGCAAGCGCTGCTGCTCCTTGTCAAACAGCGGACTCAGTCCGTTCGCCGCGTGCGCCGCATCCCGGCTCAGGCCCACCACGTCCTGCTGCTGCCCGGCCTGATTACGGATAATCAGCGCCCCCTCGCTCACCGCCGCGTACGTGGTGCTGGCAGCATTGCCGCCCCGCCCCAGTGACATCAGCGCCGACGGCGTGGTCATCGCCGCCGTTTTCAGCGCATCCATCAGCCCCGGCGCCGTGCTCAGGCTTATCCCGCCGCCGCTGTGCGACACCGAAAACTCGGCCCGGTTGTCAATATTGCCAAAGCCCAGCGTGCCCGTCTCCAGCCGGTTGTTCTCCGCGCTGGCCGTCGAGCCTATCACCGCGCCATCCAGCTGGGTGTGGTTGCCGACATGAATGTCGTAACCCCCCTGACCGGCAAACAGCCCGGTCTGCTGCTCGCGGTAAAATGCCATGCTACCGCCCGACGCTGCCGCTGGCTTACGGCCTCGCCACCAGTTATGTTCCCCGGCGACCACAGCGGGCACTGCACGGTTTATTCCCGTCAACGTTGGGTGCAGGCGTTTCGGCATCGAACCCGTTGACCCGACTGCCGCCACCAACTGGATCAGGCATTATCCCGGGTGGTTTGTCATACCATCGGCATGACGGTAATGACAAAACATTTCCTGTCCGGGGACTGACGTATTTTCAGGCAACTCGCCGCCGCAACTCACCCTCAAGGGCCGCTGGCTGGAAGACCTCGGTTTTAACACCGGGCAACCGGTTATCGTCACCGTCGAGCGCGGGCGGCTGGTGATTGAGGCGGAGATTAGGATCTAACCGGTAAAAACAAAGATCCCGGCGCAGAGGCCGGGATTGTTCTAATTATTCGACGAGTAAGCTTTTAAAAAATCGTTGTACGTCTCATGAAGATGATAAAATTTCGCATCGGGATCATCTTTCAATTCTTCATATCTTGCCATTAACTTTTCGAATAAACCATCTGGTACAGGATAAGGATCTGTCTCATTCTTTGCGCAGTAAAAATAGAATAGAGCCTCTTTCAGTAACGGAACTGATAAAGCTTTACTATTTTCAAGTAAAAATGAAAAAGAATATTGCCAGCCACTCTCTGACAATAGTAAATACGATAAACAAGTTGATCTCAGGAAGTCATTATATAATATTTCCGACTCCAAGATTAACTTGCAAAAAATGAGTCCTTCATGTTGATTAGCTAAATAAAGAGCATTGAGATAATCAAATGCATCTTTCGCAGGATCTTCTGGCGAAAGCTCATTAACATAACCATATGCTAGGTAACTGTTTAGTCCATCAAATAACTCTTTGAGTTCTAGTTTGTTTGCACTCATCATCATTTGAATGCTCCTGCCTGTACAGTTGATAACCGTTTTGAGCCATCAGGTAAAATAGTCCAGGTCGCATAAACCCTGACAGAACCACTGTCACCGGACACTACAACCGACGTTTGTCTGTTCGCAGGTGTAACACTTGTTGCTGAGTCCAATAGCTTATCCATTATCATGCTGTTATTAGTCGGTGTATTAGATATACCTGCATTATTGAGAACACGATCCATATCACGCGATCTTTCGATATTATGTATTTGATCCGATAGTTGCTTTAGTCTAACTGCGTTACTTGGATCTTTAGCAAATAAGCTTTGATTAGCAACTTGTGAATCCTTAAGCGTATTTGACCTGCTCCCGATTGATTAATACACCGCGATGTTAGTAATGTCTTCATAAGCCACATGAGGACATCCCCATGAAGAAGCGTTTTTCCGATGAACAGATCATCAGTATCCTCCGCGAGGCTGAAGTCGGCGTTTCAGCCCGGGAGCTCTGCCGTAAGCACGCCATTTCCGACGCCACGTTTTATACCTGGCGTAAGAAGTATGGCGGCATGGAGGTGCCTGAGGTTAAGCGCCTGAAGTCACTTGAGGAAGAGAACGCCAGACTCAAGAAGCTGCTCGCCGAGGCCATGCTGGATAAGGAGGCGCTTCAGGTGGCTCTTGGGCGAAAGTACTGACGACGACCAGAAGCGCGAAGTCGTGGTGTTGATGTGTGATGCGACCGGTCTGTCGCAACGTCGTGCCTGCAGACTCACAGGTTTGTCCCTGTCGACCTGCCGCTATGACGCTCAGCGTCCGGCGGCTGATGCCAATTTATCAGGGCGCATTACTGAACTGGCACTGGAGCGCAGGCGTTTTGGCTACCGCCGCATATGGCAGTTACTGCGCCGTGAAGGGCTTCTGGTTAATCACAAGCGCGTGTACCGCCTTTATCATCTGAACGGGCTGGTCGTTAAACGCAGACGTCGTCGTAAAGGGCTTGCAACAGAACGTCTGCCGCTGCTCCGCCCGGCGGCGCCCAACATGACCTGGTCGATGGATTTCGTCATGGATGCGCTGGCTACCGGTCGCAGGATCAAGTGCCTTACCTGCGTCGATGACTTCACAAAGGAATGCCTGACGGTCACTGTTGCCTTCGGGATTTCAGGCGTGCAGGTCACGCGTATTCTGGACAGCATTGCGCTGTTTCGCGGCTATCCGGCTACGATAAGAACCGATCAGGGCCCGGAGTTTACCTGCCGCGCGCTCGAACAGTGGGCCTTTGAGCATGGAGTGGAGTTGCGACTTATCCAGCCCGGCAAGCCGACACAGAACGGATTTATTGAGAGTTTTAACGGACGCTTTCGCGATGAATGCCTGAATGAACACGGGTTCAGCGACGTCAGTCATGCCAGGAAAACCATCAGCGAATGGCGTCAGGATTATAACGAATGTCGCCCGCACTCCACGCTGAATTATCAGACGCCGTCTGAATTTGCAGCGAGCTGGAGAAAGGGTAATTCTGAGAGTGAAGGAGCCGACATTACTAACTGAGTTTTGTATTTAATCCCGGGGGCAGGTCATATTATATTCCTTCTGCAACACTTCAAGATCACCTGAAGCCTTACCACGCATATAAAGCTCTATCTTATCGACAGGTATTTTCGCATCACCTTTTACAGCAGTAATATGGTTTTTCCCATTAGCATCTGGAAGTGAACTAACCTCAAAATTATTAGACAACTGCTGTTTACCAGCCAGAGCTTCTATCTTACTGGCAGCAGCAGAACCTATTACTGGTGCTATCGAAGCCGCCACAATCTTCATACCATCGTAAGTCGAGACATACTGCTCTGCCGTGGCTTTATCCACTCCCAGCATCTGCATAGCATAGTTTACCATCGCATCCTTCACCTGCTGCTGATTCTGTGCATCAACACTGGTGATATTCAGCAGGTTCACTATCTGGCTGTAAGCATCGCCGTACTGCTGGCTGGCCCTGGAGTTATAGTTGCCGGTGTTTTCGTACTCCGCTTTGGCCTGATACGCCTCCAGTCTGGCCGCTGCACAGGCCGCACTTCCAGCAGCACCATTACCGCAGGCCACAAGCACAGCACCGTCCCTTGAGATATCCAGCTCCGTTAACCGGGCAACGTCTTTCTCCGCCTGTTCACGCTCTGCCGGGTCTTTGCTGTCGCGGAGTTTCTGCTTCGCTACCTCAAGCTCTGATTTCTCAGAGACACTCAGGAAGTTATTCTCCACAACAACGTCATCCGTTGCGAAGTCAGCCGACGAACCCACTTTTTCCCTGTGCAGTCAGCCGGTTACAGCCGGTTTTCCCTGAAGCGTTTCGATACCCGAACTCCGAAGCCCCGATACGCGGTTTTGGCCCCCGACACGCTACCGCCCTGCCGGGGCTTTCGCCTGCAACCCACGCATCATAGCAGCGGCGGCAGCCGCTGCCATCCGGTGTTGGGGGTTCAGTTTGGGGTTCCATCGCAACCCGTGACGGGCCACAGCTTGCCTGTGGCGCCGGCGCGGGTTCTGCCGGTGCGGACGGCACAGAGTCCGCAAGCGACGCCCTGCGGCGCTCTGTGACTCCGACGGTTAAGGAGAAGAGGCACCTGCATGACCACGCCGGACAGCAACCCGCCAGGCGACCATCGGGGAGGCCCCCGGCGGGGGCCGCACGGGGCGGAGATGGCGAGCACGGGAACGAGCAAGGAGCCTGCGACTGCGAGCCGGGCGCAGCCAGTGAAGCGGGGTTGGGGCGGGGGCGAGGTAATGCCTTTCAGCGGAGGCCCGACGGGCCGACTTCTTCTTGGGGGTTGGGTTTGGGGGTTGACCTGAGTGCTGACGAAGGAACACCGGAGCCGACAGCGGAAGGCGCCGCCTTGCGCGCCGCGCCTCATCCGCGATGCCAATGGCGGGGGCGCAAGACATAATGCGGATTATACGATACGAGCCGCTCCACGCGGCGTGAAGGAGCCGTGGGCTTGCCCGGCGAGCTTCGTATAATCCCCCGCATTATGTTGAACGGCTGACCGGCCAGCCGCCGGGGTGACACGGAGCACCGCCGCACAACGCGGGCCGGGCGGACGTTTACCCCCGCCCGCGATGCCGCCTGACGGCAGTCAGCCCGCCGGGCTGTCTGCCGAACCCGCTCCCGCCGCACTCAACCGGAGAGCGCTAACTTTTGGGGCTGTCCGGCCACACGGGCGTGTCGTCCGGCTCCGGGGTGTCCGGCTGCTCCGCCGCTATCAGGTCGGCCAGCAGCCCGGTTTCATCACTGTCCGACTGCTCCGCCGGATGCGTCGAGGCATGAACCGCCTGCAACGCCCGGATGCTCACCTGCGTGTAGATTTGCGTGCTCTCCACGCTCGCATGGCCCAGCATCGCCTGTATCCACCGCAGGTCCGCCCCGTTCTCCAGCATTTGCGTGGCCATCGCGTGCCGGAACAGGTGGCAGCTTCCCATTTCGCTATCCCCGATGCCCTGATGTAGTGACTCGCCAGATTGGTGATGCCGTTCGGCGTCAGTCCCTCGACACCATCCAGGGCCACGAACAGTGCCGGGCAGTGCGGGTTCACCAGCAGTTGCGGCCTCACCGCCTGCACGTAATACGTCAGCCAGCGCAGCGCCCGCTGCCCGACCGGGATAACCCGGTCTTTCTTCCCCTTGCCCTGCACGATGGTCACGATATGGCGGCTCGCGTCCACGCTGTACACCTCCAGCATCGCCACTTCACCCCGCCGTATCCCGGTTGACCACAGCAGCTCCATCAGCGCCCGGTCGCGGATGCCCTGCAACGTGGTCAGGTCCGGCAACGCCAGTACCTGCTCCACGTCCGCCACGCTCAGGATATGGCGCGGCAGCCGCTTTTCCAGTCGCGGCAACACCAGACCCGACGCCGGGTCGGCCAGCAGCAGATGATGCCGCGTCATCCAGCCGAACCACACCACCAGTGGCCCCAGTTGGCTGCGCTGCGTCCGGGTGCTCAGTGGCTCCCCGTTCGGCTTGCGGTACTGGTACAGATGGCGCTGGTAGTGCTCCAGTATCGGTAAGGTGATGTCCCGGCCATAGTGCAGCCCGCGCTCCGCCGCCCACAGGATGAACCGGTACTGATGATGGGTTTGCGTCTTCAGCGTCGTCTCCGACCAGTTCCGCTCCCGACGCCACGCCACGAACCGCAGCAGCAGCGCGTACAGGCTCTTCGGGTCGCTGGCCGGGCCGATGGGTTTTCGGTACACGTCATCCACCGTCAGCAGCGCATCGGCACGGGGTTTACGGTTGGCCATTATTCACCTCCCTCGACGGGGGCGGCGGTACGTGATGCGTTCCCCCTGATTACTGCGTCTGACTCAACCCCGACCGGTTCGGCATCCAGCCCCTGTGCCGTCTGGCCTGATGCCGGTTTTTCACGCTCCGACCAGCTGCCGACCACACCCCGACCGGGGGCCGACTGAGTGACCTCCAGCCCCGACCGGTCGGCATTGCCCTCAGCCACGCCGTTTTTACTCGCAGGCAGCGGCGCAGATGGCAATGTGGGTTTCCCCTTGATTACCGCGTCTGACTCAGCTCCGACCGGTTCCGCTGTCAGCCCTTGTCCTGTCTGGCCTGACACCGCTTTTTCACGCCCCGACCAGCTACCGACCACACCCCGACCGGGGGCCGACTGAACGGCGTCCAGCCCCGACCGGTCGGCATTGCCTTCTGTCTCCGGGGCCGCGTCGTCCACCTCCAGCAGCCCGCACAGGTGCGCCCCGCCGTTGTCGTCACCGTCCCACAGCAGCCCGTATTCATACGTCAGACCGCGACGGAACAGCAGCAGGTATTCCATTTCCAGCAGCCTGCCAAGGTGGATTTTTAGTTGTGTATCACCCCAGCCCAGCGCTGCCCGCACCTCCCGCCGCGTGAACCGTATCTCGTCCGCCTTCACCGCCTGACCCTGCGCACGCGCCTGCACCCAGCCCTTCAGCCACACCAGCAGCTTGCGCGTCTGCGGCGGCATTTCATCCAGCGTCCGGCCCAGCACCTCGTGGGCCAGCTGATTGGCCAGCGCGATATCGCTTTTTTCCACCTCGATATACTCGATAACCTGCCCCCGGTGCTCGACCCGCTTCACTTCACGCTGGTACTGGTGCAGCAACGCTATAGCCTGGATTAAGGTCAGGTACTTCATGTGGTCGCGCCGGGTACGGGTTTTATCACTCAGGAACGTCAGCCGGTCAGCATACGGATTCACCACCTTCAGTGGCCGCAGCAGCCGCTGTGCGTTCTGGTGTAGTGTCGTCAGGTAGCCTTTCTCACTCGTGGCCAGCAGCCCGGCCAGCGTCTGACCGTGGCGTTGCATCGCGTGTATCGCCTGCGTCTGTTCTCTGGACTCGTTCACGGTGAGAACCAGACAGCGGTTCAGCAGCTCTTCGTCCACATCGCTGGCCGTGGTGGTCAGCATCAGCATCACCGGCCCCTGCACCTTGTATTCCCGCGTCACCAGTTCGCCGCTCTGCTCGTTCTTGCCGGTACTGGCGATTTTCAGTTCCCCGTCCGACTGCAACAACTTCAGCGCATACGCCGCCTGCCGCACCCCTTCTTCTTCCGCGATAGCCAGTATCTTGTGCTGTAACGAGGTTTCACCCAGATAGTAGAGGCTCTGCCCGGTCATCGCGCTGTACTGGATACGCTCTTCTTCCGGCATCATCCCCAGCACCGCCTCCATCAGGCTGCTTTTCCCGGCAGCGCTTGATGACTGGATAAGCACGGCCAGCGGTTTATCCAGCTTGCGCGACGTCGCCGCCAGATACCCGGTCAGCAGATTGGTACGTTCCCCCACCACCCCGCAGGCGGCCAGGTCATCCACGATACGGGCGGCAAGGTCCGGGGACTTGAGTAACGCCAGTGCGTCCGCTTCGTCTTGTGCGCTGACTGTGACCGCCGGAGCGCGTTCGGCCTGCTCTGCCGCCTGCCGCTGACGCGCCTGTTGCTGCTCAAGCCAGAGCAGCACCCGCCCGCATTCGCGTTTGATGACTGAAGACTCGCACTCAAGCTCCGCCGCTGCCGCCGCCACATAACCCTGACGCTGCCGGGCGCTGTACAGGTCCAGACTGTCCACATGCAGCGCGCCCGTGCTCTCGTCCCGCACCTGCACGTTGACCTTCATCACCTCGGCCACGGTGTTTTTCTGCCAGCCCCGCACCCGCCACACGCGCGGGCCGTGGGTCAGCAGCAGCTCGCCGGACGGGGTTAACTCGCCTGCCACCGTCGGGGCCGGTACGCCCGCCGGGGCGGCTAAGGAAGAAGCGGTATCGTCCCCGCCGGATGGCATGTCACGGGAGAACACCACCCCCGGCCCGCTGCCCTGGCCCATCCATGCCGCCTGCTCCAGTGCCAGCCCTAACGCCGATTCCGGGTTGCCACTCTTCAGCGCATACGCATTCGCATCCAGCCCCGGCGGGAACCGCACCCGCCACGCCTCGATACCCGCTTCCAGCAGGTCCGCCGCCACGCTCTCCGCGCCCCGGTCGCCCGCTTCGTCCCGGTCATAGGCTATCTGCACCCGCTTCACGCCGTGGTACTGCAACGCCGCCAGATGGTCGGCGGTAAAGCCGCTGGCCCCGTAGGCCGTGGTCACATTGCGGAACCCGGCACACCAGAACGTCATCGCGTCGATAAGCGATTCGCACAGGATGACCTCGGACGACGCCTTCAGGGCTTCCTCGTTCCACACCCCGGCCAGCGGTGACGGCAGATACAGGTGCTTCGGCGAGCCTTTGAGGATTTTGTGGTCCGGCTGCACCCGACGCCCGTACAACTGCATCACCCGCCCACGCTGCGCCACATTCGCCGATTCCGACCAGCCGATAACCGGCATCACCACGCAGCCCCGGAAGTGGTCCTGTCTGGTGGCAGCCCGCAGCACCCCCAGCCCGGCCAGCTTCTCGCGCAGCCGTTTTCCCTCCTGACTCGACGAGGACGGCAACACGCCTGCACTGCCGCCGATACCGTGATGACCGGCGAACCCCAGCCGGAAGTGACTCACCAGCTCGGGATGAGCCAGCCCGCGACCGGCCAGCCACTGCTGCGCCTCCGGGCTGTCGAGCAGGCTCTGGTGGTAGAAGTGGATAACCTGATTCAGCAGCGCCTGGCCGTCATCATCCAGGTCGGCGAGTCTGGTACGGGCCACCGCTGGCGAGGCGGGGACAGGGACGGCGGCTAAAAAAGACGCCGAACCGGCCAGCTCCCGCAGCCGCAGCAGGGTTTGCGGGTAGGTCAGCCGCTCGGTGTGTTGCAGCCAGTCCAGCACCGACCCCGACGCCCCGCAGCCGAAGCAGTGGTACAGGTTCTTTGACGGCGTGATGACACAGGACGGCGTGTTCTCCTGATGGAACGGACACCGGCACACAACACTGTCCGCCCCCTGCTTTTTCAGCTTATGCCCCTGAGACTGCGCCACGGCCCGCAGCGACACCCCGCGTTTCAGTTGCTCCAGCTCTGCCGGTGTCATTCGTCCCATTTCCGCCGCTCCTGTAAAAACCCGTCAATAACCGTTTAATGTTTTAATTAGATACCTTATACTGTGTATGTGTCAAACAGTATTAGAGGGACAGGTTACAGTATGGCTACGTCAACTTTGTGGTTCTTACCGATGAACTTTCCTGCTCGTCTGATACAACTGCGCAAGGCCGCCGACCTGACTCAACAGGCGTTAGCCGACAGCGCCTCCATTCATGTCAACCAGATACGCCGCTATGAGGCGGGGTCGGCGCAACCCACCTTAGACGCCCTGATTCGGCTGGCTAAGGTGCTGCGTGTCTCGCTGGATGGGCTGGTGTTTGATGACCACGAGCGTGGCCCGTCTGATGATTTGGCGTTGCAGTTTGAGGCCGTCAGCGGGATGCCAGAAGAAGAGCGCCGGATTATCAAGGCGTTACTGGATGGGATGATACTGAAGTACCAGGCTAAACAGATTACTGAGCGCGGTTAGAACAGGCGGCTACCTGCTCCAACCGCTCACCACTGGCAACTAAACGAGGTAGTTACTATGGCTGGACGCGATTCTAAGTCAGAACCCCGCGCAACTGAAGTAAAAGAACCCCAACGGCATTACACCGTCGGTTACGCCCCCAATGGCATGAAGGGCAACCCGCCGCCGCAACTCACGCTGAAGGGCCGCTGGCTGGAAGATCTCGGCTTTAACACCGGACAGCCGGTTATCGTCACCGTGGAGCGCGGGCGACTGGTAATTGAGGCGGAGCTTAGGATCTAACCGGTAAAAACGACGATCCCGGCACATGGCCGGGATCGGTATCATTTCAAGATATAATCGAACTTATCATCGAAGTTTAATTCGATATCCTGCTTTCTTACCCTCTCTAACACTTCCACTATTCGATTAAACGTATCTCCTAAGCGCTGTCGGGTTGTATCTGAGTTCGTCCATACCAGCGTTACTGGCCGCTCGACGTCATTGCTTAATCGATCCCAGAGCGCATTAAGATTTCTTCCATAATAGGGACCAAAATCTAATTTCTCCGATAGAACACCATGAACATCAGATTCGGTATATATGTTTAAACCATCTAAAATAATTTCGCGTTCACTCACTTCCATTTACCTATTGATGTTGCTGTTTCATAGTGATCAGTAGTGATATACAACAACCCATCACTCGAATATAACAACCTTGTTCCCGGCTGATTGCTTCTCGACATCGTATTATTCAATCCTATATCAGCCTCGCGCCATACTCTTCCTGGTGAAGGCGGTAACAGGTTATTTGAATTTTCGAAGATATCACCGCCTAATTGCCCACCGGGGTTTGTATTATTCAATGCTTTCCCAGGTTTCCAGCCATTAGCAACAGCTTGGGCCTTATCTACATAATTCGATGGTAATGTTCCGGTAGTCCGCAAGCTATCCACAACATCATTTGCTGCTTGAGTAGTCTGTAAGTCCAATTTTAATCCAGCATAGCTTGCTGCGTTATGGGCTTCATTACCTATAAACCCAGCCGCCGCCGATTCAGCTTTACCCACTGCTTTACCCGCAACTTTGGCAACGATCTTCTCCGTTACACCTGCGGTCACTTTTACTACACCCGTACCACCGGCAAGCAGACCCGCTATATCCGTAACCAGTTTTCCGCCTTCAACACCGGCATTGAACGAGCCACTGGCTCCGGCCTTCTGGTATTCCGCTTCCATGTTGTTGATGCGGTCTATATACGACTGTTTCACCGCATCCGACACATTACCCAGCACATCACCGCTGTTGAACAGCGATTTCAGCGCCTCATATGTCTCCATTGGGCTGCTTGCCGTTTTCACAATACCGTCGATCGTGTCATACAGCCCTGCCGGAACCCCGGCAACCATCCCGGCCGCAAAGCTCCCATCCTGCCCTAAATCTATCGCCGTCCACTTCGCCTCAGCCTGCACTTTGCAAGCTTGGGTCTGGCACTCTTCAAGCTCCTTCTTCTTCTGAGCCTTCTGCTGGTTGCTCAGATAGTTATTCTCCACAACAACGTCATCCGTTGCGAAGTCAGCCGACGAACCCACTTTTTCCCTGTGCAGTCAGCCGGTTACAGCCGGTTTTCCCTGAAGCGTTTCGATACCCGAACTCCGAAGCCCCGATACGCGGTTTTGGCCCCCGACACGCTACCGCCCTGCCGGGGCTTTCGCCTGCAACCCACGCATCATAGCAGCGGCGGCAGCCGCTGCCATCCGGTGTTGGGGGTTCAGTTTGGGGTTCCATCGCAACCCGTGACGGGCCACAGCTTGCCTGTGGCGCCGGCGCGGGTTCTGCCGGTGCGGACGGCACAGAGTCCGCAAGCGACGCCCTGCGGCGCTCTGTGACTCCGACGGTTAAGGAGAAGAGGCACCTGCATGACCACGCCGGACAACCCGCCAGGTGACCATCGGGAGGCCCCGGCGGGGCCGCACGGGGCGGAGATGGCGAGCACGGGAACGAGCAAGGAGCCTGCGACTGCGAGCCGGGCGCAGCCAGTGAAGCGGGGTCTGGGTCGGGGGGCGAGGTAATGCCTTTCAGCGGAGGCCGACGGGCCGACTTCTTCTGGGGGTTGGGTTTGGGGGTTGACCGAGTGCTGACGAAGGAACACCGGAGCCGACAGCGGAAGGCGCCGCCTTGCGCGCCGCGCCTCATCCGCGATGCCAATGGCGGGCGCAAGACATAATGCGGATTATACGATACGAGCCGCTCCACGCGGCGTGAAGGAGCCGTGGGCTTGCCCGGCGAGCTTCGTATAATCCCCGCATTATGTCCAACGGCTGACCGGCCAGCCGCCGGGTGACACGGAGCACCGCCGCACAACGCGGGCCGGGCGGACGTTTACCCCCGCCCGCGATGCCGCCTGACGGCAGTCAGCCCGCCGGGCTGTCTGCCGAACCCGCTCCCGCCGCACTCAACCGGAGAGCGCTAACTTTTGGGGCTGTCCGGCCACACGGGCGTGTCGTCCGGCTCCGGGGTGTCCGGCTGCTCCGCCGCCATCAGGTCGGCCAGCAGCCCGGTTTCATCACTGTCCGACTGCTCCGCCGGATGCGTCGAGGCATGAACCGCCTGCAACGCCCGGATGCTCACCTGCGTGTAGATTTGCGTGCTCTCCACGCTCGCATGGCCCAGCATCGCCTGTATCACCGCAGGTCCGCCCCGTTCTCCAGCATTTGCGTGGCCATCGCGTGCCGGAACAGGTGGCAGCTTCCCCATTTCGCTATCCCCGATGCCCTGATGTAGTGACTCACCAGATTGGTGATGCCGTTCGGCGTCAGTCCCTCGACACCATCCAGGGCCACGAACAGTGCCGGGCAGTGCGGGTTCACCAGCAGTTGCGGCCTCACCGCCTGCACGTAATACGTCAGCCAGCGCAGCGCCCGCTGCCCGACCGGGATAACCCGGTCTTTCTTCCCCTTGCCCTGCACGATGGTCACGATATGGCGGCTCGCGTCCACGCTGTACACCTCCAGCATCGCCACTTCACCCCGCCGTATCCCGGTTGACCACAGCAGCTCCATCAGCGCCCGGTCGCGGATGCCCTGCAACGTGGTCAGGTCCGGCAACGCCAGTACCTGCTCCACGTCCGCCACGCTCAGGATATGGCGCGGCAGCCGCTTTTCCAGTCGCGGCAACACCAGACCCGACGCCGGGTCGGCCAGCAGCAGATGATGCCGCGTCATCCAGCCGAACCACACCACCAGGGGCCCCAGTTGGCTGCGCTGCGTCCGGGTGCTCAGTGGCTCCCCGTTCGGCTTGCGGTACTGGTACAGATGGCGCTGGTAGTGCTCCAGTATCGGTAAGGTGATGTCACGGCCATAGTGCAGCCCGCGCTCCGCCGCCCACAGGATGAACCGGTACTGATGATGGGTTTGCGTCTTCAGCGTCGTCTCCGACCAGTTCCGCTCCCGACGCCACGCCACGAACCGCAGCAGCAGCGCGTACAGGCTCTTCGGGTCGCTGGCCGGGCCGATGGGTTTTCGGTACACGTCATCCACCGTCAGCAGCGCATCGGCGCGGGGTTTACGGTTGGCCATGTGTCACCTCCGTTTTCCCGGCCACAGGCAGCGGTGCGGATGGCGATGTTTGTGTTCCCTTTCTTACTGTCTCTGACTCAGCCCCGACCGCTTCCGCCGTCAGCCCTTGTGCCGTCTGGCCCGACGCAGGTTTTTCACGCCCCGACCGGCTGCCGACCACACCCCGACCGGGGGCCGACTGAGCGGCGTCCAGCCCCGACCGGTCGGCATTGCCCTCAGCCTCGCCGTTTTTACTCGCAGGCAGCGGCGCAGATGGCGATGCTGGGTTCCCCCTGATTACTGCGTCTGACTCAGCTCCGACCGGTTCCGCTGTCAGCCCTTTCCCTGTCTGGCATGACGCCGGTTTTTCATGCCCCGACCGGCTGCCGACCACACCCCGACCGGGGGCCGACTGAACGGTATCCAGACCCGACCGGTCAGCATTGCCTTCTGTCTCCGGGGTCGCGTCTTCCACCTCCAGCAGCCCGCACAGGTGCGCCCCGCCGTTGTCGTCACCGTCCCACAGCAGCCCGTATTCATACGTCAGACCGCGCCGGAACCAGCAGCAGGTATTCCATTTCCAGCAGCCTGCCAAGGTGGATTTTCAGTTGCGTGTCACCCCAGCCCAGCGAGGAGCGCACCTCCCGCCGCGTGAACCGTATCTCGTCCACCTTCACCGCCTGACCCTGCGCACGCGCCTGCACCCAGCCCTTCAGCCACACCAGCAGCTTGCGCGTCTGCGGCGGCATTTCATCCAGCGTCCGGCCCAGCACCTCGTGGGCCAGCTGATTGGCCAGCGCGATATCGCCTTTTTCCACCTCGATATACTCGATAACCTGCCCCCGGTGCTCGACCCGCTTCACCGCCCGCTGGTACTGGTGCAACAGCGCGATGGCCTGTATCAGCGTCAGGTACTTCATATGGTCGCGCCGGGTGCGGGTCTTGTCCGACAGGAACGTCAGCCGGTCAGCATACGGATTCACCACCTTCAGCGGGCGCAGCAGCCGCTGCGCGTTCTGGTGCAGCGTCGTCAGGTACTGCTTTTCTGAGGATTGCAGCAGCCCGGCCAGCGTCTGCCCGTGGCGCTGCATCGCGTGTATCGCCTGCGTCTGCTCCCGTGACTCGTTCACCGTCAACACCAGACAGCGGTTCAGCAGCTCTTCATCCACGTCGCTGGCCGTGGTGGTCAGCATCAGCATCACCGGTCCCTGTACCTTGTATTCCCGCGTCACCAGTTCGCCGCTCTGCTCGTTCTTGCCGGTACTGGCGATTTTCAGCTCCCCGTCCGACTGCAACAGCTTGAGCGCATACGCTGCCTGCCTGACCCCTTCTTCTTCCGCGATGGCCAGTATCTTGTGCTGTAACGAAGTCTCGCCGAGGTAATACAGGCTCTGCCCGGTCATCGCGCTGTACTGGATACGCTCTTCTTCCGGCATCATCCCCAGCACCGCGTCCATCAGCGAGGATTTCCCCGCCGCCGAGCTGCTCTGTATCAGCACGGCCAGCGGTTTATCCAGCTTGCGCGACGTCGCCGCCAGATACCCGGTCAGCAGATTGGTACGTTCCCCCACCACCCCGCAGGCGGCCAGGTCATCCACGATACGGGCGGCAAGGTCCGGGGACTTGAGTAACGCCAGTGCGTCCGCTTCGTCTTGTGCGCTGACTGTGACCGCCGGAGCGCGTTCGGCCTGCTCTGCCGCCTGCCGCTGACGCGCCTGTTGCTGCTCAAGCCAGAGCAGCACCCGCCCGCACTCGCGCTTGATGACTGAAGACTCGCACTCAAGCTCTGCCGCCGCCGCGCTGATATACCCCTGACGATGACGTGAACTGTACATATCCAGACTGTCTACATGGAACGCGCCCGTGCTCTCGTCCCGCACCTGCACGTTGACCTTCATCACCTCGGCCACGGTGTTTTTCTGCCAGCCCCGCACCCGCCACACCCGCGGGCCGTGGGTCAGCAGCAGGTCGCCGGACGGGGTTAACTCCCCCGCCACCGTCTGCGCCGGTACGCCCGCCGGGGCGGCTAAGGAAGAAGGCTCACGCTCGCCACTCACCGGCATATCACGGGAGAACACCACCCCCGGCCCGCTGCCTTTGCCCATCCATGCCGCCTGCTCCAGTGCCAGCCCTAATGCCGATTCCGGGCTGCCACTGTTCAGCGCATACGCATTCGCATCCAGCCCCGGCGGGAACCGCACCCGCCACGCCTCGATACCGCACTCCAGCAGCTCCGCCGCCACACTCTCCGCGCCCCGGTCGCCTGCTGCGTCACGGTCATAGGCTATCTGTACCCGTTTCACGCCGTGGTACTGCAACGCGGCCAGATGGTCAGCAGTGAAGCCGTTGGCCCCGTAGGCCGTGGTGACGTTGCGGAACCCGGCACACCAGAACGTCATCGCATCGATCAGCGACTCGCACAGGATAAGGTCCGACGACGCCTTCAGCGCTGCCTCGTTCCACACCCCGGCCAGCGGCGACGGCAGATACAGGTGCTTCGGCGAGCCTTTGAGGATTTTGTGGTCCGGCTGCACCCGCCGCCCGTACAACTGCATCACCCGGCCACGCTGCGCCACATTTGCCGACTCTGCCCAGCCGATAACCGGCATCACCACGCAACCCCGGAAGTGGTCCTGCTTCGTGGTCGCCCGCAGCACCCCCAGCCCGGCCAGTTTCTCGCGCAGCCGTTTTCCCTCGTGGCTCGACGAGGACGGCAACAGCCCCGCGCTGCCGCCGATGCCGTGGTGACCGGCGAACCCCAGCCGGAAGTGACTCACCAGTTCAGGATGATCCAGCCCGCGACTGACCAGCCACTGCTGCGCCTCCGGGCTGTCGAGCAGGCTCTGGTGGTAGAAGTGGATAACCTGATTCAGCAGCGCCTGGCCGTCATCATCCAGGTCGGCGAGTCTGGTACGGGCCACCGCTGGCGAGGCGGGGACAGGAACGGCGGCTAAAGAAGGGGCGGTCCCGGCCAGCTCCCGCAGCCGCAACAGGGTTTGCGGGTAGGTCAGCCGCTCGGTGTGTTGCAGCCAGTCCAGCACCGACCCCGACGCCCCGCAGCCGAAGCAGTGGTACAGGTTTTTTGACGGTGTGATGACGCAGGACGGCGTGTTTTCCTGATGGAACGGGCACCGGCACACAACACTGTCCGCACCCTGCTTTTTAAGCCGATGCCCCTGAGACTGCGCCACGGCCCGCAGCGACACCCCGCGTTTCAGTTGCTCCAGCTCTGCCGGTGTCAGTCGTCCCATTTCCGCTGCTCCTGTCAAAAACCCGTCAATAACCGTTTAATGTTTTAATTAGATACCTTATACTGTGTATATGTCAAACAGTATTAGAGGGACAGGTTACAGTATGGCTACGTCAACTTTGTGGTTCTTACCGATGAACTTTCCTGCTCGTCTGATACAACTGCGCAAGGCCGCCGACCTGACTCAACAGGCGTTAGCCGACAGCGCCTCCATTCATGTCAACCAGATACGCCGTTATGAGGCGGGGTCGGCGCAACCCACCTTAGACGCCCTGATTCGGCTGGCTAAGGTGCTGCGTGTCTCGCTGGATGGGCTGGTGTTTGATGACCACGAGCGTGGCCCGTCTGATGATTTGGCGTTGCAGTTTGAGGCCGTCAGCGGGATGCCCGAAGAAGAGCGCCGGATTATCAAGGCGTTACTGGATGGGATGATACTGAAGTACCAGGCTAAACAGATTACTGAGCGCGGTTAGAACAGGCGGCTACCTGCTCCAACCGCTCACCACTGGCAACTAAACGAGGTAGTTACTATGGCTGGACGCGATTCTAAGGCAGAACCCCGCGCAACTGAAGTAAAAGAACCCCAACGGCATTACACCGTCGGCTACGCCCCCAACGGCATGAAGGGCAACCCGCCGCCGCAACTCACGCTGAAGGGCCGCTGGCTGGAAGATCTCGGCTTTAACACCGGCCAGCCGGTTATCGTCACCGTTGAGCGCGGGCGGCTGGTGATTGAAGCGGAGATTAGGATCTGACTGGTAAAAATGACGATCCCGGCGCGAAGGCCGGGATCGGTATCAGAGTGGCATTTTTTCCAGCAGAGCTTTTATCCTTGCTTCATCTTCAGGATGCTTTTGCAGATATTTTTCACAAGCCAGACGAACATATTTAAAACACGTTTCTTCGCTAACAATGACCGTATCTGCTTCAGAGGGAGGATAGCCAACGGCAAACTCCACACCATCAAAATGCTCACTCTCATCGTAACTATTCATGTCAGGAAAATTACAATACGCCCCATCAGTACTAAATCCTATTTTTTTTATAATATATTCAATGACTTCAAAAAAATCTTTATCAGAAGACATTATATTAAAATAGCCTACTATGACCTCATTTAGCCCTGAATGTACGTCTGACATTTCAAATAAATTTTTATTCATATCAACTTACCCAGTAAATTAATTCGGATGGAAGTTCCTTACTGTCCCTGTGGACTTATCAACATATATCCTGAAGCTAATACCGCCAGCGGTAACATTGGCAGTTCCATTCGGGCTACTCATTGCTTCCTTATAGCCATTGGCTGCTGCCTGTTGCCCAAGTTCTAATATTTTCTGATCGGAGAATATTTTAGGATCATAAATAGTCTTTGTTTCAGGTGTTGCTTTGTAATCTCCGGTAAGGTTCCCAGCCCGATCTTTAGTAGGTATCAGATACTTCACTTCGGTGATGCCATTCACTCCACTTGGTGTTTCACTAACGATTTTTACATTGTATTCCTTAGCTGCATCATAAAAAGCATTAGCATTATGACCCCCTGAAATTCCATTTTTCTGTGTGAATCCGTCTACTGTTGACAGATGTTTTGGCTGATCAATTCTGAAGCTAATCCCATCAGGATAAGTAACTGTTGCTACGTCCCCTTTGGTCGTCACAGTGACTTTTTCACCAGAAGCCAGCCGGACAACAGCAGTCTCACCAGCAACGGAACCTATTCCTTTCATCCCGGCCAGAGCACTGACAATCCCATGTAACTGCATCGCCGTATCATACTGCGATGCCACCTCATCCCAGCCTTTTCCGGTGGCTTTGGCGATGGCGGTGATGGCCGCATCGCGGGTGATGCTGCCTTCATCCAGCCCTTTCAGGATGGCGCTCACATTGGCTGCGTCCTGCGGGTACAGGTCTTTGTAAATCAGACGATAGCTCGCCGCACTTTCACCATAACTGTTTAACGCCTGCTGCGCCTGAGCCACCAGTGCCGAGCACGCCCCGCCTGACTTGTTGCCCTGCGTACAGATATCGTGGATGGCCTGGTCACGGTCTTTGTCCAGTTTGCGGGTATCAGCCAGCTCTTTGGCTTCGTCCGCTGTCAGTGTCCCGTCTTTTTCCCTGCGCTCCAGCACCGCTTTCTTTGCGGCTTCCGTTGCACTCAGATAGTTATTCTCCACAACAACGTCATCCGTTGCGAAGTCAGCCGCCGAACCCACTTTTTCCCTGTGCAGTCAGCCGGTTACAGCCGGTTTTCCCTGAGGCGTTTTGATACCCGGACACCGACGCCCCGATACGCGGTTTTGGCCCCCGACACGCTACCGCCCTGCCGGGGCTTTCGCCTGCAACCCACGCATCATAGCAGCGGCGGCAGCCGCTGCCATCCGGTGTTGGGGGTTCGGTTTGGGGTTTCATCGCAACCCGTGACGGGGCCACAGCTTGCCTGTGGCACCGGCGCGGGGGTCTGCCGGTGCGGACGGCACAGAGTCCGCAAGCGACGCCCTGCGGCGCTCTGTGGCTCCGACGGTTAAGGTGAAGAGGCACCTGCATGACCACGCCACACCGGGGCGGGGGCGAAGGCTGGCCGGCACGGGAACGAGCAAGGAGCCTGCGACTGCGAGCCGTGACGGACAGATGCAGCGGGCGGGCATGAAGCCCTTCAGCGGAGGCCCGACGGGCCGACTTCTTCTTTGGGGTGGATGTTGAGGATAACGCGAGGGGGGAGACCTGATGACATCTGGACTCGATGCTGACGCCGGTGTCTCCGGCAACACAAGGCGGCCAGGAAGCCGAAGAACGCACACCACCGCCGACAGCGGAAGGCAGCGCCTTGCGCGCCGCGCCTCACCCGCGATGCCGATGGCGGGGGCGCAAGACATAATGCGGATTATACGATACGAGCCGCACCTCGCAGCGGGAACGGGCGCTGTCGTTACCCGGCGAGCTTCGTATAATCCCCCGCATTATGTTGAACGGCTGACCGGCCAGCCGCCGGGGTGACACGGAGCACCGCCGCACAACGCGGGCCGGGCGGACGTTTACCCCCGCCCGCGATGCCGCCTGACGGCAGTCAGCCCGCCGGGCTGTCTGCCGAACCCGCTCCGCCGCACTCGACCGGAGAGCGCTAACTTTTGGGGCTGTCCGGCCACACGGGCGTGTCGTCCGGCTCCGGGGTGTCCGGCTGCTCCGCCGCTATCAGGTCGGCCAGCAGCCCGGTTTCATCACTGTCCGACTGCTCCGCCGGATGCGTCGAGGCATGAACCGCCTGCAACGCCCGGATGCTCACCTGCGTGTAGATTTGCGTGCTCTCCACGCTCGCATGGCCCAGCATCGCCTGTATCCACCGCAGGTCCGCCCCGTTCTCCAGCATTTGCGTGGCCATCGCGTGCCGGAACAGGTGGCAGCTTCCCCATTTCGCTATCCCCGATGCCCTGATGTAGTGACTCACCAGATTGGTGATGCCGTTCGGCGTCAGTCCCTCGACACCATCCAGGGCCACGAACAGTGCCGGGCAGTGCGGGTTCACCAGCAGTTGCGGCCTCACCGCCTGCACGTAATACGTCAGCCAGCGCAGCGCCCGCTGCCCGACCGGGATAACCCGGTCTTTCTTCCCCTTGCCCTGCACGATGGTCACGATATGGCGGCTCGCGTCCACGCTGTACACCTCCAGCATCGCCACTTCACCCCGCCGTATCCCGGTTGACCACAGCAGCTCCATCAGCGCCCGGTCGCGGATGCCCTGCAACGTGGTCAGGTCCGGCAACGCCAGTACCTGCTCCACGTCCGCCACGCTCAGGATATGGCGCGGCAGCCGCTTTTCCAGTCGCGGCAACACCAGACCCGACGCCGGGTCGGCCAGCAGCAGATGATGCCGCGTCATCCAGCCGAACCACACCACCAGTGGCCCCAGCTGGCTGCGCTGCGTCCGGGTGCTCAGTGGCTCCCCGTTCGGCTTGCGGTACTGGTACAGATGGCGCTGGTAGTGCTCCAGTATCGGTAAGGTGATGTCCCGGCCATAGTGCAGCCCGCGCTCCGCCGCCCACAGGATGAACCGGTACTGATGATGGGTTTGCGTCTTCAGCGTCGTCTCCGACCAGTTCCGCTCCCGACGCCATGCCACGAACCTCAGCAGCAGCGCGTACAGGCTTTTCGGGTCGCTGGCCGGGCCGATGGGTTTTCGGTACACCTCATCCACCGTCAGCAGCGCATCGGCACGCGGTTTACGGTTGGCCATGCGTCACCCCCGCGCTCTCAACCGGCGTATCGCCGACCGCAGGCAGCGGCACGACAGGCGATATTTGTGTTCCCTTTCTTACTGCGTCTGACCCGGCCCCGACCACATCCGCCGTCAACCCTTGCCTTGTCTGGCCTGACGCCGGTTTTTCCACGTCAGACTTGCCCCGGACTTGAGGCAGACTTAAGCCGGACTTTTCCGCCTCCGGGCCAGACTTGCGCTCACTGCCTTCAGGCTCGTCCACCTCCAGCAGCCCGCACAGGTGCGGGTCATCGCCGGTGTTGCCATCCCACAGCAGCTCATACTGCAACAGGTGCCCCCGGCTGCCGCCGTGCAGCAGCAGGTATTCCATTTCAGCCAGCCGCAGACAGTGGTTCTTGAGCTGGCTGTCGCTCCAGTTGGTCCATGCCCGGATATCCCGCCGCGTGAACCGCACCTCACCGGGCTGGCAGCCCTGACGCTGCGCCTGTTCGCCCACCATCGCCTGTATCAGCAGCAACAGTTTCCTCGTCTGTGGCGGCATTTCATCCAGCGTCCGGCCCAGCACCTCGTGGGCCAGCTGATTGGCCAGCGCGATATCGCTTTTCTCCACCTCGATATACTCGATAACCTGCCCCCGGTGCGTTACCCGCTTCACCTCACGCAGGTATTGATGCAACAGCGCGATGGCCTGGATTAACGTCAGGTACTTCATATGGTCGCGCCGGGTGCGGGTTTTATCACTCAGGAACGTCAGCCGGTCGGCATACGGATTCACCACCTTCAGCGGGCGCAGCAGCCGCTGTGCGTTCTGGTGTAGCCGGGTCAGGTACTGTTTTTCTGATGACTGAAGCAGCCCGGCCAGCGTCTGACCGTGGCGTTGCATCGCGTGGATGGCCTGCGTCTGCTCTCTGGATTCGTTCACGGTGAGAACAAGGCAACGGTTCAGCAGCTCTTCATCCACGTCGCTGGCCGTGGTGGTCAGCATCAGCATCACCGGCCCCTGCACCTTGTATTCCCGCGTCACCAGCTCGCCGCTCTGCTCGTTCTTGCCGGTACTGGCGATTTTCAGCTCCCCGTCCGACTGCAACAGCTTGAGCGCATACGCCGCCTGCCTGACCCCTTCTTCTTCGGCTATCGCCAGTATCTTGTGCTGTAACGAGGGTTCACCAAGGTAATACAGGCTCTGCCCGGTCATCGCACTGTACTGGATACGCTCTTCTTCCGGCATCATCCCCAGCACCGCGTCCATCAGCGAAGATTTCCCCGCCGCCGAACTGCTCTGTATCAGCACGGCCAGCGGTTTATCCAGCTTGCGCGACGTCGCCGCCAGATACCCGGTCAGCAGATTGGTACTTTCCCCCACCACCCCGCAGGCCGCGAGGTCATTGATGATACGTTCAGCCAGATGGGGGGATTTCAGCAGTTCCAGTGCCGCCGCCTCGTCTTCCGCACTCACCGTGACCGCAGCGGTCGCGTCGGCCTGCTCCGACGCCTGCCGCTGACACTCCTGTTGCTGCTCCAGCATCAGCAGCACCCGGCCGCACTCGCGCTTGATGACCGACGCGTCACAGCCCAGCTCCGCCGCCGCCGCGCTCACATACCCCCTGACGCTGCCGCGAACTGTACAGGTCCAGCGAGTCCACATGCAGCGCGCCGGTTGACTCGTCCCGCACCTGCACGTTCACCTTCATCACCTCCTGTACGGTGTTTTTCTGCCAGCCGCGCACCCGCCAGACTCGCGGGCCGTGGGTCAGCAGCAGGTCGCCGGATGGGGTTAACTCGCCCGCCACCGTCGGTGCCGGTACGCCCGCCGGGGCGGCTAAGGAAGAAGGTTCACGCTCGCCACTCACCGGCATGTCACGGGAGAACACCACCCCCGGCCCGCTGCCCTGGCCCATCCATGCCGACTGCTCCAGTGCCAGCCCTAACGCGCTTTCCGGGTTGCCGCTGTTCAGTGCATAGGCATTCGCATCCAGCCCGGCGGGAACCGCACCCGCCATGCTTCGATACCGCACTCCAGCAGGTCCGCCGCCACCGACGCCGCGCCCCGGTCGCCTGCCTCGTCCCGGTCATAGGCTATCTGCACCCGCTTCACGCCGTGATACTGCAACGCCGCCAGATGGTCAGCGGTAAAGCCGTTGGCCCCGTACGCCGTGGTCACGTTGCGATAGCCCGCACACCAGAACGTCATCGCGTCGATCAGCGACTCGCACAGGATAAGGTCTGACGACGCCTTCAGCGCTTCCTCGTTCCACACCCCGGCCAGTGGCGACGGCAGATACAGGTGCTTCGGCGAGCCTTTGAGGATTTTGTGGTCCGGCTGCACCCGACGACCGTACAACTGCATCACCCGGCCTCGCTGGGCCACGCTCGCCGACTCCGACCAGCCGATAACCGGCATCACCACGCAGCCCCGGAAGTGGTCCTGCTTCGTGGCCGCGCGTAGCACCCCCAGCCCGGCCAGTTTCTCACGCAGCCGCTTTCCTTCCTGACTCGACGAAGACGGCAGCAGCCCCGCGCTGCCGCCGATACCGTGATGACCGGCGAACCCCAGCCGGAAGTGGCTCACCAGTTCAGGATGAGCCAGACCGCGACTGACCAGCCACTGCTGCGCCTCCGCGCTCGCCAGCAGGCTCTGGTGGTAGAACTGGATAACCTGATTCAGCAGCGCCTGACCGTCATCATCCAGGTCGGCGAGTTTGGTACGGGCCACCGCTGGCGAGGCGGGAACAGGGGCGGCGGCTAAAAAAGACGGATTACCGGCCAGCTCCCGCAACCGCAGCAGGGTTTGCGGATACGTCAGCCGCTCGGTGTGTTGCAGCCAGTCCAGCACCGACCCCGACGCCCCGCAGCCGAAGCAGTGGTACAGGTTCTTCGACGGCGTGATGACACAGGACGGCGTGTTCTCCTGATGGAACGGACAGCCGGCACACAACACTGTCCGCCCCCTGCTTTTTCAGTTGATGGCCCTGAGACTGCGCGACGGCCCGCAGCGACACCCCGCGTTTCAGTTGCTCCAGGCTCTGCCGGTGTCATCGTCCCATCACACCCTCCTGTAAAAAACCTGTCAATAGACATTGTAGTGTTTTAATATAGGGACTATAATGTGGTCAATAAGTCAAGCAGCTAAAAAGGGAGGCTTACAATGCAGATATCACTGTCACGCTGGTTCTGTGAGGAAGATATGCAACAGTTTGCTGCCCGACTGAAGGAGGCCAGAGAGGCCCGTAAGATGACGCAGGCCAGACTGGCCGAGCTGCTGGAAGTTGACCGCCGCGTTTATAACCGCTGGGAACGCGGTGCATCCGTTCCCCAGCTTGACGCCGTGGTCAGGATTGCACAGGTGTTGCAGACCAGCCTTGATTCACTGGTCGGGCTGGAGCCCATGACGCCGCCGCAAATCCACAACCCGCGTTTACAGGCACTGGTCACACAGATGGATTCGTTATCGGATGAAGAGAAGCAGGCGCTGATCGTCCTGATGGACAGCCTGCTTAAACGCTCGAAGATGACGCAGTTACTGACGTCGTAGAAGGGATTTGCTACAGAAGAGTCGATTTTTACCAGCGCAGAGCTACCGGGCTGCCACCCGATAACCCTGCTAACCACAAGCAACTAAACGAGGTAGTTACTATGGCTGTACGCGATGATAAGGCAATACAACGCATTTCCCAAGCCGAACGCTATGCACGCGCCCGCTTTCAGGCGGTGCCCCTGCAAGGGGCCTGGCTTACCGAAGCCGGCTTTACCGACGGGATGCCGTTAAAAATACGGGTCATGCCCGGCCGCATGGTCATCACCACCCAGAACACCCGCGAGCTGTGGCACTGTCTGGAAGGTCTCAGCATTGAACCCTTTGACCCGGACGCGGCGGCCAACTGGATCAAGCATTACCCCGGCGGCCTTAAGTTCGCCGAGTAACCACTCTCACCCCCGGCCCGCGCCGGGGTTTTTGTTTTAACTCGGGGGTGTCGGGGCGTGGCCCTGACCGGATGGTTTTGTCATTCCGTCGGCATGACGGTAATGACAAAACATTTCCTGTCCGGGTGGTTGAAGCTTTTTCGGGCAACCTCGCCGATCAGGTTCAAGGGCGACGGGGATGAAGGCGTAACTCAAAAGCTGACTGGTAAAAATGACTAATCCGGCAGGGCCGGGATCTTGCTCAAGGCTGGTAATCTTCATATTCCCAGGCAAAGACGCGGGAAAAATCTTCTGTGAGATCTCCATCCAGTCGTTACCTTCGCTCTGATCGTTATAGTCTGTGATGGTCTTTTTAATCTCATCCATATCGTATTTACGAACCAGCAACGTGTGCCGCATCAGTTCCGGCAACCATCGGTGCTTGCAGAGCCATTCAGGAGTACAGATAAGTAGCTGATAATCGCTGTCCACCTTCCTGAGCGGTCAGGGCCAATACATAAGTTAATCCACAGGCCAAAACAATCACCTTCTTCAGGCTTATAAGTTTCAGGGCTAAACTCCGCTGAGTTAACCCCAAGTTTTTAAGTATTCCTTTCACTGAGTAATCCCCATGTGACCATTACTAACTCTTTTACCATCTTTCAGCGTTTCGAAATTTGCCTGTACACCAGTTGGATTCAAATCTTGCGGTGTATTTGGCTTGGATGCAGGGAAGCGATATACCCTTGTGCCAGGTTTCAGCACTAACCCAACCTTTACCATCAGTAAGCAATCTGGAACCATCGCCAACCCATATTTGGCCTAATCTATCCGCCTCCTCCGCAGTTCCCATTCCTACAGAGAAGTTCGGGTTTGTTGTACCGCTACCTTAACAACTTCTGCCAGTCTCGGATCCTGCTTCGCAATATTGTTCAGGTTCTGTTGAACCAAATCATCTTTTAGACTCGAAGAAGCTGCCACGTTCTCCGCACCGCTCGACGGTTTACCTTCTGTCTGCGTGCTGCCTGCTCCCGGTTTTTCTGACGGTGCCGATGGTTTCACTCCCGGCGTTAATCCTTCATCCGCCGCTTTACCCGCTCCGATTCCGGCCAGACCACCGGCGATATACATCGCCCCATCTGGTAGCCCACCGCCGATTTCGCCGCCTCTTCACTCATCCCGGTGCGCATATACGCCGCAACCATACCGTTGAACAGTTCCGCGTCTGTTTCGCTTCCTCGCCGGTGCTCACCAGTAACTGCTGTATCTGCTGATAACCGTCCTGCGTTTCCTTCGGATTCTGATAGCCCAGATTTTGATAGGTCGCCTGTTTCTCCAGCGCATCCTGGCGGGCGGCGCTACAGGCTGAAGCACTGCCATCCATACAGGCTGCAACCAGTTCCTTACTGGTTTGCGCATCCTTACGATTCAGCGCATCACGCTCCTGTTTTTCCTGCTCGGTCAGGTTTTCTTTGTGATTGAGATACGTCTGGCGGCTCTTGTCCGTGCTGCTCAGATAGTTATTCTCCACAACAACGTCATCCGTTGCGAAGTCAGCCGCCGAACCCACTTTTTCCCTGTGCAGTCAGCCGGTTACAGCCGGTTTTCCCTGAGGCGTTTTGATACCCGGACACCGACGCCCCGATACGCGGTTTTGGCCCCCGACACGCTACCGCCCTGCCGGGGCTTTCGCCTGCAACCCCACGCATCATAGCAGCGGCGGCAGCCGCTGCCATCCGGTGTTGGGGGTTCGGTTTGGGGTTTCATCGCAACCCGTGACGGGGCCACAGCTTGCCTGTGGCACCGGCGCGGGGTCTGCCGGTGCGGACGGCACAGAGTCCGCAAGCGACGCCCTGCGGCGCTCTGTGGCTCCGACGGTTAAGGTGAAGAGGCACCTGCATGACCACGCCACACCGGGGCGGGGGCGAAGGCTGGCCGGCACGGGAACGAGCAAGGAGCCTGCGACTGCGAGCCGTGACGGACAGATGCAGCGGGCGGGCATGAAGCCCTTCAGCGGAGGCCCGACGGGCCGACTTCTTCTTTGGGGTGGATGTTGAGGATAACGCGAGGGGGGAGACCTGATGACATCTGGACTCGATGCTGACGCCGGTGTCTCCGGCAACACAAGGCGGCCAGGAAGCCGAAGAACGCACACCACCGCCGACAGCGGAAGGCAGCGCCTTGCGCGCCGCGCCTCACCCGCGATGCCGATGGCGGGGGCGCAAGACATAATGCGGATTATACGATACGAGCCGCACCTCGCAGCGGGAACGGGCGCTGTCGTTACCCGGCGAGCTTCGTATAATCCCCCGCATTATGTTGAACGGCTGACCGGCCAGCCGCCGGGGTGACACGGAGCACCGCCGCACAACGCGGGCCGGGCGGACGTTTACCCCCGCCCGCGATGCCGCCTGACGGCAGTCAGCCCGCCGGGCTGTCTGCCGAACCCGCTCCCGCCGCACTCAACCGGAGAGCGCTAACTTTTGGGGCTGTCCGGCCACACGGGCGTGTCGTCCGGCTCCGGGGTGTCCGGCTGCTCCGCCGCTATCAGGTCGGCCAGCAGCCCGGTTTCATCACTGTCCGACTGCTCCGCCGGATGCGTCGTGTTATTATAATAATGCAACGCCCGGATGCTCACCTGCGTGTAGATTTGCGTGCTCACCACGCTCGCATGGCCCAGCATCGCCTGTATCCACCGCAGGTCCGCCCCGGTCTCCAGCATTTGCGTGGCCATCGCGTGCCGGAACAGGTGGCAGCTTCCCCATTTCGCTATCCCCGATGCCCTGATGTAGTGACTCACCAGATTGGTGATGCCGTTCGGCGTCAGTCCCTCGACACCATCCAGGGCCACGAACAGTGCCGGGCAGTGCGGGTTCACCAGCAGTTGCGGCCTCACCGCCTGCACGTAATACGTCAGCCAGCGCAGCGCCCGCTGCCCGACCGGGATAACCCGGTCTTTCTTCCCCCTTGCCCTGCACGATGGTCACGATATGGCGGCTCGCGTCCACGCTGTACACCTCCAGCATCGCCACTTCACCCCGCCGTATCCCGGTTGACCACAGCAGCTCCATCAGCGCCCGGTCGCGGATGCCCTGCAACGTGGTCAGGTCCGGCAACGCCAGTACCTGCTCCACGTCCGCCACGCTCAGGATATGGCGCGGCAGCCGCTTTTCCAGTCGCGGCAACACCAGACCCGACGCCGGGTCGGCCAGCAGCAGATGATGCCGCGTCATCCAGCCGAACCACACCACCAGTGGCCCCAGCTGGCTGCGCTGCGTCCGGGTGCTCAGTGGCTCCCCGTTCGGCTTGCGGTACTGGTACAGATGGCGCTGGTAGTGCTCCAGTATCGGTAAGGTGATGTCCCGGCCATAGTGCAGCCCGCGCTCCGCCGCCCACAGGATGAACCGGTACTGATGATGGGTTTGCGTCTTCAGCGTCGTCTCCGACCAGTTCCGCTCCCGACGCCATGCCACGAACCTCAGCAGCAGCGCGTACAGGCTTTTCGGGTCGCTGGCCGGGCCGATGGGTTTTCGGTACACCTCATCCACCGTCAGCAGCGCATCGGCACGCGGTTTACGGTTGGCCATGCGTCACCCCCGCGCTCTCAACCGGCGTATCGCCGACCGCAGGCAGCGGCACGACAGGCGATATTTGTGTTCCCTTTCTTACTGCGTCTGACCCGGCCCCGACCACATCCGCCGTCAACCCTTGCCTTGTCTGGCCTGACGCCGGTTTTTCCACGTCAGACTTGCCCCGGACTTGAGGCAGACTTAAGCCGGACTTTTCCGCCTCCGGGCCAGACTTGCGCTCACTGCCTTCAGGCTCGTCCACCTCCAGCAGCCCGCACAGGTGCGGGTCATCGCCGGTGTTGCCATCCCACAGCAGCTCATACTGCAACAGGTGCCCCCGGCTGCCGCCGTGCAGCAGCAGGTATTCCATTTCAGCCAGCCGCAGACAGTGGTTCTTGAGCTGGCTGTCGCTCCAGTTGGTCCATGCCCGGATATCCCGCCGCGTGAACCGCACCTCACCGGGCTGGCAGCCCTGACGCTGCGCCTGTTCGCCCACCATCGCCTGTATCAGCAGCAACAGTTTCCTCGTCTGTGGCGGCATTTCATCCAGCGTCCGGCCCAGCACCTCGTGGGCCAGCTGATTGGCCAGCGCGATATCCGACCGCTCGACCTCGATGTATTCGATAACCTGCGCCCGGTGCGTTACCCGCTTCACCTCGCGCAGGTATTGATGCAACAGCGCGATGGCCTGGATTAACGTCAGGTACTTCATATGGTCGCGCCGGGTGCGGGTTTTATCACTCAGGAACGTCAGCCGGTCGGCATACGGATTCACCACCTTCAGCGGGCGCAGCAGCCGCTGTGCGTTCTGGTGTAGCCGGGTCAGGTACTGTTTTTCTGATGACTGAAGCAGCCCGGCCAGCGTCTGACCGTGGCGTTGCATCGCGTGGATGGCCTGCGTCTGCTCTCTGGATTCGTTCACGGTGAGAACAAGGCAACGGTTCAGCAGCTCTTCATCCACGTCGCTGGCCGTGGTGGTCAGCATCAGCATCACCGGCCCCTGCACCTTGTATTCCCGCGTCACCAGCTCGCCGCTCTGCTCGTTCTTGCCGGTACTGGCGATTTTCAGCTCCCCGTCCGACTGCAACAGCTTGAGCGCATACGCCGCCTGCCTGACCCCTTCTTCTTCGGCTATCGCCAGTATCTTGTGCTGTAACGAGGTTTCACCAAGGTAATACAGGCTCTGCCCGGTCATCGCACTGTACTGGATACGCTCTTCTTCCGGCATCATCCCCAGCACCGCGTCCATCAGCGAAGATTTCCCCGCCGCCGAACTGCTCTGTATCAGCACGGCCAGCGGTTTATCCAGCTTGCGCGACGTCGCCGCCAGATACCCGGTCAGCAGATTGGTACTTTCCCCCACCACCCCGCAGGCCGCGAGGTCATTGATGATACGTTCAGCCAGATGGGGGGATTTCAGCAGTTCCAGTGCCGCCGCCTCGTCTTCCGCACTCACCGTGACCGCAGCGGTCGCGTCGGCCTGCTCCGACGCCTGCCGCTGACACTCCTGTTGCTGCTCCAGCATCAGCAGCACCCGGCCGCACTCGCGCTTGATGACCGACGCGTCACAGCCCAGCTCCGCCGCCGCCGCGCTCACATACCCCTGACGCTGCCGCGAACTGTACAGGTCCAGCGAGTCCACATGCAGCGCGCCGGTTGACTCGTCCCGCACCTGCACGTTCACCTTCATCACCTCCTGTACGGTGTTTTTCTGCCAGCCGCGCACCCGCCAGACTCGCGGGCCGTGGGTCAGCAGCAGGTCGCCGGATGGGGTTAACTCGCCCGCCACCGTCGGTGCCGGTACGCCCGCCGGGGCGGCTAAGGAAGAAGGTTCACGCTCGCCACTCACCGGCATGTCACGGGAGAACACCACCCCCGGCCCGCTGCCCTGGCCCATCCATGCCGACTGCTCCAGTGCCAGCCCTAACGCGCTTTCCGGGTTGCCGCTGTTCAGTGCATAGGCATTCGCATCCAGCCCCGGCGGGAACCGCACCCGCCATGCTTCGATACCGCACTCCAGCAGGTCCGCCGCCACCGACGCCGCGCCCCGGTCGCCTGCCTCGTCCCGGTCATAGGCTATCTGCACCCGCTTCACGCCGTGATACTGCAACGCCGCCAGATGGTCAGCGGTAAAGCCGTTGGCCCCGTACGCCGTGGTCACGTTGCGATAGCCCGCACACCAGAACGTCATCGCGTCGATCAGCGACTCGCACAGGATAAGGTCTGACGACGCCTTCAGCGCTTCCTCGTTCCACACCCCGGCCAGTGGCGACGGCAGATACAGGTGCTTCGGCGAGCCTTTGAGGATTTTGTGGTCCGGCTGCACCCGACGACCGTACAACTGCATCACCCGGCCTCGCTGGGCCACGCTCGCCGACTCCGACCAGCCGATAACCGGCATCACCACGCAGCCCCGGAAGTGGTCCTGCTTCGTGGCCGCGCGTAGCACCCCCAGCCCGGCCAGTTTCTCACGCAGCCGCTTTCCTTCCTGACTCGACGAAGACGGCAGCAGCCCCGCGCTGCCGCCGATACCGTGATGACCGGCGAACCCCAGCCGGAAGTGGCTCACCAGTTCAGGATGAGCCAGACCGCGACTGACCAGCCACTGCTGCGCCTCCGCGCTCGCCAGCAGGCTCTGGTGGTAGAACTGGATAACCTGATTCAGCAGCGCCTGACCGTCATCATCCAGGTCGGCGAGTTTGGTACGGGCCACCGCTGGCGAGGCGGGAACAGGGGCGGCGGCTAAAAAAGACGGATTACCGGCCAGCTCCCGCAACCGCAGCAGGGTTTGCGGATACGTCAGCCGCTCGGTGTGTTGCAGCCAGTCCAGCACCGACCCCGACGCCCCGCAGCCGAAGCAGTGGTACAGGTTCTTCGACGGCGTGATGACACAGGACGGCGTGTTCTCCTGATGGAACGGACACCGGCACACAACACTGTCCGCCCCCTGCTTTTTCAGTTGATGGCCCTGAGACTGCGCCACGGCCCGCAGCGACACCCCGCGTTTCAGTTGCTCCAGCTCTGCCGGTGTCATTCGTCCCATCACACCCTCCTGTAAAAAAACCTGTCAATAGACATTGTAGTAGCATATATAGGGGACTATAATGTGGTCAATAAGTCAAGCAGCTAAAAAGGGAGGCTTACAATGCAGATATCACTGTCACGCTGGTTCTGTGAGGAAGATATGCAACAGTTTGCTGCCCGACTGAAGGAGGCCAGAGAGGCCCGTAAGATGACGCAGGCCAGACTGGCCGAGCTGCTGGAAGTTGACCGCCGCGTTTATAACCGCTGGGAACGCGGTGCATCCGTTCCCCAGCTTGACGCCGTGGTCAGGATTGCACAGGTGTTGCAGACCAGCCTTGATTCACTGGTCGGGCTGGAGCCCATGACGCCGCCGCAGATCCACAACCCGCGTTTACAGGCACTGGTCACACAGATGGATTCGTTATCGGATGAAGATCAGCAGGCGCTGATCGTCCTGATGGACAGCCTGCTTAAACGCTCGAAGATGACGCAGTTACTGACGTCGTAGAAGGGATTTGCTACAGAAGAGTCGATTTTTACCAGCGCAGAGCTACCGGGCTGCCACCCGATAACCCTGCTAACCACAAGCAACTAAACGAGGTAGTTACTATGGCTGTACGCGATGATAAGGCAATACAACGCATTTCCCAAGCCGAACGCTATGCACGCGCCCGCTTTCAGGCGGTGCCCCTGCAAGGGGCCTGGCTTACCGAAGCCGGCTTTACCGACGGGATGCCGTTAAAAATACGGGTCATGCCCGGCTGCATGGTCATCACCACCCAGAACACCCGCGAGCTGTGGCACTGTCTGGAAGGTCTCAGCATTGAACCCTTTGACCCGGACGCGGCGGCCAACTGGATCAAGCATTACCCCGGCGGCCTTAAGTTCGCCGAGTAACCACTCTCACCCCCGGCCCGCGCCGGGGTTTTTGTTTTAACTCGGGGGTGTCGGGCGTGGCCCTGACCGGATGGTTTTGTCATTCCGTCGGCATGACGGTAATGACAAAACATTTCCTGTCCGGGTGGTTGAAGCTTTTTCGGGCAACCTCGCCGATCAGGTTCAAGGGCGACGGGGATGAAGGCGTAACTCAAAAGCTGACTGGTAAAAATGACGATCCCGGCGCGGGGCCGGGATCTTGCTCAAGGCTGGTAATCTTCATATTCCCAGGCAAAGACGCGGGAAAGCTTCTGTGCGATCTCCATCCAGTCGTTACCTTCGCACTGATCGATATAGTCTGTGATGGTCTTTTTAATCTCATCCAGATCGTATTTACGAACCAGCAACGTGTGCCGCATCAGTTCCGGCAACCATCGGTGCTTGCAGAGCCATTCAGGAGTACAGATAAGTAGCTGATAATCGTGTCCACCTTCCTGATCGTCAGGGCCAATACATAAGTTAATCCACAGGCCAAAACAATCACCTTCTTCAGGCTTATAAGTTTCAGGGCTAAACTCCGCTGAGTTAACCCCCAAGTTTTTAAGTATTCCTTTCACTGAGTAATCCCCATGTGACCATTACTAACTCTTTTACCATCTTTCAGCGTTTCGAAATTTGCCTGTACACCAGTTGGATTCAGATCTTGCGGTGTATTTGGCTTGGATGCAGGGAAGCGATATACCCTTGTGCCATCAGCACTAACCCAACCTTTACCATCAGTAAGCAATCTGGAACCATCGCCAACCCATATTTGGCCTAATCTATCCGCCTCCTCCGCAGTTCCCATTCCTACAGAGAAGTTCGGGTTTGTTGTACCGCTACCTTTAACAACTTCTGCCAGTCTCGGATCCTGCTTCGCAATATTGTTCAGGTTCTGTTGAACCAAATCATCTTTTAGACTCGAATAAGCTGCCACGTTCTCCGCACCGCTCGACGGTTTACCTTCTGTCTGCGTGCTGCCTGCTCCCGGTTTTTCTGACGGTGCCGATGGTTTCACTCCCGGCGTTAATCCTTCATCCGCCGCTTTACCCGCTCCGATTCCGGCCAGACCACCGGCGATATACATCGCCCCCATCTGGTAGCCCACCGCCGATTTCGCCGCCTCTTCACTCATCCCGGTGCGCATATACGCCGCAACCATACCGTTGAACAGTTCCCGCGTCTGTTTCGCTTCCTCGCCGGTGCTCACCAGTAACTGCTGTATCTGCTGATAACCGTCCTGCGTTTCCTTCGGATTCTGATAGCCCAGATTTTGATAGGTCGCCTGTTTCTCCAGCGCATCCTGGCGGGCGGCACTACAGGCTGAAGCACTGCCATCCATACAGGCTGCAACCAGTTCCTTACTGGTTTGCGCATCCTTACGATTCAGCGCATCACGCTCCTGTTTTTCCTGCTCGGTCAGGTTTTCTTTGTGATTGAGATACGTCTGGCGGCTCTTGTCCGTGCTGCTCAGATAGTTATTCTCCACCGCATTGCGACCGGCCTGCGCGCCGCTGGCGGCCGCGTCCACATTCCCGGAGACGATCCCCGCTGCCAGCCCCGCCGCCACCGAAGCCAGCGCGCTGACCGACTGTTTCTCCGTTTCCGTCAGCGTGTTGCCGTCACGACCCGGGTACAGCGCCTGCATGATAAGCAGCCGCGCCGCCAGTTCGCCGCCCGCCGCGCCCACAGCCCCTGCCGCTGCATCCTTGCCCGACACCTGCGCCACCACCGCCCCCACCAGCGCATGGCCCATCGCATTCGCCGCAATGTCCGAGGCCGTGGCGTTCTTCTCGTCCACTGGCATCGTCGCCTTTTTCACCAGTTGCGCCAGATACGGCGCCGACGCCCCTGCCAGCGCCTGTTGCAGGTTGCCGCCACCCGCCAGTGCCTGCAACGCCGCCGTCGCCGCCTGCAGCCCGCGCTGCACGTCGCTGCCCGTGCCGTACGACGCCATCACCGCCTTGTACGCCGGCGTCTCCGCCAGGTCTTTCCGGTATTTATCCCACGCGGCCTCGGAGGCGGTATCCGGCAGGCGATCCACCTTGCCACTGGCTTCTGCCGCCTGTGTCGCCCGGATATCCCCCGCCGTGCGCACCACCTCCATCACCTGCCCGCCCAGCGCCCCCACCGACTGCGCCAGCTGCAAGCGCTGCTGCTCCTTCTCCTTGTCAAACAGCGGACTCAGCCCGTTCGCCGCGTGCGCCGCATCCCGGCTCAGGCCCGCCACGTCCTGCTGCTGACCGCCCGGGTTGCGGATAATCAGCGCCCCCTCGCTCACCGCCGCGTACGTGGTGCTGGCAGCATTGCCGCCCCGCCCCAGTGACATCAGCGCCGACGGCGTGGTCATCGCCGCCGTTTTCAGCGCATCCATCAGCCCCGGCGCCGTGCTCAGGCTTATCCCGCCGCCGCTGTGCGACACCGAAAACTCGGCCCGGTTGTCAATATTGCCAAAGCCCAGCGTGCCCGTCTCCAGCCGGTTCTTCTCCGCGCTGGCCGTCGAGCCTATCACCGCGCCATCCAGCTGGGTGTGGTTGCCGACATGAATGTCGTAGCCCCCCTGACCGGCAAACAGCCCGGTCTGCTGCTGCACGCTGTCAAAACGGCTGCGCAGCTTGTCCCGGCTGGCCCCCAGATAGGCGCTGCCGGTCATGCTGCCAACGGTCAGGCTGCCGCCCGCCGACACGCTGGTCTGCGTCGAGTCATAGCGGTTGCTGTCCTGCTGGCTCGCCAGCCGCAGGTCGCCGCCCACGTTCGCCACAATGCGCTCGCCGCTCACCTGTGCCCCGGTCAGCCGCGTATCGCCGCCGCTGGTCAGGCTCACCTGATGCCCCGCATCCACCGTGGTCTCCGACCAGCTGTTGCCGCTGCCGAGCTCACGGCCGCTGGCCGCATTGCCGTTGGCAAACACGCTGAACCCGGCCCCGCCATTGCTCAGGCCGACGCTGACACCGATATTCCCGCCGCTGCTGTGGTTGCTGCCGCTCATCGACTCGGTGTTGCGCGCCGACAGCAGGTTAATCGCCCGCGACGCGTTCAGCGCCACATTGTTGGCCGCCTTCATCTGGCTACCGACGGCGGTGATATCCCCCTCGCGCGCCACCACGCTGATATCATGGCCCGCGTTCAGCGTCGAGGCAAAACTCTGCCACTGCTCGTGGGTCTGGCTGCTCGCCGCGCGCTGCGACCCCAGCGACACGCTGATGCCAACAAACGACGAGGCCCCCAGATTATTGGTATCCAGCTGCGTGCCCTGATATGCCTGATACCCCGACAGCGCTGCCTTCATCCCTTCCAGCGCCCGCAGCCGGCTGTCGCTCTGCGTCCGCGCCGCCTGCACCGCCTGCACCCCGGCGTTGATGGCCGCGCCCACCACGCCTGACAGCGCCACCGTCAGGCCCGCCGTCTTCTGCTCGAGGCGCTGTGTCTGGCTGTGCTGGTCGTGGCCCGGGTCCAGGGTGACGCGTTCACCCGTCACCTGAATGTCCCGCGCCGCCATCACGTCGGTGGCCGTCAGGCTCACCTGCTGCCCCGCACTCAGGCGCACCGTGCCTCCGGTGCTGCCCAGCGTGCTCACGCTCTGGCTCTGCGTCACCCCCGCCGCGTCCAGCGTCTGGCGCAGCGACGTGCTGCCTATCGTGAACCCGAGGCCGCCGCCGCTGAATATCCCGCTCTTTTTGCGGCTCACCTCTTCAACACTGCCGGTACGTCTCGGTGCCCGCCGAGGTGGTGAGGTCACGCCCCGCCGCCAGCGTCAGGTCGCCGTCCGCCGCCACCGCCGAGCCCTGCACCCCGATGTCCCGTCCCGCCAGCAGCGACACACTGCCCGCCGACAGCAGCGTCCCCTTCTCGGTGCTCTGCTCGGTGTCGCGCACCGTGTGCGTCACGGTCTTCGAGAACGCCTTCTTCTTCACCGTGGTTTCTTCAAAAAAGTCGTGCTGACGTTCCGTTGCCGACAGCAGGCTCAGGTCACGCCCCGCCAGCGCCGTCAGCGCCCCGCCCGCCTGCAGCGACGAGCCCTGCACCCGGATGTCCTGACCGGCCTGCAGACTCAGCCCCGTGCCCGCCGTCAGCACCGTGCTCTGCTGCGTCTGCGTCTGCTGCCAGTCCAGATGCCGGTTCCACGCATTCTGGCTGAACTGCGATTCGCTGCCCGACAGCAGGCTCAGGTCACGCCCTGCCGACAGCGCCATCGCCCCGCCGGCGGACAGCGCCGCCGCCGTAGCGCGGATATCCTGCCCGGCCTGCAGGCTCAGGCTGCCGCCGCTGGCCAGCTGGCTCTGCAACAGCCCCTGCTCGCGGCGCTCGTGCGTGTCGCCGCCCTGCACGTTCACCGTCCCGCGCTCGGTGGTCAGCGCCGTCAGCCGGAGGTCACGCCCCGCCGACAGCGCCATCGCCCCGCCGGAGGCCAGCTGTGCGCCCGCCAGCTCCAGGTCGCGCCCGGCCTGCAGCGTCAGCCCGTCGCGCGCCTGAATCAACCCCGCCTGCCCCACGTCGGTACGCAGCAGCGACCCGGTGCCGCGCCCGTCCTTCGCCGCCGTCTGCCAGGTGTTCAGCGTGGTGCGGTTGAGGATGTCCCCGGTGACGCTCGCCAGCGACACCTGCCCGCCCGTCACCGTCGCACTGATATTGGTCAGGTTGCCGAACGCCACCACGTTCAGGCTGCCGTCCGCCGACAGCAGCCCGCCCTCCCGGTTGCTCACCGTGCCGCCGCTGTGCAGCGCCAGTTGCTGGCCGCCCTGCATCGTGCTGCCCCGGTTGTCGATATCGCCGCCGGCGCTCAGGCTGACGCTGTTCGCCACGATGCGGCTGCCCTGCAGGTTGGTTTTATCCGCCTGCGCCAGATACAGCTTCGGCGCCAGCACCGTCTGCCCGCCCACGCTGACCGACTCCCACCACAGGATACTGTGGCTCAGGCCCGCCACCTGCGCCGGGCTCAGGCTCACCCCCAGTTGCAGGTTCAGCGCCGTTTTCGCCGCCACCGCGTTGTCCATCAGCCACTGCATCTGCGCCAGCTCCGAGCCCAGCCCGCCCAGATAGCGCTGCCCGGTCTGGCTCAGTACCGCATTGCTGATATAGCGCGTGTCAAAGGCCGCATCGCCGAGAAAGCGGTAGTCGTGCTCCGCATCCAGATTGAGCTTGCCCAGCAGGTAGTCCGACCCCAGTATCTGCGTGCGGTCGGTCAGCAGCGGACGCGTCTCCACCGGCACCGTGGTGGCCGGCGTCTGCCCCAGCAGCCCCTGCAGGTCGGCAAACAGGCCGTTATCCACCTGGCCGAGCCGGGTCAGCATCGGGTTGCTGCGTATCAGGTAACGGCTGTCGCTGGCGGTGTCCGCCACGAACAGGCCGTTCTGCGAGGCCGGCAGCGGGTAGTCGGTCAGCGTCGGGCCGGATACCGGCGCCAGCGCCTGGGTCATGGCCTGCTGCGCCTGGCCGGGCGTCAGCCCCGCCAGCGGGGAAACCGTCCCGCCCGTTACCGGGCGTGTGCCGTCTACCGGCCCGCTGCTCAGGCTGCCGGGTGTCACCGCCCCCGGCAGGTTCACCGTCGCCCCTGTCACCGGGCGCGTGCCGTCCACCGGCCCGCTGCTCAGGCCGCCGGTTGCCACCGCCCCCGGCAGGTTCACCGTAGCCCCCGTTACCGGGCGCGTGCCGTCCACCGGCCCGCCGCTCAGGCCGCCGGGTGCCACTGCCCCCGGCAGGCTCACCGTCGCCCCTGTCACCGGGCGCGTGCCGTCCACCGGCCCGCCGCTCAGTCCACCGGTTGCCACCGCCCCCGGCAGGCTCACCGTCGCCCCCGTCACCGGGCGCGTGCCGTCCACCGGCCCGCTGCTCAGGCCGCCGGGTGCCACTGCCCCCGGCAGGCTCACCGTCGCCCCCGTTACCGGGCGTGTACTGTCCACCGGCCCGCTGCTCAGGCCGACCGCTGTCTGCCCCGGCAGGGCACTGCCGCCACCACCCGGCACCCCGCCGCTGCGCGCCACGTTACTGTAACCGCTGTTCAGCCCGGCACCGCCACCCGCCAGCGCCACGCCGCCGGTGCCGCCCACGGCGGTCGTACTGATGCCGCCCGCCGCACCCGACAGCCCCCGGTCAGACTGGGCCGTTTCGGTACTCAGCGCCGCCACGCCGCCCAGCGACGGCGCCGACAGGGACGGCATAAACCCGCCGCTGCCCGGTTGCAGGCTGGTGTTGCTGATATTTTGCGAGAAACTGGCGTTAATCGAACCACCTGCCTGAATGGTGGCGGTATAGGACTGGCCGGGAACAAATTCACTTATAGGGTCTCTGCTTGAAAGAGAGTAATAGATATATGGTTCTAAATTGATATGCTGAGAACGAATAAAATCCTCTTTGATACCAATGTTTGGCGTAACACTTTGCTTATATTCATAGATTAAATAACTCTCCCTACTTCCTGACTGATAGCTAAAATTATTTAAATCATTGCCAATCATGTAAATATCATTATTAGCACTTAAAAGAGAAGAAATGTTCGATAACTTACTGGCATTAATAGATATATTTCTTCCAGAGTTTATTTTCCCAACACCACCTTGGGAATACACGCCAACAGTTTCCTTACTTATAGTGACCTTTTTTATAAAGTATTCTTTATATGGTGCATAGTCAGCCCATATATCAGTTATATCGTTAGCAATTCGAGATGGATGATAATAAATACCTATCTCACCCTCACCAAACCAACTCACCGGGATCGCGACCCTTGTACCGCCCGCCCAGTCCGGTATCTCTGCCGCCGTGCTGCCGCTCTCCGTTACCGTCAGCCCCTCGCGCTGGTTGGTCAGCGTGCCGGTACGCACCGTGATATCCCCGCGCTGCGTCTCTATCGTCCCCGAACTGTTCAGCACGCTGCCGCTGGCGTTCCCCGCCTCGTCACGCTGTATCCACAGGCTGTTGCCCGCCAGAATGTTACCCAACCGGTTCACCAGCGCGTCTGACAGCAGCAGCACGTTGCCCGCGCCATACAGCAGGCTGCCGTTCTCTATCCGCCCCGCCGCCCGCAGCAGCAGGTCGCCCGCCGTGCCGATAAAGCCCCGGTTCACCAGGTCACTGCCCGAGACCAGACTCAGCGGCCCGCCCGCCTGTATCGTGCCCGTCTCCTCCTGCACCAGCGACGCCGCCGTCAGCCGGCTCTCGCCCCCGCCCGCCACAATGCGCCCCTGCTGCGTCAGCCTGCCGGTGCTCGTCACCGTCACGCCATTACCCTGTAACGTGCCCGCCTGCACCAGGTCGCCCGCCACGTTCAGCGTCAGCTGCCCGCCCGCCGCCAGCGTGCGCGTGAACATCATCGGGCTGCCGATGTCCGCCCGCAGGTCGCCCAGCGCCACCAGTTGCCCGTCCTGCGCCAGCGAACCGGTACTCAGCTGCAGCCCGCCCGCACTGTACAGCCGCCCCGTGGCGGTGTTGTTGAGGGCCGCCGCCTGCAACGCCAGCTGCGTCAGCCCCAGCAGCGTGCCCCGGTTCTCCAGCGCCCCGTCGGTTATCACCGTCAGCCGGTCGGCCTGCACCCGTCCGGTATTCGTCCACTGCGGCAGGTGCAGCGTCAGCGACTGCCCCGCCTGCAGCGCGCCGCTGTTCTCCAGTTGCCCCACCGACAGCGACACCGCCGGGCCCTGCAACCAACCGGTGTTGGTCAGCTGCGAACCCGACAGCGACAGCGTGCCGCCGCTCACCAGCTCGCCCGGGTTGTTCACCATCCCCCGGCTGACCACCCCCAGCTCGCGCTGCCCTTCCAGACGGCCCGCATTCCACACCGTTCCGGCGTCCAGCGTCAGCCCGCCGCCGCGTATCAGCGCCCCCGACAGGTTCTCCAGCGCCCCGTCCAGCGTCGCCGTCAGCTGGCCCGTGCCCGTCAGCCCACCCTGATTGCGCAACGCGCCCGCGCGCAGCGTCACCGTCTGCCCCTGCACCTGCCCGGCGTTGTCCACCCCGGAGGCCGTCAGCCCCAGCGCCCCGTTACTCAGCAGCTCGCTGCCCGCCAGCCCGCTATAGCGCCCCGCCAGCGTCAGCGTCGCGCCGTCCACCCCCAGCAGCGTGCCGCCGTTCACCAGCGACCCGGCCGTCAGCTCCAGCTGCGAGGACTGCCACAGCCCCCGGTTGTCCAGCGTCCCGGTCGTCAGCGCGCCGCGCCCGCCACTGAGCAGCCGCCCGCCCGCGCCGTTGCTCACCCGCTCGCCGGTAGTCCGCCGTCAGCCCGCCCTGCGCCAGCAGCGTGCCGCTGTTCTCAAAGACCGCCCCGGTCAGCGTGGTCTGCGCGCCGCCCTGTATCTGCCCGGCGTTGGTCAGCTGCTTCACCCCGAGACGCAGGCGCTCCAGCCCCGAGACCGTGCCCCGGTTGATGAGCGTATCGCCGTCCAGCGACAGCGACCGCGCCTGCCAGCCCCCGGCGTTGTCCGCCACGCCCGCCGTCAGCGTCGCCGCGCCGTCACTCAGCAGCAGGCTGCCCGCCGTGCCGTCATAACGCGACAGCCCGCTCAGGGTCAGCGCCGACGTCCCCTGCAGCCGGCCCCGGTTCGTCACCTGGCCGCCCTGCAGCGTCAGCGTGTCGCCCTGCAGCACGCCGCCATTGTCCAGCGCCGCCGCGCTCACGTTCACCGCGCCGTTCCCCAGCACGCTGCCTGCGTTATCCAGCTGTCCCCGGCTGGCGACATCCAGCTGCGACAGCCCCACCAGCCGCCCGCCGTTGCTCAGGCTCCCGGCCGTCAGCCACAGCTGGCCGCCGCCGATATCGCCCTGCTGCCACAGCGTGCCGGTCTCAAGCGCCACCCGGCCATTGCTGCGCACCTCGCTGCCCGCCTCGCCCCGGTAGTCCTGCGCCAGCGTCAGCGACACCCCCGAGACCCCGAGCAGCGCGCCCCAGTTGAACAGCTGCTGTGCCGACAGCGTCAGGTGGCTGCCCTGCCAGCCGCCCTGATGCACCACCGTGCCGGCCTGTACCTGCCAGTCACCGTTACTGAGCAGCGCACTCGCCGCCCCGGTCTCCAGCCGGTCGCTCAGAAACAGCCCGCCGCCCTGCTCGGCCAGCAGGCTCCCCCGGTTGGTCAGCCGCTCGCCGGTCAGCGTCAGCCAGCCGCTCTCCAGTCGTCCATCGTTTTCCAGTTGCCCGGCCGTCACGGTCATCGCGCCGTCGGCCAGCAGCCGCCCGGTGTTGCTGACCTGCCCGGCCGTGACCGACAGCGTGCCCGCCGCCAGTGCCCCGCCATTCACCAGCTGGCTGACCTGAAGCTGGCCGTCGCCGCGCGCCACCAGCGTGCCGGTGTTGACCAGCGCCCCACGGCCCGTCGCGTCACTGGCGAGTGTCACCTCCAGCGCGCCGTCGCTCTGAAGCTGGCCGGCGTTGTGCATCTCGCCGCCATGAATAAGTAAACGACCCGCCTGCCACACCCCGTCACTGGTCAGGCTGGCGGCACGCAGCCACGCCGTGCCCGCACTCAGCAGCTGACTGTCGTGCCCGGTAGTCAGGGTGGTGGCCTCCAGCGTCAGCCCGTTCAGGCCAAGCAGTCGGCCACGGTTGGTGAGATCAACGGCCGAGAGCGTCACTGTGTCGCCCTGCATCTCACCGGCGTTGTCCAGCGTGGCGGCGGTGACGCCCAGCGCCCCGCCACTCAGCCACTGCCCGCCTGCACCGTTGTTCGCCGCCCCGGTGATGGCCAGCGTCAGCGCGTCCACCCCCAGCAGCGTGCCGCTGCCGGACAGCGAAGCCGCATTGACCGCCAGCCGCTGCCCTTCCAGCCGCCCGGTATTGCGCAGTGTGCCCGGTGCAGGAGCAAGGGAAACAGTATTTGAAGCATTACTTAAGGTATTAAAAGAAGAAGCAGTGTCAGCCGACGGCAGCGTCACCGTCAGCCCGTTACGGCCACTGAGCAGCCCGCTGTTGTCAAGCATCCCGGCCCGCAGCGTCGTGACGCCACCCGCCAGCGTGCCGCCGTTGGTCAGCCCGTCCGCCAGTGTCAGCGTCAGTGCCCCGGCCGCATTCACCTGCCCGGCATTGATGAGGGTGTCGCCCGTCAGCGTCAGGCTGTCTGCCTGCCAGCGCCCCCCCGTGCCAATCTGTGTGTTGCCGGTGAGCGACAGCGCCGCGTCACTGTACAGACGGCCTGCGCCCTGATAGTCGCCGGTCAGCGACAGCGGCCCGCCGGCAGCCAGTGTGCCGTCGTTAGTGAACGACAGCGCCTGCGCCGTCAGCGCCCCGCGTACCGACACCTCACCGCTGTTGGCAAGGGTGGCCGCCTGCCACTGCGCCGCGCCGTTGGCGCGCAGGGCGCCGCTGTTGCCGAGGCCCCCGGTCAGCGTAATGTCCAGCGCGCCGTCACTCTCCAGCTGCCCGGCGTTGTGCATCTCGCCGCCACGGATAAGCAGGCGACCGGCCTGCCACACCCCGTCACTGGTCAGGCTGGCCGCACGCAGCCACGCCGTGCCCGCACTCAGCAGCTGGCTGTCGCGCCCGGTGGTCAGGGTGGTGGCCTCCAGCGTCAGCCCGTTCAGGCCAAGCAGTCGGCCACGGTTAGTCAGGTCAACGGCCGAGAGCGTCAGCGTGTCGCCCTGCACCTCACCGGCGTTCTCCAGCGTGGCGGCGGTGACGCCCAATGCCCCACCACTCAGCCACTGACCGCCCGTGCTGTTAACTGCCGCCCCGGTGATGGCCAGCGTCAGCGCGTCCACCCCCAGCAGCGTGCCGCTGCCGGACAGCGAAGCGGCATTGACCGCCAGCCGCTGACCTTCCAGCCGCCCGCTGTTACGCAGCGCGCCCGGTGCCGCCGCAGAAGGAGAGGATGACAACAAAGAAAGAAGAGACGTGCCCGACGGCAGCGTCACCGTCAGCCCGTTGCGGCCACTGAGCAGCCCGCTGTTGTCCAGCCACCCGGCCCGCAGCGCCGTGATGCCGCCCGCCAGCGTGCCGCCGTTGGTCAGCCCGTCCGTCAGTGTCAGCGTCAGCGCCCCCGCCGCATTCACCTGCCCGGCATTGATGAGGGTGTCGCCGATCAGCGTCAGGCTGTCCGCCTGCCAGCGGCCCCCGGCCCCGATAGTGGTGTTGCCGGTGAGCGACAGCACCCCGTCACTGTACAGACGGCCTGTGCCCTGATAGTCGCCGGTCAGCGACAGTGGCCCACCGGCGGCCAGTGTGCCGTCGTTGCTGAACGACAGCACCTGCGCCGTCAGCGCCCCGCGTACCGACACCTCACCGCTGTTGCTCAGGGTTGCCGCCTGCCACTGCGCCGCGCCGTTGGCACGCAGCGCGCCGCTGTTGCCGAGGCTCCCGGTCAGCGTGATATCCAGCGCACCGTCACTCTCCAGCTGCCCGGCGTTGTGCATCTCGCCGCCACGGATAAGCAGGCGACCCGCCTGCCACACCCCGTCACTGGTCAGGCTGGCCGCGCGAAGCAGCGCCGTGCCCGCACTCAGCAGTTGGCTGTCGCGCCCGCTGGTCAGGGTGGTGGCCTCCAGCGTCAGCCCGTTCAGGCCAAGCAGTCGGCCACGGTTGGTGAGGTCAACGGCCGAGAGCGTCAGCGTGTCGCCCTGCACCTCGCCCGCGTTGTCCAGCGTGGCAGCGGTGACGCCCAGCGCCCCGCCACTCAGCCACTGCCCGCCCGTGCCGTTGTTCGCCGCCCCGGTGATGGCCAGCGTCAGCGCATCCACCCCCAGCAGCGTGCCGCCACTGGACAGCGAAGCCGCATTGACCGCCAGCCGCTGCCCTTCCAGCCGCCCGCTGTTGCGCAGCGTGCCCGGTGCAGGGGAAACGGTATTATTGTTGAGCAGCGTGACCGCCGTAGCAGTGTTGAGTCCCGTCGCGTTATCGCCAGCGGCGCCCATCGAAGAGGGCGTGTGACTGGCCGACAGCGCGGCATGACTATTAACAGAAGCAGTGTCAGCCGACGGCAGCGTCACCGTCAGCCCGTTGCGGCCACTGAGCAGCCCGCTGTTGTCCAGCCACCCGGCCCGCAGCGCCGTGATGCCGCCCGCCAGCGTGCCGCTGTTGGTCAGCCCGTCCGTCAGTGTCAGCGTCAGCGCCCCCGCCGCATTCACCTGCCCGGCATTGATGAGGGTGTCGCCGATCAGCGTCAGGCTGTCCGCCTGCCAGCGGCCCCCGGCCCCGATAGTGGTGTTGCCGGTGAGCGACAGCACCCCGTCACTGTACAGACGGCCTGTGCCCTGATAGTCGCCGGTCAGCGACAGTGGCCCACCGGCGGCCAGTGTGCCGTCGTTGCTGAACGACAGCACCTGCGCCGTCAGCGCCCCGCGTACCGACACCTCACCGCTGTTGCTCAGGGTTGCCGCCTGCCACTGCGCCGCGCCGTTGGCACGCAGCGCGCCGCTGTTGCCGAGGCTCCCGGTCAGCGTGATATCCAGCGCACCGTCACTCTCCAGCTGCCCGGCATTGTGCATCTCGCCGCCACGGATAAGCAGGCGACCCGCCTGCCACACCCCGTCACTGGTCAGGCTGGCCGCGCGAAGCAGCGCCGTGCCCGCACTCAGCAGTTGGCTGTCGCGCCCGCTGGTCAGGGTGGAAGCGTCCAGCGTCAGCCCGTTCAGGCCAAGCAGTCGGCCACGGTTGGTGAGGTCAACGGCCGAGAGCGTCAGCGTGTCGCCCTGCACCTCACCGGCGTTCTCCAGCGAGGCGGCAGTGACGCCCAGCGCCCCGCCACTCAGCCACTGACCGCCCGTGCCGTTAACTGCCGCCCCGGTAATGGCCAGCGTCAGCGCATCCACCCCCAGCAGCGTGCCGCTGCCGGACAGCGAAGCGGCATTGACTGTCAGCCGTTGCCCCTCCAGCCGCCCACTGTTGCGCAGTGTGCCCGGTGCCGCCGCAGAAGAAGAGGATGACAACAAGGAAAGAAGAGACGTGCCCGACGGCAGCGTCACCGTCAGCCCGTTGCGGCCACTGAGCAGCCCGCTGTTGTCAAGCATCCCGGCCCGCAGCGTCGTGATGCCACCCGCCAGCGTGCCGCCGTTGGTCAGCCCGTCCGCCAGTGTCAGCGTCAGCGCCCCCGCCGCATTCACCTGCCCGGCATTGATGAGGGTGTCGCCGATCAGCGTCAGGCTGTCCGCCTGCCAGCGGCCCCCGGCCCCGATAGTGGTGTTGCCGGTGAGCGACAGCACCCCGTCACTGTACAGACGGCCTGTGCCCTGATAGTCGCCGGTCAGCGACAGTGGCCCACCGGCGGCCAGTGTGCCGTCGTTGCTGAACGACAGCACCTGCGCCGTCAGCGCCCCGCGTACCGACACCTCACCGCTGTTGCTCAGGGTTGCCGCCTGCCACTGCGCCGCGCCGTTGGCACGCAGCGCGCCGCTGTTGCCGAGGCCCCCGGTCAGCGTAATGTCCAGCGCACCGTCACTCTCCAGCTGGCCGGCATTGTGCATCTCGCCGCCACGGATAAGCAGGCGACCCGCCTGCCACACCCCGTCACTGGTCAGGCTGGCCGCGCGAAGCAGCGCCGTGCCCGCACTCAGCAGCTGGCTGTCGTGCCCGCTGGTCAGCGTGGAAGCCTCCAGCGTCAGCCCGTTCAGGCCAAGCAGTCGGCCACGGCTGGTGAGGTCAACGGCCGAGAGCGTCAGCGTGTCGCCCTGCACCTCGCCCGCGTTGTCCAGCGAGGCGGCGGTGACGCCCAGCGCCCCGCCACTCAGCCACTGACCGCCCGTGCCGTTCGTCGCCGCCCCGGTGATGGCCAGCGTCAGCGCATCCACCCCCAGCAGCATGCCGCTGCCGGACAGCGAAGCGGCATTGACCGCCAGCCGCTGACCCTCCAGCCGCCCGCTGTTGCGCAGCGCGCCCGGTGCCGCCGCAGAAGGAGAGGATGACAACAAAGAAAGAAGAGACGTGCCCGACGGCAGCATCACCGTCAGCCCGTTACGGCCACTGATCAGCCCGCTGTTGTCCAGCCACCCGGCCTGCAGCGTCGTAATGCCACCCGCCAGCGTGCCGCCGTTGGTCAGCCCGTCCGTCAGTGTCAGCGTCAGCGCCCCGGCCGCATTCACCTGCCCGGCACTGGTCAGGCTGCCGCCCGTCACCGTGACGTCCTGTGCCTGCCAGCGCCCGCCCGTGCCAATCTGTGTGTTGCCGGTGAGCGACAGTGCCGCGTCACTGTAAAGTCGGCCTGTGCCCTGATAGTCGCCGGTCAGCGACAGTGGCCCGCCGGCGGCCAGCGTACCGTCGTTGCTGAACGACAGCGCTTGCGCCGTCAGCGTGATATCCAGCGCACCGTCACTCTCCAGCTGCCCGGCGTTGTGCATCTCGCCGCCACGGATCAGCAAACGACCCGCCTGCCACACCCCGTCACTGGTCAGGCTGGCGGCACGCAGCCACGCCGTGCCCGCACTCAGCAGCTGACTGTCGTGCCCGGTAGTCAGGGTGGTGGCCTCCAGCGTCAGCCCGTTCAGGCCAAGCAGTCGGCCACGGTTGGTGAGATCAACGGCCGAGAGCGTCACTGTGTCGCCCTGCATCTCACCGGCGTTGTCCAGCGTGGCGGCGGTGACGCCCAGCGCCCCGCCACTCAGCCACTGCCCGCCTGCACCGTTGTTCGCCGCCCCGGTGATGGCCAGCGTCAGCGCATCCACCCCCAGCAGCGTGCCGCTGCCGGACAGCGAAGCCGCATTGACCGCCAGCCGCTGCCCTTCCAGCCGCCCGGTATTGCGCAGTGTGCCCGGTGCAGGAGCAAGGGAAACAGTATTTGAAGCATTACTTAAGGTATTAAAGAAGAAGCAGTGTCAGCCGACGGCAGCGTCACCGTCAGCCCGTTACGGCCACTGAGCAGCCCGCTGTTGTCAAGCATCCCGGCCCGCAGCGTCGTGACGCCACCCGCCAGCGTGCCGCCGTTGGTCAGCCCGTCCGCCAGTGTCAGCGTCAGTGCCCCGGCCGCATTCACCTGCCCGGCATTGATGAGGGTGTCGCCCGTCAGCGTCAGGCTGTCTGCCTGCCAGCGCCCCCCCGTGCCAATCTGTGTGTTGCCGGTGAGCGACAGCGCCGCGTCACTGTACAGACGGCCTGCGCCCTGATAGTCGCCGGTCAGCGACAGCGGCCCGCCGGCAGCCAGTGTGCCGTCGTTAGTGAACGACAGCGCCTGCGCCGTCAGCGCCCCGCGTACCGACACCTCACCGCTGTTGGCAAGGGTGGCCGCCTGCCACTGCGCCGCGCCGTTGGCGCGCAGGGCGCCGCTGTTGCCGAGGCCCCCGGTCAGCGTAATGTCCAGCGCGCCGTCACTCTCCAGCTGCCCGGCGTTGTGCATCTCGCCGCCACGGATAAGCAGGCGACCGGCCTGCCACACCCCGTCACTGGTCAGGCTGGCCGCACGCAGCCACGCCGTGCCCGCACTCAGCAGCTGGCTGTCGCGCCCGGTGGTCAGGGTGGTGGCCTCCAGCGTCAGCCCGTTCAGGCCAAGCAGTCGGCCACGGTTAGTCAGGTCAACGGCCGAGAGCGTCAGCGTGTCGCCCTGCATCTCACCGGCGTTGTCCAGCGTGGCGGCGGTGACGCCCAGCGCCCCGCCACTCAGCCACTGCCCGCCTGCACCGTTGTTCGCCGCCCCGGTGATGGCCAGCGTCAGCGCATCCACCCCCAGCAGCGTGCCGCTGCCGGACAGCGAAGCCGCATTGACCGCCAGCCGCTGCCCTTCCAGCCGCCCGGTATTGCGCAGTGTGCCCGGTGCAGGAGCAAGGGAAACAGTATTTGAAGCATTACTTAAGGTATTAAAAGAAGAAGCAGTGTCAGCCGACGGCAGCGTCACCGTCAGCCCGTTACGGCCACTGAGCAGCCCGCTGTTGTCAAGCATCCCGGCCCGCAGCGTCGTTACGCCACCCGCCAGCGTGCCGCCGTTGGTCAGCCCGTCCGCCAGTGTCAGCGTCAGTGCCCCGGCCGCATTCACCTGCCCGGCATTGATGAGGGTGTCGCCCGTCAGCGTCAGGCTGTCTGCCTGCCAGCGCCCCCCCGTGCCAATCTGTGTGTTGCCAGTGAGCGACAGCGCCGCGTCACTGGTCAGCAGGCCTGCGCCCTGATAGTCGCCGGTCAGCGACAGCGGCCCGCCGGCAAACACCGCCCCGTCGTTAAAGAGCGACGTCACCGCCAGCCGGCCGTCTTCCGTCACGCTCAGGCTGCCGCTGTGCTGCCACACGCCCGTCGTCAGCGCCATCCGCCGCGCCTGCGTCGTCCCGGCGTCCGACAGCGACCCGCCCGATACCTGCAACAGCCCGCCGCTGCTCAGGCGGCCCGATGCGCCCTGATTCAGCGCCCCCGTCACCGTCAGCTGCACCTGCTCGCGGCCCTGCACCGTCCCCTGACTCTCCAGCGACGACCCGCTGACCGTCACCGTCCCGCCCGACACCGTGCCCCGGTTCGAGACCGCCCCGCCGCTCACCGTCAGCGCGCCCCCCGCCAGCAGCTGACCGCCGTTCTCCACCCCGTCCGCCGTCACCGTCAGTGACGTATCCGCCGCCAGCGTGCCGCCATTTTGCAGCCGGCCCGCCTGCACCGTCACCTGCCGGCCGCTCACCGTCCCCCGGTTGGTCAGCGCCGGCGTCGTCAGCCTCAGCTCGCCCCCCGCCAGCGTGCCCCGGTTCTCCAGCGACTGCGCCGTCACCGTCAGTGGCCCGCCTGCCAGCAGCTCGCCGTCCCAGCCCGCCTGCGTAAAGCCCTGCGCCGTCAGCGCCCCCGATGCCTGCCAGCGCCCGCGCCCGTCCAGCGTCGTACCGCTCAGGCTCAGGCTCTGCGCCCCGGCTTCGCCGTCCAGACTCAGCGCGCCGCCGCTCACCGTCAGTCCGCTGTCGGCACGCCACGCCCCACCCGACGCCTGACTCACCCCGCCGTCCGACCGCAGCGATAACCGGTCGCCGCTCAGGTGGCTCTGCCCCAGCCCCAGCGAGGCCCCCGACAGCGTCACCCCGTAGCCCGGCATCACCTGACCCGCCGCCGTCACCCCCGCACTCAGCTGCGCCGCCGTTGCCGTCACCGCGCCGCCGCTCTCCACCGTCAGCCCGCCGCCCGCACGCACCCCGCTCGTCGTCAGCGCCACGCCCTGCCCGCCCCGCAGCCGGATATCGCCCTCCGCCTGCTGCTGCCCCGTCAGTGTCAGCGTCCGGCCCTGTGCCGTCAGCGCCCCCTGCGCCACCGCCGTCCCGACCTGAAGATGCCCGTCCGCCGTCAGCGTGATGTCACCCTGCCGCGCCCCCAGCCCCGACGTGTTCACCCCCACGCCCTGACCCGTCGAGACCAGCCGGATACGGTTGGCGTACATGCCCCCCAGCGCCCCGGTGTCCAGCGCCAGCGACGGCCCGCCCGCCGGTGACGCCTGCGCGCTCACCTCGCCGTCCGCCCCGACCCGGTTCGTCCCCAGCACCACCTGGGCCTCGCCACCGGCATTCAGCCCCGCCTGCAGGCTGGCCGTGTGCGCTATCAGCGCAAAATAGTCGCTCCGGCTCGCATCCAGCCCCGCCCCCGTCACCAGAATGTCGCCGCCGCGCACATCCAGCCCCGACAGGCCGCCCGCCGCGTTCACCTGCGGCACCCCCGTCGTCAGCGTGATGCGCGGCGTGTTGATAAACCCGCAGCCGTTACAGGTGATGCCATACGGGTTCGCCACCACAACCGACGCCGCCGGCCCCGCCACCTCCAGATAGCCCGACAGCTCGCTGCGGGTCGGCGACACCACCTCGTTGAGTATCGCCCCCGCCGGGCGGCCTCCCGCCACCAGATTCGGGTTGTTCTGGATAAGCCCGCCCAGCTGTGTCGCCGTCAGCGCCGCCGTGCCGTTGTTCAGGATGAGCCCGCGTCCGTCCACGCTGAATGACTGGTAGCGGTTGTGCGACAGCCCCGTGGCATCCGGTGCGGCAATGTTCACCACCGGCACCCCGTTGCCCGCCACGTCCACCGTCGTCGGCCCCGTGGCCACCGTCACCCCGGCCGCCCGCGCGCTCAGTACCGGCTGCATCCCCGTCAGCCAGACCAGCCCCCACACCAGCGCCCGCTGCCACACCGCCACCGTCTTCGTCCCTGACCCCTGATTCATCGCCTCACCCGTACCCGTCTGTTCACTCTGTTCACTGCGTCTGTCTGTTCACGGCGTCAGGCTGTTCCCGTGCGCCGGTGCGCCCGCTAGAACGCCACGCCCACCCGGTAACTCACCACCACCCGGTCCGGTGCCAGCCACGCCGGGTATGCCAGCGGCCAGCCCACCGTCACCTGATGACTGAGCGCGCCGCCCGAGGCCGTCAGCCCCACCGCCCCGCCCCACAGCGACGCCGCCGTCTCCGTGTCCTGACGGTGGTTGTAAAGCTGACCGCCGTCCAGCGCCGCCAGCACCCCTATCGCCCCCAGCCCCGGCAGTTGACCCGCCTGCCAGGTCATCTCATTGCGCCAGTACAGCCCCCGGTTGCCCGCCGTGTACTGCTCCTGAAAGCCCCGCACCGACGACTCGCCCCCCAGCGTCAGCTGCTCGCCGCCGTACAGCCGTGACGCCGCATACTGCCCGTACAGGCTGCCCAGGTAGCTCAGGCGCTCGCCCAGCGGATGGTAGTAGCTCGCCGACAGCGTCCACTTGTTGAACTCCGCGCGCGGCGTCTGCGCCTGCGCGTCACTGTCCGTGCTGGCCCCCAGCCACCGCACCCCGCGACTGTAAGCCGGGTTCACCGTCGCCAGACCGCCCCACAGCTTCTGACTGTGCCCCAGCCCCAGCGACACGCTGCTGAACCGCTGGCTCGACGGCAGCGACGTGCCGTTCAGCCGGTGCAGGCCGCTGCGCTGGCTGAACGTCGCCGACAGCGCCGTCTTCATGCGCGCATCCCGGTACACCACCCGCGACAGCGACAGCCGGTGCGTGTCGCTCGCCCCCGTGGACGTCCACGGGTAGCCCCGGTTGATAAAAATGTTGCGGTAGTGACTCTGCGAATAACTGTACCCCAGCGTCCAGTACCCCCACGGCACCGACATCCCCGCCTGCAGGCTGCGCGCATCGTGGCTGGTGGCGAAGCCGCTGCTGTGCCCCGGGTTGATAAACCACTGGTCTGCCACCCCCAGCACGTTATCCACCACCAGACTCCCCGACAGTTGCCACACCCCGGTACTGCGCTGGCCGCTGTTGTCCAGCGTCACGCTGCCGCTCACCGGCCCGCGCGCCGCCCGCGTCAGGTTCACCCGCGAGTACCCCGCCTCGCGGCCCGGCGCTATCTCCACCGTCACCTGCTGTGACGGCAGCCGGTTCATCTGCTCCATGCCCTGCTCGATGTCGCGCAGGTTCAGCACCTGCCCCTCCAGGCCCGCAAACGCCGCCCGCGTCAGGCCCGCCGCCGACTGGTTGACCGTGATGGCCTCCACCCGCCCTTCCAGGATCTCCAGTTGCAGCTCGCCGCCCGACAAATCCTGCTCGCGTAAAAAAGCCCGGCTGGTGACATAGCCCCGCTCGATGTACCAGTTGCTGACGTCATGCACCAGCTGGTTTATCTGCGCCAGCCGGACGCACTGCCCGACATAGGGCGCACCGAGCCGCACCCGGTCGCCAGCGTCCAGCAGGGTGCTGTGATGAAAATGAATGCGATGAAGGGGAAAACAGGGGCCGGCGTCCGCCGCGTCCGGGGCAGGCAGCGGCGCGGCTGAGACCGCCGTGAGCCGTTGCAGCGCCGCGCGCTGGCCGCGCGCCTGCTCGATAAGCGCCGACTGCTGCTGCTCACTCTCGTGACGCTCGGCCGGCGTCAGTGGGGCGGCCTGCGCGACCGGACCGAACGCGACCGGGCCGAAATAGAGGGCCATGCCCCACAGCAGGGCTGTCGCCCTGACCATCATCCTGATGCTGACTGCCATTGTTGTGTCCCTGATAAACCGGCCCTGCGGAAAAAAGTGGCAGGATAGTAATGCGGTATATTTTCAAAAACAATACAAATATTTACAAAAACACCCCTAATAATTTTTTGTTATGTCGGGATGTAAACCGGCCTAACAATAAGCCTAACAGCCGCCCTAACAACAGGCCTAACGCGCGGGCGTCACGCCGCTATCAGCACATCACCGGGTAAATAACGGGCAAAAAGGTAAATAACAGGCAAAAAAAGAGACGGGGGTTGCCGTCTCTTGGTTGATTCAGATGATGATGCGAATCAGGAAGCCAGTTTCCCCAATGCCAGACTGGCGATTTTATCACCAGCCACCGCAGCGTCGATTCCCAGGGATGCGCCGCCCGCGCCGCGCAGGTTCAGGTTGCTGTTGCCGGTATCACCGGCGACGGCGCTTTTCACCATTCCCAATGCCTGGCGGAATTTATCCATGCTGGCACCGGTCATGCCGTCATCATCAGGCTTACTTAACGCATTCGCCCAGGATTTATCATCCGTTTTCGGTGAGCTCCAGCCATCTTTTTGGTATTGCGGTTTGCCAAATACTTCGGGGTATTGATCCATAAGCTGGCCGACTTCTTTTGCCAGCGCACGGTCTTCTTTGTCCACAAAGTGGCGGTTATTGCCATCAACATGGGTGCTGACGTTGCTTAATGCATGCAGCGCCGAGTTCTGCCCCACGCCCATGCCAATAGCGTTACCCAGTTGGTTAAATGCGCCTGCGCCATTCAGCCCCTGAAGGCCACCCGCCCCCAGCGACAACGGAGAAAATCCGCCCATGGCCTGGCTCAGGCCGTTGCCCAAAATCGACGACAGCGCATTATTCAGGCCGCCGCCAAACGCATTCATGTTGCCCTGGGTCATCTGGCTGGCATTCAGCAGGCTGTTTGCCAACTGGTTGGATTGATTCGTTAATTTTGTCACGGTGTCGTGGCCGAGCAGGTCATCAAGCGCTTTATCAAACAGGGTTGACAGCGCATCCGTACCGGATTTCGGCGCTGATAACAGGTTACTGCCGCCTGCGGCATTGCCCAGTGGACTCAATGATGAAGCCAGCGCATTTTTCCCAGACTGCGCCCCCCCCATGCCACCGCCAAACATCAGCGATGTCAGTGTAGACGTCAGTTTATCGAGCGTACCACTGAGCTTATCCAGACTTGAGCCCAGAGAAGAAGCGGCACTACCCAGCCCTTTCAGCCCCTGATTGCCCAGCCCCAATCCCGCAACGCCCAGATCGGCGCCGATGTGCGCTTTGATAGTAATTTGCATGATGTTATTTCCTTTTTGTGTCAGGTATTGGCGTAAATATCTGCAACGGATGCCTGCGCCATGTCTGATGCAGGCATCCAGCTGGATACTTGATAAATGAGTGATAACAGCGGCAAAACGGTTCCAGATATTGTGTTTATTAACGTAAATCGTGTTTATTACCGTAAATTGCGTTTATTAGCGTAAATCGCACCGTTACCCGTCAGCGGTTTGGCCGTGTGCTATCAGCTGTCGCATCAACAGTGTCTGGCATCGGCCACGGTGGTTTGGGGTGCGGGCGCATCCGCCGCCGTCAGCGAGACCCCGGCAAGCGCCGACAACGACTCGATAATCCGTGGGGATGCCTCGGGTTCATCAGGCAACGGCCACCAGATAATCAATACGTTATGACCATTCAGGCAGAGATGGCTGCCCTCATACTGTTCGGCGTACTGATGGCGGCGGCTCAATACGGCGCGTAACAGGCCGGGTGTCTGCCGCGAGGGTTGAATCTCCGCCATCACCACCCACCCGGTGCCGCTATGCTGGTGTATCAGCTCGATTCCCGGTTGGGCAAACCAACGCCCAGGCTGATGCCGGGTAACAGCCGCCAGCCAACTGGCAGCGCTGCCATATGACGGGATGGCGTCATTCATGGCACGGCCACTTGTGTAAAATCAGCTATGCCGGGGCGCAGGTCGGCTTGCCACCAAATCACCAGTTGCCGTGGTTGTGGTTCAGGGCGACAACTGGCGCTACTGCAAACCGACGATGAGGGCGCGCGCGTGCTACAGGCGCTGAGGAGCAAGGTGGCGCATAGCAGCGCCAGGCATGGATACCGCATAGGTTTTTCTCCCAGAATAAGCTGAAAGTCACACCCGGATACCGGCGCATACGTTGATGCGCCATGAAGGTTCGCCGGGTTTATCGAGCATTACGGATTCAGTAGCGAAGCGCGCACAGGCGGCGCGTTTTTCGCCGGTAAGAGCGCCAGATACACTTCGGTGGATTCACCGGGCGCCAGCGTGGTTTTCGGCCAGGCGGCGACCGCCAGCGTGCGGTTACTGGCGCAACTGGCCTCATCAAAGCGTTGCGGTTGATGCCCGGTATTTTTCACTACGCCAACGGCCAGGCTGATAGAGAGATTGCTGTACCACTGATGGCGGCCCGGTTGATAACTCAGCGACGGGGCAGTGCGGCAGATTTCGGATAAGCGCGCACCGCTGCTATCGATGGTAAATCCGGCTGGCGTTTGGCCGCTGGCCAGATCGCGCAGCGCGCTTTCGACCATGCCAAACAGGTTGGTTTTACTGTTACGCTCGGCAACGCGCCCCATGGCATCATTGAGTTGGCGGCGGTTATCGGCTGAGACAAAGCGCGTCGGATCGTTCTGATCGCCAATCAGGTGCGGCGTGAGGATAAAGAGCCGCTCGCGTCGGGAAACTTCATGCTGGCGTGAGGTAAACAGTTTACCGATCCACGGGATGTCGCCCAGCAGCGGGACACGTTTATCGCGATCGCCGCTCTCTTCAACGTGAAAGCCACCCAGCACCAGCGCGCGGTTTTCGCCAATCAATGCCTGCGTGCTGACGGTGCCGCGCTTCACGCCGGACGCCGTGCCTTCAGTGTTGGTTTCGACCTGGCCGTCTTCTATATCGATGACCAGTTGGATACTGCTCAGGCTGCCACGCCCGACCACGCGTGGCGTCACCTGAAGGCTGGTGCCAGCGGTAACGGGCTGCACATTGGCAACGCGCTCGCCTGTGGCGGTAATAAATGCCGTGCGGCTGAAATCAATCACGGCAGGTTGGTTCTCCAGCGTCAGGACTGACGGATTGGCGACAATCGATGCCGTGCCTTCCCCTTCCAGCGCCTGGATATCTGCAAAAAAGCGTTTGAAATCGCTGACAAATAACGTACTGGAGCCAGACATCATATTGGCACCGCCGGTCACAGCGCCCAGTTTCCCTTGCCAGTTCGCCTCCAGTCTTGAGAGCGCGGTGCGATCCACATCCAGAATAATGGCATCGATATTCACCAGGTTTTGCGGCACATCGATTTTGTCGATCAATTGCTGGTATTCATCGCGGCGTTTTTCATCATCACGTACCAGCAGGGCATTGTTGCGCACATCCGCCGACACTTTACCGTTGAGCTGATCTTTCTTGCTGCGCCCGGCGCTCGCGCCCCCGCCACTGTTACGGGTAGCCAGTCTGGCTAACATGCCGCGCGCATTCATTTCGATGGCCTGATTCGCCTCCGTACCGGTGCTGCCTGCCGCCGCCATGCTGTTATCGCCACTGCCGCCGCTGCTTGCGCCAACGGGGTTGCTGCGGTTTCCATCCATCAACTCATTTAAGATGGTCGCTACGCCGGGGATAACCAGCCGCTGATCGCGATATTGGATGGTGCGATCGGAAACGGAGGCATAACGCAGCGGGAAGATCATCACTTTGCGGCGGTCGTCTTTGGTTTCTCGCTGTTGACTAAAATTGCGGATCAGGTTGACGTATTCCGCCGGGCCGGTGACTAACACCACCCCCTCTTCGGGCAGCTCGCCCCAGCCGAAGCGTGAATCCAGCAGCCCAATGCCGGTCAGCGCCTGTTTCATGTCCGGGGCGGCATCTTGCGAGACTTCAATACGCACGGAGGTTTGTGCGTCCTGCGGGCTGACATACAGCACGTTGTTATACACAAACCACTGAAAGCGGTGTTCCAGCGCCAGACGGTCAAGAAACGCCACCGCGTTATCCGCACGAATTTTGGCGTCGATATTGACATCATCGATGTTGCCAAGCACCAGATCCACGCCATGACTGTTGGCGAAATCCTGCAAAATCACCGACAGCGGCGTTTGTTCAGCGGAATAGGCGTAAGCGCCTTTACTCCAGTCCGGTGGCGTTAGCGCATGCGCCATCGGTATCATGCCCAGCAACAGCACGCACCAGCAGAACAAGCGGTAAAGAGTCAATAAAAATGCATACAGCGCATTACGCATGCTGATCTCCTTGCAAAAAAGCCAGTGTTTTCAGATTCAGCGGCGACAACGATGCTGACCGCGTCACCGGCGCCAGCAATCCTTGCCACGCATCCCGCTGATTAACCAGCGCTTCCAATGTTCGGCACAGCAGTACCGCATCGTCCGGTTCATGCCGCGTCAATAACCATAATTTCCCGTCAACCGACAAACTGAGCGAGGCCGCCTCTGTGCCAAGACGCAACACTGCCGCGCAGGAGTAACGCAACGCCGTTTGTAGCGTGCGCTCATCGACGCGGTACGGCAGAGCAATCATCGCGGCCGCGCCGATGCCGTTATGACGACGGGCCAACAGCACCTCGCCGCCATCAATCTCAAGCCGCATCTGGCCCGTTGCACTGTTCAGCCAACGCTCAATCAGCGTGACCAACTCAGTTGAAGTCATTGATGATGGCCTTCGCCAGCCCGTGTTTGACACTCAGCATCTGGCCTGCCGCCCAGTTAGCGTTCGAGTAATCCATGCTGGCTTCATAGAAGGCATAGCTATCTGACAGGCTGACATCCCCTTGCGACACGCTCAGGGCAATGTCGTCAAGCCGGGACTGCGCATCAACAAACGCGCTGTCCAGCCGACGTTGAATCGGTGAAGGTGAAGACATAATCGCGAACTCCCGTGACGTTAACCGGCCAAATGACCTGTTGTTATGTGGCAGGCGGGATACGGCAGTTCCCTTAAAGGCAAAAAAAGCGCCTCACACCGTCAGCATCATGACGGGAGACGAACCCATAACGGGAAACGAGCCGCAGCGGGAATAGCAGCAACAGGAAATAGCGAGAAGACGGGGAAAAAACGCATAGCGGTCATCATAAACAGGCTGCGGCAGACGCGCGCAGCCTGTGGGGTTATATCACGCGATTAAAACGGCGTGCGGCCATATTGGTAGCGGTAGAAACGGCGGTATTCTGGTTTCTGCGGATTATCCGAGGCCAGCGTTTTTTGCAGCGATTTGCCGCCAATCAAACCCGTGATGCCGTAGGACAACAGACTGGTTTGTTTATCAAGCTGGTTGATAAGGTCACTTTTGTTGCCTGCGGCAAGTAAATCAAGATAACTGTTTTCCAGTTGACTCAACTGCCGGGCAGATGCCTCCCAGTTAGGGTCAAACGACACCAGTTGCTGCAAGAACGCAATCGGCGCGACCCCTTTTCCCTGATACAACGCCGAGATTTCATCCTCTTTGCTGACCGGCGCTGAGTGACGGAACCCTGCCATCACCAGTTTGGCGCGTTTGGCTGGCCCTGCGACTTTGCCCATCTGTTCAGTGATGAAGTGATACCAGCGGTAGTCAAACGCAAAGCTTGAGCGCGCATCATAGCGGGCGCTGTAGACGAAAGTCTCAAACACTTCACGCCCACCGAACCACTTGCTTTCCAGCTCGGCCAAAATCTGCGCCAGCGTTTTGTTTTTCAGGATAGCGTTAAAGGCATTGGTGTCTTTATCAGAATCCTGCTGCCCTTGCACCGGGTCTACCACCACCAGACGCAGGGTTTTCGCCTTGGCCCAGACGCCCGGCGCCTGGTTCAACGTCGCCAGCTGATAGAGTTCAGCCAGAAACTCGGTCAAGCCGACGGCTGCACCCCGGCTATGGCCACCCACCACCAGTTGGTACTCCTTGAGCGTTTGCAGGTAATCGACCAGCGGGAACAGGCTGTTGAGCGTCACCACATCGGCACGATCATCATAGCCGTTGACCTGATCGTAGAGCACACCCAGTTTTTCGCTGAGATCGGCAAAGCTGCCGGTCCAGGTCTCGCGCTTTGCCAGCGCCTGGGTTTTGGTCAGCATCGCTGCCGTGCCGATGCCGTCAATCGCCACAACGGCACTAAACCCGCTGATGTCAACATTGGCCAGAAAGTCCTGTTGGGTGGTGCCAGTTCCGCAGAACCAGATAAGCACTTTTTCCATGATTAACCTCGTTATAGTAACAATACAGTGACAATACGAAAGGTGTTCGTCAGGGCAATGAACCGGTATAAGGTAGCGAACGCGTCGGCGGGCTGGCCTGGAAGAAATTACGCCATTTCAGGCGGCAATGCGTGAACGGTATAGCCCATCAAGCCATGGTGGTACAAACCATAGTGGTAAAAACCATGACGGTAAAAACCATGATGATAACAGCATGATATGCCGATACCGGTGTGTCAAAAGCCGTCCGTTGCCGATGTATTACGCCGTCAAGCCGCAATCATTGCGATAACGCGTCAGCGCCGTCGGGTTATCCAACCCCCCGTCAGCAATTGCTGTGGCGCTGTGCAATAACCTTACCGAATTAGCCTGCGAAATTAACGTCATGGATGTTGTCTGGCGGCGGATACACCTGATTGCCATCAGGGTTCGGCATTTTCAGGCTGGGGAAGCGGCAGTAAACTGGCCACGGCTTGCTGCCAGCTTAGGGTCATCACCCCCTGCGGCGTCATCAGTTTCAGCGTATCGTGCGCTAATGACTCATCGCCACTGAGCACCCACCCCAGGTGGTTGTGCTCAGAAAGCCAGGCCGATACGTCCGATTGTTTCTCCGGGTGGCAATAGAGCCGCCCATGTCCACCACCGCCCTGAGTCCGTAATAATTGTCGCAACAGCGCCGGGTAACGCTCGGCGTCCGGTAGCGTGGTTAGCAGTTGCAGCATCGCCTCATTGAGCAGTTGACCGCACTGCGACACCATCCACGTCTCCATTTGCTCGCGCTCTTGCTGCCAGCCCTGCAAGATATCATTTGCCTGATGCCAGAACTGCTGTTCTGCCTGACTGGTCGCATGCGCAATCGCCTCCTGCGCCTGCTGCCGGGCCTGCTCAAGCAAGGCATTGGCTTGCTGATGGGCCACGTCGATTACCGCCAGTCCCTGCTGATGCTGCTGTAACTGCCCGGCGGAAATCACCGGCGAGTCATCGATATCCGTACCTGCAACTAACGTTAACCGCCTCTTCGTCAACATAACTCCACTCCCTGATGTTGATGACATCAGAGCGCGCGACACAGGCACCACCCCGCCATGCCGTGGCTGCGCACTCCGTTCAACGTACTCATCTCGACGTACTGAATTCGACGTACTGAGTTCAAGCCGCATAATAAGTTTTTCGAAAATAATTTACCAACTAAACTATTCGATACAGAACAGAACACTGTCGTACTGTATGCCAAACCGGGTTGTGTCTCACCGCAGCGGTGCCCCGCTATGCTTCACCTTGTCTATCAAGGTGTTGAGTATCACGGTGTTGTGTATCAAGGTCTTGTCTATCAAGATGTTGAGTATCAAGGTCTTGTCTATCAAGATGTTGAGTATCAAGGTGCGGTGTCTTACCGGCAAACGCCGCTTCGTCCGCCGCCTTCCAGATAATGGCATCGCAGAGCGCCGAGACCCGGCCCAGCGGCACGCTATCACGCCATGAAGCCATGTCAGGCTGTTGCGCTTCGCGTGGATATCCCATTTCACATGGATAGAGCAATTGCAGGCGCGACCCACAGATCTCCGGGAAACGGCAAGACAGGATTGCCAGCGCAGCCTGCCGTGGCAAGGGGGTGACATTCAGCGCGGCAGGCAGCCACATCCCGGGGCGCAGCGCTTTGGCTAACCGCCGACACCACAACGTGAGCGCCTCTGGCAGCGGATAAACGCTCTCGCGGCAAACGCTGGCTATCAATATCAGAACGCGCTCACGCTGCCGTGCATTCAACTGCGCCAGTTGCAACAGGGCCGGTTGCGGTGCCGGTGGCAACGTGGCTGGCAGGTTGAGGCGACGACACAGCGCCGCATGCTGTAACGCCGCCAGCGCCATGTCACGCTCTGCTATGCGCCCGTCACACCAGCTTTTGTCAGCCTGCTGCAAACAGCCATAACACCACCAGCGACTCCAGACGAGCCGCGCGTTTGCCTCGGCATCATCCAACGCACTGCCGTTATCCCGTGTGTGATTGACTTCGCTGTCGTTGTGCATTCATCAGGCTCCGGCATCCGGTTGCACGGTTTTTTTCCGCGCCTGAAACTGCACCCACCACGGTTTCCCAAAACGCCACCCCAGCACCCCGGCAAGCGTCAGCGCCAGCAATGCCGCCAGCCACTGCAATTGGCCCATCGCCTGCGGTGTGAGCTGAAATGGCCCCAGCGACACTTTGGGAATATGGTCTTTATACGGTTCCGCCGGAACGAACACGATAGCCAAATCTTTCTCATTTTTTCCGGCAAGCCCCGGAATACTGCTGGCCACCATACGTCGGATACGCGGTTCAATGCTGTCGGGCTCAAGCTCCGGGCGGTACTTAATGAACACCGCCGCCGAAGCCGGTTGAATCGGCTCCCCGGGTGCGATTCGCTCAGGCAACACCACATGTACACGCGCCACCAGCACGCCATCAATTTGCGTCAGGGTGGCTTCGACTTCCTGAGACAAGGCATAAATATAACGGGCGCGTTCTTCCAGCGGTGTCGAGATAACCCCGGTTTTCTGGAAGACCTGCCCCAGATTGGTTCGGGCCTGACGGGGTAATCCGGCGGCATTAAGAATATTGACGGCCCGTTCAATGTCTTTTACGTCAATCAGAATCGTTACACCGTTTTTGTCCGTGCGTTTTTCCGCCGCAATGCGATAACCGCCAAGGGCGGCAATCACTTCGTTGGCATCGTTTTCCGTCAAACCACGGTGCAATTCAACGCGATCGCCGCAGGCCGCCAGCAAAAAAACCAGCCATAACAAGAGGAGTCGGTGCAGAACGAATTTATTCATCATGCCGCCATGGGTTGTGTGTTGATAATGACAATGTGTTGATAATTATCCGGTGTTGATAATTACCGTGCGATGACCATTGAGGTTGATGGTTATTGCTGGTTAATGACTATTGCAGGTCAATGACTATTACTGGTCAATGACTATTGCAGGTTGGTGAGCTTTTCCAGGCTCTGGACACTCTTGGCCACCACCTTGGCATTCAGCAGGCTCTCCAGATAGAACGACGATAAGGTGCGGGTCGCATCCATCACATCTTTGGGGTTATTGCTATTAATGCTTTTGCCAACCTTACGCTCTGCCTTCTGTAACATGTTTTCCAGATTGTCAGATTTTTCCGCCAGCGCGCCCAACAAGGCTTTGTTGTCGGCCACTGGCGCAGACTGGGCCGCAACAGTAGGGTCAAGGGCAGCGCTGAACCAGGCGACATCCGATTGTGCTGGCAACGATTGTGCAGGCACCGATTGCGCAGGCACAGTGGTACTGCGCGCTTCACCATCACCAATCGTTCCCTGAAGTTCGCTGACGCGGTTGATTTTCATCATGAGTCCGTTCCTCTCGATGGATGTTGACAGGATAAAAAAAACCGGGGGAGCGTCCCCCCGGCAATCGACATTTGGTGGGCAATTAGAACTGGATGGCTTTTGCCGCTTTCTGCCCGGAGTTCATGGCTTTAGTGGCGGAGTCCATCTGGCCGTCAGTGATTGAACTGATGGCGTCGGTTTTCATTTTCTGTGACTGGGCGGCAGTGGTCATTGCGGTAGTCTGCGCCATGGTTTTGTCCAGCGTCTGCATTGAAGCCATTGCTGCTGCGTTAGAAAGTCCCATCATGATAGATATCTCCAGTTAATAATTAATTGAATGACTTGATTGACTTGATAAAGTGAATTTCGCTACTGAACCTTGCGACTAACACAGTCATCGTGTTCATAAGTTAAGTAGGAGATAGCCTGAGGTGGTTCCGACAGAGATTCACTTTTTTTCCCCTGGTGGTGATAACAGGGTAATGCCCTGAAGATTACACGCCCCGAGCCGCCACATTGAGCAGCTTGATACGGTGATACAGCGTGCGTTTGGGGATACCCAATTCGTTCACGACGGTATCAATACAGTGATCGTTACGCTGTAAAGCCTCCTGAATGAGAAAGCGCTCTATGCGCTGCAAGCGCCCTTTTAACGAGGTACACGACTCACTCTCTGGGGCCGCGTGCGGTGTGCTGCCCATCGGCACCGGTGATAACCCCAGCACCCAGCGTTCGGCCGCCGCTTTTAACTCGCGCAGGTTGCCCGGCCAGCCGTGCATCAAGAGTTGCTCTTGTATACGCGCCGGAATACCCGGTATCGGGCGTTTAAGACGAGCGGCGGCATCATGCATAAAACGCTGAAACTGCGGCAGAATAACCTCGGTGCGCGCCCGCAGCGTCGGCAACTGAATTTTTACCGTGTCTAGCCGAAAATAGAGGTCACGCCGAAAGCGTCCGGCATCAACCAGCTGATGCAGCGGGGTTTGTGTGGCGACGATGACGCGCATGTCCACCGGTTTGAACTGCGTACTGCCCAGTCGCTCAATGCCGCGACTTTCCAGCACTCGCAACATTTTTGCCTGTAACGTCAAGGGCATGCTGTCGATTTCATCCAGAAACAGAATGCCTTTATCGGCCGTTTCCAGATACCCGGCGCGGGAACGGTGGGCACCGGTATAGGCACCGGACACCACGCCAAATAATTCGCTCTCCGCCAGCGTTTCCGGCACAGCCGCACAGTTCACCGCCACCAGGGGCCCGCTACAACCGGATAACTGATGAATGCGCCGCGCCAGCGTATCTTTGCCGGTGCCGGTTTCCCCTTCCAGCACGATATCGACATTCAGTGGTGCGATAGTGTGAATCAGTGCCGTCAGCGAACTGTGAATGTCTTCCGCGCCTGAGACACCGTAGGCGTAAGCCCCCGGTGAATAAGAGCCGGGTGACGTGGATGAGGTTATCCCGGCCGCCACCGTCTGGTGATTCGGCGGTTGCGGGGATGAAGGCACTGCGGGTTTGCTATTCCTGATTATCATGACAACTCCTGTATGTTTGAGCTATTCCATTATCACCCTGCCTGAAAAGCCGGTTACACCACCGGTGATAGGCTTTATCCGGCGACCATCTCGTCATCCTGACGATTCCCTGACGATATAAATCGTGAAAAATACGTTTTTTAATCACGCCGTTAACAACGTATTGATGGTCGTTGTAAGCATTACCGGCAATGCATCAACAAACCATCAGCCGGGGGCTGAAGTTAAGGTAGGAATTCGGGCGCAAAAAGTAGGAATAATCTGACACGCAAGGGGGGCAATCCCCGCGCAACGCCGCTGCACTGCGGGCAAACAGGTGCATCATCTGGCCATACCGCCGAACAATGATGCGACCTATTTTATCGATTGATCAATCTTATTATCAGGCGATTAAACGCTGACTCAGGGCGTACTTCACAATATCGGCATTGGTCGTGAACTGCATTTTCTCCATCAGCCGGGATTTGTGGGTACTGACCGTTTTATTGCTGATAGCCAGCGCCTGCGCAATGGCATTGACGCCCTGCCCTTGCGCCAGCATCACCATTATCTGGTGCTCTCGGGCGGTGAGCAGTTCATGCCGCCCCTCGCCGCGATACTGGCAATCGGCAAAGACAATCTGTTCGGCAATGCTGTGGTCAATATAGCGAGCGCCCTGGGCCACCCGACGGATTGCCGACAGCAGCGCCTCCGGGTCTTTATCCTTGGTGATATAGCCAAGCGCGCCGCTTTTTAGCACCCGGCGCGCAATTTGCGGTTCACTGTACATACTCAGCACCAGAATCGGCAGGCGTGGGTACTGCGCGACAATGCGGATAATCAGCTCCTCGCCGCAAATACCCGGCATGCTCATATCCAGCAACAGTAAATCGATGTGAACCTCGCGCAGTTGCGTTAATACCTGCGACCCCGTACCGGCCTCCGCGACAACCTCCAGCGCCTCATCCAGCGCAAAGATCTGTTTTAATCCTTCACGCATGATCACGTGATCATCGGCGATCATCAGCTTTATACGTCTGTCCATCAGCTTTATTGTCCTCTTTAGCGAAAACCCATCCTACGCACTCTCTTTTGGAAATGTCAGCCTGACCAACGTCCCGGCGCCGGGCTGACTTTCAATCACCACTTCGCCGCCCAGCATCCGTCCGCGCTCTTTCATGCTCATCAGGCCAAAGGCATGCGGTTTAGGGGTTCTGGCATCAAATCCTTTGCCGTTATCGCGCACACTCAGCACGATCAAACCCGCGTGATTCTCCAGCGTGATGACGACTCTGGTGGCATCGGCATAGCGCGCAATATTGGTCAACGATTCTTGCACCACCCGAAAGGCGGCGGTCGCACATTCGTCATTGAGCACCACTTCCGGCTCAGGCGCCAATAACAGGCATGCGCAGTGATACTGACGAATAAATTCATCACGCAGCCACTCCAGCGCCGGGGTCAGCCCCATATCCAGCACATTAGGGCGCAAGCGCGTCGCGACGTTTCTCACCACCTGGATGGTTTTATCGGATAACGACATTAAATTCTGTAATTGCGTCATCATATGAGGGTTGTCGCGGCCAAACTGCATGCGCATCAGCGACAGGCTCATGCGCATAGACGTCAGGTGCTGGCCCAGCTCATCGTGAATTTCGCGGGCAATGTGTTTGCGCTCCTCTTCACGCGAAATCTCGCGCTGGCGCGCCAACAGCCGCAATTGCATATGTGAATGCTCGAGCTTTTTTTCCGCGTAGCGCATCGCGGTAATGTCGCGCCCGACGGTGAGAATCGAGGTCAACCGGCCATTTTGATCGAACTCCGGCACACAGCGAATATGGTGGATAACCCGATGGCGCTCCTCCGTCATGCCGATGTCCTCTTCCAGCTCGCCTTCAATACTGCTGTGCGTAGCCACGACCTGTTGAACCAATTGCAGGATGCGTTGGGCACAGCGTGCCTGGGGCAGCAAATCGGTCAACCGTCGCCCGCGCAGTTGCTCGGCGGTAAAATGCAGATGGGCTAACGTCGCCGGGTTGGCGTATTGGCAATTGAGCTGTGGGTCAAAGCGCACGATCAAGTCTGGGGTATTTTCGACCAACGCGCGAAACTCCTGCTCGCGCGCATAGGCTAACTGTTCAATACGCTTACGCTCACGAATATCTCTGACGACGCACATACTGTATTTTCGTCCTTTGTGTCTGAAATGATTCACGCTGACTTCAACCGGAAAAATCACCCCCAGACGGGTTTGATGGCGGGTTTCAAAGGTAAGTCCACGCGTCCAGGCGCGTTGATCACGCCAGTGGCGATGGGTTTCATCCTTTTCCCAACCGGGGTCGATGTCCCGCATACGCATTCGGCGAAACTCACAGCGGCGGTACCCCAACACCCGGCACGCCTCATCATTGGCATAGCAAAACTGTTCAGTATCATTAACAATATAAATGGCATCTTTAATACGACTAAAAGCAAAATCCACCAGGCCCAGCGGCGGGACATCATCGGCAGGCTGGGGTTGTGGTGCGGTATATAACATTGCCATCTCCTTGCTCGTGCTAAAGCCTGCCGACAGCATGAGCATGGGATGTCGGCAGCAGAAAGGAACAGTCGCAGATGTCGCCTTCGCAGGCAGATGACCTGCGACCCTGTAAGGCGGCATGCCGCCAAAAACTGACTGACAGGTTGCTGCGCCTGCGCATCCTACGGCGAAGGCACCCTTCCTGGGCATGGCAATATAAGCGGGCCTGCGTATCGACACGCAATACGCAGACATACGACTTACGCATCGACAGGCTTATTCATCGACAGACTGACTTATCGACAGACTTACGCATCGACGGCCTGACGCAAATACCCTCGCGCCCGGGAAAGGCGCGAACGAACCGTGCCGATAGGGATGTTGAGCTGCTCGGCAATCTCCTGATAGCTGACGTCGGCATCCAGCAACATCATCAACATTTTTCGCGTCTCCTCCGGCAAGTGCTTACTGGCATGCAGGGCGCGCTTGAGCGAGTGATCGCACTCGGTTATCCGGCTTGGGTCGATATCGGTAGACAACACCTCAGCCACTTCCGGCGCCTCATCGCTGATGTCATGAAAGCGATGACGGGACTGCTTGAAATGGTTGCGCACCAGATTCAGGGCAATACCAAACACCCAGGTTTCCGGGCGTGACGCTCCGGCAAATTTTTCACGGTTTTTCAGCACTTCCAGATAGGTCATCTGCTGTAAATCTTCCACATCCTCACGGTTCGATACCCGTTTACGGATGAAATTTTGCAGCCGCTTGCCATGCAGGCGGAAAACCTGCTCCCAGTCCACGGTATTGACAGGGGTATGAATCTGATACGAATCCATTTGTTTCAGCGCAACAGTGTCCATTTCATTCACTCTCCATCGTGGTGCCCCAATTGGCGCATCAAGGAGAGCAAAGGCTGTGCCAGCCGCTGAAAACAAAATAACTACATGTTTTTATAGGTTTTATTTTTTAAGGGGCGCGCATATTACGCCACTTTTTGCCGTAAAAAAACGGCCCGGATTGCAATCTTTTGCAATTGAGATCCTGCTAATCATTTTCAGCAATCATAGTTGTTAAAGGTTATAAATTATTGAAGGTTATCGTTTGTTTTCGAGAGGTCTTCTTTGATGGGAACCCGCTTCATGGTCTTGCCACATAACAGCACACCGTTAAAGCAGAGGCTGCATCAGGCAGGACAGGATCATGATCTCTCTCAATACCGTCTCTCCCTTACTCAATACCGGCAGCAGTACAACTGCCAACGACATTGACGAACAAGAACCGACCTCATCGACGGTCAGCACCAGCGCGCCCTCCTCTTCTCACGACAAGGCGCTGAATGATGCCATGGAGGAAGTCACCGCCAGTTTCGGTGAACAGATCGAGCGCAAAAGCAAGGCGATCAACCGGCGTCAAATCAACCAACCGCAGAGCCGGATGTTGGCCAACATTGAGCGCATTGAAAAACTCACTGAACTGTTTCAGTTACTGGAGAACCCCAAACACCCGACGCTCGACCAGCAAATCCGCCACATGCAGGCGATGCTGGGGCAAGCCACACCGCCATCGCTGGAGGCGATTCTCCAGGCGGCGGGCGGTGATGCCGCACGCAGCGATATTGTGTTGCGCCATGTGATTCATCAGGCGCAGCAGCAACAAGACACCCAACTGACCCACGCCGCGACGCAGAGCCTGAACCAATTACATCAGGAAAAAGGCCCCGATGTGCGCGCGGGCCTGAACACCGCCGAAGCCATTTCGCTGTTTAGCACCGACCCGAACCAGAAGCAGGCGCTGCGTGAGCTCTACTATCAACGTATTGTTCATCAGCAATCCCCCAGCGCGCTGCTCGATGCGCTGCTAGAACGCTTTGACGCACCGCATTTTGCCGCCGGCCTGCGTACCTTACAGCGGGCGCTGGCCGCCGATATCGCCTCGCTGGCACCGTCGATTGCCAAAAGCGCGCTGACGAAAATGCTCACTGGCCTGAATGACTCTCGTCAACTGAGCCATACGCTCTCGGCCAGCCAGACCTTGCTTTCACGGCTCGCGACAAAAATGCCTGAGTGTACACTCAGCGCCGTGGAGCTGACCCGCCGCTTGATTGGCCTGAGCGCCAATGGCGCTTATGCCCGTGACCTGCACAATCTGGGGCGTGAAGTGGCCGGGCAGGATGTGCAGCGCCAGCAGTGGTTTTTTAACGGCTTGCTGCCCCTGGTCAACGATTTACCGCATCCATTATGGCGTGATGCCAAAAACCGCCTGACCGCGTTACAGCTGATTCGCGGGTTGATTGGCGATCTCGCGCGTTATGAAAAGCAGCAAGATGCCTCGTCGCCGGTAACGGCGCGCTCGCAGTACGGAGGATGACCTATGGCCGTGCTGATAGTCTGGCTGAACCGTTTTGCCATGAGCGCGATGCAACGCTCAGAGGTGGTGGGCGCGGTGATCGTTATGGCGATCGTGTTCATGATGATAATCCCGCTGCCCACCGACCTGATTGACGTGCTGATCGCCTTTAACATTTGCCTCTCGTCACTGTTGATTGTGCTGGCGATGTACCTGCCCAAACCTCTGGCGTTCTCGACCTTTCCGGCAGTGCTGTTGCTGACCACCATGTTTCGGCTGGCCTTGTCGATCTCCACCACCCGGCAAATCTTGCTGCAACAAGACGCCGGGCATGTGGTGGAAGCCTTCGGCAACTTCGTGGTGGGCGGCAATCTGGCGGTGGGGCTGGTCATCTTCCTGATCCTGACGGTGGTGAACTTTCTGGTTATCACCAAAGGCTCCGAGCGCGTCGCCGAAGTCGCCGCGCGCTTTACCCTTGATGCCATGCCCGGCAAACAAATGTCTATCGACAGTGACCTGCGCGCCGGGTTGATCGATGCCCAGCAAGCCCGTCAGCGGCGTGAAAATCTCGCCAAAGAGAGTCAGTTGTTCGGCGCGATGGACGGCGCGATGAAATTCGTCAAAGGCGATGCCATCGCAAGCCTGGTGATCGTCTTTATCAACATGATAGGCGGCTTCGCCATCGGTGTGCTGCAAAACGGCATGGCTGCCGGTGACGCGATGCACATTTACTCGGTACTGACTATCGGCGACGGCCTGATTGCCCAGATCCCGGCGCTGCTGATTTCGCTGACCGCCGGGATGATAATCACCCGTGTCTCCGCCGACGGCCAGAAAATGGATAACAATATTGGCCGGGAAATTGCCGAGCAATTAACCAGCCAGCCCAAAGCCTGGATAATCTCCTCGGTGGGCATGTTCGGCTTCGCGCTGCTGCCCGGTATGCCTACGCTGGTGTTTTTGATAATCAGCCTGCTGTCCCTTGGCAGCGGCCTGTTTCAACTGTGGCGCGCCAAACAAACGGGATTACAAGACGCCCTGCTCGATGGCGACGGTTTACCCGCCGAACAAAACGGTTATCAGGATCTGCGCCGCTTCAACCCCACCCGCGCCTACCTGTTACAGTTCAATACCCTCTGGCAGAACACCACGCTCGCCGCCGCGCTGGTACAGGATATCCGCCGTCTGCGCAACCGGCTGGTCTATCACTTCGGTTTCACGCTGCCGTCATTTGATATCGAATTCAGCCCGACGGTTCCCGAAGATGAATTCCGCTTTTGCGTTTACGAAATCCCGCAATTGCGCGCCAGTTTCGGCATTGCGATGCAGGCCGTTGCCCGCAGTCAGGTGCCGCCGGACAGCGCCGACGACGGCCAGATCCCCGGTTTGTCGAGCCGTGACGAGCAGCATTTGCTCTGGCTGACGCCGGAGCACCCGCTCTTGCAGCAAGCGGAACTGACAACCTGGCAGCCCGATGCGCTCATCCTCGCGCGGATGGAAAACGCCATTCATCGCAGCGGGGCGCAGTTCATCGGCCTACAGGAAACCAAATCCATTCTTGCCTGGCTTGAAAGCGAGCAACCGGAGCTGGCGCAGGAGCTACAGCGCATTATGCCGCTGTCTCGTTTTGCCAGCGTGTTACAGCGTCTCGCGTCTGAGCGCGTGCCATTACGTTCCGTGCGCCCCATCGCGGAGGCATTGATAGACGTCGGCCAGCATGAGCGCGACATCAATGCCCTGACTGACTACGTCAGGCTGGCGCTCAAAGCCCAGATTTGCCACCAGTACACGCAGGACGACAGCCTCACCGTCTGGCTACTGACGCCAGAAACCGAAGAGTTGCTGCGCGATGCGCTGCGCCAGACACAGAGCGACGTCTTTTTTGCGCTCTCTCAGGAGTATGCCGCCGCCCTGCTCACACAGCTTCGACGCGCGTTCCCGCCCATGACGTCGCTGCACGCGCTGATGTTGGTGGCGCAAGACCTGCGCAGCCCGCTGCGCATTCTGCTGCAAGATGAGTTCCACCATGTGCCGGTGCTGTCCTTTACCGAACTGGAGTCGCATCTGGCGATTAACGTCGCCGGTCGCATTGACCTGCATGACCCCTTTCACGCCTGACACGCGAAGCGCATCGCCATGGAAAGCAATATAAAAACATAGAAAACAAAAAGATAAAAAACAACAAACACAGAAATGACCACACAGAAAACGGCGATGCAAAAAGTTGCACGCCCCCGATACACCGTTAACACACAGGATAAAGCAACATGTTTGAGCTACGTGTTCTGACCGGATTACACCGTGGTGCCGCGCTGCCACTGAGCGGAACGGCATGGCGCATCGGCTGCGCTGACGAGGCGGATATGGTGCTGTATGACCCCGGCATCCGCGACCAGCACGGCCTGCTGGAAAAACACGCGCAGGGCTGGCAACTGTCCCCGCTCGATGGTGTCATCAGTAATAGCGAAGGGCATACGCTGACCGAGCCGCTGCTGATTCAGCCCGGCACGCCGTTTGCCGCTGGCGGCATCTGGCTGTGCGTGGTCAGTGCCGATACCCCGTGGCAGGATGAAGACACCGCCGCCTCCCCGACGGAGACACCGCCGCAGAGCGCGCCTGAACGCCCGGCCGAACCTGATACGCCAAGCCTGGTTGCGCCGCCATCCCCCGCGCCGTGCCGTGCTAAGGCGCGCCTGCCGCTGTGGGCCAAATTTTGCTACCTGCTATTGGGCATGTTGCTGTTTGTTATTTTTGGCAGCTGGATGTTGCAGGAAACGGCAGCGATGCCATCCGCGCCCGCGCCGCAGGACAATCGCCTGCCGCTCGGCACCCCGGCGCAATTAAGCAGCACACTACAAACCATGCTGGCCGAGCGCGAGCTGGAGCCGCTGGTCAGCGCGCGTCAGGAGCATGACCGGGTGGTATTGAGCGGGGAATTGCCCGCGCTGCAACACACCCGGCTGGCGCGCATGCTGGTGCAGTTTCATCAACGCTATGTCACCGCGCTACAAGTCGAGAACCGCACCACGGTAAAAAATGAATCGTTGCCGTTTCAGATAGTGCAAGTCACCAGCGGGCCGCGCGCTAACGTCGTCACCTCGGACGGGCGGCGCATTTTCGTCGGCGACGAAGTGGACAACCTGCGCCTGGTGAGCATCAACGACAGCCAGATAGAGTTTCGCGGCAAACAGCAAATCAAGGTGAACTGGTGATGATGACCTCAGCCACTTCAGACGATCGCTATCCGCAACTAGCGCACTGGCTTGCACAACAGCGGCGGCGGCTGGCCGCTTACTCGCCGGTAACGCGACAGGGGCGCATCGTCGGCATCAGCGGGATTTTACTGGAATCCAGCCTGCCCAATGCCCGCATTGGCGACCTGTGTCTGGTGTCACGCCATGATGAGGCGCAGGTATTGGCGGAAATTGTCGGGTTTAACCAAGACAACACCTATTCTATCCGCGCTCGGGGCGCTTGACGGCATCGCCCAGGGCGCGCTTGTCACCCCGCTTTATCAACCGCACTGCGTACAGGTGTCGGATGCGCTGTTTGGCAGCGTGCTTGACGGGTTTGGCCGCCCGCTTGAGGCGGGCGGGCAGAGCGCATTTGTTGAGCCAGGCACGCTGGCTGACAACCCGATACCGGTCATTGGCGATGCGCCGCCGCCCACCGAACGCCCGCGTATTACCCTGCCGTTACCGACCGGCATGCGGGCGATTGACGGTTTATTGACGCTGGGCTGCGGCCAGCGGGTTGGCGTGTTTGCCGGTGCGGGCTGCGGTAAAACCACACTGCTGGCGGAGCTGGCGCGCAACACGCCGTGCGATGCGATTGTGTTTGGTCTTATTGGCGAACGTGGCCGTGAGCTGCGCGAATTTCTCGACCACGAGCTCGATGATGAACTGCGCCAGCGCACCGTTCTGGTGTGTTCAACCTCAGATCGCAGCAGCATGGAGCGCGCCCGCGCCGCCTTTACCGCCACGGCGATTGCCGAAGCGTTTCGCGCCGCCGGGAAACAGGTGCTGCTGATTATCGACTCCTTGACCCGTTTTGCCCGCGCCCAGCGCGAAATCGGCCTGGCGCTGGGCGAACCGCAGGGACGGGGCGGCCTGCCGCCCTCTGTCTATACGTTGCTGCCTCGTCTGGTGGAGCGCGCCGGGCAAACCCGTCAGGGTGCCATTACCGCGCTCTACTCCGTTCTCATCGAGCAGGACTCCATGAACGACCCGGTGGCCGATGAAGTGCGCTCGTTGATTGACGGCCACATCGTATTGTCGCGCAGGCTGGCCGAACGTAACCACTACCCGGCCATTGATGTGTTGATGAGCCTGAGCCGCACCATGAGCAGCGTGGTTGAGCGCGGCCACACCCAGCATGCCAACGCCGTGCGCCGCCTGATGGCCGCCTATAAACAGGTCGAGATGTTAATCCGACTCGGTGAATACCAGCCGGGGCACGATGCGTTTACCGATGCCGCCGTCCGCGCCAATGACGACATCAACCGTTTCTTACAGCAAGCGATGCGCGAGCCGCAATCGTTCGACCAGATTCAATTACAACTGGCCGAGGTGAGTCAGCATGCCAGCCTCTAATTCCACCCAACCGGTAGTGAACATGGAAGACGAACAGCCCGACAGCCGCGTGCTGGAATTACAGCTGGTTGTCAATGCGCTGTTGCCGATTCGCCGCCAGCGTTTAAGCCGCGCTGAACGCCATTGGCGTGAAACCGAGCAACGCCTGCAACACACCGAAGCGGCGCTGGCGCAGCAACAGGCCCGGTTGACGCAAATGAAAAACGACTGGCAACAGCAGCGGGCGTTTTTTTTACACGAAGCGCTGGGTAAGACACAAACGCTGGAGTCGCTCAAAAATCAGCTTGAGCAGGAACAACAGCAGATTCGCCAGATACAGGCGCAAGTGCTGCTGTGTACCGATTGGCAACAACAGTGCCTGCACTGGCGGCAACAGGCCAGCGACGCGCGCGACGCCGTGCGCGTGTGCCAAAAAGCCGTTGAGAAACTGGAATATCTGTTCACGACTTATCAGGAGGCTATATGACCCCACCGCTGCCCGCAGCCCAGGATACCGCGCTATCAACCCCGTCCCTGCTGACGCCGGATGAGCCATCCGCATTCGCCGATTACCGTGACGCGCCGTTCTGGACGCTACTGGACGACACCGACGACATGCCCGCGTTTCCCGATAGCAGTTGGCTGCCGTTCGGCCCGCCGCTGGCGCTGCATCCCCTGTTGCCTGACGAGGCGTTGTCCGCCGCAGAGCAAGCGGAGCCCGCGCTACCCGCGTGCTGGCCTGCGCTGGCGTCCTCACTGACAGAAATGCCGATGCTGCGCCCCGGCGAACCGCTCTCTTTTAGCCTGCAATTGCCGCAGTTAGGTCATGTCGATGTCCGCATGTTGACCCGACCGGCCCAAGGCTGGGAGGTATCGCTGCGCTTTGGCAAACGCGCGTATGAACAGCTGAAAGGCCAGCGTGACGACTGCCGCCGTTCGCTGGCGGGCACCCTGCGCGCCCCGGTTTTGCTGCAATTTGACAGCCGCGAGGACGACGAATGATGGCTCAGGAAAGCAAACCCTTCACACCGCGCCGGGTCAGCCGCAGTCAGGCTTGCCTGTCTCGTCAACTGGCCATGCCTCAGCGCTTTGCTTTTCTGCGTGATAACGAACCGGGAGAATTGCACTTACGCTTGCTGCCCCCGCTGCCCCCGCCCGCAGAAGAGACGATCAGCGCCTGGTCTTGCCAGGCCGGGTTACTCTTTCTGGAGCAGGCCGGGCCGCTGTTATCGATGCTGGGCACTTGCCCGGCCATCGTGCCGTCATCCGCCGCAGAAACGCAGGACGCGCACGGGTATTGGGCGCTGTATAACCACTATCTCAGCCCACAATTACGCGACTGGCTGGGCGAGATTCGCCCGGCAAGCGGGCACCACTGCGGGATACCGGCGAACGCACTGACGCTGTGGTTAACCGTCTCGTGTGGCGGCCAGCATCTCGGCTGCCGCCTGTGGGCCAGTGCCGATACGCTACAACAGTGGCTGGCTGCCCCCGGCTGGCAACACACTTACGCGCCGCTGCCCGGCCATTTGGCGATACGTTTGCCATTGACGCTGGCAGAGGTGACGTTGTCACACGAAAACCTTCAGTCCCTGGAACCGGGTGATGTGATTTGCCCACTCAAAGCGTACTTCTCGGTACACGGCAACGGCAGCATAACGCTGGCTGGCTGGCGACTGAGCGGGCAGCTCACCCTCGATGGGCTGGCCCCTTACCGGTTTACCGTGACAGCACTGGAGGAATGCCCTGTGACAACCCCATTTGATGACCCATCCGATTTTACTGATTTCCCTTCAGCCAGCGCGCCATACGCGATGGCGGACGAGGCCCCCGACGGTTCAAGCCACGCCGCTCACAGCGGATATGTCGCCGCGCTAGCGCCGCTCTCTTTGGCGTTAACGGTGCGCTGCGGCTACCTGACGCTGACGCTACAGGATTTGCAGCAATTGGCCCCCGGTTCGGTGCTCATACTGCAACAGGCGCTGCCCGGCGAAGCCGCCTTATACCACGGCGAGCAGCCGCTGGCGCACGGCGAACTGGTCGAGGTGGAAGGCCGTCTCGCACTTCAGATAACACGCAGTCTCAGCTCGGTGGTCTGCGCCCCTTATCAGGCCCCTGCATCATGACCGCCGGAGGTTTTGATCCGGTGATGTTTGCCCTGTTTCTGGGCTCGCTGTCGCTGATCCCGCTGATGATGATTATCTGCACCTGTTTTTTGAAGATCTCAATGGTGCTGATTATCACCCGTAATGCCATCGGGGTGCAGCAGGTGCCGCCGAATATGGCGCTGTATGGCATCGCACTGGCCGCCACACTGTTTGTCATGGCACCGGTGTTTAGCGACATCAAACAGCGCTTTCAGGATAACCCGGTGAATTTCAGCAATCTGGATGCGCTGGAAAGCAGCGTGAGCAAAGGCATTGAGCCGCTACAGAAATTTATGTCACGCAATACCGACCCGGACATCCTCACCCACTTGCATGAGAACAGCCTGCGTATGTGGCCTGCGGCGATGGCGGAGAAAGTCACCACGCAAAACGTGTTGCTGGTGTTGCCTGCCTACGTGCTTTCCGAATTGCAGGCTGGGTTCAAAATCGGCTTTTTGATTTATATCCCGTTCATCGTTATTGACCTGATTGTCTCAAACGTCCTGTTGGCGCTGGGGATGCAAATGGTCGCACCCACCACGTTATCACTGCCGCTCAAAATGCTGCTGTTCGTGCTGGTCAACGGCTGGACACGCCTGCTCGATGGGCTGTTCTACAGTTATCTGTGAGGTTGCCATGGAAACCCTGAGTTTATTTCGACAAGCGATGGTACTGGTGGTGATGCTCTCCGCCCCGCCGCTGCTGGTGGCGGTGATTGTCGGCGTGCTCATCTCGCTGTTGCAGGCGGTGATGCAGTTACAAGACCAAACGCTGCCCTTTGCCGTGAAACTGGTGGCGGTAGGCCTGGCGCTGGCGATGACCGGGCGCTGGATTGGCGTGGAACTTATCCAGTTGACCATGCTCGCGTTTAATATGATTGAACAGACCCGGGCGTGACTCAGCATGCTTTCTCTGGCCAGCATCCAGCAACTGTATGATTTTATTTATGCCATGACCCTGGGGGTGGCGCGGCTGTACCCGTGCCTGTTTCTGGTGCCGCTGTTTTCGTTCTCCATTCTTAAAGGCATGCTGCGCAATGCGGTGGTATTGGCGCTGGCGCTGGTGCCCGCCAGCGCCATTCAGCAACAGTTGTTAACCACCCCGCTCACCTGGCCGATGCTGCCCGCGCTGCTGCTTAAAGAAGCGTTGATCGGCCTGCTGCTGGGCGTGGTGCTGGCGATGCCGTTTTGGTTGTTCGAATCCGTCGGCGCACTGTTTGATAACCAGCGCGGCGCGCTGACCGGCGGCCAGCTTAATCCGGCGCTCGGCAGCGATGCCACGCCGCTCGGTCACATGCTAAAAGAGCTGTTTATGATGATGCTGGTGATGACCATCGGCTTTTCCGGCATGACCCAACTGGTGTGGGACAGCTACCAGCTCTGGCCAGCGCTGACCTGGTTGCCGCCGTTATCCGAGCTGGGTTTTCATACTTACCTTGACCTGCTCAAAGGCACCTTTCGCCACATGATTGTCTATGCCGGGCCGTTAGTGGCGCTGCTGTTACTGCTGGAGTTCAGTATTGCCATTCTCAGTCTCTACAGCCCGCAATTACAGGTTTATGTGTTATCCACACCCGCTAAGTGCCTGGCGGGTATGGCCTTCTTTGTGCTTTACATGCCGGTATTACAGTTTCTTGGCGAAGGTCGCCTAAAGGCGCTGGCCGACCTAAAACCACTGTTCGCGCTGTTTTTCCAGACCGCCCCATCCCCCTGAGTTGCCAACCGTGAGGGTACGCCCGTGAGCGAAAAAACCGAAAAACCGACGCCGAAAAAATTGCAGGATGCGCGTAAAAAAGGGGAAGTCGGGCAGAGTCAGGACGTGCCGAAACTGCTGATAAGTTTCGCCCTGCTGGAGATGATCATCGCATTAAGCGAGAGCGGAATGAGCAAGTTGCAGGCGTTGATGCAACTGCCCCTGAGCCGCATCAGCGACCCCTTCGGTCATGCCGCCGATGAGGTGTTCAGCGCTGCGCTGACACTGCTGGCCACCTTTTGTCTGCTGACCATCAGCCTCGCGCTGTTGATGCGTATCGTCGGCGGCTGGATTCAGTACGGCCCGCTGTTCGCCGTCGATGCGCTCCAGCTTGACTTTAACCGTTTAAACCCGGTCAACCAGATAAAGCAAATGTTCAGTATGCGTAAGCTGACCGATATGTTGACCAATCTGCTCAAGGCCTCCGCTATCGGCGTGGTGTTCTGGCTGGTGGTGGTGCCACAGTTGGAATGGTTGGTGGAGTTGGCGTATGGCGATTTGAATGCGTTTTGGCAAGGTGTGGAAACGGTGTTTAAAAGCGTCTCTCGCACCACGCTTGGCGCGCTGCTGGCGCTGGGGGTGCTCGATTTTGGCTTGCAGAAATACTATTTCCTCAAACAGCAACGCATGAGCCATGAAGATATTCGCAACGAATACAAGAACTCGGAAGGCGACCCGCACATGAAAGGCCACCGCAAAGCGCTGGCGCAGGAAATTCTCAATGAACCGGCCAGCCCGCGTAAAGCCCGCGTAGACGAGGCCGATTTACTGCTGGTTAACCCAACGCACTACGCCGTGGCGCTGTTCTACCGCCCCGGCAAAACGCCGCTGCCGCGCATCCTGCTAAAAGGCGAAGACGAACAGGCAAAAGCCCTTATCGCGCGGGCTCATGAGGTTGGCATACCGGTTATCCGCTTTATCTGGCTGACCCGCACGCTCTACCGCATGCCTGAAGGCCACTATATTCCACGCGAAACGCTGCAACCGGTGGCGCAGGTCTACCGGGTGTTACGTCAACTTGATAGCAGCCTGCCGCCCAAAGAGGTCATTGAGCTGGATGAGATGAAATGAGATGAGATGAGATGAGATGAGATGAGATGAGATGAGATGAAATACAATGAATGAAAGAAGAAAAATAATAGGATTTAATCCTAATCAATGACGCTGACATCAACGACCGTGGTTACGTAAAGAAGGTTACGTAAAGAAAATGTCACCGCCGTTAAAAATCGTTTCAATATAGGGCTGCACCTGCGTTAAATATTTGCTATTACACGCGTATTCTCTTTTTACGGATAAAAATGCAGCCATGTTTAAATCGTTTTTTCCCCAGCCGAAACTGTTTTTCTCTTCCGCCTTATTGTGGTCACTGATTGCGGTCATTTTCTGGTATAGCACCTACAAACCGCTCGGCGAGTCGCTGTTTCACATCGAGCCGACGCTGCCGCAGGGGGCAATCCGGTTCATCTCTCCGGCTTTTTTATGGTTTTACAGCTATTACGTGCTCTGTGTCGGCCTGTTCAGCGCGCTCTGGGCCTGGTTGCGCCCGCACCCGTGGCAACGCTGGTCGATTCTCGGTACGGCGCTGATTATTTTTGTCACCTATTTTTCGGTGGAAGTCGGCGTGGCGGTGAACGACTGGTATGTGCCATTTTACGATTTGATTCAAAAAGCGCTCAGTAGCCCGAATGCCGTGACTATTGAGGCGTTTTATCAGCAGTTGCTGATTTTCCTCGGTATCGCGCTGACCGCTGTCACCATCGGCGTGCTGAATATGTTTTTCGTCAGCCACTATGTGTTTCGCTGGCGTACCGCCATGAACGATTACTACACCGGGCACTGGCAGCAGTTACGCCATATCGAAGGGGCCGCGCAGCGTATTCAGGAGGACACCATGCGTTTTGCCTCAACCATCGAGAGCCTTGGCGTCGATTTAGTGAAATCACTGATGACGTTGATTGCCTTTTTACCGGTACTGGTCAGCCTCTCATCCCATGTCAAATCCTTGCCATTGCTTGGCGAGATACCTTACGGGCTGGTCATTGCCGCGCTGATTTGGTCGCTGTTAGGCACCGGCGTTCTGGCGTTAATCGGTATCAAACTGCCGGGGCTCGGGTTTAACAATCAGCGGGTGGAAGCCGCTTACCGTAAAGAGCTGGTGTACGGCGAGGACGATGGCAGCCGCGCCACCCCGCCAACCTTAACGGCGCTGTTTACCCATGTGCGCAAAAACTATTTTCGCCTCTATTTTCACTACACCTATTTCAATATTGCCCGGGTGCTCTATCTGCAAAGCGACAATGTGTTCGGTATTGTCATGCTTCTGCCCTCTATCGTGGCAGGCAGCCTGACGCTTGGCCTGATGACGCAAATCACCAATGTGTTTGATCAGGTGCGCAGCTCTTTTCAATACCTGATTAACTCCTGGACCATCATTGTCGAGATGCTGTCTATCTATAAACGTCTACGCAGTTTTGAATCAGCGATTCATGAACAACCGCTGGCCCACGACACCACGGAAACCACAGCGCATAAGGAATAATCCAACGCGCTTTCTGCGTTGTCTTATCAGGCAACGCAGAATCAGCGCGGCGTCTGCGTCATCACGACATGAATAGACCGCGTATTTGCCCCTTTTTCGACGAATCAACTCGTCATGCGTCGATGATTTCCTCATCCGAGATAAAATGAAAAAATATGATTTATTACGACAATCTAAAAATAATTTTTTGAATAAGTAATGAGAAAAAATGACAGCAATGCGCTATATCACTAGTACATGAAAACAATTCAGGGCTAAAAAGGAGAATAAAAAATAAGCAAGAAATAATCTGGAATAAAGAACGTAAATAGTTTGTTATTTCATTATTTTACCGCCCATTCCCACATCTGAAAAATGTGATAACATTCACACGTTTTTCTCTGCGCTGAAAAAACCATCTCTTATTTTTGCAATAACACGGACGTTAACAGATGGTTAGCCTCTGTTGACTTTGACTCGTCAACGCACTTAGCCCTATAGGAATCGCTGAATGACTACAATTCTTAATAGTTATAACAACCTGAATGTCGGCATAAAACTGGCAATCGGTTTTGGACTGATTTTACTTATGTCCACTTTCATTATGCTATCAGGCGTAAATGGCTTTCGTAATATTGATGCATTTGTCAATAAATCGATTATCAGTAATGACATTAATAACAATTTGAATGAGGCCAGACGCGCCCGCCTCACGTTTCAATATACTCACGATTACACCGCAATTAATAAAGTCGGCGACCTGATGACCAAGGTCGGCCAGTCACTGGAGCAGGCGCATCAGCTCTCGTGGCGTTCGGAATCAAAGCAATTACTCGATCAATTAAGTAATAGCTATAAGGATTACCTTCCTGCTCGCGAAGCGTTAATCAAAGCCAGCCAACAACGCGATACCATCGCGCTAAAACTGAACAGAAATAACAGTGCCGATGTTATTACGCTATTACGTTCTCAGCTAAATGGCACCACGCTGACGCCGGAATTAAGAAGCGAATTTGTTCTCCTCTCGGAACAACTGTCCGAGGCCCGTGATTTAGCGCATGAATTGCTGGTGAATCCGACGGCGCAATCCGAAGCCAACCTTCGTACTGCGCTCGGTAACATGAAAAGTGCATTCAGTCAGTCATTAAGCAAATTTTCGCCTGAGCAGCAAGGACAGCTAAACCAGGCCTTACAATTCTTCTCCGCCTACACCGGTTATATTGATAGTTACATGAAGTCCGTACAGGATGAAAATACCGCCGCCAAAACGATGTCAAACGCGGCGGCGACCATGGACAGTCTGTCTAACGATTTGTATCAGCGCCAGTTACCGCAAATCAGAGACACCACGATTGGCTCGCAATGGCAGTTGGTGATAACCGGTCTGGTGATTATCGCTCTCGGCATCCTGATGGCCTGGCGGATAACGTTACAGCTTACCCGCCCGTTACATCAGAGCCTGTCCATGGCCGAGAAAATCGCCAATGGCGACCTCTCCGCTTCCCTTGCCGTTTCGCGTAAAGATGAACTCGGTAAACTGATGAATGCCATGAATGACATGAGCATGAAGCTGCGCGACATGATTGGCTCGATTCGTGAAGGCGTCAGCAGCGTGGCCTCCGCCGCCTCCGAAATCGCCGCCGGTAATACCGACCTCTCCTCTCGCACCGAGCAGCAGTCCGCCGCCGTGGTCGAAACCGCCGCCAGCATGGAGCAGTTGACTTCCACCGTTAAACAAAACGCCGATAACGCCCATCACGCCTCACAACTGGCAGCCGATGCCTCAGCCAACGCCAGTAAAGGCGGTGCCATCGTCACCGACGTGGTCAAAACCATGAGCGATATCGCCGGCAGCTCCAAGCGTATTTCTGAAATTACCTCGGTGATTAACGGCATCGCGTTTCAGACTAACATTCTGGCACTGAATGCCGCCGTGGAAGCCGCCAGAGCCGGTGAGCAGGGGCGCGGTTTCGCCGTCGTCGCCGGTGAAGTGCGCAATCTCGCCCAGCGCAGCGCGCAAGCCGCCAAAGAGATTGAAACCCTGATTGGCGAATCGGTTTCCCGCGTCAACACCGGCTCCAGACTGGTCGAAAGCGCCGGTCAAACCATGGATGACATCATTCGCTCCATTTCGCACGTCCACGACATCATGGATGAGATAGCCTCCGCTTCTGATGAGCAGAGTCGCGGCATCAACCAGATTTCCGCCGCCGTCGCCGAAATGGATGCCACCACCCAGCAAAACGCCGCGCTGGTCGAAGAGTCGTCTGCCGCCGCCAACTCTCTTGAAGAGCAGTCCGTCACGCTGGCGCAGGCGGTTTCGGTGTTCCGGCTCGGCAATAGCGAAGACAACGCCGCCTCACGCCACCGCGCGGCCCCGATAAGCGCCGCGCGCAAGCCGCTGATGCTGGCGACCCGCGCACCTCAGGCTAAAGCGGCAAAAAGCCGCAGCGCAAACAGCAGTAAAGATGACTGGGAAGCCTTTTAATATTTATACCCGTCATATTTCATGTTGCAGGCGTGTTGGCTGCGCTCCTGCAACTCAAATTATTTTGGGTGTAGATTTTCATAAACTCTATTAATTGCCGCCCGCCTTAATTGGCGGGCATAACATTTTCTCGGCCATCGCTGCCCCTGCCAACACCATAAGTATTTGTTATTTTATCGCTCTATTGAATAGCACATCGGCGATAAAATCATTCATCATAAATACCTGTTAATAGCATAAAGACAGGAAATAAACCGCATGCAAGATATCAATACTAAACAGGTTCTAATTTATTAAAACGCTTTTAATTATCTCCCTTTCAAACGGCACTGTTACATTTCACCTCTTCGCGTTACAAGCGGGCAAACTCTGCTGCCCCCTCGCCACATTCCGGTTATTCCTCTGTCAATTAACGGCGTCATCAACAGAAAAACCACATTAGCTTTATTTATGTTTATGATGGAGTTATCATAGCTTTGAATGGTTAATTCGTTCAAAAAACAGCCACATCGTCATCATTGCCATCATGAAAAAACATCGACGGAAGACACAAATAATCGATTGGTGGCTGTATAGGGTCATAAATAAAATAATAAGAAAGGCACGTTATTGGATGCGTCCGCCACTGGCGGTTACTCAAGGACATTTTAAGCCGGTTTTTCACTCGTCATACCCATCACAATCAAAAGAAAAGGAAGGACTGATGAATACTGTTCTTGGCGCTTATAATAATTTTCGCGTTGGCGTAAAGCTCGCTATCGGATTTGGCCTGATATTACTGATGGCAGCGATCATCATGCTGTCAGGGATAAACGGCTTTCGCAATATTGATGCCTACTCAAAGAAATCGATTATCAGCAATAATGTTAATAGCTATCTGGAAGAAGCCCGCCGTGAGCGCGTGCGTTTTCAATATACCCATGATTATGCGGCCATCAATAAAAACGGCGAATTGCTTAATAAAATGGCCCGCGAGCTGGATACCGCGCAAACGCTAACCTGGGATGCCGACACCCGTGTGGTACTGGATAAAGTCATCCAAACCACCAAAGCCTATGCTCTCGCGCGGGAAAACCTGGTCGCAGCCAGCCAAAAACGCGATGCCGCAGCGCAAAAGCTCGATAACGACACCATCAACATCGCCATTGATAACCTGCATCAACAGTTTGATCGTGCGCCTTTATCCGCCGAGCTGCGCGTAGACTATTTAGCGCTGCGCGAGCGTTTCACCACGATCAGCAGCCTGGCGCATGAGTTAACGCTGACCCAGTCAGACAAAACCGAAGCCCGCCTGCGCAAAATGCTGGCCGACACCGGCACGCTCATCAACCAGTTGCTGCCGCGTTTTGCAAATGAGCAGCAAGATGGCTTAAACCGCGTCTGGCAGCAGTTTGTCACCTACAATGGCGATGTCACTCTCTACACGGCCGCTTATCAGGCCGAAATGAGTGCCGCACAGCGGATGACGGGCATTGCCAACACTCTTAATCAGGCGGTTGACCAGCTCTACCAGGCGCAATTGGTTAAAGTGTCCAATATCATCACACAGTCGCAGTACAGCCAGCTGTTTATCGGTATAGCGATTATCGTCGCCGGTATCCTGATGGCCTGGCGGATAACGTTACAGCTTACCCGCCCGTTACATCAGAGCCTGTCCATGGCCGAGAAAATCGCCAATGGCGACCTCTCCGCCTCCCTTGCCGTTTCGCGTAAAGATGAACTCGGTAAACTGATGAATGCCATGAATGACATGAGCATGAAGCTGCGCGACATGATTGGCTCGATTCGTGAAGGCGTCAGCAGCGTGGCCTCCGCCGCCTCCGAAATCGCCGCCGGTAATACCGACCTCTCCTCTCGCACCGAACAGCAGTCCGCCGCCGTGGTCGAAACCGCTGCCAGCATGGAGCAGTTGACCTCCACCGTTAAACAGAACGCCGATAATGCCCATCACGCCTCACAACTGGCGGCAGAAGCCTCGACCAACGCCAGTAAAGGCGGTGCCATCGTCACCGACGTGGTCAAAACCATGAGCGATATCGCTGGCAGCTCCAAACGGATTTCTGAAATCACCTCGGTGATTAACGGTATCGCGTTTCAGACTAACATTCTGGCACTGAATGCCGCCGTGGAAGCTGCCAGAGCCGGTGAGCAGGGGCGCGGTTTCGCCGTCGTCGCCGGTGAAGTGCGCAGTCTCGCCCAGCGCAGCGCGCAAGCCGCCAAAGAGATTGAAACCTTGATTGGCGAATCGGTTTCCCGCGTCAACACCGGCTCCAGACTGGTCGAAAGCGCCGGTCAAACCATGGATGACATCATTCGCTCCATTTCGCACGTCCACGACATCATGGATGAGATAGCCTCCGCTTCTGATGAACAGAGTCGCGGCATCAACCAGATTTCCGCCGCCGTCGCCGAAATGGATGCCACCACCCAGCAAAACGCCGCGCTGGTCGAAGAGTCGTCTGCCGCCGCCAACTCTCTTGAAGAGCAGTCCGTCACACTGGCGCAGGCAGTTTCGGTGTTCCGGCTCGGCAATAGCGAGGACAACGCCGCCTCACGCCACCGCGCGGCCCCGATAAGCGCCGCGCGCAAGCCGCTGATGCTGGCGAGCGAAACAAACAGCAAGCATGACTGGGAATCCTTCTAACGAGCGCAACATTAACTGGGTATAACATTAACTGGGTATATAACATTAACCGGACGCAAGGCTGCTGGGGGGCGTTGTACGTCAGAATGGTACGCTGTACGTCAGAATAGTACGTTGTACACCAGAATTGTACGTTGTACGCCAGACAAGCCCATGCCAGCGCAGCCTTCGTCACCGGTACGCTGGCAGGCATCCCCCCGGTGCGAACGCGCGATGGCCGGGCGTTTGAGGCCGCCAATCGCACCATCACCGCACAGATCAGGCCGTGGTATCAGGCGTTTATCACCGCCTGAGCCACCTAAGCGGGTTCAGCGGCGTGTGGCCGGAAGGTGCCATGACAAAAGGCTAAACCTTCACCGTCTTCGCACTCAGGCCAACCAAGGCTAACAACGCCGCGACCACTAAAAACGCACTCGACAGGCTACTGTGCTGGGCAATAAACCCAATACTGGCCGGCCCCGCCAGTATTCCGAGATAGCCAAGCGTCGTCACCGCCGGCACCGCAGCGGCCTGCGACATGCTGGTCTGGCGGCCAATGGCGGAAAACATGATAGGCACGATATTCGAACACCCCAGCCCGATCAGCGCATAACCGAGCAACGCGGCCAACCAATACGGCAGCCAGACCACCAGCATTAGCCCCGCCACAGCCAGCGCAGCGCCCAGCATGACCACCGGTTGCGATCCCAGCGTTGTCACCACCCGGTCTCCGGTCAGGCGGCCAAGCGTCATGGCGGCGGCAAAACACGCAAAACCGAGCGCGCCTTGCGCCTGCACCATACTGCGATGCTCAATCAGGAACACCGCGCTCCAGTCCAGTACCGCTCCTTCCGCCAAAAACACGGCAAAACAGATCAGGCCTAATACCAGCACCGCACCGCGAGGAATCGCAAATGACGGGCCCTCCGGCGGATTCGCATAGGTCAGCAGGCCAGACAGGTGTGTCAGCAGCAACATGATGGCCGTGATAACACTCAGCAGGCAGGCGGCTAACGGCGATAACCCCAGCGACATCATGCCGCTCATCGCCCCGGCACCGATGATGCCGCCAATACTGTAAAATCCGTGGAACCCCGACATCATGGCTTTACCGGCCGCCTTTTCCACCAGAATCGCCTGTACGTTCATCGCACAATCGGTCGTACCGACGCCGATGCCAAACATCAGCAATGCCAGCGCCAGCAACGCCGTATTCGGGATAACCGCCAGCCACGGCAGTATCAGGCTAAATAGCAGTATCGCCAGCGCCAGCACCTTGCGACACCCCCATCGCGTGGTCAACACGCCAGTGAGCGGCATCGCCACCAGCGCACCACCACCCAGACACAGCAACAACAGGCCAAGCGTAGCGTCATCAACACCGGTATTTAGCCTGGCGAAGGGCACCAGCGCCGCCCAAACAGCGGTAGCAAACCCGGCTAAAAAAAACATCACGCGCGTCGCGCGTTGTTCGCGTCGCCCCGGCACCTCGCCCACGGCGGTGGAGAAATGCGTTGTGTTCTGCGAATCCGTTAACTGTTGCATAAACAAGACTGTCTCATATGAAAAGAAGGGGTCAATCACCACGGCAGCGCAGGCTGCCTGTCAGGACATCGGCGTTATCCGTTATCCGTTATCCGTTATCCATTAAGCCGTTGCAGCACCGCTTCATGCAGGCGAGGACAGCCGGTTGCCACAATCAGCCTACCGGCCTCCGCGCGCCCGCCCTGTAACGTTGTCACCACGCCACCGGCTTGTTCTACGATAGGAATGAAGGCTGCAATATCATAAGGTTGTAGCGAATACTCCAGACAGATATCAATGTGCCCGGCCGCCAGCATCGCCATTGCATAACACTCGCCGCCGTAACGGGTCATCCGAACGCGGGCCGCCAGTTCCGAGAAATGCACCTGTGGGTGACGGCCAATCGGCTCCGGCGATGTGGTGTGCAAAATCGCCTTATCCAGCGACACCCCTTTGCGGGTTTCGATGCGCTGCTCACCCCGTGGGCCACGATAGTAAGCCTGCGCCCCATCCGCCCAAAACGACTCTCCGGTGAAGGGTTGGCTCATCATGCCCATCACCGCACGGCCTTGATACAGCAGACCAATCAGTGTCCCCCACACCGGCAACCCGCACAGAAATGGCCGGGTGCCATCGACCGGGTCAAGCACCCACTGCATATCGCCGCTGCCGGTTGCGCCAAACTCTTCACCCACAATCGCATGTTCCGGGTAGTGCTCGTTAATCAACGCCCGAATCACCCGCTCCGCTTCCCGGTCGGCATCCGTCACCGGATCGAAACGAAAACCCTCTTTGGGTTTGCTGCCAATATGCAGATCCTGATGCGATCGAAAGCGCGGCAACGTTTGCTCACTGGCGGCAGCCGCCAGGCGATGAAAAAATGCGATATCCGGCAGTTGCTGATTCATGGTCTTCACCTCTTATACTAAATGGCACATCATCGCGCCAAGATTGACAACGTGTCGCGTCAATGATTAAGTCTGCTCGTTTTGCTCGATTAAACTATATATAAGGCTTTATTATGCTCGATTATGCATCTTTTCCTGAGCAGAGACAATCCCTGATCCGGGATAGGTTACGTAAGGAAGGCCGGGTGGTTTGCACCCTGCTGTCACAAGAGTTACAGGTATCGGAACACACCATACGGCGTGATTTGCAGGAGTTGGCGCGGGAAGGCGCGTGCAAGCGTGTCTATGGCGGAGCCGTGAGTCTGGCCCCGGACGGCGGTCATTTTATGACGCGAACCGCTACCGACAACGAAAGCAAAGAAGCGTTAGGTCAGTGCGCTGCGGCCCTGATTCAGGACGGCCAGTGTGTCTTTATCGATTCAGGCTCAACCAATCTGGCGATTGCCAGAGCGATCCCGGCGTCATTATCCGTCACCGTTGTCACCAATTCTCCGGCCATCGCCGTGGAAATGATGAAATCGCCCCATGCTGAGGTGATCATGCTCGGCGGACGGGTGCAGCCGCACATTGGCGGTGCGCTCGGCATCACACCGCAAAAACAGCTGGAGAAGATAGCGTTTGATGTTTGCTTTTTAGGCGGCTGCGCGCTGGATGTCGCGGCAGGGTTAACGGTGTTCGATTACGAAGATGCTGAATTCAAACACATCGCCGCGCGAAAAAGCAGCCATGTGGTCGTGGCGATGACGGCAGATAAACTGCCCGCCGTCGCCCGCTACCATGTTATCCCCTGCGAGGAGATAACCACGCTGGTCGTGGAAAGCGCGATTTCACCGGAAAAACTCGCGCCGTTTATCGACAAAAAAATACCGATACGCATTGCCGACGCAGCCCAGACCACGTGAAAAACACCGCCGTTGGCGTACAGGCAACGGCACAGGATAAGTAAGCTAAACAAGAGGATTTTAAATACAATAATTTGATTTTAAAAAGAATTCTTCTATTTTATCATCAATGCAGACTCGCGATGTCATTTTTACATTGGGCGGTGGATAACAACTTCACCGCGCCCAATCTGGTTTATTCAGGATATGGTCTTGCCAGTCCACCACCTCGCTTTCGCGCACGGCAATGTAACGCACGGAAATCCGCTCCTGGTGCATCGCCGCTTTAGAGCCTGCCAGTAACGGATGCCAAGGGGCCAACCCTTTTCCTTCATGCAGACGCCGGTAGGCACAGCTTTCCGGCAGCCAGTCAAATGACAACAGATTCTCCCGCGTCAGCTTGATGCAATCCGGCTCATATTCGAACCGGTTAGCATAATGACGGCATTGACAGCTTTTAATATTGAGCTGGTTGCAGGCGACATTAGTAAAATAGAGTTCGTCGGTATCCTCATCGATAAGCTTATGCAGGCAGCATCGGCCACAGCCATCGCACAGCGCTTCCCACTCGTCATCCGACATTTGCTCAAGGGTTTTGGTCTGCCAAAAGGGCATTGAATTCATAGAAATTTATTCCGAACATAATATAAGCAGGCAGCGCATCACTGCGGTTGCCTGCATGTTATTGCGACGCAAAGAGACCGATGACCCCGCTTTGCAGGAAACCGCATGCATCACTGCCGTCAGATAACGTGGGTACTCAATGTCGCATTATTAAGGGTGATGGTTAACGCATCCCCCACCGCCAACGGACCAACGCCTTGCGGTGTGCCGGTCAGAATAATATCGCCGGCCCGCAGTGTGAAAAAGCGGCTCATGTAGGCAATCAACGGCAGAATGGGCGTTATCATGTCCTGACTATTGCCAAGCTGACGTACCTCGCCATTAACCGTCAGTCCTAGCGTCGCCTGCTGTGGATCGCCAAATTCCGCTACCGGAATAAATCCCGAAACCGGGCAGGAGCCATCAAACCCCTTAGCCTTTTCCCAGGGCTGCCCGGCCTTTTTAAACCCGGCCTGCAAATCACGCAGTGTCAAATCCAGCGCCACACCATAACCGGCAATGGCGCGCGCCACACGCTCTTCTGTTGCCTGTTTGAGCGGCGTGCCGATTAATACGGCCAACTCCACCTCATGATGGACAGCGCCTAACCCTCTGGGGATGGCCACCGGCTGGCGCAAATCGCACAACGCGGTTTCCGGTTTAATAAAGAGCACCGGTTCAGCCGGTTTGGCACTGCCCATTTCACGGATATGCTCGGAATAATTACTCCCCACACACACCACTTTATTGGCCGGAAAATCCAGCAATGCCCCTTGCCAATCTCTGTGTTGATACATGCCGCGCCTCCTGAGCGATGGTTAGCAAATCATCCCCGCTGCTGCGGGCTCAATGGCTTTATCATACCGACATTGCTACCGGAAAAGTAAGCATGATTGATAAACAAAGCGTTTCTAAAACCCATCACATAATCAACAAAACAATGACACAAAAATCACAACACAGTAAAAATCACCAGAAAATGACGTTTATCGAGAACAGAGGGGTTATTTCTTCCTGCGGGTATAATACCTGTATATAAATCAGTATCTGAATAACATGAATAATCTTAATAGGTCGGCGCGGTTATTTCTGATAAGACTGTATTAAAAAACAGCGGCCAATTTGGGCTGGCCGCACTGGGTATTATCTGAAAGTGATAAAAAGATTATTTTTTTACTGTCGCGCGAAATTCTTCCAATAAGTTTTCTGGCGGTGGCGGTAACTGCAGATAAAAACCCTGTTCAACAAGTGATTGTTTTACCTTGTTAATATCTGCCGAAGCCAATGTCTTGCTGCCATCAAGCGGTAATATCATTACCGGTTGTGGTCGGCCAAAACTTTCCATCAATGCGCCGGGCACACGTGAGAAGTCGTCTTTTTTTTCGACATAAAGATACGTTTGATCGCGTTTAGAACTTCTATAGATCACACAATACATGTTTTTTACTCTGAACAAGGGGGATGGTGTCTTGCCTGTATTTTCATGTGACTATAACATGCTTAAAGCGCTCTGGAATATCATGCCTTAAATGCTACTCTGGGGATTTAAAGATGCTGAAACTGAGTCAGGACTGATGCCACACACGCCAATTGAGTTAAAAGGCAGCAACTTTACCTTATCCGTTGTCCATCTGCATGATGCGCAGCCCGACATCATCCACCAGGCCTTGCAGGAAAAGATAGATCAAGCGCCAGCGTTTTTGAAAAATGCGCCAGTGGTGGTGAATGTCTCGGCGTTGCCTGTCGATGCGGATTGGGCAAAGCTCCAGCAGGCGATTAGCCGCACCGGTTTGCACGTCGTTGGCGTGTGTGGATGTGAGGATGAGCAACTCCGACAGTCCATCGCTGCGGCCGGCCTTCCGCTATTGCGCGAAGGAAAAGACCGGCGGGTTGCCCCCTCACCCGTACCGGTTGCCGCGCCGGTCAAAACCCGGGTCATCAATACGCCGGTGCGCTCCGGGCAACAAATCTATGCGCGTGAGGCCGATTTAATTGTCACCAGCCATGTGAGCGCCGGAGCCGAAGTGATTGCCGATGGCAATATTCATATTTATGGCATGATGCGCGGCCGCGCACTCGCAGGTGTCTCTGGCGATACCACCAGCCAGATTTTTTGCACCCAGTTGGCCGCAGAATTGGTATCGATAGCTGGTCGCTATTGGCTTAGTGACCAGATACCCGAAAATTATTTTGCAAAGGCGGCTCGCCTGAAACTCAGCCTGCCTGACCATGTACTGACTATACAACCTCTAGATTAGGCCCTTGGAAGGAATTATTTATGGCACGCATTATCGTTGTTACTTCAGGTAAAGGGGGCGTTGGCAAGACCACTTCAAGCGCGGCCATTGCTACCGGTTTAGCCCAGCAAGGCAAGAAAACGGTGGTTATCGATTTTGATATCGGCCTGCGTAACCTCGACCTGATCATGGGATGTGAGCGCCGGGTCGTCTACGATTTCGTGAATGTTATCCAGAATGACGCCACCCTTAATCAGGCGCTGATAAAAGACAAACGCACCGAGAACCTCTACATTCTGCCTGCCTCACAAACCCGCGACAAAGACGCGCTCACCCGTGAAGGGGTGGAAAAAGTGCTCAATGAGCTGGCGGACATGGAGTTTGAATTCATCATTTGTGACTCCCCGGCAGGTATTGAAACCGGTGCGCTGATGGCGCTCTACTTTGCGGATGAAGCCGTTATTACCACCAACCCTGAAGTCTCATCCGTGCGCGACTCTGACCGTATCTTAGGCATTCTGTCATCGAAATCTCGCCGTGCCGAGCAAGGACTGGAGCCGATTAAGGAGCATTTGCTGCTCACGCGCTACAACCCGGGACGCGTCAGTCGCGGAGACATGCTGAGTATGGAGGATGTGCTGGAGATATTACGTATTCCCCTGATAGGCGTTATCCCAGAAGATCAATCCGTATTGCGCGCCTCCAACCAGGGCGAACCGGTCATTCTGGATAAAGAGGCTGACGCGGGCAAAGCCTATGCCGATACGGTAGACAGACTGCTTGGCGAAGAGAGACCTTATCGCTTTATCGAGGAAGAGAAAAAAGGCTTCCTGAAACGACTTTTTGGGGGGTAAACCATGGCGTTACTCGATTTCTTTCTATCGCGCAAAAAAACCACGGCCAATATCGCCAAGGAGCGGCTGCAAATTATTGTTGCAGAACGCCGCCGGGGAGACAGCGAGCCTCATTACCTCCCCCAGTTAAAACGCGATATTCTGGATGTTATCTGCAAATATGTGCAAATTGACCCAGAAATGGTGACGGTTCAGCTTGAGCAGAAAGGTGATGATATTTCGGTACTGGAACTCAACGTTACCTTGCCGGAAACGGATGAAACGCCGGCATCGCCCTCACCGCAGGCCAAATAAACCGGCCTGCGGCGCACCGCTTACGCCACGTGCATGAAGTAAAACCGCCCCTGCTATAACGGCAGGGGGCGGTTTACACCATGGTGATTTGCACTACTGTTATTTGTACCATGGTTATTGGTACTACGGTTATTGACACTACAGTGGTTAACAGCCAGTGGCCGAATAATCGGCAAGCGTGGCTCTTATCGCCTCGCCGAACAAGCGCCCGCGCCATCCGGTCAGTAATTCAGGCTCCTGCTCCTGGGGTGAGAGTTTCCAGTGCCAGTTCAGCAGGCGATTGATTTGCCGACGGGAGGCCAGCAATTCAGCGGATAGCCCGCTTTGCTGTGCGCAGAGTTGCACCTGAGCCTTGAGAGCTTTGAAAACGCTCTTATACCCGGGCTGATCAATCAAATTATGCACCACCGGTGGATACGCCGATTCACACAATGTCGCTGTTTCCGCGACTAACGCCAGCAGCGTTTTACCATGGTAGCGAATTTCCGGGCCACTCAGTCCCAGCGCATCCAACTCTGCCAACGAACCAGGCAGATAACGGGCGACCTGCCACAAGTGCTCCTCGCGCACAATGAAGTTCACCGCGCTGTCGCGCTCCCGCGCTTTGCTCAGACGCCAGGCGGCCAATTTTTGCAAACAGGCCAAATGGCGGCCTCGCAGTTGCCAGGCATTACCGATCTCGCGGTAGGCGCACTGAGGCATCAGCACATCTTGCCTGCGCTGGCACAATTGCGCGCACTCATCAAGCGCGGCGTCTTGCCAGCCTGACGCGCTAATTTCCATCATCAAGGTTCTGGCGACCGGCAACAGATAAAACACATCAGCCGCCGCATATTGACACTGCCTCTCCGTGAGTGGGCGCGCCAGCCAGTCGGTACGGGACTCGCTTTTATCAAGCGTTATCTGGCGGTAATCCGCCACCAGCGCAGCAAAACCGTACGAAAGCGGTTTACCGAGGAACGCGGCCAGAATTTGGGTATCGATAAACGGTGCAGGCAGGCAGCCAAACGCCTTCAGGCAGACTTCAAGATCTTCGCTACCGGCATGCAGGAATTTTGTCACCTGAGGGTCTTGCAATAACGCCCGCAGCGGCGTCCAGTCGGTAATGGCTAACGGATCGATTAATGACAGATTTTCACCATCATATAGCTGGATCAAGCCCAGTTGCGGATAGTAGGTTCGGGTACGTACAAATTCGGTATCCAGCGCCACATCAGGCACCGCACGCGCCAGCGCGCAGACTGCCGACAATCCTTCATCGGTAGTAATTAACTGATAATTCAAAACAACCTTCTCTTGGTAATGCCCGGATAGGATACCGGAGCAGAAAATAGGTGCGGAAATCGGCCATACCCCATCGGCGGCGACCGTGATGACACGCAATGCTTATTACAAAAAACGCACTTTATCGCCAACAAAGCGCGCGACACAGTGGCGCACGGCATGCGCCACCATACTCGTCATGTCGATGGCAGGCAACTCTCAAGCCACTGACTGTTCATCCCGTTGCTCATTCCGCTGTTCATTCCGTAGCTCACGACGCAAAATTTTCCCGACATTCGATTTGGGCAACTCATCGCGAAACTCAAACAGGCGCGGGACTTTGTAGCCCGTCAAACTACGGCGACAGTGGCTGATAAGCTCATCTTGCGTTAATGACGGATCGCGGCAAACCACGAAAACCTTCACCGCTTCCCCCGTGAGCGCATTGGGTACGCCAATTGCCGCCGCTTCAGAGACTTTCGGATGGCGCGTCACAACCTCTTCTATCTCATTGGGGTAGACGTTAAACCCCGACACCAGAATCATGTCTTTCTTTCTATCAATTATCTTTAAAAAGCCCTGCGCATCTGCCGTGACAACGTCACCGGTTGCCAGCCACCCCTCTTTGAGTACGTCACAGGTCGCCGTCGGTTGCTGCCAATAACCAGACATCACCTGAGGCCCGCGCACCCAGAGCTCACCGGCCTCACCGGGCGCGACGTCCTGCCCATCATCATTGACGATGCGGACATCCGTTGACGGCACCGGCAAGCCGATACTGCCGCTGTAGCGCTGAAGGTCGTAGGGATTACCGGCCACCAGCGGTGCGCTTTCGGTTAACCCATATCCCTCTAGCAAATGGCGACCGGTCAGCTTTTCCCAACGCTCGGCAACTGCTTGCTGCACCGCTGCGCCACCGCCAACCGATAATGTCAGCGAAGAGAAATCAAGCTGATGAAAGGCCGGATTATTCAATAGCGCATTAAACAGCGTGTTGACACCGGTAATGGCGCTGAACGGATGACGGGCCAGCTCCTTAATCATCCCGGGAATATCGCGCGGGTTGGTGATAAGCAGGTTAGTGCCACCCAGTTCAATAAACAGCAGGCAGTTTACCGTTAACGCAAAGATGTGGTAGAGCGGCAATGCCGTCACGACCCTCTCCTGCCCCTCCTTGAGCACCGGCCCATAGGCGGCTTTGGCCTGCATCAGGTTCGCCTGTAAATTGCGATGTGTCAGCATCGCGCCCTTAGCCACGCCGGTCGTGCCGCCGGTATATTGCAAAAAGGCCAAATCCTGATTATTCATCTGCGGTTTTACGTAGGGCATTTTCTTACCCTGTTGGATAACCTGACGAAAAGAGATGGCATCCGGCAGATAATATTTCGGCACCAGCCGTTTGATGTACTTCACCACAAAGTTCACCAACGTGCCTTTGGCAGCCGTCAGTTGGTCGCCCATGCGCGTGAGAATGACATGTTTAATCGGCGTGTTGTACACCACTTTTTCCAGCGTATGGGCAAAGTTGGAGACAATCACAATCGCGGAGGCTCCGCAGTCTTTTAGCTGATGTTCCAGTTCACGCGGGGTGTACAACGGGTTGACATTCACCACCACCAATCCGGCCCTCAGTACGCCAAACAGCGCTACCGGATACTGCAACAGATTGGGCATCATCAGCGCGACACGTTCGCCTTTTTTCAGCTTCAGTTGGTGTTGCAAATACGCGGCAAAGGCGCGACTACGCGCCTCCAACTGGCGAAACGTCATCGCTTCACCCATGTTGATGAAAGCAGGCCTGTCGGCATAACGTGCGACAGCATGCTCAAACAGCTCGATTAGCGAACTATAGCGATCCGGGTTAATCTCTGCCGGGACATCGGCCGGATAACGTGCTAACCAGATTTTTTCCAAAACGTCACTCCCGAGATATTTTTTAAGTGGCATCATGCATCCCAAATTCGAGTGATTTTTAACAATATTTTAACCCATATCCGTCAGGGCAAAATAAACAATCTCTAGGTTGAGAAGACGATCACTTATTTCTCAATGGTTTCTCACCAGGCCATAGTTCAACACAAAAAATAAGGCGACCGGAGCCGCCTGTGCTTTACCACCGGGTGAATAACACCCGACGGGTTAACCGCCTTACTCTGTCACCACCGACTCGACGCGGGCGGGCGCATACCACTGATCCCATCCCGGCCCCCAGGCATGGTGATAACGCCGATCCCACATGGGGTCATAGGCGCGAGGCGGTAGCATCACCTGCTGAACCACACGCCAGCGTTTGTAGCCGCGCACATCGACCACCACATAACGGTATGGCTTGTCGCCAATGTTACCCTGTTCCGCGCCGGTGATCGGCCCTACCACGGTAATGAGCTGATTTTTGACCTCAACGGGGTCAACAAAGCCATTAATATAGGCGATAAAACGGCCCGGAGAAGGCGCATCCAGCTCGGGCCTGCCGCCATCATCAAGCGGCAGGCTGACGATTTCCAGCCGGGTGCGATTGGCGTCATTACGCACCTCCACCACCCGTCCGCCAAAGCGTGATTCCTGGCCGACGAAAACCTTAGGCTCCGTCATCACCCGGCGCAAATCCATCTGCGGCGTGGCCGACGTACCACGGATTTCATCAGGCAGGCTCACGCACCCCGATAAACCCAACACGCTTAACAACAACGCAGCGTAGGCCGCAACGCTCAGGCTACGCCCCAACCTCTTCTGTGAGAACCTATTCAGCATCATCATCCAGCCTCCGTCTGATTATCGTCGATAGCAGGCGTCCGATACCTTCACCTTGCATCGCAACGGTTTCCCGCAGGCCATGTTGCCGATGGCTTGCCTGCCTCGTCGGTTAGACTGTTTTCAACACCAGAAGTTTTTCAACACGCAACATGACATAGCCGTTTATGACACGCTGCATGACATGGGTACTCATGACTAATAGCCGTTATGCGCGGCCAGGCAACTTTTTCCACGCCACTTCGTTGCGCAAATAGCGCGGTTGCGCCAGCTCGACGCTCACCGCCTCACCGCGCTGCCACTGCTGTAGCGCCAGCGGCAACATATCCTGCGCCTGCGGCAGTAACGCTTGCGTCGGCTGCAATCTCAGCCCCGGATGCGAAATTAAATCCGGGTACGTCTGCCAGCCGGTACCGGCTGTCGCCCAGTCATCGTGTAACGCGCTCGCTTGCGCCTGTAATTGCGCAGGAGACAGCACCGCCTCGCTCGACTCACCCTGCCAGCCAGACGCCGTGTCATACTGATACTGCGCCCAGTACACTTCGCCCATCCGGGCATCAATCGCGGCCAGCACCTGTCTGGCACCGGTCAGGCGATGAGCGCCCTGAGCCAGCGTTGCCAATGTGGAGACGCCAAGCATCGGCAAGGACGCGCCCAGCGCCAGCCCTTGCGCAATACCGATACCGATACGCACGCCGGTAAAGCTGCCGGGGCCGCGCCCAAATGCCAGCGCATCCAGTTGTTTGAGCGTAATGCCGTGCTCAGACAAAACCTGTTGCACCATCGGGAGCACGCGCTGGGTATGCTCGCGCGGGCAAATTTCAAACAGGGAATAGATTTCACCATCATTCCACAGCGCAACCGAACAGGCTTCTGTCGCCGTATCAAGCGCTAAAATTCGCGTAGACATGCCAACCTCAGGCAGGAAAGATTTCAACGGCGCGCATGATAACAGCACGCGCCGGTAAGCGTCACGGCTTGTGCATGAGAAAATCCATTGCCCGTTGCAAATCGCGGGTACGCGGCGCAGGCGGCAGGCTGTTAAGAAACACTTCGCCATAAGGACGGCTGACTAACCGGTCATCACAAATGACCAGAACGCCCCGGTCTGTTACATCGCGAATTAACCGCCCGACGCCTTGCTTTAAGGTAATCACCGCATCCGGCAATTGCACATCGTCAAACGGGTCATTGCCGCGCAAACGGCAATCCTCCATGCGCGCCTTGAGTAACGGGTCATCTGGCGAGGTAAACGGCAATTTATCGATTATCACGCATGAAAGCGCGTCACCTCGCACATCCACCCCTTCCCAAAAACTGCCGGTAGCCACCAGCAAGGCATTGCCGGCAGATAAAAATTGAGCCAGTAACTGCGGTTTGCCGGTCTCCCCTTGCACCAGCACCGGTAGCGTCAATTGCGCACGGAACTCGGCGGCCAGCTCGCGCATCATTTGATGTGAGGTACACAACATAAAACAGCGCCCCCGGTTAGCCTCTATCAGCGGGCGCAGCAGCGTCACCAGTTTACCGGCCGCATCCGGGCGAAGATATTGCGGTAAATGACGCGGCACGCACAGCAAGGCCTGACGAGCGTAATCAAACGGGCTCGGCAACAGCAACGTCTCGGCCTGTTCAAGGCCAAGGCGCTCGGTAAAATGGGTCAGGTTGTCATTAACCGACAGCGTAGCGGAGGTGAAAATCCAGCAAGCCGGTTTATCTTTCATCACCTCACGAAACTTATCTGCGACGGACAGTGGCGTCAGCGCCAGCACGAAGTGGCGGGCATTGCACTCGTACCAATAGCTGTAACCCGGTTGCTCCACCTCACGCAGACGCTTTAGCCGGGCACGGTAGACGCTGGCGCGCTCAAAAGCGGCATCCAGCAATGCCGAACGCCCAAGTGAAAGTTTGGCCACGTCAACGCACAGCTCCAGCGCATCATCCAGGAGCGTCAGCGCGCGCTGCAATCCGCTCTCGGTTATTACCTCGCGAAGATTACCGCGAAAGCCCGGGTCGCCCAGCGCCAGACGAAAATCCTGGGTACTCTGGCTCAAACGGTCGGCGCTTTTCTGCAACTGACTGGCGTCACGAATCTCGGTGCGATAGGCAATAACGATATCTTTTGCCAAGTCCAGCAACTGGCGGCTGGTAAGCTGCTGGCCAAAATACTGGCTGGCGATGTCCGGTATCTGGTGGGCTTCGTCAAAAATCACCACCTCGCTATCGGGGATCAGTTCAGCAAACCCGCTCTCTTTGACCACCATATCCGCCAGATAGAGGTGGTGGTTAACCACGACAACATCCGCATCCAGCGCGCGGCGGCGCGCCTTAACCACAAAGCACTCTTTGTAATTCGGGCAATCGCTGCCAAGACAATTGTCATTGGTGCTGGTCACCAGCGGCCAGACGGCGCTGTCTTCCGCCACTTCGCCACACTGACTGATATCGCCCTCGTCGGTGTGCCCCGACCAGCTTCGTAAGCGCACCAATTCACGCAGCAACTCCGGCCCCAATGCGCCGCCTGCCAGTGACTGCTGCTCCAGCCGTTCAATACACAAATAATTGGCGCGCCCTTTTAACAGCGCCAGCTTGCCAGCGAAACCCAGCGCCTGCGCCACCATCGGCAAATCGCGGCTGTAGAGCTGATCTTGTAACGCTCGCGAGCCGGTAGAAATGATCACTTTCTTACCCGAGCGCAGCGCTGGCGCCAGATACGCATACGTTTTTCCCGTACCCGTACCGGCTTCCACCACCAATGGCCGACGGGCGTGAATAGCCGCGACCACGGCTTTTGCCATCTGTCGCTGCGGCTCTCGAGGCTGGAAACCGGCTATCGCCTGTGCCAGAGCGCCCTCATTCGCGAAATCATCGTTTAAACACTCTGCTGTCACAGCGCCTCTCTTCTCCGGCGGTTCTGAGCCTGATGCTGGTGGAATATCCAGTGGCGGATTATGCCAAGTTGCCGTCACAGACTCCACCTTGCATCACCCCACGCATCGATTTTTCCCCGTTCACGCGACGATCATCTGCGGTTGCAAATATGCTAGTCTGCGTGCTTTTAGCCGCAAACAAGAGAGATGGTATGTCTATCACCCGGATTAATCCTGATGCACGTTGGTCTGATGCCGTTATCTACAACAACACGCTCTATTACACCAGCGTGCCGGAAAACCTCGACGACAATGCCCGCGCGCAAACAGAAAACGCGCTGGCCTCGCTGGATGCCATTCTGCATCAAGCCGGTTCTGATAAAAGCCGCCTGCTGGATGTAACGATTTTTCTGGCGGACAAAGCCGACTTTGCCGAGATGAACGCAGCCTGGGATGCCTGGGTTGTCGCGGGCAGCGCTCCCGTGCGTTGCACGGTTGAAGCTCAACTGATGAACGCCAAATTTAAGGTAGAAATCAAAGCTATCGCCGCCGTTGGTTAATGCAGCACGCCCTCACGCCATAGCGCCTGGCCTATGGCGCGGGGGATATCAACGTGAAGAGCATTGACATGAAAAACATCGACGCGAAGAGCATCGATGTGAGGAGCCTCCAGAAGGTGAAGAAGATTAATTACCGTCGCCCTCGCTGTCGTCGTCTTCAAAGCGCGCCACCACCTGCGCACCCTGATGGTTTTCACGCAGCGCTTGCGCCACTTGTGCTATCGCCTCGCCGCTGCTCATGCCCTGAGCCATAAGCTGCTGTATTTTCTCCACGGCCTGCTGCTGCTGTTCATGTGTCAGTGCCGGAATACCTGCAAACATGCGTTAATCTCCTGAGAATGTTATACCGGAGCGCGCCCACACGGTTTGTGGTACGCTTGCCATCGCTATTATTGATGCCGCCGGTTCAGCATTCAGCTGCCGGTAGACCACCGTTGAGAAACCGTACTCGTACCGCTATGCCAACATCGCCAGTCTATCATGCACTGCCTTATCAGCCCGATGCCCTGTTACAGTTTTTTGGCGCGCTGTCGCACCGGCCCTGGGCCATGTTGCTGCACTCAGGCTTTGCCGACCATCCCCATAACCGTTTTGATATTCTGGTGGCGCAGCCGCGCGTAACCCTGCAAACCGTCGGGGACATCACTACGCTTGCCGATGGTGAAGGCGGCGTACTCGACACCTCATCGTGCGATCCTTTTTCACTGCTACAACAACAGCTTGATGCATTAAAGCTGCGGGTTGAACCACACCCTGACTATCCGTTTCAGGGGGGGGCGCTCGGGTTATTTGGTTACGATTTAGGCCGCCGGGTAGAACAGTTACCGACCCTTGCCGAGCGGGATATTACCCAACCGGATATGGCGGTCGGCCTGTATGACTGGGCGTTAATTGCCGATCATCAGCGCCAACGCCTGACGCTGGTGGCCCACGGTGACGCGCCCGCTCGCCTGGCCTGGTTAATGGCCCAAACCGCACCGCCTGCACACCCTTTTGCGCTCACCGGGGACTGGCACGCGAATATGAGCCGCGAGCAATATGGTGAGAAATTCCGCCAAATTCAGCGCTATTTGCGCGCTGGCGACTGCTACCAGATAAACCTCACGCAGCGTTTTCAGGCCCCCTATCAGGGTGATGAGTGGCAGGCCTTTTTGCATCTTTCACGCGGCAATCGCGCCCCCTTCTCCGCCTTTCTGCGTTTGCCCCAAGGGGCAATACTGAGCGTGTCACCAGAGCGTTTTTTGTGGCTGCATGACCACCACATCCAAACCCGCCCCATCAAAGGTACACTACCCCGTTTGCCACAGGCCGACGACGATGCCCGTCAGGCAGCGAAGCTGGCCGCTTCCGCCAAAGACCAGGCGGAAAACCTGATGATTGTTGACCTGCTTCGTAACGACATTGGCCGGGTGGCAGAGCCGGGCAGCGTTAGTGTGCCGGAGTTATTTGTCGTCGAACCGTTCCCGGCAGTACACCATTTGGTCAGTACCATTGAGGCACGCTTGCCCGCACATCTGCATGCTACCGATTTACTACGCGCCTGCTTTCCGGGCGGTTCAATTACCGGCGCGCCCAAAGTCAGAGCAATGGAGATTATCGAAGAGCTCGAGCCGCACCGACGTAACGCCTACTGTGGCAGTATCGGTTACATCAGCCTGTGCGGTACGATGGACACCAACATTACTATCCGCACGCTTATTGCCGCCAACGGCGTTCTTTCGTGCTGGGCTGGTGGCGGAATTGTGGCCGACAGCAAGGAACAGGCAGAATATCAGGAAACATTCGACAAGCTTGGCCGCATCCTGCCGTTATTAACAGTATCGCCAATACAATAAGCAGGTAGCTCAGTATGCCCGATGCCAGACGATTACTCGCCCATCACCCGGTTTATTCGCCCCACCGCTATAATCTGGAGGCGTTTATTACCCGCTTTCAGCTGCAAACGGCACCGTTTGGGCCAACGACGCAGCATGTTCGCGAGGCGGCGGTTCTGGTGCCGGTTATTCGTCGTGCCGACCCTTGCCTGCTGCTCACAAGGCGTTCAGCGCGACTTCGCAAACACGCCGGTCAGGTTGCCTTTCCCGGTGGCGCGGCTGACCCGCAAGACGGCTCGCTCATCGCCACCGCGCTGCGTGAAGCCCATGAAGAGGTGGACATTCCTCCTGAGTCCGTCGATATTCTCGGCACCCTGCCCGCGTTTGACAGCACCAGCGGTTATCGCGTTACACCGGTGGTGGGCCTGCTGCCAGATACCGTGCGTTTTCGCCCAAACGCCGATGAAGTGGCGGAGCTGTTTGAAATGCCGTTACGCGAAGCATTCACACTACAGCGCTACCATGCGCTGGATATCAAACGTCATCAGCGCACCCATCGTGTTTATCTATCCTGGTATCAACAACAGTTCGTGTGGGGGTTAACCGCAGCAATCATTCGACAATTGGCATTACAGGTTGCGGAGCCACTCAATACACCGGCGCTGCCATAAGTTATTTTTTGCTACAACATAACTTTATTTCATGTGAAAAGGCGAATGTCGTAGCACACTCTTCACTACAATAGCGCAGACAGAGATTTTTATTCTGGAATACGCGTTTATTCTGGAATAACGCCGGTAAGTCGCCCCTGAGTTGCTTCTTCATCAGCCTCGGGGAGCAGATAGGGACATCCGGCGACACAGGCGCTGTTGCCGTCTCTTACATTATCTGTTTTTTACATTATCTGTTTCTTATATTCAGTGTTATACCCACCAACAGGCCATCCCTGAAAGGAGTATCCAGCGTGATAAGCGTATTCGACATGTTTAAAATCGGTATTGGCCCCTCCAGCTCTCATACGGTCGGACCGATGAAAGCCGGTAAGCAATTTGTCGATGAACTGCAACAGCAGGGGCTACTGGCCCGTACAGAGCGCCTTATGGTGGAGGTCTATGGCTCGCTGGCGCTGACGGGTAAAGGCCACCATACCGATATCGCAATTATTCTTGGTCTTGCAGGCAATCAGCCGGATACCGTAGACATCGATGCCATCCCCGCCTTTATCCGCGACGTGGAGACGAACGAGCGCCTGCGGCTGGCGGGCAGCCACGAGGTGGCGTTCCCCCGTGAAGGCGGCATGATTTTTCGTGCCGAGAACCTGCCATTGCATGAAAACGGCATGACGCTGACCGCCTTTGCCGGCGATTTACCGCTATACCGCCAAACCTATTACTCGATTGGCGGCGGTTTTATTGTGGCGGAACCACATTTCGGTCAACAGCCAAGTGCCACGTGCGTAGTCCCGTACCCTTACCGTTCGGCACAGGAGATTCTCGGCCATTGTCAACAGAGCGGTCTGTCCATTTCAGGCATGATGATGCGTAATGAACTGGCGCTGCATAGCCGCGACGAGATAGAGGACTATTTTGCCGCCGTCTGGCACACCATGCGTACCTGTATGGAGAGAGGCATGAATACCGAGGGGGTATTGCCGGGGCCGCTGCGGGTTCCGCGTCGCGCAGCGGCGCTGCGGCGTATGCTGGTGTCGTCAGATAAATTATCCAATGACCCGATGAACGTCGTGGATTGGGTAAATATGTTTGCTCTGGCGGTCAATGAAGAGAATGCCGCCGGTGGCCGCGTCGTCACCGCGCCAACCAATGGCGCATGTGGGATTGTACCGGCCGTGCTGGCCTACTATGACCATTTTATCGAACCGGTCGGGCCCGGTATTTACCTGCGTTATTTCATGGCCGCCGGCGCGATTGGATCGCTGTATAAAATGAATGCGTCTATCTCTGGTGCTGAAGTCGGCTGTCAGGGGGAAGTCGGCGTAGCCTGCTCAATGGCCGCCGCTGGCCTTGCCGAACTGCTCGGCGCCAGCCCGGAACAGGTGTGCGTCGCGGCAGAAATCGGCATGGAGCACAATCTGGGGCTCACCTGTGACCCGGTCGCCGGTCAGGTTCAGGTTCCTTGCATCGAACGCAATGCGATAGCCGCTGTAAAAGCCATCAACGCCACGCGTATGGCGGTTCGCCGCACCACGGAAGCACGGGTGTCTCTCGATAAAGTGATCGAAACCATGTATGAGACCGGTAAAGACATGAATGCCAAATACCGGGAAACATCGCGGGGAGGACTGGCCATTAAAGTGCAGTGTGACTAAGGCGAAAACGCCCCTCAGCTAACGACAGAACGCCTGATACGTGCAGCCCGACTGCGTTTATCAGGCGTTTTTTTGCGCCCCAAAGGCTGGCGCATGCCAAGACAACGTGCTGATTATTCGGCAAGAGCCGACTCACTCCGGCGGCGGCATCGCCACCGGAGCAACGACATTATTATGGCAACGCCGCTCGTACCGACGCCTCTTGCACCCAGGTTATCCGTACTAACTCAATACGATAATCGGAGGTGGCAAGGATATGGAAATTCAGCCCATGCAGCACCAATTGATCGCCCACTTTCGGGAACTCATCACTGTGGGCCAGCAGCAGCCCCGCCAACGACGTGTAATCCTCTTTTGGGTCAACCAGGTCATTCACATCGAGAACCTGTTGTAACGAATGTAAATCCGTGCCACCGCGCACTAACCAACCATCGCCTTCCTGCGTAATATCCAGCGTTTCATCTTCGTCCGGGAACTCGCCGGCAATCGCCTCAAGGACATCCAGTGGCGTAACCAGGCCTTGAACCACGCCAAATTCATTCGTCACCATGACCAGGCTGCCTTTCGCGCGACGTAATACCGGCAACAGATTAATCACGTCCAGCGTTTCCGGCACCACGATAGGTGGCGTAGCCGCAGCAAACTGTTCAACATCGGTATGTTCATCCAGCGCGACCAACAAGTCTTTCGCCCGCACCACCCCGACCAATTCATCAAGCGAGCCGCGACACACGGGAAACAGGCTATGGGGCGTATCCAGCAATTGCAGACGGATATCCTGCACTGAACGCTCGCAGTCCACCCAGGAAATGTCCGTTCTCGGCGTCATCACACTGCGCAGTGAACGTGACGCCAGCGTCAATACGCCGCTAATCATGTAGCGTTCTTCTTCGGCAAACGTCTCTTGCGGCTGTTGCTGCGGCTGCTCTTGCTGATCATCATCTGCCGCTTTGTCGCGGGCTCCCATCAGGCGTAAAATCGCCTCCGCCGTTCTCTCTCGCATCGGACGGCGCGACTGATGTTTCATAAAGTTATGACGGGCAATCTGGTTAAACATTTCGATCAGAATCGAGAAACCTATCGCGGCGTACAGGTAGCCTTTCGGAATGTGGAAACCGAACCCTTCGGCCACCAGACTCAAACCAATCATCAACAGGAAACTCAAACACAGTACCACCACCGTTGTATGCGCATTCACAAAGCGGGTTAACGGTTTGGACGCCAGCAGCATGATGCTCATGGCAATCACCACCGCCGTCATCATGACGCCGAGATGATTCACCATGCCTACCGCAGTGATCACGGCATCAAGCGAGAACACCGCGTCCAGAATCACAATCTGAATGACGACGGCCCAAAAACTGGCATGGGCACGGTTGGCATTGGCATCATGAGGGCGGTTTTCCAGCCGCTCATGCAATTCCATCGTGGCTTTAAACAGCAAGAAGATCCCGCCCGCCAGCAAAATAAGATCACGACCGGAGAAACTGAACTCACCGACATGAAACAGCGGCTGTGTTAGCGTAACCATCCAGGAGATCAACGACAGCAGACCAAGACGCATCAGCAATGCCAGCGACAGTCCGATAACACGGGCTTTATCTCGTTGTTGAGGCGGAAGTTTGTCCGCCAGAATGGCGATAAAGACCAGGTTGTCGATACCCAGAACAATCTCAAGCACTACCAGCGTAAATAAGCCTGCCCAGATTGAGGGATCCAGCAAAAATTCCATGTCAGACTCCGAAAAATGAACGAGCGTACGCCACCAATGCCATCGCATGGTGCGCTAATCGTGTAAGAGAAAGGTGCGACAATAAAATACGTGATAAGAAAATATCAGTACCGTTCACAGAATGGCATGAGGTGCCGGTTACGTCGTAAACACCGCCGGGCAAAGCCGGGGCAACAGAAATGAATCGTCGGTGACAGTCCATGGGAAGGGCGTTTGCCCGTTACTCCTCTGTAATAAAAAGGAAGATAACTTTAACAGAGTTAATGGCATTTTCCACCACGATTTTATCGCCATGCGAGCCCCATCGCACACGCTATTCCCGCCGATTTTTTGCCCCTCTCAGGCTCGAAGTACAGATTATCATCAGGTCAATTATCGACCACCATCACATCATTCACTTATTTCGCACCATAAACTAAGACTGCGAACATTGGTGTTATCTGGCGTTAATCACTGCCTTATACCGTAAATGGTGAGATTTTATACCGTGATATACGCTAAATGCCGATGTTGTCGATACTGCATCTCGCTTACCGATAAGTGGGTGAATTTATCCGTAAGCGAGCCGTTCCATTCTCAACGCCACAATGACTCATGCAAAAAGGAGGGAGCAAGTGAGTATTGCTATCATGCTATGCGCTCACGGCACCACTGCCGGCCCACTGTTACAGACAGCGGAAATGATCCTTGGTGAACAGCGTAACGTTGGCTGGATTGATTTTGTCCCCGGTGAAAATGCCGAGATCCTGATGGAAAAATATCAGGCGAAGCTGGCCGAGCTGGATGCCGATGAAGGAGTTCTGTTTCTGGTTGATAGCTGGGGGGGAAGCCCCTTTAATGCGGCCAGCCGCCTGGTCACGGGCAAGCGGCATTACGATGTGGTCGCCGGTGTTAACATTCCGATGCTGGCTGAAACATTAATGGCCCGTGACGATAACCCCGATTTTGACGAACTGGTCGCCACGGCTATTGCAGCGGGCAAAGCCGGTGTAAAATCCTTGAAAAGCACGGTTCCTGAAAATACCGCTACTTTCACTGAACACCCCCCTACTATCTCTGAAAACCCCCCTACCGTTCCTGAACACACCTCGCCAGCACCTTCCCGTTCCCCTGTAGAGCACCATGTAATAACCCGTGGACAGATGCTCATTGGCCTTGCTCGTATTGACGATCGCCTGATACACGGCCAGGTCGCCACACGGTGGACAAAAGAGACACATGTCAGCCGGATTATCGTCGTCAGCGATGAAGTTGCAGCAGACGGGGTTCGCAAAACACTGCTCACGCAGGTTGCACCGCCCGGTGTATCAGCCCACGTGGTGGATATCGCCAAAGCGATTAGGGTTTATAACAACCCGAAATACGCCGGCGAGCGCGTCATGTTGCTGTTCACTAACCCGACGGACGTGCTGAGGCTGGTGCAGGCGGGCGTAAAAATAGGCTCGGTTAACATTGGTGGTATGGCCTATCGCCAGGGCAAAACACAGATTAACCATGCGGTGTCTATCGATGCTCAGGACATTGAAGCATTCAACACGCTTCACAAACTCGGTATTGAGCTGGAAGTCCGTAAAGTTTCAAGCGACACCAAACTCAACATGATGGATTTGATAACCAAAGTTATGCGCTAGCACAACGTTATGCGCTAGCACATTGCGCCTGATGAATGGCACCGCGACGCACGTTGGCAATCCATTATTCTCACAGGAGATAGCATTATGGCGATCACCACATTTCACATCGTGATGATATTTATTGTGGCCTGTATTTCTGGTATGGGCTCTATTCTTGACGAGTTTCAGTTTCATCGTCCACTTGTCGCTTGCACGCTAATAGGGCTGGTGCTTGGCGATATCAAAACCGGGATCATTATCGGCGGCACGCTGGAGATGATAGCGCTAGGTTGGATGAACATTGGCGCGGCCATGGCACCGGATGCGGCGCTGGCATCAATCATCTCGACGATTCTGGTCATTGCGGGCGGGCAAAGCATCGGTGCCGGTATTGCCCTCGCGATTCCATTGGCAGCCGCAGGTCAGGTGTTGACGATCATGGTACGCACTTTGACCATCGCTTTTCAGCATGCGGCTGACAGCGCCGCCGAGCGCGGTAATCTGTCTGCCATCAGTTGGATTCACGTTAGCGCGCTGCTGCTACAAGCCATGCGCATCGCCATTCCCGCCGTTATCGTTACCGTGTCCGTAGGTACGCAGGCCGTACATACGCTGCTGTCATCAATTCCCGACGTTGTCACCACCGGCCTCAATATCGCCGGCGGCATGATTGTCGTCGTCGGTTATGCGATGGTGATTAATATGATGCGTGCCGGCTACCTTATGCCCTTTTTCTATTTAGGGTTTGTTACCGCTGCCTTTACCAATTTTAATCTGGTCGCTCTCGGCGTTATTGGCATCGTTATGGCTGTGCTTTATATCCAGCTTAACCCGAAATATCACAAACCCCAGAACATCGCGACGTTATCAAACAACGACCTTGATAATGAACTGGATTAACAGGAGAAAATATCATGTCAGATACGGCAACTGGTGCAGAGACAAAAAAACAATTAACCCGTGGCGATATTCGCAACGTTTTTCTACGCTCAAATCTCTTTCAGGGTTCATGGAATTTTGAACGTATGCAAGCGTTGGGATTTTGTTTTTCTATGGTTCCGGCGATTCGCCGACTCTACCCGGAGAATTCGCCTGAACGCAGACAAGCGATTAAACGCCATCTGGAATTTTTTAATACACACCCGTTCGTCGCCGCGCCCATATTAGGCGTCACACTGGCAATGGAGGAGCAGCGTGCCAATGGCGCCCCCATTGATGACGGCGCGATTAATGGTTTAAAAGTGGGCCTCATGGGGCCGTTAGCAGGTGTAGGCGACCCGATATTTTGGGGTACGGCGCGTCCGGTATTTGCCGCTTTGGGAGCGGGGCTTGCCATGAATGGCAGCTTACTAGGGCCGCTGCTGTTTTTCGTTTTATTCAATGTTGTGCGTTTACTGGTGCGCTATTCCGGTATTGCTTACGGCTACCGCAAAGGCGCGAATATAGTCAGCGACATGGGGGGCGGGCTGCTGCAAAAAATGACTGAAGGCGCGTCTATTCTGGGGTTATTCGTCATGGGGGCGCTGGTCAACAAATGGACGCATGTCAATATTCCACTGGTTGTCTCTCGGGTCACTGACCAGAATGGGCAGACAACCGTAACCACGGTTCAATCCATTCTGGATCAATTAATGCCAGGTGTAGTGCCTTTGTTATTAACGTTCGGCTGCATGTGGCTGCTGCGACGTAAAATTAATGCGCTCTGGTTAATTATCAGTTTCTTTATTCTCGGTATCGTTGGTTATTGGGGCGGATTATTGGGGCTGTAATACTCAGGGCCGGTTATTCCGGCCCTGCAATTTCTTGTTTCGCGCCAGGCAATAGCGTTGCTTTATGCCGAGGTGCTCGATGACATGATGCACTAATATAGTTTTGTTATTATTGATAACACTGCCCTTGTTGTTCGCTATTAACAGCATTAATTAATATACAGCGATATAATCCCATAACTTTATTGGTGTTATTTTAACCACACGCTGTGTGATATATTTCCTGCCCGCATCTCACTCACCAATAAATGATAATGATTATCAACCTCAGAGAGTGACTTTATATTATTTAATGTTGTTTCACGCCAAAGTAATATGGTATCTTTGCGCCGTCATTGGGGAGTAGCCGATTCCTGAAATAGTTTGCTTCAGGAATGCCCGTATCAACATACTCGTTCTTCACTGAACGTGGTGCGGGCGGCCAACGAGCAGGCGAGACCATAGACACGCTATCTGCCATCTGGTTGGGGGTGGGTTGCGTGGATATGGAGAACCGCCCAGCCGAGGCTATTACACATGAATTTATCTGCAACACTTATCCTTGCTTTTGGCATGTCTATGGACGCGTTTGCTGCATCAATTGGCAAAGGCGCTGCCTTACATAATCCCCGTTTTCGTGAAGCACTGCGTACCGGCCTTATCTTCGGTCTGGTAGAAGCCATGACACCGCTGATCGGCTGGGCACTTGGGTTTTATGCCAGTCGCTTTATTATCGCCTGGGATCACTGGGTCGCTTTCAGCTTACTTGTGATTTTAGGCGGGCGCATGATTTTGGAAGGGCTCAAGGGTGAGCATCACCTTGATGACGAAAAAATCTCCAGGCACAGTTTTTTCATTCTGGTATGCACGGCTATCGCTACCAGCCTTGACGCCATGGCGATTGGCGTTGGGCTCGCCTTCCTGCAAGTCAATATCGTTCATACCGCCATGGCAATTGGGTGTGCAACCATGGTGATGGTGACTCTTGGGATGATGATTGGCCGGTATGTCGGCCCCATCCTCGGTAAACGGGCAGAGATCATCGGTGGGTTGGTGCTTATCGGCATTGGCTGCAACATCCTCTACGAACACCTGCACAATCTCGCCTGATATAACCGGTGCGGGGCCCGTCCCCGCATTAGTTTGCCGGGCTGCGTCGATAGAGCCGGATCAGGAAATCGGTTTCGCATTGAAAATCAGCCTGAGCACTCAGCCTGTCTTTGACATCCGCTGTCGCACGCCAGGCAAAAGGCGTCATCTGTAGCAAATTCGCGGCACTGGCACCGTTCAACGACATGGTGTATTGCAAACGATGCTGGGTTTCCAGCGTGAATCCGGCAAACTGCTCATCGTGCTCGGGGTGGGGCCTGACATCCTGATATACCTGGGCTTTAAGCGCCAGTAAATGATTGGGCCCCGGAGCCACCGTGACCAACACGCCGCCAGAATGAATAACACGGGCTAATTCGGCTGGGTTACAAGGGGCATAGATTTTTAACACTGCCGCCAGCACATTATCGGCAAACGGAAGGCGCTGGCTGGATGCCACGCAAAACTCAACCTGAGTATAGCGTTTTGCCGCCCGTTGAATCGCCGCTTTGGACACATCCAACCCATATACCGAGCCACCATGTGGGGCTAACACTTGCGCCAATGCTGCGGTGTAATACCCTTCGCCGCAACCGATATCCAACAGCGCGCCAGTAGAGCCCGATACGCTGTCGGCCATCAACATGGCAACCTTATCGCGCAACGGCTGATAATGCCCCTCATCTAAAAACGCCCGTCGGGCCTGCATCATCGCAGCATTATCTCCCGGTTGTTTGGAGCGTTTAAATTGCACGGGCAACAGATTGACATACCCTTCACGGGCACAATCGAAATGATGACGCCCACAAGACCAGCGATTAGCTTCATGATGTAAAGGATGTTGGCATAAAGGGCACTGATAAAGCGCAGAAGAATTTTGCATAACACTCTTGAGGGGATAAAAACAACAGACAAAAACGCAAAAAACCCGCACCTGGCGGGTTTTATGGCGTGAGCTGAAATTACAGCGCCACTACGTTCACAGCGGAAGGACCTTTCTGGCCATCCTGAATTTCGAACTCAACGTTCTGGCCTTCAGCCAGGGTTTTAAAGCCGTTGCCCTGAATAGCAGAGAAGTGTACGAACACATCTTTGCTACCATCAGCCGGAGTAATAAAACCAAAACCTTTAGACTCGTTGAACCACTTAACCTGACCTTTAATCTTTGCCATTTCAAAGTTTCCTTTAATAGTTTAAACCGCGCACAGGCGTCATACAGAAAAACCAGAGTCGTTACTGTTTGAGGCACTAAAATAAGGATCGGCAGAGAAGTGGTATTCAACGCTAACGTTTGTACTCAAAACTTCTTTACTGAAAATGCCATTCATATACAGAACTGTACCTCGTTTTACCCAGATGCGTTATTACATACTCTTTTATCATTGGCAAGCCATTTTTTGCCAGTGATGGACAGGTCGCACAAATTAGAGGCTTTAATGTATCATTAATATCCACCGGGCATAGCTGTGAGATATTGATACATCAAAGACTCACGTTGTACATCTATCCCGTACTTTGATTATGTGCATGCAATGTTGATTGTGCAAGTTTATATAGCAAGATACTTGTTAAACGCTATATCATCGCGAACCTTGTCATAACAAAATGATATTACAACCCTCTCTCCGATTTTCACTTATAATTCAAGTCACCAAATCGCATTTTGTGACATGACTTTTCTTTTCGTGAAAAGAGAAAGAAAAATCCTTTTATAACAAAGCCATGCAACTATCAATCACTGACGGAAACTATCTTGAAATAGCACCATGATGAATGTTTGTGCCTAAAATTCAGCCGCGTTTATCGTCCTGATGAAATCATTTTTACAAAAAATGATTAACACATTGCATCTCACCTTCTTTGTTTCACTTTCGTTTCTCTTTTTTTACTGCATGAATAAAATACCCATTTCCTTGATCATCAAGCCGCCAATAACGCGTGATTAATTTATCAAAAACGATAGTGAGCCATATTTTTCCTTACTTCCACCTCTTGCACTTTGCCGTTATGTTGATCACATTCCATAATAAACATAAATTAATCTTAATCAGGCCAAGACGAATAACAGAGAATAAAAAATGCGGTGCCGCTCGAAATAATCTCTCGGATCTGGCGCTGGTCTGGAAGATAGATTGCTATTTCGATTGTTTTGTTGTTATCACGAATGCAGTCACGCACATCGGAACAGATAAGGATGGCCCAAAGTCAGATAGCATCACGTCAGGTCAGTCTTTTGCGTCTAACATCAGGCAACACCGTTTGCTGTGCGCCAGGTTCAGTTTTTTTACTGTACAAATCGCTAACCTAATGATCGTTCGACAACATCAACGGGAGGTGAGTTATGTGGCAGACTATCAGCCAACTGTTGGAAGAACATCTTGGCCCCGGTGACATTCTGGAACGTCGGGAATTACCCGGCGGCGAAGTCCATAGCGCCTGGTACTTGCGTTATGGGCAACACGATGTGTTTGTCAAATGCGATGGCCGCGAATGGTTAGACAAGTTCCGGGCAGAGGCAGAGCAGCTAGAATTACTGGCTCGCAGCAAAACCGTGCAAGTGCCTGCTTTATACGGCGTGGGCAGCCATCGTGACGCCAGTTTCTTATTACTGGAATATCTTGCAGCAAAACCGATGACAGCACATGATGCCTGGCAATTAGGTCAACGTCTGGCTTATTTGCATCAATGGAGCGAGCAACCTCAGTTTGGCCTTGATTTTGATAACGATCTTTCAACTACCCACCAGCCTAATACCTGGCAGCGTCATTGGCCGGTTTTTTTTGCAGAACAACGTATTGGCTGGCAATTACAGTTAGCCGCAGAAAAAGGGCTACATTTCGGCGACATTGATAAGCTCATCACCCGTGTAGAACAACGGCTCGCGGGCCATCAACCACAGCCCTCTCTATTGCATGGCGATCTATGGTCAGAAAATTATCTTAATACCCCACAGGGGTGCTATCTGTTTGATCCGGCCTGCTACTGGGGCGACAGAGAGTGTGACCTGGCTATGTTGCCATTGCATCCTCATCTGCCTGCACAGATTTACGACGGCTATCAAAGCGTCTGGCCATTGGAGAGCGATTTCCCTGAACGCCAGCCACTGTATCAGATTTACGTTCTGCTTAATCGCGCCAATCTATTTGGCGGTAAACATGTGGTAGCCGCCCAACACGCCATAGAACGTCAGTTACTGTAATCACGTGACCTGAAACTGCCGGGGCTTCACCGCCCCATTCAGGTTACAATTCCCAATACTTTCAGCACCATATACCCGACGATGGCCACCAGAACCGGCAGAATATAGAGTGGGAAAAATTGCAACAAAATCGTATGTCGGGGTAACTCGACCCGAGACTCCAGCTCTTCACGCGAATACCCCTCCTCTCCCTTCATCTTCTCCAGGATAAGTTGGTCTTCAAGCCCTTCGCGAATATGCCTGACCTGACGGGATAAACGTGCGCCAGAAACCTGTAACGCTAGCCCAACAAACATCAGGAAATAGATAAACCAAAACATCACCGTCGCGGCAGCGGACAACCGGCTAAAATCAGGCACGGGAGAGTTGTACCAAAAGATATCGAGAAAGGGCGTGTTGAACCGTAACACTTCCACAACCAAGTGCAGGAAATCTTGAATGACGCCATTAATCCCTTGTTTTTTCTCGGTAAAAACATGCACCAGATTGGCAAGCGAAATCACCGTGGATAATAAAGCTGGAAGAAAGACGACCCATCCCGTGATCCGTTTAACCACGGCGAAAAGGCCTGCCTGCTGATACGTCATGAGTTCCCCTCGTTGGTGACGTTCCACCGTATAATGCAAAAAACGGCCGGACACATAAAACCCGTTAGCAGGGTACTTCAGGTTTTAACAGAGTCAACGTTTTCTTTACTGCCGAGGGTGGAAGCGCACGGTGGCGCAATAGCGATACGGCATGTGAACGAAATCACAACAAGCGGAGAAAAGTACCGGTTATTTAACCGGTACTGTGTATCACTTACAGGAAATCAGCACGTTTTGGTGAGAACGTATCAATCAGGACACTGCCCTCTTCCAACGAAACAACGCCATGCATTTCGTTTTTCACCGCCATATAGGCATCGCCGGTTTTCAGAATGCGTTTTTCGCCTTCAATAACCACTTCGAAGCTACCGGCTGCGACATACGCGATTTGATCGTGAATGTCATGGGTGTGCGGCGTACCAATCGCCCCTTTGGCGAAATGGACGCAGACCATCATCAACTCATCACTCCAGGTGATGATTTTACGTTTAATACCACCGCCCAGTTCTTCCCACGGTGTCTCGTCATCAATAAAGTACCTTCTCATGCTCTCTCCTCAGATAGTTCAGCGTGCCGCCTTTTTGTGAACAAGGTAACACAAAGGGTAAATGCCGATATTCTAGTAACATCAGCAATAGATGAAACATAAAATAAGCAAAACCATGACGCCTCTCAAGAAATAAATAAAACATTATTTCATTTTTATTGAATTCACATCTCAACCACACTATTATCGCGCCATAACATGAAAGAGCCGGGCAAAAAGGTTCAGGCAACATTGTCACTGCCACACAACGTTATCTGTTCCGCCCGGCGCTTTCCTGTCAGGCCTGCTGCCTGACGTTCATCTGAAAGCGAGGAGCTATCATGCAAGTCCGTCAGAGTATTCACAGTGACCACGCCCGCCAGCTTGATACCGCTGGCCTGCGGCGCGAGTTTCTGATCGAGCAGATTTTTGCTGCGGACACCAGCACCATGACCTACAGCCACATTGACAGAATCATTGTGGGTGGCGTGATGCCTGTTCATCGAGAGCTCACTCTCGGTGAGGATGTGGGGCGACAGCTCGGCGTTGACTACTTTCTTGAACGCCGTGAGCTCGGTGCTATCAACATCGGCGGCGCTGGTGTGATAAGCGTAGATGGCGAGCGTTATGATATCGATAATGAAGAAGCACTCTATATCGGTAAAGGCGCGCGTGATATCCGCTTTACCAGCGTAGACCCGCAGCATCCCGCGAAGTTCTACTATAATAGTGCTCCCGCGCACACCACATATCCGACTCGCAAAATCACCGCCGCTCAAGCTTCGCCTCAAACGCTGGGTGACGACGAAACCAGCAATCGCCGGACAATCAACAAATATTTGGTTCCAGATGTATTGCCTACGTGTCAGCTCTCGATGGGGTTGACCAAGTTGGCGCCAGGCAACCTTTGGAACACCATGCCGTGCCATACCCATGAGCGCCGCATGGAAGTGTATTTCTATTTTGACATGGATGCTGAAACGGCGGTGTTTCACATGATGGGACAACCACAGGAAACCCGCCATATTGTGGTGCATAACGAGCAGGCGGTGATTTCACCGAGCTGGTCGATTCATTCCGGTGTAGGCACAAAACGCTACACCTTTATCTGGGGTATGGTTGGCGAGAACCAGGTTTTTTCAGACATGGATCACGTCAAAGTTAGCGAACTGCGCTAACAGCTACCTGATAGATTCCGGGTTGCGGGAAGACGGCATGCCAACCATCTCAATCGCTGGCTCGACTCAGTGAATGAAATGACAGAGCGTGACCAACACGCCGACAACTTGAAATGTGACGGGTATAAACCGGTATTTCCCTACAGTAACAAGCGCACGACAAAACACGTCGTTTACAGAGAGATGAAGCTATGATTTTAGAAACATTCGATTTACAGGGCAAAGTGGCACTGATCACCGGTTGCGACACCGGTCTGGGTCAGGGGATGGCGGTAGGCCTGGCAGAAGCAGGCTGTGATATCGTCGGTGTTAACATCGTCGAGCCGAAAGAAACCATTGAAAAAGTCACTGCCCTGGGCCGTCGCTTCCTCAGCCTGACCGCTGACATGAGTGACATCTCCATCCATGCCTCACTGGTAGAAAAAGCCGTCGCAGAATTCGGTAAAGTGGATATCCTGGTTAACAACGCTGGTATTATTCGTCGTGAAGATGCCATCGAGTTCAGCGAAAAGAACTGGGACGACGTGATGAACCTGAACATCAAGAGCGTTTTCTTCATGTCTCAGACGGTTGCCCGTCAGTTCATCAAGCAAGGCCACGGCGGTAAAATCATTAACATCGCGTCCATGCTTTCTTACCAGGGTGGCATCCGCGTACCGTCTTACACCGCGTCTAAGAGCGCAGTGATGGGGATTACCCGTCTGCTGGCTAACGAGTGGGCAAAACACAATATCAATGTTAACGCCATCGCTCCCGGCTACATGGCGACGAACAACACTCAGCAGTTACGTGCTGACCAGGATCGTAGCAAAGAGATCCTTGACCGTATCCCGGCAGGCCGTTGGGGTTTACCGCAGGATTTGCAGGGGCCGGCCGTGTTCCTGGCTTCCAGCGCGTCTGATTATATCAATGGTTACACCATTGCTGTTGATGGCGGCTGGCTGGCTCGCTAAGTTTTTACAAAAGCATTGTTATAAAAACTTTTGTGATCAAAGGCACAATTATCAATTGTGCCTTTCTTTTATCTATCAGTACGTTACTCGTCTTTCTATCACTCACATCGTTTCCCAAACGTCCATAAAAAATTTTCAAAACAACGTTCCGACTCTGATCACACTTTCGATAATCATCGCATGACGAATACGGAAACTGCGCAATATAATCAATCAAAACAATGTTTCTATTTATAAGGAACTGTTTCGTCCAGTTCTGTAAGAAGGTACTCCATGAGTATTTTTACTGATTTGAACACCAGCAGAAAATCGCAAATTGACCAGTGGCTATCCGCCGTGAACAGCCATATTGAAAAGATACAGCAGTATGGTCACAGCGTCGTCAACCCGACACCGCTATTAGCCGATGGTTTTGAAATCAAAACGCTGTCGCCGGTAGTGTGGAAATTTCCTGATGGCCATGACGCACCGATATCTAATTTTGCCAGCCAGCAAAATTGGTTTCGTTTATTGACGTCTATGAGCGCTGTCACAGAAACAGAAAAATACCGCCAATATGCCACAGCGCATAGCGAATATTTTCTCAACCGCTTCGTTGATGATAATAGCGGGCTTTTCTTCTGGGGGGGACATCGTTTTATTAATTTAGATACGCTGGCTAGCGAAGGGCCGGAATCTAAATCGCTGGTTCACGAATTAAAACATCACCTGCCCTATTACGATTTCTTGTATCAGGTTGATGCAGAAAAAACGGCGCATTTCATTCAGGGATTCTGGAATGCACATGTTGAGGACTGGAACTGCCTGGATTTAGGCCGTCACGGAGATTATGCCAAGCCGCGCGATCCTAACGTCTTTTTACACCCTCGCCATGACGTTGTTGACCCGGCTAAATGGCCGGAACTACCGCTGACCAAAGGGCTGACTTTCGTCAATGCAGGGACTGACCTGATTTACGCGGCTTTCGTTTACGCTCGTCATACCGGCGATGAAAACGCTGCCGCATGGGGTAAGCATCTATATCGTCAATATGTTCTGGCTCGTAACCCGGAAACCGGAATGCCGGTATACCAATTCAGCTCACCGTTACAGCGCCAGCCCGTTCCGGCTGATGATAACCAGACGCAATCCTGGTTTGGCGACCGCGCAGCACGTCAGTTTGGCGCCGAGTTTGGCGCGATTGCCCGAGAAGCCAATGTGTTATTCCGCGACATGCGCCCGTTATTGATAGACAGCCCGCTGGCTATGCTGGATATTTTACGCCACCAACCGGATGCGGACATCTTAACGTGGGTAATTAGCGGCCTGAAAAACTACTATCAGTTCGCTTATGACGCTGACAGTAACAGCCTGCGCCCAATGTGGAACGATGGCCAAGATATGACAGGCTACCGGTTTGTTCGCGATGGTTATTACGGCAAAGCGGGCACGGAGCTGAAACCATTCCCATTAGAAGGCGACTATCTGTTACCGCTGGTACGCGCCTGGGTGTTGAGTGGTGATAATGAACTTTATACGCTTATCACCACCATGCTAACCCGGCTTGAAAAACAAGGGATTAATCAGTCTGCATCGCCTTTCCTGCTGTTAGCCATTATCGAACTGGCAGAAGCGAAACAGTCGGCTCAATGGGCAGAATATGCCTGGCAGATGGCGGAAATCCTGTTTAAACGTTATTTCCATCACGGTTTATTTGTACGCTCTGAACATCATCGTTATGTCCGCCTTGATGATCCATTCCCGGTGATTCTACTGACGCTGGTCGCGGCGTGTAGAAATAAATGGGCGGAGGTGCCCCCCGTATTAACTCAGGGAGGATATATTCATGGAGACTATCGAATAAATGGGGAAAATCGCGTGATTTACGATACCGAATTTATTTACCCGGAAAAATCAATCGGCTGATTTTATTTTAAAGATTCACCATTACAAAAGTAGGTAGGTAGGCATTATGAATGAAAACAGAATGCTGGGGCTCGCTTATATCTCTCCCTATATAATAGGGTTGATAGTTTTTACGGCTTTCCCCTTTCTTTCATCGTTTGTACTCAGTTTTACTGAGTATGATTTAATGAGTCCGCCCACATTCACCGGTTTAGAGAACTATCACCGGATGTTTATGGAGGACGACCTTTTCTGGAAATCCATGGGAGTGACGTTTGCTTATGTCTTTTTAACCATTCCGCTAAAATTGATTTTTGCACTGCTTATTGCCTTCGTGCTGAATTTCAAATTACGCGGCATCGGTTTTTTCCGTACTGCTTATTATGTGCCATCCATTCTCGGTAGTAGCGTAGCGATTGCCGTGCTGTGGCGTGCGCTGTTTGCTATCGACGGCCTGCTGAATAGCTTCATTGGTGTCTTCGGACTAGACCCGGTGAACTGGTTAGGTGAACCCGCGCTGGCGCTGATGTCTGTTACCTTGCTGCGTGTCTGGCAGTTTGGCTCGGCGATGGTTATTTTCCTGGCCGCGCTGCAAAACGTACCGCAGTCACAGTACGAAGCTGCGATGATTGATGGTGCATCTAAGTGGCAGATGTTTGTGAAAGTTACCGTTCCGCTGATTACGCCGGTTATTTTCTTTAACTTCATCATGCAAACCACGCAGGCGTTCCAGGAATTTACCGCGCCCTATGTGATTACCGGTGGTGGCCCAACCCACTACACCTATCTGTTCTCACTCTACATTTACGATACGGCGTTTAAGTATTTCGATATGGGTTATGGTGCTGCACTGGCTTGGGTGCTGTTCCTGGTCGTGTCTATTTTCGCGGCTATCTCCTTCAAGTCATCTAAATACTGGGTGTTCTATTCCGCCGATAAAGGAGGAAAAAATGGCTGATATTCATTCCCCATTGTCTGCGCAGGATATCGCTGCGGCAGAAGTTCGCCGCACGTTACGTCGTGAAAGAATTAACGCAGGCATCCGTTACACCATTCTGCTGGCTGTAGGCATCCTGATGCTCTACCCGCTGGCCTGGATGTTCTCAGCATCGTTTAAGCCGAACCACGAGATTTTTACGACGTTGAGCCTGTGGCCAACACATATCACCTGGGATGGGTTTATTAACGGCTGGAAAACCGGTACGGAGTACAACTTCGGTCACTACATGATTAACACCTTCAAGTATGTGATCCCGAAAGTGCTGTTAACGGTGATTTCATCGACTATCGTTGCCTATGGTTTTGCGCGGTTTGAGATTCCGTGGAAGAACTTCTGGTTCGCCACGCTTATCGCCACCATGCTGTTGCCAAGCACTGTGTTATTGATTCCTCAGTACATCATGTTCCGTGAAATGGGCATGCTGAACAGCTACCTGCCCTTGTATGTGCCGGTCGCGTTTGCAACGCAGGGATTCTTCGTCTTCATGTTGATCCAGTTCCTGCGTGGCGTACCGCGTGATATGGAAGAAGCCGCACAGATTGACGGCTGTAATTCCTGGCAGGTGCTGTGGTACGTCGTTGTACCTATCTTGAAACCGGCCATCATTTCGGTCGCTCTGTTCCAGTTCATGTGGTCTATGAACGACTTTATCGGCCCGCTGATTTATGTTTACAGCGTGGATAAATACCCGATTGCGCTGGCTCTGAAAATGTCTATCGACGTAACAGAAGGCGCACCGTGGAACGAAATTCTGGCAATGGCGAGTATCTCCATTCTGCCGTCCATCATCATCTTCTTCATGGCGCAGCGCTACTTCGTTCAGGGCGTTACCAGCAGCGGAATTAAAGGTTAATTGAGGATTTATCATGGCTGAAGTTATTTTCAACAAACTGGAAAAAGTCTACTCCAACGGTTTCAAAGCCGTACACGGTATCAACCTGACGATCAAAGATGGTGAGTTTATGGTCATTGTCGGCCCGTCCGGCTGTGCCAAATCCACCACCCTGCGTATGTTGGCAGGTCTGGAAACCATCAGTGGTGGTGAAGTCCGTATCGGCGAGAAAATTGTAAACAACCTCGCGCCGAAGGATCGCGGTATTGCCATGGTGTTCCAAAACTATGCGCTCTACCCACACATGACCGTGCGTGAAAACCTGGCATTTGGCCTGAAACTCAGCAAGATGCCAAAAGAAAAAATCGACGCTCAGGTTAACGAAGCGGCTAAGATTCTGGAACTGGAAGAATTGATGGATCGTCTGCCGCGCCAGTTGTCAGGGGGCCAGGCACAACGTGTGGCAGTAGGCCGCGCGATTGTGAAAAAACCGGATGTCTTCCTGTTCGACGAACCGCTGTCTAACCTGGATGCCAAACTGCGTGCCTCAATGCGTATCCGTATTTCCGATCTGCATAAACAGTTGAAGAAAAGCGGCCATCCGGCAACCAGCGTTTACGTCACACATGACCAGACTGAAGCCATGACCATGGGCGACCGTATCTGTGTGATGAAGCTCGGCCACATCATGCAGGTCGATACGCCGGATAATCTCTATCACTTCCCGAAAAATATGTTCGTCGCAGGCTTTATCGGCGCACCGGAAATGAACATCAAAGCAGGTAAATTACTGCAAGAGAATGGGCAAATACATCTGCAGGTTGGCGAATATGCGATGAGCCTCAACCAAAGCAAACAGGACAAAGTCCGTGATTACGTTGGCAAAGAGATCTGTTTTGGCGTTAGACCGGAATATGTCACTGTGTCGGAAACACCGTTTGAAGGCGACCACTTCCAGGGCGAGCTGGTTCGTGCTGAGAACATGGGCCATGAGTTCTTTATGTACATCAAAGTCAACAACTTTGAATTAACCAGCCGTATGCCTTCGGATGAGGCACGGGCTATTATTAATAATGGACTTAACCGCCAAGTGTATTTCCAGTTTGATATGGATAAATGCCATATCTTTGATGCAAAAACAGAACAAAATATTTCTCTTTAACAGGAGTAAACCGATGAAAAAAGTAATCCTACGCGCGTTAATTGCTTCATCTCTGGCTGTAATGGCTCATTCAGCTTTTGCCGAAGAGCAGGTTGATCTGCGTATGTCATGGTGGGGCGGTAATGGCCGCCACCAGGTTACGCTGAAAGCCATTGAAGAGTTCCAGAAAAAATATCCAAACATCAAGGTAAAAGCGGAATACACCGGCTGGGATGGCCACCTTTCTCGTTTGACAACGCAGATTGCCGGTAACACCGAACCTGACGTGATGCAGACAAACTGGAACTGGTTGCCGATATTCTCCAGAACAGGCGACGGTTTTTATGATCTCAACAAAGTGAAAGATGTGTTGGATCTGAGCCAGTTTGACGCCAAAGAACTGCAAGGCACGACTGTTGATGGCAAACTGAACGGCATTCCGATTTCTGTTACCGCTCGTGTGTTTTATTTCAACACTGAGACCTGGAAAAAAGCCGGTTTAAGCTACCCGAAAAACTGGGATGAATTACAGAACGCCGGTAAAGTGTTTAAGGAAAAATTGGGAGACCAATTCTATCCGCTGGTGTTAGAACACCAGGATTCACTGGCTCTGCTGAATTCCTACATGGTGCAGAAATATAACATTCCGGCCGTAGACGAGAAGAATAAGAAATTCTCTTATACGGACGAGCAATGGGTCGAATTCTTCCAGACTTATAAAAAACTGGTTGATGCTCATGTCATGCCGTCTGCGAAATATTATGCCTCGTTCGGCAAGAGCAACATGTATGAAATGAAACCCTGGATCACCGGTGACTGGGGCGGCACTTACATGTGGAACTCAACGATCACCAAATACTCAGACAACTTGCAACCGCCGGCAAAATTGGAGTTAGGTTCTTATCCAATGCTGCAAGGTGCGAAAGAAGCAGGCTTGTTCTTTAAACCTGCACAGATGCTTTCTATCGGTAAATCCAGTAAACATCCGAAAGAAGCGGCTATGTTGATCAACTACCTGCTGAACAGTAAGGAAGGCGTTGAAGCGCTAGGTCTGGAGCGTGGCGTACCGCTTAGTAAATCAGCGGTGGCGCAATTGCGTGCAGACGGTGTCATTAAAGATAGCGATCCTTCTGTTGCCGGCCTGAATCTGGCGCTGTCTTTACCGCATGAAGCCAAAACATCACCTTATTTTGATGATCCGCAGATTGTTGCCCTGTTCGGTGACTCTATTCAGTACATCGATTATGGCCAGAAATCCGTTGAAGAAACGGCAAAATACTTCCAGCGTCAGGCTGATCGTATTCTGAAGCGTGCGATGAAAGAGTAATCAAAATATAAATTTTTGCTTGTTGTTTATTTTAAGCCCCGCTACCCAGCGGGGCTTTTTTATTAAAATTGAAACATATTGAATTACTCTGTCGATCACCGTCACAATTTGAAATCATTTTGAATTTATTGTGATTTCAGCCGATCAAGATCACAAAACAAATTTAAATAATCCATAAAATAGAACTTGTTCAATAAGAACACATCGATTTGTTTTTATTCTTTTATTTATCTAGGTATGTAGGGAAAGCATAATGAAGATTAAATTATTATCTCTGGCTATTGCCTCTCTGGTTAGCGTCAATGCTATGGCGGTGACGGTTGATTACCGCCACGAAATGACAGATAACGCTAAAGTCGGGCATAAAGACCGTTTATTAATTTCTCACCGTTTTGCCAATGGCTTTGGATTATCTTCTGAAGTCAAATGGGCTCAATCCGGCAGTGATAACAACCCAAACAAGCCATTTCATGAACAAGTCAGTAATGGAACCGAAGTCGTTGCCAGCTACGTGTATAAAATTAATGACATGTTCTCCATCGAACCAGGTTTATCTTTAGAATCAGATAGTAATGCAAACAACTATCGCCCATATCTGCGTGGAAAAATAAACATTACCGAAGATCTCTCTGCTTCATTACGTTATCGCCCTTATTTTAAACGCATGAGTGGCAATATTAAAGCTGTCACTAATGGTGTAGCCAAAGATACCAGTGAAAGCGGTTATAACCTGACGGCAAACATTGCCTATAATTTCTTGAAAGATTACTCTGTCGAGTATGAACTGGATTATAAACACTCAACCAAGGCTGGTTCTAATTACTTCCAGTCCGATAAAGAAAACTACAAGTTTGAACACGATGTCAAACTTGCATATAAAATTGATAAAAACTGGAAGCCATATATGGCAATTGGTAACGTCCCCGGTGATAAAAACACCGACGAGCGTCAAACCCGCTATCGTGTAGGTGTGCAATACAGCTTCTAATCTTGCACTGTCCGTGGCACCTGAATAAGGTGCCAAAATAGGTGAACATGTTGTCGGCAATATGATAATATGAACATCTGGGTTAATACCTGACGGAGATTAACCAATCCATCAATTCGTCTTTTTAATTTCTGTGTCCATATCCCTTGCCGGGATTGATATGATTCGCAATGTTGGGTAAACATTTTATTCTCTTCGATGAAATGTTTACCCTTTTTTTATTCCCATCTTTTCAGCACTGGCATACACGCTGCTACATTGCAGATGTAACATCAGAGATCAGCGAAAGTAAAAAATGAATTTTCACAAATAGAGAAATTGAACATTGATCGACATCTCAATTTAGTCATTGTGTGCTTTTTAAATATCCCCACCCTAGGAGTATGATGGCTACAACATGCACATGCATCGCGGAATACGAATTATTTTAGGTCTATCTCGTTCTGAGTTGATGACTTCGATTATAAATCAGTGAGTGGAATATTATGCGTGGAAATATACATCAAAAAAGGATATTGGCTGCTCTATTCGCATTATCGGTTAATCAGGCTGCCCATGCCGAAATCATCTTTCCGATATGGCCACAGGGCGAAGCGCCCGGGGCCATAACATCGTCAGTCCAGCAAGTGACCACCGAGCGCAGCAAAGACCCTTCTCTGCCCGATCGCGCCGTCACCGGTATACGCCGCCCGGAAATCACCGCTTACCTGCCGGAAAAACCGAACGGTACAGCCGTGCTGGTCACACCAGGGGGCTCCTATCAACGCGTGGTGCTGGATAAGGAAGGCAGCGATCTCGCCCCCTTCTTCAATCAGCAGGGCTATACCTTATTTGTGATGACGTATCGCATGCCTGCTGATGGCCACCAGGAAGGGGCCGATGCGCCATTGGCCGATGCGCAACGCGCAATACGCACGCTGCGCAGCCAAGCCGAACAGTGGCATATTGACCCGCAGCGTATCGGAATTATGGGATTTTCTGCCGGTGGACATGTCGCCGCCAGCCTGGGTACCGGCTTTAATCGCACGGTATACCCGGCGCAGGATGATATCGACAAAGTTAACGCTCGCCCTGATTTTATGGTGCTCATGTATCCGGTCATTTCTATGCAGGGCGCTATCGCACACGCAGGTTCACGCACGGCGTTAATAGGCTCCCAGCCTAGTGAGGCGCAAATCGAGCGCTATTCGGCAGAAAAGCAGGTCACGAGAGACACGCCGCCCACGTTTCTCACCCATGCAATCGACGATCCTTCCGTTGCCGTGGATAACAGCCTGGCCATGCTCGCGGCCTTAAGAGCCAACCGCATTCCCGCTGAGATTCACTTATTTGCACAGGGAAAACACGGTTTTGGCATCCGAGGGACGACCGGATTACCCGCAGCCCATTGGCCGCAACTCGTCGATAGCTGGATAAAATCTCTGCAATTAGACAAACACTCAGCTAATCAATCAGATAAAAAATAATACGTTACACTGTCATCTCTTTCGCAGTTCATGGCAATCTTTTAAACTGTATAAAATAACAGTTCATTTTGAGAAAATTCATGACTGCGGAAGGCCATCTCCTGTTTGCCGTTGCCAGTGCCATCTTCGCTAAAAAGGCTGAATTATCCCCCGCGCTGGCGATGGGAGATTGGTGGCACATCATTCCCGCCGCCCTGCTAACATCACTGTTACCGGACATTGATCACCCAAGATCGGTACTGGGCCAGCGGCTGAAATGGATTTCGGGGCCAATATCCAGGCTCTGTGGCCATCGTGGTTTTACCCATAGCCTGCTGGCTATTCTGGCTGGTGTGTATGTTATTCGCACCCAGCTCCCTGTTCACTGGCCATTACCTGCTGATGTCTCTCACGCCATGGTTATCGGCTATCTCAGCCACATTATGGCAGACATGCTGACACCGGCTGGAGTCCCGCTGTTATGGCCGTGCCGCTGGCGTTTCCGGTTGCCGTTACTTAATAGCGCCAGAGGAAATCAACTTGAGCGCTTGTTATGTATCAGTTTGATTCTGTTTATGGCATGGCAGCCCCAGCAACTGCTGGAAAGCTGGTCTCATAGCGATCCGATAAAACGTGCGCAGCAATGGGGATGGCAATTGCGGCACGTGTTATTACCCTGACATAACCAGGGTTTTTATTCCATTTTCACAGGTTGATGTTCTCCATCCCTATAACATCGGCATAAAAGACCTGCTATCCTACGCGCCGGTCATGCTGTGGTGGCCGTTATTGTTAAAACAGGAGAAGTGGGATGAACTTTCCGCTGATAATCAACGTGATTATTTTTGCTGTACTGCTGATAGCTCTTGGCTACAGCGGTCGCCAGAACAGTAGCCTCTCACGCAAGGTGTTGCTTGGGCTTGTCGTCGGTGTGCTGTTCGGTCTGGTCTTACATCTAATTTATGGTGGCGATCATCCGGTTATCAAACAATCGATAGCCTGGTTCAACATTGTCGGTAATGGTTATGTCCAGCTGTTGCAGATGATCGTCATGCCCCTGGTGTTCGTCTCCATTCTTAACTCGGTTGCCCGGTTACATAATGCCTCTTCGCTGGGGAAAATCAGCCTGCTGTCACTGGGAACCTTACTGCTGACAACCTTAATTGCGGCGTTGATTGGTATTATCGTGACAAATCTGTTTGGGCTTACCGCGTCCGGGCTAGTACAAGGCGCGCAGGAGAATGCACGTCTGTCTACTCTCCAGAGCAGCTATATTGGCAAAGTTGCCGATTTAAATGTTCCGCAATTATTGCTGTCATTTATTCCTAAAAATCCCTTTGCCGACCTGACCGGCGCAAACCCGACGTCTATTATTAGCGTCGTGATTTTCGCCGCTTTTCTTGGTGTTGCGGCGTTACAGCTCCAAAAAGACGATGCCGAAAAGGGTTTGCGCGTCATTACTGCCATTGAAACGTTACAATCCTGGGTGATGAAACTGGTTCGTCTGGTGATGCGTCTCACACCTTATGGCGTGATGGCGTTGATGACTAAAATGGTGGCAAGTTCCAACCTGCAAGACATCCTCAAACTCGGCGGGTTTGTCGTCGCCTCTTACATTGGACTGGCACTCATGTTCGGCGTCCATGGCGTGTTACTGGCCCTTACCGGCATTAATCCGCTGCGTTTTTATCGTAAGGTCTGGCCGGTATTAAGTTTTGCTTTTACCAGCCGTTCCAGCGCTGCCACCATTCCGCTCAATATCGAAGCGCAGACGCGCCGTATTGGCGTACCCGAGTCGATAGCCAGCTTCGCTGCCTCGTTTGGTACAACTATCGGGCAGAATGGATGCGCCGGCCTCTACCCCGCTATGCTGGCTGTCATGGTGGCACCGACAGTCGGCATTAACCCGTGGGACCCACTGTGGATAGCCACGCTCGCCGGTATTGTCACGATCAGTTCTGCCGGTGTTGCCGGTGTGGGCGGCGGAGCGACCTTTGCGGCGCTTATCGTGCTACCGGCCATGGGATTGCCGGTTACGCTGGTCGCGCTGCTGATCTCCATTGAACCGCTGATTGATATGGGGCGCACAGCGCTTAACGTCAGTGGCTCGATGACAGCGGGCACCATAACCAGCCAATTGCTGAAGCAAACGGACAAGAACATCTTCAATCAGGACGATCAGAGCGCATTAACCGCGCGATAATTGCCGCGATGATGCTATCCCCCTGCCGCAGTTCCCGCTGTGGCAGGGAAATATCCCCCGCGCATTTCGCCTCGGAAGAGGTCATAGAATGCACGGCTGGCGAAAAAGCCCCCGTTTCGCTGTAAATCCCCTGCTTTCGCTTGTTCTTTTGCCCTGCCGGAATTAACTTTAGTCGCTGGCGATGTGAAGAATTATGCTATTACATCAACCATTTCAGGAGAGGGCGACATGTCACTACAGAGAGAAATTATTGCGGCACTCGGTGTGAAAAGCACCATTGACCCGGCACACGAAATTCGGGTGAGTGTGGATTTTTTAAAGCATTATCTAAAAGCACACCCGTTCATAAAAAGCCTGGTGTTGGGCATTAGCGGTGGGCAAGACTCGACGCTGACCGGAAAATTGTGCCAGACCGCCATCAACGAGCTGCGCGCTGAAACCGGAAAAACAGACTATCAATTCATTGCCGTCAGGCTGCCATACGGCGTACAAGCTGATGAGCAGGACTGCCAGGACGCCATCGCATTTATCCAGCCTGATCGTGTTTTAACGGTGAATATCAAGCCAGCCGTCGATGCCAGCGAAGCGACGCTGCGCGATATCGGTATCGAATTGTCGGATTTCATCAAAGGTAACGAAAAAGCCCGCGAGCGCATGAAAGCCCAGTACAGCATTGCCGGTATGAATGCCGGTCTGGTGGTTGGCACCGACCATGCCGCCGAAGCGGTAACGGGTTTTTTCACCAAATACGGTGATGGCGGTACGGATATCAATCCCATTTTTCGGCTGAACAAACGTCAAGGCAAGGCGTTGCTGGCGCTGTTGGGTTGCCCTTCTCATCTTTACACCAAAGCCCCGACCGCCGACCTGGAAGATAACCGCCCGTCGCTGCCTGATGAAATGGCGTTAGGCGTTACCTACGAAAAAATTGATGACTATCTGGAAGGCAAGTCGCTTGACTTGTTAGACGTCGCCGTCATCGAAGGCTGGTATCGTAAAACCGAACACAAACGCCGCCCCCCGATTACTGTCTTTGATGATTTCTGGCGCTAACCATGCCAGTCTGTGTGCGGCTTAAGGCCAGTCCTACCGCACACGCTCCCTTATTGTTTTAGATTTATTGCTTTAGATTTATTGCTTTACATTTATTCTTTTACATTGATTGCTTTACATTCATGTTATTTAGCAGGCACATCATGACCGCTCACCGCGCCACACTGGCGGGACTATTAGCCATTGTACTGTGGAGCACCTCTGTCGGCCTTATACGCAGCCTCACCGAATCGCTCGGCCCGCTTGGCGGCTCCGCCATGATTTATACCATCAGCGCCCTGAGCCTGATGCTATTTGGCCACCGCCTGTCCTTACGCTCACATGATAAGGTTTACCTGCTACTCGGCGGTGTATGCTTCATCAGCTACGAAATCTGTTTCTCGCTATCGATTGGTTTGGCACAAAACAGAATGCAGGCCATGGAGCTTGGTATGGTGAATTACCTGTGGCCTTGCCTAACCATCTTATTTTCACTGTTTATTAATCAGCAAAAAAGCCGTCTCGGGTTATGGCCTGGCCTGGTACTCTCGGTACTGGGTATTCTGTGGATACTCAAAGGCGATGGCGACTGGTCTCCCGCGTTAATGTGGCAGAACATTAGCGCTAACCCACCAGCCTATGCCATGGCATTCATAGCCGCGTTAGTCTGGGCGCTCTATTGCAATATCTCCCGTCGCTTTGGCGCAGGAAAAAGCGCAATCGCGGTTTTCTTCACCATTATTGCGCTCATTCTTTGGTTGCAATACCTGTTTAGCTCACCGATGCCGCTGGTTTTCTCATTACAAACCGGACTGGAATTGCTGTTTATCGGCGGTTCTACCGCGCTGGCTTATGCGGCCTGGGACTTGGGCATCCAGCAAGGTAATTTGGCTTTACTGGCAACCGCCTCCTATTTCACCCCGATACTCACGACACTCATCGCCGCGTTATGGCTACACACGCTGCCGGGCCCGTCATTCTGGCAGGGAGTGATGATGGTAACAGGAGGGTCGCTTATCTGCTGGCTGGCAATACGCACGACACGTTAATCCGCGCCAGCGCAAGGTTTCAGCCAAAAGATGCGTGTAAAATATTTCTTTTACCCTGCAATGGGAGCGCTATCATGACTCTTTCTGCTGGCAAACGCATTCAACGGGAAATGCGCACGGTGCAGGCAATGCTCATTCTCTATGAGCGGGCATTTCCAGCACCTGCTGATGAGGTTAACTATTACACCACGCTGCGTGACTACGCCTTTAATCGGCTCTCAAAATGTCCCTACGGCGAAGAAAAGCCGGCGTGTAAACAGTGCCCCATCCATTGTTACCAGCCGGCAAAACGCGATGCTATCAAGGTCATCATGCGCTGGGCCGGCCCCAGAATGCTACTCCATCACCCCATATTGGCAATTCGGCATCTGTTAGACGATAGAAAACCTGTGCCAGCCAGACCGATGCGACAGCGTGTGACAAGGCGTAATGATTAACACGCCCCATGCCTTTTCAGATAAACCGCCTATCGTTCAGCACAGCACTTACCTTATCGCGCCTTATCACGCGTCTGAACCTGTATCGCTGGTGTCCTTACCGATAAGGGCGGTGTTAACGCTATGCAGGGTGAGATGAGAGGGGCTTAATACAGGCAAGAAAAAGGCCGCGTTAGCGGCCTTTTTGGTAAATCAAGACACTTTGGGTGACGCGTTTTCTACCCTACTTTTCAACTTCTGCCCTGGTCGAAACGTCACTACACGGCGCGCCGTAATCGGAATATCTTCACCGGTTTTCGGGTTACGCCCCGGGCGCTGGTTCTTGTCTCGCAAATCAAAATTGCCAAACCCCGACAATTTGACCTGCTCACCGTTTTCCAAAGCTCGACGAACTTCCTCAAAAAACAACTCGACGAGCTCTTTGGCATCCCGTTTGCTGAGCCCAAGCTTTTCAAACAGGTATTCAGACATTTCAGCTTTAGTAAGCGCCATAGGTTAATCCCTCAAGGATGCTTGGAATCGCTGTTTTAGTGCTGCTACGCATTGTGCAACGGTAGCGGCAATTTCCTCTTCTGCCAGTGTACGAGCGGTATCCTGCAATACCAGACTGATAGCCAGACTCTTATACCCTTCAGCTACGCCCTTACCTCGGTACACGTCAAATAAGTTTACGCCAACTAACTGATTTGCGCCAACTTTCTTGCATTCGGCCAAAACATCTCCGGCAGGAACATTTTCAGCCACAACAACGGCAATATCACGGCGGTTAGCCGGGAAACGCGACACCTCTTCAGCCTCAGGCAATTCACGCTCTGCAAGGGCATCCCACCGAACTTCAAACACCACCGTACGGCCATTTAAATCGAGTTTGCGTTCGAGTTCAGGGTGGATAACACCGATGAAACCAATACACTCACCCGCCAGATAAATTGCGGCACTCTGCCCCGGGTGTAACGCCGGATGAACCTCGGCACGAAACTCTACCGCAGACAACTTCCCGGTTAACGCTAAAACAGCTTCTAAATCGCCTTTTAAATCAAAGAAGTCAACAGCCTGACGGGCCAGGTCCCAGTGCTCTTCATAACGCGTACCGGTAATGACACCTGCCAGCATTGTCTCCTGCCGAACGCCTAAATCCGCCTGTGAATCTGGCACGAAACGCAGGCCGCTTTCGAACAAACGCAGGCGACTTTGTTGACGATTTTGGTTGTATACCACCGCAGACAATAACCCACTCCAAAGCGACAAGCGCATGGCTGACATTTCTACCGATATCGGACTTGGCAGAATCAGCGCTTCTTCTCCCGGATGAATCAACGATTGTACTTTCGGATCAACGAAACTGTATGTGATGGCCTCCTGAAAACCGTGGTCAACCAGTAACGTTTTCACACGCTTAAGTGACAAACTTGCCTCGCGATGCTGTGTCATTTTAAGCGGAGCTTGAGTCGGAATGTTCGGAATATTGTCATAACCGTAAATACGGGCGACTTCTTCAACCAAATCTTCCTCAATTGCCATATCAAAACGCCAGCCTGGCGCTATTGCCTGCCAGCCTTCAGCGGTTTTTTCCACCTGACAACCAAGGCGATGCAGAATGTCGCTAACCTTATCATCCGCAACGACATGACCAATCAAACTATCAAGTTTGCTACGACGCAGGGCGATTGTCGGGCGAACCGGTAAATGCGCATCATGAGTGACATCCACCACCGGGCCTGCCTCACCACCGCAAATATCCAGCAACAGGCGCGTCGCACGTTCCATCGCCTGGAACTGTAATGTCGGGTCAACACCGCGCTCATAGCGATGTGATGCATCGGTATGCAGACCATAACGACGCGCACGCCCAGTGATAGACAATGGATTAAAATAGGCGCATTCCAGTAGTACATTCTGTGTTTCGCCATTCACACCCGAGTGCTCACCACCAAAAATGCCCCCCATTGCCAGCGCTTTTTGGTGATCGGCTATCACCAGCGTATCGGCACTTAGGGTCGCGTCATTACCATCGAGCAGGCGCAACGTTTCACCCTCCTGCGCCATGCGTACCACAATCCCGCCGTCCAACCGCTCAAGGTCAAACGCATGCATTGGCTGACCCAGCTCCAGCAACACATAGTTAGTCACATCCACAACCGGATCGATAGAACGGATACCACAACGACGCAGTTTCTCACGCATCCAGAGCGGTGTAGCCGCGTTGACATTAATACCTTTTACCACCCGGCCCAAATAACGCGGGCACGCCTGCGGCGCCTCAATGCGAATCGGAAAACGCTCATCGATGGTTGCAATAACCGGCTCTATTACCGGCACATTCAGCGGCAGGCTGTTTAATACCGCCACATCTCGCGCCACGCCGGCAATCCCTAAGCAATCGGCACGATTCGGCGTCACACTGATTTCAATAGTATTATCATCAAGTTTCAGGTATTCACGAATATCTGTCCCCAGCGGCGCGTCCGCCGGTAACTCGATAATGCCGCTGTGATCGTCGGTAATGCCCAGTTCAGAAAATGAACACAACATCCCTTCAGACGGCTCGCCACGCAGTTTCGCCGCCTTGATTTTAAAATCACCCGGCAGCACCGCACCCACCGTCGCTACCGCGACTTTCAGGCCCTGACGGCAGTTTGGCGCGCCGCATACGATGTCCAGCAAGCGCTCGCCGCCGACATCAATCTTGGTAACACGCAATTTGTCTGCATTAGGGTGTTGAGCGCACTGCACCACTTCGCCCACCACAACGCCGTGAAATGCGCCAGCAACGGGCTCAACGCCATCCACTTCCAAACCAGCCATCGTGATTTGTTCAGATAAGGCTTCGCTGCTGATAGCTGGGTTAACCCATTCCCGTAACCAGAGTTCACTGAATTTCATCTTGATATTCCTGCCTTATTTAAACTGTTTGAGGAAGCGTAAATCGTTTTCGAAGAAGGCGCGCAAATCGGTCACGCCGTAGCGCAGCATGGTCAGACGTTCCATCCCCATACCGAATGCAAAACCAGAATAGACTTCCGGGTCGATACCGACATTACGCAACACGTTTGGATGCACCATGCCGCAGCCCAACACCTCAAGCCATTTACCGTTTTTCCCCATCACATCCACTTCTGCCGAAGGCTCAGTAAACGGGAAATAAGACGGACGGAAACGAACTTGCAAATCTTCCTCAAAGAAATTACGCAGGAAATCGTGCAACGTTCCTTTCAGGTTGGTGAAGCTGACATTCTTATCAACGATCAGCCCTTCCATCTGGTGGAACATTGGAGTATGCGTCTGATCGTAATCATTACGGTAGACACGCCCTGGCGCGATAATACGGATTGGCGGTTGCTGTTGCTTCATGGTGCGAATCTGCACACCGGAAGTCTGAGTACGCAGCAAACGTGTTGCGTCGAACCAAAACGTATCATGATCGGCGCGAGCCGGGTGATGGCCTGGAATATTCAGTGCATCGAAATTATGGTAGTCATCTTCGATTTCCGGGCCTGACGCCACAGAAAAGCCCAGCTCGCCAAAGAAGGTTTCTATGCGATCAATGGTGCGGGTAATTGGATGCAAACCACCATTTTCAATCGTTCTTCCTGGTAAAGAAACATCAATGGTTTCGGCGGACAGACGCGCATTCAACTCGGCACTCTCCAGCACCTGCTTACGCGTATTCAGCGCATCCTGTACTTCCTGCTTTGCCTGATTGATGACGGCCCCTGCGGCAGGACGCTCTTCAGCAGGCAGGTCACGCAGCGAGGTCATCTGTAGGGTTAAATGACCTTTCTTGCCCAGAAACTCAACGCGCACCGTTTCCAGCGCGCTAACGTCCCCGGCTTGTTCTATGGCTGTTCTGGCTTGTGCAACCAGTTCTGCGAGATGTTGCATTGCATTCCTCTTCTTCTGCCTGTGCGGCCGACAATCATGATTGGAAAGATACGGTTCTCAGTCACGCCAAACGCCTAAAACAGGCGTTAATCCAATAAAAAAGCCTCCACGAGGGAGGCTTAGGCGCTACTTTTCGTTTCTTTTCTTACGCGCAAAGCCCCGAGATTCAGGCGCTAAAGTAAAAAAAGAAACGGAAAATAGCAGCGTACATACTTGCGTTACCTTATCGTTGCCAGAGTAATTATGCTAACGTGCTGACAATATACCAATCTTGCCCGCTCTAAAAGCTTTTCATCAACAATTATGGGGCATAATCCATATTCGACAGTCAGTTGAGACGAAAAGAGGGAGCAAGCTCCCTCTTTCATCTGACTTACGCCAGAGCTGATTTCGCTTTCTCAACTAGTGCGCTGAAGGCCACTTTGTCGAATACGGCGATGTCAGCCAGAATCTTACGGTCGATTTCAACGGAGGCTTTTTTCAGGCCATTGATGAATTTGCTGTAAGACAAGCCATTCTGGCGGGCTGCTGCATTGATACGTGCAATCCACAGCTGGCGGAACTGACGCTTACGCTGACGACGGTCACGGTAAGCGTATTGACCAGCTTTGATTACTGCCTGGAAGGCAACACGATAAACGCGCGAACGGGCACCGTAGTAACCTTTCGCTTGTTTCAGGATCTTTTTGTGACGTGCACGAGCAACCACACCACGTTTTACGCGAGCCATATGCTCTCTCCTAAAGTCTTATTCTGAGTTAAAAAAAGGTTACTTATGCGTAAGGCAGACATGCTGCTACCAGGCCCAGATCTCCTTTGGAGACCATGCCTTTCGGACGCAGATGACGTTTACGCTTAGTCGCTTTTTTGGTCAGAATATGACGCAGGTTAGCATGCTTACGCTTAAAACCGCCGCTGGCAGTTTTTTTGAAGCGTTTAGCGGCGCCACGTACTGTTTTAATCTTTGGCATTATTATTTCCACTTCGCATTGTTAAACAATGAATCAGACAAGGCGAATTCCACTGCACGGTATAAGACCGTGCAGAGAGAATTACTTGGATGCCTTACTGTTTCTTCTTCGGTGCCAGCACCATAATCATCTGACGCCCTTCGATCTTGGTAGGGAACGACTCGACGACAGACAATTCATTCAGATCGTCACGAATGCGGTTAAGCATTTCGATACCAATCTGTTGGTGCGCCATTTCACGGCCACGGAAACGCAGCGTGATCTTGGCTTTATCACCATCTTCCAGAAAGCGAATCAGGTTGCGTAGTTTGACCTGATAGTCGCCATCATCGGTACCAGGACGGAATTTGATTTCCTTAACCTGAATAACTTTTTGCTTCTTCTTCTGTTCTTTGGTGGCCTTACTCTTCTCATAGAGGAACTTGCCGTAATCCATGATTCGGCAAACCGGCGGCTCGGCGTTCGGGCTGATTTCAACTAAATCAACACCTGCTTCCTCAGCTTTTTCTAACGCTTCATTCAGGCTCACAATACCAATCTGTTCGCCATCAACACCCGTCAGACGTACCTCTTGTGCGCGAATTTCTCTGTTGATGCGATTAGGACGCGCCGGTTGAACTCGTTTTCCGCCTTTAATACCTTATTCCTCCAACTGATGAAGACTACGGCTGCGAATCTCTTCTTGCAGCTTCGTGATTACTTCACTGACGTCTAAGCTTCCCAAATCCTTGCCTCGGCGAGTGCGGACAGCGACTTTACCTGCCTCAACCTCTTTATCACCACAAACAAGCATATAGGGAACACGCCGTAAAGTGTGCTCGCGGATTTTAAAGCCTATCTTCTCATTTCTCAAGTCCGCTTTGACACGAATACCCGCATCTTGCAATTTTCTTGTCAATTCGGTGACATATTCTGACTGACCATCAGTAATATTCATCACCACCGCCTGTACCGGAGCCAGCCATGTTGGGAAGAAACCGGCAAACTCTTCGGTCAGGATACCAATGAAACGCTCCATCGACCCTAAAATAGCGCGATGGATCATAACCGGAACCTGGCGTTCGTTATTCTCGCCTACATAGGACGCACTCAAACGGCCTGGTAGAGAGAAATCGAGCTGCACCGTACCACATTGCCACGCACGATCCAAACAATCATGCAGGGTAAACTCGATTTTAGGGCCATAAAATGCCCCTTCCCCCGGTTGATACTCAAACGGAATACCGTTTTCTGTCAACGCTGCCGCCAAATCTTCTTCTGCCCGATCCCACAGATCGTCACTGCCGATACGTTTTTCAGGCCGTGTGGACAGTTTCACGACGATTTTCTCAAAACCGAAGGTGCTGTACATGTCGTACACCATGCGAATACAGCTGTTCACTTCATTGCGAACCTGCTCTTCGGTACAGAAGATATGGGCGTCATCCTGCGTAAAGCCACGCACACGCATCAAGCCATGCAGTGAGCCAGACGGCTCATTTCGGTGGCAACTACCAAACTCCGCCATACGCAGCGGCAAATCACGGTAGGATTTCAACCCTTGGTTGAAAATCTGCACATGACCTGGGCAGTTCATCGGCTTAATGCAGTATTCACGGTTTTCAGACGATGTAGTGAACATCGCTTCTTTATAGTTTTCCCAGTGCCCTGTTCTTTCCCACAGCACACGGTCCATCATGAATGGCCCTTTAACTTCCTGATACTGGTACTCTTTGAGCTTCATACGCACAAAGGCTTCCAGTTCGCGGAAAATCGTCCAACCATCATTGTGCCAGAACACCATACCAGGCGCTTCTTCCTGCATATGGTACAGGTCGAGTTGTTTACCTATTTTACGGTGATCGCGCTTGGCTGCTTCTTCAAGACGCTGCAAATATGCACCAAGCTGCTTTTTATCTGCCCATGCTGTGCCATATATACGCTGCAACATTTTGTTTTTACTGTCGCCACGCCAGTAAGCACCCGAGGTTTTTTGCAGCTTAAAATGGTGGCAGAAACGCATGTTCGGCACATGCGGCCCACGGCACATGTCAATATACTCTTCATGATGATATAGCCCGGGTTTATCATCGCGGCTGATATTTTCATCCAGAATAGCAACTTTATAGCTCTCGCCTCGCGCGACAAACGTGTCTCGCGCTTCCTGCCAGCTGACTTTTTTCTTAATTACATCGTAGTCTTTATCGGCCAGCTCATGCATCCGCTTTTCTAACGCATCCAGATCGTCCTGAGTTAAGGTCTGATCCAGATCTACGTCATAATAGAAACCGTTGTCGATTACCGGGCCAATCGCCATCTTGGTATCCGGCCACAGTTGCTTGATAGCGTGACCCAACAAGTGAGCACAGGAATGACGAATAATCTCCATTCCCTCGTCATCTTTGGCGGTAATGATAGAAAGTTGCGCATCGGTCTCAATAACATCGACAGCATCAACCAACTCACCATTCACTCGACCAGCAATGCAGGCTTTCGCCAGACCGGGGCCAATATCAAGTGCGACGTCAAGCGGAGAGACAGCGTGGTCATAATGACGTTGACTGCCATCTGGAAGCGTAATAACAGGCATGTTAATTCCCTTATTTGCAGTGGTGACCCACACGAAAGATCACGTGCAAAAGATAATCTTGTTTAATTTGAATGGTCGGTGGAAAAGGATTTAACCCACAATTGTTAAATCAATTCCCCCTGTGCTCAGGCAAAAATGAGAGATAGCCATTAATTGGTTAGCACCCTCTTTTTCAGCTGACGGCGTAGAGTAGCACCATGCTTGTCATGATGCCAATCAACGCTCTGGAATCATATCTTTAAATAATGCATTCACTTCAGTATCGACAGGCTCAGGCTCGGGTTCAGCAACAGGCTGTGCCTCTGGTTGTTGTGTTTCTGCTGGAGGCAACAAAGCTTGCAGCAGAGCAATTTGCTGTTTCTGCTGTTCGACAATGTCATGCAATAAACGAATCTGCTCATTCGCTCTCACACTGGCCCGATTGATGAAAAACCAGACCAGAATGACCAGCAGCACAATCAGTGCGACAAAAACCACTTCCAGCATGTTTGAAGCAAAACTACTCATGTCCAAAATCCGTACTTAACTTCACTGAGGCGCGCATTCTAGCACTGACTAACGGGATAATTCGATACCAAGGCATGTATCCGGCAAGCATTGTGCTCTTTTCGTAAAAAAGCCCGTCATGAAGACAGGCTTTTCAGAGCAACGGATCCCGTTAAAATGGGTAATCATGGTATCCCATTTGATCGGATATGTTTCTTGCCGCAGTATGCAGCGTGGCGACATACTCATGCTTATTGTCTTCCGAGAAGCGGATTGTCGGAAACGAGATGCTCAATCCGGCAATGACGACACCGAAGCGATCGAATACCGGAACGGCAATACAGCGAAGTCCCTCTTCCTGCTCTTCGTTATCTTCACCATATCCTTGCTGGCGAACTAAATCGAGCTGAGGTAATAGCTCCTCCGTCCCGCCAATCGTCTTCGGTGTACTACGCTTAAAATCGACTTCAGCAAGAATCTCTTTGACTTCCTCCCGATCGCGCCACGCTAATAACACTTTCCCGATGGCGGTACTATGCAGCGGATTACGCCGCCCGATGCGCGAATACATGCGCAGGTTATACATAGAGTCAATTTTGTGAATATAGACGATACTATCCTCATCCAGCGCACCAAGATGGATAGTTTCACGAGTCAATGCTGACAATTCACGCATCTGAATGTCTGCACTGCGAATCAGGTCAACATTCTGTAGCGCTTTAGCGCCAAGCTCGAACAGTTTCAGCGTGAGTGAATACTTCTCTGACTCGCCTTCCTGAGCCACATACCCCAGAGACTTCATCGTTTGAAGGAAACGATAAACGGTACTTTTAGACATCATTACGCGCTGTGAAAGCTCCGTAATACCAATTTCACGCTCTTCGCCTAATGCCTGTAGAATGCCAAAGACCTTTAAGACAGATGACACGGAATCGGGTTGCTTATCTAAATCTGCAATAGCCATTTTTGTGGTTACCCTACGAAGTTTTTTTTGTTTTAAAAAAAATAGAACTGTTGTTTTAGTATAAAGGGAACGCTTTGAATATGGCAATCAGGCATTGTTACACGCAACTAAACTGGCTATGCGCGGCTCCCTGTAACGCTGCCCGACCAATTAATCATTTGATGATAAAAGTAAAAAAGCCGCCCCTTATGGGGACGGCTACAACACGAGTTACTGCCAAACGGAATCCGGCACTTTAGCCAGATACAAGGCGGGTTTACCATCAACATCCGATGTAAACAGAATTTGTTTATCATCAGGTGTAAAGGATGGATGTGGATGCGTCACCTGACGATCGCCTTCCAGCACGGCCCAGGATGTATTGTGTTGGGCGACCTGGAAGTGCTTACCGCTTTTCATATTAAAGACATACAGGAACGGATCATTTTCAATCTTATATCCACCATCGTCTTTAACATCGACCGGTGCATTACACCCATCACCGACCATCAGTGAACCGTCATAGTTACTCATCAAATGTGAGCAAGGCGGCATTTCCGTCAACTGACGATTTTCCAGCGTGACAGGGTCAACACTACAAATGAAACGATTGGTACTGCCTTTTAGGTAGGAAACGTAAGCCAGAGCGGAACCATTCGGAACCCAGAATTCGTGAGTACAGCTTTCACCCGGCGCATGCTCTTTCACTTTACGCATGTTCGTGCCATCTTCGTTGATGAACCACATACGCGCATCTACCAGGTCGTGTGGGCCTTCATGGCAGAACGCTACCGTGTTGTCATCACCAGGACGATAAATCGGGTGCCCCAACCACTGTTTTTCTTGCAGAATAGTCGTGGCCTCACCTGTTTTCAGATCAATCCGAATCAGGCGGCAGCAAGGATTGGTAAAGTAAAAGTCTTGGAATTTTTTCCAATCCGTCAGCGGTTGCCAGTCCTCTTTTTTGATTTCGATGCCAACCATTTTGGTGCAATCAGAGTTAGCAACCCATGTGCCGTAGCCAACCCACTCATCAGGTACCTGATAAATGTTCGTCTCTTCCAGAGTATTCAGATCAACACGCATTAAGTTACGCACGTTTTTCACATAGTAAAGCGCATCATCATCAGGAGAGAGGAAGCCGCCAAACGTATTGTCACCTGTTCCTTCAGTTAACTGCGTTGCCTGCTGAGTTTTCAAATCTAACAGGTAATAGTTCCATGGGCCATCAAACGCACCGCCAAACAATAGCTTACTACCATCATTAGAAAAACATTTCTGATAGAAATAGGTACGGTGGCAGATGACATCAGGAGGAGTAAGGCGCACGACTTCGGTGCCGGTAACGGAATCCTGGTAGGAATGGAACGTGAAAGAAAGCTTTTTACCTTTGGCCATCTGTAAATCCTTAGCGCTTATCGTGAAAAATCAGACGCAGCCAGATGTAAAGATAACCTTTCATCTTTTCATCCCGGCGAAACGCCATTGTTATATCGGCATTGTAGAAACAATGTTTCATTTTTCCGTGATCGTGGTTTTATTTTATAAAACATTCCGCCGTTTTTCACTGTCTGTTTGCTCTGGCGCAAGATTATTTTGTCTGAAATTGATTTCGCACATACTCAGAGGGCATAGTTAAAAGAGAGAAAAAACAAAGGCCCTGACGGGCTGACGGTTCCCCATAAATAAAGACAGGCATAGAAGGTTGTGATCTACTTAGTGTTCCACCAAAAAGTAAGGTCACTCCTCTATGCCTGTTTCACAAGTTTGCCATAAATTTTTCAGCCAGTCCCTGAACTCCATTCATCAGTACCGTAAAAACGCCCTGCTCGATATGACCGTGGCCCTGACGCGTGGTGCCTCGCTTTCTCTTACCAGCATCGGCAGATACCTGCCAGGCCCCGCACGTGTTAAGCACAAGATTAAGCGTGTTGACCGGCACCTCAACAGTGACCTGATGTTCAGTGATATTCCCGCCGTCTACCAACAGCTTGTATCCCGCCTCACACACAGCCTTTCAGTTTGTGTCATTGCCGTGGACTGGAGTGGCTATCCTTCATCAGAGCTCAGTGTTTTGAGGGCAAGCTTATTGTGTGATGGCAGAGCTATCCCTCTGATGAGTAAAGTCATTTCCTCCCGCTACCAGCACAACTCTGCCGTACAAAATGCCTTTCTCGATCAGATGGCTGCCGCCATCGGCAAAGATAAGCAGGTCATTATCGTGACCGATGCAGGCTTTCGCAGCGGCTGGTTTCACCACATCCGCTCTCTGGGCTGGGACTTTGTCGGGCGAGTCAGGGGCAGCCTCTATTTTCAGGTCGTAGGGGATGAAGAGTGGCAGATGGCGCGGGATATTGTGTCATCAACAACGGCGCGCTATCTGGGGTTCGGGCGTCTGGCACGCAACGCCAGTCGTGACTGTCCGGGACATTTCTACACCGTGCATAAGCGGGCGACGGGCAGGAAAAGCAGCCAGCATTACCCCAAAACAGACAGGATGTACCGTAAAAACGCGCGTGAACCGTGGCTGCTTTTTACCAGCCTAATGGGATATAAGCCACGCGGGATAGTTAAAATTTACAGTCGCCGTATGCAAATAGAGCAGAACTTCAGGGATGAGAAAAGTGAACGTTATGGTCTGGGACTACGGGCAAGCAAAAGCCGGGGAGAAAAGCGGATATCGGTGCTTTGCCTGATCGCCACGCTCTACAGCATCATTATGTGGATGACTGGTTATTACCTTGAAAGTAAAGGAATAAACAGATGGTTTCAGGCGAGCAGTGAGAAATCACGCAGGGTGCTGTCGTATCTGACTTTGAGTGAAAATGTCATCCGGCAGTCGCCGGGACTCCTGTCGGGGATGAACCCCGACAGGGTATATGCCGATATGGCGAGGGCCTATCGAAACATCATAATGGTGTATTAATGATGTTTCTGGGGATCCCTCAGCCCTGACGGGCCTTTGTAAGATTAAACGGTATGATTACTTGAGATACTCTCCGGTGCGCAGCGCTTCTATACGCTTATCCAGCGGAGGATGTGACATGAACATTTCACTGAGTGATTTCGATTTCCCGTTGATACAGAATGCCATCATGCTACCGGCTTCCTGCGGTTCATAGCTGGTTTTCAAGCGCTGAAGCGCGGCAATCATTTTTTCACGGCCAACCAATTTGGCAGAACCTGCATCCGCGTGAAACTCACGGTAACGCGAGAACCACATCGTAATGATGCTGGCAAGAATACCGAACACCAGTTCCAGCACCATTGAAATTGCCATATAAACTAGCGGATTACCGTTACTACTCTCTTCACTATCATCGCGGTTTCCAGAAAGGAAACTGGTGGCAACTTGCGCGATCACGCGGGAGATAAAGATAACAAAAGTATTCACCACACCTTGAACCAAGGTCATCGTTACCATATCGCCATTAGCAATATGACTGATTTCATGGGCGATAACCGCCTCGGCTTCATCACGACTCATACTTTGCAGCAATCCGGTGCTGACTGCGACAAGTGAGCTATCGCGACGTGCGCCGGTGGCAAACGCATTGATATCAGGAGCGTGATAAATTGCGACCTGCGGCATAGCAATCCCCACTTGCTGTGATTGCACACGCACAGTCTCTAACAGCCAATGCTCCGTTTCATTGCGTGGTTGTTCAATAACTTCTCCGCCGACAGAACGCAACGCCATCCACTTCGACATCAACAATGAAACAATCGAACCACCAAAACCGAACAAACCAGCCATGATAATTAATCCCATCATGCTGTTGTGCTGAACGCCCGTCAGACTGAGCACCAGCCCGAATACCAACATAACGGCCAGATTGGTGAGCAGAAAAAGCGCTATACGCATCATATGATTAAGATTTCCTCTTTTTTTAGCAAAAGCAATCGACGTCATTGCAACAATCACATCGTATGGGTTGCATGCCTATTTTCAAGCCCTAGTAACCTTTATGTTACCAAATTAACATAACTTTACATTTTTTATTGTAAAAGACCGAATAAAAAGAACCTTAACATGAAACACAGACGGCACATGCCAATAGAAATGATAGTAGAAAGAGAAACTCAAGGCAGGACGGAGAAAAATTATTGCATACCGCTTGCCCCTTAATGTAAGGGGCTGTAATTAATGTAACGACTGTTTTCTGTCAGAGACTAAGCAGAGACAACGCAGTCTCCTGGATATCCGCATCACATCTGCGCCACATTCTACGCTGACTGGCCTCGGCGAAGAGACTCGCTTTGCGAGCTATCACCCACCTAAAAACATCAATGCGGGCGGATTAATTTAGCCCCAATAGCTGCTCAAATTCGCTTGCAGGCATCGGACGGCCAAACAGATAGCCTTGAGCCTGTTCACAGCCCTTATTCAGCAATCTTTCACACTGTTCTTGGGTCTCAACCCCTTCAGCAATCACATCCAGATCAAAACTCTTACCCAAATACAATATCGCCCGGACAATCGCCGCATCAGGTGCTGACTCGCACATGGCTCGCACAAAGGTCTGGTCGATTTTTAACCGGGTCACAGGGTAATGTTTCAGCATACTGAGTGAAGCATAACCGGTACCATAGTCATCAAATGCTATGCCGATCCCATTTGACCGCAATTCATTAAGCGGCTTCATCATATTTTCATCATGCCGCAAAATAATATTTTCAGTAATTTCAAGCTCAAGCGCGCTGGGTGACAACCCTGTCAGGGACAGCACATCCTGAATCTTTTGCGCTAACATGCCTGAGCGGAATTGAGCAGCAAACAAATTGATACTGATGCGAAAATCACCCGCGCCTGCTTTACACCATTTTGCCGCTTGTAGACAAGCCGTCCGCACAACCCAATCGCCAATCCGTTCCGCCCACGGGCCTCGCTCAAGCGCGAACATAAACGCCGCTGGTCCCAATAAGCCTTTATAAGGATGACGCCAGCGTAACAGCGCTTCCGCCCCGACCACCTTATTATTAATCAGGCTAACTTGCGGTTGATAAAACACCTCAAACTCTTCTTGCTCATAGGCACGAATAAACTCAAGCTGGAATGCATGACGTGCCTGAAAGACTTCCCTGAGTTCACGGGTAAAAAAGCGGTAGCAATTACGGCCATCGGCTTTGGCTTGATACAAGGCCAAATCGGCACTGGTCAGTAAATCCTGCACCGTTAACCCATGTGCCGGATACATCACTAAACCGATGCTGGCGCTGGTATTAATTTGCTTGCCATCAACCAGCACGGCTTGCGAAATATCATGAATGATTTTTTCCGCAAGCCTCGCCACCTGTTCTTCATTGTCTTGTCTGGGTAACAGTATGGCAAACTCATCGCCCCCCATTCGGGCAACCATATCGCCAACGCCAACATTGTCCTGTAAACGCTTTGCTACGCTTGCCAAAATCTCATCGCCGCTGGAATGGCCAAGACTGTCGTTAATATCCTTAAAGCCATCCAAATCAATTGCCATGATGGCCGTAGGTTCGCCATTTTTCAGGAATTGCTCCAGAGTGGACGTCAGCAAAGTTCGATTAGCAAGACCCGTTAGCGGATCTCGATGCGCTTGTAAGAATAACCGCTCTTCGTAGCGTTGCCTTTCGGTGATATCACGAAGAATAATCCCATAACGGGTCTGGTTATTATCCTGCCACATCGATACCGTCAACTCAGTGGAAATGAGCGTGCCAAGCATCGTTCTGGTTTCCAGTTCGATAGAACTCCCTTTGAACATTGCCGTTTTATCGGTTGCCAGATGATGCAGCTGCACCACAAACATATCGGGTACAATAATACTGATATGCTCCCCCAGAATCTGTTCGCGGGTATATTCGAGCATTTTCTCTGCGGACTCATTCCAAAAGGTAATAGTCCCTTTGTCATTGACACATAAAATGGCATCAGGCGAGGACTCAGCGATACTCTCAAAGCGCGATTGACTCGCACGACGCGCTAATTCCAGACGACGCATTTCCAGCTTATCCATAACCAGCGCCGCAAAATCCTGCAAATTGTGCGCGTCTCGCGCACTCAGTGATGCTCGCGGCTTATTATCGATAATGCAAAGCGCACCTATCGGAAAACCGCTCGGCGTGCGCAGCGGGATGCCAGCGTAAAAACGGATATTGGGCTCACCGGTGACAAGTGGGTTGTCTTTAAAGCGCAGATCTTTACGCGCATCGGGGATGACCATGATGCGTTTTTTAAGAATGGCATGCGAGCAGAACGATTCATCCCGTGACGTTTCACAGATTGACAAACCTAAACTGGCTGCAAACAACTGCCGTTCTGCTTCAACCAGAGAGATCAGCACAATAGGAACGTTAAAAACGTTAGCCGCCAGATTGATCAGACTGTCGAAGCCGGGATCAGACAGGGGTTTGCTGATGCCATACTCGCTCAATGCGGCCAGTCGGCTTTTCTCATCTTTATTGGCTGGGGCTTGACTCATGGGGATTCCCCTCACATTATCCATTGTTTTTTCTGTCAGAAAAAATTGTAGCCGGTTGTCGTGACACACTTACCGTAACTTTTCACGCAAAAAAAATCATCGACGAATAAAATCCATCGATCTCTTTCGATTAAATTTAAAACGATAACGGGCTACTATCCCTCTTTGCTCAGTCTCTTCCCCACATCAGGGACCACATCTTTTATCATGCAAATTATCGGGTAGCATCAACAGAATAGCAAAATGCGAGCGAGGAGGAAGACCCGAAACCAAGATTTTCCACGTTTCCCTAATTTTTATCAGAAATACCATCACTGATAAGTGGTTAATTATCTTAATAGATCGTTATTCCCAATCATCAAGGCAAAGTTGATAACCTATTACTATAAAATTGTTCTTATGCTCGCTATTTTATAACCAATAGTTCAGTAAGATTTTTTAATAACAGTTAAAAAACTTTCTTTTAATGCAGAAAAACTGTTTAAAACCAAATAACAGTTAACTTATTTGTATTATATCGATCGTTAATCAAGGCAAAACAAACGCTGAATTTATCAGCACAGTAAATGTGTGCCAGAGCTCAACGTTATTGTTCCGTGTTGCAACACTCAACATTCGAGCTTAAACAATATATTAGCGATGCGAAGAGTAAAAATAGTATAAAAAAGTAAAACCACAAGGCTGGCAGGTATTGGTTATCTGGGGCAAAGCAGCGAAGAAGAGGCAGTAAACCTCACGGCGTGAAGCGGTGCCATGAGGTTTGAGGGGGAACGATTGTTACATGTTGCTGATGATGTCCTGGGCAAACTCACTACATTTACGCAGCGTTGCACCGTCCATCAGACGTTCGAAGTCATAAGTTACGGTTTTGTTTTTAATCGCACCTTCCATACCTTTGACAATCAAATCAGCGGCTTCGAACCATTGCAGGTGGCGCAGCATCATTTCGGCAGAAAGGATAACCGAACCGGGGTTCACTTTATCCTGGCCTGCATATTTCGGCGCTGTACCATGCGTGGCTTCGAACAATGCACACTCATCACCGATATTGGCTCCCGGAGCAATGCCGATACCACCAACTTGTGCTGCCAGCGCATCAGAAATGTAGTCGCCGTTCAGGTTCATACAAGCGATAACATCGTATTCAGCCGGGCGCAGTAAAATCTGCTGTAAGAAGGCGTCAGCAATCACATCCTTCACAACGATCTCTTTACCGGTTTTCGGGTTCTTGATTTTCACCCACGGCCCGCCATCAATCAGCTCGCCACCAAATTCTTCGCGCGCCAACTGGTATCCCCAATCTTTAAATGCGCCTTCGGTGAACTTCATGATGTTGCCTTTATGCACCAGCGTGACAGAATCGCGATCATTGGTGATAGCGTATTCGATAGCGGCGCGCACCAAACGTTTGGTTCCTTCTTCGGAGCAAGGTTTGATGCCGATGCCACACTGCTGCGGGAAACGGATTTTCTTCACGCCCATTTCATCTTGCAGGAACTTGATGACTTTATCGGCTTCCGGCGAACCCGCTTTCCATTCGATGCCAGCATAAATATCTTCAGCATTTTCACGGAAGATAACCATATCTGTCAGCTCAGGCTGTTTCACTGGGCTTGGCGTGCCTTCATAATAACGAACCGGGCGCAGGCACACATATAAGTCCAGTTGCTGACGCAGCGCTACGTTCAAAGAACGGATACCGCCGCCAACTGGCGTCGTCAACGGGCCTTTGATTGCAACACGGTATTCGCGAATAAGATCCAGCGTTTCATCCGGCAGCCAAACATCTTGACCATAAACCTGGGTTGATTTCTCACCCGTGTAGATTTCCATCCAGGAAATGCTGCGCTTACCCTGATAGGCTTTGTTCACTGCGGCATCGACAACTTTGATCATAGCCGGCGTCACATCAACACCGATGCCATCACCTTCAATGAACGGAATGATCGGATTATCCGGCACAACCAGTTTGCCTTGCGCATCAACCGTGATCTTCTGCCCTTCTGCCGGTACAACTACTTTACTTTCCATTAACCTCTCCTTCGAGCGCCATTTTTGTTAATGACTTGTAAGATGCGTGTCAATACTACTTGAATATTTAGCCTGAGCCAATCACAAACCATTTCGAGTATAATGGTTTTGTCATTCACAGCCAGTAATAACATGAATAAATTCCCTGTTAAAAATCACCGACTTAAACGTTTCAGCTCACGCTCCATAAAAAATCAACCCGTTGAGGCGGCAAAAACACGCATCGTATTGTTCAATAAACCCTTTGATGTGCTATCGCAGTTCACTGACGAAAGTGGCAGAACAACGCTGAAAGATTATGTTCCTTTTCGCGATATCTATGCGGCCGGGCGATTAGACCGCGATAGCGAAGGCTTAATTCTCCTGACAAATGACGGTCGATTACAGGCGCGCCTGACTCAGCCAGGCCGTAAGACCGCAAAAATCTACTATGCGCAAGTAGAAGGCATTCCCGATGAAAGCTCACTACAGGCTTTTCGGCGCGGATTGACGCTCAACGATGGCCCCACGCTACCGGCAGGTGTTGATATCGTCGATGAACCCACCTGGATATGGCCACGCCAGCCGCCTATCCGTGAACGAAAAAACATCCCGGTAAGCTGGCTGAAAATCACCCTGCATGAAGGCCGCAACCGTCAGGTTCGACGCATGACCGCCCATATTGGCTATCCGACTTTACGCCTGATTCGTTACAGTATGGCCAATCAAACGCTTGAAGGGCTAAAACCCGGCGAATGGAGAGAAATAGAGAATGTTTAAGCCCCATGTGACCGTCGCCTGTGTGGTGCAGGCGGAAGGCCATTTTCTGGTCGTAGAAGAAGAGATACAGCAGCGCCGCTTATGGAACCAGCCAGCCGGTCATCTCGAAGCCGATGAAACCCTGTTACAGGCCGCACAGCGCGAACTGTTTGAAGAAACGGGTCTGCGCATAGCACCGCAAAGTTTTCTTCAGTTACATCAATGGATAGCGCCGGACAAAACGCCATTCTTACGTTTCAGCTTTGTCATCGATCTGCCAAAGCGCGTACCAACGACGCCGCAAGACAGTGACATCATCTGCTGCCATTGGTTAACACCAGAAGAAATTCTGCATGCAGACTGCCTGCGTTCACCACTGGTCGCAGCGAGTATACGCTGTTATCAACAGGGGCAACGCTACCCATTAGAGATACTAGCCGCGTTTAATTGGCCCTTTCCCAATCCAGCCTGACGCTTTGCCATACAGGTTTTCGTGATGCCAGTGCGTGCGTGCGGCAAGTATGCTACTCTGCTACGCCTGTTTTTTGCGCGACTGCTTTACCGTACATCATTACGTTCGTGAGATATCCATGTCAGATAACAGCCAGAAAAAAGTCATTGTCGGTATGTCCGGCGGTGTGGACTCCTCAGTATCCGCCTACTTGCTACAGCAGCAGGGTTATCAGGTCGAAGGCCTGTTTATGAAAAACTGGGAGGAGGATGACGATACAGAGTATTGCTCTGCCGCCACCGACCTCGCTGATGCACAGGCCGTTTGCGACAAACTGGGTATCGAGCTGCATACCGTTAATTTTGCCGCTGAATACTGGGATAATGTGTTCGAACACTTTTTGGCGGAATACCGCGCCGGGAGAACGCCCAACCCCGATATTCTGTGTAATAAGGAAATTAAATTTAAGGCCTTTCTGGAATTTGCGGCGGAGGATCTGGGCGCTGACTATATCGCTACCGGGCATTATGTACGCCGCCACGATGTCGATGGGAAAAGCCAGTTACTGCGCGGACTGGACGGCAATAAAGACCAAAGCTATTTCCTCTACACCTTAAGTCACCAACAGGTGGCGCAAAGCCTGTTTCCTGTCGGTGAACTGGAAAAACCGCAGGTGCGTGCTATCGCCGAACAACTGGACTTAGCGACTGCGCGCAAGAAAGACTCGACCGGCATCTGTTTTATCGGTGAGCGCAAATTCCGCGATTTTCTCGCACGTTACTTGCCTGCACAGCCGGGCCCGATTCTATCCGTCGATGATGACAAAGTGATGGGGCAGCATCAGGGGTTGATGTATCACACGCTGGGCCAGCGAAAAGGCCTGGGAATCGGTGGCGTGAAAGAAGGCGGAGATGACCCGTGGTACGTGGTCGATAAAGATGTGGCCAATAACGTCTTATATGTGGCGCAAGGCCATGAACACCCTCGCCTGATGTCCACTGGTTTAATCGCGCAACAGCTGCATTGGGTCGATCGCCTGCCGCTAAACGCGCCGCTGCGTTGTACGGTCAAAACCCGCTATCGTCAGGCGGATATTCCCTGTCTGGTCACACCGCTTGATGAAGACCGTATCGACGTGCGGTTTGATAATCCTGTGGCTGCCGTCACGCCCGGCCAATCCGCGGTGTTCTATTTAGACGAGATCTGCCTCGGCGGCGGCATCATTGAAGAGCGCTTGTCTCCCGGGCGCTAATCCGGGGGCAATCACGGCTATCAGATACCATTGCAGCACCCGACATCGTCACAGTAACCGACAGTCAACAATCCTACGCCACCGCGCTTTCTGGCCGGTGGCGCACTCACGGCACAGCACAGAATCTATTCTGGTATCAACGCACGCCCAGCGCGCAGCGACAGTTGCCATCTGGCACGAATCACTGTCAATTTGCCGCATGAAGCGGTTTTTCCCGGCCATATACTGGGTTAAACGCCGTTTTTATGGCATGATCGGCCATCTTTATCGGGTGTGAATGCACAATGGCGGAAAGCGGGCTTGCTTGCCCTTTCTTTGCTGCGTCATCAAACAGGCCTCGCTTATGCCCTCACGCCCAGCCAGATGATGTCAACAGGAGCGATTGTGGCTAAAAACTATGATGAAATTACGCTGGCTATGGCGGGTGTTTGCCAGTCTGCCCAGTTGGTACAACAGCTGGCGCATCAGGGAACATGCAATACAGATGCACTGAAAACATCGCTGCAAAGTATCCTGAACATCAATCCGTCGAATACGCTGGATGTCTTTGGCAATCGTGAAGCAAACCTAAAGATAGGCCTGGAAACGCTGCTAGGCATTCTGAACTCCTCGCGCGAAGGTCTTGGCGCGGAATTATCGCGTTATACCTTCAGCCTGATGGTACTGGAGCGGCGTTTGCACAATAACCGTGATGCCCTCAACGAGCTGTGCTCACGCATCAGCCAGCTCGATCGCCAGCTCGATCATTATGACCTGCTATCTGATACGTTTATTAATGTTCTGGCCGGAATTTATGTTGATGTCATCAGCAAACTTGGCCCTCGGATACAAGTAACCGGCGCGCAGGAAGTCCTGAAAAATTCGCTCATTCAGGCCAAAGTCCGGGCTGCCCTGTTAGCGGGCATTCGTGCTGCGGTGCTCTGGCAACAGGTTGGCGGCAGCCGACTGCAACTGATGTTCTCCCGCAGCAAGTTGGTGCGCCACGCACAAGATATGCTGTCCCGATGCCATGCCTGATGTTTGCTGGCAGCAGCCTCGCTCGCTGGCGGCAAGCGCGTATTCCGGTTACGCCGCCATCGTGAGATAATGCTGTTACTACTACATTCTTTTTCGAACACAATCCCAGGAGTTGCTTGCGATGGAATTATCCTCACTGACCGCCGTTTCCCCCATTGATGGACGCTACGGCGATAAAGTCAGCATGTTGCGCGCTATTTTCAGCGAATACGGCTTGCTGAAGTTCCGCGTGCAGGTTGAAGTACGTTGGCTGCAAAAACTGGCGGCCTGTGCAGAAATCAAGGAAGTTCCTGCATTTGACGCTGACGCAAACGCTTTCCTTGATAAAATCGTGGCTGAATTTAACGAAGAAGACGCTGCGCGCATCAAGACCATTGAACGTACGACGAACCATGACGTGAAAGCGGTTGAATACTTTCTGAAAGAAAAGGTTGCCGCACTACCCGCTTTACAGGCAGTGAACGAATTTATCCATTTCGCCTGCACATCCGAAGATATTAACAACCTGTCACATGCGCTGATGCTGGAAACGGCACGCCGCGAGGTGGTGCTACCGTTCTGGCGCAATATCATTGATGCTATCAAACATCTGGCGCAGCAATACCGCGATATTCCGCTGCTGTCCCGTACCCACGGACAACCGGCAACGCCATCAACGATTGGTAAAGAATTCGCGAACGTTGCCTATCGGATGGAACGTCAATTCCAGCAATTACAGCGTGTAGAGATCCTGGGCAAAATCAACGGTGCGGTAGGCAACTATAACGCACACATGGTGGCATATCCGGCGGTTGACTGGCACCAGTTCAGCGAAAGTTTCGTCACCTCGCTGGGCATTCAGTGGAACCCCTACACCACACAGATTGAACCACACGACTATATTGCCGAACTGTTTGACTGCATCGCCCGGTTTAACACCATTTTGCTTGATTTCGACCGTGACGTTTGGGGCTATGTCGCACTTAACCACTTCAAACAGAAGACCATTGCCGGCGAAATCGGCTCATCGACCATGCCACATAAAGTCAACCCGATAGACTTCGAAAACTCTGAAGGCAACCTTGGCCTGGCAAACGCGGTGCTGGCACATCTTGCCAGCAAACTCCCGGTATCGCGCTGGCAGCGTGACCTTACCGACTCAACGGTACTGCGTAATCTTGGCGTCGGTGTCGGGTATGCGGTGATTGCCTATCAGGCCACACTGAAAGGCATCAGCAAACTTGAAGTCAACCGCGATCATGTACTGGCTGAACTCGATAATAACTGGGAAGTGTTGGCCGAGCCTATCCAGACCGTGATGCGCCGCTATGGTATTGAGAAGCCGTATGAAAAACTCAAAGAACTGACCCGTGGCAAGCGGGTGGATGCTGAAGGGATGAAAGCCTTCATTGATGGTCTGGCATTGCCAGAAGAGGAAAAAGTCCGCCTGAAGGCGCTTACACCGGCTAACTATATTGGTCGCGCCGTTAAAATGGTCGATGAGCTCTAATTTTATCTCGTTTCATCTCATTTCAATCTGCCGGGCGGTTAACCCTCAGCCGCCCGCACCGTTTCCTGCCTTGCTGTTTAGTCTCAGTTGAAACCCACTGTGGATAATGCTGACGACCCCGCCGATAATAGTGTATTGATTGTGGTTCGCTCCTCTCAGGACGAATGACTGAGGAAAATGTCATGCGCATTCTTGTTGTTGAAGATAATGTTCTGCTCCGCCATCACCTGACTGTGCAGCTCAATGAAATGGGGCATCAGGTTGATGCAGCGGCAGATGCGAAGGAGGCAGATTACTTCCTGCAGGAGCATGCGCCCGACATCGCCATTGTCGATTTGGGATTGCCGCAGGAGGATGGCACCAGCCTTATTCGTCGCTGGCGCGCGCACCAGGTAAAGCTGCCGATACTGGTACTGACCGCACGGGAAAGCTGGCAGGAAAAAGTCGCCGTTCTTGAAGCTGGCGCTGACGACTACGTGACCAAACCGTTTCATATTGAAGAAGTCATCGCCCGCATGCAGGCGCTAATGCGCCGCAACAGCGGGCTGGCCTCTCAGATTATCAGCCTGCCGCCGTTTGAAGTGGATCTTTCGCGCCGTGAATTGCTGGTTAATAGCGAGTCGGTCAAATTGACCGCTTTTGAATACACGATTATCGAAACCCTGATCCGCAATAATGGCAAGGTCGTGAGTAAAGAATCATTGATGCTGCAACTCTACCCGGATGCCGAACTGCGTGAAAGTCATACAATTGATGTTCTGATGGGGCGTTTACGCAAAAAGCTCCAGGCAGCGGATTCTCACGATGTCATCACGACCGTGCGTGGACAAGGATATCGCTTTGATGTTTAACCGTTATATAACAACAACCCGATAACATAAGGTTGACTCAGGGTGAAAAAAGCCCCTCCTCTCTCACTGCGGTTTCGCTTTCTGATTGCCACCGCAGCCGTCGTGCTGGCTTTAACGCTGTCCTACGGCGTTGTCGCTATTGTGGGTTATAGCGTCAGCTTTGATAAAACATCATTTCGCCTGTTGCGAGGGGAAAGTAACCTGGTCTACAGCCTGGCGCAGTGGCGTGAAAATCAGTTAACTATCGCGACGCCGCCAGAAATCGACATCAATTACCCAACGCTGGTGTTTATTTATGACAAAAATGGCAAGTTACTGTGGCGAGAGCGCGCGGTACCGGAACTGGAATCACAAATAAAACCGGAGTGGCTCGAAAAAACGGACTACCACGAACTCGATGCGGATAGCACCGTCAGTAATGCCGTCATGCAAGGCAGCACCCCACAAATGCTCGATAGGCTGCACGCCTACAGCTCGGAAGATAAAACGCCCTTTACCCACTCTATTGCTGTGAATGTATACCCGGAATCTGAACGCCTGCCACAAATGGTGATTGTGGTGGTAGACAGAATTCCTCAGGAACTACAGCAAGCCGATATCGTCTGGGAGTGGTTTCGCTACGTGTTTATCGCGCATCTGGTACTGGTTCTGCCACTTTTATGGCTGGCGGCGCACTGGAGCCTGCGCCCTATCAAAGACCTGGTGCATCAAATCAGTGAGCTGGAACAGGGCTCACGCGAGCACCTCAACGAATATCCGCCGCAAGAGCTCAACAGTTTGGTGCGCAATCTCAACACGCTGCTCAGTAATGAGCGCCAGCGTTATCACAAATACCGCACCACGCTGACTGACCTTACCCATAGTCTGAAAACACCGCTGGCGGTGCTACAGACCACGCTACGCTCACTGCGCAGCGGTAAAGAGCTAACCATTGAGCAGGCGGAACCGATCATGCTGACGCAAATCAGCCGTATTTCACAGCAAATTGGCTATTATCTGCACCGCGCCAGCGTGCGCACCGAACATTTAACGATGATACGCGAAGTGCATTCAGTGCCTGCCCAGCTTGATGCACTGTGCTCGGCGCTAAATAAAGTGTATCAGCGTAAAGGCGTAGTGCTCACCATGGACATTGCCCCGGAATTGACGTTTATTGGCGAGAAGAACGATTTCATGGAAGTCATGGGCAATATCCTTGATAACGCGTGTAAATACTGTCTTGAGTTTGTCGAAATCAGCGCTCAGTATTCCGGGCAAAAACTGCACTTGATTATTGACGATGACGGGCCAGGCATCCCTGACAGCAAACGGGAAGTCATTTTCCAGCGCGGCCAGCGCGCAGACACTCTGCGCCCCGGCCAGGGCATTGGCCTGGCGGTAGCGGCGGAAATTATCGAGCAATATCAAGGAGAAATTGTTATCGGCAGTAGTCCGCTTGGCGGAGCCAAAGTCGAGGCCATTTTTGGCCGTCAGCATCTGGGGCAACATGAAAACTAAATCGCCCCTCGAAACCGAGCGCTTGGGCGCGATGCTCGCCCGCCGGTAAATATGCACAAGCAGTAGCGACACGACTTGGTTATAATCGCCGCCAGCCCCTTGTTAGCGGAAACATGCTATGGACTACCAACTCAATCTCGATTGGCCGGATTTTCTGGCACACCACTGGCAAAAGCGCCCGGTGGTGATCAAAGGTGGATTTCGTTCTTTTATTGACCCGATTAGCCCGGATGAACTGGCGGGTTTGGCGATGGAAAACGAGGTCGATAGCCGTCTGGTCAGCCATCAGGACGCATGCTGGAACGTCAGTCATGGCCCGTTCGACAGTTACGATCATCTGGGTGAAACCAACTGGTCGCTGCTGGTGCAGGCGGTCGATCACTGGCATGAGCCTTCAGCGGCGTTGATGCGCCCCTTCCGTCAATTACCTGACTGGCGCATTGACGACCTGATGATTTCTTTTTCGGTTCCCGGTGGTGGCGTCGGCCCACATTTGGATCAGTACGATGTGTTTATTATTCAGGGAACAGGCCGCCGCCGTTGGCGTGTCGGTGACAAAATCCCAATGAAACAACACTGCCCGCACCCGGATTTACTGCAGGTTGAACCGTTCGAAGCCATTATTGATGAAGAGCTGGAACCGGGCGATATTCTCTATATTCCCCCGGCGTTTCCCCACGAAGGCTACTCGCTGGAAAACTCGCTCAATTACTCTGTTGGTTTTCGCGCGCCCAGCGCCCGCGAACTGGTTAGCGGTTTTGCCGACAACGTTCTCGCGCGGGAAATGGGCGGGCAGCGCTACACCGACCCGGATATCGCCCCGCGACAGCATCCGGCAGACATTTTGCCGCAGGAGCTTGACCGTTTACACCAACTGATGCTCGACCTCATGCAGGATAAAACCGCCTTTGCTTCATGGTTCGGCGAATTTATCTCTCAGTCACGCCATGAACTGGATTTAGCACCACCGCAGCCGCCCTATCAACCGGGCGAGGTGTATGACCTGCTACAACAGGGGGAAACGCTACATCGTCTCGGCGGGCTGCGGGTGCTGCGTATCGGCAAAGCCTGTTTTGTCAACGGTGAATGTCTCGACAGCCCGCAAACCGCAGCGGTGCATGCGCTTGCTCAAGATGAGGAACTCGAGGCGGGCCATTTGGGTGCGGCGCTGGACGATCCTTCCTTTCTTGCCCAGTTAACCGCTTTTGTTAACAGCGGCTACTGGTATTTTGCCGACTAAGGCAACCTCGCCCGCCCGTGACAACGCCTTTAAGCGGTATTGTCACGGGCTACCCTATCCGGCATCTGGGCGTGATTTAATGGCCGGACGGCCATGTAACGGTCAGACGTTGGTCGCCAAACCACTGTAACTCGCCTGTTGGTCTCTTGCCCGCAGTGCCGTCAGTTCCGCTATGCGCATAATCACCGACACCGCGCTTTCCATGCCTTCCAGCGTCACAAATTCATGCTTGCCATGGGCATTGTAGCCGCCGGTAAACAAATTCGGGCACGGCAAGCCCTGAAATGAAAGTTGCGCGCCATCTGTGCCGCCACGGATAGGTTGCATGACCGGGTTGATATCACAATCCCGCATCGCCTGCTGCGCCAGCGCAATCACATGTGGATATTGCTCAACCTGGTCGCGCATATTGTAATAACTGTCGGTTATCGTTATCTCAATATAGCAATCAGGATGTAATCCCTTACCCACTTTCTCCGCAATGTTTAATAACGTTTTCTTGCGCCGCTCAAACCCTTCGCGCTCAAAATCACGGATGCTGTAGTGTAATTCCGCTCGCTCTACCGTGCCTTTGGCACTGTGCAAGTGATAAAACCCCTGATAGCCCTCGGTCTGCTCCGGTACCTCTTGCGCAGGAATATGCTGATGAAAACGACTGGCTAATGACAATGCATTGACCATCACGCCCTTGGCCGAGCCGGGATGCACATTATTACCCACGATTTTCACTACAGCCGACGCCGCATTGAAATTCTCATACTCCAGCTCGCCCACGCCCCCGCCGTCTACGGTATAGGCCCACTCAGCATTAAATGCAGCAACATCAAAGTGTTGAGCGCCTTTACCGACCTCTTCATCCGGCGTAAAAGCGAGGCGGATATCGCCGTGTGGAATCTGCCGTTTCTTGAGGCGTACCAACGCGGTGATTATCTCTGCAATACCGGCTTTATCATCTGCACCCAACAGCGTTTTGCCATCGGTAGTGATGAGCGTTTGCCCCAACAGATGGTGCAAGACCGGGAACATCACCGGTGATAGCACTTCATCGCCTACCCCCAGCGCAATATCGCCGCCTCGGTAGTTTTCTACAATCTGTGGGTTCACATGCTTACCGCTAAAATCAGGCGAGGTGTCCATATGGGCAATAAACCCAATAGCGGGCACCGACCAGGCGACATTAGCGGGCAATGTCGCCATCACACAGCCATGCTTGCTGAGTGTTACCTGAGTAAACCCCAGCTCGGTTAACTCTTGCTGTAGCGCTTGCGCCAGCTTCATCTGCCCTTCCGTACTGGGCACTTGCCTGACACCCGATTTAGATTGGCTATCAAACGCAACATAATTCAAAAAACGATCGAGCAACTTTTCCATCATTACCCCCTGCGATGGACCATGTATTTCATTATGTAGAGGGTATAAACACCAGTTATTGCGTCAGGTCAGTTTTTATTGGGTTTCACTGGCGGGGATTATCGATAGCGCTCGCCGCCGTTCCCACGATACCGCCGCGAGCGCGCGTCACACTGAAAAAACAAGCAACAAATCGCACACATTTCATTAGCATGCAACACCAGGAAAACGGCGATTGCGCCGCAAAGAAGGAAAAATACCGCGTTTACCTGCAAACCATAACGATATGACGGCGGCCATCACCCATCGGCGTTACAAGCATCCATAGGTATGACCACCGTTCATGAGCGTGACAAGAATTTATGGGCGTGACAGCCATTCATAGTATTGGCCGACGCGTTTATCACAACCGCAGCATCCGCCGCATTTGGGCGCAGCCTCTCCCTCATGAAAACGCATCTTGCCTTTCTGTACCCAGATAGCCAGCATGCCTTGCGCCACACCGGGATCAACCTGAAACGCATGGCTGACCTCACTGAGCGACACCTTTTTCCTTTCCCGAACAAAATCCCGCAGTTCCAGCAACGTCATTCACTCTCTCCTGTGGGGCGACGCATCGCCCCTTCATTCATGACCTTTTGCTACATCGGCGTTTTATCACCTGCCGTTTTTGCCATTCAGCGTTTCGCCTCACCGACCACCACACGCTGACGCCGTTGCCCATTGCGCCGCAACATGAGCACCGTCAACGCCAGCATCATGGCAACACCCGCCAATGCACAAGAGGAATAGAGCGGGTGCTCGGCAAACCGTCCTACCTGATACACCACCACGGCAGCGCTGTACCCCACCTGAATAGTCCAGCCCGCACAGAACAGCGTCCAGGCTGTGCCGACTTCGCGCCAGATAGCGGAAATAGCCGCAACGCAAGGCACATACAACAACACCATCAGCAGATAGCAGAAGGCACCCAACTGCCCATCAAACAGCTGGCTGATAACCGTCAGCGATGTCACCGAGAATTTATTGTCTTTCGCCACACTTTCCGTATCGCTCAAATCCCCGACGCTAATACCCAGCGGGTTAAGCACGGCGCCGCCAAGTTTGCCCAGATTCTCTGGAATTGTCGCTAACGCCACCTGCACGCTGCCCATCAAACTAAAGGTTTTTTCCTCTGCCTTGGCGCGGCCTTCTTGAGAAGCCGCCATCGCGCCATAGAGCGAATCCAGCGTACCGACGACCGCTTCTTTAGCAAAAATCCCGGTAAACACACCGACAGCCGCAGGCCAGTTTTCCTGACGAATACCCAACGGCTGGAAAACCGGGACAATCGCCTGACCTACCGCTGACAGCACCGACTTCTGCGTATTCTGATTACCAAATGAACCGTCTGTCCCCATCGAATTGAGGAATCCTAATACGGTGACGACCACCACAATCAACCGTCCGGCACGCAGCAAGAAGCCTTTTAATCGCTCCCAGGTACGAATCAATACACTGTGCAGACTGGGTAAATGGTAGGGTGGAATTTCCATCACAAATGCTGATGCTTCCCCTTTCAGGGCGGTATTTTTTAACAAGAAGCCGGTCGCTACCGCCGCTGCAATACCCACCAGATACAGCCCGAAGACCAGATTCTGCCCGCCTTCGACAAACAGTGCCGAAGCAAACAGCACGTAGACTGGCAACCGCGCGCCACAAGACATAAACGGAGCCATCATCACGGTGACAATCCGGTCGCTATGGCGCTCCATGGTGCGCGTTGCCATTACCGCCGGGACATTACAGCCGAAACCGACAATCAACGGCACGAAGGCTTTGCCAGGCAGACCGATACTGCGCATAAACCTGTCCATGACAAACGCCGCACGCGCCATGTACCCGGAGTCTTCCAGCCAGGATAAAAACAGATAAAGACAGCCGATTACCGGAATGAATGTCGATACCGTCTGAATACCGCCACCGACACCGTCAGCAAGCAACGTTTTCAACCACTCGGGAACATTCAGCGCCAGCAAGAGCTCGCCGAACCCATCAACCAGTAACGCGCCAAACAACTTGTCAAAAAAGTCGGTAAACGCGCTGCCAATATTGATGGTGAACACGAACATCAAATACATCACCAGCAAAAAGATAGGGATACCCAGAAAGCGGTGTAACACGATGCGGTCGATTTTATCCGTCAAGGTGGCGGACGCCTCGCCACGACGGGTGATTACCTCACGAGCGACCGCCGCAACAAACTGATAGCGCGCATCCGCCAGAAAAATGTCCAATTCATCCTCATAATGCGCAACCAGCCGGGCAACCTGCTCATCAGCCATCCTCAATGATTCGGCGCTAAGTTGGTCGCGCACCGTCACATCCCCTTCCAGCAACTGCAACGCCAGCCAGTGCGGATTGCGAATGGCTTTTGCGCCATCAGGTTGTACCGCGACGAGTTGCGCGGCAATCTCCTGCGCGGCCTGACTGAGCGGTTCATCGTAAGCAATAGACACCGTAGGCAACGTCGGCCGCGCCAGCGCCGACTGACAAACCTGTAACAGGGTATCCATCCCTTTTTTCTGGCTGGCGGTAATCGCCACCACCGGGCAACCGAGACGCTGGGATAACGCCTGAATATCAATATCAAGCTTACGGGCGGCGGCAATGTCCATCATGTTAACGGCGACAACCATCGGAACATTCATGTCCAGCAGTTGCGCCGTCAGGTACAAATTACGTTCCAGATTGGCCGCATCGACAATATTCAGCACCAGTCCGGCTTCGCCAGATAAAATATAATCCCGCGCAACACGCTCATCTTCTGAACTTTCTGATGACGGGTTGAGTGAATACACTCCCGGTAAATCAACCAGCGTGACGTGCTGTTGCTGGTAGCGGTAGCTCCCTACTTTTTTCTCTACCGTAACGCCAGGCCAGTTACCAACCGTTTGTTTGCCACCGGTCAAGACATTAAACAGCGTCGTTTTGCCACAGTTCGGGTTGCCTACCACCCCAATAACGGATTGCGTACTCATAAAAAATCCTTACTCGTCTGGATTAACATTTTTCCAGAATCAAAATCTGTGCTTCGCCTTTGCGCACGCTGATTGATGCACCGCGCAAACGTAACTCAATCGGGTCGCCCAATGGGGCAACACGAGCAACCGAAAACTCCACGCCCGGCGTCACACCAAGCGCCAGCAAGCGTTTACGATAATCTGCCGACCCTTTCTGAAACCCCAGCACACGCCACTGTGTGCCAACTGCCAATGCTTCCAGCGTCATTGCTCTATCACCTCTGCCGATGTTCTTTTTTGTGCCAGCCCTCGGCTCTTATTGGCCTGATTGCGCATGCACCCATACCTGCTTGCCTATTTCCCAATTGATGGCCACACGGCTATCGCCAGCGGCCAGCATCAACGGTTGATTTTCGTCACGTTGGATCACGCGAACCTGCCCGCCCACACGGATACCCAGCTCAGTCAGTCGCTGCTGATGCTCTCCGCCAGAGCGGATCCGCGCCACAACGGCATTCACATTAAGGGGGAGATCAAGCAACGTTTGAAGACTCAGAGCCATACCACTCTCCTTCACTGATTCTTTTCTTCACTGATTGTGTGCGTTAGTGCATCAAAGCAAGTAATAACGATTATCAATCATATTCCTGTCAGCATTGCGCCCCTTGATGCACGTCAAGGCGGATGAAGATAGCGACATGGCCAATCCGATGTCCTTATGGATCATGTCCTCATCGGTCATGCCCTCACGAAATATGTATTCGCGAATAAAATCATGGAATAAAGGCTAAAAACACAATGATCGAAACACCAGCAAAATAGAATGCGGAGAGAGGGTAGGAGGAATTATCGATACGTGTTTTTTATATAGCGATTCAGAAGGTGCCGGGTTATCTGGCACCTTCTGATAAACACCGACTCAGGCATAGCGGGAGTAAGAGAGATCCTGATATTCGATATCAGGCGTTTTACCGGAAATAATATCGGCCAGCAGTCGCCCAGAGCCACAGCCCATCGTCCACCCCAGAGTGCCATGCCCGGTATTCAGGTAAAGGTTTTTTAGCGGCGAGCGTCCAACCAACGGCGTACCATCAGGGGTCATGGGGCGCAGACCCGTCCAGAACGTCGCCTGCTCGACAGGCCCACACGCGGGATACAGATCGCGCACCACCATTTCCAGCGTTGCGCGGCGTTTTAGGTTAAGAGACAGATCAAAACCGGCAATCTCCGCCATGCCGCCCACACGAATCCGCTTATCAAAACGGGTTATCGCAATTTTATAGGTTTCATCAAGCACGGTAGACACCGGCGCATCGGCGTCGCTGGCAAGCGGAATGGTTAACGAATACCCCTTTAATGGATACACCGGAATATCAAACCACTTATCCAGCAGGCTTCGCGAATAAGAGCCGCAGGCCATCACATAGGCGTCAGCGGTGATTTTTTCTCCCCCGCAGTAGACGGCATTGATGGCCCCGGCGCTCACATCAAGATGCTGCACCGCCGTGTTAAAGCGAAAGACAACCCCCGCCTGCTGCGCCATTTTCGCCAGTTGCTGGGTAAAAAGCTGACAATCGCCGGTTTCATCATGTGGCAGCCGCAATCCCCCGGCTAATTTATCGCATACTCGCGCCAGTGCGGGCTCCGCCGTTGCCAGTTGCCCGGCTTCCAACAATTCATATGGCACTCCGGCTTCTTTGAGCACGGCAATATCGCGATACGCATTCTCGTACTGTTGGCGGGTGCGGAACAGTTGCAGCGTCCCACCCTGACGGCCTTCATAAGCAATGCCTGTTTCAGCGCGCAGCGCTTGCAAACAGTCCCGGCTGTATTCGGCCAGCCTCACCATGCGCGCTTTATTAACACGATAATGGCGGCTGTCGCAGTTCAGCAGCATCTGCCACATCCAGCGTAATTGCGCCGTAGTGAAATCAGGGCGAATGGCCAGCGGCGCGTGGCGCTGAAACAGCCACTTCATCGCCTTGAGCGGGATACCCGGTGCCGCCCAGGGAGCTGAATAACCGGGAGAAACTTGACCGGCATTGGCTGCACTGGTTTCTTGTGCGACATCAGCCTGACGGTCAATCACGGTCACATCATGACCGGCACAGGCCAGATACCAGGCGGTACTAACGCCAATAACACCACTCCCTAAAATCACCACCTTCATTATTGCTGTTCTCCCCTATTTTCCGATCAATACCGCTAAATATGCTGCTTAATAGCTTAAACACCAAAATAAAAGACTACTCTATCATGAGGCATTCAATTGTCATCCGTTGCAGATATAGCTTTTATTTATTATGAGAAGAACAGCACTGCAACGTAGGATAAATGCCGTCAACAGGCGGTTTTCGCCGCGATGAACGCGACATCTGCAAATGAAAAATGTCATCCAAGCTACCGATTTCACATCACTTTTCCCAAAGTAAGCTACGATTAACTATGTCGTCGCAATGAGGTGACGGCAGTCATAAGTAAGGGGTGCGCTGATGGTTATATCGACTGATGAGCGGGTAACAAACCCACAACGCCTGAGTGACGGACCTGACTGGACGTTCGATCTGTTGCACATTTACCTGGATGAAATCAACCGCGTAGCAAAGCACTACCGGCTGGATACGTATCCTCACCAGATTGAGGTCATCACCTCCGAGCAGATGATGGATGCCTACTCCAGTATCGGTATGCCCATCAACTACGCTCACTGGTCATTTGGCAAAAAGTTCATTGAAACCGAACAGCGTTATAAACATGGTCAGCAAGGGCTGGCTTATGAGATTGTCATTAACTCAAACCCGTGTATTGCCTATTTGATGGAAGAGAACACGCTTCCCATGCAAGCACTGGTGATGGCCCATGCCTGCTATGGGCACAACTCGTTCTTCAAAGGCAACTATCTGTTTCGTAGCTGGACAGATGCCAGCTCTATCGTTGACTACCTGCTGTTTGCCCGCCAGTACATCGCTCACTGCGAGGAACGGCACGGTGTGGACGAAGTCGAGAAATTACTCGATTCCTGCCATGCGCTGATGAACTACGGCGTCGATCGCTATAAGCGCCCGCAGAAAATTTCGCTGGAAGAGGAAAAACTCCGCCAGAAAAGCCGCGAGGCCTACCTGCAAAGTCAGGTCAATGAGCTCTGGCGGACGCTGCCTCGCCGCGAGCAGGAAATGTCGCCGGAAAAAGCGCGCCGTTTCCCACAGGAACCACAGGAAAATCTGCTCTATTTTATGGAGAAAAACGCGCCGCTATTAGAGCCGTGGCAGCGCGAGATACTGCGTATCGTGCGAAAAATCAGCCAGTATTTTTACCCACAAAAGCAGACCCAAGTCATGAATGAAGGGTGGGCAACCTTCTGGCATTACACGATTTTGAACCACCTGTATGACGAAGGTAAGTTGACCGATCGCTTTATGCTGGAGTTTCTGCATAGCCACACCAATGTTGTCTACCAGCCACCCTATAACAGCCCGTACTACAACGGTATTAATCCGTACGCGCTGGGATTTGCGATGTTTCAGGACATCAAGCGTATTTGCCAGCAACCAACGGAGGAAGATCGCTACTGGTTCCCTGATATTGCCGGTAAAGATTGGCTTGATACGCTACATTTTGCCATGCAGAACTTTAAAGACGAGAGCTTCATCAGCCAGTTCTTGTCGCCGAAAGTGATGCGAGATTTCAGGCTCTTCACCGTTCTGGATGACGACCGCAATAATTATCTGGAAATCGCGGCTATTCACGATGAAAAAGGGTATCGCAAAATCCGTCAAGAGCTCTCTGCGCAGTACAACCTGAGCCAGATAGAACCAAACATTCAGGTGTGGAATGTCGATTTGCGCGGAAATCGCTCGCTAACGCTACGCTACGTACCGCAAAATCGCGCACCGTTGGATAAAAGTAGCCAGGAAGTGATGAAGCATGTCCACCGCCTGTGGGGGTTTGACGTCACTCTCGAGCAGGTGAATGAGGATGGCAGCATCGAATTGATCGACAGGTGCCCGCCCAGAAATAATGCGCTGTAACTATAACACTCAGGTGGCGTCCTGACTGACGCCGCCATTATCACCGCATATGCAGACGTAAAAAAACGGGTCGCATGCCTGCTTCCCGTTTACCTCTGCGCCATACCTACTCGCAGGTCAGACGTACAACTAGCTACGCCCTTCCGCCAGATCGCGAGGAATCGAATTTTGCATACAGTGCCACAGCGCGCCGCTCTCTTTACCATATTGGCGAACAGCGTCAGGCACCTGCTCATATGAACCATCACGGCTTAACGACGCCAGGCGCTGATAAAACGCCAGCGCCGTCTTGCGGGCTTCTGGATTGGAGAAATAATAACGCCCCACCCGAATATATAGCCCCTTTAGACCATTGATGATAAGTCCATAAATTGGATTACCCGATGCGAACGCCAGACCACGGAAAATATTGTAATCAAGCTCGGCATACGCATCTGCCGCATCGGAAACTGATTCATACAACTTAAGTATTTCGACACATTTCGCCGGGTGCAAACGAATTGCCGTACGAATAAAAATTCCGGCAATATTGGTACGCACGGCCAGCAAGTTATCAATCAACTGCGGTACGCTGTCGTGATCAAGCCGCGCCAGTGTTTCAAGAATGTTTAGCCCGGATGTCTCCCAAAAGTTATTGATTTTGGTCGGTTTTCCGTGCTGAATCGTCAACCAGCCATCACGGGAGAGGCGCTGTAACACCTCACGCAACGTTGTACGCGTCACCCCAATCAGTTCTGAAAGCTCTCGCTCTGCAGGCAAAATAGAGCCTGGAGGAAAACGATTATTCCATATACTTTCAATAATATATTCTTCCGCGAATCCCGCCGGACTTTGCGCCTTTATAACCATAAGTTTATATTCCGTAGCGATGTTAACTAGTGAAAGTCAACATCATCATACCAAACGACCCCTACATCACATAGCATAGCAGGACCTGAAAATCTCAATTCGACATAAAAACTGTGACTAAAGACAATTCCAGTCAGACAAATGCAAATATCTGTGGTGTGTCATGATAATTGCCTCCCGACATGCCGACATTGTTAAAATAAATTAATATTAGCGAAGGATATATTTGCCACTCACATGAGCAAGTTATCCCTATCGTGATTAACCCGGAGCGTACAATACGCCAGCCTCGCCAATACAACGCATTATCTGTACCAGACTTTACCGGCCGTCATATTTATTCGCCAGCGCTCTGCAGCCTGCACGCATTTCCCGTTTAACCACCCTCTGAATCACGCTACTGGCCGCTATTTTCACTGGCATGACCAGCCAAGATCAAGTACATCATCATGGTTATGAAGATATTGAAGTTTTGTTCGTAAAAAATTTCAGTCATTCATTCTGATTTTAGTAAAGGATTATGACAACATGCTCCTTGATTGCATCATCTCTTTATTCTTTACCCCAACATAGCAACAGAAATTTGCCCGCCAGCCAATATTTTCATGTAACACAATTTGTTGCATAAGACAGGTTTCTCGACCTCAGGAATAACAAAATATAATGATTTATCTTATAGTTATTTATTCAGTCGCTGTTGGTCTAACATCTTGATGAATTAAAGATAACGGGTAATTTCACCTCAAGAATCCCTGTAGGGAAAGCACGTTACTTACCTCTATCCGGTGACTGACAACACAAATCCTGCGGGTAGATCATGGGTTCAGGTCAACGTGAGTAAATGTAGTCCGTCGTTGATGAATCAAACAGCCATTTTCCAACCTAAATCGTGTATAGTAGAGGCGGATTTTGCCGCTGGCTGGCAATCCCGCAGATGACGCGTTAAAAACAGCAGGGTATTTGTTAACACAGCAGAATCTCCGCACCAGCAACGATGCACTCTTGCCGGTGTGCAACAGATATCTGGGGGGACAGTTGGACAGTTACGTTCACCCCAAACAGAGATTCAATGAGGGCCGTGAGCACGGTTATCACTGCCCATACTATCGTTTTTAGCATGGAATATTTTTATGTTGCGATTTTTGAACCGTTGCTCCCGTGGTCGAGGTGCCTGGCTTCTGATGGCGTTTACCGCATTAGTCTTTGAGCTGGTCGCCCTCTATTTCCAGTATGTTATGAACCTCAAGCCCTGCGTGCTGTGCATTTATCAACGAACTGCGCTTTATGGCGTCATGTTGGCTGGTCTGGTCGGTGCTATTGCACCCGGTAGCATGTTGCGTTATCCGGCCATCGGACTTTGGATCTACAGTGCATGGGAAGGGATCGCACTGGCAATCAAGCACACGAATATCCAGTTACACCCTTCGCCGTTCGTCACCTGCGACTTCTTCGTCAGCTTCCCCGCATGGTTGCCATTAGATAAATGGCTGCCAGCTATTTTCACTGCAACAGGCGATTGTTCACAACGTCAGTGGAGTTTCATGAGTCTGGAGATGCCACAATGGATGATTGTTATCTTCGGCGCCTATCTGCTGGTCGCAGCACTGGTATTGATTGCTCAACCTTTTCGTCCGAAACGACGTGACTTGTTTGGCCGTTAATTATTTTTCTTATTGAAACCTATCAGGGCCAACCTGATTAACCCTGATAGGTTTATCGTTACTGACTCAACCGTTGCGATATTTATCTCTGCCTTACCCAACACACCGTTAGCCACAGCCCCTATTTACCACCTCGCACTTTCACATCTCGTTAATATTCACATCACGTTAATAATGGCTAAAAACATCGTCCTTATCGGTAAGGCCTAAGGTAATGGTCCCATGACTTAACGTTTTACATCCCTTCCCTCGCCTGGTTGGGGGCTATAGATAAACAAACGCCCCTGCTGATAACAGCAAGGGCGCAATACACAACCAGTCAGTTTTTTTAACTCAGTGGCCGCCGCGTAATTTCTCGCCACGCCGACGCAGTACCTCCATCACCACCAGCAGCAGCAGTGCCGCTGCCACCATCATGGTTGCGGCGGCGGCAATGGTCGGGTCGAGGTTTTCACGAATACCGGCGAACATCTGTAATGGTAAGGTGCGCTGGCGCGGGCTGGCCAAAAACAGCGTCACGATGACTTCATCAAACGAGGTCGCAAAGGCAAACAATGCCCCGGAAAATACGCCGGGCGCAATCAGCGGCAGCGTCACTTTGCGGAAGGTCAACAGCGGTGGCGCACCCAGGCTTGCCGCCGCTCGGCTCAGGTTCTGGTCATAGTTTTTCAACACGGCCGTGACGGTTATCACCACAAAGGGCACGCCCAGCACCGCATGGGCCAGCACCAGCCCAACATAGCTGTTGAGCAGCGATAATTTGGCAAAGAAGAAGAACATCCCCACGGCGACGATCACCACCGGCGCAATCATCGGTGAAATCAGTACCGCCATCACCAGTGATTTGCCACGAAACTCGCCGCGCACCAGCCCGACCGACGCCAGCACCCCCAGCGCCGTTGCCAATAATGTCGCCAGCGGCGCAATCAGCAGGCTATTGCCCAGCGCACTGAGCCATTCGCTGGAGTGGAAAAATTCCCGATACCAGCGCAGGGAAAAACCGGCCAACGGGTAACTGAGAAACGAACCGGCGTTAAATGACAGCGGCACAATCACCAGAACCGGCACCACCAGAAACAGCAGCATTGCCGCACCGTACAGGTTGAAGGCCGCATTCCATAGCCGCAGCAGTTGCGAACCCTGTTGTCTCATCTCTTTCATCGGTTTCATCGCTGACTCCTTCGCTTAACGCGCCGCCGCTTCCGCGTTGGTACGCGTGACACGGATATAGAACACATACAGCAGCACCACAATCACCAGCAATTGTGTTCCCAACGCCGCTGCCATTCCCCAGTTCATGGTGGTGTTGGTAAAGAACGCCACGAAATAACTGATCATCTGATCGCCCGGCCCACCGAGTAGCGCAGGCGTGATGTAATAACCAATCGCCATCATGAACACCAGCAACGCGCCAGCGGTAACACCAGCGTAAGTTTGTGGAACATAGACCTTCCAAAATGCAACAAACGGGTGTGCGCCCAGCGAGATAGCCGCCCGCACATAGCCCGGCGAAATGCCTTTCATCACCGCATACAGCGGCAACACAAAAAATGGCAGCAGAATGTGGGTCATGGAGATGTAGACCCCGATGCGGTTAAACACCATCACCAGCGGTTGATCGATAATCCCTATGCCCAGCAGCGCATGGTTAATCAGCCCGCCGGACTGGAGCAGCACAATCCAACTGGCGGTGCGCACAATCAACGATGTCCAGAAAGGCAACAGCACCAGAATCATCAAGAGATTGGCTCGGTTATCCGGCTGTTTTGCCAGCCAGTAGGCCAGCGGATAGCCCAACACCACACACAGTAGCGTCACCACAGCGGCCATCACCAGCGTGCGCAACAAGACATCGACATACAGCGCCTGATCAGCCGGTTGTGCCACCACGCTATCGGTTTGCGGGTCAACTTTATGGTCAAACACCGCCAGCAGGTAGTAACTGGTAAATGGCCGTGAAGCCCTGTCCAGCGTTTTCCAGGTGGTCAGCTCGCCCCATAGCGGCTGCGCGGCAATCATCGCCGCCCGCAGCTCGGGCTGATCGTCTGACGGCAATGCGCGCAGCGTGCGGGTAATCAGCGTGCGGTATTGGCCGTCTTCATAGCCCAGCCGTTTGGTGATGGTCGCCACCTGCCCGGTATTACGGGCATTACGCAGGTCACGCACCAGTGCCTGAAACACCGCCTCATCCGGTATCGATTTCCCTGACCATTGCCGCATCGCCTCAATGGTGGCAGGCATGCTGACGCGCAGGTCAGGGTTAGCGACGCTTTTGCCCAGAATCGACAATATCGGAAACAGAAAGCTGACCAAAATGAACAAAAATAGCGGGGCTATCAGCAGGAGTGAACGTTTCTGATAGCGGGCCTGCGCCTGACGCAATTGCTGCTTCAGGCCCGTAGGCTGTTGTTCGGTCGCTGTCGTCAACATGGCGTTCTGGGTCATAGGCATCTCTCCTTGTGGTCTACCGGTTTAAGCCAATTACTTCTGGGCAGCCCAGGCGTTAAAGCGCTGTTCCAGCTCTTCGCCGTGATCGATCCAGAACTCGGTATCCACCTGTACCGACTGAGCCAGGTTATCCGGTGCGGTTGGCAGGTTGCTGCTTACCGCAGGTGACAACAGCGCGGTGGTTTTGGTGTTGGTCGGGCCATAGGCAATGTTCTCGGCAAACACTTTCTGGTTTTCCGGCTGATTGGCAAACGCGATGAACTGCTCGGCCAGCGCCTTGTGTTTCGAGCCTTTGACAATCGCCCAACTGTCGAGATCGTACAGGCCATCTTTCCAGACAATATTGATGCCCGGTTTCTCTTTCTGCGCTACCGCCACGCGGCCATTATAGGCAGACGTCATCACAACATCGCCCGCCACCAGCCACTGCAACGGCTGTGCGCCCGACTCCCACCACTGAATATTCGACTTAATTTGATCAAGCTTCTTAAAGGCCTGATCGACGCCCGCCGGGGTCGCCAGCACTTTGTAGACGTCTTCGCGTTTTACGCCATCCGCCAGCAGCGCAATCTCCAGCGTAAATTTGGCGCTTTTACGCAGCGCGCGTTTACCGGGGAAGTTTTTCACATCCCAGAAATCCGCCCAGCTTTTCGGCGCTTGCTGCAACTTGTTGGCGTTATAGGTCAGCACCGTTGACCAGACAAAAATCCCGGCCCCGCACTCGGAAACCGCGCCTTTGACGAAATCGGCCTGCGTGCCAAGCTTGTTCCAGTCCAGCGTTTCGAATAGCCCTTCGTTACAACCGCGCAGTAACTCCGGCCCCTCCACTTCCACCACATCCCAGCCTATCTGCCCGGTCTGCACCATTGCACGGATGCGGGCCATTTCACCGTTATATTCACCCGCTTCCACTGAGCCCTTCCCTGCGGCCTGAAACGGTTTATAAAACGCTTTATCCTGCGCGTCTTTGTTGGTGCCGCCAAAAGAGATAACCGTCAGATTGTCAGCCAAGGCTGGGGAGGCTATCGCCACCAACAGTGCGGATAATGCAAATTTTTTCAACATAGTCTGGCTCCTGAAGAGAGTAAATCGACGCAATGCCACACGGGTAAAACGCTTTAATTTTTTTGATACATACACATCTTTATACAAGCAGTTTTCGTGCCAGTTTCTATGCCCTCCGATAAAAATGACCGGAATAAGGCTGTGGCGATACCTCGTTGCGCAAAAGAGGCAACGCCGGAGATAAAGGCCACGATGGAGACAGGCAGATTCGCCTTGTTGTGGTGCAAGCATGACAGGGGCCGCACCACGGTGATTCATGGTGCGGAGCGACGATGCGCCCCGCACCGGGGAAAGTCAGTCTGACGCAGTGAGGTCAACGCAGAGATATTTCATCTCCAGATATTCCTCGATACCAAAGCGCGATCCTTCACGCCCAAGGCCTGACTGTTTCACGCCACCAAATGGCGCCACTTCGTTAGAAATCAAACCGGTATTGATACCAACCATGCCGTATTCCAGCGCTTCCGGCACCCGCCACTGGCGCAGCGCATCGCGGGTATACACATATGCCGCCAGGCCGAATTCGGTATCGTTGGCCATCGCCACCACTTGCTGTTCGTCATCAAACGGGAACAGGGGTGCCACCGGGCCAAATGTCTCTTCGCGGGCAACGCGCATCGACTGTGTCACGCCGCCGATGACGGTCGGCGTAAAAAAGGTGCCGCCCAGCGGGTGTACGTCTCCGCCAGTCAGCAGTTCGGCACCTTTTTCCAGCGCATCGCTGATGTGCTGCTGCACTTTGGCAACCGCCTCATGGTCAATCAGCGGCCCTTGGGTAACGCCGGGTTCACGACCATCGCCCACCCGCAGCTTCTCCACCTCTTCCACCAGCCGTGCCGCCAGCGCCGGGTAAATGCCCCGTTGCACGTAGATGCGGTTAGCACACACGCAGGTTTGGCCACTGTTACGGAACTTGGACGCGAGGATCCCTTTTACCGCCTGCTCGACACTGGCATCATCAAACACGATGAACGGCGCATTGCCCCCCAGCTCCAGCGACAGTTTTTTCACCGTCGGCGCGCTTTGCGCCATCAAAATGCGCCCGACTTCGGTCGAACCGGTAAAGCTCAGTTTGCGCACCACCGGGCTGTCACACAGAATTTTCCCGACCGAAGGCGCATCGCCGGTCACAACCTGCAACACGCCCGCCGGAATCCCCGCCTGCACCGCCAGTTCCGCCAGCGCCAGCGCGGTAAACGGCGTTTGCTCCGCTGGTTTGACTATCATGGCGCACCCGGCAGCCAACGCTGGCGCTGCCTTGCGAGTAATCATCGCCGCCGGGAAGTTCCACGGCGTAATCGCCGCGCACACACCGATGCCCTGCTTAATCACCAGCAGGCGCTGGTTCGCCTGAGGCGACTGCAACACGCTGCCTTCCACCCGTTTGGCTTCTTCGGCAAACCAATCGATAAACGAGGTGGCGTAGGTGATTTCACCGCTGGCCTCTGCCAGCGGTTTACCCTGCTCGGCGGTCAACAACGCCGCCAGGTCGCTCTGGTTTTCACGAATCAACGCCGCCCAGGCCTGCATCAGCGCCGCCCGTTCTTTACCGGTACGTTGGCTCCACTCCCGCTGTGCCGCCTGTGCCGCCGCAATCGCCTGCTGCGTTTGCTGGGCGGTGACGAGCGGCACCGAGCCCAGGATTTCACCGCTTGCCGGGTTATTAACGTTCAGGCGCTCGCCGTTCAGGCTGTCCTGCCATTCTCCGCCGATTAAACATTGCTGATGGAATAACGCTTGATTTTTCAGTTGCATAACGACCCTTTTGGTTACGACTCTGTTGGCAGTTTATTTCGCCAGTACATCACTTAACACCGCCAGCGCCTGAGTAAACTGCGCTTGCGGAATAGTCAGCGGATACAAAAAGCGAATCACGTTGCCATATGTGCCACAGGTCAACAGCAGCAGCCCCTGTTGTAGTGCTGCCTGCTGGTAGTGTTTGGTTATCTCGGCGCTCGGTTTGCCGGTTTGCGGATCGTTAAACTCCACCGCCACCATCGAGCCGCGTGCACGGATATCGGCTATCGCCGGGTTGACGACCTTCAGGCGCTCCAGCGTCTCCACCAGTGTCGAGCCAAGTTGTTGGGCGCGCTGGCACAGTTGCTCTTCTTCAATCACATCCAGCACCGCCAGCGCCGACGCCACCGCCAGCGGATTACCGGCATACGTCCCGCCCAGCCCGCCGGGGCCCGGCGCATCCATCACCTCGGCACGCCCCACCACGCCCGAGATAGGGAAGCCGCCGCCAAGACTTTTCGCCATGGTAATCAGGTCAGCTTTGTCGTCGTAATACTCCATGGCAAACACCTTGCCGGTGCGGGCAAAACCGGTCTGGACTTCATCGGCTATCAGCAACATGCCGTACTTGTCGCACAACTGACGCACGCCCGCGATGAACTCGGGAGGTGCCACGTTAAACCCTCCTTCGCCCTGAATCGGTTCAAGCAAAATGGCCGCGACCTGATCGGCGGCGATATCGGTGTGCAACAGGCGCTCGATACTCTCCAGCGACTGTTCAACCGACACGCCATGCTGGGCATTGGGATAAAGCGCGTGGAAGATGGAGCCGGGGAACGGGCCAAAACCGGTGGAGTACGGGGCCACTTTGCCGGTCAGGGTCAATGTCAGCAGGGTACGGCCATGAAACGCCGAACCAAAGGCGATAACACCGGGGCGCTTGGTGTAGGCGCGCGCGATTTTTACCGCGTTTTCGACCGCTTCGGCACCGGTGGTGAAAAAGGCGGTTTTCGCTGTACCGTCAATCGGTGCCAGCGCATTCAGGCGCTCGGCCAGCGCCACATAGCTGCCGTAAGGCACAATCTGATAGGCGGTGTGGGTGAATTTTTCCAGTTGCTCATGCACGGCGGCCAGCAGTTTCGGATGACGATGGCCGGTATTGAGTACCGCAATCCCGGCGGCAAAATCGGTATACTCGCGCCCTTCCACATCCCACAGCGTGGCGTTTTGCGCCTTCTCGGCAAAGAAATCACACATGACCCCCACACCACGCGGCGTAGCGGCAATACGACGTTGATTCAGTTCGCTGTTACTCATAATTCGGCTCCGATTCGATGAAACACCACCCGGCTTGGGCTGACGATGACCGTCTAATGCTGTTATTTATCCTTTGCATGGCCCTATAATCCAGAGCCAGTTTTTAATATTTAAAGGATCCACTTTGCGCTCACTTCTGACGGATTTACTGCTGCAAGCGCTGGAGCGGCAGCAGGAAGGCACGCTAAACAAACGCCTTTACGATAGCATCCGGCTGGCGATTCTGGCCGGAGATATCAGCCCCGGCCAGCGTCTGCCCTCCTCGCGCGACTTGGCACAACAGCTCTCACTGTCACGCAATACCGTGATGGCGGCGTTTGAGCAGTTGCTGGCGGAAGGCTATATCGAAACCCGCAGCGGCAGCGGCAGCTACGTTACCGAGCAATTGCCCGATGCCCGCCCGCCGGATGTGCGTACCGAAGCCGCGTTGCCAAGACGCCCGGCCACACAGGAATTATCGCGCCGGGGCAAGCATCTGCTGGGATACGCCGGGGCATCTGCACGCCAGTGGGGGGCGTTTATGCCGGGCATTCCCGATATCAACAGTTTTCCCCATGCGTTGTGGCGGCGGCTGCAAACCCGCCTTGCCCGGCGGGTGAAACCGGAGCAGTTGTCTTACTCACCGATGGGCGGCTGCCCGGAGCTGCAACAATCGCTGGTGGACTACCTGCGCGTGGCCCGCTCCGTGACCTGCACAGCCGAGCAGATTCTGATAACCGAGGGCACCCATCAGGCGATGGATCTGCTGTCGAAAATGCTGTGTAACCCCGGCGATGTGGCATGGATTGAAGACCCGTGCTATTGGGGAATGCGCAATGTGCTGACGATTAACGGGCTGCGGGTATCGCCCGTTGGCGTTGATGAGCAAGGCATGGTGCCGCCAGAGCAGGTTGATGACGACACAGCCCCCAGGCTGATTTGCGTGACGCCATCGCACCAGTACCCGTTGGGCGCGGTGATGAGCCTTGCCCGCCGTCAGCGCTTACTGGCGCTGGCACAAGAGCACAACAGTTGGGTGATTGAAGATGACTACGACAGCGAGTTTCGCTTCTCCGGCAGCCCAATTCCCGCGCTGCAAGGCCTGCAAACCGAGCCACCGGTCATTTATATCGGCACATTTAGCAAAACGCTCTATCCGGGGCTACGGGTCAGCTACATGGTGTTGCCGCCTACGCTGGCACGAGAGCTGAAAGTGGCCCACGCCGAGCTGTATCGCGGCGGCCACTGGCTGACACAGCTCACGCTGAGTCAATTCATCGCCGAAGGGCACTACGCCGCCCACATCCGGCGTATGCGACTCCTTTATGCCCGCAGGCGAGCGCTGCTCAGTGAGTTAATTATGCAGCACCTCGGCGCTGACTACCTTGGCTACAACAGTAATGCCGGGCTGCATTTGATCTTAAAACTGCCGGAAACCATTGATGACGTCCTGCTCGCCGCCCGCATTATGCAGCGCGGCGTGATGGTCAAACCGCTGTCCAGTTACTACCTGCGCCCCGTGCCCGAGCGCGGGTTGCTGCTGGGTTATGCCTGCGTTGAGGAGCCACAAATGGCGGCGGCCTTCGATGTCATTCTGGCCTGCCTGCGTGAGCCCGAGCGTGCCGCAAGACCGGCTTAAACGCCGCCTTGCACCCTTGCAGGGCAGCCGGGATTTTGACGCTGCCCTGCCGGTTAAAATGCACCAAAATTGCCCGCTTCATTAACACGCACTCACCATTTTGAAGCAGGCGGTTTTTCAGCGGGCCTCTTTTCATTACCGTTTCTCACGACTTTGCGCATCTTGGCCTACCGTTCCGGCTCACTTTTTAGACCGTTACAGAACCGTAAATGACGCCGAAAAATCATCACCTCGCCCACGGCGCGACCCATTATTCACCCCGAAAATAATAAATTTTTCTTGTTAATTCATTGTCAGGCATGAGTTATGCATAAGGTTACTCATCAAGAAAAGCACAGCCAGGCTATAACCCGGTAAGAGAAGGGAAGAATGAAAACCTACGTTAGCTTCAAAAATATTCAAAAAACCTACGATGGCGATCGCCTGGTGGTCAAAAACCTGAATCTGGACATTCAGGAAGGGGAATTTCTGACGATGCTTGGCCCATCGGGGTCGGGTAAAACCACCAGCCTGATGATGCTGGCCGGGTTCGAAACGCCAACGCAGGGGGAGATTTTACTGCGTGATACACCGCTGCATAACCTGCCGCCTCATCAGCGTGGCATCGGCATGGTGTTTCAAAACTATGCGCTGTTTCCTCATATGACCGTGGCGGAAAACCTGGCCTTCCCGCTGGCTATCCGCCGCATGAACCGCAGCGACATTAAAGAAAAAGTTGACCGGGTGCTCGACCGGGTGAAATTAACCACTCTGGCTGACCGCTATCCGGCGCAAATGTCCGGTGGCCAGCAGCAGCGGGTGGCACTGGCGCGTGCGCTGGTGTTTGAACCCCGACTGGTACTGATGGATGAACCGCTGGGCGCGCTGGATAAACAGCTGCGTGAACATATGCAACTGGAGATTAAAGCGCTGCACCGGGCGCTGGAGCTCACGGTGGTGTATGTCACCCACGACCAAAGCGAAGCCATGACCATGTCTGACCGGGTTGCCGTGTTCAACGATGGCATCATTCAACAGATGGACAGCCCGAGCGACATTTACGAACGCCCGCAAAATGCGTTTGTGGCGCAGTTTATTGGCGAAAACAACACGCTGATTGCCACGCACGCCAGCAGCGAGGGCGACTACTATCAGGCCACGCTGGATGACGGCACCCTGCTGCGCGCGCTGAAAGTACGGCCAAGCTCGCCGGGGCGCAAAATTCACCTGTGCATTCGCCCGGAGCGCGTGCGCGTTAACGCAAGCGTACTGCCGGACGGCGCCCAGCAAGTCAGCGCCCGTATCCAGCAATTTATTTATCTGGGCGACCACGTACGTATGATGACTGAAGTGGCCGGTCAGCCACAGTTTATGGTGAAACTGCCCGCCAGCGAGCTCAACCCGAACTGGCAGGCAGGCAGCGAAGTGCGGCTCTCCTGGCTGCCCGAGCACCTGCGTGCACTGGATGCGCTCACCACCCACTAACCCGGCGGCGGCAACCGCACAGTTGGCAGATGACGAATACACGCGGATTCTGCCAAGATAGCGCGCTCAGGGGCTGTCGGCGTGCAACCGCATACAGCCGAGCAAGCCATCTCATTGATTAAGGGAGTGATTCCACTATGCCGCATGTCGCCATCAAGTATTTTCCCCGCAATCTGCCGGAAAACGTCAAACAGGATTTGACAAACGAAATCAGTGAATTACTCAAGAAGTACCTGAATGCCGAAGACAAATCCATCTCGGTGGCGTTAACTGAAGTCCAGCCAGACCGCTGGAAAGAGACGGTATACGATATCGAAATCGGCCCAGAGCTGGATAACCTCACCAAAAAACCGGGATATACGCTGTAACAACGCCTGAGTGCATCATCGGCAATAAAAGACAGGACAACGTCTTACCGATAGCAGCACTGAACGGTTTTCGTCACCCGGTGTATCACAAGGTTGATACCGCCCTTGTGGTACACCACGTTTTTATGCTTGATTAGCTTGAGTCCCCCCGACATCATCCTCCCCCGGACTCGCGTCCTGATCTGACTGCACACCCGACATGAATATGGCTCATGTTGTGATGAAATTAACTCTCTTTCACTCCCTCAACAACTCTGGCATAAAGAATGCTTAATTAACTTATTGGCAACATGAAAACCACTCGACGATAAAACAAAGTCATTTAATATCAAAATATTAACAATGGTTTTCATCTCAGGCAGCAGGGAAAAGAGCGCGATGACGAAACATTTTACATTTACGATTAAGAGCAGTCGCTTTGATGAGCACTATAACCCTTCCGAAAGCACGCGTATTACGACCAATTTTGCGAATTTGGCCAGAGGAGAGCGTCGTCAGGAGAACTTACGCAACACCTTAGTGATGATCGATAATCGCTTCAATACGCTGGCGCATTGGGATAACCCCAAAGGCGATCGTTATGCTATCGAGCTTGAAATCATTTCTGTTGACCTGCATCTTGCCAATAATGACGGCACCTTTCCGGCAATTGAAATATTAAAAACCAATATTCTCGATAAAAAAACCAACCTGCGTATCGAAGGGATTGTCGGCAATAACTTCTCTTCTTATGTACGAGATTATGATTTTAGTGTGTTGTTGTTAGAGCATAACAAGCAGCATGCCGAATTTAGCGTCCCAGATAATTTTGGCGTTTTGCATGGCAATATATTTAAACATTTTGTGAACTCACAAGAATATAAAGATAACTTTAGCAAGGCACCGGTAATATGCTTGAGTGTTTCCAGTAAAGATACCTATCATCGCACGGGGAATCAGCATCCGGTCTTGGGCATAGAATACCAGCCCAACGGTTCTTCTTTGACCGAACAATATTTCGCAAAAATGGGCTTACAGGTTCGCTATTTTATGCCGCAACATAGCGTTGCGCCTTTGGCATTTTATTTTTCGGGCGACTTACTGAGTGATTACACCGATCTTGAGCTAATCAGTACCATCAGCACGATGGAGACATTCCAGAAAATTTACCGCCCTGAGATTTACAATGCTAATTCCGCCGCCGGGCAATACTATCAACCCGATTTAAATCATCAGGATCATTCATTAACAAAGATTGTGTATGACCGGGAAGAGCGCAGCCAGTTGGCAATTAAACAAGGGAAATTTGCCGAAGAGCACTTCATCAAACCGTACCAGCCTATTCTTGAACAATGGTTTGCCCATTACGCGCGTTGATTCACTTAAAATAATAAGGTCATCTGCTATGAAAACATTGCTACCCACCTCGACTGCGGGCAGTTTACCCAAACCCTCCTGGCTCGCCGAGCCGGAGAAACTGTGGTCTCCCTGGAAATTACAAAACGAAGAATTAATTGAAGGGAAAAAAGACGCCTTAAGTTTGTCGCTGTTTGATCAACTGCGCGCAGGGATTGATATTGTCAGCGATGGCGAACAAACGCGCCAACATTTTGTCACCACCTTTATTGAGCACCTCAGCGGCGTCGATTTTGAGAAGCGTGAAGTGGTTAAAATTCGTAATCGCTATGACGCAAGCGTACCGACCGTGGTCGGTGCCGTAGCGCGTCAACAACCGGTGTTTGTGGAAGATGCCAAATTCTTGCGTCAACTGACGAAGCAACCGATTAAATGGGCGTTGCCGGGGCCGATGACGATGATTGATACACTCTATGATAATCACTACAAAAGCCGCGAAAAGCTCGCCTGGGAATTCGCCAAAATACTCAATCAGGAAGCGAGAGAATTAGAGGCCGCGGGTGTCGATATTATTCAGTTTGATGAACCCGCATTTAATGTTTTCTTTGATGAGGTGAATGACTGGGGGATTGCCGCGTTAGAAAAAGCCACCGAAGGGCTTAACTGTGAAACGGCTGTACATATTTGCTATGGCTATGGCATTAAGGCCAATACCGACTGGAAAAAAACGCTGGGGTCAGAATGGCGGCAATATGAAGAAGCCTTTCCGAAACTGCAAACCTCGACTATCGATATCATTTCACTGGAATGCCATAACTCACGGGTGCCGATGGATCTGCTCGAACTGATTCGCGGCAAAAAAGTCATGGTAGGGGCCATTGATGTGGCAACCAATATCATTGAAACCCCCGAAGACGTCGCCAATACGCTACGAAAAGCACTACAGTTTGTCGATGCCGATAAACTCTATCCGTCTACCAACTGTGGTATGGCACCGTTATCTCGTCGCGTCGCCACCGGCAAACTCAACGCATTAAGCGCAGGCGCAGATATCGTGCGCAGAGAGCTTCTGGCGAAATAACGCCGCTGCACTGTCGGTGATGAAAAACTCAGTCCGTGTCAGGTTATCCGGCCCATCGCCAAATAACCTGAACCACCAACCGGACTGAGTCATATTGCTCATGACAAGATTACGGATGAAAAGCGGCGGATTGATATAATGCCGTCACCCCGATTTTTTTAGACCATACCATTATTGCCATGGCGCAAAAACGCTGGCCGCTGATTCAAACGCATAAACCACGCATCAATGGCAGGCACGTCGGGGTGGGCAAACGGTGTCATTTTCCAGCGATTCACCGACAGCCCAAGCACCACATCGGCGAGCGTAAACGTCTCACCTGCCGCCCATGCCCCGGTGCGCTGGAGCTGTTGCTCCAGAATCCCCACACAGTGGTTCCACGCCTTAATCCCCTCGGCAATCGCATTCTGGTCGTTATAGGCCGGGTTCTGGCGCGCCAAAGCCGGGAACACATAACGCCAGGCGTTGTTAAATTCGGTCGCCTGCCAGTCCATCCAGTGCTCGACGTTAGCGCACGCCTGCGGTTCGCGGGGAAGCAGGTCATCGCGCCCGGCTTTACGCACCAGATAGCGACAAATTGAATTGGATTCCCACAACACGAATTCATCGTCAATCAACACCGGCACCATGGCGTTCGGGTTCATGGCACGAAAAGCATCAGTTTGCGTCGAGGCAAATCCGCTACCGTAATCCTCCTGCACATAATCCAGCCCCGCCTCTTCGCACGTCCAGAGCACTTTGCGCACATTGATTGACGTCTTTTTTCCCAGTATTTTCAGCATGATTAGAATGCCCTTCCGCGTGATCCATCGTTCAAAAACACTACACCAGTCTTATGCCCTCTTGCTACCGGCCAGTAAAAAGCCAGCCCGGAGCGAGATAAATCACTCAGGGTTTATCTGTTAGGTATAACATCTGGCAGCAGGAAAACCGCTACTCCTTCAACCCTGGCAAAGGATAAAAATGATTAAATTGACCGGTCGTTTGGTATGCAGCAGCGTGGAAGAGGCGGCACGGGTTCGTCAGTATCTTCCTGAACATCAGCGTCTGACAAAAGAGGAAACGGGGTGTCTTTCGTTTGAGGTCACTGAAACAACGAACCCGCTAATCTGGAAAGTTGAGGAGCTATTCACAGACCAGGCAACGTTTGACGCTCATCAGCAAAGAACCCGAGCTTCAGTATGGGGAACCGAAACCCGCGCTATCGCCCGAGAGTATGAAATCGTTGAGGTTAACTGACTTTACGACTTACGGTTTCCATTGTGGCTATGTGAGCAGGAAAGGCAAGCCGCGATGCCATGGTCGCTGGCGTGCCGTTCTCTGTGCGGGTGAGGCGTCGTTGCTGGCCCGCTGTTACGTGCGAAAGACGGACGACGGCGACGCCTCTCTTTCTGTTCCAGATAGGGGATATATTGTAAAATTACCTCTTTATAAATCACAGGTGGCACCGGCAATGGCTTTTATCCCAAAAAACTACTCGCGGCTGGAAAGCGGTTATCGTGAGAAAGCACTAAAAATCTACCCATGGGTGTGTGGGCGCTGCTCACGGGAGTTTGTTTATTCAAACTTACGTGAATTAACGGTTCACCATATCGATCACGACCATACCAATAACCCGGAAGATGGCAGCAACTGGGAGTTGTTGTGTCTGTATTGCCATGACCACGAACACTCGAAGTACACGGAAGCCGAGCAGTACGGCACAACCGTTGTGGCGGGGGAAGACGCGCAAAAGGATGTGGGTGTAGCAACCTATAATCCCTTTGCCGACCTTAAGTCGATGCTTAATAAGAAGAAATAAGGCCAGCAACATCCGGGCTGTTGGCTAAGTCGCGCAGACACTAAGGCAGGACTGATACCAGCGAATAGCGAATAGCGAAAGCTATCCCACGGATCATGCGTTGTTCGACAGCGCGCTAAAATTGCATGGTTCGAATTATCGAAACTCGCAGCTTTCAAGTGCCGCAACGATTGTGGCTTCCATTTTCTCCGGGGTGGTGAACGGCGCAAACCGCTTCAGTGGTTTACCGTCGCGACCGATCAGGAACTTCGTGAAGTTCCACTTGATTCGCCCACCCAGCACGCCGGGCAATTCGTGTTTCAGATAACGGAACACCGGGTGCGCGGCGGTGCCGTTGACCTCGATTTTCTCGAACATCGGGAAGCTCACACCATAGTTAATGTGGCAGGTCTGCGCGATGTCATCGGCGTTGCCGGGCTCCTGTTTACCGAACTGGTTGCAGGGGAAACCCAGCACCACCAGTCCCTGTGCGGCGTATTTCTGGTAGAGCGCTTCAAGGCCGCCGTATTGTGGCGTGAAACCGCAATGGCTGGCGGTATTAACGACCAGAACCACCTTACCTGCATAGTCGGCCATAGCGATAGGCTGTCCACCCAGGCTGGTGGCTGTGAGTTGATAAAAAGGTGTCATCTCGGAATCCTTAAAGCAGAGCCAGTTCGACATTGCGATTGTCATTACGATTGCCATTGCCACGTCGCGCATTACTGCCGGGGCACAGGCCATGGGCCGTGAAGAATCGATCCTGTTTCTGATGGCGTGGCAGCGCTGAAATCGCGTGTGCTACATCTTTGCAAAGTCGAACGAAAAGAACAACCGACAGGCAACCTCTGCCCTGCTCTCCCCGATCAACACACGATGCCGTTCATGATCTGCGTTTAGGGACGAAACCCAATATCGCGCCCCCCTTAGACTGTTATAAGTGAACAGCAGGCGTTCAACATCGTTCTCTCAGTCGGTGGCGGAATTACTCACATTGCCGTGTTTTAATCAATGGGGAACTGGTCACGGTTGCCCAGTGAATATCTTCAGACGGCGAGAATGGCAGAATGCTGACGCAGATGGTTTTGGAAAAGTGCCGCATACTCTGGTGATACAGCGGCTTTTACGCTTTCCCTTTCCGCAAGTGCCGCTTTCCAGGCGCAAGTACGCGCAAGCCCGGCAAAAATCGCCTCAGTGACTGATGTATCGATGAGGGAGAAGTAGCGGAAAATAGGCGCGTAGACCGCATCAACCATACTGAATCGGGCACCAGAAAAATAAGGCCCTACGCTTAATTCAGATTCAATACGTTCAAGCTGCGCACGGAACAGCGCGCGTTTACTGGCTGCGATGGCTTTATCCGTCGCATTTAAAAATTGCCATGCATTGCCAAGCATTGAGGTAGAGAACTCAATCCATGCGCGCTGCCTGGCTCTTTCTAATGCATTGTCCGCATACATCGAATCACCGCCTTGCGTTTCATTAAGGTACTCGCAAATCACCATGCTCTCGAAAATAATGGCATCGTCGCCGTTGGCCTGACGCACGTTAAGCAGCGGCACCTTGCCCGTGGGTGACAGAGCAAGAAACCAGTCAGGCTTCGCCGATAGGTCTACATTTATGCGCTCAAATGGCACATTTTTTTCGAGAAGAACGATCGCTGAACGCTGCACAAAGGGGCACAGTGGGTGGCTAATCAGTGTCAGGTCATGAGTAAACATCTCAAACTCCAGATAAAATGATAGCCCGCCGCCATAAACGGTGGCGGGTTTGGTGAACGGTAAAGCTTATTTTGGTGGCTTAGATGGAAACGCCGCCGTCGATGATGATTTCTGAACCCACAGTCCAGGCAGACTCATCAGATGCGAAGTAAAGTACCGCTTGCGCGACTTCTTGTGGCTTACCAAAACGACCGGCAGGGATGGTTGCAACGATATCTTTCATCACTTGATCGTTATATTCCACTGGAATCCCCGCCTTATCGTAAAGCGGTGTGTCAACCGGGCCTGGGCTCACTGCGTTGATACGAATGCCACGAGCAAGTAACTCGTTAGAAAGTGTTTTTGACATGTTCAGCAATGCCGCTTTGGTTGAGCCATAAACAGAAGAATTCGCTGGCCCCGTGTGCGCATTTACAGAGGTATTAAAGACCACGGATGCCGGGCTTGCGAACACCGGCAGCAGTGCCTGCATCAGGAAGTAAGGGCCTTTAACGTTGATATTATAAATACGGTCGAACATCTCTTCCGTCCACACCTCGATAGGCATATACATGGATATACCCGCATTCAGGAAAGCGATATCCAGTTCCCCAAAGTGCTGTTTAACCGTTTGTGCCAGCGCTTTCTGTGCATTCACATCCGCAGAGTCGGCGCGCACGACTAACACCGCATCACCCAGCTCTGCTTTCGCTTTTTCGATAGAATCAGGGTTAACACCGGTAACAATGACGCGGGCACCTTCCGCCACAAACAGCTTCGCTGTTTCAAGACCAATACCACTGGTTCCACCCGTAATCAGTGCGCGTTTACCTTGTAATCTGGACATCTAAAAATCTCCTGTGAGTTTTAACAATCGATCGGCGCGTGGCCGATGTGGTAGCCACTGTATGCTCATGCCCAAAAAGTGATAAGATTGTATTTTTAGATATGTTCCATGCATTTAAAGCATGAATAGGTTTCAGGATGGATAGATTACTTTTGATGACATGCTTTGTCCGTACCGCTGAAACCGGCAGTTTTTCCGCCGCTGGCAGGGATTTAGGCTTAGGGCAGCCGAACGTGAGTCGTCATGTTGCAACCCTCGAAGAGCATTTGCAGACCCGATTACTCCACCGATCAACGCGCAAACTTTCCCTGACGCCTGAAGGAGAACGTTATTATCTGGAAGCAAGACGTATTCTGGAAGCCGTTGAAGAGTCAGAGTCTTCTTTCAGAGAAAATGTTACCCCCACAGGGCTATTACGCGTTGCTTGCCCCACCGCATTGGCTCACACATTCTTAGTCCCGCACATCCCGGATTTTTTAGAACGCTACCCAGAGCTAACACTCGAGCTACAGATTAATGACCGCTATATCAATCTCGTTGACGAAGCGGTTGAACTGGCAATCCGCATTGGACACCTGGAAGACAGTGCGATGCGTGCCCGCAGGCTTGGCATGTATGAGCGAGTCTGTGTTGCCAGTAACAAATACTTAGCTAAACACGGAACCCCGACGACCCCAGAGGATTTAAAAAAACATGACTGCTTGATCTATACCTTGCTGACAACAGGAGCTACCTGGCGATTTCAGGATATCAGTATCCCTGTTTCTGGTCGGCTCAGGGTCAATTCACCCGAAGCCGTACAGAAATTTGTCAATGCCGGGGTTGGGGTCGCACAGGGCCCAGCATGGTTGTTCGAGGAGGGGCTGGCAAAGGGCAACTTACAATTATTACTGACGGATTACACCGCACCACCCGTTCCCATTCAGGCCGTTTATGTTGCTAATCGACTGTTACCCAAACGGGCAATGGTCTTCATGGATTTTGTGGCTGACATTTTTGAAAAAAATCCCACCTTCAACGTTTACAACTCCATGAAATAAGCCTGAGATAACGAACGATAGCGATTGATAAAATAGCCTGTTACCCCAACGATAGCGCGTGATAAAAAAAGCCCCCGACCATCAGGCCAGGAGCTTTTCCATACCAACACTCACATTACCAACACTCACATCAGAATGCGGCGGCAAAAATACTGACGATTTCTGCGTGGGTAGCCTGTTTCGGGTTGGTCAACCCGCAGGCGTCTTTCAATGCGTTATCGGCCAGGATGTTGAAGTCTTCTTCTTTCACACCCAGGTCTTTCAGCCCGGCGGGAATACCGACATCGCTCGCCAGTTGGCTGATGGCCTGAATCGCCGCTTCCGCTGCCTGCGAGTCGTTCAGACCGGCAACATCCACACCCAGTGCGACGGCTACGTCTTTCAGGCGCTTGGCTGCAACGGTAGCGTTATAACGTTCAACGTGCGGCAGCAGCACGGCGTTGCATACCCCGTGCGGCAGGTTGTAGAAACCGCCCAACTGGTGCGCCATCGCATGCACATACCCCAGCGAGGCGTTATTAAACGCCATGCCCGCCATGAACTGGGCATAGGCCATTTGCTCACGCGCCACCATGTTTTTACCGTCGGTAACGGCATCGCGCAGATGGTCACGAATCAGTTCAATCGCTTTAATCGCCACGGCATCGGTAATCGGGTTAGCGGCGGTTGACACATAGGCTTCAATGGCGTGCGTCAGCGCATCCATGCCGGTCGCAGCCGTCAGAGAGGCTGGCATACCGACCATCAGCGCCGGGTCGTTAACCGACATCACCGGTGTGACGTTTTTATCCACGATCGCCATTTTCACGTGGCGTGCTTCATCAGTGATGATGCAAAAACGGGTCATCTCCGATGCGGTGCCAGCGGTGGTGTTGATACCAATGAGCGGTAACTGCGGTTTAGCAGAAACATCAACGCCTTCATAATCAGCAATTTGACCGCCATTGGTAGCCAGCAGTGCGATCCCTTTGGCACAGTCGTGCGAGGAGCCCCCGCCCAGCGAGACGATACAATCGCTGTTGTTTGCTTTCAGTATGGCAAGCCCGGCGTCCACATTGGCGACGGTCGGGTTAGGCTGGACACCATCATAAATGGCGCTATCTATCTGGTATTTAGCCAGTAATGTCTGGACGGAGGCGGCAACCCCAATTTTATTCAAGACGCCATCCGTGACGATCAATGCATGTTTAAAACCCTGTAACTGAATTTGCCGGGCGGCTTCTTCTAACGCCCCTTCACCCATCAGGTTTAATGCCGGAATATAAAATACGCTGCTCATTGTTCACCATCCCTCTATCACAGAGTGTTAACCTGAGGCCATCCTAGCATTGACATTTTCGGGCGAAATTGACCAAAAGCAAACTTCTCTTACTCTGTGGCTGCGGTTGCTAAACCGTTTTTGTTGCTATACATCAATCAGTATAAAAAAGTATGAGCAAAGATAAGTGAATGTGTCATTTCTCTGTCATTTCAGGTGGAAAGTGTGAGGATTTTCACATTAAGCGGGGTGGACGGCGGGGAACACAATAATCACCCCAGCCACCGGCGCCAATGGACCTGAGTGGTGACTGGGGTAGCATTATTCATGACGATGAGTTCGTGGCGATTAGCGACGATTTCTCACCAGTTGATAACGGCGGGTCAGGTATTCAACCGGCGCGCTCCAGATATGCACCAGACGGCAGAATGGGAACAGCAGGAACAGCGTCATGCCCAACACCAGATGCACGCGAAACACAAAGGCCACATCGTCCAGATAGGCGGATGCGCCGCCCCGGAATGTCACCACCGCTTGCGCCCAGTTGACCAGCTTCATCATTTCGCTGCCGTCCATATGCTGGGCAGAGAACGGGATGGTCAACAGCCCTAACGCTGCCTGAATCACCAGCAAGGTCAAAATCAAGATGTCGCCGGTGCTGGACGTGGCGCGAACGCGCGGATTGGTCAAACGCCGTTTTAGCAACAACGCCCCACCAACCAGCGTTAACACGCCGCAGGTGCCGCCGCCTAACATCGCCATCTTCTGTTTCACCTCCAACGGCAAAAACGACTCGTACATCCAGTGCGGCGTCATCATGCCGAGAAAGTGGCCGCCCAGCACGCCGAGAATGCCCAGATGAAACAGGTTTGACGCCAGTCGCATGCCTTTCTTATCGAGCATCTGACTGGAACCGGCGCGCCAGCTGTACTGACCGTAGTCATAACGCAGCCAACTGCCTACCAGAAAAACCGCACCGGCAATGTAAGGGTAGATATCGAATAAAAACAGATTGAGGTAATGCATCAGCACTCTCCTTTGACCGGTGACGCGTCAAGGTTCAGATAATGTGGTGTCGCGGCGTCGGCAAACCGACGCTGATGGCGCGTCTGCTGCGCGGGCGCGCAACCGGCATCAGCCAGAAAACGCACCTGCTCCTCTTCCCACACGGCATCCAGCGCCTGCGGCGTATCGTCGCGGGTTTCTTGCGCCACTTTCACCGCCACCGCCTCGTTTGATGGCGCGCAGGCAGCCAGCGTCAGCAGCAACTCCAGCAATAGCGCATAGTCACTGTCGCGCTGGCGCAGGCGTTCGGCCAGCAGCGTCAGGATTGGCGCGATATCACGCAACCCATCACACGCCGCCTGCGGCTCACGCAGCGTCAAATACTCCAGATACAGCGGCAGGAAGTCCGGCAGTTCGCGGCAATCCAACTCCAGCCCAACCTCACGGTACTGCGCCAGCAAGTCCACCATCGCCTGACCACGGTCGCGCGACTCACCGTGGACGTGTTCAAATAGCAGCAACGACAGCGCACGACCGCGATCAAACAGCTCGCTGTAGCGCGCCTGCCTATTCAGCAGGTCGCCCTGATAAAAGTCGCCGATGAATTGCAGCAACTGCGCACTTTGGCGCAGCGGCAGCTCGTCGGCCTGCTCCAGCGCGTCCAGCATCTCCTGACGCTGTTGCCACAGTTCCGCATCCGGGTACTCCAGCAGCCGGGCGATAACGCGAAGACTGATCATGACTTGTTCTCCCGCATGCGCCGCTCACCCATGGTCTGGGTTTTGCTGGTGACGTCGATGGCGTCGATACGGCGGCTGTTGAACAGGTTGAACGAGGAATCGCTGCCGTGGCAGCCATCGCCGAAGCTAAAGCCACAGCCATGCGCTTCCGGGAAGGCCTCACGCGCCAGTTCACGGTGGCTGGACGGCACCACGAAGCGATCTTCATAGTTGGCGATCGCCAGATAGCGGTACATCTCCTCAGCCTGAGACTGCGTCAGCCCCACTTGCTCCAGCGCACTGATATCGGTTATCTGCTCGACAGTCTGCGCCCGTTTGTAATGACGCATCGCCAGCATGCGCCGCAACGCGCGCAGCACCGGGCGGGTGTCGCCCGCCGTCAGCAGGTTGGCCAGATACTGCACCGGAATACGCAGGCTCTCGACGTCCGGCAGCACGCCGCTGTGCGCCAGATTGCCCGCATCGGCCGCTGACTGAATCGGTGACAACGGCGGCACGTACCATACCATCGGCAGTGTGCGGTATTCCGGGTGCAGCGGCAGCGCCAGTTGCCATTCCACCGCCAGTTTGTACACCGGCGACTGCTGTGCGGCTTCAATCACACTGAGCGCAATACCATCACGCTGCGCCTGTGCAATCACCTCGGGGTCATGCGGGTCGAGGAAAATGTCTAACTGGCGGCCATACAGGTCGGTTTCACTCTCTGTGGAGGCCGCCTGTTCAATGCGGTCGGCATCGTAGAGCAGCACGCCCAGATAACGGATACGGCCCACGCAGGTTTCCGAGCACAGCGTCGGCATACCGGATTCGATGCGCGGATAGCAGAAAATACATTTTTCCGATTTGCCGCTCTTCCAGTTGAAGTAGATTTTCTTGTACGGGCAACCGGTCAGGCACATACGCCAGCCACGGCATTTATCCTGGTCGATCAGCACAATGCCGTCTTCCGAGCGCTTGTAAATCGCCCCGCTCGGGCAGGTGGCGACACACGCCGGGTTAAGGCAGTGTTCGCACAGGCGCGGCAGGTACATCATGAAGGTGTTTTCGAACTCGCCGTACATGGCTTTTTGCATGTCGTCGAAGTTCTTGTCCTGCGAGCGTTTGCTGAACTCGCCGCCCAGATCGTCTTCCCAGTTCGGGCCGTTTTCGATCTTCTCCATGCGCTGGCCCGTCACCAGCGAGCGCGGGCGCGCCACCGGCTGATGCCGGCTTTCACCGGCGCGTTGCAGGTGCGCGTAGTCGTAGTCAAACGGCTCGTAGTAGTCATCCAGCGCGGGCACATCCGGGTTGGCGAAAATCTTCGACAACACGCCGATGCGGTTGCCCATACGCGGCACCAGCCGACCGTTGATCTTACGGATCCAGCCGCCCTTCCATTTGTCCTGATCTTCCCAGGCATGCGGGTAGCCGGTGCCCGGTTTGGTTTCCACGTTGTTAAACCAGGCGTACTCCACCCCTTCACGGCTGGTCCAGACGTTTTTACAGGTCACTGAACAGGTATGACAGCCAATGCATTTATCCAGATTCAGCACCATGCCGACTTGTGAACGAATTTTCATCAGGCTTTCTCCTGCAGATGAGGTTGCACATGGGAAGACAGGTCGTCATGGCTGTCCTCATCCAGCCAGTCGATGCGGTTCATTTTGCGAACCACCACAAACTCATCGCGGTTAGAACCGACGGTGCCGTAATAGTTAAAGCCGTAAGCCAGTTGAGCGTAACCGCCAATCATATGGGTCGGTTTCGGGCAAACGCGCGTCACCGAGTTATGGATACCACCGCGCTGGCCGGTAATTTCCGAGCCCGGCAGGTTTACCAAGCGCTCCTGCGCGTGGTACATCATGGTCATCCCGGCGGGAATACGCTGGCTCACCACCGCACGTGCCGTCAGCGCACCATTGGCGTTGAACACTTCCACCCAGTCGTTGTCAGCAATATTCAGCTCGCGGGCATCGTCCTCACTCAGCCAGACAATCGGGCCACCGCGCCCAAGCGTCAGCATCAGCAAGTTTTCGCTATAGGTGGAGTGAATCCCCCACTTCTGATGGGGCGTCAGGAAGTTGAGCGCTTTTTCCGGGTTGCCGTTGGGCTTTTTGTTCAGCAACGGCTGTGCCGCGCGGGTATCCACCGGCGGGCGGTACACCAGCAGGCTTTCGCCGAAGGCGCGCATCCATTCGTGGTCTTGATACAACTGCTGACGGCCAGAAATCGTGCGCCACGGGATCAGCTCATGCACGTTGGTGTAGCAGGCGTTGTAAGAGACATGCTCATCTTCAAGGCCAGACCAGGTCGGGCTGGAGATAATTTTGCGCGGCTGCGCCTGAATATCGCGGAAGCGGATTTTCTCGTCTTCTTTCGGGTGCGCCAGATGGGTGTGATCGCGCCCGGTGACTTTACTCAACGCATCCCAGGCCTTCACCGCTACCTGGCCGTTGGTTTCCGGCGCCAGCGACAAAATCACCTCGGCGGCATCGATGGCGCTGTCGATTCTTGGGCGACCGGCTGCCGCGCCCTCTTCCTGCACGCGGTTCAGGCGTTTGAGGAAATCCACTTCGTTTTGGGTATTCCAGCTAATGCCTTTACCGCCGTTGCCGAGTTTATCCAGCAACGGGCCAAGTGAGGTAAAGCGGGCATACAGGTTCGGGTAGTCGCGCTCCACCACCATAATGTGCGGCGCGGTTTTCCCCGGAATCAGGTCACACTCGCCTTTTTTCCAGTCTTTCACGCCCAGCGGCTGCGCCAGTTCGGCGGCGGAGTCGTGCTGGATGGGCAGTGTCACCACATCGGTTTCGACCCCAAGGTGGCCCTGACACACGCGGGAGAAGGTTTTCGCCAGCCCTTTATAGATTTCCCAGTCGGTTTTCGACTCCCAGGCCGGGTCAACCGCTGCCGACAACGGATGAATGAACGGATGCATGTCCGAGGTGTTCATGTCGTCTTTTTCATACCAGGTAGCGGTCGGCAACACGATGTCGGAATAGAGACAGGTGCTGGACATACGGAAATCCAGCGTCACCACCAGATCCAGCTTGCCTTCACCACCTTGCGCCCGCCATTCCACTTCTTCCGGCGTTACGGCACCCTGCTCGCCTAAATCCTGCCCCTGGATACCGTGTTCGGTGCCCAGCAGGTACTTAAGCATGTATTCATGGCCTTTACCGGAAGAACCCAGCAGGTTGGAGCGCCAGATAAACAGGTTACGCGGAAAGTTTTGCGGGTTGTCCGGTTGTTCGGCAGCAAAACGCAGGCGACCGGTTTTCAGCTCCGCCACGGTAAAATCCTGCGGCGACATGCCAACGGCGGCAGCCTGCCCGGCGATATGCAGCGGGTTGGCCCCCAGTTGCGGCGCAGACGGCAGCCAGCCCATACGCTCGGCGCGCACGTTAAAGTCAATCAGGCTGCCGCTAAAACGTGACGAGTCCGCCAGCGGTGACAAAAATTCCTGCGGCGCGACGGTTTCATAACGCCATTGGCTGGAGTGGTTATAGAAAAACGAGGTGCTGTTCATGTGGCGCGGCGGACGCTGCCAGTCCAGCCCGAACGCTAGCGGCAACCAGCCGGTTTGCGGGCGCAGTTTCTCCTGGCCAACATAGTGCGCCCAGCCGCCACCGCTCTGCCCGACACAGCCGCAGAAGATCAGCATATTGATGATGCCACGGTAGTTCATGTCGAGGTGATACCAGTGGTTCATCCCGGCACCGACGATGATCATCGACCGGCCATGGGTTTTGTCGGCGTTGTCGGCAAATTCGCGCGCAATACGAATAATGTTCTGCCGTGACACACCGGTTATTTGCTCGGCCCACGCCGGGGTATAGGCTTTCACCTGATCGTAATCGCTGGCGCATTGTTCGTCGTTCAGGCCGCGATCCACACCGTAGTTGGCGAGTGTCAGGTCAAAAACGCTGGTGACTAACCCTTGCTGCCCATCGGCCAGCGTCAGGTGTTTCACCGGCAACTGATGCAGCAGCACCTCATCGAGTGCGACGCTGGCAAAATGTTCACTGGCCGCCCCGCCAAAATAGGGGAAGCCGACGGATACCACCTCGTCATGGTGGCCCAGCAAGCTCAGTTGCAGGTTCACTTCGCGCTGGCTTCCGCCTTCACGCGCTTCCAGGTTCCATTTACCCTGTTCGCCCCAGCGATAACCGATAGAACCCTGCGGTGCCACCAGCTCGCCGGTGGTTTCATCAATGGCGATGGTTTTCCATTCCGGGTTGTTTTCCTCGCCCAGATTGCCCACCAGGTCAGCGGCGCGCAGTAAACGTCCGGCGGCATAGCTGCCATCGGCACGCGGCTCCAGCAGCACCAGCATCGGCATGTCGGTATAGCGGCGCACGTAATCGGTAAAATACTGACGCGGCTGCCTGAGATGGAACTCGTTGAGGATAACGTGGCCCATCGCCAGCGCCAGCGCGCTGTCGGTGCCCTGTTTCGGGTTCAGCCACTGATCGCACAGTTTGGCGATTTCGGCGTAATCCGGGGTAATGGCGACGGTTTTGGTGCCTTTGTAGCGCACTTCAGCAAAGAAATGCGCATCAGGAGTACGGGTCTGCGGGACGTTGGAGCCCCAGGCAATAATATACGATGAGTTATACCAGTCGGCCGATTCCGGCACGTCGGTTTGCTCGCCCCAGGTTTGCGGTGAGGCGGGCGGCAGGTCGCAATACCAGTCGTAAAAGCTCAGGCACACCCCGCCCATCAGCGACAGGTAACGGGCACCGGCGGCGTAAGACACCATCGACATCGCCGGGATCGGTGAAAAGCCTATCACGCGGTCTGGGCCGAACGTTTTCGCGGTATAGACGTTAGCAGCAGCAATCAGCTCATTCACTTCCTGCCAGTCGGCACGCACAAAACCACCGCGACCACGGACTTGCTTGTATTCTTTCGTTTTATTGGCATCACCGACGATAGACGCCCAGGCATCGACCGGGTCGGCATGGTGCCGACGCGCTTCACGCCACAGTTTCATCAGGCGTTTACGCATCATCGGGTATTTCAGGCGATTGGCGCTGTAGAGATACCAGGAATAACTGGCACCGCGTGGGCAGCCGCGCGGTTCATGATTCGGCAGGTCGGGCCGGGTGCGCGGGTAATCGGTCTGCTGCGTCTCCCAAGTGACCAGCCCGTTTTTGACGTAAATCTTCCAGCTGCACGAACCGGTACAGTTGACGCCATGCGTCGAACGCACCACTTTGTCATGTTGCCAGCGGCTGCGGTAGCCGTCCTCCCAGTCACGATTGGTATTCAACGTCTGACCGTGATCGCCGGAAAACGGCTCGGCCACCTGTTTGAAATAACGTAACCGGTCAAGAAATTTGCTCATCCGGACTCTCCTGCTACGGAACCTGACGGCTCCTGTCGTTATAGAAGTACACGTGGGTATTGCTCACTACCGCGTAGGGTAGCCAGCGAGGAGCGGCCTGAACTTGACAGCGATCAAGCCCTCAGGGGCCGGCTTGTGGTGGGGGTGGCGAAAATACCACCAAAGAGGCATCAGGGAGAAAACACTTAATTAACTGATAAAAAAGGAAATTTTTAGGAATGAAATGATAAGGTCAGGTGACATTTGCTCATGGAGACTCTTTGGAGGTAGTAGAATGTCATCGGCCGCGTAACCGGACATCCCACCCGCATTTGCCCTTAACGCCTTCTGGTCATCAGCCCGATGCCGACAAATCTTGCGCCAGAAAATCCAGACAGCAGCGTAACGCAGCAGGCATGTGACGCCGAGAGGCATAGCATGCGTAAATCCCAAGCGATCCGGTCTGGTAATCGGTCAGCACGGCGACAAGCTCGCCGGATTGCAATGCAGAGTGAACCACAAACTCCGGCAGACACGCCACGCCTTCGGCGGCCAGCGCAGCGTTAAGCAGCACCAGCGTGTCATTCGCCACCACTCGCCCGGCAACGGGCACACTGAACCGCTCACCGCTAAGGCTGTCGCTAAAAGACCATGCCGGGCCAAGCCGGGTATGGTTCAGACAGGCGTGTTGGCTAAGATCATGCGGTGTGAGCAGAGGGCCATGCGTAGCCAGATACGCCGGTGCAGCGCAGACAACCGAAGCGCACTGGCCCAACCGTCTGGCTATCAGGTTATCATCCGGCGTATTGGTTATCTCAAGCGCTAAATCAATACGTTCCTCCACCAGTTTAATAGTGCGATCGGTCAATATCAGTTCGGTTGTCATGCGCGGATAGCGGGTGCGATAACGGCCCAGCGCCTGCGCCAGATAGGATTGACCGAATGAGACGCTGCTGGCGATGCGGATAACGCCGTGCGGTTCATTATCATGGTGGCTACACAGCGCCGTCATATCCTCCGATAACGCCAAAATCTGGCGGCAGCGCGCCAGCATGTCATTACCGATGCTGGTTAATCCCAGACTGCGTGTGGAGCGGTGTAGTAATCGCGCCCCTAACCAGTGCTCAAGGGTGGCGATATAACGTGTCGCCATTGAGCGCGACATATCAAGCTTATTCGCCGCCGCCGTCAGGCTACCCAAATCCGCCACCGTCACAAATACCCGTATCGCAATGAGACGATCCATCTCGCTCCTATTATCCCTGATGCAACTGACCGCATGATGTAACTGACCGAATGATGCAACAAACTATGGCGCATTCTAGGGTTTATTCGGTCATGTCAGGAAGCCATAATCATAAGCAACAGCTTAATATTCGTGTTATGAGATTGATTATGTTAAAAAAATACCTCGTTCCAAGCCTAAGTACCCTCTTACTGTCTCTGCCCGTCAGCACACTGGCGCAAACACCATCGTCTCCCGAGCCAAAAGGCGCATCGTCGTCGTTATCGGGTTGCCCATCGGATGCGATTAACGCGCAATTCGCCGAATTTGGCCGTACCGGGCGCTTACCGCCCGCGCTGGGGCAGTGGCTAAACAATCGTCAGGAGCAACAGATCGCGCCCTACAAGGTGTTTGATAACGTCTATTTCGTCGGCATCTGCTGGGTGTCGGCCTGGCTTATCAAAACCAGTGAAGGCCCGGTATTAATTGATACGTTACATGAGCCGTATGTTGATCAACTGCTGGCTAACATCCGGCAAATCGGCGTTGATCCAGCGGAGATCAAACTGGTGTTGATGACCCATGGCCATTTCGACCATGTGGGTGGCGCGTATAAAATCAAGGCGTTGAGTAAAGCGCGATTTGTCATGACTCAGGCGGGCTGGGATGAAGCGCAAAAAGACGCCAGCCAGTCACAACACTCGGCTCGGCCATGGAAAATGCTGGAACACGCTGACATTGTGGCGCAGGACGGGCAGGCATTTACCGTCGGCGACACCACGTTTTATGCCTACGCGACGCCGGGCCATACCTGGGGAACCACCTCTTATGCGTTTGATGTCAAAGATGGCGCGAACACCTATCGCGCGCTGACCGTCGGCGGTATGGGATTAAACGCTATCGAAAACGCGCGTCAGGTTGACGCCTATATCGCCAGTATCGACCGGCTTAAACGGCTGGTTTCTGACCCCGCGCACCCCATTTCCGTCCATCTTACCGCGCATCCATTTAATACCGGCTTGACGGAAAAACGCGCGCAACTGGCCAGCCATCACAGCGGTGAAACGCACCCACTGGTCAATCAGGCGGATTTACTAAAACAGCTTGATGACGCGCGCGCACAGGCCGAACAACGCCTGCACCTTGAGCAGCAAAAAGCACCGGTAACGCAATAATCGCCCCACCGTTGAGGCCCGCCCCCCCTCTCCCAAGGAAGGGGTTAACGCTGACAATAACAGAGGTAGCGTGGCGCTACCTCGTTGTTATCGTCCCGTCACTTTGCCCGGTTATTTACGTGCTTTACGTCCGTAGCACAGCCAGGTAATCAGCACACAGGCGACATAGAACAGCACAAAGATTTTCATCGCCCCAGCCGGTGAGCCGGTCAGCGCCAGTGAAGTACCAAACGCTTTCGGAATGAAAAAGCCGCCGATAGCGCCGATAGCGGAGATAAACCCTAACGCCGCAGCGGTATCCGTCACCGCGCTGCGCTGCGCTTGCTCTTCACTGCCACCGGCTGCGGTGACGCGGGCAAGAGTCAGGCCACGGAAAATCACCGCAATCATCTGAAACGTTGAGCCGCTACCCAGTCCGGCGGTTAAAAACAGCAGCATGAAAATGCCAAAGAACAGCAGGAAAGACCCCGGCTGGTTTTCTCCCGGCAGCGCCGTAAACAGCAGTAAGGACAACACGGCCATCAACATAAAGGTGATGAGCGTGACTTTCACGCCGCCAAACCGGTCTGACAGCATACCGCCCACCGGCCTTGCCAGTGCGCCCAGCAGCGGGCCAAAGAAGGCATAATGCAGAATAATCACATCCGGGAACTGGGTTTTCGACAGCATGGCAAACCCGGCAGAGAAGCCGATGAATGAGCCGAACGCCGATAAATACAGCACGCTGAGTATCCATAAATGCGCGCGCTTGAGTACCGGCAACTGCTGGCGCAACGACGCCTTAGCGGTAGACAGATCGTTCATACCAAACCAGGCGGCCGCCGACGCGATCAGCAACAGCGGCACCCAGACCCAGGGGGCATTCTGCAACCACACCTGGCTGCCATCCGGTTGAACCACGCCCTTGCCGGTAAAACTGAGCACCGGCAGGAAAATCACCACCGGCACCAACAGTTGCATCACGCTGACGCCCAGATTACCGAAGCCACCGTTTAATCCCAGCGCGCTACCTTGCTGCGCTTTGGGAAAAAAGAAGCTGATATTGGCCATGCTGGAAGCAAAGTTAGCACCGGCAAACCCGCATAACAGGGAGATGATGATAAACACGTTATAGTCGGTTTGCGGATTTTGTACGGCAAACCCCAGCCACACACAGGGAATGATCAGGATTATCGTGCTGAATGTCGTCCAGCGCCGCCCGCCCGCCAGCGGAATGATAAACGAGTAAGGTACGCGCAGCAGCGCGCCGGATACCGATGGCAGCGCCGTCAGCATAAACAGTTGGTCGGTACTAAAATGAAAGCCAACCTTGTTCAGGTTGACAGCAACGGTGCTAAACAACATCCAGACACAGAAGGCCAACAACAGGCAAGGTATTGAAATCCAAAGATTGCGTCGGGCTATATGACGCCCTGACTGTTGCCAAAATTGTGGATCTTCCGGTCGCCATTCCCGGATAACCGTCTGTTGTGACGAATCTGGCGTAGTAGTGGAGTGCGTCATATATCACAAGCCTCAAATCAGAAAAGAGCCCTATCCTCAGGCGCCACATTAGAAGGTCTGTACCCGGCAACGTTGATGTGCATCAACCCCCCGGCAGGTAGAAAAATGCCGCCACCTCTCGCCCACTTCCAAAGGAGTATGATTTATCACACAATATAATTATTTAATTTCAATTGATTACACCAAAAACCTCACCGTGTACTCCCACCACGCGAACACACTGGAAATTCGGGATTACCCCTTTATAGGTATGGGGTTGTGAACCAAAATAAGAAAAAATGCCATAGCGACGCGGATAGCGGTTTATCGGCCAGTTTCTGGTCGGCTTGCCGCTGCACAGACGCACTCTCTTTCGTACAGGCGGTTTCCCGATGTTCAGACGCTTTCGGTTCCCTCTCTCGCTGGTCAACCAGGTTGTCCTGCTGATGTTGCTACAAGGTTTGCTGGGTATCGCAGGAATGGCGGTGTCGAGCTGGATGTCTCAGGGAATTCAGGGAAACGCGCACGCCATCAACAAAGCCGGTTCACTGCGCATGCAAAGTTACCGCTTGCTCTCGCTGCTGCCACTCGATGGCGAGAGCCAACGCTATTTGCAGGATTTGGAACAAGACGCCTACAGCGATGATTTGCAACAAGCGGTCGCGCGCGAAAATTTGGGCGCGGGCTTAACGGCATTACAACACTACTGGGCCGCACAACTCAAACCGCAGTTGCGACAGGCCTCACACCCTCATGACGCCAGCGCCGCCGTCGCTGATTTTGTCCATCAATTGGATGCGCTGGTGCTCAGTATCGACCAAAAAACCGAAGCCCACTTGCGCGTGGCCACTCAGGTGCAAAGGGTGTTTATCGGCATCATGCTATTGCTACTGCTGTTGACCTTTTTTTATTTGCGCCACCGCTTGCTCTCCCCGCTACATAAACTGATGGCCATGGCCCGGGCCATTGGTCAGGGCGAATTTACACAGCGTGTCGCCCTGCGTGGTCACGATGAGATGAGTACGCTGGCACACACACTGAATACCATGTCGGATGAACTCTCCGCTATGTACCGCTCGCTGGAGCGCCGGGTCGCAGAAAAAACGGCAGATTTACGGCAAAAAAATGAAACGCTGGCGTTTCTTTATCGCTCCAGTCGCCGCCTGCACACCAGCGCGCCGCTGTGCAGTCGCCTGCTACCGGTACTGGATGAGCTCAGTGTCCTGATCCCGCTTTATGATATCCGCCTGCAACTGTATGAAGATAATCATCAACCGCAGTTGACTGCGTCAGGGTTGACCCACCTGCCTGACCCACAAACCTGCCCGGATAACCACTGCCCACGGGCATGTCACCGGCTGGCCCCTTCGCAACCCGAAGAGGGAAAACCGGTAAGCTGGGATTTGCACGACAAACTGGGACGCTATGGCCGCGTGTTGGCGTGGATGCCCGCCCAACAATCACTGAGCCCAGACCAGCATCAACTCCTTAATACCCTGCTCGAACAGTTGACCGGCACGCTGGCGCTGGAGCGGCAATCCAGCCACCGCCAACAACTGATGCTAATGGAAGAGCGCGCCACCATTGCACGTGAATTGCACGACTCTATCGCTCAATCACTTTCATGCCTGAAAATTCAGCTCAGTTGCCTGCAAATGCAGCACACCGCCCTGCCTGATGATGTGCAACAACAGTTAGCCGCTATGCGCGATGAAATTAACACCGCCTACCGACAATTGCGGGAATTGCTCACCACCTTTCGGCTTCAGCTATCAGAATCAGGGCTGCTGGCCGCGCTACGCGCGACCGTCACCGAGTTTAATTCGCGTCTGGGTTATGACATTGAACTGCACTATCTACTGCCGTTACAGTCCGTTTCAGCGCATCAGGGTATCCATCTACTGCAAATCATCCGCGAAGCCCTGAGCAATATTTACAAGCACGCGCAAGCCAGCGCCGTCACCATTACGCTGCGCCAGCATCAAGGGCACATTGAATTGCAGGTACGCGATAACGGTATCGGCATCAGCGATGATGCCTCGCGCCTGAATCACTATGGCCTGATTATCATGCGCGATCGCGCTCGCAGCCTGAATGGTGAACTCACCCTTGCACGGCTTGTGTCCGGCGGCACAGAAGTCTGTGTTCGCTTTCTGGCCGACTACCGCCAGCCTAACGTTCTAACAGGAGAACAGCATGCCTGACCATTTCTCTGAGGAGAGGCCTGATAACACCCCGTCAATAAGCGATGACACCTCGACGGTACTGCTTATCGACGATCACCCCATGTTACGTAACGGCGTCAAACAATTACTCAGTATGGCGCCTGATTTACGGGTGGTCGGCGAAGCCAGCCACGGTGAGCAAGGGGTTGAACTAGCCGCACAGCTTGACCCAGACCTGGTGCTGTTGGATTTGAACATGCCCGGTATGAACGGCCTGGCCACCCTGTCACGTCTGCGCGAGACCGCGCTTTCCGGTCGAATTGTGGTGTTTACCGTATCCAACCACGAAGAGGATGTGATCAACGCCTTTAGAGGCGGCGCAGACGGTTATCTTCTCAAAGACATGGAGCCGGAAGATCTGTTAGTCGCCCTGCATCAGGCGGCGGCCGGAAAAATGGTGCTCAGTGATACGCTCACGCCGGTGTTGGCAGCCAGCCTGCGAGAGGCGCGCAGCAGCGACACGCGGGATATTCAACTCCTCACTCCGCGAGAGAAAGATATTCTCAAGCTGATTGCCCAGGGGCTGCCTAATAAAGTGATTGCCCGCAAACTGGACATCACGGAAAGCACGGTGAAAGTCCATGTAAAACACCTGCTGAAAAAGATGAAATTGCGCTCCAGAGTCGAAGCCGCAGTGTGGGTGGTGCAGGAAAAGATTTTTTAACCGGGAAAGGGCGGCCTCAGCCCTTGCCCCGCTTTCATGCTTTGATGCTTTCATGCTTTGATGCCGAAAAGCGCTGTCTGGCACCACGCTTTACCCCATCGCGCAACGCGGTCTGACGCTATCCGCACCACGGTGGTGGCAGACTGTGATAGCCATCACCGTTATAGCCGTAAATCATTAACCACATCGTTTATAACAATTTCAATTCTAATTCCGTCGCACTTATACCTAGAGACAAAACGCAATTCCTGTTAATGTTTGCCCGCCGGAAGAAAAAACGGCATATCGATGCAGCGGCTGCGCCGCTGGACGGCGTCTTTCACTTTTTAGTCACCCACTGTTTTATCTGACATCATGACACATTCCAAACACGTTCTTTCTTCACTGAGTCTGTTTGTCACACTCAGCGTTACTGGCATGTCTGCAAGCTATGCAGATACCGTCTGGTTAACCAATGGCGACAAAATCAGCGGCCAGATCACGCTGCTCGATAGCGGCAAACTGTTTATCAAAACTGATTATGCTGACACCGTATCCGTCACCTGGGACAAAGTAAAAACGTTCCAGACCGATCACGGGTTGGTCATTCAAGGTCAACGCTATGAAAAAGGGGTGCTCTACCCGGCCATCAAAGCGTCTGAGAATTCACGCGCTATCGTTGCCCAACCTGCAAGCGTAGACGGCCAGCAGGTCAGCGCCGGTCAGGAAACGCTGCCGTTATCCGACATTAACTCAATGGTAGTGCCACGCCGTTGGGTGGAAGATTTCTCCTGGAAAGGCAACGTTGACGTCAGCCTGGCCCATAAGAAAAGCTCCACAGAAACCGATAACCGCGATGTTACGCTGAACACTCGCCTGCGCCATGGCACCTGGCGTCACAATCTTGACGCCAGCTACCACATGGCGAAAGAAGATAAGGTGGAAAGCACCAAGAATGCGGCAGGCGAATACGCGCTGGACAAGTTCATCGATGAGCATTGGTTCTGGCAGGGTCGCTACGAGTATAAACGTGACTGGATAGAAAACATCAAGATCAACCGCTCAGTCGGTACAGGTCCGGGTTATCAGTTCTGGGATAACGATCTGGGGTCATTCTCTGTCACCACGCTGGTCAACTCCCAGACCTTCATCTATCGCAATGACACTGAAGATAACTTCTACTCCAGCGGCCTGAAATGGAACTATAGCCGTTTCTTGTTTAGTAAACGGACTGAACTGTTTACTGACGGCGAAGTGGGACGTTCGTTTGACAGTACCACCCCTCTCTACATCAAAGCCGGTGCTGGCGTGCGCTTGAAAGTTACCGACTGGTCTTCCGTCAGCATGAAAGTGTCTCGCAACCGTACCGAAAGCATTCAGGGTAACGTAAACGACACGCTCTATACGCTCGGTTTAGGCGTCGGCTGGTAATCACCACCGCCCGCGTTGAGCCCTAAGGCAATAACCTGAACGAATAGCCTGAACGAAAAAAAGCCCGGTTTTTAAACCGGGCTTTTTATTAAACGCCAACTGCTATAACCGTTATATCCTCACTGAGGTTTAGCCACGGTTTTTGACAGGTCTTCCGCGATTTGCACCGTCTCGCTCAGATAGGCATCTGGGTCCTGATAATCCTTCGGCAAATCATCCAGTGATTTTAACGGCGGTTTACCCTGACGCTTCAACCGATCGTTGATACGCATCAACCGGTTTGACTCATCCTCGTTATTTTCCTTCTGGCGCTGCGCCAGATTCAGCGATACGTGGTTGCGTTTCTCTTTCATCTCCTGATAACGCGCCACATCTTGCTGAATAAACTGGAATTCTGGGTCTTTGGCGATACGGGCATTATGCTGCTCAAGCAATCCCGGCAGTATCGGCTTCACATCCCCCATCACCGCATAATTAGCCTGCTTGATACTGTCCCACGGCAATGCGTTATCTTCAAACTTCTCACCGGTATCCACCACCTCATTACCCGTCGGCATGATGATATCCGGCGTGACGCCTTTACGCTGCGTACTGCCGCCATTGATACGATAGAATTTTTGGATGGTGTACTGCACCGACCCCAGCGCAGGCCACTCCGGGCGCAGCATCTGATCGTAGATTCGGTTGACTGAGCGGTACTGTTGCACCGTGCCCTTACCAAACGTCGGCTCCCCGACAATCAGCGCCCGGCCATAATCTTGCATTGCAGCGGCAAAGATTTCCGATGCCGACGCACTGAAACGATCGACCAGTACCACCAGCGGCCCTTTGTAATAGAGCGTGTCGTCGGTATCACTGTCTTCCCGAATCTTGCCGTTATTATCACGCACCTGAACGACTGGCCCACTTGGAATAAACAGCCCCGATAAGCTGACGGCTTCAGTTAACGCGCCACCACCGTTGCCACGCAGATCGATAATAATGCTGCTGACATGCTCTTTTTCCAGTTTCTGCAACTGAACTTTCACATCATCCGTCAGCCCGACATAGAACCCAGGGATATCCAGCACGCCAACTTTATCTTTCCCGGCCTCTTTTACCGACATTTTCACCGCGCGATCCTCAAGGCGGATACGCTCGCGGGTCAGAGTAATCTGCTGCGTTTTAGTACCTTTACCGGCGGGCAGCACTTCCAGGCGCACTTTGCTGCCTTTCGGCCCCTTGATAAGCGCGACCACATCATCCAGACGCCAGCCAATCACGTCCACCATCGGTTTACCCGCCTGACCCACGCCAACAACGCGATCGCCCACGCTGATGCGTTTGCTCTTCGCCGCCGGGCCGCCGGGCACCATCGAGTTAATCACCGTATAGTCTTCATCCATTTGCAACACAGCGCCGATCCCCTCGAGAGACAAGCTCATCTCGGTGTTGAACTGCTCGGTATTGCGTGGTGACAGGTAGCTGGTGTGCGGGTCTATTTCACGCGCAAACGCATTCATCACCATCTGGAATACGTCTTCACTGTTAGTCTGCGCTAACCGACGAATGGCGAACTGATAACGCTTAGTGAGCGTCTCTTTGATTTCAGCGTCTGCTTTCCCGGTCAGCTTCAGGCTCAACCAATCGTATTTGACCTTGGCGTCCCACAGCGCATTGAGCTCTGGTGTATTCTGCGGCCAGGGTGCTTTAGCCCTATCTAAATCAATGACATCGCTGCCATTCACATTGACCGGTTTTTCCAGCAGGGAGAGCGCATACTGATAGCGCTCGAACCGGCGCTTCTGCGCCAGGTTATACATGGTATACGGCAGGGTCAGTTTGCCGTTTTTCAGATCGTCACCCAACTGTGCTTTCTGATCGGCAAATTGCGCCACGTCAGACGCCAACAGCGTATTGTGGCTGTAGTCGAGCATATTGAGGTAACGATCGAAGATCTTGCCAGAGAACTGTGCATCCAGCATGAACTGACGATAGTGAGATCGCAGGAAACGCGATGCGACGCGCTCACTGACGGTCGAGTGTTGCGCTTCCGGTTGTAGCTGCGGAAGCTGATCTTCACGAGTGATGGTTTCGCTGGCAACACCATACCCGGAGAGCAACAATAAACTTAAAGCGGTTGCTTTGACAAAAGTGTTCATGCCCTGGTTGGCCTCCGTATCAGAACTGCAAATGTTCTGCGCGTACGATCATTGCCAGACCGGAAGCCAGTTGCACCCGGACTCCGTCTTTGGCTATCTCAAGCACAGTCGCATCCATGGCGTTTTTGCCAGCCCTGACTTTGATTTCCTGGCCAATTTTCAGGCTGGAAATATCCGTTACGCTTTGACGCTCAGGCGTCACCGCACGCGCCGGTTTCGGCTGGCGAGGTTTGCTGTCGGCAACGGATGAAGGGGCAGGTGAAGAGGATGCATGACGGGAAGCCGGACGGGGTTTACGCGGCGTATTGGCAGCGCCTTCACGCTCACGGCGTGGCGCACCTTTGCCAGCCGGACGGGGGCGCGCGGGTTCAGCTTCGCCCGACTCACGTCGTTTCGCTTGCTGTTCAGCGCGTTGCGCCTGTACGCGGGCTTTGGCTTCTTCCAACTGCTTACGCGCGTGCTCAACATGCTGCTGTTCCAGCTCACCGCAAGGGTTGCCATCCAGATCAACGCGCTGGGCACCCAGCTTTATGCCGTACAGATAGCGCCAGCTCGACGTATACAGACGCAGTGCAGAGCGTAACTGTGTTTTGCTGACGTGCTCAGATTCGGAGACTCGGCTTACCAAGTCCTGAAAAATGCCGATCTTTAACGGACGCGCGTCACCTTCAATCGTAAAGCAGAGCGGAAAACGCTCTGCCAGATAAGCGATCACTTCTTTACTGCTGTTCAACTTAGGTTGATTTTCCATGAAATTTCCTGATTACAACGGGTTTGCCAACCAGCGCAGGCATGAACAGGCGTCATTATAATGACGCCATCGGCAATTGCCACGTTATCCTTGTCGCAACATACGAGAATTAATGAAAGTCAGCATATCACTCTGTGATAATTGCTGGCATAACACGGCTGCCACAGCCTTCAGCCCCTGCTCATCCGCGCTATCAAAGCGCTCGTAAGCGACGCTGTCGATATCCAGCACGCCAACCAGCACATTATCGACCACCAGCGGCAGGACAATCTCCGCATTACTGGCGGCATCACACGCGATATGGCCGGGAAACGCATGGACATCACCCACCCGCTGTATGCGGTTTTCAGCTACTGCACGGCCACAAACGCCTTTTCCGGCGGGAATGCGTACACAGGCAGGTCGCCCCTGGAATGGCCCCAAAAACAGCGTATCTCCCTCCAGCAGGTAAAAACCGGCCCAATTCACCGCTTCCAGACGCTCAAACAGCAACGCACTGCTGTTTGACAACAGAGTAATAAAGCGATCTTCTCCCGCAATTAATGCCGTCAGATCGCGCACCAGCTCATCGTAAAATTGTTCTTTTTTCATATTCTTGCAAATCGGAAAAAATATTTTTATCGCCTGCTTATCGCTCAGGCAACACGGTAATGACATGAGAGAATCGGATAGAGATGCTACAGGATTTCTGTTGCGAGCCCAACTATTCACATGACCTATTCATATGGCCTATTACATGCCCCTCACATGACCTCATCCGGCATTCACGCGGTGTCATCCCACGCGATACACCTGACGACGACCCAAGAGCCGGTACATCTTCCCCAATGCCGTCTCCAAGGCCTTCCCCAAGAGGGACATACAAGAGAAACAGACAAGAGAAACATAGATGCACGGCACCAATCCGGCTCGCGCCTAAACCACCAGCGTAGCAGTGATTTTGTGTCATGCATCATTCAGTTACACTATGATAATACCTGTCCTGTTAACCTGCCCGCAGGAAATATGAAAATTTATAACATGCCCCCTGCTAACGGGCCGGTCGATACCATCCACGCCCCCTTGCTACGGCAACGGCGTTGCCCGCACTGTGACGCGCCCTTCACACTGCCGGAGCTAAAACGCCATCAGCATGGCTATTGCCCTCGCTGTGAAGCCCCTATCGCCAGCGGGCGGGACTGGTCAATTACGCGCCTCGCCGCCATGGCGATGGCCATATTGCTATTGATGCCGTTTGCCTATACCGAACCGCTGATTAATATCCAGTTGTTTGGCGTATCGATCAGCGCCAGCCTGCTGGAAGGCATCTGGCAAATCACGCGTCAGGGCCACCCGCTTACCGCCAGCATGGTCGCGTTCTGCACCATCGGCGCACCGCTGACGCTCGTGACCGCGCTGTTATACCTGTTTTTCGCCCCGCGCATTGGCATGAACTTGCGCCCGGCGTTGCTGCTGTTTGCCCGCCTCAAAGAGTGGGTGATGCTTGATGTTTACCTGGTCGGTATGGCAGTTTCCGCAATTAAAGTCCGTGAATTTTCTGAAGTTATCGCCGGTCAGGGGTTGATAGCTTTTCTTCTTTTGATGGTGCTAAGTCTACTGACGCTCATCCATCTCAACCCTGAGCAACTCTGGCAACGTTTCTATCCCCAACGGCCATTGCGATCGCTTCCGGCGCAGGCCTGCGTTTGCCTCTCGTGTCATTTTACCCAGGTTCCAGACCCTCGAGGGCGTTGTCAGCGCTGCCATGTTCCACTGACGGCTCGCCGCCCCTATAGCCTGCAAAAATCCTGGTCAGCGCTGTTGGCGGCGGTGATTCTGCTCATCCCCGCCAATCTACTCCCGATTTCAATAATCTACGTCAATGGCGTGCGGCGTGAAGACACGATATTGTCGGGCATTGTGTCGCTGGCAAGTGGTAATGTCCCGGTGGCGGTGATTGTGTTTATTGCCAGTATTCTGGTGCCATTTTGCAAAGTCCTGGTTACGGCATCGCTGCTGCTCAGTATCCACATGCAGGCGCAGCGCGGTTTGCTGATACGTATGCGGCTGCTACGCGCCATGCGCTGGGTTGGGCGCTGGTCAATGCTGGATTTATTTGTTATCGCGCTGACAATGTCTCTGGTTAATCGTGACCAGTTACTGGCCTTCACGATGGGGCCAGCGGCATTCTATTTTGGCGCGGCGGTCATACTGACAATATTGTCTGTTGAGTGGCTGGATAGCCGATTGATGTGGGATGCCAACAGACGTGGAGCAAAAACTGATGTGGAGTAATGTGAAATAACCATGCACACCCCAACGCCGTCAGGCGAAGCCAAAATCAAAACCCGCCGTCGGCTCTCGCCGTTTTGGCTGCTGCCGCTGGTCGCGTTACTCATCGCAGGCTGGCTACTTTATACCAACCAGCAAGAACGAGGCGCGACGATTACGATTGATTTTGTCTCGGCAGATGGCATTGTGCCTGGCCGCACCCCGGTACGTTATCAGGGGGTGGAAGTGGGCACGGTGCGCAGCATAAAACTCGGTGATGACCTGCGCACCATTCAAGTCATCGCCAGTATTCGCAACGACATGAAAGAGGCGCTGCGCAGCTCGACACAATTCTGGCTGGTGACGCCCAAGGCTTCGCTGGCCGGTGTTTCCGGGCTTGATGCGCTGGTTGGCGGTAATTACATCGGCATGCTGCCCGGCACTGGTTCGCCCTCTCGCCACTTCGTTGCGCAGGATACACAGCCTAAATACCGGGTAAATAGCGGCGAATTATTGGTGCATTTGCGGGCAGACGACCTGGGTTCACTGAATATCGGCTCACTGGTGTATTTTCGTAAAATCCCGGTCGGAAAGGTATATGACTATAGCGTCAACCCGGATCATCGCGGAGTGGTGATTGATGTGTTGATCGATCGCCGCTTTACCGCACTGGTTAAAAAGAGCAGTCGGTTTTGGAATATCTCAGGCCTCAAAGCTGACGTTAGCCTGAGCGGAGCGACAATTGAGATGCAAAACCTGTCTGCATTGGTCAATGGTGCCGTGGCCTTTGACTCACCGGAACAGGGAGACGCCGCGCCAGCCGACCAAAGCTACGACCTGTACCCGGATTTAGCGCAAAGCCAGCGTGGGGTACAGATAACGCTGGATTTACCTTCCGGCGATGGTCTGCACGCCGGGCGTACCCCGCTGCTGTATCAGGGGCTCGAAGTCGGTACATTGCAACGTTTATCACTAGGCGACAATCAGCGTGTGACCGGCGAGCTGATTGTTGACCCATCAGTCGTCCCTTTATTGCGCGAACAAACACGCATCGAACTGGCGTCACCCAGGCTCTCATTGGCACAAATGAACCTGCCCGCCCTGCTGGGCGGCACAACATTCACGCTGATCCCCGGCGACGGCGAGCCCAGACAGCATTTTGCCGTGGCAGATGCCATGCAACAAGCGTTACAACAACCCGGCGCACTGCGCATTGAACTGACGGCCAGCCAGAGTTATGGCATCGACAGCGGCCAGCCGGTGATACTGCACGGCGTGACAATCGGCCAGATAGTACGCCGCACCCTCGGCGATAACGGCGTGAATTTCACCGCCGTCATTGACGGCCACTATCGCCATTTACTGCACCAGGACAGCCAGTTCATCGCCAGCAGTCAGGTCAATGTCAAACTGGGGCTGGATGGCGTACAGGTGCTGGGCGCCAGCGCGCAAGAGTGGCTCAATGGCGGCGTGACGGTACTCCCTGGTCGCAGTGGCGAGCCGCAATCCCGCTACCCGTTATATAGCGATAAAGAAAAAGCCAGCGCTGGCGTTACCGGCGCCTCGCTTGCGACAACGCTCACGCTGCAAACCGACAGCCTGCCGGATATACAAGAAGGTTCGCTGGTGCTGTATCGCAAATTCCCGGTGGGCGAAATCACGCGTATTCGCCCGGATGCAGAATGGTTCACCATTGATGTCGCCATCCGCCCCGAATACCGTAAGTTACTGACGGCGAATAGCGTTTTTTGGGCCGAAGGCGGCGCGAAAGTACAGCTCAATGGTGCCGGTTTAACGGTACAAGCCTCGCCGTTGAGTCGGGCCCTGAAAGGCGCTATCAGTTTTGATAATGTTGACGGTGCCGCCGACGTGCAGGCCGCCCGACGGCCACTGTACAGTAACGAAACGGCAGCTCGCGCAATCGGCAGCCGCATTACGCTTCGCACGTATGATGCCAGTAAGCTCTCTGCCGGTATGCCCATCCGTTATCTCGGCATTGATATCGGTCAGCTCGAATCACTGAAACTCTCCGAGCGGCGCGACGAAGTGCAGGTACAAGCCGTGCTATACCCTGAATATGTGCGCCACTTTACCCGTACCGGCACGCGTTTTTCCGTTGTCACGCCGGAGATTTCCGCCGCTGGCGTCAATCATCTGGAAACCTTGATTCAGCCCTACATTAATGCCGATCCGGGCAACGGTGCCCAGACGCGTAGCTTTGAGCTGCAAAAAGCCACCATTTCAGATTCGCGCTATCAGGATGGGCTCAATATCAGCGTAGACACCGCTGAAGCGGGTTCGCTACAGATAGGGACACCGGTGCTGTTCCGGGGCATTGAAGTCGGGACGGTGACTGGCCTGACGCTCGGCCCGTTATCCGACCGGGTATCGGTGGCATTACGCATCAGCAAACGTCACGCACAACTGGTGCGTGACAACTCGGTCTTTTGGCTGGCCTCGGGCTATAACTTACAGTTTGGCTTAACCGGCGGCGTCATCAAAAGCGGTACGTTCCAGCAATTTATTCGCGGTGGTATCGCTTTTGCTACACCACCGGCAACGCCATTAGCCCCCGCCACGCTTCCCGGCAAACATTTCCTGTTACATAACGAGGAACCGAATGGCTGGCGTGACTGGGGCACCGCGCTGCCCGAACGTTAATTCCTCACCTCACCCGTGCCGCAACGCTCACCCGCACCATGCGGGTGAGCCGCATTCCTTCATCACGCCTCAAATCACACCCGAATATGATAAAATCCCGGCTTCGATTGTTGTTGTAACGGAAACCATACCGTGACCAAGGCCACTTCGTCTTCTGCTCTCAAGCCCGAATTTCTCAGCATGATGCAAGCCATCATGCCTGCTCATCTTGCTATGGATGATTTCATCGCCGCCTGCCAGCGCCCGCTGCGGCGCAGTATTCGCGTCAATACATTAAAAATTAGCGTCGCGGAATTCCTGGAGCGGGTGACGCCATACGGCTGGGAATTACACCCCATCCCATGGTGCCAGGAGGGGTTTTGGCTGCAACAAACGCACGATGATACTCTGCGGCTGGGCAATACCTTAGAACACCTCTGCGGCCTGTTTTATATTCAAGAGGCCAGCTCGATGTTGCCTGTCAGCGCGTTATTCATGCAGACGCCGCATGACGCCGAGCCTGACGAAAAGCCTGACGAAAAACGTGTGCTGGATATGGCGGCAGCGCCGGGGTCAAAAACCACGCAAATCGCAGCACATCTTCACAACCACGGCTTGATTGTTGCCAATGAATACTCGGCGAGTCGGGTCAAGGTGCTACATGCTAATTTGCACCGCTGCGGCGTCAGTAATACGGCGCTGACACACTTTGATGGCCGGGTTTTTGGTGCCGCGCTGCCTGACACTTTCGATGCCATTCTGCTCGATGCGCCCTGCTCTGGTGAAGGCGTGGTTCGTAAAGACCCGGCGGCCATGAGCCATTGGTCGCCTGAAAGCATCGATGAAATCGCCACAACTCAGCGAGAATTGATCTTAAGCGCATTTCACGCCCTGAAACCCGGCGGGGTACTGATTTACTCCACCTGCACCCTCAATCATCAGGAAAATCAGCATGTCTGCCGCTGGTTACTAGACCAGTTTCCAGAAGCCTGCACCGTTGAATCACTGGGCTCACTGTTTCCACAGGCAGAGCACGCGTTAACGGAAGAGGGTTTCTTGCATGTCTTCCCGCAAATTTATGACAGTGAAGGGTTTTTCGTCGCCCGCTTACGTAAAACGGCCCGTGTCCCGGCGTTGCCAGAACCTCGTTATAAGCTTGGTAAACTCCCGTTCACGCCCCTCTCGCCTAAAGACGCCTTGCCGTTACGACAGGCGGCGCAACAACGCGGTTTATTCTGGCATGAACACCAATTACAGCTCTGGCAGCGTGACGATGAAATTTGGTTATTCCCCGTAGCCTTACATCCGCTGCTGGGCAAAATGCGATTTTCACGCATGGGTATCAAACTTGCCGAGCGGATCGGCAAAGGCTACCGCTGGCAGCATGAAGCGATTATTGCTTTAGGCGTCGTCGGGCAAGCGCCGAATCTGGCATTGAATACGCAACAGGTGATTGACTGGTTTCAGGGAAAGGATATTTACCCTGACACGCCAGTTGGACGCGATGAGGTGTTGTTACGCTGGGATCAGATAGCGCTGGGGTTGAGTAAGCCGGTCGGCACTCGCCTGAAGAACACGCTCCCGCGCGATCTGGTGCGTGACGGTGCCGGTATCACGTCGATCTCTGCGCCATCCGCATGAGCGAAACGCCCTGACGCGGTTTTTCGGCTACACTCTCACTCAAGACAACGCTGTACGTTAACGTCCCGGAGGCGTCATGTTCGCACTGGTGATTTTTGTCTGTTACCTCGGAGGGCATTGCGAGAGTCTGGTGGCCGGAACCTATATCAATGAGCCACAGTGCCTGAGTGCCATGGAAGAACAGCAAATACGAAATGGCGGCTGTTTTCCGCTGGATGAATTCCATCACGGATATTGGCGGCCCGCTCACGAATACCGCGACCGCCAATAACCCAACCGACGCCAATATACCGGCGTCGCCTCGCTTGCGCTGCCTTCACCGTGCATCAGTAATCACCATGCCATCAGTAATCACCGCGCAAACGGTAATCACCGCGCAAACGGTAATCACCGCACAATGAGCAGTCACCGCAGAATGGGCAATGACGCGCCAACCGCCATTGCCCTTGCTGGTACGTATAAACAGCCGATGACGCATTACTCACGGTGAGAATGGCTTACCGTGAGAGTGACCCACCGTTAGAATTTAACCCACTCATCGTCGGCAGCATGGGGTTTTGCCGCCTTCGCCGCACCAGGTTGAGCGCCTTTTTTCTGTCCCGGTTTACGGGCTGCGGGTTTTGCCAGCAGCAATGGCGACGCCTCGCGGCTATGCCGGGATGACTGTTCGTGGGAAGACGGCCCATAAGAGGAGTGCTCGTGGAAGGCGTGTGAGTCATGACGCTCATCGCCCAATTGGAAAATAGACACGGTGTGCGACAACCGCTGGGCCTGTTCCTCCAGCGAATTCGCCGCTGACGATGACTCCTCAACCAGTGCGGCATTTTGTTGTGTCGTTGTATCAAGCTCAGACACAGCCTGGGCAATTTGTGAAATACCTCGGCTTTGCTCATCCGAGGCTGAAGCAATTTCACCCATAATATCAAAAACATGCGTCACTGAACGTACAATGTCCTGCATGGTTTGACCGGCCTCATCAACCAAGGCGGAACCGGCATTCACCCGAGAGACCGACTCATGAATCAACCCTTCAATTTCCTTGGCGGCCTGTGAACTGCGCTGGGCCAGATTGCGCACCTCGCTGGCAACCACGGCGAACCCCCGTCCCTGCTCCCCGGCGCGGGCAGCTTCGACGGCAGCATTCAACGCCAGAATATTGGTTTGAAAGGCAATGCTGTTTATCACCGAGGTAATTTCCGAAATACGTTTAGAGCTCCCGGAAATGTCATCCATCGTTTTCACAACATTACTGACGATCTCGCCACCTTTTATCGCATTTTGTGAGGCTTCTGACGCCAGTTGAGAAGCATGATGCGCATTCTCCGAGTTCTGCTTCACGGTGGAGGTTAACTGCTCCATACTGGCGGCGGTTTCTACCACAGCGGCGGACTGTTGCTCTGTGCGCGAGGAGAGATCACTATTCCCGGCGGCAATCTCCGCTGATGCCAGCGTGACCTGACCAACACCTTCACGAATATCGCGAATCATCGTGCGCAATTTTTCATTCATCGCCGCCATCGCGCTAATCAACATCCCAAGCTCATCGCGGCGTGTCGAGTGGATAGACGAGGAGAGATCGCCATTGGCTATCCGCTCGGCAATCGACAGACCCTGTTTAATCGGCGTCACGATTTGCACCGAGATGCGCCACGCCATCATGACGCCCAGCAAGATAACGGCAAGGCTGGTTAACATCATTTTGGTTTCAGATGAACGGGTCGTCTGTGCAGAATTGTCGAGTTGCTGATTAAACAGGCCAGAAACGTCGGTATTCAGTTTGTCAGCCGCCACGCCCATTGCCTGGCCTGCGCTATTTTCCTGCTGAAAAGCGGCAAGATAGCCCGGTGCAGACTGGCGATATTGCAGGAAATAATCCCAGCTACCTTTTAACCACGTTTGCATCTCCGTGGTAAGCAGACTGTTTTTTTCCTTGATGAGCTTTTCAGCTTCATCAATGCTTTTCAGCGTAATGGCTAATGTGTTGGTCGAGGGGGCCAGCAGCAAATCATGGGACACATCACGAATATCAGCCAGACTTTGCCCAAGTTGAAACAAAAGCACTTGCGCATCAGCGGTAATGGTGCCGGTCGTATTCCATTTACGATAAAAATCATTCAGCACACGCTCACTCTCATCCTGACTGATTTTTAATCCCGCCTCATCGCGCTTCTTACTGGCAGCCACAAACGCATCGCGCGTTGCGCGGTAGTTTTTTAAATCCTGAGTAATTTTATCAATATCATCAACAATTTCCTGTCCATTCCCCATATTTTTAGCCTGGCGGAGAATGTCCTCCATCTTATTCAATAATTCACCATTCTTCTCAATGAAACTGTAATCGTGCGTGTACTGAAATTGAATACGCAACATGCGCGCCTGTGCCAATGTTGCATTGAGTTGATTAGTAATAGCGGCGTTATCATTATTTACTGAAATACTGCGAAATCCAAATATCCCCGAGACCAATACGATTAATGAGAGTAATAATACTGAGCCAAATCCTAGTGATAATTTTGTAGCCAGCTTTATATTTTCGTATTTTCCAGCCAAAATGCTCATAGCGTCACCTATTTTTAACTATTGTGGTTCAGTCGCAGCCGTTATTCCGGTCATGCAGCCATGATGGATAAAATATCGCTATATCATCATAAAAAATGAGGGCATCTCTTCCTGACATCTCACGGTTCTCGGCACGGATACGGTATTCACCAACCGGGCACCGTGCCAAAACGGTCATCATCGCCAGCGACCAGACAGGGCGAATACCGCATCACCACAACACAGCAATAGCAAAAGAGAGCAACAGCAAAAGAGAGACAGCAGCATACCTTTGCTTTTGCTATCACGGGCCGTCCCTGCCATTACCCACAAAGAAGTATCACGCTCTTTTTAATGTAGTTTACAAATAGAAAAAATAAACAGTAAATAGTTAGATGAGTATCACAAGTCATTTCAACAGATAAAAAAATCTGCGACAGCCATCATTTAATATAAATATATACTGATGAAACCTATGACCAGAAACAATAAAGTTGAAAATAAAAACATATTTCCCAATTATCAGCTAAACTGCGCCTTGCATACGCATATCGCAAACCATACTTGATGTGAATAACACACAAAAAGTGAAGAGTGAATAGACAGATAGATAACAGATGGACAGATAACAAATAGATGAACCGCTGCCATGACAGCCACAACGGACTGTTGGCCCTTCAGCAGAGAGAGCTGCCAGAGACATTCACCGAAGAAAAGATAGCGCAGCACGCAAACTCAGCTAACAGAATAACGGCCACTTCCCCGGCCCATTATTTCAATTACCGGGGAAGACAACACCGCAGAGAACATCAAAGACTGGGCGTTAGCGTCAAAACCACCACCCCACGCGGCGTCACCTCTTCGACACCACATTGAAATTGCAACCCTCCGCCATCAACCTGCATTCTGCGACCGGGCAGTAATGCGACATCGTAGATATCATTTTTACCGTCAATGTCTAGCAGCCAGCGACCGTTGCTGATGCTGGTCACATCCGTATCCACCAACCAACATGCCGCACTGCCCTCAACCCATTGCGGCGCATGTACGCCTTGTGGAATAAATTGCGCATCAATTTTCCACTCCCCCGCCGGATGTAACTTGCCCGTCTTTAACACATAGCGCGGCATGAGGCAGATAGTCTCATCGGTGATGTCAACGCTCTCGGCCTCCGAACGCGGCGAGCCTTTTCCCGTCGCCAGCCAGGCCAGAGACACCCCGGTATCCAGCGCACACGTAACCACAACGTCACCGGGAAAAAAGTCACGTCGAATCCAGGTACTTATCGTGCCTGGCGCAATCCCTAACAAATCGCCCAGCTCTTTTTGCGTACTGAACCCATAGGCATCCAGCATGCGGCGCAATACCGCTTTTCCGCCAGAGGACAAAATCTGTTCATACAGGGCTTTGCCTTTCAGAGGCGTTTTCGGCGGCGCAACATTTGCATTTGCAAACTCACCTGTCATTAACCATCCGGCATCAGCACCGGTATCAAGCGCACACTTTAAGACAATATTACCCGGCACGTTCCCTCGCTGCACCCAATTACTGATGGTATTAGTCGGTATATCCGTTGTTTCACTCAGTTCCTTCTGAGTCTTAACGCCATAACTTGACATGATCCGCTCAAGTACGGAGGCCGCAGACACGGCACTACTATTTGTATTCAAAAACACCTCACGAGTATTTACATATACACGTTACGTGTTTTATAGTGTCTACACAGCACATGTAACACCATAGAACACCTTGGCCCGGGGGAGATATTGCTTTATGTCTGATGAGATTTCAATTCCATCACTCATTTCTGAGGATAATCCTACGTCTGCACCGCTGGCTGCCTTGGCAAACACAGCACAACCGGCGGTGATACAACGGCCTCATGCTATACCTGATAATCACGCTAACGCTTTCACAGGCTTGCAAAAACAGGTCACGGTCTATGGGGTGATAACCGCCGCCACAGGCTTGACCAGTAATAACGTATCACACAAAAAGAGACGCAGTATGTTAATCCATACGCAAACGTCAACTCATTTTGCAAATGCAAAAATAAATTTCAACCGTTCTGTATCACGTTACGGTAAACAGACAGGCAATCTTCATCACCACGGTCTTATTCGGTTTCACGCTGGCGTGCGTATCGCACCGCGTAACGGCAAAACATTGAATTCGAAAATGCGAATATCGCAACCTGACACACCATGCCAGCCCCTCGTTGTCGCGCAACAACCGGGAGGGTGTCGATGAAAATGCATTATGCCTTTACCACCGATCACTTGCTGGCATTGCCGCCGCATTTGCGAGCGCTGATCGGAAAACACTTTGCAGACTCACGCTGGGCGCAGACAAGGCGCTTTTATCAACAGTTGACGGAGCGTTACCGGCGCACACTGTGCTTTCACGCGGCGCTGCACCAACGTTGGTGTAGTTATCAGCTTGAGGAAATGGATGAAATGGCTCGCGAGCGGCTCGTCAACGCCATGAACGAACTGCGCCATGCGTTCTGCGGCGATGACAAGCCGGCCTCGCTGCTCACCGCCGTGCGAACGCTTCGCCTGAGCGAACGGCGCACGCTGTTTTTCCATGCGGGATTGACCACCCGGGAATTTGACCAGCCGCTCAGACGGCTTGAGGAACAAGACTGTCTGTGGTCAGGCCCGCTGAGACAGGCGCAGGACGAGTTAACGCGCTTATTTGCCGATGCCCCCGAGGTGCTGACCAACATTCGGCCCGAGCATTACTTGTCGGAATAAGCCGCGCAGTAACGTCATCCTGAGCGGTACGTTACCGGCCATAAAACAGTCATCACCTATTTTGATTGACCGAATACCAGCAACAGGCGGCTTTCAGGCTGCCGGGATTGTTACACCTTTACGCCAGGAAAATTCAGGAACATACAGGAACATAGATGAAAAACACCCCTAAAAACACGGGACGGCAGCACGACAGAGATCTCGCGCTGGCCCACCGCTTCAGTGAGCATTTAGCGCAGTTGGCCCAGCATGCCGGGCGAGAAAATCTCTCTGCTGACGAGTTGGTCACACTGTTAGAGCAAGAGGCCGAAAAAATCCGCCACCACCTGTGGGAGACACACTGATGGCCGACAGTATGGATATCTCTCAGGAGCAACAAGCGTTATTGCTCGATGCCCAGATTGCCAAGGCACGCCGAACCACGCCGCTTATCGCCGCCCACGTTTGTGAGGATTGTGATGCACCGATTCCAGACGCTCGCCGCCAGGCTATCCCCGGAGTGGTTTGTTGCGTCACCTGTCAGGAAATTCGGGAACATCAGCAGCGCCACTACCGTCCTGGGCTCTGACCGGCTGTCGCAGTATCGGACTGATGCGCCGTACTGCGACACCGCTGCGGCTTTTCGCTTTTTGCGCACGCTCTTTTTGTTTAACCGATGGCGATACTCACTGCATGACCCAGATAACACTCGCACCGGCTATCTCACGCCCTCATTGCGTCACCACACCCCGGTGCGCAGGCTCTTCGGGTCAATAATATGCAAGCAGAAACCGCATCCGCTATATCCACCACCGATAATGGCGAAGTACACGGCTGGGCCTACAGCTGGAATACACCACGCCTGGCGATTGCGGGCGAATCGGTGCGCTTATCGCCATCCATGCTGCAACAGGGCCAGGCAACGCTATACCGGCTGGCGAAATTACCGCGTTTTCTCGCCCAACACTTTCGCCGCCGCTTTGATTATCTCGACCAACAGCGCGGCGGGCAGGCTGCGTTTCACTATCTGCTGGCGGTGCTAGAGCGCCGCTTATTACCCCGTGTTGACATCGTCATGGCGCAACACCAGATGGACACCGCACGCTGCCCGGCATTACTCAGCGAAAGTGAATACTACAACCAGCTCCCCGACATGCCGGATAAATTGCTCACGCGTTTTGCCGCCAGAATGGCCATGCACATGCATGATGCCTATAACGCCAGTTGCGACCGATACCAGCAGGCAAATCCGGCAACATTGCTCGGTGAGGATATCCAGTCGCAGATTTATCGCCAACTGGCAGCACAAGCGCGGGCCCTGCACGTCATGCCGCTTCACTGGCAAGCGGTGCAACGTCGCACCCTGACGCTCGAACAGGCGTTTGCCGGTATTGTCAGGCTGGTTAATGCCAGATGGTGGGAGCGCCAGCTAAAAATTCAGCGCAGTCGCTGGCGTGAAGCGTTATGGATAGCCAGTGGCGAGGTTAGCCGCGCAGCCGCGCCATGCCTGAGCCGCCCGGCGATGCTGGAAATTCACACTCGTCGTCTGGCAACCGTCGATTTTTTGAAAAGCCGTGAACTGGAAAACACCCGTAACGGCGAACGGCTTGATTTACATGCAACCATGATGTCAAGCATTGCCAATCCAGCCATCCGCCGTATGGAATTAATGACCCTGCTGGCAGGCATCGAACAATACGCCCTGCAACACCACCATATCGGGATGCTAATCACGCTCACCGCCCCCGGCGCTTACCATCCCACTCGCACCCATAACGCCCGTCAGGTGCTGACCAATCCTCGCTGGCAACCAGAATGCCCTACGCCAAAAACGACCCAGCACTATCTGGTCAGGCAATGGGGGAAAATGCGTACCGCCTTTAAAGATAAAGGGCTGCGCGTTTATGGGTTACGGGTAGTAGAACCCCATCATGATGGTACGCCGCACTGGCATTTGATGCTTTATTGCGAACGCGCGCAACGCCAGGCGATTCTCGACATAGTACGGCGCTATAGCCTTGGGGATAACGCGCCCGCCGCGCCGACCAAACGGCAGTTTGACTGCAAACATATCAACCGGGGAGGGGCGACGGCGTATGTCGCAAAATATGTCGCCAAGAACCTTGATGGCTACGCGCTTGACGGCGAACGCGATAATGAAACCGGCAAACCGCTGCGTGAAATAGCCGCGCGCGCCTGCGCCTGGGCATCGCTGTGGCGTATTCCGCAGTTTCATTTTATTGGCTTGCCGGGCATTGGGGTGTACCGCGAATGTCGGCGCATTCGCAGCCGCTCCATCAAAGAAGAGTTAGGCGAGCAAGCTGAAGCCGTAAGAGTAGCGGCGGATCGTGGAGACTTTGCCCGCTACATTGAAGCGCAAGGAGGAACCAATGTTTCCCGAAAACAGCAATCCGTACGCATTGCCAGAGCAGCCAACGGACGACGCAATCCTTATGACGAACCCCTGGTTCGTACCGTTGGCATCATTGCCACCCAAGCAGGCGGCGAGCGGCTATTTCCTACCCGCCCCGATGAATGGCGCATTGTGGCGAAGACGACTGAAAACGACAGCGCGCGCACTTCACCAGCGCGCCGTCCTTGGAGTTCTGTCAATAACTGTGGAAACAAGACGGAATCGAGCTGTACATTTAGCGACATTGTTCGTCATCCATCAGCAAGATTAACCTATTCACAACGCGACTATCTGGCCTCATTACGCCCACGTTTAGGGCAGCTCGGCATTGAAACCTCACGCTGGGAACGGGAGGCGCTGGCGCGGGGAGCCCAGGTAAAAATTAATGGTCAACTGCTTGATGAATTTAGGAATAAAGCTATATCGGCTTTTGATGAAAAGCGCATGATGACCTCACAGGTTATGCACTTATGGGTTGACGAATACCACTGAATAAAATACTGTATATAAATACAGTCTCACAATGGAAGAGGTACCGTGGAACAGACTGAAAACAGAGACCTGACCTTGTCAAGGATTAGATTAATTGCTGATATGTCTTTGATATCACAATGCAACCCTGAAGAGATGAAAATAGCCATGTCGCTCATCGCCGAGTTATCTCACGGCGAGATGGCGATAGAAGATTATTTTCAATTTCTGACGCACAGCGGTGATGGACAACGGCTGAAGGCATGGTTCGAACAACATTTGTTGTGAGGAATTATGATGAGTGATGATCCAAAGGAAACGTTCTGGCACCTGACAAGGCACGCTGGTCGAATTGATGGATATTCTCTGTGGCGACGATGCCAGACAAATACACAGCAGCTTATTTTTTATAAATTGATAGATAATACCTTAAATAATTTGTGTTGCAGGAAAGCGACATGAGCGCAAATACCCAGGCACTGAACATGTTTCATCGCCGACAGTCACTCGCGCCAACCCACCTCAGTGCAACCAGGTATACAGAATAAAGGTTAAGAACACCCAGCAGGATACAGAGACATTCAGGATACAGAGACATTGATGTAAAGAGCATACCTGACCCAGTGCAAACCTGTTTTTAAATGATCTTTTACACAGCAACGGCAACACGGAATTAAGGATATCTGCCCATGTAAAATGGATTTGCGTTAGTTAAGCGTGCTGCCTGTCAGTGATTGACCGGCAGAATGAATACACCATTACATCGTTACAGGATTGCCGGGAATAATCACAAGGTAATAATTTCACTTTGTTATTTTCGTGGCTAAAGCGTTATTTCCCGGTAATCCTGCACATATTGCCATTTTTTATTTTGCGCGCAGCACTGTCTCTCTCGTCTTTTATTTCCCGCGCTATTGCACTTTGCCATATACGCCATACGCCATACGCCATACGCCATACGCCATACGCCATACGCCATACGCCATACGCCATACGCCATACGCCATACGCCATACGCCATACGCCATACGCCATAACGACACACCACCTGTTGTTGTGCTGTCCAGCGAACAACTGACCACAATTGCCGCACGATGTAATACACCGCAGGATGATAAAACGCAGCCGTCTACTTTATTCGGTTGCCACTGCTGCGCCCGACGCTGGTCTGGCTATGTTCCCCCTGAAAGCGATACTCGTACCGGTTAAACGGTAATAAATATCGCGGTTTAAAAGGTTCTGTATGAAAGTTTATGCCCATCAGGACGACACCCTGGATGCTATCTGCTATCGCCACTATGGCCGAACACAGGAAGTCGTCGAAGCGGTACTGCTCTCAAACCCCGGACTGGCCGACCTCGGTTCAGTATTGCCACATGGCACGGCCGTTGTGCTGCCGGATATTGCTGTATCCAACACTCAGGAAAGTATCAACCTCTGGGAGTAGCGCCAGCCAACCTGACAATATCGACTCAGGCGCTCGCCGTTTCTATGCACACCAGGAACCCCATCTATGCAAAAACCACAAAGCCTTAAACTTGCGCTCACGACAGCACTGCCGTCGTTAAGCACGCAATTTCAATTCCGCATTCAGGATGGCGAAATTGCAGCGCTGCAAGAACCATCTCTCTCTTTTGAATACCGCTATCAACTGCTACTGACACTGAATAACTTCGCCGATAACCCGGACACGCTCTTCGTCACCTTACTGCTGTGGGTGCGCCAGAATCAGCCGGAATTACTGACACGAGACAGTATTCGCCAACAGGGTATCAGCTTCACTATCGACCATAACCCGGATGGTTCATCCAGCGTATCGATAAGGCTGAAATTGACAGAACGTATCCGCGTTCGCGAGGAGAACCAAACACTGAACGTCAATTTCGAGCCTGAGCCACAGCCGCCCAAAGCGGTCACTCGCCCGACATCGCTGTACATCGGCGGAGAGCTCGTCAGTCAATGGCGCAGCAGCTAGCGCCCGCCTTGTCGCCAGACTCAGCGGTTATCTCACGCTGTGCGAGCGCTCTTGCTCACACAGGGACTAACGTTACCGATACCCCACCAGGCTTTTCAACCCCGGAGAAGACGGCAACACGTTGTCGCCCTCGCTACACAACACCGGGATATTGTTTGCCCTTGTGGGAAAACGCATGCTTCTACCCATGAATACATACGAATATCTCTCCGAAATCCAGCGCGCGCTGCGCAACCTGATCCGTATTGGCGTGATTACCGACGTCGATACCAAGCAGGCTCGTTGCCGCGTGCAGACCGGTGGCATCGTCACCGGATGGCTCCACTGGTTGTCTCGCCGTGCGGGAAGTTCCCGAGAATGGTGGGCGCCATCGGTGGGTGAACAAGTATTAATTCTTTCTATTGGCGGTGAACTGAATAGCGCATTCGTCTTACCCGGAATTTATAGCGAGCAACACCCTGCCCCATCCACATCCGCAGATGCCTGCCATATCCATTTCCCGGATGGCGCCATCGTGGAATATGAACCAGCAACCAGTGCGCTGAAAGTCACTGGCATCAAAACGGCCACGGTCGTGGCATCCGACTCCGTCACTGTCACGACCCGTAATGTCACCGTTAACGCCAGCGAACGCATTCGTCTGGATACGCCGGAAGTGCTCTGTACTGGAAAGTTGATTGTACAGCAAGGCGGTAGCATCACCGGTAGCGTCACCCATTCCGGGGGCAGCTTCAGCTCCAACGGCGTGGTGGTGCATACCCATCAACACAGCGGAGTGAAAGGTGGTGGCGATACCACAGGAGGACCGTTATGACCCGTGTATACACCGGTATGAACCGTAATACCGGCTTGCAATTGAACGAACTGGAACATTTGCGCCAAAGTGTGCGCGATATTCTGACAACCCCACAAGGCAGCCGTTTGATGCGCCGTGACTACGGTTCACTCCTCTCCACACTCATCGACCAACCGCAAACGCCAGCCCTCAAATTGCAGGTTCAGGCGGCCTGCTATGTGGCGCTGTTGAAATGGGAGCCGCGTTTAACGCTAACGTCGATTTCCATGGAAAGCCATTATGACGGCCAGTTGATTGTGGATATTTCCGGCTATCTGTCTGACAGCGGTAGCTCGCTTTCATTAACCATTCCCGTGAGTTGAGATCATGCCAATTATCGATTTAAGTCAATTACCCGCCCCCAGCGTGGTCGAAACGCTGGACTATGAAACCCTGCTGGCAACCCGCAAGGAAACGTTGCTATCGCTTTACAGCGCAGAGGAGCGCGAAGCCATCGCCCGCGCGCTGACGTTAGAATCAGAGCCGCTGGTTAAGTTATTACAGGAAAACGCCTACCGAGAGTTATTACTGCGACAGCGTATTAACGAAGCCGCCAAAGCCGGTATGTTGGCTTTTGCCCTGGGCAACGATCTTGATCAGTTGGGGGCCAATGTTAACGTGACCCGTTTGGTCATCACACCGGCAGATACCACCACCGTGCCGCCTACCGCTGCCGTGCTGGAATCAGATACCGATTTTCGTTTACGTATCCAGCAAGCTTATGAAGGGTTTAGCGTCGCCGGTTCCATCGGTGCCTACCAATTTCATGGCCGCAGCGCCAGCGGGCAGGTTGCAGACATCTCGGTCATCAGCCCCGGCCCGGCGCAAGTTCTGGTGTCAGTGCTGTCGCGCGAGAAAGACGGCGCGGCCAGCGATGCGCTGGTTGCAACGGTCAATGCCGCCTTAAATGCCGAGGATGTGCGTCCGGTTGCCGACCGTGTCACCGTCAAATCCGCAGTGATAGTGCCTTACGATATCAGCGCCACGCTCTATCTCTATCCGGGCCCCGAAGCCGAACCCATCCGCGCGGCCGCCGAGAAAAAACTCCAGGCTTACGTCAACAGCCAGCACCGCTTAGGCCGTGATGTTCGTCGTTCGGCCATCTACGCCGCCTTGCATGTTGAAGGTGTACAGCGCGTCGAGTTAACGCGCCCGGCCGCAGATATCGTGCTGGACAATACCCAGGCCTCCTTCTGCACCGGTTATACGTTAACCCTGGGGGGCACCGATGAGTAAAAGCCCTTTGTTACCACCGGGCTCCTCGTCGCTGGAACATCATGTTGCCGTTACAGGAGCCAGTCTGGAGCAAGTGCCTATTCCATTGCGCCAGCTTTGGAATCCCGACACCTGCCCGACCGAATTACTCCCCTATCTGGCCTGGACATTATCCGTTGACCGCTGGGACGAAAGCTGGTCTGAAACGGTCAAGCGCAAAGTCATTAAAGATGCCTTTTTTATTCACCGTCACAAAGGCACCATCGGGGCGCTACGGCGCGTGGTCGAACCACTGGGCTACCTGATTCGGATTAAAGAATGGTGGCAAACGGGCGATACGCCCGGCACGTTTCGCCTGGATATCGGTATTCAGGATTCCGGGATCACCGAAGAGTCGTTTCAGGAGCTGGAGCGCCTGATTGCCGACGCCAAACCCGTTAGTCGCCAGCTGCTGGGGTTAAATATTAATCTTGATAGCCAAGGCAGCGTTTCGATAGGCGCAAGCTCTTACAGCGGCGATGAGATGACCATTTATCCTTACTTCCCTGAAACGATCAGTGTTTCTGGTGATACTTACACCGCCGGGGCCGTTCATCTTATCGATGAGTTGTCTATCTCCGCAGGCTGAATGACCGCCCGCTAACAAGCCAGCTTCGCTGGCTTTTTTTACGCATCGCGTTCTCTTACTGTTGTCCTGCCGCTCTGCAAGCCCCAGACAGATGCGCGGCCCCCTTCACCCACGCATACTGAGCAAACCCAACCATGGCCGGTTCGCCAGCGGCAATCACCGCCCCTTGTCAACCCGGCTTCCCGATGCTGTCTGACAGCATTCTGTCTTGTTAACCTTATGAGTAATTTGCATGAGTACAAAATACTTTGCTTTACTGACGAATACCGGAGCGGCCAAACTGGCGAATGCCAGCGCGCTGGGTGGTCGTCTGACGATTACGCAGATGGCCGTCGGCGATGGTGGCGGCAGCCTGCCCGCGCCCTCGCCCAGCCAGACCCAACTGGTCAATGAAAAACGTCGCGCCCCGCTGAATGCCCTGAGTATCGACCCCAAAAACACCAATCAAATCATTGCAGAACAGGTCATTCCTGAAAGTGAAGGCGGCTGGTGGATTCGCGAAATCGCCCTGTATGACAATGACGGCGATATGGTCGCGGTGGCCAACTGCGCAGAAACCTATAAACCGCAAATGCAAGAAGGCTCCGGCCGGGTACAAACCGTACGCATGATTTTGATTGTCAGCAATGCCGATACCGTGACGCTCAAAATTGACCCGGCAGTGGTACTGGCTACGCGGCAATACGTTGATGATAAAACGATTGAGGTCAAAGCCTACACAGACAACAAACTCACCGATCACCGTGCAGCAATCAACCCTCACCCACAGTATGCGCCGCTGCTTAACCCCGCACTGACCGGCACCCCGACTGCGCCAACCGCCGATAAAAGCAGTAACTCAACCCAGTTGGCCACCACCGCGTTTGTCAAAAACACCGCACTGGTTAAAGAGCAAAACGGGGCGGATATCGTCGATAAAACCGCGTTTCTCGCAAACCTGGGTTTGAGCGATAAGTTCTCCGGCCGCTATTTGCAGACCATTAAATACACTGCTTCCGGCCAATATACCCCGAGCCCTGGTACGCAAAAAATCATCGTTGAGATGGTCGGTGGTGGGGCGAGCGGCGCCAGTGCGCCGAGCGCTACTACAGAAATTAGCAGTTCATCCGGTGGCGGCGGGGGCGGCGGCGGTTATCTGAAATTCTTGGTTGACCTTAAACAAACCACGCTGAAGGACGTCGCTGTTACTGTGGGCACTGGAGGGGTATCCACTATCGGTACAATCGGTAATACGGGAGGGAATAGCTCTTTTGGTAAACAGATAGTCACAGGGGGAACAAGCGGGCTCATCTGTTATCTGTCCATGCAATATTACGTCAATTATGGCCCGAGTGCCATGGCCATCCCCGGCAGGCCAGGCGGTTGGTTCTATTCACCAACTGCTGGTTATACACAGCTTATCGCAGCGAATGGAGACACCGGCGGCTGGGGATACCTCGGCCCTATGGGTCAGGCGGGGGGAGCCGGTGGTGCTAGTTTTCTATCAGGGAATACACCCATGACAGGTAGTACTTATGCCGGAATCAGTGGAGTGACAGCAGGCCCAGGAGCCGGTGGTTCGGGTACATGCAGCTCAATATCTAGTACAACCAGCTCATTAAGTAATCCTTCAGGCGCTGGCGCTGATGGTATTGTTATTATTCACGAGTATTCATAATGATCAAAAGTTACGCCCTAATAAAAAATGACCACTACTATGTGGAAAACACCATTACCGCAGATGAAAACTTTACACTGCAAGGCCATTACCTGATTGAAATCAGTGAGGAAAACCCGGCGCAGCCCGGCGCGTATTACAACCCTGCCGATGGCAAATTCTACGGGGATGCGGCTTACACCACGGATTATCGAACGCCGCCATTCCCATTGAACGGTTTTGTGCAATAGCGCTATCTTTGCCGGAGCCTGCTACTGTCAGTACAACAGCCTGAGGTTGACCTTCAGGCTGTTTATTCTTTCTTGTCACCCCGTTGCCGTTTTCCCTTTCTCGCCAGATTGCCGTTAAGCCGAATGCTGACAAATCGTCTTGCGCCAGAATTATTCTGGCCAGAGTATTTCCCAATCGGAAATAATTGTTTACAGTGTAAGCCATTTTGAACATTCAGCACAGTGGGAGTGACAGCGTGGCAGGTGATAGCGCAATTGATGTACGCCAGTTAATTAATCAGCAGCCGGTGGGGGCGTATCAAAAACTGATTGTTTTTCTTTGTTTTTGTATCATCGCGCTTGATGGCATGGATATCGCCATTATGGGGTTTATCGCCCCCTCGCTCAAAGCTGCATGGGGAATCGGTAATGCAGAACTGGCTGTGGTTATCAGTGCGGCATTGATTGGGCTGGCGATTGGCGCGATGGTGTCAGGGCCGCTGGCAGACTGGCGCGGGCGAAAAATGATTATTATCGCCAGCGTATTATTGTTCGGGCTGTGGACCTTGCTGGCCGCTTTTTCACAGAATGTGCATCACATGGTGATTTTCCGTTTTCTAACCGGGCTTGGACTGGGGGCTGCGATGCCAAACGTCGGCACGTTAGTCTCTGAATTCGCGCCGGAAAGAAAACGCTCTTTTATCATTACCGTTGTATTTTGCGGCTTTAGCTTTGGCGCGGCCAGCGGCGGTTTTGCGGCCTCGTGGATGATTCCGAACTGGGGCTGGCACTCTGTCTTGCTGATGGGGGGCATCCTGCCTTTGTTGCTGTTGCCGTTTTTGTGGGTCAAGTTACCCGAGTCCGTGCAGTTTCTCGTCAGCAAGCGCGCATCTTCCCCGCGTATTCATGCAATTATCGACAAAGTTGCGCCCGGTGCGAGCCGGCCAGACAGCCAGTATGTGATGCCGGCTGCGCCAAAAGCCGCCGCCTTTGCCATAAAATTGGTCTTGTCACGCCCTTATCGTTTCGGCAGCTACCCAGCTGTACACCATAAATAAACCAAAAAAATAGCCGCCTGGACTTATCGTTTCGGTACCTGCTGGGTAGCTGGTTGCCCACGGTCATCAAAGAAGCGGGAATGACCGTCACCCAGGCCACCATGATTACGGCGTTGTATCAAGCCGGGGGCACCTTTGGTTCACTGTTTGCAGGCTGGTTGATGGACAAGGTCAACCCTCACTGGGCGTTGGGGATCATTTATGCGGCAGGTGGCGTGGCCACTGCGATGATAGGCGTTACGCATGATTATTTCGTCTTGCTGGCATTCGTGGCGTTTAGCAGCGGTTTTTGTCTCAATGGCGCCAACACCGGAATGAATGCGCTATCCGCACGTTATTACCCAACATCTGCACGGGCCACCGGATCTGGCTGGATGCATGGCATCGGTCGTATGGGGGCGATTATGAGCGCCTTTGTCGGCGCGCAGGTGGTCAGTATGGGATGGGGATTAACCACGTTATTTGCCGTGCTGTCGCTTCCCGCGCTCTTGACGGCATTAATGATTTTGGCCAAAGGCCAGTTGGGTTCTCACGCGCGCCCCACTGCCGAATTGGCTTGAGACCCTCACGTCTATCACTTCCATCACTTCGTCACGCCCTGACCCAAGAATAAACGCCCGGATACACCGGGCGTTTGACTTCCTGAGGCGAGTGGCGTTAACGGCTTCGTTTCGCGTGACGCTCGCGATTTTCACGTTTTGCCTGCTCTGATTTTCGTAGCGAGACATAACACGCACCAGCACCGCCGTGAAACGGCTGTGCGACGCAGAAGGCTTGCACCGCATCAAACTGTTGCAGCCAGCGAAACAGATAGTTACGCACGACATTGGCATGCGACTTATCGTTCCTGCCTTTACCATGAATAATCAAAAGATTACGTAAACTGTCACGCTGTGCCAGGCATATAAATGCAAACAGCAATTGCCGGCAATCCGCAACCGGTTTACGCAACACATTGAGGCTGGCATCCAGCGTGTATTTCCCCTGGCGCAGTTTATCCACCACGCCTTGTTGCACCCCCTCTCGCTTGAATTCCAGCGGGGTATCGCATGAAAACAGATCGAGAAATCCGGTGATCAGAAAATTATCTGGTTCCACCTCTGCGGCTCGATGCAGGTGAAGCGTTGACGTGGCGGGTTTCAGGTGCCTCACCGTAGAGGACGGTTTCAGCGGTATGACATCACCCATCTCGTTCATAAACAGGGCTTTTTCTTCTGGAAGCATCATGTCTCTCCTGCGTGGGACAATCAGCCGCTACTATAGCGATGGTGCCTAAAAATATCACGTCGCTTGCACCAAGACCCCATACACGATGAAGTGCGTTCATGGTGTATGGGGGTAAATACGCCAGACAAGCGAACGCTATGCGTTACAACCTCAACGCACCGGAGAACTCAGGCAGCCCTTACGATGTAGCTAAAAGCGATATTGCGGGGGCGAACACTAATCCAGTTAGGTCTGTCGCTGTTAAAGACCAGATTGTTAGAGGTGCCAGAAACACCATTATCGACAGATACCGTTGTTGTTATATCTAAAGCGTTGGGCGCATAACACTTACTATTACTGGGAAAAAAACCCGTAGTTATACTGTCTGGTTCGGAAAATGGCATACCAATAAAAACACTTGAGCCATGTGTATCAGAACCATTGTAATCCATCATTGCGGTACGCAAATGAGTCGCTTTTTGCGCGGATAATACGCTTCTCCCGCTATCCACTCCTCGCCCATCATCCCAGCCACGAATAAATTCTCCTCGCAGGTCAGGCAGCACGCCGGCAGGATAGGCCTGCGCTAATTTCGGATAAAGGGTTTTATCAAACGCCTGGCCGTTACATTTCAACCAACCGGCGGGAGGGGCAGCCTGCGGCCAGGGCAGCGGGATACCGGCTAAATCCCCGGGATGCAACACATCGCTCAAACCCAGGTTTGCGAGAAACAGCGTTGGGAAATACAATCAGCTTTTTCATAGGGTTAGAGCATGTTGATCGGTTATGCCAGGGTTTCCACCAGCGATCAGAACACGGAATTACAGAAAAATGCGTTAATCAGTGCAAATTGTGAGCTGATTTTTGAAGATCAGGCCAGCGGCAAGCACGCGCGTCGCCCTGGCCTTAAACGGGCCATGCGCAGGCTCAAACCCGGAGATACGTTAATCGTCTGGAAGCTAGACCGGCTCGGACGCAGCGTGCGTGATTTGATAACCATGGTGTCGGACTTGCAAGCCCGAGGCATTCATTTTCGCAGCCTCACGGATGCCATCGATACCTCGACACCGGCTGGGCGCTTCTTTTTCCATGTCATGAGCGCGCTGGCAGAAATGGAGCGTGAGCTGATTGTCGAGCGCACCCGTGCCGGGCTCGCCGCCGCGCGGGCAGCAGGACGCATCGGCGGCAGACGACGCATTATGACGCCAGATACCCTGGAACAGGCGAAAACGCTACTCGATAATGGTGCCACTCGCTGGCAGGTTGCCAATATTATTGGCGTCTCGGACAAGACCATTTATAAATATTTTCCGGCGAGGCGCGAATAACCAGCCTCACTATTTTCTCTGCAAAGAAGTTTTTATTTTATGCCCTGGTGATTCAACCCCGCTGATGCCTGATACAACATTCGCTTAATGAATCAGGTGTCATTTCACGAAAGAATAGCGAGACAAAATATCCCCAATTCGGGGTTAATTAACCAAGAGAGAATATATGAAAAAATATCACTCCCCTCGCTCGCTCAATTTAACGCTTGGTAAAGAGAGCCTGTATAAAGATAACCACATCCATATTGGCACCGTATCACTTGCCTGCTGCAAATGTCAGGATGATAGCCAAGCGACACCAACACCGGCAACCCCAACGGACGGTTTGAAAGATCTTATCGGCATTCCACAACCCTGGCCGCTGGCCGAAGCGCCGGAAGGTTGGCTGAAATGTAATGGCCAAACATTCGATACTGCAAAATATCTACAGTTGGCGAAACTTTACCCTGCGGGGAATTTGCCTGATTTACGCGGTGAGTTTATTCGTGGCTGGGATGATGGGCGAGGTGTAGACGCAAAACGAGAAATTGTATCCTCTCAATCCGGAACACATATCACCGGTGATAATAATGCTTATCCTTGTGTACACGGTATCGGCAACATCGCCGAATGCAATGTTGATGCCCCTGATACAGCATCTCGCGCAATATTTTGGATTGCGGCATCAAACAATGAACGACAGGCTGGCCCAGCCTATTGGGGCGCTACCCGCCCACGCAATGTCGCCTTTAGCTATATCGTTAAGGCAGGTTAATGATGTTGATCTCAGATGGGAATACCACCGAACTTAATGAACAGGGCCTGAGTACCCATGCGGGTTATTTTCAGGTTTATCACATTGACCCGCAAACGCGCGAATATATCGGCAGTAGCCGTGAATACCTGATGGACGGTGTCGGTATTCCGGCGCACAGTTTTGCCGATGCCCCATCGGACGCCGCACCGGAGCAGGCTATCGTGCGCAGTCAGGATGGCCTGAGCTGGAGCACCATGGTCGATTACCGGGGCCGCACCGCTTACGACAAACAAACACGTCAGGCGGTGACGATTACGCAACTCGGTGATTTAGCGGATAACCTGACCCTGTTAGTGCCACAAACCGAGTGCGATGTCTGGCAAGACTCGGCATGGCAAACTGACGCCAAAGCCGTTCAGGCGTTACAGGTGAAAACCGCCAGTGCGCAGAAGAGCGAGTCCCTTGCCCGTGCGCAATTGCAACTTGCCGTATTACAGGATGCGGTCGATCTTAATATCGCCACCGAGCAAGAAACCGCTGCACTGAAAGCCTGGAAAACCTATCGGGTTCTGCTTAACCGCATTGATGTCTCAAGCGCGCCGAATATCGACTGGCCCATCATGCCGGCCTGATACCCCCTCCTGCCTCCTCACCACGGATGCCGTTGCCTGATGCACGGCATCCGTTTTTTTATCAGAACAGCCCCTGCAACCCCCGCAATAAAAAATAACTCTTTGTTTTTATTTAAAATTAAAAAATTTCTTATTGAGCGCTGTTGTGCCATCGGATAGCAAACCCCATTCGCATGCCTTCCGTCACGCGACAAGGCACTATGACTCGCACCCCACAACAGGAGACATTCTTGATGAGTGACTATCATCACGGTACGCAGGTCGTCGAAATCAACGACGGAACCCGCGTCATTTCAACAGTATCAACGGCTATCGTCGGTATGGTTTGCACCGCACCAGACGCTGACGCCGCGACCTTTCCACTCAACACGCCAGTGCTGGTAACCGATGTGCTGGCAGCCGTTGGTAAAGCTGGCAAAACCGGTACGCTGGCCGCTGCACTGCAAGCTATCGGCGATCAAACCAAACCGGTGACGGTCGTTGTGCGTGTCGCCACTGGCGCTAACGAAGCAGAAACCGTATCCAACATCATTGGCGGTGCCGATGCTAACGGTAAGTATACCGGTCTGAAAGCGCTGTTGGATGCACAGGCAGTAACAGGCGTGAAGCCCCGAATTCTGGGCGTACCGGGTCTGGACTCCCTGCCGGTTGCGACCGCGCTGGCTTCCATCTGCCAGTCACTGCGTGCATTTGGCTACATCAGTGCGTATGGCTGCAAAACTCAGTCTGATGCCATCAAATATCGCGGCAACTTCAGCCAGCGCGAACTGATGGTGGTCTGGCCTGACTTTATCGCCTGGGATACCGCCACTAACACCAGCAACACCGCGTATGCAACCGCACGTGCGCTGGGCCTGCGCGCCAAAATCGACCAGGAAACCGGCTGGCATAAAACCCTGTCCAACGTCGGCGTGAACGGTGTCACCGGCATATCTGCCAGCGTGTACTGGGATCTGCAAACCATCGGTAGCGACGCTGACTTGCTCAACGAAGCAGGCGTCACCACGCTGGTGCGCAAAGACGGCTTCCGTTTCTGGGGCAACCGCACCTGTTCTGGCGACCCGCTGTTTTTGTTTGAAAACTACACCCGTACCGCTCAGGTACTGGCCGACACCATGGCCGAAGCCCATATGTGGGCCGTGGACAAACCGGTAAGCGCAACGCTTATCCGCGACATCGTTGAAGGCATTAAAGCCAAATTCCGCGAACTGAAATCCAACGGCTACATCATCGATGCCGATTGCTGGTTCGATGAAAGCGCCAACGATAAAGAGACGCTGAAGGCCGGCAAACTGTATATCGATTACGAATATACCCCGGTGCCGCCACTGGAAAACCTCACGCTGCGTCAGCGCATCACCGACAAGTATCTGGTGAACCTGGCTGCATCCGTTAAAAGCTAAGGAGCGACTGACTCATGGCACTGCCACGCAAACTTAAATACCTCAACCTGTTTAACGACGGTATGAGCTACATGGGCCAGGTGCACTCTGTCACCCTGCCGAAACTGACCCGCAAACTGGAAAACTACCGTGGCGGCGGTATGAATGGTGCCGCACCGGTGGACTTCGGTCTGGACAATGATGCTCTGGTAATGGACTGGAGCATGGGCGGCCTGCCGGATACCACCTTTTGGAGCCAGTATGCCCTGCCGGGTGCTGATGCGGTTCCGCTGCGTTTTGCCGGTTCTTACCAGCGCGATGACACCGGTGATGTCACTGCCGTTGAAATCGTACTGCGTGGTCGTCACAAATCTATCGACAGTGGCGAATCCAAACAAGGTGAAGAGAGTGAAGTGAAAATCTCCACTCAATGTACGTACTACAAATTGATCATTGACGGCGTCGAGATGATTGAAATCGACACCATCAACATGATTGAGAAAGTCAACGGCGTTGACCGTCTGGCACAGCATCGCCGCAATATCGGGTTGTAATTAACTTAGCTGTAACACCTTTTCTGGCCAGCTCAGGCTGGCTAGTTTCACTAAATCAACACGGAGTTTTTATTATGACGGTAGCAATGACGGGACAAGAACACGTTATTACACTTAGTACCCCTATCAAACGCGGAGAAACGCTGATAGAAACCATCAGCGTGATTAAACCGACAGCAGGTACATTACGTGGTATCGCTCTGGCAGATCTTACTAATGCTGATGTTGATGCCCTAATAAAATTATTACCCCGTATGACCTACCCTTCCCTTACCGAGGCGGATGTTACTGCACTGGATCTGTCAGATCTGCTGCTGTTTGCCGGTAAGGTGATTGGTTTTTTGACTCCGAGCTCGGCGCGGTAACGCTGCCAAGGAGACTCACCGTTGACGATCTGATGGCGGACATCGCCGTGATTTTCCACTGGCCGCCCTCAGAACTTTATCCCATGAGCCTGGCAGAGCTCGTTCGCTGGCGCGCCAAGGCATTAGAAAGAAGTGGACAAATCAATGTCTAAAAAAATTTTTAGAAACAGCCGGCCGCGTAATACAGGCGGTCATCCATCAAGCAAAGCCAGCCAATCTGCACCTACCCCAAAAAATAACAAAACCACAACCGCTGACACTGAAAGCAATACAGAACAATCCCTCCTAGGAGGGGTTACTGATGAATCACCAACCAGGTATTCAGCTAGCAATAAAAGAAAAGGTAGAAATAAAAAAAAAGGTGCGAATAAAAAAAATGGAAAAGATAAAGACTCCAATCCTGCACCTGAAAAAGAGGAGCCAGGAATAACAGAGAAAATAAGAGAAAAAATTAATGACTATGTAACCGATATGGATCCAGTTGAGGTTGCTAAAAAATCCATTGAAAAAGTCAAAAAATTTATGGAGCCAGGATATGAGTTTTCTGAGGAAAATGGAAAACTTCGTGCCTTGCTACATTTAAAACCAGATGATGACGTTGCTAAAGCTCTTCAGGCTCAAGCAAGATCACTTGCAGATAAGACTGAACTTAATAACACCCAAGCAGTTCAAGCTCAAGAAACCATCGCGAGCATGGGGCCTAATGCCGAGGCTGTTCTAGCACTCACCCCCCCTGCTGTAATAATGTCTCAGGTGAATCAAAAACCAGTTAAAGAGACAGCAGAAATGCTGTTAAACCTAAAAAAGAACTTTAAATTAGACAACAAACAATATCCTCATATTGGTGACATTTCGAATTCAATTATACAGGAAACCGATATTGATTTTGATGACTTCAACAAGAATATGGAGAAGATTTCACCTGATGCACATAAGGCAGGAGTAAGCTTTGAAGGTACAAGTCTATTACTTGGTTCTCTGGCCAACAATAATATAACAGGTGATGACGCTGAAAAAACAGCGAAATCTATCATTCACTCTCTTAGCCAGCAAGGCAACCAGGCAAAGACAGCACTTAAAAAATTAAACGTAAGCCCTAAAAACTCGCATGGCTCTTTAAAATCCCCAATGAATACAATTGGTGAAATTAATGATGCATTTGAAAAAGGGAAAATAGAAAAAAAAGACAGAGATAATTATATTAGATCTATTTTCGGAGAAGATCAAAAAGATAATGTTAATGCATTAATTAAAGATTATCAAGATGGTAAAACTGCGAAATTAAAAACTATCATTGATAAATCAGATGGGAATCTGGATGACTCTCATAAGACAATGAAAGATAATCTCGCAGGTGATATTAGTGATTTAAAATCAAGTATGGAAAGCTTACAGGTTGACCTATATCAGAAGGCCGAGAAAAAACTTCGTACTGGTGTACAATATGCTAATGATAAATTTAAAGCCACAACATCTCTTCTACAATCGGAGTCAGAGGATGATCAAGAAAAATCTGATGATGATAGTACCGATGACGTAAACACGTTATCTAAAGCACTTAATCACTCTTCAGAAGAGAGTGATGATATCAATGAACAGGATAAAAATACTCCTGAACCAAGAAGCAAAAAAAATCCAAATAAAAATAAACCTAATAGAGAAAAAAACAAAAAAGAAAAAAAATTAAGAGCTAAAAAACCATTATTACCAAAAGCCGAGAAAAATAGCTTATATAACAATCCATTCTTAAAAGGCGAAACATCAGGCTCTGTGAGGTCACTACTTAAAAATTACTCTAAGAAAGTACCCATTATTGGTGAGTTTTTATCATATTATGGAGAAATAGCCTACGACTATTATGAAGAACATCCCGAACAGAAAAAATTCTTATCGAACAATTATCTTTTCGGAAATGAAATGTATGAATTATCTGCTAATGAATATTTAGATAAGCATCAGGAAGGCATTGAAAAATCGGCTGAAAACATACAAAAAGAGGCCATTGAAAAAATAAAATCTCCGATTGACTTTGGAACGTTACCGCTCAATAAAGCGGGATTGTTAGATGTTAAAAATAACCCCCATAGTGATTTAACAAACAAAAAAGAAAAATCAGATAACAAGGATATTTTCAAAAAAATCAGAACAGAATTATATAAAACAAAATCTCTTGATGAGGGTATGAATAAATTAAGAAAAACAGAAAAAATAGACAATGATAACTCATTAATAAAAGAGACATCAGAGAACTTAAGAAAGGTAAGAAGTGAAATAAAAAACAACACTCTAGAAGTAGCACCGATATCAATTCCCTCATCTATCGGAGAAAAAAACTTACTTATTGGAGGAAATAAACCCATAACACCTTTGGAAAATTCACATGACGACATAAATATTGACTTACCAGGGAACATTGATCAAGAAAGCTATCGTTCTCTGATAACGAGGGAAAATAGCAACTATATTGACAACAGTGTTACTAATAACAATGTCTACATTACAATGCCAGAAGGAACCCAAGTTGATCAATTGAGAGAAAAAATATTAGAAACATTAAATGAAAGCTCTCGTCAAAAAAATGATCGTCATTTAAACCAGATGACATCCTTCTGTGCTTATTGAGGAGTAATTACTATGATGCTTGCACTTGGATTATTTGTTTTTCAATTAAAAACGATGCCTTACGGCACACTTAGCCGCCAGGTAAATTATCGCTGGGCCAATAATAGCCGTGTTGGATTGCGACCATCTCAGCAGTATTTAGGAAAGGGTATGGAAACTATAACCTTAAATGGTCTTCTATGCCCGGAAGTGAATGGAAAACTCAGCAAATTATCACTTAATGCTTTCGAAATGATGGCCGGAACCGGACGGGCATGGCCTTTAATTGAAGGCAGCGGAATGATTTATGGCATGTATATTGTCGAAAGCCTACAACATACCAATACCGAGTTCTTTTCGAACGGTGCCGCCAGACGTATTGAATTTACCATTACCCTGACACGCGTTGACGAGTCGCTTATCGCCATGTTTGGCGATCTGGCCGATCAGGCGAGCGATTTATACCAGCAGGCCAATGATCTTTACGATCAGAAAATAGCGCCCGCGCTTTCCTCCGCTAAGTCTGCTATTACCGGAGCATTTTCATGATAGTGAATAATCGTGTCGGTATTGCTGAACAGTTCGCACCCGATTTCCTTATTACGCTGTCAAGCGATCTTGAGGGTGGACGTATCCAACCGTCCCGTAACCTTAGTCAGCGGTTAATCTCGCTATCGCTGCACGACGAAATGGGATTCGAATCAGATCAATTATCGCTGGAAATCGATGACAGCGATAACAAAGTGATCATGCCTGCGCGAGGCGAAAAAATAGCGATTAAAATCGGCTGGAAAGGGAAAACACTGGTGGATAAAGGAACCTTTATCGTTGACCAGGTAACGCACAGCGGCGCACCAGACCGTATTAGCCTCACCGCGCGTAGCGTCAATTTCCGGGGCGATTTTAATACTCCGCGCGATGGTTGGTATGATGAAACCACATTAGGGGATATCGCGCGTACCATTGCGGAGCGCTATAGCCTGATACCATCGCTGGAAGAGCCACTCGCCAAAACAAAAATTACGCATGAAGATCAGTCAAAAGAGTCCGATCTTTCGTTTTTATGTCGGCTGGCAAAGAAATATGGCGGAACCGTCGCGATTAAAGACGCGACCCTACGCCTGTATGTAGCGGGTAGCGGCACCACGGCTGACGGTAAAAAGGTCTCGACCTACCTCATTGAGCGTCGCGATGGTGATTCACACAGTTTTAGTATTGCTGACCGCATCGCTAACACGGCGGTGTCTGCCAATTGGCATGACAGTAAAGAAGCAAAAACACATTCTGTGAAGATCAGTCGTAAACGATCTTCACAGCCCTCTACGGCATCGCAACATCCCGATGCTCGCTCCAGCAGCCAACCGACCCTCCCCTTACCGACAGATTATCTGGCCGGAGACAAAGAGAGTTTACAAACGCTGCAAACGGTTTATGCCTCAAAAGACGAGGCGACGCAGGCTGCATTAGGGCGCTGGCGCGAAACCCAGCGTAATACCGCAACATTTTCACTGATGCTGGCTAAAGGCATGGAAAACCTCAAACCAGGAGCGCTAGTGAATGTAAAAGGCTTTAAGTACGTTATTGATGCACAACCCTGGATCATCAAGCGGCTCACTCACACTATCTCCGGCAATGGCTTTGTGACTAGCGTCGAACTGGAGGTTTCCATGCTAAATCTTGAGTACGATATTGTTTATAGCACTGTCGATGCACAACCAGCCAAACAATAACTCAATGTTCTAGGACTCCTTTTTCGAACATTGAGTTTGCAAATTCGAATTTTAAGTGTAGTATATGTGTAAGACGTTTCACTAACTCGTACACATAAGGTGATTTCAAAAATGATGCATTGTCCTCTGTGCCGTCATGCCGCTCACGCTCGTTCCAGCCGTTATTTATCGGAGAACACCAAGGAGCGCTACCATCAGTGCACTAACGTAAACTGCGGCCATACCTTCGTCACCATGGAAGCGATTACCCGCTCCATCATGGTGCCGGGTAAAACCGAACCGGTTGAAAGCGAACGCCGCCCATAACCGACGCCCACTCCGCTTGACGTGTTGTTTTGACTTTCTCTGACCGTCTTTCCCCGCCGCCAGGCGGGGTTTTTTATGCCATGAACACGGCGGGATATACACAAAAAGTGTTTTACCACTACTGAGCATGCGATAAGAAAAACCTCTTATTGACGTTGGCCGCCGGTAGATTTTAGTATCAGGACGCTTTTGCTGATTTTCAGTCACTTGCGCTGGCGTTGACGTTGACGCTCTTGCAAGGGAATGAATCCTGCCGTGACGAGAGCACAGAATTCGGGCGCTCTCAAAAATCAGACGTGACGTGACTTGACGTATTGTTCTCGTTTTGATGTTAACGGACTCAGGAGATAGTAATGGACGCCCTCCCACACTCTATTCGCACCGCCTCACGTCAGGCGTATCGCGCCAGCGTGTTGCACTTTACGGCTGACCCACTCAATGACCCACAGGCCACCCAGTTTATTGACGATGGTGTGTTGATTGTCTGTGACGGTTACATTGAACACGCCCTGCCCTACCACCAGCTCGATGCCAACGATCTCGCCTCGCTGGAGATCATTGACTATCGCGGACGCTTGCTGATGCCGGGTTTTATCGACACACACGTCCATTTCCCGCAAATGGAGATGATAGCGTCATATGGCGAGCAGCTGTTATCCTGGCTAAATACCTACACCTTCCCCACCGAGCGTAAATTCGCCGATGCGCGCTACGCCCGCGAACGCGCCGACTTTTTCTTGCAACAACTGCTGCGCCATGGCACCACCACCGCGCTGGTGTTCGCCACCGTACATCCCCAATCGGTTGATGCGCTGTTCCAGGCGGCGCAAACGCTGGATATGTGCTTAATCGCCGGAAAAGTGATGATGGATAGCCATGCGCCGCATGACCTATGCGATACCCCCGCGCAGAGCTACGCGCAATCGAAAGCCTTGATTGAAAAATGGCACCGGCGCGGGCGGCTGCATTACGCCGTCACCCCACGCTTTGCCGCCACATCCAGTCGTGCGCAACTGGCGCTGGCGGGGAAATTGCTGCAAGAGCACCCAGATGTGTATTTGCATACACATCTGGCAGAAAACAAGGACGAAATCGCCTGGGTGCAATCGCTGTTTCCCGAACATCGCCACTATCTTGATGTCTATCACCATCACGGCCTGACGGGACGCCGCTCCGTGTTTGCCCATGCCATTCATCTGCACGCAGATGAAGTCGGGCTGCTGGCAACAAGCCAGTCTGCCGTCGCATTTTGCCCCTGCTCGAACCTGTTTTTGGGGAGCGGCCTGTTCCGGTTACACGCGCTGAAGCAGGCGGGAATACGCATAGGTATCGGCACCGATGTGGGCGCGGGCACCAGCCTGTCACTGCTACAAACCCTAAACGATGGCTACAAAGTACAACAGCTACAGGGAGAAAAACTCTCGGCTCGCGAGGGGTTTTACCAGGCTACATTGGGCGGCGCGAGCGCATTATCACTGGATGAACAGTTGGGCAATTTCCTGCCGGGGAAAGCCGCAGATTTTGTGGTGCTGGACTGGGCGGCCACCCCGCTACAGCACTTGCGCCAGCAGCACGCCGCCACGCTGGATGATCGCCTGTTCGCATTGATGATGCAAGGTGATGACAGAAACATCAGCGCCACTTATGTGAAGGGCCGCTGCGTTTACCAACGCCCCTGATCTGGGCCCTCAAACCGGCGCGCCGGAGGCTATCTCCGGCGCACTGCCACGCCGATATCAGTGATAAAGGATGGATAATTTGCGCAGAAATTGCGCGACACGTCACAGATTTCGGTGATCCACCCCACAATTTATTAAAAAAAATAACGTGATGAGGTGTCGCTTACCGATAACTGTCTTTGAATAATATCGGAGAAGGGTTTCAGCCAGTTACGGGATGGCAGCACATTGGGCTGGGCATGTTTGCGCACCCGCCAATCACTATTACCAGTAAGGCTTCATCATGATTCCCTCATGCCATCGTGATACCGAAAACCAGCAACAGATCCTCGAGCGTATGCTGGCCATTTTTGATGCTCAACCGGCCGAGGAAATGACCCGGTTGACGCGTATTACCCGCCGGTTCTTTCAGGTCAATAGTGTGGTGATTTCACTGGTGAATCACGAGCGGCAATGGTTTTTGTCCCGTGCCAATTTTCCGCTCAAGGAACCGGCTATCGAGTTTTCTTTTTGTATTCATACCGTGACGGCCAATGCTCCGCTCATCGTGCCTGACACCCACCGCGATTTGCGTTTCGCCAGTAATCCACTGGTGCAAGGCCCCGAAGCCATACGATTTCACGCCAGCTACCCGTTACGTTCAACCCGTGGCACGCCGCTGGGGGCACTGTGTCTGTATCATGACAAACCGCGAGATTTTGATGCAGAAGAGCTGCAACAGCTCAGTGACCTGGCTTTTATCGTGCAAACGGGGCTGCACAAAGTGGAGATGCAGGCACGCGAGGCCATCGCACAGGAGCAGCTTTATCAGTCGGATTGTATCAATCAGCAAATTTTTTCACGGGCAGCAATCGGGCTGGCGCTGGTCGCCCCTGACCGGCGGCCGCTCAAGTTCAACCCGGCATTTTGTGACATGCTTGGCTACGATGAGGCCACGTTATTAGCGCTGCCGGCGGAAAAAATAGTCCATCCTGATGATCTGCCCACCCTGCTCCATGATCACCGCCTACTGATAGAGAACAATCTACAGGAGAGCACGCAGTTGCGGCGTTACGTTCGCGCGGATGGCAGCGATTTATGGGCTCAGGTTTCTATATCGGTACTGTTCCAGCCCGATGGCAGCAAATTCGGGCTGCTGCTGGCGTTAACCGATCTCAGCCAGCAAAAGGCCACCGAGAAAACGCTGCTGGATTTAAGCCAGGAACTGGAAACGCGGGTAGAACAACGCACCTCAGAACTGCGCCAGCGCAATCAGTTTATTCAGGATATTACTGACAATATTCCCGCCATGATTTCCTGCATTACGCCAGATAACCAATTGTCATTTGCCAATCGTCATCTGCGCAACCTGCTGGAGACGTTAACCGGCCACGACAGGCCATTTGATCGTGATATTCATGAGCTGTTTCGCCCTCAGGAACTGGGCTTGTTTATGCCAAAACTTGAAGAGTCGCGGCAAAATCATCAGGCGCTGTCATTCGAGCATGTGCTGGATATTCCAGATGACAATCCCATCACCTTTCATACAGAACTGGTGCCAGCGACCTCGCCAGAATTAGGCACCTATATTCTTTCAACCGATATCACCCACCTGACGGTCTTGCGCGATCAGTTGGCGTTTGAAGCCAATCATGACCACCTGACCGGTTTACCTAATCGACGGGCGGTGATCAGTTACCTTAATCGTCAGGCCAGTAAGAAACGACGCGGCGCATTGGCATTATTGTTTTTTGATATCAATAACTTTAAAAGCTATAACGATCGGTTCGGTCACGACTTCGGCGACAGAGTGATTAAAACTTTCGCCCGTCTGTTACGCAAACATACCCGCTCATATGACTTTATCGGCCGTTTATCCGGCGATGAGTTTTTGATGATTATTCACGAGCAGCGCAATTTAATCAGTGAAATACGGGTCATCACGCAGAAACTGAAAGAACGCATTGAGAAACCCGTGACTATCCGTAACCAAACCATCTCGTTATCCGCAAGCATTGGCCGTGCCATTTTGCCCAAAGGTGTGCCACTCAATGCCCACGAGTTGATTCGTCAGGCTGATACTGCCATGTATCGCGCCAAACGCCGCCAAACATCGGGCTAACCGCCTCCCCCTTTAGCGCTACGCAACTTTCTGCCTGCGCGCGTTACCGCGCAGGCGTTTTCTTGTCGCTCCAATGATAACGCCATCCTTAAGTGACGCCCGTCACGGCCTCGCCAGGATTTTTGTTTAACTTTTGTTAAATTAAAATTAATTAATTGTGATTCTAAAAGGTTATTTTGATTTGAAAATGAAATTCTCCGCACAAGTGCTAGATTTAAAATAACCACAATATAAAAGCGGGACTTATCACTTGCCTGGGCAAATCACTGCGGGTGTTGAAGGCGATTTTACGCATAACAATCGCTGTTACAGGCGAGATAGCCGCTCAACGCCATCGGCGTTACCCGCCAAACTGTTCTGCCAATAACGAGGAGGTCGTAAACACAGGTTAGGTTGCTGTTTTCGCCACGTATCGATGGCGAATAACGACTGTGTTGTTTGTTTGTTTTTTTCATCGCGATACCTGATGTCCAGACTAAAAATAATCTTTAAGAGGACTTGAAATGCGCAATAACCAGCCAGTCACACAGCGTGAATATATTTTCGACAAGGACGCGACACTCATGTCAGTTACTGATGTGAATAGCCATATTGTGTACGCGAACGATGCATTTATTGAGGTCAGTGGGTTTGACCCGGAAGAGATAGAAGGCCAGCCGCATAATTTTGTTCGTCATCCAGACATGCCCGTTGAAGCATTTCGCGATATGTGGGAGACGCTCAAACATCAGGAACCCTGGACTGCGCTGGTCAAAAACCGGCGCAAGAATGGCGATCACTATTGGGTGCGCGCCAACGCCGTACCGATTGTGCGACAGGGGCGCACGACCGGGTATATGTCTGTACGTACACAACCGGCGCGACAGGAAGTTGAAGCGGCGGAAAAGCTGTATCAAACCATGCGCGAAGATACTCGCGGTAAAATCAAACTGCACAAAGGGGTACTGTTTAAACGCGGTCTGAGCGGTATTTTTTCTCGTTTTCGCCTGATCTCCATGCGCTGGCGGTTGCGCGGTATTATGGCGCTGGCGGCCCTTATCAGCTATGTCACCTTCTGGGCAATTCATAGTAATTTTGACTCGGATTTCTATATCTCCAGCGTCTTTATGACGGCGATGATGCTGGTGCTTGATGTGTTATTAGAGTGGCAATTAATCAACCCGATTGAGCGCGTCAGGCAGCAGGCGCTGGATATCGCCACCGGTAACACTAACACCATCCACTATGAAGATAGAGCGGATGAAATTGGCGCGATTCAACGCTCTATTGGCCAGTTAGGGTTAATGTTCCGCTGGTTGGTGGATGATATCAGCATGCAGGTTTTGAGTATTCGCTCTGCCAGCGACGAACTGGCCCACGGCAGTGAGGATATGAATAGCCATGCCGAACGTACCGCCGCCAACGTACAGCAAACCGCTGCGGCCATGAACGAAATTAACACCACCGTACAGACCAACACCGCAACCACCCGTGAAGCCAGCCAGCAAGCGGCAACCGCCAGCAATGCCGCCACCAGCGGCGGTAAAGTCATCCATGAGATGGAAAAAACCATGGACAGCATTGTCGCCAGCTCGGAGAAAATCGCCGGTATTACCTCGATTATCGATAACATCGCCTTTCAGACCAATATTCTGGCCTTGAATGCCGCCGTAGAAGCCGCGCGCGCCGGTGAGCAAGGGAAAGGTTTTGCCGTCGTCGCGGGCGAAGTGCGTAATCTGGCGCAACGCAGCGCCAGCGCAGCCGGTGAAATCAAACAGTTGATTGAAGCAAGCGTGGCGCAAGTTCGCTACGGCTCCAGCCACGTTCGGGAGGCGGGCGAAAGCACTCAGGATATCGTCTCTCGGGTAAACAGCGTTAGCCAGTTAATCGCCCACATTGCCGATTCAACCAAAGAGCAGACGGTCGGGCTCTCGGAAATCGGCCGCGCCGTGGAAGAACTGGAGCAAATTACCCAGCAAAATGCCACCCAGGTTAACACCTGCGCCTTGGCTTCCGATCAACTCAAACAGCAGGCACACCGGCTCGAGCAAGCTCTGCATGTCTTTCGTTAATACACGCCATGCGCCCCGCTGCCAGGGGCGCATGCTTTCTTCCACGCCCAGCGCCACGCCGTTGCATCACCGTGTGAACCCCGCAGGGGCCCGTAGCGTCATACTCGTCCTGCGGGCCGATAGCCTTTATTCTGCGCGTATTTCTTCCGCTCTCATGTATTTCGCTCTCATTGCAGTGCAGAGACGCCCGGTTGAAGTCGCGTCAGTAACATGGCCGTCTCCCCTTTGCGGTTATTGATTGTTTTACCGGCGGGGGATTGACCATGTTTTCTCTTCGGGGCAAGTGTTTATGTCTGATGTCATGATATCCCCGCGTTCACGCCTGGTGAACGTGTTACGCATGATGGCGGCGCTGGTGCTCACCGGCGTCCTGTCCGGCCTTGGCGGTATGCTATTGGCGCTCTTGTTACACAAAGTGCAGCATCTGGCGTACGGCTATAGTCTGGACAAGGTCATCAGCGATGAAAGTTTTCTGCAAGGTGTCACGCAGGCCCCGCCACTACGCCGCGTTCTGGCGCTGTTGGGGGCGGGGCTGATAGCGGGACTGGGCTGGTATGCGTTGTACCGTTATGGGAGAAAATTGATCGGTATCGCTGCCGCGCTTCAGGCGGAAAAACCGCTGATGCCCGTTGCCGAAACGGTCATTCATGCCTTGCTGCAAATCATTACCGTCGCGCTGGGGTCGCCGTTGGGAAGAGAAGTCGCCCCGCGTGAACTCGGCGCACTGGCCGCCAGCCGTCTGGGGCACTGGCTGAACCTCTCCTCCCCAGACACCCGATTATTGATAGCCTGCGGCGCCGGAGGTGGGCTCGCGGCGGTGTACAATGTGCCGTTAGGCGCAGCGCTGTTCGTGCTTGAAGCGATGCTGGCGCGTTTTCACCTCAAAGCCACTCTGTCCGCCCTGTTTACCTGTGCGCTGGCGGCCTTAATCGCGCGTCTTGGATTAGGCAATGAATACCAGTACCACCTGAATATGCGGCTGGATGTCAGTGACAATTTGCTGGTCTGGGCCCTGTTGACCGGCCCAATATTTGGCGTTGCCGCCACCCTGTTTGTCCGTATCACGCGTCAGGCGCGGCAACATGCGCCCCGGCATTCACGTATTATTCTGACCAAATCTGCTCAATTTCACCCTGCTCGGCCTGCTGGTCATCATCCTGCCGCCGTTGGCCGGAAACGGTAAAGGGCCCGCAGAGTTAAGCTTTACCAGCCAGTTGCCGGTTGGGTTGGCCATCATGGTATTGGTCGGTAAAGTCTTCATTCAGTGGAGTAGTTTGCGTTCCGGTGCGCAAGGCGGATTACTGACACCCGGCCTTGCTAACGGCGCGTTGCTGGCGCTGGTATTCGGTGCGCTATGGTCGGTGTTATTCCCGCATAACCAACCGGGTGCCTATGCGGTAATTGGCGCAGCGGCTTTCTTAGCCGCATCGATGAAAATGCCCATGACCAGCCTGGTGTTGATCATGGAGTTTACGCATCTTCAGGCCGACTTTATCGTACCGATTGCGCTGTGCATTACCGGTGCCGTGGCGACGCAGGCCTGTCTTGAAAAAACGGCTTTTTTTCAGCGCTGCCGATAAACCACGGCGATAAGCCGTAAGCAGGCGGCCGCCGCTTAAGGGGCCGCTTTCTCAATTTCATCAAATTTCTCAATTTCATCAAATTTCTCAATTTCATCAAAGTAGAGCAGCGAGTTCTCAATGCCCTGGCGCACATTGAGCACATGATTGCGCACCGCCACCAGCCGTTTTCCTTGCAACAGGATAACGAATGGCGAATTCTCTCGTATCGCTTGCTGCAACTGTAAATAATACTCGCGGCGTTGCGTGGGATCGCGCTCCGCTGAAGCGCTGCGGGTCAGTTGACTGAGCGCGGGCGCCAGCCAACCTAAGCGCGATGCCAGCGTATTCGGCCCGCCCGGTACACTGTAAGCGAACGCACTCGCATTGCTATTGGGGTCGATATAATCCGGGCCCCAGTAAGTCAGCACCGCCTGAAAGCGGCCGCTGCGCATACGTGTCCACAATTCACTTTCCACCACAGCCTGTACATCAACATGAATATCCGCCAGGGCAAAACTGCCTTGCAACGCCTGCGCAATGTCAACATACGGCGGTTGATTGACAACCAGTAACGTAAACCGGCTACCTGCGGCGATACCGGCTTGCGATAAAATCCGCTTCGCCCGCGCGACATCAAGATGGAAGGGTTTATCTCTCGCCGCCCCGTCAAACCCGCGCGGTAAAAAATTCTGCTGCACCTGATATTGATGTTTGAGCAACCGATGGGCAATCGCTGCGTAATCCACCAGCCAGCGCGCCGCTTGCCAAAACGCCGGATGACCGAGAAACGGTGACGCGTTATCGCGCGTATTGAAGCCCATGTAATAAATTTTCGCGCCGTCAGCCACATTCACATTGATGCCCGGCTGCTGTTCCAGCGCGCTGAACCGATCGGCACCGAGATCGTAGGCCACATCCACATCGCCTTGCAGCAATAGCAGACGCCGTACGCCAGGGTCTGCGACATCTTTCAAGATAACCTGAGGCAGTCTGGGCGGGTGTGCCGCGTAAGGATTACGCTCCAGCAAGAGCGCCTGCTGTGGGTAATAGTGCCGAATGTGGTAGCTACCGCTGCCTGCCGAGTGCGTTTTCAGCCAGACATTCGCCCAATCGCCGTCCTGACTGTGTTGCTTGAGCAAATTGCTGTCCACAATTCGCGCCACGGACGAAGATAACAGATGCAGCACCCGATCGCTGCCAAGGTTGCCAGCCCAGCGGAGCACGACCCGATGATCGTCAATTTTGCGCACCTGCTCATCCATATTCTCCGCTCGCCACCCCAGCTCATTGAGAATGAAAATCGGCGTCTTATTGAGCGTTACCGCACGGCGCAATGAGTAAACCACATCATCCGCCAGCACCGGATTGCCAGAGGCAAACACCGCATTCGGATCAAGGCTGAAAATCAGGCTATTTGGCTCGTGCCCCTCATGCCAGGACAACGCCAAATCAGCGGCCAGCATCGTCGGTTGCGTGCGATTGACTTTTACCAGCCCCTGATAAAGCGCATCCAGACAGCTGTTGCTGACGCTCTCAAAGCTTTCGGCGGGATCAAAGCTGAGAACGCCATTCAGAGAGATGGCGACCACCAGGGTATTGTCCGGCGTTGCGGCTTTGGCGGGTATGCCGGTCAGCCATGTGATTGTCAGCCAAAGCGCCAACCATGCCTTTCTCATTGTGTGGTCCTGTCTATCCTGACTGCTGCCAATGCGCCTGCAACGGCGTCCTGAATACGATGTAGTGCTAATACGGTGTAGTGCTATGCGTTAGCCGCGCGCTGTTGCGGACGCGGTATTGCAGATAACGGCAAAGAAAACGTTTGCTCACCCCGGCTGTAAACGCCCGTTTTTCAGCCAGAGCAGTTGATCGCACATATGCTGTACGACGTGGCAATCATGGCTGACCAGAATAATGGTCAACCCTTCTTGCTCACGCAGCGTACTTAGCACATTCAATACCTGCGCCTGCCCTAATGTATCCAGCGCCGAGGTGGCCTCATCAAGCAACAGCAATGTCGGACGCAGCAATAAAGCGCGTAATAACGCTACCCGCTGGCACTGCCCGCCAGATAACTGATGCGGGTAGCGCGCCAATAACGACACCGGCAGCCCGAGCATCTCGGCAAGTTGCCCTATCTGCCCGTCGATATCCATCTCGCCTTGACGCTTTAGCGGTTCACTCAGCGTTTTATACACACTGTAACGAGGATGCAGTGACGCGCACGGCTCCTGAAACACCATTTGCACCCGGTAACGCAGCGGCGCAGCAAAAGGACGGCCCGGTGTAATAGGGCACCCGAGCAACGTCAGCGCACCTGACCAGCACGCATTCAGCCCCGCCAGCGTCCACAGTAGCGATGATTTCCCGCTCCCGGATGCGCCAGCAACGCCCAGACATGCGCCTTGCGCCAGACTAAAACTGGCATCATGGATAATCGGGTGGCGTTTTCCGTGCTCACCATACGCCACACACAGATGCTGTGCCGTGACAGCCAGTACGTTATTCATACAACATCTCTTGCGGTTTCGGCCCCAGCGGCTTTCCGCGCGTGTGCAACCCCGGTTGGGATTGCCATAACGCCTGCGTGTAGGGATGCGTGGCGTGCGGTAATTGCGACGCGGGCAGCTCATCCACGCGTTGCCCATTTTTCATCACCACGATGCGCGAACAATGGTTCATGACCAGCGGCAGATCGTGACTGATTAACAACAGCCCCATGCGATGCTTGTGGAGTAAATGATCCAACAGCGAGAGCACCTGTACGCGGGTTTCTCGATCCAACGCAAACGTGCGCTCATCGATAATGAGTAAATCGGGGCGGGTAATCATCGCCATTGCCAGCATCACCCGCTGCGCCATGCCGCCGGAAATCTGGTGCGGATACGCTTGCAGCACATCGCCCGGCCCGGTCAGCCCCACCGCATTCAAACTCTCCTGCACCCGTTCACGTCGCTCACGTCGGGACAGCGCGGTATGCAATCGTAGCGGCTCTTCTAACTGCCAGCCGAGAGTCCGCATCGGGTTAAGCGCCTGCTTCGGGCCTTGCATCACCATTGGCGATACGCCGGGCGCGCAATTGCCGCCACTGCCGGGCGCTCAATCCCATGACATTTTGTCCGGCAATCATCAAGCGCTCGGCACGCAAACGACAGCTCGGCGGTAACAGCCCCATCAACGCGCAGGCCAGCAACGACTTACCCGCGCCGGACTCCCCCACCAACGCGACTCGCTCACGCTGCATGGTAAACGACAAGCCTGAAACCAGCGGGGCGGCATCAGGCACATCGCTCTCAATACACAGTTGTTCAATATCCAACAGCAATGGTTCAGTTTCTGTCATAACGCGGGTCCAGTCGGTCACGCAATGTGTTGCCCAGTAGGTTAAACAGTAAGCTGGTGAGGAAAATCGCCACGCCAGGCACCGTCGCCACCCACCACTGCTCAAACATCACGCTGCTGCCCTCTGACACCATCGCGCCCCACTCGGCCATCGGCGGCGGAGCCCCGACACCAAGAAAACCCAGACCCGCCGATGCCAGTATCATGTTACCCGGCGTCATTGCCGCTCGAGTTAACGCCCCCGGCAGGCATAACGGCAGCATCTGTCCATACATCAGCCGCCATCCATCGATGCCCTGCATGCGGGCGGCGGCCAGAAAATCGCTGCGGCGTAACGCCATCACCTCAGCCCGCGCCTGCCGTGCAAATTGCGGCCAGGCCGTCAACGCCAGCGCTAACGCACTGTGCCATATTCCCGGCCCCATCACCGCAACCAGCGCTAATGCAATCACAAGCCCAGGCAGCGCCAGCGCAATATCGGTCAGGCGCATTAATAGCCGGTCAGTCCATCCGCCGACATAACCGGCGACAATACCCACCAGTAAGCCAACCGGGATGGTTATCAGCAGAATCAGCGCGACCATCATCAGCGCCGGGCGCGTGCCGTAGATGACTCTGGAGAGCACATCGCGGCCAAAACCATCGGTGCCCAGCCAGTGTGACGCGCTCGGTGGATGCAGCCGTTGCATCACATTTTGAACATAGGGGTCTGAGGGAGCCAGCCAGGGCGCAAACAGCGCCACGGACACCACCAGCGCCAGCAACAGCAGACAGATATTCAGGCTGTTGATGACCCGCTGCCAGCGGCGGCGCGCCGGACGGGTTGCATAAGAAGGTGACAGGTATCTCATCGGGTGCGGGGGTCCAGCAATAAAATCAACGCATCGGCCAGCGTATTCAGCACAATAAAACAGATGCCAATCAACAAGGTTGCGCCGAGAACCGCTGGTATATCCGCAGCAAACAGCGCCATTGTCAGATAACGGCCGACACCCGGCCAGGAAAAGACCGTTTCGACTAATATGGCGCCCTCCAGCAGGCTGGCATAAGAGAGCATCAACACCGTTATCATCACCGCATGGATGTTTGGCAACACGTGAAACAGCAATATCCGCAGAGGGCTGGCACCCAGCGAGCGCGCCAGCATCACATATTCCTTTCCGCACTCTTCCAGAATGGCAGTACGTAGCATACGGGCAATGCCCGCCATCGCGACTAACCCTAAAACGCCGGCAGGCAGCCATAAATGCGCCAACGCATTACGCAGCATGGCAGAATTGCCGCTGCGCCAACTGTCCAGCAGCACGAACCCCGTTGGCCACTCGGCACTGTATTGATACACATCATCCAATCGTCCAGGCCCGGCAGACCAGTTCCAGTGGGCGTAAAATAGCCATAAACACAGCAGGCTTATCCAAAACACCGGCACGGAATAACCTATCAGGGCGATAAAACGCATCAGGTGATCGAGCACGCCGCCGGGTTTCAGCGCGGAAATCAACGCAAGCGTAATCCCACCGATAAACCCGATGACGATGGCACAGCTGGCCAATTCAAAGGTGGCGGGAAAAGTACGCAGCAAATCTTGCAACACCGGTTGCCCAGTGGTGCGCGCCGTGCCGAAATCACCGTGTAACAAGGCGCTCAGATAATGCCAGAATTGCAACCACAGCGAGTGGTCCAACCCAAGCTGTTGGCGGGTTTGTTGATAGGTTGATTCACTGGCGTGCTCACCGGCAACAGGTAACGCCGGATCAATCGGTGCCAGATGCGTCAGCAGAAAGGTAAAAAAAAGTAGGCCAAGCACTGTCAGACACAGCGATACCATAGCGCCCAGCATACGGCCGGGGCGAGACAGCGCTCCCCATAAGGGTTGGAAAAATGCATTCATTCGCGCAGGCCTTGTCTGTCACCAGAACGGCGACGCCGGGACGTGATACGTTGGCAGCATGGTATCACCACTGCCCGCGATGCGGTATAGACAACTATGCAGACAGCTATATAGACACCCATATAGACAACTACAGGGTCTTCGGGATGAACCGTTAAGCAACGGTATTGAATATCCCAGGCTGCCAGCGCTAAACGCGTCGGGCGATTGCCGCTGCCAAAGCAGCGCGATAGGTGATGAGGCCGAACTGCCGCGATGGTCTATTTGTCTTGATAATCTGTCTGTCTTGATAACCGCTTATCTCTCTCACGGTATTCGGTCACGGCATTCAGGCTATGCAGGCTCGGCGGGAAAACCACGCTGCAATTCGCGCACTCGCTGCGCCAGCTCGGTCAGGCTGGCATCCGCCATACCGTAATGCTGTAACTCTTGCTCCAGAGCAAACAGGTATTGCGCATTGGTGCCCAACGGCCCGCTGGCACGCGCGATGAGAGGCGCGATGCTATGCACGCATGTATCGGCTTCCAATAGCGGATGCTCAGGGTTGGTGACAAACACCAACGCGGTCAGCGGCTCACCGTCATGACGTTGTAATTCACACCATAACGGGCGGTAACAGCCGGTGAGCATTTCGCGTTTCCATAATAGCTCAAGCTCCTCTTGCAATGAGCGCTCCGGCAAACGGTAGGCAAGCCCGGTGGTTTCACCACCCGGCTTTAAGCCCAGCATCCTTCCTGGCTGACTGTGCGTGCCCCGCCCGGCAGTCAGGCGCAGGCAAAAGGTACGATGCCAGCCGGTGAGCGTGGCAACGCACGCTTCTTCGGCGTCAAATACCGGGTTCCACATCAACGAACCGTAACCAAATACCCACACCGGGCTTCGATCGGGGCGAGAAGCTAACGTACACGCCAGTGACGCAGCACGTTGCTGCGGGGTCAGCAATAAGGATTCATCAATCTTGCCAAACGAGGTTTTACAATCTGCTTTTTGCAAAAAATCACGCGTTAACACTACCTACTGCCCTCACCAAAACATTCCCACTCTCTGACTATCGCGCCAGCGCTCATTTTGACCGATATTCAACCCTGTAATCAACGCAGGTATTGTTTATTTCTACGGCAAAAAATCGCTAACCTTTACGAGAAAAGTGAAATACAGGCATCAGGCCCGTATCATCGCGGCGTGTTTTTTTGGTCGTAAAGACACAAACCGCCGGTGCAAAACGTCAGATTTTGTAAAAAGTAACATTACGTTTGATTTATCAATCAAAAACCATAAAAATAGACACATAAAAACAAATAATAACCAAAATAAATCTATTTATTTTAAAATTAAAAATATTAATTTTTTTAAAAAACAATGAATTGAATTAAAATTAAACAAAAAATAAAGACATAGAAATTAATACAACAAAATGCACTATTAGTGCAGTAAAACCCCCTCATTTACTTTCCGTCTGATAACGCATCAGACAGGCTATGCTGAATATTCAGGTAACAGACCATCATCATGCATAAGGAGCGACAACCATGCCAACCTCCTGCGAGGCGGTAAAAACCCGTCACCACGAATACACCCTGCTGTTCCCGTTATTGGCACTCCTGGTGCTGGCCTTATGGGGAGATAACCGCTCACTGGCGGCGATGCTGGGCATTAACCTGCTGGCGCTTATCGGTATTCTGGCGAGCGCCTTTAGCGTGGTGCGCCATGCCGACGTGCTGGCGCATCGTCTTGGCGAGCCCTATGGCTCACTCATCCTGAGCCTGTCGGTGGTGATTCTGGAGGTCAGTTTGATTTCCGCGCTGATGGCAACCGGCGATGCGGGCCCCACGCTGATGCGCGATACGCTCTACTCCATCATCATGATAGTCAGTGGCGGTCTGGTTGGTTTCGCGTTGCTGCTCGGCGGACGAAAATTCGCGACGCAATATGTGAATCTGGGGGGAATCAAACAGTATTTGATGGCCATTTTCCCACTGGCTGTGCTGGTACTGGTGTTTCCGGCCTCACTGCCGCAAGGCAATTTCTCCGTTACGCAATCCATTATCATCGCGCTGCTTTCCGCCATGATGTACGGCGTTTTCTTGTTGATTCAGACCCGAACGCACCAGAGCCTGTTTGTTTATGAGCATGAAGATGAAAGCGATGATGGCGACCCGCACCACGGTAAACCATCAGCCCACAGCACGTTATGGCATACCTGCTGGTTGCTGGTGCATCTGGTGGCCGTCATCAGCGTGACCAAAATGGACTCGCCACAGCTCGAAGGATTGCTCGACGCCATGCACGCACCGGCACAGTTCACCGGTTTTCTGGTGGCGCTGTTGATTCTGTCCCCGGAAGGGCTGGGCGCGATTACTGCGGTGTTGCGTAATCAGGTTCAACGCGCCATGAACCTGTTTTTCGGCTCGGTGCTGGCGACCATCTCCCTCACTGTACCGGCTGTCACACTGATAGCGACGTTTACTGGCCGCACGCTCGATTTCGCGCTCGACATGCCGCACATCGTGGTCATGCTAACCGTGCTGGTGCTGTGCCATATTTCGTTTTCGACCGGGCGCACCAACGTCCTGAACGGCAGCGCACATCTGGCATTATTTGTCGCTTACCTGATGACCATCATGCTCTGAGTAATGGGCGGGCGTTCACCGCCTCGCCCATCGGTTGATAACATGGCGGGAAAAAGCGCTTTTCCCTTGATTTACCGCTGGATCTGCATCAAAAAACAGGCGTATGGTATCGGCGTTGAACGGTACCGCTGGCCGGGCGGTACAGGTGCCCCGCCTGATGCTCCGCGCCATAGGTATTCGCTCTGGCCGTGACGGGCCGCTATCGACCCGCCTGTTTTTCATTGCCTGGTCTTGTTTTTCCATGAAATCACACCGAATTAACGGCATCAGACCGTTCAGTGCGCTAATTGAAGCCTGCTGGCGGGAAAAATACACGCTGCCTCGTTTTATCCATGATGTTATTGCCGGTATTACTGTCGGGATTATCGCCATTCCGCTGGCCATGGCCCTGGCGATCGCCAGCGGTGTTCCGCCACAGTATGGCCTTTATACCTCTGCGATTGCCGGGCTGGTTATTGCGCTGTGCGGCGGCTCTCGTTACAGCGTATCCGGCCCGACGGCCGCTTTTGTCGTCATTCTTTATCCGGTCTCCCAGCAATTTGGCCTCTCAGGGTTGTTGCTTGCCACCCTGCTTTCCGGCGTTTTTCTGGTGCTGATGGGAATGTGCCGTCTGGGTCGGTTGATTGAATATATTCCGCTGCCGGTGACGCTCGGTTTTACCTCCGGTATTGCGATAACCATTGCCACCATGCAGGTAAAAGACTTTTTTGGCCTGACGCTGACCCATGTGCCTGAGCACTACACCGAAAAAGTGATCGCACTGGTACAGGCGTTACCGACGTTGAATATCGGCGACACCTTAATCGGCACAACCACGCTGCTGGTGCTGATTGTCTGGCCAAAATTCGGCATCCGTGTTCCGGGGCACCTGCCTGCGCTGCTGGCTGGCACCGCCGTGATGGCCGCGCTGTCATCATTTCATATTGACGTTGCCACCATTGGTTCCCAGTTCAGTTACCTGCTGGCCGACGGCGCTCGCGGGCAAGGTATTCCGGCTATTTTGCCGCAGTTTATACTGCCCTGGCAGCTACCCGCGCAAGACGGGCACACCACGACAGTCAGCTGGCACACCGTGTCGCAGCTGTTGCCTGCGGCATTCTCAATGGCGATGCTCGGGGCGATTGAATCACTGCTGTGCGCAGTGGTGCTCGATGGCATGACGGGGCGGAAACACCATCCGAGCAGCGAACTCCTCGGACAAGGCATAGGAAATATTATCGCGCCATTTTTCGGCGGCATCACCGCCACCGCTGCTATCGCCCGCTCGGCGGCCAACGTTCGCGCGGGTGCCAACTCGCCGATAGCCGCCGTTATCCATGCGCTGCTGGTACTGCTCTCGCTGTTGGTGCTCGCCCCCTGGCTCTCTTATCTGCCGCTTTCGGCAATGGCGGCGCTGCTCTTGCTGGTTGCCTGGAATATGAGTGAAGCACATAAGGTGGTGGATATTCTGCGCCGTGCGCCGCGTGACGACATTCTGGTTCTGCTGTTGTGCATGGCCCTCACCGTGTTGTTCGATATGGTGATAGCCATTACCGTCGGGATTGTCCTGGCGTCCCTGCTGTTTATGGGCAATGTTGCCCGCATGACCCGGTTAAGTGAGTTGCCGGGCACGCTGGCCGACCACCGTCTGGTGCTGCGCATCAACGGGCCATTGTTCTTCGCTGCCGCCGAGCGCCTGTTTAGCGAATTAATGGAGCGAGCCGCCCCTTATCCGACCGTGATTTTGCAATGGGATGCTGTCTCGGTGCTGGATGCCGGTGGGCTCAATGCCTTTCGGCGATTCGTTGAATTACTGCCGGCGGAGAAACAGCTGATTATTACTGATATTCCGTTCCAGCCGTTAAAGACGCTGGCACGGGCTAATATATCGCCTATCGCTAATCGGCTGGTATTTTGCGCGACGCTTGAGCAGGCGTTACATGACACCGCGCCGCACAGCGCGGATGAGCGCTAATACGCCCTACCACACATACGCCCTACCACACCGGGGCGATACAGACCCCGGTGTGCCGCACGCTATGGGTGAACGAGGGCCGATGCCCGACGCACCGACAGGCACTCGGCCTGCTGAGTTAACGCCAGTGCATAATCACGACAGGCCGAGTCTATCGCCTGCAATTGCTCGCCAGAGAGCGCATAAGGCAGCCGGATATCCAGTTCGGCAACCCCTTGCTGCTGCGCCAGCGCGATTAAGCGCGCAAGATTGGTTTCATCACTGGCCTGGGTGGATAATACCTGCATCGCCAGTTCATGCAGTTTGTCGTTGCGGCTAATCTGCGGTTGCCCGGTGGATTTCGTCACCATGCCGAAAACAGGCAATACGCCATACAACGCATCGGTAAAACGCCAGCGTTTGCGGCACAGTGCGCCAAGGTAGGCGGTATAATCGATACATATTTTTTCCGGGGAGCCCACAGGCCCAGAACGAGCCGCTTCCATCCTTTCTCTCCTTTCCGTCAAACCGTCAGCGCGACGCCTTTTCATCTTAACCATTACAACGTAAAAAGGATTATTAAGGTATAGTGTCACCGATAATTGTAGAGCGATCGGGCGAAAGCAACGATTTTTCTGCTGGCAATGCGATCCAGCGCACCTTGCATCAGTGCCTTTTGCTGCGTCGGTATTTTTTGCTGTGTGATGTTGGCGCGCATACGTTAGCCATGGTTTAGTCGCCACGCAGTAATATCCACCGATGTGGTTGGCCGTTTGTTTTGAGTGGAATGTCATGTATAGAGTGGTTTTTGTTGAAGATGATCCAGAGGTTGGCAAGCTTATCGCCGCGTACCTGGGTAAACATGATATTGACGTACGCATCGAGCCGCGCGGAGATAACGCGCTGGCGTTCATCGATCAGCAGCAGCCGGACCTGGTGTTGCTGGACATTATGTTGCCCGGTAAAGACGGCATGACGCTCTGCCGGGAGCTGCGTCCACGCTTCAACGGCCCGATTGTGTTGCTCACGTCGCTCGACAGCGACATGAACCATATTCTGTCGCTGGAGATGGGTGCGGATGACTATATACTGAAAACGACGCCACCGGCGGTATTGCTGGCGCGCCTGCGGCTGCATTTTCGTCAGTACGCCAACACACCGCAGCCAACGGCAGAGAAAAACGAGCCGGTACAAACACAGGTTCAGGTACACAAATCGTTGCATTTCGGTTTGTTGTGTATCGATCCGGTCAACCGGGATGTCACTCTGGCTGATGAAAACATCGCCCTGTCAACGTCCGACTTTGACTTACTCTGGCTACTGGCGACCCATGCCGGGCAAATCATGGACAGGGAAGCGTTGTTAAAAGCCCTGCGCGGCGTCAGCTATGACGGGATGGATCGCAGTATTGATGTAGCGATTTCCCGGCTGCGCAAAAAACTGCACGACAATGCGCTAGAGCCGGTGCGCATTAAAACCGTACGTAACAAGGGATATCTGTTTGCCCCCAATGCCTGGGAGACGATCACGCCATGAAAAAACTGTTCGTACAGTTCTTTCTGTTGCTCTTCGCCAGTTTTTTGGTCATGACGCTGATGGTGGGGCTGGTGTACAAAGTGACCGCCGAGCGGGCGGGCCGCCAGTCAATGGATGACCTGATGAAAAGCTCGCTGTACCTGATTAATAACGAGCTGCGCTCCATTCCGCCACGCGAGTGGCACAAAACCATCAACCAGATGGATCTGAACCTCTCCTTTAAGCTTCACATCGAACCTATCAGTAAATATCACCTGAGTAATCAGGCACAACAGCGCTTGATTCAGGGCGAAATCGTCGCACTGGATGACGAATACACCTTTATTCAACGCATTCCCCGTAGCCACTATGTTCTGGCGGTCGGGCCGATTCCGTATCTGTTCTTTTTGCATGAAATCCGGCTGGTCAATTTACTGTTCCTGGTGCTCATTGGCCTGTCGCTGGCGCTACCCGTATTTTTGTGGATGCGCCCGCACTGGAAAGCGATGCTGCAACTAGAAAGTGCCGCCCAGCGCCTCGGTGATGGCCATCTTGAAGAGCGCACCCATTTTGATAACACCTCAAGCCTGTTTCGTCTTGGCGTGGCGTTCAATCGCATGGCGGATAATCTCAATCAGCTCATCAGCAGTAAAAAGCAACTCATCGACAACATTGCCCATGAGTTGCGTACCCCTCTGGTACGGTTACGCTATCGTTTAGCCATGAGCGATAACCTGAGCGACGACGAGCAGGAGGCTATCAATCGTGATATTGGGCAACTTGAAGGGTTAATCGACGAACTCCTGACCTATGCCCGCCTTGACCGGCCACAGGTGACGCTGCATCTGGAAGCGATCGATTTATCGCAGTGGCTGCAAAAACGTATTGACGATTTTCGTCTGGTGCATGATGACAAGCACATTGAACTGGATATCAATAGCCACCACCCTTTCGGTTATGTCGATCTCCGGTTGATGGAGCGCGTACTGAATAATCTGGTCAATAACGGATTACGGTTTTGCCAACAACGCCTGCGCGTTGGGTTAACGCTTGATGCACGCACCGCGTGTCTGCAAGTCGAGGATGACGGCCCCGGTATCGCCCCCGAAGATCGCCAGTCGGTATTTGAACCCTTTATCCGCCTTGAGGCCGGAATAGAAAACAGCAGCGGCGGCTGTGGGTTGGGGCTGGCGATTGTCTCTGCGATTGTGCGCGCCTATCAAGGCACGATTTCCGTTGATAGCAGCCCGTTAGGTGGCGCGCGCTTTAAATTTTGCTGGCCGATCATCGAGCAAAAACCGGCCACCTCACTCACCGCCGATGGGATTGTACAATCCGTTACACGCGGAAACCAAACACTCACAGATCGCTAGCTTATGTTCTCCTATGCTTCATTCATCGGGCCACCTAAGGGTTCGAAACCTAAACTGGATGATGAGGAATTTAAGATGAACAAGTTTTTAGTGATGATCGCAGGTGCGGCTCTGGGTCTGTCCTCCGTCGCGTTTGCCGCTGGCACCACTGCCCCGGCTGCTGCTCCTGCCGCCGCGCCTGCTGCCGCCGCGCCAGCAAAAGCTGACGACGCCAAAAAACCGGTAAAAAAAGTAGAGAAGAAAAAGGCCGAACAGAAATCTCAGGCAAAGAAAAAAGCTAAAAAAGCCAAAAAACCTGCTGCCCAGAAAGCACAGGCCACCAAAAAAGTGAAAAAAGCTAAAAAACCTGCCGCCCAGAAAGCACAGGCCACCAAAAAAGTGAAAAAAGCTAAAAAACCTGCCGCCCAGAAAGCGCAGGCTACCAAGAAAGTGAAAAAAGCTAAAAAACCTGCCGCTCAGAAAGCGCAGGCTACCAAGAAAGTGAAAAAAGCCAAAAAACCTGCCGCTCAGAAAGCGCAGGCTACCAAAAAAGTGAAAAAAGCTAAAAAACCTGCCGCTCAGAAAGCGCAGGCCACCAAAAAAGTGAAAAAAGCTAAAAAACCTGCCGCTCAGAAAGCGCAGGCTACCAAAAAAGTGAAAAAAGCTAAAAAACCTGCCGCCCAGAAAGCGCAGGCCACCAAGAAAGTGAAAAAAGCTAAAAAACCTGCCGCCCAGAAAGCGCAGGCTACCAAGAAAGTGAAAAAAGCTAAAAAAGCGAAAGCCGCAGCGCCAACTGCCGCTTAATTCACCAAAGTGATAATTAATGGTCATGGTTCCACGGTAGTAACCGCAATATCGCTCTACTACCGACCTGACAATAGCGTTATCAAACACCCGGTTCGCCGGGTGTTTGTTTCATGGAGGACTGAATAATGCTGCGGCGTTACTCATTCGAAATTATGTTGTCCCTCCTGCTTATCTGCGCGCTGGTCATTGTGTTGTTTTTCCTTTAAGTGGGTGTCACATCACAAGCGTAAGCAAATCAGACATCGGGTCTTCAATTCATTCGACCAACACAAGCCTGACACACCCGCCTTCTCTGCCTTACTCAGGCATGTTGTGTGAGTACCGGATTGATGACTTAATATGCGGTATTTCATTTTTTAAAGGCTCGTTATTCATGCGCATATCCGCCTGGTTACTGTGTTCCCTAATCATGCTGTCCCCCTTCGTCTGGGCCGATAGCGACTCGTCAACAATGACGGAACAAGAAAAACAAACCCTATTCTTTAACCATGATGATCGTGACCAGGTCACTGACACCAGCCAGTGGCCCTGGCAGGCAATCGGCCAGTTGGAAACCGCCAGCGGCAATCTTTGCACCGCCACGTTAATTTCCCCACATCTGGCGCTTACGGCCGGTCATTGCCTTGTCGCGCCGCCCGGCGTGCCGGATAAACCGGTTGCGCTGCGTTTTATGGCCACCGCAGAGCAGGGATGGAAGTATGAAACCAGCCAGATTAGCGCGCTGTCGAATAAAAAACTCGGTAAGTTACTGAAAGCCGACGGCGACGGTTGGATAGTGCCGCCCAAAGCTGCACCGTGGGATTTTGCCTTAATTCACCTCAAAGACACCCCGCCGGGCATTCGCCCTTTACCACTCTGGCAAGGCACGCAGGATGAATTCAAAGCCGCGTTAACGCAGGCAGAACAGCGGGTGACTCAGGCGGGATACCCTGAAGATCATCAAGACGAGCTGTACCGTCACCAGAATTGCCTGATAACCGGCTGGGTAGACGACGCGGTATTGGCGCACCAGTGTGACACGCTACCGGGCGATAGCGGATCGCCGCTATTGCTGAAAACGGCCGGAAACTGGGTGCTGGTCGCGATTCAAAGCTCCGCCCCGGATGCCAGCGAGCGCAATGAGGACGATAACCGTGCCGTTGCGGTGAGCGCCATTCACCAGACATTGGCAACGATGTCCAAAGGGGTTGAGCGTTAAAACGCACAACCCCTCACCCGCGCGCGCTCGTCTCCCCGCAATCGCCCAGACATGGCCGATTGCGGGGATGACGACACCGGATTAACCGTCAATTTGCTCCATCGCCTGCACGATGCGTTTATCCGATATCGGGTAAGGTGTGCCGAGTTGCTGGGCAAAATAACTGACGCGCAGCTCCTCTATCATCCAGCGGACGGCTTTCACCTCCTCATCATCACGTCGCTCTGGCGGCAGTTTGTTCAGCCACTGCTGCCAGGCTTGTTGCACCTGCCCCACTTTGAGCATTTGCGCGCGATCGCGGTGAACATCCTGCGCCAGTTTATCCAGCCGCCGCTCAATGGCGTTCAGGTAACGCAGCACATCCGGCAGCCGCTGCCAGCCGTTATCGGTGACAAACCCGCGAAACACCAACCCATTCATCTGACTTTTAATATCGCCAAGGGCCAGCGCCAGCGCCATATCCACCCGGCCTTTAAGACGTTTATTGATGGTAAACACCGCCGTCAGAATCTGCTCAACCTGGCGGGCAATATCAACCACGGTGTCGTTGAGCTCCGCCCGCACCCGCTCATGCAACTGGCGAAAATCTGCTTCTTGCCAGGCCGGGCCACCGGCCTGTGCCATCAGTTTATCCACGCCACAGGCGATACAATCATCAATCAGTTCCAGCACTTTGCCATACGGGTTGAAATACAGCCCGAGTTTGGCTTTGTTAGGCAGTTTTTCATGCAGGTATTTAATCGGTGAAGGAATGTTCAATAGCAACAGGCGACGCTGGCCGCGCCACATCATTTGCTGCTGCTGGTGCGGCGAGTCAAACAGGCGAATGGCGACGCTGTCTTTCTCATCGACCAACGCCGGATAGGCTTTAACCGAATAACCGCCGCGTTTCTGTTCATAGCATTCCGGTAGTGAGCCAAAACTCCAGATGTGCAGATCCCGCTGTTCAATGCCGTCATCCGCCACCGCCGACAGCGTTTGCTGCACCTTATCCTGTAATTGCTCTTTTAACGCACGCAGGCTCTTCCCTTCGCGCAGCGCACGGTGCTTATCATCCACCACGCGGAACGTCATCTTCAGATGATCCGGCACCTGATCCCATTGCCAGCTGTCGCGATCGACACTCACCCCGGTCATCAGGCGCAGCTCGCGCTCCAGCGCATCCAGCAACGGCTTTTCCAGCGGTGTGACACGCGCCAGACAAGCGTCGGCATAATTGGGCGCCGGGACAAAATTACGCCGCACCGGTTTGGGCAGCGATTTTATCAGCGCCACAATCAAGGCGCTGCGAAGCCCTGGGATCTGCCATTCAAACCCCTCTTCTTGCACCTGATTGAGCACCGGCAACGGAATATGTACCGTCACGCCATCGGCATCGGCCCCCGGCTCAAACTGATAAGTCAGGCGTAAACGCAAATCGCCCTGCTGCCAGTAATTCGGGTAATCCAATGCGCTCACGCGCTGCGCGCCATCTTTAATCAGCATGGCTTTTTCGAAATTCAGCTGGTCAGGGTTGGTTTTCGATGCCTGCTTCCACCAGCTATCAAAATGACGCCCGGACACCACATCCTGCGGCAACCGTTGATCGTAAAACGCAAATAACGTGTCGTCATCGACCAGGATGTCACGACGGCGCGATTTGTTTTCCAGCTCTTCCACTTCCTGGCGCAGCGCCTGATTGGCGCGCAAAAACGCATGCCGGGTTTGCCAGTCGCCTTCCACCAGCGCATGGCGGATAAACAGCTCGCGCGATACTACCGGGTCAATCGTGCCGTAATTGACTTTCCGGGCCGCCACAATTGGCAAGCCATACAGCGTCACTTTTTCCTGCGCCATCACCGCCGCCTGCGCTTTCTCCCAGTGCGGCTCGCTGTAACTGCGCTTCACCAGATGCTGGGCCAGCGGCTCTACCCACTCCGGTTCAATGCGCGCGGCAATGCGCCCCCACAAGCGGCTGGTTTCCACCAGTTCAGCCACCATCGACCACTTGGGCGGTTTTTTGAATAAGCCGGAGCCGGGGAACAGGGCAAAACGGGTATTGCGCGCACCGCTAAACTCCTGTTTTTCGACATCTTTTTGCCCGATGTGTGATAACAGCCCGGTCAACAGTGCGCAGTGCAAACTGCGATAATCCGCCGGTTCACTGTTCACCGGGAAACCGAGCTCTTTCACGACCTGACGCAATTGCGTGTAGATATCCTGCCATTCGCGCACCCGTAGATAATTCAGGTACTCGGTGCGGCACAGTTTGCGAAACTGGCTCGAGGACAGGGCTTTTTGCTGCGCTTGCAGGTAATCCCACAGATTAACGAAAGCCTGAAAATCCGAGTCTTTATCGGCAAAGCGACGGTGTTTCTCTTCCGCCGCCTGCTTTTTCTCTGCCGGACGCTTTCGCGCGGGTCTTGAATCGACAATGCAGCGGTAATCACCATCGCTTCGCGCACACAACTGGTGTTTCGCGCTTCCAGCACCATCCGTGCCAGGCGCGGGTCGATGGGCAATTGCGCCAGTTGCCGCCCTTGTGCCGTCAGGCGGTACTGGCCATCTTCGCGAGTGTCAATCGCGCCGAGCTCTTCCAGCAGGCGAACGCCATCAAGAATGTTGCGTTTATCCGGCGCTTCAACAAAAGGAAACGCCGCAATATCGCCAAGCCCCAATGCCGTCATCTGTAAAATAACCGACGCCAGATTGGTGCGCAGGATCTCCGGGTCAGTAAAGGCCGGGCGCGAGAGAAAATCCTGCTCGTCATATAAACGAATGCAGATACCCGCCGCGACACGCCCGCACCGCCCTTTGCGCTGATTGGCCGAGGCTTGCGATATCGGCTCGATAGGCAGGCGCTGTACCTTGGTGCGATAGCTGTAACGGCTGATGCGCGCCGTACCGGGGTCTATCACATACCGAATGCCCGGCACCGTCAGTGAGGTTTCCGCCACGTTGGTCGCCAACACAATGCGCCGCCCGTGGTGGGAGTGAAACACCCGGTTTTGCTCCTGGCTGGAGAGCCGGGCATAGAGCGGCAGCACTTCGGTATGCGGCAGGTCGAGCTTATTGAGCGCCTCTGCCGTGTCGCGAATCTCACGCTCGCCGCTCATGAACACCAAAATGTCGCCCGGCCCTTCGTGGCACAGCTCATCCACCGCATCCAAAATCGCCTGCAACTGATCACGATCACTGTCTTGCGCCTCATCAACCACCGGGCGATAGCGCACCTCTACCGGATAGGTTCGCCCGGAAACCTCAATGATAGGCGCGTGATTAAAATGGCGAGAGAAACGCTGCGGATCGATGGTTGCAGAGGTGATGATCACCTTGAGATCCGGGCGTTTTGGCAGCAGTTGCCGTACATACCCGAGAATAAAATCAATATTGAGGCTGCGCTCGTGGGCCTCGTCAATAATCAGCGTGTCGTACTGCATCAACAGCCGGTCTTGCTGAATTTCCGCCAGCAAAATACCGTCGGTCATCAGTTTAACCAGCGTCGTGTCGCTGACCTGATCGTTAAAGCGCACTTTATAGCCAACGGTGTTGCCAGTCGTGGTTTCCAGCTCTTGTGCAATACGATCGGCAACGCTTCGCGCCGCCAGCCGACGCGGCTGGGTATGGCCGATGACACCGGTGATACCACGCCCCAGTTCCAGACACATTTTCGGCAACTGGGTGGTTTTCCCCGACCCGGTTTCCCCGGCAACGATCACCACCTGATTATCGCGGATCGCCGCCAGAATCTCCGCGCGCTTTTGGCTAACCGGCAATGACTCTGGGTAATGAATCGCGGGTAACGATGCCTGACGCTGCGCTACCTGCGCGCGCGCGCGCGCTATCTCCTGGCCGATTTCTTGCGCGATGGCCGTCTGCGCCTCGGCGTTACCCACTTTCATCGCCCCCTGTAAACGGCGGCGCAGACGCTGCTTATCGCGCAGCATGAGGGCATTCAGTTCAGGTTCTAACGCATGGAGAGGTGATGTCACGGTGCAATCCTTAACTCGTCTGGCAACTCAACAGGCGCATACGCGCCCTTTATGGGACGTTGATGGAACGTTGGCTTATGGCCGTCAGCGCTGATTGAGCCTATCTCGGCAATCACGCGACATTATCACGCGGCATTCGCCATACACGCAGCGCCGGGAATCAGCGGCATAAATTCTGCGGCGGGCATGGTATCACACTGATGGCGCAGGCTATACGTTTCCCCCTGATTTGCCGTCAGCGCCGCAGGCGTTCGCTATCGTCATTCAATAAAATCGAACAAAGATCTCGAAATATTGCGCTATCGTGTTGCCATTAACGCGCCTATGATGCCTTCATCCGGCGACAATCGTCGCTTTGTCACACTTAACAAGGAATTGGCAATGAGCAAAGTTCTCGTTCTGAAATCAAGTATTCTGGCAGACTATTCCCAGTCTAATCAGTTGGCCGATCACTTTACCGCTGCATGGCAGGCGGCTCACGCTGCTGATACCATCACGGTGCGTGACCTGGCGGCTAATCCGCTGCCGGTGCTGGATGGCGAACTGGTTGGCATGCTGCGTCCGTCCGACGCCGCGCTGACACCGCGTCAGCAAGAAGCGAAAGCGCTGTCTGACGAGCTGATTGCCGAATTACAGGCCCATGACGTGATTGTACTGGCCGCGCCAATGTACAACTTCAACATTCCGACCCAGTTGAAAAACTATTTCGACCTGATTGCCCGCGCTGGCGTGACCTTCAAATACACCGAGCAGGGCCCGGAAGGCCTGGTGAAAGGCAAACGCGCTATCGTACTGACCAGCCGTGGCGGGATTCATAAAGATACCCCAAGCGATATTCTGGCGCCTTACCTGCGTCTGTTCCTGGGCTTTATCGGTATCAGCGACGTCGAATTTGTCTTCGCTGAAGGGCTGGCTTACGGCCCGGAAGCGGCGCAAAACGCGCTGGCCGGTGCAAAAGAAGCACTGCAGGGTCTGGCGTCAGCATAATCGCCAGTTACCGGCAGTACGGTGGCCGCCCTCTCAGGTGCGGCCATTTTTTTACATATGCCCGCCATCGCGCAATAATCCGCGCCATCACGCTCACGTTCCCCTTCTCGCCCCACGCGACATTTCTTCAACAAATATGATGTTTTTCACTGGCGCATGCCGCCGCTGCTTTGCCATTCAGTGCGAAATCTAATACGTATTGCACACCTGTTCACCATTCAGTTCACATTCCACCGCAAAAGCCATACATACCAATTACCTGATTGTGATAAAATTTTTACATAAATACAGCATTGTAGGGCGTGCGATGTCTGAAGCCACCGAGACTCTCGCGCCACAGATATCGCCCGTCGCCAGATAGCGACCAGATAGTGCTGAGACACAAAACCATAAAGTTTTGTTGATTATTCAAACAATACGAACCTGCTCACCCCTTCAATATCGCAAAAGGGATACGTCATGCGTAAAAATTATCCTGTCAGTCAACGTCAGTATTCGCTGGATGCCAACACCAAGCTGATGTCAGTCACGACACCTGACAGCCACATCACCTACGCCAATAGCGATTTCATCAAGGTCAGCGGTTATGAGCCGGAAGAGTTGATGAATCAGCCGCACAATCTCATCCGCCACCCGGATATGCCACCATCAGCCTTTGCCGATATGTGGAACACGCTAAAAGCGGGGAAAATCTGGTGTGGTGTGGTAAAAAACCGGCGCAAGAACGGCGATCATTACTGGGTGCGCTCCAGCACCACGCCCCTCAAGCGCGATGGCAAACTCATCGGCTATATGTCGGTGCGCACCGCTGCCACGGCGGATGAAATTCATCAGGCGCAGGCGCTCTACGATAAGGTGAATACAGGCCAGCTCAGGCATCAGGCATTCCAGAACGGCCTGCTGGTGTATACCGGGCCGCTAAAATGGCTCAGCATGTTCAAAACCATGGCATTACGCTGGCGTATCCGCAGTTATTTCGGCCTGCTGGGGTTATTGCCATTAGCGATAGCCTTTGCTCTGCTGCCCAAATCTGCGCTGGCCTTTAGCCTGTTCGCCACGCTGATGGTCTGTGCAGGCTTGCTGTGTGAACTGCTGGTTTTGCATATCGCCAAACCGACAGAACAGGTTTTGGCGCAAGCGATGCGTTCAGCGTCGGGCCAGGCCAACAGCCTGGTTGCGCTGAATCGTGCCGACGAAATTGGCATGTTGATGCGGGCAGTGAATCAGTCCGGCATGAATTTCCGCACCTTTGTCGATGACGTCAACATCAACCTGCAAGAACTGAAAGGTGCCTGCGGTGAAATCGCTCAGGGCAACTCCATTTTGGCTGAATGCTGCGAAAAAACCGAAGAGAGCCTGCAACAAACGGCGGCCTCCGTTGAGCAACTGAATGCCACCATCAAAAGCAATGCCGATGCCTCACTGCGTGCATCGCAATATGCTGAGGATGTGAATCAGGTGGTGAACGTCGGTGAGCAGGCCGTTAGCGAAGTGGCCAGCACCATGGAAACCATCACCCGGGCCAGTGAGCGCATTACCGACATTATTAGCGTGCTGGACAACCTCTCCTTTCAGACCAACATTCTGGCGATTAATGCTGCCGTGGAAGCGGCGCATGCCGGTGAACAAGGGAAAAGCTTTGCAGTCGTCGCCAGTGAAGTACGCTCGCTGGCACAGCGCAGTGCCGCTTCAGCCAAAGACATTGCCGGGCTTATCGACAACACGCTGACGAGCATCCGCACCGGCGATCAACAAGTCTCACACACCAACCGGTCAATGAATAATATTTTGGTCAAAGTTCAGGAAGTCACACAGTTGATGAACGGCATCAGCCAGGCGACCAAAGAGCAGTCGCAGGGATTGCAACAAATCAATGATGCCGTGAACCGTATTGATGAACTGACGCACCAGAATACGGCGCTGGCGAGCCAATCGCACTCCGCAACCGATCACCTGCAACAGCAAATCGCCAATATGGCACAGGCCGTATCGGTATTTGGCGCATCCCGCTAATACCGCACTCCGCAGCGCGCAAGCTCCCGCCCCGTCGCGCTGCGGTTCATGGCAACGTGCATCAACCTTCGGCGACGTTCATTTCATTCAGGCGTTTTTTGCTGATGCATGCTAACAGTTTGTCTGCTTAGGGTTTTCTGCTAGCTTAATCGGGCTGCGTCTTTTTAGCGTAGTGGCAGACGCCGCCGACACTACCTGTGGAGAAACAATCATGAAGCTGGCGATTTACAGTACCAAACAGTATGACCGCAAATACCTTGAGCAGGTGAATCAACAATTCGGCTACGAGCTGGAGTTTTTTGATTTCATGCTCAGTCCTCGTACCGTCAAAATGGCTGCCGGGTGCCATGCCGTCTGTATTTTTGTGAATGACGATGCGGGCCGCGACGTGCTCACCGAACTGGCGCATAACGGCATCAAAATACTGGCCTTGCGCTGTGCCGGCTTTAATAACGTCGATCTGGAGGCGGCCCAGGAATTGGGTATTCAGGTAGTCCGCGTTCCGGCCTACTCGCCTGAAGCGGTTGCCGAACACGCCGTTGGCATGATGATGAGCCTAAACCGGCGCATTCACCGCGCTTATCAACGCACCCGTGACGCCAATTTTTCACTGGAAGGGTTGATTGGCTTTAATATGTACCAGCGCACGGCGGGCGTTATCGGCACCGGAAAAATCGGCATTGCGACGCTGCGCATCCTCAAAGGATTTGGCATGAAACTGCTGGCGCACGACCCCTACCCAAACCCGCAAGCGCTTGAATTGGGTGCGCAATATGTTGACCTCAATACGCTGTATGCCGCCGCCGATGTCATTTCCCTGCACTGCCCGCTGACGCCGGAAAACCATCATCTGCTTAACCGGGAAGCGTTCGATCGGATGAAAAATGGCGTGATGATCGTCAACACCAGTCGCGGTGGCCTGATTGACTCGCAGGCGGCCATTGATGCGCTTAAACAGCAAAAAATTGGCTCACTGGGGATGGATGTTTACGAAAATGAACGCGATCTGTTCTTTAGCGATAAATCTAACGATGTGATTCAGGACGACGTCTTCCGCCGCCTCTCTGCCTGCCACAATGTGCTGTTTACCGGCCATCAGGCCTTTTTAACCGAGGAAGCGCTCACCAGTATTTCACACACGACGTTGCAAAATATCCAGCAACTGATAGCCAATGAACCCTGTGCTAATCAGGTGACGTCATAGCCTGATGTTAGCGGTGGTACATCACCACCGCTAACTGGCCCGGCGCGTCGTAGCGGCGAAAGGCCGCTTACATCGTTTATGCGCTATGTCATTTATACGTTATGCCATTCACCCTGCGGGGCAACGGCCATTAAGCAGTGCCGTTTCATCACAACGTTTACCGTTTGCCAGCAGGCATGTGCCAATGCTGGCGCCACTGAGCTGACGCGATAACCCCATGCGCCCCCCTGCCAGCATACAGTTAACGTCTGCCGGGGTTCCCTGCCCTTGCCATGCGCGAGGTGTCGCCACGGCAGCGCGATTTTGCCCCTTATCAACCGGCTCACTACTGCAAGCCACCAACATGATTGCGGCTGTTGCTATCAGCCATTGCGGCAACGCCATAATGTCACCTGCTCCCAAATCTTATTGTCCGTTCCAGGGAAAAGAATTCCCAGAAATGCGGTGTAGTAAAAGTCTGCCCGCGCTATCACAGCGCCATGATGACGGGTATGGCCCGCACATCGCCCTCTGCCGTTTCGCTATTGCGATTAGCGATCTTCTATCGAGTGCATCTCGACCTTCTGCTGTAGCGACGCCTCAACCTTGATATCATCAGTGAGCGTCAGCAAGGCTTTTTTATCAAACGTCACCTCAACACTGCGCTGGGGGATCACAAATTGGCGCACACTTTCGCCTTCAACCATATCTTTACCATTTTCAACGCCGTGCTGCGCACGCAGCAGATAACTCACCGCACCGTTATACGTGACCCGATAACCGTTGCTTGACGGTTCAACCCGGTAAGTCAGCGTGATTTTCGGCAACGCCGCACGATACGTGCCACGGATTTCATCCCAGCGGGCCGGATTACCGGTTAAGTACACGTCCTCCACCCAATTGGTGTTTTTCTCTAACACATGGGCAGTGGTGTAAGAAAAATAGTAAGGCGAAATAAAAGTGCTGCTCAGGCTGGTTGTTTTCGTACTAAACACGGAACAACCTGACAACATCGCCGTGGCCACCACGGCCAAAAGCAATTTTTTCATGGGTATCGTTCTCTTTTTCACCAACACATTCACCCGGATAAAGGCCCGTATCCTGATACAGGGTGCATCACACCAGCACCAAACTGCGCCCACAGCATAGCAGTGATAGCGCGGTTTGATAGCCGGAAAAAGAGGCTACTCACTGGATATTTGCGCTTATCAGTAGTCACGCTTCCTACCGCCATATACCACGGTATAACCGCATGAAAAATATCATTCTCCATTAAAGAAAAACGTAAAAATAACGATATTTCCCGATGTTCAGGTTTTCCTGCCTGAAATCGGCTCACATGAAAACCCTCAGACAGCCTCTCCCGGCACGCTACCGTGTATCTCAACGAAGTGGCTTGCTGCGTGGCCTGCCACGCACTTAATGGTACACTTAGCCCCCAGCAATGCTGGAGCACCGGCCCCATGAACACGAGCTACCGTTAAATGTCAGAAAATCAATCAGTTACACCTAAGCAGCAGTACAACCTCAACAAATTACAAAAGCGCCTGCGCCGCAACGTGGGTGAAGCGATTGCCGATTTCAATATGATTGAAGAAGGCGATCGCATTATGGTGTGCCTGTCTGGCGGCAAGGACAGTTACACCATGCTGGAAATTTTGCGCAACCTGCAACAGAGCGCACCGGTGAATTTCTCACTGGTGGCCGTCAATCTTGACCAGAAACAGCCTGGCTTCCCCGAGCATGTGCTGCCGCAGTATCTCGACGGCATCGGCGTGGAATACAAGATTGTCGAAGAAAACACCTACGGCATCGTTAAAGAGAAAATCCCCGCAGGGAAAACCACCTGTTCGCTGTGCTCACGCCTGCGCCGTGGCATTCTTTACCGCACCGCCACCGAACTCGGCGCCACCAAAATCGCCCTTGGCCATCACCGCGATGACATTTTGCAAACCCTGTTTCTCAACATGTTCTACGGCGGCAAACTCAAAGGGATGCCGCCCAAACTGATGAGCGATGATGGTAAGCACATCGTTATCCGCCCGCTGGCGTACTGCCGGGAAAAAGATATCGAGCGCTTTGCCGAAGCGCGCCAGTTCCCGATAATACCGTGTAATCTGTGCGGTTCGCAGCCGAACCTGCAACGTCAGGTAATTAAAGACATGCTGCGTGATTGGGATAAACGCTACCCAGGGCGCATCGAAACCATGTTTAGCGCGATGCAAAATGTGGTGCCTTCGCACCTGTGTGATACGGCATTATTTGATTTTAAAGCCATCCGCCAGGGCAGCGAGGTGGTAGACGGCGGTGATTTGGCCTTTGATCGCGAAGAAATCCCGCTGCAACCGGTTGGCTGGCAAGCTGATGACGATGATGACACCCGGCCACTGGAGCGCCTGGACGTGGTAGAGATCCGCTAACGGCCATTACAGCAGCACACTGGCGGTGCCTGCCGCCAGTATTACCGTGCCCGTCAGCGCAACGGCAAGGCGGCTGACGCGAGTGCACGCAACCCTACCAACGCAGCACGACAAGACAGGTTCAGGTTAAATAACAGGCAAAAAAAAGCCGACAACGAAGTCGGCATGGTGTGAATTAATTGTGCTATGCAGTAATTCAAAAAAGGAAGTAAGACAATATGGAGTGCAACGCCCATCGCTTGACGTTGCATTCACCTGCGGGAAGGATAGTGCCGCAGGCGTAGACCAAAAATGTTGATGTTGCTCAATATCGGCAGCAGTTTTTCGCTACACGGGCAATTGTGTGACAAATCAAACAGTAATTACGATGCAGACCTCACAACCATTTACTGCGTTTTAACCACCAGGCAACCCCGCTTGCCAACAGTAATAACAACAGACAAAACACGGTAAACCCCACGCCACTGTTCGCCCCGGGAATGCCGCCCAGATTCACGCCAAATAACCCGGTTAAAAACGTCGTGGGCAAGAAAATCATCGCCAACAGCGACATAGTATAGGTGCGGCGGTTCATGGCATCGGCCATTAACGTAGTGATTTCATCGGCGATGACGGTCGTGCGCGCAATACTGGCATCCAAATCCTCCAGCCCGCGCCCCAGTCGTTCGGCAATTTCCTGCATGCGCCGACGATCGTCATCCCGCATCCAGCTAAATTTCTCGCCGGACAAACGCGAGAAGATGTCACGCTGCGGCGTCATATAACGGCGCAGTACAATCAGTTGCTTGCGAATCAGCGCCAGCTCGCCGCGCGGCGGAATACGCTGCTCCAGCAAGGCATCTTCAAGGTCGATTATTTTCTCGTGCAGCTCATCGATAAACTCACTGGTGTGATCGGTCAGCGCTTCGGCAATCGCCACCATCCAGTCGCCGCTGTCTGCCGGGCCATTACCCTCTTTCAGGTCACTCATTACCTCATCAATCGCCGCCACTTTGCGTCGCCGGGTAGAGACAATCAACCGCTCGGTAATAAATACCCGAATGGCAACCAGCTCATCAGGCCGGGCATCGGGGTTATAATTAATGCTACGCAGCGTCACCAGCGAGCCTTCGCCTAAACGCACGACGCGTGGCCGGGCACTTTCACCTGAAAGAGCATTACGCACGCTATCAGGCAGTAAGGTGGTTTCGTGCAACCAGCGTTCGCTGGCCGGTTGCGTGGAGTCCAGATGTAACCAGGCAGGGGTCTCACCTTCCGCCGTCAATGAACTACTGGCAAGCGGCGTAATCCCTCCCTTACCGTTTAACTGACAAGCGAAAACGGCTCCGGTATAGCGTATCGCTTCGCCTTCCATCACACTCACGCGCTCTCTCCTGCTACATTAGGCAGCGGCCATCTTACTGTTTATGCTGGTGCATGCAATCAGAATGGCCGCCGGTATTCATCGCTTAATGCTTCAGGATATACAAGGTGTGGCTGTAAGCCACATCTTCCGGGTTAGCGATCGGGTAGCCTTTTACCCAGGGTTTGATCAAGCGCCCGTTGGTGTATTGGTAGATAGGCGCAATCGGCACCTGTTCGGCCAAAATTTGCTCGGCGTGCTGGTAATCATCACGCAGTATCTTCGGATGGGTTTGGCCGCGAGTATCTGCAATGACGCGGTCATAATCAGGGTCATGGAAACGGGCGATGTTGCCACTGTGCTCAGAGGTCAGCAGCGATAAAAACGTCGAGGGTTCGTTGTAATCCCCAATCCATGAAGCCCGAATCACATCAAAATTGCCGCTATTGCGGCTATCGATATAGGTTTTCCACTCCTGGTTGACCAGCCGGACATCCACGCCAAGCTTGGTCTTCCACATCGACGCCACGGCGATAGCGATTTTCTGATGTACCTCTTGTGTGTTGTACAACAGCGTGAGTTTTAGCGGTTTCGCGGGGGTATACCCGGCGGCGGCCATCAATGCTTTGGCCTGCGCATCCAGCTCTGCCTGCGAGTATTGTTGCAGTTGTGAAAGCGTTGGCGGGAAACCTGCCGTCACATCCGGCGTAAAGCGATAGGCCGGTTTCTCCCCGGTTCCCAGCACCTTGTCAGCAATGATGCTTCGGTCAATCGCATAGGAGAGCGCCTTACGCACCCGTACATCGTTAGTCGGCGCGCGTTGCGTGTTAAAGGCGTAGTAATAGGTGCCAAGCTGGTTGGGCGTAAACACTTGTCCGGGAAGTTTTTTCAGTAACGTCTTATACTGGTTCTTCGGAAATGACTCTGTAATATCAATATTATCCGCAAGATAGCGGTTGGTGGCATGCGATTCTTGATTAATCGGCACAAACGTTACCTGTGTCAACCGGGTATTAGCATGGTCCCAATAGTGATTATTCGGCGTCAGCACCAACTTTTCATTTACCACGCGCTCACTGAGTACAAAGGCACCGTTACCCACCAAATTGCCAGGCTTAGTCCAGTCATTGCCGAATCGTTCAACCGTCGCCTGATGTACTGGATACACACTGAAATTCGCCATCAGGTTGATGAAATACGGCACCGGATTACTGAGCTGCACTTTAAGCGTATGCTCGTCCACCGCAACGACACCGAGTTTATCGACCGGTAATTTTCCTGCCAGAATTTCATCGGCATTAACGATACCCGCCAGACGAGCAATATGGCTAAACGGCGACAGGGTTTGTGGATTAACCAGCCTGCGCCAGCTATAGACAAAATCCCCCGCTGTGACCGGCTCCCCGTTTGACCAACGGGCATCAGGGCGCAGGGTAAAAATAAAGGTGCGATTATCGCTGCTTTGCCAGCGCTCCGCGACACCGGGAATGGGATTGCCCTGCGCATCCTGGTTGACCAGCCCCTCAAACAGATCGCGAATCACTTGAATTTCCGGCAACCCTACCGCTTTAGCGGGGTCTAACGAGGCGGGTTCATCTTTAATATGCCGCACGATAGTCTGCCTGGCTGCCAGTTCAACGCCCTGGGGAACCTGTGCGGCATGGGCCGCAAGCGCCGCTGATGCTACGACAGCGATGGAAATCATCCGTACAAAAACGCTCCAATACCCCACGTGCATGTTATTTCCTTCAAACAAAACGTTGACATTTCACGCCCTGCGGGCGCATGACCGCTAACACGCCAGACGCTGCAAAAACCCACCGCGTCGCTATTTTATTAGCCTGCTTTATTAACCTGCTGATTATCATAGTCGCAAACCCGTCCTTCCAACCAGTAGCAGTGCGAGGTTTGCGAGGCGTTACGCAACACGGCCATCCTCCTGGCAACACATTGCGAAGCGCCGCGCAATTCCCGCGACTGTGGCTCAAGGCCGTCTGGTTTTTTGGTATTCTCAGGTACCACGCACCTATATCGCCGCCATTTTACAAGGCGAGCGCTTTTTGACAGGCTGAAATCACCATGACTGATGAGCAGACACCGCATCGCCCACGCCCGGAACGGGGCCGATTCTGCACCATGCCGCAGGAATATGGCCGCTCCCGGCTGGGTGCGCCATTATTATGGTTTGCCGCGAGTAAACCCGGTGGGCAGTGTGGCCTTATCATCGCCGGAACGCACGGCGATGAAACCGCGTCGGTTGTGGCGCTGTCGTGTGCGCTACGCACCATTCAGCCCGAGACACTGGCGCATCACGTGGTGCTGGCCGTCAATCCCGATGGCTGTCAACTCGGCACCCGCGCAAACGCATATGGAGTTGACCTCAACCGCAATTTTCCGGCAGCCAATTGGCAGTCCAGCCCAACGCAATATCGCTGGAGTGAGGACACCGCCGTGCGCGATGTACAGCTCGGCACAGGGGGTGTGCCGGGGTCGGAACCTGAAACCGATGCGTTATGCAAACTTATCGGGCGGTTATCGCCAGCATGGGTCATCTCGTTTCATGAACCGCTGGCCTGTATTGAAGACCCGCATTTATCCCCCCTGGGGGCCTGGCTTGCAAACACGTTTGCTTTACCGCTGACAAGCTCGGTGGGCTATGCCACGCCGGGGTCGTTTGGCAGTTGGTGTGCGGAGCGCAATCTGCACTGTATTACGGCTGAACTCCCCGCCATTTCGCCAGACCGAGCCAATCAAGACTACCTGCACGCGTTGACTCGCCTACTCACCCACCCCGCAGCGGGCCAGTAATTTTTTATACCAATGTTGCACTTGTTGCCCTACACTAATCAGCATGTTAATCACCTGTAATAAAGGACGTAAGCATGTCAACGAATGTACATTTTCAGGGTAATCCAGTACCGGTTGCAGGAACCTTCCCAGCGACGGGCAGCCAGGCACCGGCCTTTTCTCTGGTCGCCAAAGACCTGTCTGATGTGGCACTGAGCCACTATGCCGGTAAACGCAAAGTCCTGAACATTTTCCCCAGCATTGATACCGGTGTATGTGCGGCATCTGTGCGTAAATTCAACCAGTTGGCTTCTGAGCTTGAGAATACCGTTGTACTGTGTATTTCTGCTGATCTGCCATTTGCACAAGCGCGTTTTTGTGGTGCGGAAGGTCTGAACAACGTGGTGGTGCTCTCCACACTGCGCGGTGCAGCATTCCAGCAGGATTACGGTGTGGCGATTGCCGATGGCGCATTAAAAGGCCTGACGGCTCGCGCCGTGGTCGTTCTTGATGAAAACGACAACGTGCTGCACAGCGAGCTGGTTAACGAAATCACCAACGAACCCAACTATGATGCGGCACTGGCGGTATTGAAATAATTCCGCGTTGCGGCTGGTCTGACGGCTGTTTCTGACCGAAACACAGCGGTATAAGATCCACAGAGGTCGAGCCGCGATACAGCCGCAGTTTGATGCCAGATGCCATCGCTAATAGTCTGGTTAATGACTGCGCAGTATTCAGTATCGGGACATACCCCATCGGCCAGCGTGGAAATGCGTTAAAGCCGCAGATAAAGAGAAGCAGATAAAGTAAAAATCCACCTCTTGAAGAGGTGGCTTTAAAGTGGGGCTCCCTAGAAGGGAGCCTTGTTCTTTTTAATCCTGTAACAACTCCATCTGCTGTTCGTACTCCTGATCCTTCTTATCCTGATGCTTCACATAACGTCTTATAATCTCTTCGTTCACTCCAACCGTGTCAGCAAAGTAGCCCCTTGCCCAGAAGTGATTGCCCCAAAGCTTTTTTCGTATATGCGGAAATTTATTGTAGAGTCGAATGGCACTGCGTCCTTTCAGGACGCCCATTAACGTCGATATTGAGAGTTTGGGCGGGATCATCACTACCAAATGGACATGATCTGATTGCACATTCAATTCCAATATCTCGCAATCCTTCATATTGCACAGTATGTAAATTGAACGATAAAGCTCTTTCCCCACTGCTCCCGTTAAAATCTTATAGCGATATTTCGGTGTCCAGACCAAGTGATATTTGCAACGCCAAAACACATGTGCTGAACTTCTATAACTGCTCATGTCAGTGATTTCCTTCTTACTTGTGGTGAGTAAGAGAAGATCTTCTGGCATGGGCTTTCTTCAGGCTATAGCCTCACAGGAACAATCACCACCTCCCGAGGAGGTGTAGTGGCACACTAAATTTGGCCACCTGAATAGAGGTGATATCATCGCCTCATAGTCAAAAACAGGTGACATTATGACCGGACGTAACAGACGCAATTTTAGCCCTGAGTTTCGCCTTGAAGCTGCCCAGCTTGTACTGAATCAGCATTACACTGTTGCCGCCGCTGCCACGGCAATGAATGTCGGCAAATCCACGATGGATAAGTGGGTCCGCCAGTTGAAAGAAGAACGAGCGGGAAAATCACCCATAGCTTCACCCATGACACCTGAGCAGATTGAAATACGCGAGCTGAAGAAAAGACTTCAACGTGTTGAAATGGAAAGGGATATATTAAAAAAGGCTACCGCGCTCTTGATGTCAGACTCCCTGAACAATTCTCATTAGTTGAGAAACTCAGGGCGCGGTTTCCCGTTGCCGTTATGTGCAATGTGTTTGGGGTTCATCGCAGCAGCTATAAATACTGGCGGCAACCAAAGAAGCCTGATGCCACACACGTGGTATTACTCAGTCTTGTTCGTGAAAGCTATCGCGAAAGTAATGGTTCTGCAGGTGCACGTAATATTGCCGCGAGGGTCACAACCAAAGGCGTAAAACTGAGTCGCTGGCGGGCAACAAAGCTGATGAAAGCACTTAATCTCATCAGCTGTCAGCAGCCCGGCCATCGATATAAGAAGGCGTCTAAGGAGCACGTAGAGATCCCCAATTATCTTGAGCGCCAGTTTGCAGTAACAGAACCTAATCAGGTCTGGTGTGGTGATGTGACGTATATCTGGACAGGTAAACATTGGGCTTATTTAGCCGTTGTGCTTGATCTGTTTTCTCGTAAACCAGTTGGCTGGGCGATGTCATTTTTCCCGGACTCTGCATTGACAACGAAAGCGCTGTCCATGGCCTGGGAAGCGCGAGGAAAACCCTCTAATTTGCTGTATCACTCGGATCAAGGTAGCCACTATACCAGCAGAAATTTCAGACAATTACTGTGGAGGGAGATATCAGATAAAGCAAAGCCTGAGTCGCCGGGGGAATTGCTGGGATAACAGCCCGATGGAACGTTTTTTTAGAAGCCTGAAAACAGAGTGGGTGCCGAATAATGGATACGCCAACTTTAGTGAAGCCAGCGCAGCGATAACGAACTACATCACGGAATATTACAGCCAGCTCAGACCCCATCAATATAATGGTGGTTTGACGCCGAATGAATCAGAACGATTGTTCTGGAAAAACTCTAACGCTGTGGCCAGTTTTTGTTGACCACTACAGAGGTGGTTTAAAGCTGACAACAAAAGGAGAGGCAAAAAACCTCTCCTTTTTTATTTTTTATGATACCCGCGCGGCTGCCTTGTCTGGCCCCTCTCACCTCTGCGCTGAATGCCCAACGGTATCGCCTCAACCGGCGAGGGCGATAAAAAACGCACTTGCGCACAGGCCACCAGAAAGCAGAAAACGCGGCGGCCACATTCCGAGCCGGTATCATCGCTACGCGGCCTTGTGCCATCTTAGGGTAATGCCAGCCATAAAATATCACTCACGCCACTGTTGCAGTAAACTTAAGTACACTGGCACACGTAACTGCCACTCACTCCCTCAACAACGCCCGTTTTGGCAACGATTAGCCCGCGTTAAACCTGCCTCTCTGCCTTGAATTATTCATATTTTCTGTATTATCTGTATGCAATATGCGCAATAATAAGCTGTTGTAAAAAACGACTCCTCATCCATGTTTAGCATGCCTGTTGCTGATTTTTTCAGGAGAGAACATGTTTCCATTACTGACGCCCCGTTTATCTATACGCCCGTTCGTCACCGCTGATGCCCCTATGCTGCATGAGGCTATTCATGAATCGATAGAGAGCGTTGGCCGCTGGTTGCCTTGGTGTTCACCGGCATATGACCTGGGTTGCGCACAGGAATGGATCAACCATTGTGACCAGCAGCGTCACGAAGGCCGTTCTTTTGAATTGGTAATAACAGACCGCAACTCGGAGCATTTACTTGGCTCGGTTGCTATCAATGACATTAACAGAGCCTACCGCCTTGGCAATATCGGCTACTGGGTTCGCCAGTCGGCACAGCAACAAGGGGTAATGACCGAAGCAGTCAAAGAGATAGCCGCATTTGGCTTCGGTACGCTCGGTTTAACCCGGCTGGAAATTCTCGCCGCTGAACAGAACCACGCCAGCCGTCGAGTCGCAGATAAAGTAGGTGCGCAGTTTGAAGGTTTGCTCCGTAATCGAATAATCCTGCGCGACCACCCTGTCACAGCAGCCATCTACTCACTCACCCCTGACGATATAATCCCCCTCTCCCCTCCTTCGTCATAAACGGTTGCAGGCCCACTGTGCGGCGGTTCCTGGTGTAGCATTCACCTCGCGGCGGGGTAGTGAATTGATGGGTGGCCGATGCCGAATACCGGCCAAAACTGCGCCGTACCGCACCTTTACCCCACATCAGCACGAATGCGATTTCCCAGCGACAATCGGACTAAAATCTGCCCATCCGTGGGCCATACAACGATTCATACGTAAAACGAGCCAGCTAATCCGTAAAACGCGCCCGCGCACGACGTTCCTGCCTATTCATGCCATGCCATTTACGCTGATGCCCACACATCCAACAAGAACAACAACAGGGTGTGCGGTAACACATTCCTGTCTGTGAGGGTGTTCTGGCGCCAGCATTATGGTAATGGCAACGTTTTGCTTTTAAGCGGCGAACATGATGCCTGCGCATCGCTCGTGTTTTTTTCATTCTTCACTCCTTAAGATGGCGGCAAATGCCGCTATCGCTGGAATTCAGAATGACGATACTGACGTTTTGACATAAAAACCCTCTCGCTTACCGAGTATTAGCGCGAACTCTTCGCCTACTCAATAATTCCATCAGGCGCGGTTTAGCGTTAGTCAGTTGGTGTAGCCCGCCCCTTAGCCATATTCCCTTGCCGCTATATTCAAGCCGGGCTGCATGATCAAACTGGTCATAATCCACCGGGTAGCCCAGTGCCGGAATCTCCTGCGGCAAACAGTGCCACATAATCCCCGCGCCACCGTGATGGATAACAACATCATGGCCGGATAACCAGCGACTGTAGTCAACCCAGGCAATACGGTAGACGTTTGCACCAAGCTTTGCCATATACGGTTCGTTATCTTTTATTACGCTTACATCAACAAAAAGACAACCAGTGGCAAAAATATCCTGGTAACAGGAAGAACCTTTGTATTGGCGTATTGTGTTTTTTTTGCATGCGTATAGATTAATACAATGTACGTTATAGGATGGGTGTTTTAATTTTTATTATTTTTTATCCGGCCTCTGCCAAACTCGGCTTTTATTAAAAAACACCATTTATTAAAAGGATTTTCATCAAAAAATAAAAAAGAAGATAAGATGATAAAAATAAAACGCCCACTATCACGCTTCACATTGCCCTTATTATTATTTGTATCGACACTTTTGATGTTTATTCAAGCAGCAATAAAACATAATGAAAGTGGTATTCTTTTATTTATCATAGACAGCATCATTCATTCGGTGTTTTTCATTTCCTTGTTTTTTGTATTTTCAGGAAAGAACCGGCTGTTCTTTATTATTTTTGTTGTTCTCTTTGCCATTTTATTTTCTTTGTTTTATCTTATTTCATTCCAACACAATAGTTTTAAATATTATCTAAAAAATCATCCAGACCTCTTACAAAGTTGTATGAAAGAAGAGTATCATAATCCAGAAAAACAAACGCTGGCTTATTGCTTTACGAAAACGCATGATGAACATGATTTAGATAGCGATATTTTTTATGATTCCGGTAATGAATTTTCCAGGCCATACGTTGAGCGCTCATGCGACTGGTGGCGGGCATTTGATGTACTGGCTGCGAAAAACAGCCCCAGTATATTACATAAATTCAATTTTCTTGAGACAGTCCGGGATATGAATATTAGTGTTTCTAAATTTGGCTACTCTTATTATTCGGTTAGTTACTCTTTTGAGTTTTTATATGTCTCACCGGAAAATAAGAAAGCCTGTAAACAGCATTAAATAATGAACTTTGAATAGTCGCTAAATTTATTAAACATGTTGATGGCAACCCGATTGTTGACCCGTCGGGCACCTGGTCAACAATCGGGTTGCGACATGTCGGGCTGCGAGAGCCCATTACCGCTGCGCTGTTCGGGTGGCTCGATTTATTAAACCATGCTTCTCTTAAGCGAAAAGTTATCGCTTAATCGTCTGCAGGCGTGCAGCACCGGCTCATTATTAACGTTGCGTAATAACGGCCATCCGCCAGCTTTTTATCGTTTTTTAAGCGCCCTTCCACTTCAAACCCGGCCAACTGATAGACGTCGATGGCTTTTTGGTTGGTTTCCAGCACACTTAGCGTCATTTTCTCAATCTGGTTGGCCTGCGCCCAGTCTATCGATTGCGCCAGCAGCGCGCGCCCAATCCCGTATCCCCAAAACGTTTTACGCACGCACACGCCAAATTCGACTTTATGCGACAATCGTCGCAGACAGCTCCCCTGACAACGCGAGAAACCGACCAGTTGGCCTTCGACTTCTGCCACGAGAAAGAGATTGCCCGGCGCGGCGCTGTCTGTGACAATCAGCGCTGCAAAATCGGCCTCACTCATGAATGCCTCGCCGCGCTCGCGGTCGAGGTATTCCGTCTCGCCATCTATCTCAAGACGCAGCGGCGAAAGCAACGCCGCATCGCGGTGCTGCGCCGAACGCACGGTATACGTCACCCCACGTCGCTGATACTGCCGCTCATCGATGACCATTACGCGTCGTCTTCCTCGCTGCTTTTACGGCCACTGAGACCATATTCGCGCAACTTATTGGCAATGGCTGTATGAGAAACGCCCAGTCGCTTGGCTAACTTACGGGTGCTCGGATACGCCTGATACAAACGGGTCAGCACCGAGCGCTCGAAACGCTTGCTAATATCATCCAGCGAGCCTTCCAGCAGCTCATCGCTGTGCGTCACCACGTCCGGCTGAAAAGCCGGTAAATCAATATCGTGTAAACGTAATTCGTCGCCATCAAGCTGCGCCAGCGCGCGATACACGGTATTTTTCAACTGCCGCACGTTGCCAGGCCAACCATATTGCGGCAAGAGATTACGCACCTCCTGGGCCACTCGCGGCCGGGAAATGCCCTGTTCATCCGCAAAGCGAGTGACAAACAACTCCACCAGCGGCATCACATCAGCCGGGCATTCACGCAAAGGCGGCAGCGACAGCGTTAAGACATTCAGCCGGTAGTAGAGATCTTCACGAAACAGGCCGCGCTGCACCAAATCCAGCAAGTTTTTCTGGGTCGCGCAGATAACGCGCACATCAACATGCACCTCATGCTCTTCACCCACGCGCCGGAAGGTGCCATCGTTAAGAAAGCGCAGCAATTTGGTCTGCATCTGTGGCGACATTTCGCCGACTTCATCGAGCAGCACCGACCCGCCATTCGCCTGTTCGAAAAAGCCCTTTTTCCCTTCCAGCGCGTTAGGATAAGCCCCCGGCGCATGGCCATAGAGTTCGCTTTCCATTACGTCATCAGGCAACGCGGCGCAGTTCAGCGCCAAAAACGGCTTTTTACCCCGGCTGCTACGCAAATGGCAGGCCCGCGCCAGCATATCTTTACCCGTGCCGGTTTCGCCCACCAGCAGCAGTGGCGCATCCAGCATAGCCAGTTTACGCGCTTGCTCAACCACCTGACGCAGGCGTGGGCTGACAGCCACGATGTGATCGAACTCACGTTCATCATTAATCGGGGTATCCTGCAACTGGCGTCCCATCCGCACGGCGGATTTAAGCGTCACCAACGCACCGGCAACGGTGGACTTGCCGTTATCATCCTCCAGATGCACCGGCACCACTTCTAACAGAAAGTCCTGATTACGGATGACAACACGCGTTGTCTCGGCCTGCCCGCCGGATTCCTGCCAGCGGGTGAAGTTATAGCCACTCAGTAACTGGCCGATGGATAACGCCCGCGCTTTGTCGGCAGTTATCTCAAACAGATGAAGCGCCGCTGCATTGATAAGCTCGACCTTGCCCTTCAAATCCAGCGACAGCACCGGCTCAGGCATCGACTCCAGCAGCGCATTCAGCGCCCGATGTTCGCGCTCAGAGGGCATAAACGCCACCGTGCGGACATCGCTGACGCCTGCAATGCGTCGAATTTCCGTCATTAATTCACGAAATTCATCAAAACCGAGGGTGGTGAAATTGAGGTAGATCCGGCCAGTCGGATCGATTTCGATACCACGCAAATCAATCTGGCGCAGTACCAGCAGGTCAAGCAGCTCACGGGTAAGACCAATTCGGTCTTCACAAAACACTTCCAGACGCATCAATACAACCTTCTTTGACAGGCGCGGCAGGGACGAGAGCTGCATCATACCCTGTCACCGCCGCAGGATGAAGTGGAGTGTCAGCAAATGTTGACACCCCAATGCACCGCTGTGGATTATTTGGCTTTTTCCTCAGCCGGGAAAGGCGTTGTCAGTATTGACACAATGGTGCGAATCCCTTCCACGTAATTGCCAATGCGCATGTTTTCATCACTGCCGTAGGCGTTATTGTCTGCATTCACCAGCGAAACGACGGCAAATGCATTTTTCAATGCCGCCAGCGCACCGTTGATAGGCGGGGAAACGCCAAGCATGCGGTTTTTTTCCGGCTCGGCTTTGAGCGGCGCTTTCACGCCGTCAACCACCCACTTCGCCAGCGGCGACGCCAGTTGCGTGCGAACAGCAAACGAACTGCCGGACGATGTCATCATACTGAGTGAGATAAGCCTGGGATTGTGATTGCGCTCTTGCAACGAGGGCGAGTCTGAACGAACGATGAAAAAACCGTTGGCCGTTACATATTTTTTTATTAAATCATACAGATAATCAGGCGAGGTTTCCGGCACGGTGCGAATATTAATGCTGGCTGTCGCCGTTGACGGAATGGCATAGATAGCTTTTCGACCGGTATCTCCCGCTCTTAGGCCAATCACGTCCAGCGAGGGGTACTGTACGGCCTCAACGGGGTTGGGGGCCATTTTCTCCAACTGCGTGACACCGTAACGGCTTTCAATGGTGCCGGGTTTAGGTGCCTGAGACGCCAGTTGCGCTCGCTCCTCGTCAGACAACTTAACCTTATCGTAAAAACCCGGCAGCGTGACACGCCCGTTAGCGTCCTTAAGCCCTGCCAACAGTGAAGATAACTGCTGCACCGGATTGATAATTACATTACCAAACGCCCCACTGTGTGCCGCCGGTTCGGGGCCAAATACCGTCATATCCACCTGTATCGACCCACGATAGCCAAAGGTGATGACCGGTTTATTATTGGTGTTCACCGCGCCGTTAAATATCACTACGCCATCATTTTTTAATCGTGCGGCATTTTGATTAATCACCGACGTTAAGTGGGGAGAACCGCGCTCCTCCTCGGAGTCCAGTAGCACTTTAATATTGACAGTCGTGGCGGTGTTGGCGCTTTTTAGCGCATCCACCGCCGTCAAAAACAGTTGGATAACCCCCTTGCCATCCGATGCCGAGCGGCCAAACACCCGCCATTCCGGGTCAAGGCCCGGTTGCAGCAATTTTTCATTGCCCTGCGGCATCCAGATACCGCGCGAATCTTTTATCTTCAGCGTCGGCTTCCACGGATCGCTACTCCACTCTGATGCCGCCGCTGACTGGCCGTCAAAATGCATCAAAAACAGTACCGTCGGGCGGTTAGGCTGCATCGGGCCGAGTTCGGCATACAACATCGGATGTGCGCCATTAGCCAGTTGCTGGGTGCTAAACCCGCGTTTCTGGAACGCTTTATCAAGGAAATTGAGGTTGCGCTGAATATCGGCGGCGATATCCGTATCGTTACTGATCGCCAGCGCATCGAGGTATTCGGGGAAACTGGCCTGGGCGAATCGTTGGGCCTCGACAGGGGTCATCACCCATTGCGCCTGGGCGGAACCGGACATAATCAGGGCACTGAGTACACCCGCTAATACACTGAGGTTGCCACGAAGCATCATCACTATCCTTCCAGCAAGGGGGAAAAAGGATGTTCCATCACCTGATTATCGGCAGTAGCGCATCATCTTAACGCCGTAATGCACCATCATCATCTGCCGTACTTATCCTTGATTGTAGAAAATCCAGGTAGAGATCATCATGTTTCGTGATACAGGAATGCGGGCTATATCAAAACACCGTGCGTTATTCGGCAAAAATGTGTGTGATTGAGAAAATAATGTACGCGCGTTTCCTACGCCCGCGCCTTAACACGCGGGCCGATTGACCATCGTCACGATTCCTGGCCGGGCGCAGACGGCCTTACGCGCACCAGGTTGAGCAACTCATGGCGGAAATCGCCCAATCGGGGCTTATCATCAAGCCACGGCAGCGGGCGGCACAATTCCATGGCGCGAATACCCAGCCGCGCCGTCAACAAGCCCGTGCCAAGCCCCTGTGCGGCACGGGCAGAGAGCCGTGCGGCTAAATCCTGCGACATCCAATCCATGCCGATTTCACGCACCAACTCGCTGGCCCCGGCAAACGCCACATTCAACAGCACCAGCCGAAATAGCGTCAGGCGACTAAAATAGCCGAGCTCAATGCCGTATAGCTGCGCAATCCGGTTGACCAAGCGCAAGTTGCGCCAGGCGATAAACGCCATATCCACCAGCGCTAACGGACTGACCGCAATCATCAATGCCGCCTGCGCCGCTGACTGGCTAATCTCCTGCCTGGCGCGGGCATCCAGTACCGGTTGTACCGCTTGGGCATAGAGCATCGTCACTTCGCGGTCATTATGGGTTTCATGTAGCGCGGCCTGCCAGCGCAATAGCGCCGGATGCCCATCAGCCAGCCCCGCCTGCCGCGCCAGTTGCTCGCAAAACGCACGCGCCTCACCGTGGTGATGGCTCGCAAGCAGTTCACGCGCGCGATCGCGGGTTTGCGCACGCTGGCGTAATTGATATAAACGTCGCCATTCAACGGCCAACGCGCCGATACCTGCACAGACCATCAGCGAGGCTGCTGCCACGGCACCCAGCGCTATCCAGTCATGTTGTTGCCAGGCGCGATACAACGTCTGAGCGCCCTGTGCCAGCACACTCAGCGCAAACAGCGCGATACCGGCAGACAACATCCGCCGCCAAAGGCTACGACGCGGGCGCAGCGCCTGCGTCACTATCCGGCTGGCTTCATCTTCCTGGTCGGCTTCACTTTGCGGCTCCGGGGCATGTTCAGTGAACTGCGTAGCCGCCTGCGCATCAAAGGTGAGTGTTGGCGTTAGGCCAGCCGCTTCGGGCCCGAGCGGTGCATCGCTAAATGTCATTCGCGGCTTCAACGGCGGGGTCGCCTGCTGTGGTTCACTCATCGCAATTTATCTCCCAATAAAAACTCCATCACCGCGTCCAGACGAATGTGCGGTAAAGGGGTATCCACCGGCATAACCGGCGGGCGGAATGGTTCAAAATGAAACCCTTGCTGATGCCAAAACGTCGCCTGCGGCAGACGGGTGGGCACATCTCCCGGGTAGAGGGTAATAGACTCGCCATCCGACAAGCGCTGGCCTCGCAGTGCTGCCTGCTGTTGCCCCTGATGTGACACCACGCCGTTTTGCGTGGCCTGTATCGCTGCAATGCCAGCACAATTGATGTCGATGCCGTCAAATGCCACGTTGCGCCATGCCTCTTGCACCAGTTGCTGCAACAGCGCCACCAGATTGCCATGTTGATCGGCCGTAACGTGGTCTGATTGCGTGGCGGCAAACATCAAACGATCGATACAGGGGGAGAATAGCCGCCGTAACAAGGTACGTTTGCCATAGTGGAAACTTTGCATTAATTGCGTCAGCGCCTGGCGCATATCATTAAACGCATCGGGGCCGCGATTAAGCGGTTGCAGGCAATCGACCAGCACTATCTGGCGATCAAAGCGCACAAAATACTGGTGGTAGAACTCGCGCACAACGTGCTGACCGTAATACTCAAAACGCCGACGCAGCATGCCAAACAGCGTGTTATCTGCCGCTTGTGCCACCAGTGTGTCAAGCCGGTCATCCGGCCAGGGCCAGGGAAAAAACTGCAAGACCGGCGCCCCCGCCAGCTCGCCGGGTAGCACGAAGCGCCCCGGCTGAATGAAATGCAGCCCCGCCTGTTTACAGCGCAGCAGGTACTCCGTGTAGGCTTGCGATATCGCAGCCAACTGGTTTTCGTCCACTGCCGCCAGCGGATCAAGCCCCTCACACAAAGTGAGCCAAGGCTGGGCCAGCGCTAAACGCTCACCGTGCAATAAACCTGACATTTGCCGCGACCAATCCGCATAATTTTGCTCTAGCAGCGGTAAATCCAGTAACCACTCACCGGGATAATCGACGATGTCGAGATATAGGGTCGTCGTGTCGCGAAAATGGCGCAACAGGCTGTCATGTGAACGATAGCGTAACGCCAGACGAATCTCACTGACGCCACGGGTCGGCGTCGGCCAGGCTGGTGGGTCGCCGTATAGCGCGGCAATCCCTTCATCATAGGCAAAGCGAGGAACGCCTAAATCTTGCTGAGGCACCCGACGCACACCCAACAGGCGGTTTTCACGCGCGGCCGAAAAGAGCGGTAAGCGAGCGCCGTGATTCACGTTCAATAACTGGTTCACCAACGAGGTAATGAACGCCGTTTTTCCGCTACGGCTCAGGCCGGTGACGGCCAGCCGCAAATGGCTATCAGTGCTACGGTTAACCAGCTCGTTAAATTCATGCTGTAAGCGATGAAAAGGCAGGGAATAGGCCATGACACTCCTGTTTTCACCGTGATCGCAGGGCAACCGCACTGTTCAACACGGCCATATATCTGTGTAGCGTGACGAGAAAACACCACGTGATGGTCAAACCGCCCGGCAACGGGCCTCGCCCTAAAGCAAGCGGGATTTGCCACACACGCAAACCCCGTTCACTCGCCGATGGCCCGGCATTACAGCTGACGAAACTTGCTACGAATGCCAAAGGTATCCGAGGTGATGTAACGCTCAATGTCGCGCAGGCGCTGCTCGCTGTTGCGAAGTATCGCATCCGCATTATCTAACAACGCGTTCGGCGAGACGTCAGGCGGTGTCAGCCCATCGTCAGGTTGCGGCGGCGCCGGTTCCAGCACAAAACTCAGCACAATGTAGGCAATGGCGGTAATTAAAAATAATCCTAAGAAAACCGATAACACGGCGATCAGACGAACCAGCTTGACCGGGACGTCAAAATAACGCGCCAGACCGGCACACACCCCTTTAATCATGCCCTCTTCCGGCAGCAGATAGAGTGTTTTGTCATTACGCACGCTCATCAGGATTGCCTCCAGTTAGGGTGTTCCGCATCAAGAATCTGTTCCAGTGTGTCAATACGCGCACGCATACGCTGCGCCTCTTCCGTTAACGCCACCAGCCGCTGCCGCTCCGCCTGATCCCACTGTGATGAACGGTTACGGCGCTGGCTGTAGTGCAGCCATAACCATAACGGCGCCACGAATAGCAGAAAAATCGTCAGCGGAATCATTGTTATTACCAGAGCACCCATTTTTTCTCCTTCATTATTATGGTGATGCAGCAGGGGCCGTCATCACGACAGCCCGTGGCGATTACTGAACCGGTTTCACTTTTGCCTTTAATGCCGCCAGCTGTGCGTCAATTTCATCGCTGGCTTTCAGGTCGGCAAACTCTTGCTCAAGCGATTTCTGCTTGCCGAGCCCAACGCTTTCCGCTTCAGCTTCCAGCGTATCAATGCGGCGCTCAAACTGCTCAAAGCGCGCCATGGCTTCATCGAGTTTACCGCTATCCAACTGACGACGGATATCGCGCGATGAACTGGCCGCCTGGTGGCGCAGCGTCAAGGCCTGTTGACGGGCTCGCGTTTCCGTAAGCTTATTTTCCAGCTCGCCAATTTCTCGCTTCATTCGATCAAGCGTTTCATCAACGGCGGCGGCCTCTTGCTCTAATACGGTAATCAGCTCGGTCAGTTTCTGTTTTTCCACCAGTGCGGCGCGCGCCAGATCTTCTCGCTCACGACGCAGCGCCAATTCCGCTTTCTCCTGCCACTCCTCCTGCTGGGCATGCGCCTGATCAATACGGCGAGCCAGTTGTTTCTTCTCAGCCAGCGCCCGTGCAGATGTCGAGCGCACATCAACCAATGTGTCTTCCATTTCCTGAATCATCAGCCGTACCAATTTTTGCGGATCTTCGGCTTTATCCAGCAAAGCGGTAATATTGGCATTCACGATATCGGCAAAACGGGAAAAAATACCCATACTCTACTCCTCAGTCATTTCCGGCGGTTGTCACGCCCGATGCGTTCTCCATCAGCGGTAGTCTGATGACGCAAAGAGATAATCAATTTCCGTGCCAGATTTTCCAATCACATTAAATTTATGATAAATAAAGAAATTAATCCATCGATGTACAAACGGCGCTCGCTTTGATATGGTCAAATTTACCAATAGTTGGTGAAAAAAACAGGCTGCTATTATGGCTCATGAACAAGAATCGCTCCTTGGGGAAGCAAACCGTTTTCTGGAAGTGCTTGAGCAGGTATCACAGTTGGCGCATCTCAATAAACCGGTGTTGGTGATTGGCGAGCGCGGCACCGGTAAAGAGTTGATAGCCAGCCGGTTACACTATTTATCCCCACGCTGGCAGGGGCCGTTTATTTCACTGAACTGCGCGGCACTCAATGAAAACCTGCTTGATTCCGAATTGTTTGGCCATGAGGCAGGCGCGTTTACCGGCGCACAGAAACGTCATCTGGGGCGTTTTGAGCGCGCGGACGGCGGCACGCTGTTTTTAGATGAACTGGCAACCGCGCCAATGCTGGTGCAGGAAAAATTATTGCGTGTGATTGAATATGGCGTGCTGGAGCGAGTTGGCGGCGGGCAGTCGCTGCAAGTGGATGTGCGGCTGGTGTGTGCAACCAATGAAGACTTACCGGCGCTGGCGGCACAAGGGCGCTTTCGCGCCGATCTGTTAGACCGTCTGGCGTTTGATGTGGTGAATTTACCGCCGCTCCGCGCGCGCCAGCAAGATATCATGTTGCTGGCGCACCACTTTGCCGTACAAATGTGCCGGGAACTGGGTCTGGCGCTGTTTCCCGGTTTTAGCCCGCACGCAGAGCAGGTACTACGCGATTACGCCTGGCCGGGAAATATTCGTGAATTGAAAAATGTGGTGGAACGATCCGTCTACCGCCATGGTGATAACCCACAACCGGTCGAGCGCATCATTATTAACCCTTTTCAGCCGTTGGCCGAGTTCTCGCCTGCGCCGACGACGCCAGAGCCCGGCGATAACGCGCCAGACCTGCCATTCAGCCTGCGCGACTGGCAACACCAGCAAGAGCGCGCGTGGGTGCAGCGCGCGCTGACGCAGGCGCGATTTAATCAGCGCAAGGCGGCTGAATTATTGAGCGTCACCTACCACCAGTTTCGCGGCCTGCTCAAAAAGCATAGTCTGGAGAAGTACGGTCTGGAAAAATACGGTCCGGCACGCGATGAGCCGCGCTAACGGCTCATCGCGGCCCGTTTAACTCGCCGCCACCGGCAGGTACGCGGCCTGTGCGTCGTCAATCTGAAAGCGGTTGACCGTTTGCGACAGTTCACCGGATTGCTGATTGAGTGAACGTGCGGCGGCCAACGCCTGCATCACCAGCGCGGCATTTTGCTCCGTACTTTGCTCCATTTGTGACACAGCCTGATTGACTTGTGCAATGCCGCTGCCCTGCTCGCTGCTGGCGGTACTGATTTCCACCATCATACTGGTGACACGCTGCACGCTGCTGACGATCTCTTCCATCGTTTCGCCCGCGCGCTTCACCAGATCCGTGCCTTCATCTACGCGAGATACCGAGTCATCAATCAGGTTTTTAATCTCCCGCGCGGCGGATGCCGAGCGCTGCGCCAATGTACGCACTTCTCCTGCCACCACCGCAAAACCGCGCCCCTGTTCACCGGCACGCGCCGCTTCAACGGCGGCATTAAGCGCCAGAATGTTCGTTTGAAAGGCAATGCCATCAATCACACTGATGATATCGACAATCTTGCGTGAGGAGGCATCGATAGACGCCATCGTCTCCACCACCTGGCGCACCACCTCGCCGCCACGCACGGCAACATCCGACGCCGTTCGCGCCATGTGATTTGCCTGATGAGCGTTATCAGCGTTTTGTTGCACGGTGGCCGTTAACTGCTCCATCGCCGCCGCCGTTTGCGCCAGCGCGCTGGCCTGTGAATCGGTGCGGGCGGAAAGATCTTCATTGCCTGAAGCGATTTGTGCTGACGCGCTGGTAATCGCATGGGTGCTGCCTCGCACCTGGCCGACCAGATCGGAGAGATTATCGCGCATTTGGCGAATCGCATGCAGGATGCTGCCTTGATCGCCCGCACGCAGCGCAACCTCAACCGTTAAATTGCCATCGGCTATCTGTTGCACCACATCCACCGCATATTGCGGCTCGCCCCCCAACTGACGCAGCAACGTGCGCATCATCTGCCAGGCCAGCAGCGAAATCACCAATAGCAACACCGCCCCTATCGACAACAGCAACACGGCGCTACGCCAGAATGCGCTCTGAATATCGTCAATGTAATCGCCATAACCGATAATCCAGTTCCAGGGCTCGAATTTCACGACCGCATAGAGCTTTTCCACCTCTTGCGTCGCGCCGGGGCGGGTGCCTTTGGCCGTCACCATACCAATGCGCACATCCTGTAGCGCGGCGCGGTAACGCATACCCGCCTCTCGCCCACCATTCGCATCAACAATGCCAACACGCTTAGGGTTAGGATGGACATAGTTCACATCGTTGTCATACCCACGCACGAAAAAATAGCGATCATTTTGATGAAAACTGCTGATGGCTCGCTTGGCTTCAGCCTGCGCCTGCTCTGCTGACATCTGCCCGGCTTTTTCCAGATCGTAAAATTGCTGCGCCGCCGCCTGCGCCAGCTCGACCAGCGTTGATAATTGCTGGGTGCGCTCTTTGGTCATCGACTGGTACAGCGTATTGAGCGCCACCGCTGATAACACAATTAACCCCAGAAGCGTCGTACCGCATAATAGTGCAATGCGTGTTTTTAATGACATGCCATCACTCCATGAAAAAACCTAAGAAAAATCTTACCCGGTAGCCAAAACTTACATTCAATAACATAAAAACGATCATTATCGAAAATAAAAGAACTTAAAAATCACTATTTTTTTTCAAAATCGTTATCAATGATTGTCATTTTCGCGCCAAAAAAGACATTCTGCGTTACCAAATGTAAACACTTCAGCGGGTTAAGCGAGCGTTATCAACACGTAAAGAGCGGGCCTGAAACAAACAACATTTACCGAGAATAGCCGCCGCGCTGCGCAAAAAAACCGCAGACACGCGTAAGCAATTGGGTGGAATGGCAGAGTGCGGTACACTCTGTGTATCGCAGATTGGCTGAAAAAAACCGTATGTTCGGAAAATATACACTCGCACTGGCGCTGGCCGGGCTGGCATTACCGGCGCTGGCGCTCACATCGCCCGAGACGCTCACACCGGAGCAAAGCATCCGCCACAGCGGTTTTGTTTATTGTGTTAATGACGTCTTTAGCACGTTCAACCCCCAGATGGCACGCAGCGGGCTGATGGTAGACACCCTGGCCGCCCAGCTTTATGACCGTCTGCTGGGCGTTGACCCTTATACCTACCGGCTGATGCCCGAACTGGCGCAGCACTGGGAAGTGGCGGATAACGGTGCGACTTACCGCTTTACCTTGCGCCGCGATGTGCCGTTTCAACAAACCGCCTGGTTTACCCCCAGCCGCATGATGAATGCCGATGATGTGCTCTTCAGTTTCCAACGGATGCTGGATAAGGAGCACCCGTTTCATGATATCAACGGCGGCGAGTATCCCTACTTTGACAGCCTGCAGTTGGCTGATAACGTGCAAAGCCTGCGTAAGCTTGGCGATTACAGTATTGAAATCCGGCTTAACAGCCCGGATGCGTCCTTTTTGTGGCATCTGGCAACCCACTATGCGCCGGTGCTTTCCGCAGAATATGCCCAGCAATTAACCCGCCAGGACCGGCGAGAGCTGCTTGACCGCCAGCCCGTGGGAACCGGCCCCTATCGGCTTGATGAATACCGCTATGGTCAGTATGTGCGGCTTAAACGCCACGATGCGTATTGGCGCGGTCAGCCGCGTATGGAGCGGGTGGTGGTGGATCTCGGTTCTGGCGGAACCGGGCGGTTGTCAAAATTATTGTACCGGCGAATGCGATGTGCTGGCTTATCCGGCCGCCAGCCAGTTGACGATTTTACGTAACGACCCGCGCCTGCGCCTCTCGCTTCGCCCGGGTATGAACGTCGCTTATCTGGCGTTTAACGTGCGTAAGCCGCCGCTCAATGATTCGCGTCTGCGTCATGCCATCGCGCTGTCGATTAACAATGACAGGCTGATGCAATCCATTTACTACGGCACCGCAGAAACCGCCGCGTCGATATTACCGCGCGCGTCCTGGGCCTACGATAACGAAGCGCAAGTCACGGAATATAATCCCGAGAAGGCGCGCCGGTTGCTCAAAGAGATGGGCATCACCCATTTGAGCCTGCAACTGTGGGTGCCCGCTGCGTCGCAATCCTACAACCCAAGCCCGGTGAAAACCGCCGAATTAATCCAGGCAGACCTGGCACAGGTTGGCATTAAGGTGACAATTGTGCCGGTTGAAGGGCGTTTTCAGGAAGCGCGGCTGATGGAAATGAATCATGACCTGACGCTTGCAGGCTGGGCGACCGACAGCAATGACCCGGACAGCGTCTTCCGGCCACTGTTGAGTTGCGCCGCTATTCGTTCACAGACCAACTACGCTCACTGGTGTGACCCAACGTTCGATCAGGTACTGCAAGATGCGCTCTCTTCTCAGCAGCTTTCACGTCGAATGGAGTATTACCGGGTCGCTCACCGTATTTTGACCGAGCAGTTGCCGGTGCTGCCGCTGGCCTCGTCACTGCGTATGCAAGCCTACCGTTACGACATGAAAGGGCTGGTGTTAAGCCCGTTTGGCAATGCCTCGTTTGCCGGTGTGTATCGCGATGACGGGAGCAAGGAGCCGCCGAAAACAGCAGAGCCGACGACCTCGTCAACCCAGGGAGAGCAGCCGTGATTATTTTTACCCTTCGACGCCTGTTATTGCTGCTGGTGACGCTGTTTTTATTGTCGCTCATCGGGTTTAGCCTGCTGTATTACACCCCTCATGCGCCGCTAAACGGTGCCGCATTACAGGATGCGTACCGTTTCTATTTCGTCAGCCTGTTGCAGGGAGATTTTGGCGTTTCCAGCATCAACGGCCAGCCTATCAGCGAGCAGTTGCGTGAGGTGCTGCCCGCGACTATCGAGTTATGTCTGTTGGCATTTTCGCTCTCGCTGATTGTCGGCATTCCGCTGGGTATCACAACCGGTGTGATGCAACGCAAAGCGGCCGACCGGGTGATCAGCGCGCTGGCCCTGCTGGGGTTCTCGCTGCCCGTATTCTGGTTGGCGCTGCTGATGACGTTGTTCTTTTCATTGCATCTGGGTTGGCTGCCGGTATCCGGCCGCTTTGATTTACTCTACCCCGTTCCGTCCGTAACCGGTTTTGCGTTGATAGACGCCTGGCTGTCTGATTCGCCTTATCGCGAGCAAATGATCATCAGCGCCCTGCACCATATAATTCTGCCGGTACTGGTGCTGTCTGTTGCGCCCACAACCGAAGTGATTCGTTTGATGCGCATTAGCACCACGGAAGTCGGCAGCCGCAACTACATTAAAGCGGCGATAACCCGGGGATTGCCGCGAGCAACGGTCATCCGCCGCCATGTGCTGCACAATGCGCTGCCCCCCATCATTCCCCAATTGGGGTTGCAGTTTTCTACCATGTTAACGCTTGAGATGATAACAGAGGTGGTCTTTAACTGGCCGGGCATCGGGCGCTGGCTGGTTAACGCGCTGCGCCAGCAAGACTTTGCCGCCATTTCCGCTGGCGTCATGGTGGTCGGCGCACTGGTTATCACGATTAATGTTCTGTCTGATATTTGGGGCGCTATGACAAATCCGCTGAAACATAAGGAGTGGTATGCACTCCGATAATCTCTATAGCGAAAAAGCCGTTCCCAGCCGCTGGCGCGATACCTGGCAAGTGTTCTATCAGGATCGCATGGCGATGATCGGATTTTATGGTTTTCTGATGTTGCTGGCGCTGTGTCTGCTCGGCAGTACACTGGCACCGTATGCCGTCGATCAACAATTCCTTGGCTACCAGTTGCTGCCGCCGTCATGGTCACGCTATGGCGAAGTGTCGTTCTTTCTTGGTACCGACGATCTTGGCCGCGACCTGCTCAGTCGCTTGCTGTATGGCACTTCATCTACCTTTGGTTCAGCGCTGCTGGTCACACTTTGCGCCGCGTTGGTTGGCATCCTGCTGGGTTTACTGGCCGGGGTCACGCACGGCCTGCGATCGGCGGTGCTGAATCACATTCTTGACCCGCTATTGTCGATTCCGTCATTGCTATTGGCGATGGTGGTGATTGCCTTTATCGGCCCAAGTTTGCTGCACGCGATGCTGGCTGTCTGGATGGCGCTGCTGCCGCGTATGGTGCGCACGCTATATAGCGCGGTACATGATGAGATGGAAAAAGAGTATGTCACCGCCGCCCGGCTGGATGGTGCGTCCACACGCTACATTATCTGGTATGCGGTGATGCCGAATGTTTTGCCGCTGTTAGTCGGTGAAGTGACCCGTGCGTTGTCGATAGCCATTCTGGATATCGCCGCACTCGGCTTTCTCAATCTGGGAGCGCAATTACCCACCACCGAATGGGGGGGCTTGATGGGCAATGCGCTGGAGCTGGTGTATGCCGCCCCCTGGACAGTGATGCTGCCGGGAGCGGCCATCACGGTGAGTGTCCTTATCGTTAATTTGCTGGGAGATGGCCTGCGCCGCGCCCTGCTTGCTCAAACCGAATCGTGACGGACGATCATCATGGCATTACTGGAAATTCGTAATCTGACCATTGAATTCCTGACGCCGGACGGCCCGGTCAAAGCGGTAGATCGCGTCAGCATCAGCCTCAATGAAGGCGAAATTCGCGGCCTCGTTGGGGAATCCGGCTCAGGTAAAAGCCTCATCGCCAAGGCGATTTGTGGCATCAATAAAGAAAACTGGCGCATTAGCGCCGACCGTTTTCGCTTCGACGATGTCGATATGCTGCAACTGACCCCGCGTGAGCGGCGCAAGCTGGTGCGGCATAATATGTCGATGATCTTTCAGGAGCCGCAATCCTGCCTTGACCCCTCAGCACGGGTGGGACGCCAGTTGATACAATCCATTCCCGGCTGGACATTCAAAGGCCGCTGGTGGCAACGCATGAACTGGCGCAAGCGCCGCGCCATCGAGCTATTACACCGCGTAGGTATCAAAGATCATAAAGATATCATGCGCAGTTACCCCTATGAGCTCACCGATGGCGAATGCCAGAAAGTGATGATCGCCATCGCGCTGGCGAACCAGCCAAGACTATTGATTGCCGATGAGCCGACTAACGCCATGGAAGCCACCACACAGGCGCAAATTTTCCGCCTGCTCTCGCGGCTGAATCAAAACAACAACACCACCATTTTGCTCATCAGCCATGATTTACAAACCATGAGTAAGTGGGCTGACCGCATCAACGTGCTCTATTGCGGCCAAACGGTGGAAAGCGCACTGAGCAAGGAATTAATTCATGCGCCTCACCATCCTTATACTCAGGCGCTGATTCGCGCGATGCCTGACTTTGGCCGCTCGCTGCCGCACAAAAGCCGCCTGAATGCGCTGCCGGGCGCGATTCCTTCGCTCGGGCATCTTCCCGTCGGCTGTCGTTTAGGCCCGCGTTGTCCCTATTCACAAAAACAGTGTATGACCGCGCCGCCGTTGATCCCGATGAAAAACCATTGGTACGCCTGTCATTTCCCGCTCAATATGGAGGAGTCCTGATGGTTGAAACCTTGCTGGAAGCCCGCAATCTCACCAAAACCTTTCGCTATCGCACCGGCTGGTTCCGTCGCCAGCACGTTGAAGCGGTAAAATCGGTGAGTTTTACCCTGCGTGAGCGGCAAACGCTGGCGATTATCGGCGAGAATGGCTCGGGGAAATCGACGCTGGCAAAAATGCTGGCTGGCGTGATTCCTCCCACATCCGGTGAGCTGGTAATTGATGACCATCCCCTGAATTTTGGCGATTATCACTATCGCAGCCAGCGTATTCGCATGATTTTTCAGGACTCCGCCAACGCGCTTAATCCGCGCCAGCGTATCGGGCAGTTGCTGGAATTACCGCTGCGCCTTAACACAACGCTCACGCCGCATGAGCGCGATAAAGCCATTCATCTGGCATTGCGTCAGGTTGGGCTGCGCGCCGATCACGCCACCTATTACCCGCATGCGCTGGCTCCGGGGCAAAAGCAGCGCGTCGGGCTGGCGCGCGCATTAATTTTACAACCGAAAGTCATTGTGGCTGACGAGGCGCTGGCGTCGCTGGATATGTCGCTGCGTTCGCAAATCATCAACCTGATGCTGGAGTTACAGGAAAAACACGGTATTTCCTATATTTACGTGACCCAGCATCTCGGCATGATGAAACACATCAGCGACCAGATTCTGGTGATGCAGGCCGGTGAAGTGGTGGAACGAGGCAGCACCGCCGATGTGCTGGCCTCGCCGTTACACGATTTAACCAAACGGCTGATCGCCAGCCATTTCGGTGAGGCACTCAGTGCCGATGCCTGGCGGCGAGACAGCCAGCAACCGTGATTCGCCCCCATCACGCGCGTGGCGAGAGTGGCTGAAAATGGTTGAAGGTGGTTGAAAGTGGTTGGAGTACCCCTCCGGGCGTCAGGCGTGCTAGAATCGCCCGGTTTATTCACACCGATCATGGTAAAACCTATTTTGCCGATGGTCGCAGCAACAATTCTCAAAGGATACTGCCATGGGTTTTCTTACCGGTAAGCGCATTCTGGTCACGGGCGTTGCCAGCAACCGCTCCATTGCATACGGTATCGCACAGGCGATGCACCGCGAAGGTGCTGAACTGGCGTTTACCTACCAGAACGACAAGCTGAAGTCGCGTGTGGAAGAGTTCGCCAAAGAGTTTGACTCAAGCATCGTGTTACCCTGTGATGTTGCGCAAGATGACAGCATTACCGCTCTGTTCGCTGAACTGGCCAACGTGTGGCCAACATTCGACGGTTTTGTTCACTCTATCGCTTATGCGCCGGGCGACCAGCTTGATGGCGATTATGTCAACGCCGTGACCCGCGAAGGGTTTGCTATTGCACACGACATCAGTGCTTACAGCTTTGTCGCAATGGCGAAAGCCTGCCGCAGCATGCTGAACCCGAATGCCGGGCTTATCACGCTGTCTTACCTCGGTGCCGAGCGCGCCATTCCAAACTACAACGTGATGGGTCTGGCGAAAGCGTCGCTGGAAGCTAACGTACGTTACATGGCTAACGCCATGGGCCGTGACGGTGTGCGTGTTAACGCCATCTCCGCTGGCCCCATCCGTACGCTGGCCGCGTCCGGCATCAAAAACTTCAAAAAGATGCTGTCGCATTGTGAAGCTGTCACGCCGATCCGCCGCGTTGTCACCATTGAAGACGTGGGTAACGCCGCTGCCTTCATGTGTTCCGACCTCGCTGCCGGTATCTCTGGTGAAGTGCTGCACGTTGACGGTGGCTTCAATATCGCCGCCATGAACGAGCTGGAGCTGGGCGAATAACGCCCCGCTCCTCAGCAAACGGGTCGCCCGGCCCGTTTGCTGTGTTCACCCGACGCGGGTGTTTATTTCAGTCCTTCATCTCGCCCCTTCTCATGCCTGCCAACACCATAGCGTCCTCTGGTCACGCGGTGCTATCAACGCGTCCGCAGCCCGGAACACGAGAGCCCGGCATGACATCCTTGTAACAAATTCGCTAACGGCTGATGCGCTGCCCAGCCGATGAACAGATAGGCATGACAGCCCGAACAACGCTTGCCGACGACGGCTGATTCGCGTAAAACTGTCTGCCATTAACGCCATTATTAACCGCAATTTAACCGCTAATCGCAATTCTGGACGCTATGTTTCAAGACAATCCGCTGCTTGCGCAGCTAAAACAGCAACTCCACTCTCAGACGCCACGAGCGGAAGGCACCGTTAAAGCCACCGACAAAGGTTTTGGTTTTCTTGAAGCCGACGCGCAGAAGAGCTATTTCATCCCGCCGCCGCACATGAAAAAAGTGATGCACGGCGATCGTATTATCGTCACGCTGCACACCGAAAAAGACCGAGAAATCGCCGAGCCGGAATCGCTGGTCGAGCCGTTCCTGAGCCGCTTCGTGGGTCGGGTGCAGAAGAAAGATGACCGGTTATCTATCGTGCCGGATCATCCGCTGCTGAAAGACGCGATCCCCTGCCGCCCGGCGCGCGGCGTCGAGCAGGATTTCAAAGAAGGCGACTGGGCGGTTGCCGAAATGCGTCGTCATCCACTCAAAGGCGATCGTGGGTTCTTTGCTGACCTGACTCAGTACATCACCACCGGCGATGACCCGCTCGCACCGTGGTGGGTCACGCTGTCACGCCACAATCTGGAGCGCACCGCACCGCAGGCTGAAGCCGCAGCGCTGGATGACGGCGCGTTATCGCGCGAAGACCTGACCGGGCTGGATTTCGTCACTATCGACAGCGCCAGCACCGAAGACATGGACGATGCGCTGTATGTTAAAGCCCTCGATGACGGCAATCTGGAGATGATTGTCGCGATTGCCGACCCGACAGCCTATGTCCCGGCGGACAGTGAACTGGATGCGATTGCCCGTCAACGCGCCTTCACCAACTATCTGCCCGGCTTCAATATTCCAATGCTGCCTCGCCACCTGTCAGACGATATCTGTTCGCTGCGCCCGCATGAGCGTCGCCCGGTGCTGGCGTGCAGTATGACGATTGCCGCTGACGGCGCGCTCAGTCAGGTACGTTTCTTCGCCGCCTGGATTGAGTCACGCGCCAAGCTGGTATATGACGAGGTTTCCGACTGGCTGGAGCAACACGGTGAATGGCAGCCCGGCAGTGATGCTATCGCCAGCCAAATCCGCCTGTTGCATCAGGTTTGTCAGGCACGCAGCCTGTGGCGCTCTACCCATGCGCTGGTATTCCGCGACCGCCCTGATTACCGTTTCTTACTCGGCGAGAAAGGCGAAGTGCTGGATATCGTCACCGAGCCGCGCCGCATTGCCAACCGCATCGTGGAAGAGGCGATGATTGCCGCCAACATCTGTGCTGCGACGGTACTGCGTGACACGCTTGGTTTTGGTATCTACAACGTGCATAACGGTTTTGACCCATCAAGCGTCGAACAGGCCGTCACCGTACTGGCCAGCAATGGCATCAGCGCCGATGCGCAGCAATTGCTGACACTGGACGGTTTTTGCGTACTGCGCCGCGAGCTTGATGCACAGCCAACGCAATTTCTCGACAGCCGTATTCGCCGCTTCCAGTCGTTTGCCGAAATCAGCACCGTGCCGGGCCCGCACTTCGGTCTTGGCCTGGACGCTTATGCCACCTGGACATCACCGATTCGTAAGTACGGCGATATGGTCAACCATCGCCTGCTGAAAGCGATTATTACCGGCACCGCCGCTGAAAAACCACACGATGATGTGACCCAACAGTTGGCTGAACGCCGCCGCTTAAACCGCATGGCGGAACGCGATGTCAGTGACTGGCTCTACGCCCGTTTCCTGAAAGCGAGCGCAGGTACAGAAACCCGTTTTAACGCCGAAATCATTGATGTGAATCGCGGCGGCCTGCGCGTTCGGCTGCTCGATAACGGCGCGACCGCGTTTATCCCAGCCTCCTTTATTCATGCGGTACGTGATGAACTGGTGTGCAGCCAGGAAACTGGTACCGTCACCGTGAAAGGCGAAGCGGTTTATCGCCAGAGCGATACACTCGACGTCGTGCTGACGGACGTGCGTCTTGACACCCGCAGTATCATTGCCAAACCGGCAGCCTAAGCCCTGAACTGCCTGACGCCATCCTGACGGATGGCGTTTTTTTTATCGCCCCGCTGATGTCCTGCAAATACAAGGAGTCAACCCAATGAAAAGAATTGCGCTTGGTAACAGTGCGCTCGACGTTCCCAATATTGCGCTGGGCTGTATGCGTCTTGCCGGCAAAAGCCCGCAGGAAGCTATAACCCTGATACAGTGCGCGCAGGATGTCGGGATGGACTTTTTTGACCATGCAGACATTTATGGCGCGGGGCGTTCAGAAGAGGTCTTCGCCAACGCCATCGCGCAGGCCGGTATTCGTCGTGACTCGCTCATCATCCAAAGCAAGTGCGGCATTCGACCCGGTTATTTCGATTTTTCCAAACAGCATATTCTCGCAAGCGTTGAAGGTAGCCTGAAGCGCCTGAACACCGATTATCTTGACATCCTGCTGCTACACCGCCCGGATACCCTGTGTGAACCCGATGAGGTCGCCGCCGCATTCGACGAGCTGCACGCCAGCGGCAAGGTGCGCCATTTCGGCGTCAGCAACCAGCATCCGTTGCAGATTGAGTTACTAAAAACCGTAGTGCGCCAGCCGCTGCTGGTCAATCAGTTGCAGTTAAGCATTATGCATACCCCGATGATCGATGCCGGTTTCAACGTCAACATGACCCATGCGCCATCGCTGCATCATGATGGTATGGTGCTGGAATACAGCCGCCTGAAAAACATGACTATTCAGGCCTGGTCTCCCTTCCAGTACGGTTTTTTCGACGGTGTGTTTATCGATAACGACCACTTTTCGACGCTTAACATTGCCTTACGCAACGCTGCCGATGAATACGGCGTTTCGACGACGGCCATCGCCGTTGCCTGGTTGTTGCGCCACCCGGCCAGCATGCAGGTGATTGTCGGCAGTATGAATCCGCAACGCTTGCAGGATATCGCCACCGCCTCATCACTGCGCATCAGCCGCGAAATCTGGTATGACATCTATCGCGCCGCAGGGAACACGCTGCCCTGACTTCCGCTCGCCTCGTCTGAATGACCGGACGGGGCTACTGCCCGGCGGTTGTGCGCCTGCGCCCCGCCTGGTGGTTATCCCCCCCGCCACCCTATCCTCTGCACAGCACAAGACAGCCCGGCGCTGAAGAAATCATTTTCATAACAAAAATATAGCGTTGTTCACATTTTTCTCTCGTTCTAATCACGCTCCTGAACCACTGCACTATGGTGTTTATTGATGCCACACGTTATGCGTTTGGTAACACTGCCTATGAGCCAATCGGCAGCGGGAAATGACAACCACTCTGGAGTCAGTGAGATGAAAACCATCAAAAGTATGTCAGCCTGGATAGCTGTTGCGATTGCCGGTGCGGTGGCGTTTGCCATGCTGGCACTTAGCCGGGGCGAGCATGTTAATGCGGTCTGGCTGGTGATTGCCGCCGTCGCCTGCTACAGCATTGCCTACCGTTTTTACAGCCTGTTTATCGCCCGCCGGGTGTTTGAGCTTGATGACCGGCGCATCACACCTGCCGAACGCCATAACGACGGACTGGATTACGTCCCCACCAACAAATGGGTGTTATTTGGTCATCACTTTGCCGCCATCGCGGGTGCCGGGCCATTGGCCGGCCCGATTCTGGCCGCGCAAATGGGGTTTTTACCCGGCACATTATGGATTTTGATTGGCGTGATGCTGGCCGGTGCAGTGCAGGATTTTCTGGTGCTGTTCATCTCTACCCGTCGTGATGGCCGCTCTCTGGGCGAAATGGCACGCCAGGAGTTAGGCGCGTTCGCCGGTGTTGTGACCATGCTCGGTGCGTTAGGCGTCATGATAATCATCTTATCTGCCCTGGCGCTGGTGGTGGTCAAAGCGCTGACTAACAGCCCGTGGGGCACCTTTACTATCGCCGCCACTATTCCGATTGCGCTATTCATGGGTGTTTACATGCGCTTTTTACGGCCAGGGAAAATTGCCGAGGTCTCGCTGATAGGCTTTGTGCTGATGATGCTGGCCATCATTTACGGCGGTGATATTGCCGTACATCCTTATTGGGGGCCGGTGTTTACCCTCAGTGGCACTACCCTGACCTGGGTGTTGGTGATTTATGGCTTTATCGCCTCGGTGCTGCCCGTCTGGTTACTGCTCGCGCCACGCGACTACTTATCCACTTTTCTGAAAATCGGCGTGATAGTGGGGCTGGCGATAGGCATTGTATGTTGCGATGCCTGATCTGAAAATGCCCGCCATTTCCCGCTTTATCGACGGCAGCGGGCCGGTATTTTCCGGCAGCCTATTCCCGTTTTTATTTATTACCATTGCCTGTGGCGCGATTTCCGGCTTCCACGCACTGGTGTCCAGCGGCACGACGCCTAAACTGGTTGAGCGCGAAAGCCATATTCGTTTTATCGGCTATGGCGCGATGCTGATGGAATCATTTGTCGCTATCATGGCGCTGATTTGCGCCTCGGTGATTGACCCAGGCGTCTACTTTGCGATGAATGCACCGGCCGCCGTGATAGGCACTACCGCCGAAAACGCCGCACAGGTGATAAGCGCCTGGGGATTTGTCATTACCCCGGCAGACCTGACCGCCATCGCCAAAGACGTCGGTGAAAATACCATTCTTTCACGCGCCGGGGGCGCACCGACCTTTGCCGTCGGCATGGCGCATATCATTACCGATATTTTTAACAGCCGGGCAATGATGGCCTTCTGGTATCACTTCGCCATTCTGTTTGAGGCGCTGTTTATCCTGACTGCGGTAGATGCTGGCACCCGAGCCTGCCGCTTTATGGTACAAGACCTGGCGGGACTGGTTATCCCCGGCATGGGCAAAAGCCACTCCTGGCTTGGCAACATGGCGGGGACAACCGTTGCTGTCGCCGGTTGGGGGTTCTTTGTCTATCAGGGGGTGATTGACCCGCTAGGCGGGATTAATACGCTGTGGCCGCTGTTTGGCATCGGCAACCAGATGCTGGCATCCATGGCGCTGATCCTCGGTACCGTCGTGCTGTTTAAAATGAAAAAACAGCGCTACGCCTGGGTCACACTGTTACCAACAGCGTGGCTATTTATCACCTCGATGACTGCAGGCTGGCAGAAAATTTTTCATGAAAAACCCAGTATCGGTTTTTTGGCCCAGGCCAACCGGTTCTCAAAAGGTATTGAATCCGGCACCTTGATTGCACCGGCTAAAAATATGCAGGACATGGCGACTATCGTTTTTAGCAACCAAATCAACGCAATACTGTGTGGATTCTTTATGCTGGTGGCCGTGACGATGTTGGTTGCCGCCTTCCTGGTCATTCGCCGGGCGCTACATAGCCAATACCCCACGGCGCAGGAAACGGCGGTGAGCTGGCGTCAGGATAGCGCACAGCGCTAAAACGAAGCACAAAGCAGAACGTGCTGTCGGGCCGTTCTGCTTTGCAAAAAGCGGGAGAACCTATCGGGGCGCGGATATTCCCGCCCCGCTGATTTTTCATCTACTGCCCGTAATAGGCATGCTCGCCGTGTTTACGCAGGTAGTGCTTATCCAGTAATACGGGTTGCATCGACACCAGCGCAGGGGTCAGCTGTTGCGAAAACAGGCCCATATAAGCGACCTCCTCCAGCACAACCGCATTATGCACGGCCTGTTTCGCATCACGTCCCCAGGCGAAAGGGCCATGGGCATTCACTAATACAGCGGGAATAGCTTGTGGCGATAAACCACGCTCCCGAAAGGTTTCGACAATCACCTGACCGGTTTCCCATTCATACTGACCGGCGATTTCCTCAGGCGTCATCAATCGGGTACAGGGAATAGAACCATAAAAATAGTCAGCATGGGTGGTTCCCCAAGGCGGCAAATCTTTTCCAGCTTGTGCCCAGATAGTGGCATGGCGTGAGTGGGTATGCACAATACCGCCTAATGATGGAAACGCCAGATACAGCGCGCGATGGGTGTCGGTATCCGATGAAGGTTTTCTCTCGCCTTCAACCACCTGCCCGGTGCGAATATCCACAACAACCATGTCCTGCTCGGTCATCGCCGCGTATTCCACCCCAGAGGGTTTAATGACCATCAGGTCACGCTCATGGTTACAGGCGCTGACATTCCCCCAGGTAAATGTCACCAGTTGATGGCGAGGCAAAGCCAGATTGGCCTCAAGCACCTGAATTTTCAGCTCTTCCAGCATTTTTATTCTCCCGTGTGATTTGGGTTATTCTGCGGTTGGCCTGAGGGTGACGGTATGGCGGAAATGGCTGAAAAACAGGCGATGTTCTGCTGGGTCAACAGGAATGCGATAACGCAGGTACGCGTGCGGAATAAAACCTCGGCAGGCACCGCCGACACCCCCTGAATTAAGAGTTTTTCACCTGTTGCGAGAGAAGCCGGTCACTATACTGGCAGCCAGACATCACACCGAGTGTAATGGCAAGCCAGGGCTCACATATTGACGTTTCCCAAACATGTTCACGGCAATTACCGCACCTTAGAACAGCAACAACAGGAGTATAAAAATGCAGATGAATAAAAAACTGACTGCCGCCGTATTGGCCATGGTGATTGTCAGCACGCTTGCCGGTTGCGCGGGCATGAATAAGCGTCAGCGTAATACTGCAATTGGTGCCGGAATTGGCGCATTAGGCGGTGCCGTATTAACCAATGGCAGCGCATTGGGTACGGTGGGCGGCGCGGCAGTCGGCGGCGTTATCGGGCACCAGACGACCCGCTAACCGCCATCAATTTTCAATAAACGCCGCGCCATACAACAGCCGACAGGCTCCCCAAAGAAGCCTGTCGGTATTAAGAATATCAACCTCCGGCAAGCTTAACCCGCATCCCTTTGGCCTCTAGCAGCGCTTTTAGTTGATCGCGCTTATCGCCCTGAATTTCAATCACGCCATCCTTAAGCGCACCGCCACAGCCGCACTTCTTTTTGAGCTCGGCGGCGAGTTTTTCCAGTTCTGCATCGTCAAGATCAAGACCGGTAATCATGCAGACACCTTTCCCCTTTCGCCCGCTGGTTTGGCGCTGAATACGCACCACCCCGTCGCCTTTGGCGCGTGCCGGTTTTACGACGGGCTCCTCAATACGCCCGGTTTGCGTGGAATAGACTAAACGGCTGTTATCGTCTTGCATTACCGCACTCCTAATGACGCCAGAATGGCCTTTAACGTCGCCGCCGGGTCAACTGACTGAGTAATCGGCCTGCCAATGACCATATAATCCACCCCAGCCTGCTGCGCCTGCTGCGGCGTCATAATACGGCGTTGATCGCCAGCATCACTGCCTGCCGGACGAATACCCGGCGTTACCAGACGGAAACTCGCCCCACAGACCTGTTTCAAGCGTACGGCTTCATGGGCCGAGCACACCACGCCATCCAGACCGCACTGCTGCGTTAAGGTTGCCAGCTTTTCAGCCTGTTCCGCTGGCGATAAAGTTATGCCAAGGCCATGAAGGTCGGCTTCATCCATGCTGGTTAATACCGTCACGGCAATCAACAACGGTGCCTGATGACCAAAGGGCAGCAGCGCCTCACGCGCCGCCGTCATCATGCGGGCACCGCCGCTGGCATGCACATTCACCATCCATACGCCAAGCTCCGCCGCTGCGGCAACGGCTCGCGCGGTGGTATTGGGAATATCGTGAAACTTCAAATCGAGAAACACCTGAAAACCGCGCTGCTGCAACGCCGTGACAAATTGCGGGCCAAACAGGGTGAACATCTCTTTGCCCACTTTTAACCGGCAGTCTTGCGGGTCGATTCTATCGACAAAATCATACGCGGCTCGCTGGTCAGCATAATCCAGCGCCACAATAATCGGAGAGCCTGTAGACATCTTGTTCAGAGAGGTTGTTGAGCCGTTCACTGGAGTTCCCGTCGTTGATCATGCCCGTCGTTGAGCACGAATGAGTGAAATCGTTTTCGCGCGCATTCTACCTGCCCCGCCAGATAAATGCCAAACCCGTGCGTCTATGCCGGACACACTGATTAGTATGTTGTAACTAACAACGAAAAATGAGATCCGCTAGTCGTATCGCGATCCCATCGGCATAAAAATGATTATTCGCCATCCAAACCACGAATCGGCTTCACGCTGGCCCAACTGCGGCAAGAAGGGCAGTGCCAATATAACGACTGAGACGTGAAGCCACATTTGTGACAGCGATAGCGCGGTTTGGCCTGAATTTGCTCGCCCACCATATTACGCAGCACCAACAGGCTCTCTTTCGCTCGCCCATCTTCTGCTTCACGCAGGTGGTAATCGATCAGACGGTGGAATACGCGCATGGTTGGATAACGCTGTAACTGCCGCGTGACATAGGTCTGGGCTGACTCGGTGCTCTCATACTGTTCCAGAACGTCAGCCATCATCAAATCGGCACTGGAACCACATTTCTCTTCAACACAGCGGCGTAAAAACGTCGCCCACCCTTCGGGTTGATTAAGCTTAAAATAGCAATCTTGTAGCATCGCCAGCGTTTCGCTGACCAATTCTTTATCCTGCTCCAGCACTTGCTGGAGCACCACGACGGCCCGGTCATACTGCTGTTGCGCTATATAAATGCGCCCCAGCATGATGGAAACACGCGCGCACTGACTATCTGAAGCCGAGGCTTTTTTCAGCATTAACATTGCTTTATCAAGGTCATCACTGCCCAGGGCTTGTAATGCCTGTTCGCAATAAAAGTGTGCAATCTCGCTACGCTGCTGTGTTTTCCCCAGTTTGACCAGCTTCTCCGCCGTTTCGATAGCATTTGGCCAGTCACTGGTGGATTGATGAATCTGCAATAGCTGTTGCAGGGCACCGAGGCGGAACTCGTCTTCATCCACCAGTTGCTTGAATATTTCTTCGGCGCGGTCGTATAACCCTGCGACCATGTAGTCACGACCAAGCTGCTGCACCGCCAGCAAACGCTGCTCAAAACTGAGCGACGCGCTTTCAGTCAGCGCCTGATGAATGCGGATAGCCCGGTCAACTTCGCCACGCGAGCGAAAAAGATTGCCTAGCGTCAGGTGAGCTTCAAAGGTATTACTGTCATCTTTGAGCATGTCGAGAAAGAGCTCGACGGCTTTATCTTGCTGATTGGACAGCAGAAAATTCACCCCTGCTACGTAATCGCGTGACAAACGGTTAGTTTCGTCCTGTTTATCCTGCTGTGCACTCCTGCGCCCCATATACCAGCCATAGGCGGCGGCAACCGGCAGCAACAGAAACAGCAGTTCTAACATGGAGGTTGTTCCTTAATGGGTGGCAGAATCATTTTGCGAGGTAGCCGAGGCGGCTGACAACTGCTGTTCAAGACGCTTGATTTTACGTTGTTCACGCCCCAGCGCAATGCGTAAACGCAGATAAAACATGCCACAAATCACCCATCCCAAAGCAAACCCGACAGCAAACAGCGTTGCCAGTAACGTCGATAAGCGGTATTCGCCCTGAGCCAGCAAATAATTAAACACCACCCCTTGATCGTTATGCGCACCAAGAGTGATAGACACAATAAAAATGGCCAGCACCAGAAAAAAAATCAGCATGTATTTCACGTTCGCTTCCTGTGGGTTCGTCTTAGGCGAATAGACTGAATAGGCTCAACTTAACCAGATGAATTATGCCAAATTACGGCGATGAACCCCATTAACTTAGCATTTCCCTCGCGCAGAGGGAAAGGCAGTCAAGGACTCAGACAAGAAAAGCCGCGACGCATAGCATTATTCGGCACTTGAGGCCTGCTATGGCGAATCACGCGTTGCTTATCATGCTGCCACACGGCTTAAACTCAATATGGCAAGCCATGTGGCACAGCAACCTAACATAGCGAAGGGGCACGACAGGCGTTGCCTGCCTTGCCTGAGAGCGGGTGGGATTCATCGCGGGGTGGCAGGAATAGAGCAAACGCGCTGCAACAACCAACCGGCTATTAGCGCCAGCACAGCACTTATCAGCGCTGCAACAGCAACATCTTGCGGCCAGTGCATGCCCAGTAGCAACCGGCTGCCAATCACACTATTCGCCCATAAGAGAATCAGCACCGTCGCCGTATAATGTCGGCGTGGCCACAACAGCCCCGCCATAACAAGCGCCCAACTGGCGGCAAACAGGGTATGTCCCGACGGAAAGGCATAATCAGCCTGTTGCTGCCAGTGCTGGCGTTGCCAGGAAGGGATGGCGGTTGACGGTGGCAATTGATGCGCCAGCAACGCGGCGCGCGCATTATTGCTTAATGCATAAAAATCGCTGACGGCTATCTGATTCGTTTGCTCCAGCCACACGACAAACGGCCTCGGCTCTTGCGTCCAGTGCTTCATCACCGCCTTTATCCCCTGCCCTGCAACGATAGTGGCAAGCAAGATGACGACCGCGCTCATAGCCTGTCGCCCACGGAGGCGCAATAACCACACCGTCACGCCAGCCAGCAGGACGCTGGTTGCTATCCCCCAAGGGGCCGATACGGTTTCAGTCATCCAAAACAAAGGTTTAAGCCACCACCCCGTTACCGTTGGTTGCCATTGCCATCCTGTTGCCCATACCCATAGCGGCAGCACCATCAATGACATGGTACCAATCAGGGTACGTTTGGTGAGGTCTTGCATCATTTCTCCCTATAATTCAGCAGGATATTAAAACAAAATTTTCACAATTTTATCAAAAAAGAGGGCAGCCGCAGTCAGTATGGCGTAAAATAGCTGTCAGTTATGTCAACGACACCGCAATCCCCACGTCATTTCGTCACCGGTCATGAGGACCTCAGGCCCCCGACGCGGGAGCATGGCGGTGGCGTCGATACTTGATTCCCCTCCCAGCAGGAGCCGGAATCCATCATTCATGCTTTGGAGATTAACATGCAGCTAAAACGGGTGGCGGAAGCCAAACTACCCACCCCGTGGGGCGATTTCCTGATGGTAGGATTTGAGGAAACTGCGACCGGGCGTGATCACCTGGCGTTAGTTTATGGCGATATTTCCAGTCCCGAACCGGTGCTGGCCAGAGTACACTCGGAGTGTCTGACCGGGGATGCACTGTTTAGCCTGCGTTGTGACTGTGGTTTTCAACTGGAAGCGGCGCTTAATCAGATTGCTGAAGAGGGGCGTGGCGTACTGCTGTATCACCGCCAAGAAGGGCGTAACATCGGGTTACTGAACAAAATCCGGGCATATGCACTGCAAGATCAGGGCGCAGATACGGTGGAAGCCAATCATCAACTGGGTTTTGCCGCCGATGAGCGCGATTTCACCCTGTGTGCAGACATGTTTAAATTATTGAACGTCGTGCAAGTGCGACTACTGACCAATAACCCGAAAAAGGTAAACATTCTGACTGAAGCAGGCATCAATATCGTCGAACGTGTGCCGTTGATTGTTGGCCGCAATCCGAAAAATGAGCACTATCTTGCAACCAAAGCGGCCAAAATGGGGCATCTGCTCAATAGCCAAGAGTAGTAAGCAATCAAAAGCAGTAAGCAACCAAGCGTAGTCAGCAGCAACGAGTAACAAACCCGCGAGGCTCAACACCCCGCCAGCATAAAAATGCGCCAGGAACTCAGGTTGCCTGGCGCAGATTTTCCATCAATGCTTGATGATATAAACGTCCTTACTGTAGTAATCCCCTTTCAAATCAGGCTTAAACCCGCCCACATAGGGCTTCACCATTTGGCTGCGCACATAGTAGTAGATAGGGATCAGCGGCATTTGCTGTTGCAAAATACCTTCTGCCTGATGATAGAGTTTGACTCTCTCGTCCAGCGAAGAGGCTCTCACCGCTTTATCCAGTACCTCATCGTATGCTTTATCGTTGAATTTACCGGCATTGTTGCTGTCTTTGGCACGTAACGTATCGAAATAGGTAGAAGGCTCGTTATAGTCAGCCCCCCAGGAGTTACGCACCACGGAGAAATTCCCCGAACGAGAGGTATCCAGCAGCGTCTTCCATTCCTGGTTCAACAACGTCGCCTCCACACCGAGGTTTTGTTTCCACATCGAAGCCGCTGCGATAGCAATCTTCTGATGTGACTCCGACGTGTTATACAGCAGCTCAAATTTCAGCGGGTGGCTTTCATCAAAACCGGCCTCTTTCAGCAATTTCTTCGCTTCTGCGTTACGCTGCTGCTGCGTCCAGCCGGCCCATTCGGGCTGATGGCTGGTATACCCGGCCATACCGCGCGGGACATAGTTATAGGCAGGCACCTGACCTTGCCCCAGCACTTTGTCGGCAATCACGTCTTTGTCCAGCGCCAAATCCAGCGCACGCCGCACCCGCGCGTCATTAAACGGCGGTTTTTGGGTATTAAAGCGATAAATATAGGTAGAGAGGAACGGCGACACTTTGACTTCGTTCGGCAATTCCTGTTTGAGGGACTTGAACAACTGGTTCGGCATCGTGTAGGTGACGTCAACCTCGCCCGCCTTGTAGCGGTTCACTTCTGCGGTATTCGAAACAATCACCAAATAGGTGACTTTGTTCAGCACCGTATGGGCGTTATCCCAGTAATTGACGTTACGTTTGGCGCTGATACGTTCATTGACTACCCACTCTGTCGGTACAAACGGGCCGCTGCCGACAAAATTCGCGGTTTGCGTCCACTTGTCGCCAAATTTTTCGATCGCCGCTTTCGGCACCGTCACCATGACATAGTGATCCACCATCGGCAAAAAGTATGACAATGGCTGATCAAGTGTAACCTGCACCGTCTGGGCATCCACTGCCTTGATGCCCAGCTCCTGCGGGCTTTTCTTGCCCGAGATAATGTCTTCGGCATTAAGGACATGCAAGCTGCCCATATAACTCTGATAAGGCGACAGTGTTTTCGGGTCAACCAGCCGCTGCCAGCTAAAGACGACATCATCTGCCGTTATCGGCGTGCCGTCTGACCACTTAAGCCCCGGACGTAAATGGAACGTCCATACCTGGTTATCTTTATTTTCCCAGCGTTCCGCCAGGCCCGGCACGACGGTGCCGTCATCACGCACCGAGATCAATTTTTCAAAAAAATCGTGCATAAGATTGCCTTCGACATCACTCTCCACTTTGTGTGGGTCAAGCGATGCCGGTTCAGAGCCATTGGCTCTGACCAATTCTTGCTTGTCTGCCAGTTGTACACCGGCAGGAACGTCCGCCGCTTGCACTGAAACCGCTGTCAGGCTTAATGCACCCAGTACCGATGCAAGCCAATTTTTGTCTATCGTCATTCCTTGCTCCTCTATAATTTTATTTTATGGATCATGGCATTAAGCCATCAATAACTAATACTGGATCATCGCCATCAGCACAAGAGGGAGATGTATGAGAGATTTTTATACCGTCAGGCGCTACCCGTAAAACCACCGTATGCCCGCGCTAAAACTCCGCTATCGCACGTTATTACTGGCGTATTGCCACCGTCGCATCAAGGGTGAACTATAGTAGTGATAGGCTGACATCGCCTCTGCTCTCAGCCGGGTTTCTGCGGGTAATGCCGGGGCCGAGATAGCATACTTAACGATAACACAGCCTGCACATCGCGCTTTTTTAGCACACGCGATGGCAAGAGAATGGCCTGAGCGCGTGAATATTTTCGTTGCACAACCGATAACCGTGATGCAGTGCGTTGATGTGTTGCGCCATACGTTGCGCTTTCCATCACACCGTTGGTATGAACCTTAGCGAGACAGCACACTTATCTTGCGACGCCGCGCACAGCCCGTTGGTGTGAACTGTAGCAAGATGAACTTACGCTATCTTATTAAGATTTTTACAATTGTTATAAGTAATCATGATTAAAAATCTCAGTGGTTAGACCCAATTTACCGATAACAGACAGAAGAGAACCAGAACCAAACACGGTTTCCCCCTCCATTAAAAAGGGGTTATGCGTTTTACCTGAATATGTTTATCTGACACTGCGACTCACCGCAAAGACGTTTACTGAAGGAATGGCGAATGAAACTCTATTACAAACCGGGAAGTTGTTCACTGTTTCCGCATATCATCCTGCACGAGACCCGGGCCAAGTTCACGTTGGTAAAAGTCGACCTGCGCACGAAAAAAACGGAACAGGGAAACGATTATCTACAGGTCAATCCGAAAGGGCTGGTGCCAGCACTGGCACTTGATGATGGGGCAGTTTTAACAGAAACCGTCGCTATCGCCCTATATCTGGCTGATAAAGCGCCGCAATATAATCTGATTGCGCCATCAAGCACCATTCACCACTATCGGGCAATTGAGTGGCTGGCTTATATTTCAACCGAACTGCATAAATCATTCACACCGCTTTTTCGCCCGGGTACGCCTGAATTGTACAAAGAGTTATTGAAAAGCTACCTGGAACAGCGTTTCCGCTATCTGAATGAAGTGCTGAGTGAACATGATTATCTGGTGGGCAACCGTTTTGGCGTAGCCGATGCGTATCTGTTTACCATTTGTCGCTGGGCGCACGAACTGAAATTCAATTTGCTCCAGTTCCCGGCGTTGTCAGCCTATCTTGAGCGCGTATCCGCCCGGCCAGCGGTAGAAAAAGCGCTCACGGCAGAGGGGTTAGAGGTGAAATTTTAACCCCTCTTACCATACACTGGCCTGAGGTCAACGCAGTCTTGACCACGCGGCGCAATAACCGGCTATCGCATTCCGTTATTGCGCCGTATGTCTGCCCCGACTGGCTTATCTCTACAGGCTTGTCGCAGCGAAATGTTGACCAGGATTCGCAATGCCGTCCTGTGCTGCCACCAACTGCAACTCATATTGCCCGAGCTGCTTCGTCATGCACATGACCTCATATACCGCCGCCGTGGTGTGTTCCAGCGCTTGTACCGGCGTCGCCCCTTTGAGTAAATTCGCCAGCAGTAGACCACTGGTCAAATCCCCAACGCCAACCGGCTGGCGCGGCCCGAAATCAACCAACGGGCGGCGAATATGCCAGGCTTCATCTCGCGTAACCAGCAGCATTTCAAAACTGCCTTGATCCATCGCAGCGCGACTCAGGTGTTTGACCAGCACCAGCCTCGGCCCACGCTCACAGAGCGCACGGCTGGCACTCACAGCCTCCTCCACCGTATGAATAGTGCGGGCGCTCAACAGCTCTAACTCAGGTAAGTTAGGGGCGATGATATCGCTTGCCTGCAGCGACTGCTGGCAGTGAAAATCACTCACGCCTGCGGGGACAATGCAGCCTTTCTCGGGCGTCCCCATCACCGGGTCGCAAAAATAGATAGCGTTTGGGTTAGCCTCTTTGACTCGCCGGACGATCTCCAGAATATGCCCGCCCTGCTCCGGTGAGCCGATATACCCGCTGAGTACCGCATCGCACTCTTTGAGATGACCAATATTCCCAATCCCCTGTGCAATTTCAGTCAGATGCTCTGCGGGCATCACGCAGCCAGTCCACTGCCCATATTGGGTATGATTCGAAAATTGCACGGTGTTCAGTGGCCAGACATTCACCCCGACGCGCCGGATAGGAAATTCGGCGGCACTGTTTCCGGCATGGCCAAAAACCACATGAGACTGGATAGACAGTATGTTTTTCATGAAATTTACTACCCTTGCCTGCTTAATAAATGCGATGTGTGTTGTTCTTGTTCGATGCGCCATTACATTTCATTCATGATGACAATCAATACATTAGCATCATACAAATGGCATACGCCGACACATTTTCACCACCAGTCCAACCGCGTGGTTTTACGTCGGCGCATCTAAAGTTGAAGGGAGCTCTCGCTCCCTTCAGTCGGTAGGTTAGTCCTTCCAGCAGAGGAGACAATAATGCTTTTTACCCCGACGCAACAGGGTGTAGCGGCCAAACAAGCGGTCGGTCGCCGTGAAGGTATACTCTGGGTCAGCTTGCTTCTCGCCATTGATGGTAATGGCGTTAGAGGCGATGGTTTTACGCGCCTGCCCACGAGACGGCTGTAATTCGGCATCGACCAGCGCTTGCTGCAAATCCGCACCGCCAGCCAGCTCGACCATAGGAATGCCATCCTGCGCTAGCTGGGCGAAGTCAGCCTCTGTCAAATCGCCCAGATTGCCGTTGAACAGGCTCTGAGTAATACGGCGAGCCGCCGACAGCCCCTCTTCGCCATGAACCAGACGGGTCACTTCCTCTGCCAACACATATTGTGCTCGCGGTGCCACGCCACTGTTTTTGTCTTCCTCTTCCAGTGCGTTAATGGCCTCAATCTCCATGAAAGTAAAGAATTTCAGGAAACGGTACACGTCTGCATCAGCGGTGTTGATCCAAAACTGATAGAACTTGTACGGGCTGGTCTTTTTCGGATCTAACCAGATTGCGCCACTTTCGGTTTTACCAAACTTCGTGCCATCGGACTTGGTGATAAGCGGCACAGTCAGGCCAAAAACCTGCTTCTGATGCAGACGGCGGGTTAAATCAATACCCGAGGTGATGTTGCCCCACTGATCTGAGCCACCGATTTGCAGCTCAACGTTATGTAGCCCGTTTAGCGAAGCAAAATCATACCCTTGCAATAAGTTGTAGGAAAACTCGGTGAATGAAATCCCGACATCGTCTCGATTCAAACGCTGCTTCACCGCTTCTTTATTAATCATCTGATTAACGGAGAAGTGCTTACCAATATCACGCAAGAATGTCAGCACATTCATTGAGCCGAACCAGTCATAGTTATTGGCCGCGATCGCACTGTTATCACCGCAATCAAAAGCCAAAAACGGCGCAACCTGGCGACGGATTTTCTCCACCCACTCCTGTACCGTATCTTCAGTATTGAGTTTACGCTCGGCGGCTTTGAAACTCGGATCGCCGATAAGCCCAGTAGCGCCTCCCACCAAAGCGACAGGTTTATGACCAGCCATCTGAAAGCGTTTCAGGCACAGCAGCGGCACCAGATGTCCCAAATGCAAGCTATCAGCGGTCGGATCAAAACCGCAATACAGTGCAATCGGCCCCTGCGCCAGTCGCTCTGCTAACGCGGCTTCATCCGTTACCTGGGCCACCAGACCCCGCTCTTGCAATTGTTGAATCAGATTGCTTGCCATCAAAATCTCCATCTATAAACGACTGCACCTTTGCCGGTACACGGTTTTTCGCCCTGTTGGCGAAAGAAAAATTCAGGGTGACATAGAATAAAGCGCAGCCCACGCGAGTGCCAGCGCTTCACGTAACAAAATTCGCGTGAATTCGCGTAATTACGGTGCCAGGCGGTCAACTGACCAGCCCTCTCCCTCACGCTGGTACAGAAAGCGATCGTGCAACCGATGTTCGCCGCCCTGCCAAAACTCGATAGAATCGATAACAACACGGAACCCACCCCAAAAGCTGGGCAGAGGAATGTCCCCTTGCTGAAATTTCTGCTTCATTTCAAAAAACTTACTCTCCAGCAAATTACGTGCAGAAATGCGGCTGGATTGTTTTGATACCCAGGCACCAATTTGGCTATCGCGCGGTCGGCTATGGAAATATCTCATCACCTCAAGCATTGGCAGCTTTTCCGCACGCCCCAGCACAATGACCTGACGCTCCAGCATATGCCAAGGGAATAAGAGGCTAATTCGTGAGTTAGCCGCCAGTTGCTGTGCCTTGCGGCTACCTAAATTGGTGTAAAACACCATGCCTTTTTCATCATAGTGTTTTAGCAACACGATACGTTGATAAGGCTGCCCTTGTTCATCAACCGTTGCGACACACATCGCCGTAGGATCGGCCAATTGCGCTTCACAGGCTTGCTTCAACCAGCGCTCGAATAAATCAAGCGGGTTCGCGCTAAGATCGTGACGCCGCAACCCACCACGGGTGTATTCGCGCCGTAAATCGGCAATATCAACACTCGCCGCCTGCTGAGGAGACAGCGCGACCTTATTGCGTGACTCTGAGTGATGCACATCATCGTGTTCTGTGGTCATGAGATCCTGCCGTTACCAAGCCAGAAAAATAACAAAAAGTCATTCTGCGCCCGTGACGCCAAAATCTCAACGGCACCTAGCGCAACACACAGTCATTGACAATAACGCGGTCATCCCGCATTACCCATGCCTGCCGGCCTTGATACCAAAAGGTGTATTTCCCATCGCTATACCGATGACCGGCTGCCGACGCAACCGGGTGGAGAGTCAGCCGTTCGCCATCGAACAGGAAGGAGGCCGTTTCACCTTTACCGTCCACACGCATATCATCCACATGCAGGCTGACCGTTAATGGCATCGTGCCACATTGATAATGCAAGGTTTTCAATTCGCTGGAGGGCACTAAACGGGCACAGCCACTTAACATAACGACGGCGGCAATAACTAGCGGTTTCATGACATGTTCTCCTGTTATTCATGCCAATCCGGCACACCGTGCCGGAAACATGCGATAACGAAGCAGTCTATCAACCTGTGCAAAGGCTACCTGTCAGTTAAATCTGATTACGGACGGCTGCTTATCCGCCACTGTTGATTACCGGATAAATCGCGCCAAGTATCGTTTCACTTCGAGCCCCAGTGACCGAAGGCAGGTTCCCCGGCAACCCCGAAAGCGTGCGAAACGCCAGCCAGGCAAAGGCCAGCGCCTCCATATCATCGCCACGAATCCCGAAATTATCGGTCGTACTGACCTCAATACCCGGCAGACGTGCAGAAAGCTGGCTCATCAATAACGGATTTCGTGCCCCGCCGCCGCACACCAGCACACGCTCACATCCACCGGTAAGCAGCACTTGCCCGGCAATACTCTCGGCCGTTAATGCGACCAGCGTTGCCTGTACATCCTGTGGCGGTAACGTTGGAAAACGCGCTAACTGCCGCTCAAGCCAAGCCAGATTAAAGTGTTCTCGACCGGTACTCTTCGGCGCGGGCAAAGCAAAGTAAGGATCGGACAACAGTTGACTGAGCAGAGAAGGATTAACCTGCCCACTCATGGCAAAGGCAGCATCTTTATCATAAGGCAGCCCACAGTTTCGCCATATCCAGGCATCAAGCAGCATATTGCCAGGGCCGGTGTCATAACCTTTCACGGCTCGCCCCGGCGCCAATACTGAAATATTGGCGATACCGCCAATGTTAAGTACGATGCGGCGCTCAACCGGATGTTGCAACAAAGCATGATGAAAGACCGGCACCAGCGGCGCCCCTTGGCCGCCTAGCGCCATATCGCGTCGCCGAAAATCCGCCACCGTGGTAATCCCGGTCATGGCGGCAATACGGTTCGCATCACCGATTTGCAATGTGCACGGCGCCGCTCCTTGCGGTTCATGCCAGACGGTTTGGCCATGGCAACCAATGGCCGTGATGTCACTGGCGCGTAACCCAGTCTGATGCAATAACGCCTGTACCGCCTCGGCAAACAACATCCCCAGGCGTGTATCCAACTGCCCCAGCGCAGAAAGCGTGACGGCCTGGCCTTGATTCATCGCCAAAATAGCGTGACGCAATTCCGGGGTAATCGGATGACAGTAGCTGGCCTGTTGGGCAACAGTAGAGTCATCGATAGCAGCCAGTACCACATCAACGCCATCCAGACTGGTTCCAGACATCACACCAATATATCTTCCCGACCTCATTGGATTACCCTTTAAATTAGGAAAATAACGTTACGGCTATCTTTACATTTGCGCGACAGACTAGCACACGGGTAGTATATTACGGCTAGATTTTGTCTTTTTTGTCAGGCGGATGCCAGCTCTGGTAAAAAATAACCGTTTGATACGTTTTTTAAGAAAAAAGAGGCTTCCCAAGGAACCTTATTGCGCGTTTATTATCAATATTGACGGGCATATTTTTATATCTTAAACAACATGTAAACCGGTGGCATGGTACTTTCACCTACCCTAGTGAAGCAGTAGATAATTCGTCGGCTCAGGCTGCACGCCCCGACGCAGCAATAACAGCAAAATTAAAAGGAGCTTTTTTATGATGAAACGTTTTCTCGTGATCACTCTGACGAGTATCACTCTGGCCGGTTGCGCCAATACCAGCACCCTGTCAGGAGACGTTTACAGTGCATCTGATGCCAAACAAGTGCAGACTGTCACCTACGGCACCGTTGTTTCTACTCGTCCGGTACAGATTCAGGCTGGCGACAAAGATAATGGCGTGGCTACCGTTGGCGGGGCCATTCTGGGTGGTGTGCTGGGCCACACGCTCGGCGGCGGCACGGGTAAAACAGTCGCCACCGCTGTCGGCGCTGGTGCTGGTGCGATTGCAGGTAATGCAATCGGCGGTGCAGCAAACCGCGTTCAGGGCGTTGAGCTGGAAATTCGTAAAGATGATGGCACCACCATCGTAGTGGTACAAAAACAGGGCGACACCAAATTCCATGCAGGCCAGCGCGTCGCTATGGCCAGCAACGGCAGTGCTGTCACCGTTTCTGCTCGTTAATTATTGTTGAAAAACAATCACCACCGACCGGTGGTGATTGTTTATCCTTGTGTCATTCTGATTGCGTGTCTTTTACTCATCAACCATCACCCGAATGCCCGTAAATACAGCGGCAAAGACGTGTGACGCTCCCGATAATTATTCAGAAACGAGAGTCAATGACATCGTTCTGACATATTTTTACAACGAAAATTCACATCGCTGTTACTAAAAATCAAATACTGTCTTGCCAAGACATGGATTTATTCTATTAATCAGGACTGACTCTCATGTAACGCTAAAATATTCTTCTCCAGCCGCGAGATAATTGTTGCCAGCTCATCTACCTCTTGTGGCGTAATACCATCTAATATTTCACTACGCGTTTGATCAATTACGTCATTGACTGCCTGAATGATAGGGTCGGCCATATCAGTTAACAATATACGCTTGGCACGACGATCGTGGGTACATATATGTCGGGTGATTAGACCTTTATCTTCAAGCTGATCCAGTGTCCTTACCAAAGAAGGCTGTTCGATTCCTATTGCTTTCGCAAGTTGAATCTGAGACTGTCCAGGCGGCAACTGGTGGATATTATGTAGCGTCACCCAGTGTGTTTGCGTCAACTCAAGCGGCTTTAATCGATGATCAATCAACGCTCGCCATACACGAACCAACCGGGCTAAATCAGAACCTAACGGCAATTCCATCACTTCTCCTTATAGTTAGCGTACTAAGATACATCCCTGGATTGCAATCAACTCTGATTTAAAACGAACATTAATAGATAGAAGGTGTTTTATTGTTGTGGCGCTATTCTAGCAAATAATAATTAATTAAAAATGATTCTGAACTTAATTTATATCATTAAATATCACTGAGGCATTTAAAACAAGGTGGGTTGATCGGCCTGTGGCGTTGTTGAATTTTTTTCATTGCGTTGGGCACGACGCTTACGCTGCCGACACAATCGCAACACATCCTGTTTTTGCGCATCACTCATTGTCTGCCAACTAAAACGCTCATTACGGCTACGCATACAACCGCGACAAAAACCTCGTTCATCGGCCTGACAAATCCCTCGACAGGGATTGGGTACGGGAAAAAGCTCAAGCTGTTCAGCCACAACACCTCCTCATCAGACGCCTTTATTGAAGCGATGATCGTCGTCACTGGCAAGCGATGTCGTATGCTTATGAGCGGGTCATCGCTATTTTACTGCATCAATCCCTTTTTTCCAGTGCATCCCCTGCGCCCGAGATTTGTGCTTCGCAGGTTAACAACGCTATACTCGGCCTCTGCTATTTCAGGCCAAACATCCGCCTGAGCTATCTATGACAGTTAACCCACCGTTTTTTATTAGGGGTCATTATGCGTTTACTTCACACCATGCTGCGCGTTGGCGACCTGCAACGTGCCATCGATTTTTATACCAAGATTCTGGGCATGCGTTTGCTGCGTACCAGCGAAAACCCAGAATATAAATACTCGTTGGCCTTTGTCGGCTATACCGAAGAGAGCGAAGGCGCAGTCATCGAGCTGACCTATAACTGGGGCGTAGACAGCTACGAGATGGGCTCGGCATTTGGTCATATCGCGCTGGGAGTCGATGATGTCGCAGGCGCTTGCGAGCGTATCCGGCAGGCTGGCGGTAAAGTAACGCGTGAAGCGGGCCCGGTCAAAGGCGGTACGACTATCATCGCCTTTGTTGAAGATCCTGATGGCTACAAAATCGAGCTGATTGAGCGCGCTCAGGCAGGCCAGGGATTGGGTAACTAACGTTTGCTCACCGGCTGATATTTCTGTTTCAGGTGCCGTAAGGCACCTGCTTTTCGCTCTCAAAGCGACTTTACCCGCTCTGCTGCTGCATCTCATGCCGAAATTTGCCATAATGCGCATTGTATGTTGCTGAAGAAATTAAAAAACGAATGGCCGAAAAACATAATCTGAACGCCCTCAATGCACGTTTTCGCGGTTTTTATCCCGTAGTCATTGATGTGGAAACAGCAGGATTCAACGCGAAAACCGATGCATTATTGGAAATCGCGGCAATTACGCTGAAAATGGATGAAAACGGTTGGTTACAACCCGATGAAACCCTGCACTTCCACGTTGAGCCTTTCGAAGGCGCGATTTTGCGTCCTGAAGCCTTGGCATTTAATGGCATTGACCCGGAAAACCCGTTACGGGGTGCCGTCAGTGAATACGACGCATTGCATGAGATCTTCAAGCAGGTGCGAAAAGGCATTAAAGATCAAGACTGCAATCGGGGGATCATCGTTGCGCATAACGCCACTTTCGATCACAGCTTTCTGATGGCGGCCGCCGAACGCTGCGGCCTTAAGCGTAACCCTTTCCACCCGTTCGCCACCTTCGATACCGCCGCGCTCAGTGGTTTGGTGCTCGGTCAGACGGTTTTGGCAAAAGCCTGTATCGCGGCAGACATCGCGTTTGATGCAAGTCAGGCGCACTCTGCGCTGTATGATACACAGCGCACCGCAGAGTTATTTTGCGAATTGGTCAACCGCTGGAAACGCTTAGGTGGGTGGCCACTGGTGATGGGCGATGAGTCTGAAGGGCAATCTGTTACCAAAGAATCTGTTACCAAAACAGCCGAGTGATAGCTGCCACATCAGGCAACGCATGCGTTGCCTGATGTCACCGCAAACGCAGATTAAGCCTGAGGCTCGTCTGCCTGCTGGGATCTGTATTTATCGGCAGTCTCTTTAATCAGGCTCTGCAACTCCCCACGCTGATACATTTCAATCAGAATGTCGCAACCGCCGACCAACTCGCCATCAACCCACAACTGCGGGAAGGTCGGCCAATTGGCGTACTTAGGCAATTCGGCACGGATATCTGGGTTTTGCAAAATATCAACATAAGCAAAACGCTCACCACATGCTGACAACGCCTGTACCGCCTGGGCGGAAAAACCACAGCTCGGCAGTTTTGGCGAGCCTTTCATGTACAGTAGGATCGGGTTTTCAGCGATCTGGCGCTGAATTTTCTCAACAGTGCTAGTCATTCTTTATGCTTCCTTAAGCGGGTGATGCCGGTATCAAGTCAGACTCGACATAGGATTACGGCCAGGAGCGCTAGCCGCTTTTCGTGCTATAGCCGGGTATTCTACCGATAGCGGCAACCACAAAAAAACGCTATCTTTTGTAGGGTTTTACGATTTTATCATCGCCGCGTGTCTGCCGCCGCCGCATTGATGGATAATTAAGCAAAAAACAACTGCTGTTAACGTTTTCTCACTATTTTGTAGTAACAAAAGCCCTATCCCCACTTTTTTATCAGGTCATTTTGGGGAATACTGTAAAGATTGAACGATTGAGGACACCATTCGGTCAGCATCATTATGCGTTTATTTATTACGCTTTTTTTATTATTTTTCAGTAATCTGTTTTTTAGTCTGGCACAAGCTGCGCCTCACAATAACGCTGTATTACCACGCAAAAGCGGCGTGGCTACGGCGAGTAAGGCTGTGGATGATCCGAAAAAAAGCAAGACTGCAAAGAGTGCTAAAAAAAGCGCCAGTGCGCCGTCTACTCCCCCTGCGTCATCGCGTAAAGCCGCTGTATCGGATAAGCACCCTGTACCTAAAAACACGGCAACCAGCCACTCCGGTGCACCTGCACACAGCAAAACTGCCGCAGCTAAAGGGAATGCCCCGGCTAACACGGCACACAATGCCGCTAAAACCGGCAAAAATGATAAAAAACCAGAGAAAACCCCCTTAGCCAAAGCGCCCCTGCCCACAGCTAAAAATGCCAAGAAAGGGCATGTGCCCGAACAGCCAGCAACGGTAGCGAAAGCGGCACATACCAAAAGCACAAAACCAGGCACAGGGCAGCCAGCAGCAAAAAATCACAAAGGTAAATCCAGCACTCATAGCGAAGAGTTAGCCGCCAGCGCGCATCACGGTAAGAACAAAAAAGACACACAGAACAAGTCCGTTATTGCCATGAATCCGGCGCATCAAAAGCGTTATCAGCATGCCAAGCAGACAGCGATGAATAAGCTGATGAGTCAGATTGGCAAGCCTTATCACTGGGGTGGCTCATCGCCCTATTCTGGTTTTGATTGCAGCGGATTAGTGTATTACGCCTACAAAGATGTGGTGAAAATCCCGATTCCTCGCACCGCTAACGAGATGTTCCATCTGCGCGATGCCGCCCCTATCAAGAAAAATGAATTGGAGAGCGGGGATCTGGTATTTTTCAGAATTACCAACCGAGGTGCCGCCGATCACGTCGGCGTTTATCTTGGCAATGGCCGCTTTATTCAGTCGCCCCGCACCGGCTCTGATATAAAAATCAGCAAACTGAGTGAAGACTACTGGCAGGATCACTACGTCGGCGCACGCCGCGTGGTGACACCGAAGACAATTCGTTGATACAGCGATTAAAAATCACACCTTTAGCGCGGTAATACGGCTTGATGGCGGGTTACGGTTATGGCCCACGACGCTCGATGACTCTCATTTCATTCGCGCTCCATCCACTCTCGATGCACTTCTGTACAAGCCGTCTGCCGTTAGCGCACTGAGATTGCCCGGCCAGCAAGAACGCGTCAGCCGGACAATACGGCGTTAATTCAATACAGCATTCATGCTGAACACCACAATCACCGCCAGCGCAACGGCCGTTGTGAATAACGACATCTTCAAATTAGTATCCATAAACATGCTCCTGTATTTGACGAAACGGCGGGTTATCACATCACAATGAATATACACCGACGATAAATATAACCAGTTTTTCATTATATGAAACAGCGTTAAAAAAACCGCTTTCCTCATCACAGAGATAACACGAATTATTTCTTCCACTTTTGATCTAGATCGGCCAGAATTCGCAGTTTACTGTATGCACTGCGTTGGCCGCCTCCCGGCCTCCCCTCCGGCGACACTTCGGCATATCTCCACCTGAAATCGTGCCTTGCTATCTGGCTGGAGATGAATTCACGCAGGCAAACGATTAACAACATATTTACTGCTGTAACAGATGCGTTGCTGTTACAACTGTTCAGGAGTCACTTGAGATGGCAACGATTAAAGATGTGGCAAAGCGCGCAGGCGTTTCAACCACAACCGTATCACACGTGATCAATAAAACACGTTTCGTCGCCGAAGAAACCAAAGCTGCGGTGCGTGCAGCCATCAAGGAATTGCACTACTCACCAAGCGCGGTGGCGCGCAGCCTGAAAGTGAATCACACCAAGTCTATCGGGTTGCTGGCCACCTCAAGTGAAGCGCCCTATTTTGCTGAAATTATCGAAGCCGTCGAAAATAGCTGTTACGCCAGAGGCTACACCCTCATTCTGTGTAACTCCCACAATAATCTGGATAAACAGCGCGCTTATTTGTCCATGCTGGCGCAAAAGCGCGTTGATGGCTTATTAGTCATGTGTGCCGAATACCCACCCGCGCTGTTATCCATGCTGGCTGACTACCGCCATATCCCGATGGTCGTCATGGACTGGGGGGAAGCGCACAGCGATTTTACCGACACCATCATCGATAATGCCTTCACCGGCGGCTACATGGCTGGCCGTTACCTGATTGAACGGGGCCACCGTGATATTGGCGCAATCCCTGGCTCGCAGGAACGTAATACCGGCAGCGGTCGCTATCTGGGCTTTCTCAAGGCGTTGAAGGAAGCGGAAATTACGATACGCGAAGAATGGGTGGTGCAAGGCGATTTCGAACCGGAATCCGGCTATAAGGCCATGCACCAAATTCTGGCGCAAAAGCATCGCCCGACGGCGGTATTCTGTGGCGGCGATATCATGGCGATGGGCGCGATTTGTGCCGCAGATGAGCTGGGATTGCGGGTTCCGCAGGATATTTCGGTGATAGGGTATGACAATGTTCGCCACGCCCGTTATTTCACGCCGGCGCTCACCACTATCCATCAACCGAAAGAGCGTCTCGGACAAGCCGCATTCTCAATGTTGCTGGATCGCATTACCAGCAAACGTGAGGAAGCGCAGACCATTGAAGTCCACCCGACGCTCATTGAGCGTCGCTCTGTCGGCGATGGCCCCTTCCTCGACTATCGGCGCTAATACCGCGCCAGTCCCGGCTGGTCAGGAAAAACCATGACCAGCGCTGGCAGCCACACTCCGGTCATGGTTTTTGACGACAACAACCATCATCTGACGCTGCCAGATAGCTATGCCAACGGCTCGCCAACTGTCCTGACTGTGCATTTGTTCTGACTGTGCGTTGCGCGCGCTAACCGCTTGACAGCGCAAGAGCCCAGGTTTCTCACTGAGGCCTCAACCGGCGGCTCAGGCACATTCTTTGCCCTTTGCCGCCGGGTTAAGGTTATTCGTCTTGCGCTGCCTCTGCCTCTGCCTGCTGCCGGGCTTGTTGGGCCGCCATCACACGCTCAACGGAATCGACTATCGCTTGTGTTTGCGGGTCAATTTTCAATATTGATGCGATCGCCAAGCCGCTTTTTCCCCAGCGTGGTACGTTGCAGTGTTTCAGGGATCAAATGCACACAGAAACGACTGCGAGTGACTTCACCCACCGTCAGACTAATGCCGTCAATACCAATAAACCCTTTATGCAAAACATATTTCATCAGGCTGGTATCCGACAGGCGGAACCAAATCTGATGGTTATTTTCTGAGGTCAGGATCTTCACAACCTCTGCCGTACACATAATATGGCCGGACATGACATGCCCACCGATTTCATCGCCATATTTGGCCGCACGCTCAACATTCACGCTGTCGCCGACGTTAATCTCGCCCAGGTTAGTCAAGCGTAATGTCTCTTTGATTAAATCAAAGCTGACGCAATCGCCGTTAATCTCGGTTACGGTCAAACAACAGCCGTTATGCGCCACAGAAGCGCCCGGCTCAAGTCCAGGCAGCAGTTCAGCAGGCAGTTGGATGACGTGAGTGCGAAAATTGGGTTTTTCATCAACAGACACGACTGTCGCCGTGCCTTGAACAATACCGGTAAACATGATGGTGTTCTGCTCTCCTGAATCGGGTCATAAAACGCGATGGATGCAACCTTGGCGCTTATCCGATGATCGGAATAACGCCTGAAAACGCATTCATCGAATGCACGGCAGTGTGCACCAGATTGACAGGAAAACCAAACGGAACAGACGGCATAGCACAGGCATTGGTTTAACACCGTTAAATCGTTACAATGCATTATCTTTTTTTACGAAATAAAGGATGATTGTCTTTCTCGTGCCGAGATCCCTCTCAATCCTGTTCTAGGAAGGTTGTTGTGCAGAAGTATTTAGCAGAAGCGCGTCATTTGCTGGCGCTGGCCATTCCCGTCATTATTGCGCAAGTCTCGCAAACCTCAATGGGTGTGGTGGATACCATCATGGCAGGCTCGTATAGCGCGACCGATATGGCTGCCGTTGCCGTGGGCACCTCCATCTGGTTGCCGGTGATTCTAATTTGGGCATGGCTTATTAATGGCGCTCACCCCGGTTGTCGCGAATCTGAATGGCTCAGGCCGGCGGGAGCGTATCGCCCATCAAACCCAGCAGGCGTTTATACTGGCCGCTATTATCGCTGTCGCCACCATGTTTGTACTTTATCAAGGGCAATATGTTATTCGCCTGATGCATGATGGCGCTCCCGAATTGGCGGATAAAGCCATCAAATATTTACATGCGCTACTGTGGGGTGCTCCAGGCTACCTGTTCTATCAGGTGCTGCGCAGCCAGTGTGAGGGGTTATCCAAAACACAGCCGGGTATGGTTATCGGTTTCATTGGTTTATTGATCAATATTCCTATCAACTACGTGTTTATCCACGGCAAGTTTGGCATGCCTGAACTCGGCGGCGTTGGCTGTGGGGTTGCGACGGCTTCGGTCTACTGGATAATGATGTTGCTCATGGCACTTTATTCGCGACACGCATATTGGTTAAAGGATATCCGGCGGCAGAAAAAACAGTTGCAGCCCGACTGGGCCGTATTAAAACGCTTGTCGGGTCTGGGGTTGCCCATTGCTCTGGCCATGTTATTTGAAGTGACGCTGTTCGCCATTGTCGCATTGCTGGTATTGCCGTTAGGCGTGGTGGATGTCGCCGGGCATCAAATCGCCCTCAACTTCAGCTCGCTCATGTTCGTATTGCCGTTATCCGTTGGCGTAGCGGCCACCATCCGCGTTGGCCACCGTTTGGGGGAAAAGGCTGTCGATGCCGCCCGCATCGCCGCCCATACCAGTATTTTCACCGGTATTCTTCTGGCTATCTGTACCGCGATTTTTACCATTACACTGCGTGAACCTATCGCGATGCTCTATAACAAAGACCCGGCGGTGGTCGCGATGGCCTCTCATTTGATGTTACTGGCTGCGGTTTATCAGATTTCTGATGCGATACAGACTATCGGCAGCGGCGTACTGCGCGGATATAAAGACACCCGCGCGATTTTTTTCATCACGTTTATCGCCTATTGGATGCTGGGGCTGCCCATCGGTTATTTGCTGGCGTTGACTGACGTGCTGTTACCGCGCATGGGGCCAGCCGGTTTTTGGTGGGGATTTATTATTGGCCTCACCTCTTCGGCCACCATGATGGTATTACGCATCCGTCGCGTACAGCGCCAGCCGGCTGCTCACATTCTCACCAGAGCGGCGCGTTAATCTACAGATACGCCGCTAAAAATGCGGCGTACTGCCCATAAGCTGTGCAATCAGTCTGTGAATATCGCTATTTTTGTTTTTTCCCCTTGCCAGCGCCCAGGTAGCCCGCTAATATTCGTCCCCGTCGCCACCCGGCGGCGGTATTAAAAAATGCGTTCATAGCTCAGTTGGTTAGAGCACCACCTTGACATGGTGGGGGTCGTTGGTTCGAGTCCAATTGAACGCACCATATTGCGACCGTAGCTCAGTTGGTTAGAGCACCACCTTGACATGGTGGGGGTCGGTGGTTCGAGTCCACTCGGTCGCACCATATATTTTCTGCTATTTCGCTGCATGCGTTTATCCTACACGTTTTGTGTACCCTGCTGACTCATTCCATCATCCTTTACGACTTTCTCGATGCGTCTTTCCCGGTTTTACGGCAAAACAGCCCTGTGACGTTGTTGTCCGTTCATCACCTGCGGTGATAAAAAAACGGGCAGAATACGCTGCCCGTTCGGTCTTGATGGCTCGCAGTGGATTACTTAAATAGTTTCTGTACAAATTCACTATACGCGGGCCGCCACACATCCATTTCATGCCCAAGGCCTGGGTAAAGCGTATAGTCAAAATGCACGCCCTGGCGCTCCAACTGCGCCTTCAAGCCTGCGATGTCTTTACCTGTTACCGTATCCTTTTCACCCACAACCACAGTAAAATTATGCAGTTGCTGATTAATGACTGCTGCATGGTTCAGTTGCGCCGTCACCTGCGCATTCGGTACCGTCTCTGTGGTGACGCCGCTAAAGGTTGCCAGCCAGCCAAAATGATCCAGATGACTCAAGCCGGAAACCAATGCCTGATACCCGCCCTGTGACAGCCCGGCCAGGGCGCGACCATTCGCGTCGCGGCGGACATGAAAACGCTCGCTAATCAATGGAATAATTTCATGGATTAATTCGTTATCCGCCGCTGCCGCATTACGGGGATAAAATGTCTTACGCCGTTCTTTGGGCGGAAAATCCTCTGGAATTGCCTCCGCCGCGTCTGTTTCGGTATCGGGGATAACCACCAGCATCGGCACTATTTTTTTCTCTGCCAGTAGGTTGTCCATGATTTGTGGAATGCGACCCTGCGCGACCGCTGAATCTCCGGCATCGCCAAAACCGTGATAAAAATAGAGTACAGGCAGCGCCGCGCCGCTCGCACCGTAACCCGGCGGTGTCCAGACGTAGAGCTGCCGCTCTGATTTCAGCGAGGGCGAATGGTAGGTGATTGTCCGCAGCTCGCCGTGCGGCACAGCGCGGGTATCCAGCAGACTACCGGGCACCAGAATCATACTGGTATTAACCTGACGTTGTGGTTTGGGCAGCGCTGAACCGGTATCGATACTGCGAAAACCGTCAACATTAAAGAAGTATTCATACAAATTGGGCTGCTGTGGCGGTGATTGCCATGACCAAATGCCTCGTTCATTCTTGCTCATTGGGTGAGCGACCCAGGTTTCCGGCGTCGCGCCAGTAACAACGCTCACTTCACGGGCCTGTGGTGCAAAGAGCCGAAAAGTGATGCTGTTATCAGCATTCACTTGTGATAAGTAATGCCGGGTTGCCACATCAACGCTGGGTAACGCCGGGATGCCGCCTGCGGCCTGCGCGCCCCATGGCGCACACACACCCAGCGAACAGAGTAATACGGCAAGACAACCTTTCCTGGTTTTCATGTTTAACCTCTTTTGTAGGGAGAGCGTAAATCCGTCAAGATATAGGCAGTGCCATTACCACCACACTTCCGCCTGTACACCTGCGGTAAATTGATTTTTTTTGCTATCGGCAAACGTGAACTGGTCAAGTTCATTATCGGCGACATGAATATACGTTCCGTAAAAGCGAATTTCCGGGCGGGAAGTCAACATACTGGTATCCACCTTGATGGTGTGAAATAACGTAGTTTTATAACCGGACTCGGTAAACGATTTTCCTGCCTGATTTTTGTTGGTCTGGCTAAAATACCCAAGCTCGACCCCGGTTTGATGGTATTGCCCCCAGATATACGCAGGCCGGATAACCGCCCGGACACTATCAAAATCAGTATGCGCGCCGGTGTCATAGCTATAAACATCCTGACCCCGGGTATATACCAGTGCATTGGCCACGATAATATCCGGGCGTAAATACATTTCACCTTGTGATATCAACCGCAACGCCGTGCCGCCGCTGTGTTCACCATAATATTTGCCATTCACGGCCACAAACGGGCTGGAACCCGCATAGCGCGCCAGACTACTGGCAATGGAGTTATTCGCCAGCTGCGCGGTGAACTCATTAAATCCGTTATTCGGCAATGACTGACGCACCACAACACCCCCCAGCCAAGAGTCCTTCATGGGGAAATAATTATTGTTGCTTTCATTATTTTTCTGGCTGTCATTTTTATTCGCCATGGCATATTTACCAAGCACCATCAGGCTGGCACCATCCCAAAGTGGAATGCCTTTATAGCGTGCCTCGACAGCATTAGTATTCACCTGCTGGAACTGCGTCAAACTTCGATTATAGACATCAATATCTTCGCGGGTTAATGCCAAATCAAACGCCCCGACTCCCCACTTAATATTTTCCACACCGACACCTGCGGCTGAGTCGGTTTTATTACTTTTCCAATCCAGCATTTGGATCTCATACACCGGTAAAGCATGTTTACCCACCCAAAAATCGGCTTGCGGTGCAAAGGGTAAAAACCCTGTGGTTGTTAAATAAATATCGGAGAATTGCAGTTTATTTTCATTACTACTGCTCTCGCCAAACCAGCCACCGGAATAGGATTGGCCAACATTGCCATCAAGCTTTACGACACCATAAGCAGATTTACCGTCTTTATTAAAAACCCGCTGCTTTAAAATAAGATCATACCAACTGGTATGTTCATTACCAAAACGCCCCAGCGAGCCTATCGCCCACGACTTCGGCGAGCCCTGTGACCCGGTTGCCCAGCCGGAACGAAAATACCCGGAATAGGTAAACCCAAGATCCTCCTTTACCGCCTGACTCAATTCATGAAGCGTCATGGTTGAGCGTTCGCCTGGCGACCCAACGGCAGGTGACGGGGGTTTATCTGCCACCAGTGTGATCGCATGAGGTGCTGGCAGCGCCATGTTCTCCGCTGTTATCGGCGAAGATGAATTGCGATTATGCAGCGCTGCGACATTACTTTTCTTTTCCTGTTCTTTATAACGTGTTAATTCCTGCTTCGTCTCTTGCAAATCTTTTTCTAATGCAGCAAGACGTTGTTCAATACTCAAGGGTGCAGCGCTTACTATGCATGACATGGGATAAATCACACCCAACATCATTAATGTATTCATTGTTATCTTCATCACTCTTTTCCCCGTCTTTTATTAAATTGCGTAACGAAAATTACGCACCACTAAGAAATTGGCAAGCAGTGACCACCTGCGGGTCATTTCCCCGCAGGTAAAAAATAATAAATTTATCGAATCAGTGTTTTTCCCTGACTGGAAATAACAGACTTATACCAATAAAAACTTTTCTTCCGCCGCCGCTCCAGTGTGCCATTACCATTATCATCACGGTCAACATAAATAAAACCGTAACGTTTCGACATTTCTGCTTTTGATGCGCTGACTAAATCAATAGGCCCCCAACTGGTATACCCTAATACGTCAACGCCATCATCAATAGCCTCGCTGACCTGAACCAGATGATCGTTTAAATAACGAATACGATAATCGTCATGAATTTCTCCCTTTTCTGTTAGCGTATCTTTAGCGCCTAAGCCATTTTCAACAATAAAGAGCGGTTTCTGGTAACGATCATAAAGTACATTTAATAAATAGCGCAGTCCCAATGGGTCAATCTGCCAACCCCATTCAGAACTTTCCAGATAAGGGTTGGGTACCATATTAAGAATGTTACCGCGTGTTTTTTCTCGCTGCGCTTCATCAGTGCTGACGCAGCCCGTCATGTAATAGCTAAAAGAAATAAAATCCACGGTGGATTGCAAATCCAGTTTATCTTGCTCACTCACATCCAGCGTGATGCCCTGCTCACGGAAGTAACGCCACATATAACCCGGATAGGCACCGCGAACCTGCACATCGCCAAAAAACAGCCATTCCCGGTTTTGTTGCAAAGTCTCCATCACATCCTGTGGTTTACACGTCAGCGGATAAAGCATCGCACCCAGTAGCATATTGCCGATTTGCGCATCGGGGATCAGTTCATGGCATGCTTTTACTGCACGGGCGCTGGCCACCAGTTGATGATGAATCGCCTGATAAATCGCGCCCTTATCACTGTTTGTCGGCAACCCCACACCGGTAAAGGGGGCATGCAGCGACATATTGATTTCATTAAACGTGAGCCAGCGTTTAACTTTATGGCGGTAGCGCTCAAACACCACCCGCGCATAGCGCTCAAAACACGCAATGGTCAGTCGATTTGCCCAACCGCCGTATTTCTTTATCAGGCCATAAGGCATTTCATAATGCGAGAGCGTGACTAACGGCTGAATACCGTATTTCGCCATCTCGTCAAATAGCCGGTCATAAAACGCCAGCCCGGCTTCATTGGGTTGCGTTTCATCCCCGTCTGGGAAGATGCGCGTCCAGGCAATCGATGTGCGCAGACACGTGAACCCCATCTCGGCAAACAACGCGATGTCCTGCGGGTAGCGGTGATAGAAATCAATCGCCACATCTTTAATGCCACTGTCGCCAGGCCTGCGCTCGACGATATCGCCAAAGATGCCCTGAGGCTGCAAATCCGAGGTGGATAACCCTTTTCCCTCAGCTTGATAAGCCCCCTCTACCTGATTGGCGGCAATCGCGCCCCCCCAAAGAAACTGCGCCGGAAAAGGACTCTTCATCACGGATTCTCCTGTATAAATGGGCTACTCATTGACAGACTAATTTCAATAGCGGGGCATTGGCCTGCACACAGCCACTCACGGTAGGCTCAATGCCCCGATACTCTTCACTATTGGTGATAACCATCGGGGTTGTAAGGTCGTATCCCGCTGCTGAAATTGCTGTGATATCAAACTCTAATAACACATCACCCTGACGAACCACATCGCCGACCCGGACATGGGGCGTAAAGTAACGTCCATCCAGCCGTACGGTATCCAGCCCGACATGTATCAAAATTTCGGCACCGTAGTGAGAGGCCAAACCAATGGCGTGATGCGTTTTAAACAGGGATGCAATGGTGCCGTCAGCCGGTGCAACAAGCCGACCTTGCGATGGGCGAATGGCGATGCCTTTTCCCATCATACCGCTGGCAAATGTGTTATCAGCCACATCAGCAAGTGGCACAACCTCACCCACCAACGGGCTGGACAACGCCTCATCACGCACCGCCGACGCCTGCTGGCGTTCAGCGGGCGCGGCCTCGGTGACGGCCTCATCCCGTGGCTCTGTCGCAGGAATGCCGAATAAGTAGGTGGCTAACGCAGAGAACGCAAAGGCTGCCAGGGTGCCGAATATGGCCGCCCACACACTGCTATCGACGCCGGTTGGTGGGAGAATTTGCGTGAAAGTAAAAATGCTCGGAAAACCAAATGAGTAGCTGGTGGTATGAAAATACCCCATCACCGCCGCCCCCAGCGCTCCGCCAATGCATCCTAAAATGAACGGCCGACGCTGTGGTAGCGTCACGCCATACACCGCAGGCTCGGTTATGCCAAAAATAGCGGCAGAAAATGCTGACCCGGCGATACCTTTACGCTTCATATCCTGGGTGCGTAACAAGACGCCGAGCGTCGCCCCTGCCTGCCCCAATACTGCCGGTGTCAGCAGCGGTAATAGCGTGTCATGCCCCATAACACTCAGATTATTGAGCATTAAAGGGACGAACCCCCAATGCAGGCCAAAAATGACGCAGACCTGCCAGAAAGCCCCCATAACCGCACCCGCTAACAGAGAGTTAAGGCCGTATAACCACTGATAACCGTCAGAGAGCATTTGGCTTATCCAAATCGCCGTTGGGCCAATCAATAAAAACGTCAACGGTACGCTGATGACAATACAGAATAGCGGAGTAAAGAAATTACGAATATTTTTATGTAGCCAGGCGTTTAGCGGTTTCTCTAATTTACAGGACACCCAACTGGCAAATAAAATAGGTATTACTGACGAGCTATAATTAATGAAGGTAATCGGCACTCCCAGAAAATATAGCGCAGTGCTTTCTGGTGCCTGTGCAGCAGTGAATGCTGCTATCATGCTAGGGTGAACCAACGTTGCACCAATGACTAACGTCGTAAATGGATTACCACCAAATTTTTTTCCCGCAGTATAACCGAGCACAATCGGGAAAAAATAAAATAGCGCGTCACTGGCTGCAAACAATAACTTATATGTTCCGCTATTCTCTGTTATCACATGGACAGCAATCGCCAATGCTAAAAACCCTTTCAAAATACCCGTTGCAGCCATAACACCAACAAACGGGGTAAAAATACTGGAAATGATGTCAATGAATCGGGAAAAAAGGCCCTCTTTGGGCGTACCACTGGCTGCATCTTCCCCCGTATTTTCCATGCCATCAAGCGACATTAATGCCTGATAGACATCGGCAACCTGATTACCCACCACAACCTGAAACTGACCGCCACTTTCAACAACCATAATAATTCCAGGATGATTTTTTAGTGCAGTCACATTGGCTTTGGCATGATCACGCAGTTTAAACCGCAGTCGGGTGGCACAATGAATCACGCTAATGATATTCGCCCTGCCGCCGACACCATCCCTTATTTCACTGGCTAATGTTTCATTATTCATCGCTACACCATTCATCGCCACACTTTTAATATTCACGCCCCCTGAAAATGGTGCTTTTTTAAAACAACGTCAGCACCGGCATTTTCAGGACGAAAAAAAACCTGAACCGTCTTTTTGCAGAATGCCTCTGCAAAAAACAGTTCAGGTTTTGCCTGTATTCTCATTTCAAGGAGATACAGTCACAATCCAAATTTTGTTACTGACAGACTACGCTTTATTTCTGTATTGACAAGCAGTGACGATAAGCGTTTTTTAATTTTGTGACGAAACGCTATTTTCACTCGCAACCGTGCGCACAGGCATTATATGTTCTCCTGCAACTCAGACCTGACTCGCTCAATATGAATAGCCAAGAACATCAGTTCTTCCTTAGTCAAGGTATAACCATAGTTTAATACTATATGCTCCTGTATTTTCTCAGCACAGCGATAGGCGAGACGATATTTCTCTTTCACCACATCATGTAATGAATCATCTTCACTAAAAACCGTTGCCTGCCCCAGCAAACGTTGGGCAAAGAACTTCAAATGGGTAACAAAGCGATGATAACTGAATGCTTGCTCATTATAATCAAGATGCAGTTGATATTTGACGATATTCAAAATCTCTTGCATGACTCGCGTAATTTTCACTACCTCGGGCATATGGCTGTCAAGTTGTGCATTGACCAAATGCAAGGCAATAAATCCGGCCTCATCCTGCGGTAAACGAACGCCAAGACGCCGCTCAATAATATCGAGGGCCGCCAAACCAACCGCAAACTCTTTTTGATAAAGACGCCGAATCTCCCACAATAGACCGTTGCGAATATCCACCCCTTGCCGGTGGCGTTCAATTGCAAAGTAGCAATGATCGGTTAATGAGATATACACACTATTTTGCAGTGTGCCCGGCAATGTTTCCCTGGCAAGCGCTATGATTCTATCGGCAGTGGTGACAACTTCTAACGGAATCCTGTCAATCACTTCACTCAGGCGTGCGGTTAATTCACTGCTACGCAGCGAAAACACTTTCTCTATTAGCGCAGGATCGGCCTCATCACCGATGCGCTTTTTGAAGCCCAGACCTCGGCCCATCACCACTTGTTCGTTGCCCTGCTCATCAAGAGCCGTAATAACGTTATTATTTAATATTTTGACGATTTTCATTGTCTGAGCCCCGAAAACAAAAAAACCAGAGGCTCGCAGCGGGTGCGAACATCTGGTTTTGCCTGCCGATTCAGTCGCCTTTCTCGCGCAGTAACAACCCTTGGCGGTTTATCGTTGCGCTCACTATCGCAATGAGCCGATATCCCCTGTGGCTGTTAAATTACCACCCGCCCGGCAACGCTCAAGTCTGTGGTAACGGAAACGTGAACCGGATCGACACAAAACAGCAACAACCCGGTAAACCCACACCGCCCACGGTAACGCGCCCGACAAATAATCAACCTCAACCTGATGGCATGGCCATCAGGCAATGATTTTTTCGTGCATTTGCGCAACAAGTTTGTGTAAAAACAATAAATCGCGCATTTTTTTGCGCAAGAGCACGAAAATACGCATTATCCTTCCCGTCAACGGCTTGTATCTCTTTGCCTGATAACTATAATACGGAACGTCGTTTCATTGAATGGTTTCAGCGAATCACGTGCCACTGATAACACAACAATACATCACACAATCCTCAGGGATGCTGCCGCCTCGCTCCGCCTGTTTTTCGGACAGCATCCACTCACGTGCTTCTTCATCTTCCTGCAACTGTCACCATCCAGACTTATCGTTTTCATATCATCGCAAACATATTATCCCCGAGGGTTCGCCTGCCGCTAACCGTCGGTCATCCCGTTTTTTTATCCATCACAACTTGTAGAAACTACCGTTATGAAAAAGACCAAAATCGTTTGTACTATCGGCCCGAAAACTGAATCAGAAGAAGTATTGGGCAAGCTGCTGAGTGCAGGCATGAACGTTATGCGCCTGAATTTCTCGCACGGGGACTATGCCGAACACGGCCAGCGTATTAAAAATCTGCGCGCCGTTATGGAAAAAACCGGCCAGAAAGCCGCTATCCTGCTCGATACCAAAGGCCCAGAAATCCGTACCATCAAACTGGAAAACGGTGCAGATGTTTCTCTGACCGCTGGTCAGACATTCACTTTCACCACGGATCAGAGCGTCATCGGTAACAAAGATCGCGTAGCCGTGACTTACGCCGGTTTTGCCAATGACCTGCAAGTGGGTAATACCGTGCTGGTTGACGATGGCCTGATCGGTATGGAAGTTGTTGAAATCAAAGGTGCCGAAGTCATCTGTAAAGTGCTCAACAACGGCGACCTGGGTGAAAATAAAGGCGTCAACCTGCCGGGCGTTTCTATCCAGTTGCCTGCGCTGGCTGAAAAAGACAAACGTGATTTGATCTTCGGCTGTGAGCAGGGCGTTGACTTCGTCGCAGCGTCTTTCATTCGTAAGCGTTCCGATGTTGAAGAAATTCGCGCACACCTGAAACAACACGGTGGCGAACACATTCAGATCATTTCCAAAATCGAAAACCAGGAAGGCCTGAATAACTTCGATGACATTCTGGACGCCTCTGACGGTATCATGGTCGCGCGCGGCGATTTGGGTGTTGAGATCCCGGTAGAAGAAGTGATCTTCGCCCAGAAAATGATGATCGAAAAATGTAACCAGGCACGTAAAGTGGTAATCACCGCTACCCAGATGCTTGATTCCATGATTAAAAACCCACGCCCGACTCGCGCAGAAGCCGGTGACGTCGCAAACGCCATTCTGGATGGCACTGATGCTGTCATGCTGTCTGGCGAAAGCGCCAAAGGGAAATATCCTCTGGAGTCTGTCAGCATCATGGCGACCATCTGTGAACGTACTGACCGTGTGATGAAGCAGCGTCTGGATAAAGCGCACAACACCGGTAAACTGCGTATCACCGAAGCCGTGTGCCGTGGCGCAGTAGAAACAGCCGAGTTGCTGGAAGCACCGCTTATCGTCGTGGCGACGCAGGGTGGTAAATCAGCGAAGTCTATTCGTAAATACTTTCCGAACGCCCGCATTCTGGCGCTGACTACCAACGAGCTGACTGCGCGTCAGTTACTGCTGACGAAAGGCGTAGAAACACAGCTGGTGAAAGAAATTGCCTCGACAGATGACTTCTATCGCATCGGTAAAGAAGCGGCGCTGGCCAGTGGTTTGGCTCAGGAAGGCGACGTTGTGGTGATGGTTTCCGGCGCGCTGGTATCAAGCGGCACGACAAATACCGCCTCGGTACACCGCCTGTAATGTGATAATGAGAACTTTTTAAAGCGCCCTGCGGGGCGCTTTTTTATTTTTAGCGCCTTTTGGCAATCAATTAATAGCGTGATCGGTTATACAAAAATGCTATATCCAGCGTCATAAAGGCCAGAGTTCTCTGATAAAATAACGCTGTTTTACTTACTTTTTTAACCTCTCTGTAAAACTCGCTGATTCTTTGAGCGAACGATCAAAATTAAGCGCGTTCCCATAAAAAATTTATTCTCATCAGAAAACGGTTTGTGTAATACTTGTAACGCTACATGGAGATTAACTCAATTTAGAGGGTATTAATAATGAATCGTACTAAACTGGTACTGGGCGCGGTAATCCTGGGTTCAACTCTGCTGGCTGGTTGCTCCAGCAATGCTAAACTGGATCAGCTGTCTTCTGACGTTTCTTCTCTGAACGACAAAGTATCTGCTCTGACCAGCAAAGTTGACGCTCTGGCTACCGACGTACAGGCTGCTAAAGATGACGCAGCTCGTGCTAACCAGCGCCTGGACAACCAGGTTCGTACTTACAAGAAGTAAGAACTGGCTGAATGAAAAATGGCGCACTCTGTGCGCCATTTTTTTTATCTTTTTCTACCGCCGTTCATATGAACGGACTAACGTTATATCACCAGGCCTTACCTGCTAAGCTCGCTTACGGATACCCCCGCTGGCAAACCCGCGCAGAACGCGCGTAAACGCGCTCCGCTGCCTTTCTCCCTTTCAACGCATTATCATGGCACCTGCCCGACATTCACTAATACGGGCATACCCGAGCGCCTTGCGATAGCTGGCTGCACCACACTGGCATCGGTCTGCTGATCGCGAATGAATGCAGTTACTTTTTGGCCCAGCGCTATCGGCATGGTTTGCGGGTCATCTTTATCCGTGCGTGACAGCGGCTGATGAACCTCTATATAACGCTTTCCATCCGGTTCTACCGCTACTTTAATCGGCTCATTGATTATCTGCACACGAGTCCCTACCGGCACGTCGTTAAACAGAGCTTCAATGTCCTCAGGGCGCAGACGGATACAGCCGGAACTGACGCGCATACCGATACCAAAATCGGCATTTGTGCCATGAATCGAATACACGCCGCCGCTTTTCTCCAGCCGTAGTGCAAATAACCCCATCGGATTCTCCGGCCCTCCGGGTACCATCGCCGGTAAGATGACGCCCTGCTCTTTGTAGTGACGGCGCGTATTCGCCGTTGGTATCCAGGTAGGATTACGGCGCCGCTCGATAACATGCGTCACCATGACGGGCGTATTGCGGCCAAGTTGACCAATACCTATCGGGTAAACCCGCACCGTATTCTCCCCTTTAGGGAAATAATACAGTCGTAACTCGGCCAGATTAATGACAATCCCCTCACGTGGCGTCTCTGGCAATAACATCTGTAAAGGAACGGTCAGCACGCTGCCCGGTTTGGGCAAGTAGGGATCGGTACCGGGATTGGCTTCCAGCATCCCCAATAGTCCAATTTTAAATTTAGCGGCAATGGTTTCTAACGGATGCCCCTCATTCGGCACCGTATAGGTGATATTTTCGCCAATCAATCGACTGCCCGGCGGCGGCAGCGAATACTCGGTTGCATACGTGGGCTGAACGCCTGCCAACACCGCAGAAAAGAAGAGTCCCATTAAGGTCAAAATACGTTTCATTATTGGTTTCCTGTTTTAACACCACACATAAAACCAGCGTCTAACACTGGGCAATAGCAAGCATTCTCATTGAAAATCAACGCATTGAACCAACTACTTTCAATAGAATTTAAGAATAGAATCCCGCTGCCTGTAAATCCAGCCGTTCGATTCTGAAATCTCGTCGCACAGCATCAGGCATCTGTCTCCCTGCGCAATATACCCGCGCCCCCTTTGCTGTAACCGCTATCAAAAGCATGGCATGAAGCACACATCAGATATATGATAATGAGAATTGTTTTTATTGGAGCAATAGATATGTTTTCCTTCAACGCCTGGCTACAGACGCAGATTGATGACTATCGGCGTCAATTACGCAATATCACCATGGAGTTTTATCTGGCTGAGTTGTCACTAGAGCGAGATGACAGCGACGTGAGCGATCTCAGACACTATTACCTCACGGGGACACAAATGGCAGACCTGAGCATGAAGCAAGGGGATGATGCCAGCTACCTGTTCAGCATGATCAAGGTTCATCAGCGTTTGATCATCGAAATTAATTCTACTGAACGAACGCGTTTATTCCGGGTACAGAGCTACTACTTTGCACGCCAGACATTACAGTGTATTTGCAACCAATTCAGCCTGATGGGTCTGTGGGACAACGTTACCGCTTTTCAGGCTGATTTCATGCAACGCGTGGTTTTTGTGCCCTGATCTCACCACAGGATCCAAAGGAGCCTGTGAGAGAAAAGCGACCGGTACTATGACGAGGCTGGCGTCACCACAGCGGTAGTCAGGCGTGATGTACAGCAAAGCCGCTCATGCTCATCGAAAATGTCAATCTGCCAGACCTGCATCCGTTTGCCGACATGCAGCGCACGGCAGACGCCACGCACCTCACCGCTCGTCACCGCGCGCAGATGGTTAGCATTCACTTCTACTCCCACGACACGCTGCTCGCCTTGTGAACACAAATAACCGGCAATCGACCCCAGTGATTCAGCCAACACCACGGATGCGCCACCGTGCAACAGGCCAAATGGCTGGCGGGTACGTTCATCAACCGGCATCACGCCTTCCAGCGTCTCATCCGTCAGTCGCGTCAGGCGAATACCGATATGACTCGCAATCCCGCCCTTGGCCATCTGATTTAATTGCTCAATATCCGCATCTCGTTTCCACAGCATCACATCAACTCCAGTAACGCCTGCAATGGGTGTCTTAAGCCGCGCCCTTCCATGCGTTTCACCTGACTACGGCAAGAATAACCGGTCGTCAGACAACGGGCTGGAGGCAACTGTTGCAGCGCAGGTTGCCACGACAACGCATAGATCCCTTTGGAATGTGTCAAATTACGGGTTTCATGGCCATAAGTCCCCGCCATACCGCAACAGCCGACGCTGACATTTTCCAGCCGCGCGCCAAAGTGGGCGAAGATAGTCGCCCACTGCTGGCCGCTGGCAGGCAATGCCGTGGTTTCCGTACAGTGACCAAACAGATACCAGCTCTCACCACGTAATGCTTCAGCGGCACCGTCTCGCTTGCTCAGAACGCTGCTTAACCATTCATGTACCAGTTGTACCTGAAAATCACCGCGCTTATCACCCAGCGCTTCACGGTATTCGTCGCGATAGCACAGCACCAACGCCGGATCGACCCCAACCATCGGCAAACCAAGGCGCGCCACGCGATTAAGGAAGGCGGCCGTTTTATCCGCCGTTCGGGCAAATCGCTGTAAAAAGCCTTTGATATGCTGCGGTTTACCATTAGGTGAGAAGGGCAGCAATACCGGTCGTAACCCCAGTTTTTCCACCAGCCGAATGAAATCGGCAACCACCTGTGCATCGTAGTAACTGGTAAACGGGTCTTGCACGATGAGCACATGATCGGCACGCTCGGCAGCAGGCATTTGCTCGAGTTGCTCAAGCGTAGTCGCCATTGCCCGGTGGCCGACAAACTGCTGACGCAACGAGGGTTCAGAAAGCAGCGGCAAATCCACCATACCGATTTGCGTGCGGCTTATCGCATTAAGCCACGGCTGGCGTAAAAAGAAGTTAAACGTTTTCGGGCTGCGCGCCATTAACGGTGCATAACTTTCTACTCCGGCCACCAGATAATCGCGCACCGGGCGCAAATAGCGAGTGTGATACAGTTGCAGAAAACGGGCGCGGAAACCCGGCACGTCAATTTTAATCGGGCATTGCGTTGAGCAGGCTTTACAGGCCAGACAGCCCGACATCGCCTCTTTCACTTCATGAGAGAAATCATACTCGCCCCGCTGTGCCGCCAGCGTATTGCGGGTTTTGGCTATCAAACCGCGCAGACTCAGGCGCGGCTGTGCCAACGCGTTTTCCAGCGCCAGCAGATCGGCCCCCCGTTCTGACAACAGGCGCAGCCATTCACGTACCAGCGTGGCCCGCCCCTTGGGAGAATGAATGCGATCGCCGGTGATTTTCATCGAAGGGCACATCGGGCTGCGAACATCAAAATTAAAGCACAACCCGTTACCATTGCACTCCATCGCCCCGCGATAGGCGCTACGCACGGCCAGTGGAATCTGGCGATCATAGGTGCCGCGCTTCACCGCATCGACCTGCATCATCGGCGCATCAAGGCCGAACGGTGCGCAAATCTTGCCGGGGTTGAGGCGATTGTCCGGGTCGAACGCCGCTTTAACCCGGCGCAACTCATCATACAATTCGGGCCCGAAAAACGCCGGGCTGTACTGTGCGCGGAACCCTTTGCCGTGTTCGCCCCACAGCAAACCACCGTATTTTGCCGTCAGCGCCACAATCTCATCCGAGAGTTGCTTCATCAGCATTTCCTGCTGTGGGTCACACATATCAAGCGCCGGGCGGACATGCAGCACACCGGCATCGACATGGCCAAACATGCCATAGCTCAGGTTGTGGCTATCCAGCAAGGCGCGAAACTCGACAATATAATCCGCCAGGTGCTGCGGCGGCACACAGGTATCTTCGGCAAACGGAATTGGTTTGGCCTGACCTTTACTGTTGCCAAGCAAGCCGACCGCTTTTTTACGCATCGCATAAATGCGCTCGATACCCGCAAGCTCGCGACACACCTGATAACCAATCACCCCGGCTTCACGGCCAGCCAGCAGCCCGTCAAGACGTTCGCACAGCGCGCCGACCTGCCCGTCTATCAAGGCCTCATCGTCTCCGGCAAACTCAACGATATTCAGCCCCAGCATCTCCTCGCCCGGCACATCGGTAATCAGTTCACTGACGGAGTGCCAGACGATGTCTTCACGCGCCAGATTGAGCACTTTTGAGTCCACCGTTTCTACCGACAGCGCGCGGGCTTCCACCATAAACGGCGCACTGCGCAGCGCAGAATCAAACGAGTCATATTTCACGTTGACCAGGCGGCGCACTTTAGGCAGCGGCGTAATATCCAGCTTCGCTTCGGTAATGAACGCCAGCGTACCTTCCGCACCGGTGAGGATTCGCGTCAAGTCAAACGATTGCATATCATCGCTGAAGACATGGCGCAGGTCATAACCGGTCAGGAAACGGTTCAGTTTGGGGAATTTTTCAATAATGCGCGCACGTTGCTCGCGGCAACGATGCAACACGGTGTGATAAATACGGCCAACGGGCGAGTCATCCTGCGCCAGTTGTTCTGCCAGCGCCACCGGCATTGCCTGGGTATCCAGCAATTCGCCGCCCAACAGCACCGCGCGCAGCCCCAATACATGGTCTGAGGTTTTGCCATACACCAACGACCCTTGCCCTGAGGCATCGGTATTGATCATGCCGCCAAGCGTGGCGCGGTTACTGGTGGAGAGCTCTGGTGAGAAGAAATAGCCGAATGGCTTGAGATACTGGTTAAGCTGGTCTTTAATCACCCCAGCCTCAACACGCACCCAGCCCTGTTCCGGGTTGATTTCCAAAATACGGTTCATGTAGCGGGACATGTCCACCACGATGCCCTGATTCAGCGCCTGACCATTCGTACCGGTGCCGCCGCCCCGGGGCGTAAAAATCAGCTCGCGAAATGGCGCATCACCCGCCAGACGCGCCAGCAGCGCCACATCCGCCGTTGAGCGTGGAAAAACCACGGCGTCAGGCAATAACTGATAGATACTGTTGTCCGTCGCCATTGTCAGGCGATCGGCGTAATTGGTGGCGGTATCGCCGGTAAACCCGTGTTGCTTCAACGCTTCCAAAAAATTCAGCACCGGTTGAACGATGCCCGGTGCCTGTGTGATCTGTGGGATCATTATGTGTTGACCCTGTCCGTGCGAGAGGTGTTTGCCTAGTTACGATAATTACCTTTCAGGCGACATAGCCGCTGCCTGAGGCTATGTCGTTTTATCATATTTCTCAGGTCTGTGCGTTAGTGGATAACAAAAACTTAGTGCCGTTATGCCACGGTAAGCGGCGCAACGCGGCTCATATCGCCTTGTTCGTTAAGGTATCACTGTGCAAAGTGTTGAAAATCACGCATGATTGAGGCCACCGTCAATCGGGTGCCTGCGGTATGACAGCACCCCCCTGCTTTCATCATTTTTATTAGCCATATTGCTAAATGAATGAGGTAATTACGTTTGATGAAATCATCTCAGTCACAGCGATTCGACCTGGCGCGAATCCTGTTTAGCCTGCTATTTATCGGCTTTCTGATTATTGCCTGTTTTTGGGTGGTGCAACCCTTTATTCTCGGGTTTGCCTGGGCAAGCATGGTGGTGATTGCCACCTGGCCTTTGTTGATGCGTTTACAGCAAATACTTTGGGGATATCGCGCACTGGCGGTCATCGTCATGACGCTCTTGTTGGTGTTGCTGTTTGTTATCCCAACCTCGATTCTGGTGAGTAGCGTCATTGATAACGCCTCTAACCTGATTAGCTGGATAAATCAACAAGATCGCCTCACGCCGCCCTCGCTTGACTGGCTGAATGCTATTCCGCTGGTCGGGGCCAAATTACACAGCAGTTGGCACTCTCTGGCCCACAGCAGCGGCCCGGCGCTCATGGCGAAAGTACAGCCGTATATCGGCCAAACGGCGGCCTGGGTCGTGGCGCAAGCGGCGCATATTGGTCGATTCCTGATGCATTGCGCCCTGATGGTGCTGTTTAGCATCTTGCTGTACAGCAAAGGCGATCAGGTCGCTCTGGGCGTGCGACGTTTTGCCATCAAGCTGGGGCGCAGAGGGGGCGATTCAGCGGTAATTCTGGCGGCACAGGCGATTCGGGCAGTCGCGCTCGGGGTCGTTGTCACCGCCATTGTACAATCCGTCTTGGGTGGGCTCGGCCTGGCTTTGGCCGGTATTCCTTATACCACGCTGCTCACGGTGCTGATGTTCCTGTCTTGTGTCGCGCAGCTCGGCCCACTGTTGGTACTGGTTCCCGCGATAATCTGGCTTTACTGGAGCGGCGACACCAGTTGGGGCACCGTCTTGCTTATCTGGAGCTGCGTGGTAGGAACGCTGGATAACATCATCCGCCCGCTGTTAATCCGTATGGGAGCGGATTTGCCGATGTTACTCATCCTTTCCGGCGTCATTGGCGGTCTGTTGGCATTTGGCATGATAGGGCTATTCATCGGGCCGGTGGTGTTGGCTGTCTCTTATCGCCTGCTCTCTGCCTGGATGAAGGATGCGCCAGAGCCCCCGTCGCTCAATGCGCTCCCCTCGCCGACCAAAAAATCCTAAGAGGATTCATCTTCCCGGCGTGGTTTACGCCGGGAATTGAAGAAAGGTAAGAATATCTTAACATTTTAAGAAAAATCTCATTATTAATCTGCAATCTGCGGCAATAAACTCGATACAAGATCGCTTTGATCGATAAAAATTCTTTTGAACACATCAATTATTCAATAATGATTAACCATTAGGATGATTCCTAATGACTCCTCACGCACCAAAACCTACTATAAACCCCAGAGCTATTGTCAACGTTATGTTTGTCAGAACGTCATGTTCGTCAAAACGGTATGTTCCTCAAAACAGAATGTTTGTCAGTGAGGTTTTTCCTCGTCAGAGCGAGTAACGAATTGCTGTGTGTAGTCTTTGCCCATCCCCTAAGGTGGGCTTTTTTTTATTCTTTTCTGATGCTGACGGTCTCGCAAACAGGCGCGATGACCCCAACAGGGAATCTGCCCCACACTGCCCCCTCGTCTATCGCATCGAGTTCCATCACACCGTTTCATCCGGCGCAATAAAAAACGCCTGACCTCTCTCGATGCCAGGCGTCGTAAGCGGATGCCGCCGATGCAGCAACGACAGATTACGCTTTTTGCGCCAAATTCAGCCAGGTTTGCACCACGGTGTCCGGGTTCAATGACAGGCTATCAATGCCTTCTGCCATCAGCCAGGCGGCAAAATCTTCGTGATCAGACGGCCCCTGACCACAGATACCAACATATTTGCCGTGGCGTTTAGCCGCCTGAATCGCCATTGACAGCAGCGCCTTCACCGCATCATTACGCTCATCAAACAGTGACGACACCACGCCGGAATCGCGATCGAGCCCAAGCGTTAACTGCGTCATGTCATTTGAACCTATCGAGAAGCCATCAAAATGCTCAAGAAACGCATCGGCCAACAACGCATTGGACGGGATCTCACACATCATAATCACTTTCAGCCCGTTCTCGCCGCGCCGGAGCCCCTGATGTGCCAGCTCATCAACCACCGCCTGCGCCTGTACGACTGTGCGCACAAACGGGATCATCACCTCAACGTTGGTCAACCCCATCAGGTTACGCACCCGTTTCACCGCTTCACACTCCAGTGCAAAACAGGCGCGAAAATCTGGCGAGACATAACGCCCGGCGCCCCGGAAACCCAGCATCGGGTTCTCTTCATGCGGCTCATAGCGGCTGCCGCCGAGCAGGTTAGCGTATTCGTTGGACTTAAAATCCGACAAGCGCACAATCACCCGCTTCGGCCAGAAGGCGGCCGCCAGCGTCGCAATGCCCTCTTTGAGCCGCTCAATATAAAACTCGACCGGTGAGTCGTAGCCCTGCATGAGGCGGCGAATTTCACGCTGTAATTCCGGCGTCTGGGCATCGAACTCCAGCAATGCGCGCGGGTGTACGCCAATCATGCGATTGATAATGAACTCCAGCCGCGCCAGCCCAACGCCTTCATTCGGCAGGCAGGCAAAATCAAATGCTCTGTCAGGATTGCCCACATTCATCATGATTTTCAGCGGCAGTGCTGGCAGGGTTTCTACCTGCGAACTGTTCACCGTAAAATCAAGCCGCCCCTGATACACATACCCCGTGTCGCCTTGCGCACACGAGACCGTTACCGGTTCGCCATTATGCAACCGCTCTGTTGCATCGCCGCACCCCACCACGGCTGGTATCCCCAATTCACGGGCAATAATCGCCGCATGGCAGGTGCGCCCGCCACGGTTGGTGACTATCGCGGCCGCTTTTTTCATGATAGGTTCCCAGTCGGGATCGGTCATATCAGTGACCAGCACATCACCGGCATTCACGCGGTGCATTTCGCTAATGTCATTAATGATTTTGACTTCGCCAGCACCAATGCGATGACCGATGGCGCGCCCTTCTACCCGCACCTCGCCTGCGCCTGCAAGATGATAACGCTCCATCACCTGCCCGTTAGAGCGCACCGTTTCTGGCCGAGCCTGCACGATATACAGCTTGCCGGTGTGACCATCTTTCGCCCATTCGATGTCCATCGGGCGGCCATAATGTTTCTCAATCAGCACCGCCTGATGCGCCAGCGCCTGCACCTCGTCATCGCTCAGGCTAAAACGGGTACACAGCGCGTCTTCCACGTCTTCTATGCGCACCTGCTTGCCGTGCTCCTGGCTTGCGGCATACACCATGCGGATTTTTTTCGAGCCCATATTGCGGCGCACAACCGCAGGCCGTCCTGCCAGCAATGTCGGTTTATGCACATAGAATTCATCCGGGTTCACGGCCCCCTGCACCACCATTTCGCCGAGTCCCCAGGCAGAAGTAATGAACACCACCTGATCGAAGCCGGATTCGGTATCAATCGTGAACATCACACCCGATGAGGCCAAATCCGAGCGCACCATGCGTTGCACACCGGCACTGAGCGCTACGCCGCGATGGTCATACCCCTGATGGACGCGATACGAAATGGCGCGATCGTTAAACAGTGACGCAAACACATGTTTTACCGCCACCATGACGGCGTCAATGCCCTGCACGTTAAGGAAGGTTTCCTGCTGCCCGGCAAATGAAGCATCCGGCATATCCTCTGCGGTCGCTGACGAGCGCACGGCAAACGAGGCCTGCGGCTCACCGTCCGCCAGTTGTTGATAGGCATCGCGAATCGCCTGCTCCAGCTCTGGCTGAAAAGGCGTGTCGATAATCCACTGGCGGATAGTCGCACCGGCTTTGGCAAGCTGGCTAACATCGTCAACATCGATGGTGTCCAACAGTGCGTAGATGCGCTGATTAATACCGCTTTGATTGAGAAAATCATTAAACGCCTGCGCCGTTGTGGCAAACCCATTCGGAACCGACACCCCCAGTTCCGACAGATTGGTGATCATCTCCCCCAGGGAGGCGTTTTTCCCCCCCACTCGCTCAACGTCATGCATACCGAGCTGGTTGTACCACAGGACATGACGCATATCAGGGCCGTTATTAGACATCGAAAATAATCCTTTTTGCTTACAGTTAGGGTGTAAAGAATTAAGACGAGAAATATCGCGCCGGAACGACACCGGCGCTACGAGCGTAGCACAGGCCATCTCAAACTTCGGAAAGGTGAATCGATCAACCTAGTGAAAAAAACACAACTGACAGACAGTGATTGCCAAAAGCCATAAAAAAAACAATATTGCTTAATAAAGGCATCTTAATCAGAAAGATATTGAAATAACGTTTCAATAAAAATTTAGCAAAACAGCGAATTTTCGGCACAAAGAGTGTCAGTCATCAGCGCAGGTCACTAAGGAGTGGGTATGGAAAAAGAGCCGAATCTGGCAAGAGAAATCGGTATGGCAAGAAGCGTCTTTTATGTCTCCGACGGCACCGCCATCACCGCCGAAGTGCTGGGCCATGCGGTCATGTCGCAGTTTCCAGTCAACACGCACAGCCACACCTTGCCGTTTGTCGATAATGAAGCGCGGGCAACGGCCGTACGCGAACAAATCGACGAGCTCTATCGTCAGAGCGGCGTTCGCCCGCTGGTGTTTTATTCGATTGTCACACCGGCTATCCGCAATATCATCACGCATAGCGAGGGGTTTTGTCAGGACATCGTCCAGGCGCTGGTTGCGCCATTGCAGCAGGAATTAAATGTTGCGCCCATGCCGGTCGCTAACCGTACGCATGGTTTGACCGCGAATAACCTGACCAAATATGACGCGCGCATCGCCGCCATTGATTACACGCTGGCGCATGATGACGGTATTTCATTACGTAATCTCGATCAGGCTCAGGTGATTTTACTGGGCGTGTCGCGCTGCGGTAAAACGCCCACCAGCCTGTATCTGGCAATGCAATTTGGCATTCGTGCCGCCAACTACCCGTTTACCGCCGATGACATGGATAACCTGTCACTGCCTGCGGCACTCAAACCCTATCAACAAAAGTTGTTTGGCCTGACGATTGACGCCGAGCGGCTAGCCGCCATCCGCGAGGAACGGCGCGGTAATAGCCGTTATGCGTCACTGCGTCAGTGTCGTATGGAGCTCAATGAGGTGGAATCGCTGTTTCGCCGTCATCAGATCAACTATATCAACACCACCAATTATTCTGTTGAAGAGATATCTGCCCGCATTATCGACCTGATGGGTATCAATCGACGTATGTATTAACGACCACTTAGCGGCCCCAACCGATGGATTGTCTGATAGACTATCGCCCATCGCAGTCAGGTGCGTTTGCTGCATTATTGCGCATGCCTCAATTGCGCACGCCTCATCACCGATTGCGTGTGATGAGGTAACACCTGACAGGTATTCATTCCAGGCCCGCCGACTACGGCAAGCTTTATGCACATTCAGAGATAACACATGCAACCCACTGATGAGCTGCGCAGCGAACGGCTGACCCGTCTGGTGACGCCGCACGAACTGTTGAGCGAACTGCCGTTGACTCCGGCAGTCGCAGAAACCATCATCGCTTCTCGCACGCGTATAGAACACATTCTTTCCGGTCAGGATAACCGCCTGTTGGTGATAATCGGGCCATGCTCCATTCATCATCCCGACAGCGCCAGAGAGTATGCGGCAAAACTGGCGATGCTGCGCACCCGTTACCAGTCGCAGCTAGAAATCGTCATGCGCGCCTATTTTGAAAAACCCCGCACGGTAGTGGGCTGGAAGGGATTAATTGCCGACCCGCAGCTAGACGGTAGTTTTCAGGTTAACGAGGGCTTACGACAAGCGCGTCGGCTACTCCTCGACATTAATGCGCTGGGCCTGCCAACCGCCACCGAGTTTCTTGATATCGTCACGGGTCAGTACATCGCCGATACCATTAGCTGGGGCGCTATCGGCGCGCGTACAACCGAAAGCCAAATTCACCGGGAAATGGCCTCCGCGCTCTCCTGCCCGGTGGGGTTTAAAAATGGCACTGACGGTAATGTGCGCATCGCCATCGACGCTATCAGAGCCGCCCGATCGCGCCATATGTTCCTGTCGCCTGATAAGCAGGGCCACATGACGGTCTACCAGACGCACGGCAATCCATTTGGCCACATTATTCTGCGCGGCGGAAAAACGCCCAACTATGAGGCCGAACACATTACCCGCGCCTGCCTTGCCTTGCGTGAATTTGCCCTGCCAGAGCGGTTAGTGGTCGATTTTAGTCACGGTAATAGCCAGAAGCAGTTCAAACGTCAGTTGAGTGTTGCACAGGCTATCTGTGAGCAAATGCGCGCAGGCAGTCAGGCTATTGCTGGCGTGATGGTGGAGAGTTTCTTGCGCGAAGGCGCGCAACCTTTAGAACATTCAGCGCCGCTCACTTACGGCCAATCTGTCACCGACGCCTGTCTGGGCTGGCAAGACAGTGAACAGTTGCTCGACATGCTGGCTGAGGCATCCGCGCATCGCTTACGCGCTATCTGAATAGTTTTATTCAACAGCGCGCGTTGATTATCCGGTTATACCCTAAATCATTCGCGTTGCAGGAAGGCTCACGCACCTGCAACTTGACGTATGACGGGGATATCTATAAACGAAAACCTCCGCATTCGCGGAGGTTCTTCCTTCTTGAAAGACAGCGTCAGGCAATCACCGTCCTGTCTTCCATGGCTTGCCGCCAGCCTCCCAACCAGTTAGAGCGGGCATCGATAGATTGATAAGGACAGAGCTCCTTGGGCCGACCAACAATGCCAGCCTGATAACCCCGTGAATGTGCCCGTGCCAAACGATCTCTTTTTTGTCTCTTCATGCCTTGTTTCCCTCATTTTGACGCTGGTGGAAAGAAACCAGTGGTTACTTTTCATGCAACCACTCTTTATGAATAGTCATTCCGGCGGTGAAGATCAAGCGATAAAATTCACGAGATTGTCATATTTGTGAACCACACTGAGGGTTTTTCTGCGATCGGGCGGGATATAGCCACTTAACCGCTTGAGCATAAAACAAAACCGCCAGAATGCGACAAGCATCACATAATTACCGTGAGCCCTCGCTATCCAGCGGTTTTTACTATTATCGCTGTGGCGCGTGATGAGCGCCTATACGCCGGCAGCGGCCTGCCGTCTGACGGACTCAGCGACCTGTTGCCAGCCTTGTGCCAGCGCGCTGACCAAGGCATCGTAGCCGTCTTCACGTAAGGCTATCTCCAGCGCAAATGGCTGCGTCACGACGCGTTGCTCGTCTTGCAGCACCCACTCCCCCTGAATCACCGCACGCCCATCAAACCGGCCCTGAAATGCCGTCACATTGACACGCAGACTCGCGGTATTTTTCGTCACCGGCCCGCTGCTAAAAACGTGCCAGCCCGCCAGGTCATGACGTAACGATGCGACCAGCGCCTGTTGGAGTTGCTGGTCTAGCGGGCTTGCCCACAGATTATTCGCCGCAATGGTGTAACGCACGGGCGAGGTCTGAAACACCAGGCCGCTCCCTGCCAGCGAATCGGCCAGCGCTATCGGCGCAACCCACAACTGCCGCCCCTGCGCCTGCGTCACCGAGGTCTGCGCCTTCTGCGCCGTCACCGGAAGTTGATAGTAAATCTTCTGCGGGCTGGCGCAGCCTCCCAGCACCAGCACCAGCCATAACGGCCATCCTTTCATCATGATGCTTTCGCCTTCTTCATGGTTTCGCCTTCTTCGGCTGAGGGTCCTGGGCACCGGGTGCCTCAAAAATCAACGCATTGCTTTTCTCATTGAGCGTGCGTAACAGCGGCTGTAATTCACGCAGTGTTTGATCCAAGCGCTGCATATCCGCCACCATGTGGTTATAGGCCGGGGAGCCCGGTTGCACACCTTGCAGGCTCTGGTTCAGCTCACGCAGCGTGCGCTGCATATCCTGCGGCAGCTGTTGCATCGCCTCACTGCGCATAAATGTATTAAGCGACGTCAAGGTGGTTTGCAACTCACGCAAAGTCGTCTGACCCTGTGATAATGTTTTAGTCGCCTGCTCGACCATCGGGTTTAGCGGCAAACCATTAACTTTATCCAGCACAGACATCAGCTTTTGCTGAATTTGCGTTAACCCGCCGTTGACGGTCGGCAGCACCGGATAGCCATCCAGGGTGCTCATCGCCAGGGCACGCCCTTTTTGCTGCGGATAAAAATCAAGATCCACATAGAGTGCGCCGGTCAACAAATTGGCGGTTTTCATCGAAGCACGCAGCCCCGATATCGCCCCTTTACTCAGCTCTTGCCCAACGTCCATCCGCTCGCGCAACCCCTGTTTGAGACGACCGGGCTCAATACGGATCAGCACCGGAATACGGTAATCACTGTCAAAACTCTGCGGCAGGTTATGCGGGAAGAAAGGCACTTCAACCACCGTACCCAGCCGAATACCGCGAAACTCGACCGGTGCGCCCACTTGTAATCCTCGCACCGATTCATCAAAGAACAGCAAATACTCTTTATAGTCGCTATAGAGCGAATCCTGAATGCTGGTCTGGTTGTCAAATAACTGATATTCATCGCGCTCATGAGCCGGATTGCCAGGCTCCCAGCCAGCAGGCACATCAAAACTCACCCCACCGCTCAGTAAGGTACTCAGCGACCCCATTTCCACACGCATCCCTTGTGCCGAGAGGTTGAGCGCCACACCGCTGTCTTTCCAGAAGCGGACATTCGCCGTCACCAGCGGATCGTACGGGGCGGTGATAAACAATTGATAGCGCATTTTACGGGCAACGGGGTCGAAATAGCTGGTTTCCACCGAGCCGACGCGAAAGCCGCGAAACAGCACCGGGTCGCCTGCATTTAACTGGCCGGACTGATCGCTGTTCAGCGTGATGCGGATACCTCTGGCATCGGGAGAGGCCAGGGGCGGTGTGTCCAGCAAATGAAATGCCCGGCTATCCTGCTTATCGGCCCCGGGTTGCAGCTCAATAAACGCACCGGAAAGTAACGTGCCAAGCCCTGACACACCTTCACGGCCTATTTGCGGTTTCACCACCCAGAAGACCGAATCCTTGCCCAGTAATTTCTCCATTCCTTCGTTCAGGCGGGCCTTAATTTCCACCTGTTGCAGGTCATCGCTTAACCGGACATTCTCAACCACCCCCACATTGACACTGCGGCTTTTAATGGTGGTTTTCCCCGCCTCAATCCCTTCTGCGCTGCGTGTCGTCAGCGTAATTTCCGGGCCCTGATGACTGATGTGATAAAACAAAATCCAGGCACCGATCAGAACCGTGACTATCGGCACTATCCACACCGGCGACCAGCGCGCGATGCTCTCGACGTGTGCCGTCGTTTGATTAGTCTTTGTCAACGCAATGCTCCTCTCCCTGTTCGTGATGCCTGTCCCAGAGCAAGCGGGGATCAAAGGTCATCGCGGCAATCATGGTCAAAATGACGACACTGGCAAAAAGTACCGCGCCAATGGCCGGATAAATGCTCATCAGTCGCCCCATTCGTACCATCGCCGACAGTACGGCAATCACGAATACGTCAATCATCGACCAGCGGCCGACAAATTCCACTATCTCGTACAACTGGTGCAAACGCGCTGAATCACGGCAACGCGCCGCACGGGCGCGCCAGCACAGCCAGCCCAACGCCAGCATTTTCAATGAGGGCACCATAATACTGGCAACGAAAATCACCCATGCTATCGGCCATGAGCCGCTTTCCCACAACAGAATCACGCCGGACATAATGGTTGAGGTCGCGTTGTGTCCCAGCGCCTCTGTCACCATAATCGGTAAGAGATTCGCTGGCACATACAGCAACACCGAGGTCAGCAGCAGCGCCACTGTCCATTGCAGGCTGTGGCGGCGACGCGCATGACCCCGGCGCAGGCAGCGTGGGCAGCGGTGCTCATGCGCAGGCAAAATCGCACTGCAACAGGCACACGCGCGCACCCCTTGCGACAACCCGTTTTGGCCACAGACGAGACCGGCTGGCATCAACGGCGGCGGTGCGACATCATCCCATAGCCAGCGTCTATCCAGGCTCTGAAAAGCCAGCAACTGCAACAGACAAAAAACAATATAGGGAATAAAACTCGCCCCGAGACCAATGTCGCCGTAGGCCATGAGCTTGACAAAACTCACCAGCACACCGGCGAGAAAAATCTCCGCCATCCCCCAGCTTTTTAACTGGAACAGCACCGTCGTAAACCTGCGTTTGATGCGATAAGGCAGCGGTGCTCTCAGGCACAGCAGCACCATTATCAACATCGAGCAGGCGGGCACCAGTTGCACAAACAGCAAAAACAGTGTGGCCATGCTGACATAACGCTCGGCCACCATCACCCGGGGAATTTCCAGCAATGAAATCTCGCTGCGAATCCCCGCCACCGTCATCGAGACGAAGGGAAATAGCAGGGATAACACCAGCATGATCAGGGCGCTGAAGGCGAAACTGGCAGGCCGCCAGCGCGGCTCTCGTTGACGGCTGGATAACACCGCATGACAGCGCGGGCATACGGCCCGCTCGCCATCGTGCAACGACGGCAACTCCAGCAGCAAATCACAATGCGGGCACAACATATGCCGATCATAGTTATGGCGTTCATGGTTATGCCGATCATAGCGATGCGGATCAGCGTGGTGGTGATGCTCGTTCATTAGCCACCTCATGAGAATCTGAGAGAGACAACACGCGTGGTATTGCGTCAATAACGGGCAACAGCGGGTTCGGTACGCCCTCTTTTTGGCACGGCAGACAGATTATCCCTCACCGCACTCGCGGTGAGGGGCAGGCTGCGGTAGCCTGCCGAATATTCAGCCATTTTTCTGCGCTTCCAGCGCTTCCCAGCGTTCAAAACAGCCTTCCAGTTGCTGTTCGGCCGCCGCCAGCGCCGTCAGTACCGGCTGCGTTTCATCATGAGAGCGCGAGAAAAACGCCGGGTCATTCATCTGTTGCTGTAAGCGCTCAATGTCTTGCTCCAGCGCCTCAATCTGCTGCGGTAATTGCTCTAGCTCACGCTGTTGGTTATAGCTGAGTTTACCGCCGCCACGCTTGGCGCTCGGTGCGCTGGCGACGGCGGCAGGCTGCGGCGTCGGTTCTTTTTTAGCACCGCTCGACGCGCGCTGCGCCGCTGAGGACGCACGCTGCTGCTGCGCATCGTAGTAACCGCCGACATAGCGGCCAATGACGCCTTCGCCTTCAAAAATCCAGCATTCGGTGACACTGTTATCGACAAACTGACGGTCATGGCTGACCAGCAGTACCGTACCCTGATAGCTCTCCAGCAGCTCTTCGAGCAACTCCAGCGTTTCGACATCCAGATCGTTGGTCGGTTCGTCAAGAATCAACAGGTTGCTGGGTTTCAGAAATAACCGAGCCAGCAACAGGCGGTTACGTTCCCCGCCAGACAACGCCCTGACCGGCGTCATGGCGCGTTTGGGGTGAAACAGGAAGTCTTGCAAATAGCCCAGCACATGGCGGGAGCGGCCATTAACCATCACTTCCTGTTTGCCTTCGGCGAGGTTATCCATCACCGTTTTATCTGGGTCTAATTCAGCCCGGTGTTGATCAAAATAGGCCACTTCCAGCTTGGTGCCACAGTGAATGCGCCCGGCGCTGGCCGCCAGTTGCCCCAACATCAGCTTCAGTAACGTGGTTTTCCCACAGCCGTTCGGCCCCACCAGCGCAATTTTATCGCCACGCTGCACCTGTGCCGAAAAGCCGGACACCAGCGTCTTGCCCGCTACCTGATAGTCAACGTCTTCCAGTTCAAAGACGATTTTGCCGGAGCGCGCGGCTTCTTCCACTTGCATTTTGGCCGAGCCCATCACTTCGCGGCGCTCGGCGCGCTCCTGACGCATTTCCTTAAGCGCGCGCACCCGCCCTTCGTTGCGGGTTCGCCGCGCCTTAATGCCCTGGCGTATCCACACCTCTTCCTGCGCCAGTTTACGGTCAAACTCGGCATTCTGTAGCTCTTCTACCCGTAGCGCTTCTTCTTTACCGGCTAAGTAGGTGTCATAGTTACCCGGCCAGGACACCAGCTTGCCGCGATCCAAATCAACAATGCGGGTCGCCATATTACGGATGAATGATCGGTCATGAGAAATGAACACGATACTGCCGGAAAAGGCCTTCAGAAAACCTTCCAGCCAGTCGATGGTTTCGATATCCAGATGGTTGGTTGGCTCGTCTAACAACAACACTCGCGGGCCACTCACTAATGCCCGCCCCAGCGCCGCCTTACGCAACCAGCCGCCGGACAGCGCCGACAGCGGCATCTCCGCCGACAGCCCCAATTGATCTAACACTTCATTAATGCGGTCTTCGAGTTTCCACAGCCCCTGATGGTCGAGCACTTCCTGAATCTTCGCCAACTGGTTGAGGTTCTTCTCGCTCGGGTCTTCCCCGACCAGGCGCAGCGCAACGTGATAGGCTTTGAGGTGTTCAGCCTGCGCTGCCACGCCTTCGGCGACAAAATCAAACACGCTGCCAGCCACATCACGCGGCGGGTCTTGTTGCAGGCGGGCGACAATCAAATCCTGCTCATACACCAGTCGGCCATCATCCAGGAGAACTTCTTTTGCCAGAATTTTCAGCAGTGTCGATTTCCCGGCACCGTTACGCCCGACCAGACACACCCGCTCGTTGTCTTCAATATGCAGTTCGGTATTGTCCAACAGTGGCGCGTCGCTAAATGACAGCCAGGCACCGGATAAACTGATTAATGACATGGTGATTATTTTTCCTCAGAAGCGTGTGTAAGCAGCCAACTGTTGTGGATTTGGCGGTTACGGGCGAAATCCTGTGACAAGGTCTGTGCGCTGATATCTTTTGCCACCAGCCCAAGCGTCGTTAACCCGGCGATATCCATCTGGAAGCCGCGTTTGTTGTTGGAAAACAGAATGGTACCGCCGGGGCGCAGCATGCGTTTCAGCTGGGTCATCAGCATCAGGTGGTCACGCTGCACATCAAATGTCGCCTCCATCCGTTTGGAGTTAGAGAAGGTCGGCGGGTCGATAAAAATCAGGTCAAACTGTTCGTGCGTCTCTTGCATCCACGCCAGACAGTCAGCCTGCATCAGCCGGTGCTGCCGCCCGGTCAAACCATTAAGGCGCAGGTTCTTTTCCGCCCACTCCAGATAGGTACGCGACATATCCACGGTGGTCGTCGAGCGAGCGCCGCCGAGCCCGGCGTGCACGCTGGCGGTGCCGGTGTAAGCAAACAGATTGAGGAAATCTTTGCCTTTGCTCATCTGTCCCAGCATCTGCCGGGCAATACGATGGTCGAGGAACAGCCCGGTGTCGAGGTAATCGGTCAGGTTCACCCACAGCTTGGCGTTAAACTCGCTGACTTGCAGAAACTCACCCTTCTCGGCCATTTTCTCATACTGGCTTTTGCCTTTCTGCCGCTCGCGGGTTTTCAGCACCAGATGGCTGGCCGGAATATCCAGCACGCTGAGGGTCGCATTAATAATATCAAACACGCGCTGGCGGGCTTTTTGCGCATCAATACTCTTTGGCGGCGCATACTCTTGCACCACCACCCGGCTGCCGTAACGGTCTATCGCCACGTTATACTCCGGCAGGTCGGCATCATACAGACGGTAACAGGCGATGCCCTGTTGCTGCGCCCATTTTTCCAGTTTGCGCAGATTCTTGCGCAGGCGGTTGGCAAAATCCTCGGCAAAGACCGCCGTTTGCGGCGCATCTGCCTGCGGCTCGCCTGATGCCAGGCGGTAGTTTTTCTGCACGCAATCCAGCGGGCCGTTTTTCGCCTTGAACTGGCGATCGGCACGCAGTTGCAGGCAACTGAGCAGTTCCGGCGAGGCGCTAAACAGCGATAACTGCCAGCCGCCAAACTCACTCTTCATCTTACGGCCCAGCAGGTTATGCAGTGCAATCAGCGCCGGTTCGCTCTCCAGCCGCTCGCCGTAAGGCGGGTTGCTGACAACGGTGCCTGCCGGCCCTTGCGGCAGCGGGTTTTTCAGTTGTGTGGCATCACGCGCGTCAAAACGGATAAGTTCGCTGACGCCGGCGCGACGCGCATTGGCGCTGGCAATCTCGATGATGCGCCGGTCAATATCCGAGCCGAAGAAACGCGATGTCGTGGCTTGCAACCCGGCACGGGCGCGCGCTTGCGCTTCGGTTGTGACACTTTTCCACAACGCGGCATCGTGTTTTTTCCAGGCCAGAAAGCCCCAATGCTGGCGATGCAGACCCGGCGCGCGATCGGCGGCCATCATCGCGGCCTCAATCAACAGCGTGCCGGAACCGCACATCGGGTCGCACATCGGCGTGCCCGGCAGCCAACCGGAGCGCTGCACAATAGCTGCCGCCAGCGTCTCTTTGAGCGGAGCCTGTCCCGCCTGCTCGCGGTAGCCGCGCAGATGCAGCCCTTCACCACTGAGATCCAGCGCAACGCTTGCCTGTTCACGCTGCAAAAACACATCCACGCGAATATCGGCTTGCTGGCGCGCCACGTCCGGGCGCTGGCCGGTTTTACGGCTAAAGCTGTCCACAATGGCATCTTTAACCTTGAGCGCACCGTACTGACTGTTACGAATAACCTCGTTCGTGCCGTTGAAATGCACCACAAAGGTGTGATTGACATCAAACATCTCGCTCCAGTCCACCGCCTGCACGCCCAGATACAAATCCAGATCGCTGTAGACTTTGAACGTATTGAGCGGCAACAGAATACGCGACGCCAGTCGGCTCCACATCAGGCTTTGGTACAGCAGCCGATTATCTCCCTGAAAGTGTACACCGCCCTGCACCACCGTGCAGTGCTGCGCGCCCAGCGCCTCCAGTTCACTTTTTAACAATTCTTCCAGACCACGCGCCGTGCTGGCAAACAGAGAGTTCATATCGCAGCTATCACCTTAAAGAAAATTGAGGCGCATTATAGCTAATCCCGGCGGCTTGTCATAAAGTTGCCGCTTTCCTTCAGCAAGGAGCCCCCTGTGATAGCACTCAACCGGCTTTTTGTTCACCCGGTCAAATCGATGCGCGGTATCAGTTTGTCGCCCATGATGGTCAGCCCCAGCGGGCCCGCGTTTGACCGCATCTTTATGCTAACCGAGCCAGACGGCACCTTTATTACCGCGCGACAGTACCCGCAATTGGTGCTTTTTGCCCCTGCGTTGACGCCCGAGGGTCTGTTACTGAGCGCCCCTGACGGCAACACGCTGGCGGTCAGCTTTACTGATTTCTCGCCCTCGCTCGCGCCAACCGAGGTTTGGGGCAACCACTTTGAGGCGCATATTGCCCATGACCCCATCAACCGCTGGCTCAGTGAATACCTGCAGCGTCCGGTACAGTTGCGCTGGCAAGGGCCGCAACCTTCGCGGCGCGTTAAGCGCCACCCGGAAACCGCGCTGCATTTTGCCGATGGCTACCCCTTTTTGCTGGTAAATGAAGCCTCGTTTGACGATTTACGTCGGCGCTGCCCTGGCGGAATTCGCATAGAGCAATTTCGCGCCAACCTGACGGTCAGTGGCGCACAGCCCTACGAGGAAGACCAGTGGCAAACCGTGCGCATAGGGGAGGTGATTTTCGATGTCGCCAAACCTTGCAGCCGCTGCGTGCTGACGACAGTTAGCATCGAGCGCGGACGCCGCCACCCGGCGGGCGAACCGCTGGCAACGTTGCAACAGTATCGCAGCGCGCAAAATGGCGATGTTGATTTCGGTATGAACCTGATAGCCCGCAGCCGGGGCGTGCTGCGCCTTGGCGATAGTCTGGAAGTGCTCGCCACCAAGCCCCCTCGACCGTATGGCGCTGCCGCTCAAGAGACACGTGAAAAACCGACATTACCAACGCAGACTCAGGCGGTGCGCATCACCTATCAGGGCCAGACGTTCATCGGCAACAACCAGCAAATAGTGCTAGAGCAACTGGAACAACAGGGGATTCGGGTGCCTTATTCATGCCGGGCGGGTTTATGCGGCTGTTGTCGGTTAACGCTGACACAAGGTGCCGTCACGCCGCTAAAAGACGGGGCACAGACGGATGACGGTGAAATTCTGGCGTGCAGTTGCGTGCCTGCAAGCGATATTACGCTGGACTAAACCTGGTCGCATCAAGCGATATGGATAAAGACATACCAATCAAGAAATACCGATAAAGCAAGACCGATAAAACAAGACAGAGCAACGCCGCCGCACCAATGGTGCGTTGCTCTGCTTTATCCGGCAAAGGCGTAACGCGGGGAGAGCGCGTCGCGACAGGGTGTGTAAACGCATAGTCGGTCATGCATGATTTTTATCGCGTCCGCGCGTTGTAGCGTTTTGCCGTTCAGCACCAGTTGCTCTTGCGCCAGCAGGCACAAACTGGCGTTGTCGCCAGCCTCCACCACCATAAAGCACGCCGATTCCGCTCGCTCATTTAACACCACACTCACCAGATCACCCAGTTGCGGAGCGCTATTCACTTCGCCCTGCACCCGGAAATGCCAGCTTTTCGGCATTAACGGTTTCAGAAAACGGTTGGCGACCAACGCATTGAGTACCAACTCAGCGGTTGCGGCCATGGTTAACCCCAAAGGCTGACACTTCTCCTGAAAAGTGAAAAACAGTGCGGCATCCTCAACGCAAAACGCCGTTGCGTTAAAGGCATCCGGCGTCAGCATGGCGGCGGGAAAATGCGAGCGAAATAGCGTGCCATTGGCAAGCTCAAGCATCAGGCGCGCCTGTTCGGCATCAAAATACCAACGCCAGTGATCGTCAGGTATGAGCTTCATGTTTAACCTTTGTCCCGAGCCATTGCCCGGTGCTGATGCTTATTGTGTCTAAAGCTTCACTGGCCGAGTGATCATCAGGCCGTGAAGAAAATAAAATGACGTGATTTTATGCAAACGAAACCGAATATAAACCAGCGACACGGAGAAAGAAACCCCGGCGCTGGCGCTGAGAAATGGAAAATCAGATGTATGTAACAATATCCTTTATCAGGCGAGGGCCGTGATAAATAAAGCCGCTGTATACCTGAACAAGCGTTGCGCCTGCCGCCAGTTTTTCCCGCGCGGCCACCAGCGAATCAATCCCGCCGACGCCAATAATCGGCAAACGCCCGTTTAATTCCTGAGATAAGCGGCGAATCACCTCGGTACTGCGCGATTGCAGCGGTCGTCCGCTTAATCCACCGGTTTGCCCGCAATGATTCAGGCCCTGAATCAGTTGCCTGTCGAGCGTGGTATTGGTGGCTATCACACCGTCAATCTGATGGCGCACCAGGCTGTCGGCAATTTGCACCAACTCCTCTTCGGATAAATCCGGCGCAATTTTTACCGCCACCGGCACATATTTCTGATGGCGGGCATGCAGTTCGGCCTGTTTATTTTTTATCGCCTGCAACAAATCATCCAGCGCGTCGCCATATTGCAACGTGCGCAGGCCCGGCGTATTCGGCGAGGAGATGTTAATGGCAATATAACCGGAGTGGGCGTAAACCTTATCCATACAGATAAGGTAATCCTCTTTACCCTGCTCAACCGGCGTATCTTTATTCTTGCCGATATTAATGCCGAGCACGCCGCCAAAACGGGCGCGTTTCACATTCTCAACCAGGTTGTCTACCCCACGGTTATTAAAGCCCATGCGGTTAATCAACCCTTGCGCTTCCACCACCCGGAACAGCCGGGGTTTGTCATTGCCCGCCTGCGCACGCGGCGTCACGGTGCCTATCTCAAGGAAACCAAAGCCCATGGCCCCCAAGGCGTCAATACACTCGCCATCCTTATCAAGACCTGCCGCCAGCCCGAGCGGGTTGCGAAACGACAGCCCCATACAGGTGACAGGCTTGGTCGGCACCGCTTGGCGCACCAGCCATTCAAGGGGGGTATGGGTAATACGACGCAGTTGATGCACGGTAAATTCGTGCGCCTGTTCGGGGTCGAGCTGGAATAATGCTTTACGAATGAGGGGATACATGACTTCTCCTGGAGTCCCGGTAGCAAACCGGGGGCGTATTATCGTCTATCGGCCCATGAAAGGGAATTGACCTTGGCCAAAAAACGGCGCATCTGCGCAATCGTTTTCTTTTCTTTCGTCCAGCCCTGCCGCTTTTTTATTCGTTTTTTCGCTTTCCATTCCACAATAAATCATTTTTCGAATCGGTATCGGCTCTGCCAGACTGCAAAAACTGTTATCAAATCGTGATTATTGCTAATTTTTAGTTATAAGGAGTCACTATGCGTGTCATAACGCTGGCCGGTAGCCCGCGCTACCCTTCTCGCTCTACCGCTTTATTGCATCACGCCGGTAAGTGGCTGGAAGCGCAAGGTGTGGACGTGCTGCCCTGGCACCTGCACAACTTCGCGCCCGATGACCTGCTCAACGCCCGCTTTGACAGCCCTTCGCTGCAAACGCTCAATAGCCAACTGGCCGAGGCCGACGGCGTATTGATAGCAACGCCCATTTATAAAGCCTCGTTTTCCGGCGGCCTGAAAGCGCTGCTCGACTTACTGCCCGAGCGGGCCTTCGAGAACAAAGTGGTGTTGCCACTGGCAAGCGCAGGCTCGATAGCCCACATGCTGGCGATTGATTACAGCCTCAAACCGGTACTCAACGCCCTGAAAGCACAGGAAATTCTACAGGGCGTGTTCGCAGAAGACAGCCAGATAAGCCACTACGACCGCACGCCGGATTTTGCCCCGGCGCTCGAAGCTCGCCTGACAGAAGCGCTACAGCTGTTTTTCCTGGCATTACAGCGCCGCGCGCCAGAGGCGCTACGCCAGCCAGTCCTTGAGCGACTCAGTGCCTGACACCACTACACGACCCCCTGAAACGTTGACCGTTGAAATAAGGAAGCCTGTTATGTTGCACCGCCCGCTGCTTTCTCGCTTGAAACATGCAGCCCTGACGTTATTACTGCCGATACTGGCCGGTACCACCTCGCTGGCTCATGCGGCCGACCCCGCCCAGTTACGCGTCGGCTTTCAAAAAGGCTCGGTCAGTCTGGTGCTGGCGAAAACCCATCAATTGCTGGAAAAGCAGTTCCCCCAGACACAAATCAGTTGGATAGAGTTTCCCGCCGGGCCACAGATGCTCGAAGCGCTGAATATCGGCAGTATTGATGTTGGCAGTACCGGTGATATTCCACCGCTGTTTGCCCAGGCGGCCGGGGCGGATTTGGTGTACATCGGCGTTGAGCCAGCCAAGCCCAAAGCGGAAGTGATTCTGGTACGCGATGACAGCCCAATCAAAACCGTCGCTGACCTCAAAGGCCGCAAAGTCGCCTTCCAGAAAGGTTCCAGCTCGCACAACCTGCTGCTGCGTAACCTGCAAAAAGCCGGGCTGACCTTTGCCGATATTCAGCCTGCTTACCTGACGCCCGCCGATGCGCGCGCCGCCTTTCAGCAAGGCAATGTCGATGCCTGGACTATCTGGGACCCGTACTACTCAGCGGCACTCTTGCAAGGTGGCGTTCGGGTACTGGCCGATGGCACCGACCTGAATTTGACCGGCTCGTTTTATCTGGCCTCACGCGCCTATGCGGAAAAATACGGCCCGTTCCTGCAACAGTTCCTCAATACCCTGACACAAGCGGATGCGTTAACCCTCAGCCAGCGCGCGCAAAGCGTCACGCTGCTGGCCAACGCCATGGGCCTGCCCGAAGCGGTCATCAGCGCTTATTTCGACCATCGCCCGATTACCGTTATCAAACCGGTGGATGAACGCACGCTGCAAGCGCAACAGCACACCGCCGATCTGTTTTACGACAACCACCTGATCCCAACCCGGCTTGATGTCGCCAGCCGAATCTGGCGCGCCCCGGTCACACCCTAATATCCAGTTTGAGAGAAGAGAACGGAGACGCTCACAATGAGTCTGAATATTTTCTGGTTCCTGCCCACCCACGGCGACGGCCACTATTTTGGTAAAGGCGAAAACGCCCGGCCGGTCGATCACAGCTATCTGCAACAAATTGCCCAAGCGGCTGACCGTCTGGGCTTTGGCGGCGTACTGATCCCAACCGGGCGCTCTTGCGAGGATTCGTGGCTGGTCGCCGCTTCCCTGATCCCGGTAACGCAGCGGCTGCGCTTTTTGGTTGCGCTACGCCCCGGCATCATTTCGCCTACGCTTGCCGCACGTCAGGCCGCCACGCTGGACAGACTCTCCAATGGCCGGGCATTGTTCAACCTGGTCACCGGCGGCGACCCGGACGAGCTGGCAGCCGAGGGGCTGTTTCTCGATCACGAACAGCGCTATGAAGCCTCTGCCGAATTCACCCGTATCTGGCGCGGAGTGCTGAAAGGCGAAACCGTTGACTATGATGGCAAGCATATTCAGGTCAAAGGGGCGAAACTGCACTACCCGCCGGTACAACAGCCGCACCCGCCGCTCTATTTCGGCGGCTCCTCAGATGCCGCGCTGGATTTAGCCGCCGAGCAGGTTGACCTCTACCTCACCTGGGGCGAACCGCCTGCACAAGTGAAAGAAAAGCTCGACCAGGTGCGCGCCAGAGCCGCCGCGCAGGGGCGACAAGTCCGCTTCGGTATTCGTCTGCACGTTATCGTGCGCGAAACCGCCGAAGAAGCGTGGCAGGCCGCCAACCGGCTCATCTCCAAACTGGATGACGAGACCATCGCCGAAGCGCAGGCATCGCTAAAACGCTTTGACTCGGTAGGCCAGCAACGCATGGTGGCGCTGCATGGCGGCAAACGCGACAAGCTCGAAATCAGCCCCAACCTGTGGGCCGGTATCGGGCTGGTGCGTGGCGGCGCGGGCACGGCGCTGGTGGGCGACCCGCAAACCGTGGCGCAACGCATTGAGGAATACGCCAGTCTGGGGATTGATACCTTTGTGTTATCAGGCTACCCGCATCTGGAAGAGGCCTACAAGGTGGGCGAGCTGCTGTTCCCGCATCTGGATGTGGCGGTGCCCGAGGTGCCGCAGCCGCAGCCACTGCGCTCGCAAGGCGAAATCGTCGGCAATGAATTCGTGCCGCTGTTAAAAGCCGCCCAGAGCTAAGGAGCCTGCCGATGCGCCGGATTGTACACCTCGCGACCGGGCGGCTTACGCCCTGGCTCCTGCCGCTGTTACTGGTCGCCGTCTGGCAACTGGCCGCCAGCGCAGGCTGGCTCTCCAGCCGCATCCTGCCGTCACCGCAGGCCATCGCCGTCACCTTCTGGCGGCTGACGCGCAGCGGTGAGCTGTGGCAACACCTCAGCATCAGCACCTGGCGGGCGCTGACCGGGTTTGCCATCGGCGGTGCGCTGGGACTGGCGCTCGGCTTTATCACCGGGTTATCGCGCACCGGTGAGCGCCTGCTGGACACCTCAATGCAGATGCTGCGCAATGTGCCGCATCTGGCGCTGATCCCGCTGGTGATTTTGTGGTTCGGCATTGATGAAAGCGCCAAGATTTTTCTGGTCGCACTCGGCACGCTATTTCCCGTTTACCTCAACACCTATCACGGGATTCGCAATATCGACAGCGGCCTGCTGGAGATGGCGCGCAGCTACGGTTTATCAGGCTTTCGGCTGTTTTATGAAGTGGTGTTACCGGGGGCGCTGCCATCGATTATGGTCGGCGTGCGTTTTTCGCTGGGTTTGATGTGGCTGACGCTGATTGTCGCAGAAACCATCTCCGCCAGTTCCGGCATCGGTTATCTGGCCATGAACGCGCGCGAATTTCTGCAAACCGATGTCGTCGTGGTGGCGATTATTCTCTATGCCTTGCTGGGCAAACTGGCTGACGTCATTGCCCTGACGCTGGAGCGGGTGTGGCTACGCTGGCACCCAAGCTGGCAATTAACGGAGGAAACCGTATGACCCTGTCCCTGGACGTACCGGCACGCCTTAACGCTGGCACACCGGTGTTGATTGACGGCGTGAGCAAACGCTATGGCGCACGCACCATCCTCAACGACATTCACCTGCACATCCCAGCCGGGCAGTTTATTGCCGTGGTCGGGCGCAGCGGTTGCGGCAAAAGCACCCTGTTGCGCCTGCTGGCCGGTCTGGAGTCGGCAAGCGCCGGTGCGCTGCTGGCGGGCAGCGCGCCGTTACAGCAGGCGCGTGACGACATTCGGCTAATGTTTCAGGAAGCGCGCTTATTACCCTGGAAACGGGTGCTGGATAACGTCGGCCTCGGGTTACGCGGCGACTGGCGCACCGCCGCGCATCAGGCGCTGGACGCCGTCGGGCTGGCATCACGCGCGGCCGACTGGCCTGCGGCGCTCTCCGGCGGGCAAAAACAGCGGGTGGCGCTGGCACGTGCATTGATCCATCGCCCCGGCTTGCTGCTACTCGATGAGCCGCTGGGCGCGCTGGATGCGCTGACCCGCATTGAGATGCAGGGGCTCATTGAATCACTCTGGCTACAGCACGGTTTTACCGTATTACTGGTCACGCACGACGTCAGCGAAGCCGTCGCCCTCGCTGACCGGGTGATTCTGATTGAAGAAGGCCGCATCGGGCTTGATGTCACGATTGACCTGCCGCGCCCGCGCCGCCGTGGTTCCGCCCGGCTGGCAGAGCTGGAAGCACAGGTGCTGGAGCGGATACTGACGCCGGTGGCTCGCGCGACACAGCCCGCACCTCAGCGCGTTGGTTGATGAGATGGTTGATGAGATATTCACCACCAAGGGGGCGACAGTGTTTCACTGCCCCCTGTTCTTCTTTAAAGCGGATAATCGAAACGGTAAATACGTCCGTTCTCATTTAACGCCGCCACCTGCGCCAGTGCATCCTGCTCGCTGTAGCCAAATTCGTTCATCAGCACGGTAAACAGATGATAAAACTCCCCTTTCATATCGGTGACAAAAATCCCCTGATCGTCAGATCCTAATGCCACCGACATAGGATGATCGCCTGCAACATAACGCTCGGGAAGATGCATCCAGCGGAATACATGGTGCTGGGTAATATCCTCGTAATAACTGATCCTGACATTGCTGGTCGGCAGCGTTTCAATCACTATGTGTTTTTCACGCACCCGCTTTTGCACGTATTGCTGTGCAGCAAGCAGAGTACTGTCAGGCAGAAAATCGGTGTCGAACTCGGCGGAGGCTTCATACCGCGTGATCACGTCTGCATCAAACCAGCGCTGTTTCAGCAATATCAACGCCTCTTTGCCATAGCGTTTTGCAAACTCACCGACCCGCTCGAACTCTTCTCCCAGCCAGCCCACCGGCCTGTCCGTCTTATCTTGCAGATAATTTCGCACCTGTATGGGGTCAAGCCCGCGACCGTCAAAAAAGATCTGTAACACGACGATGGAAGGGTGCTGTGCAAAAATCCGGTACGCCAGCATCGCAATTTCGCTATCCAGCCGTACCAGCGATAAATCGCTGCCCTCTCGCTGCTCCAGTAACAACTTGCGTACAAACAGCAGGTTTTCCAGCCATTCGCCTTGCTTAATGAACAACGTCTCCGGCATTTTCGTACGCCAAAACGTCGGCATAATACCAATCGCCGTAGCGTGACCGATGCGATCGCCATTCGATAACTCCAGCAGCGTCAGGCTGTCATAGACGGCGCGAATGCCACTGATCAGATGTTCAAAATCCTCCCCGGCGTGGTAGGTGAAATGGGCGATACCCTGACGGCGTGCCTGACGAAAAAGCACGGCGAACACTTCCGGTGGAGCCTCGCGCTCATTGGCGGCGGCATCAAACCCGGTAAGCAGCGAGCGCAACGCCGGAAACGCCTCCAACACCTGAAATAATGCATGAGCACGCATCAACACATCTTCACGTAGTGCGCTGAAATGGGAAGAGCCATCACGATAATCCCAGTGACGTTTGATGAAATGCACCACCAGCCGTAGCGCCGGACGTGTCGCGCCAAGACAGGCTTGTGCCAGCGCATTTAACTCCGGTGGCTTATCAAGCGATGACGCACTCGGGTTCTGGTAGTCCCAAAACCCGTCAAGGATACGCGTGATCAGTTGCTTATTCTTATCGGACGTGTCTTTCGGCGCAAAACGCCCTTCAATCGTCGCCATCATCGATGTGCCCGATGCCCGCTCACCATGTAACTGATAAAAACGGGCAGCATAGCGTTCTTCTATCGGCTCACGTGGACCTAACTCGGTAAATTTCTGGAACTGATCAAAACCTATCTGATCGGTGCGCTGCACCAGCAAACGCTGAAACAGGTTCATGCATAGCAAATACAGCCAATAGCAGGCATCTTCCGTCGCCGACGGATGAGCGCGCAACGCATGTAACACCCGGATATGAAAATGCAGCTCGCACAGGCCCTGATACTGTTGTGGCTGGGCATATGCCGCCTGTTCCCAGGCAAAAAAGCCCGCGTCGGGAGCGACAATATCGTCACAGCGCAGCAAGTCAGCAAAGTGCTGTTTTGCCGGTTTACCCTCACACGCCGGGTGATACCGACCTTCGGCCCAGCGTAGTAGCCACTCGCGGCAATAACGCGCGATATGCAGCATACGGCTCACTTTAATCGGGGTATCCAGCGAGTGAGCTACGGCATAAAAGCGCCGCAATCGGGTAGGGTCATCCTTACGGCTTTTCTCCATTTCATTAATCAGCGCATCGGGATGCAGCAGGCTGTGATGCCACATCAGTTCCACAAAGGTGGTGCCGTTAAGGTGCATATGCGCTTCATGCAACCCTTCGTGTTGCAGATAATCCTCAACGCGTGGATGCCAGGGCGACACAATTGGCCGGTAACCCAACGTCTGCTTCAGCCGAGCCAGCAATTCAAACAACGGTGGGCACGTCTTGCCGCACCACATCTGCTCCAGTTGATAAGCGATAACCGGGAAACCAGATTGATTCGCCACCCAGTTTTGCCACTCGCCAAAGCGCGACTGGCGCACCGCCAGCCGACGCTGGTCTTCGTCCAGATGGTAGCGAGCCGCCTGCCCAAGCAACGCCCTGCACCACCCTTTGGCTTCACGCTGACGTGACAGCAAGTGATCCCAGTGGCGCTCAAACATCGGGTCGGTATGGGTAAACTGACGCTGATACCAACTGTTATAGGTCACGGCTTCGATGTCTTTTTCCGGCAAAGTCGAGCGCTCACCCGACAGCAACAACGGCAGTTGCGTCAGCAAAAGCTCATACAACCGGGGCTCCGCAAGAAGGTATTGGTTGAGAAACATGTTGGGCCTTATTGGTTATCTGGTTGTGGGGCTACTGTTGTTTTTTCTTTGATGTTGATGATGTATCTTCTTTTGGTGTTATAAAACATCCAGAAACAGGCAAACGGGAAATATATAAATAATTATCTTCCGAAGGTGTGTTACTTTTCTGAGTTATTTGCACATCGTTAATTTCCTCAATAGAATATAAGTTGCCCAACAATCCAGTGGATAAAATCATCTGGTACAGTTTTTCTCTATCTTTTTTCCTGCCGCCTTTTATTTCCCATAATGTGATTTTTTTATTTCCCAAACCTACCTGACAAAAAGAGGAGGGTTTCAAGTCAGGCAATAAGAAGGGTAAAATTAGCGGGCAGCGAATGATTGCGCTGGTTACTGGCAGGAAATCAGAGAATTTAAATTGATTACTTTTATTCTCTGTTTTTTTATTGTGCGAATTAATAAAGCCAATAACGCGATTTATATTATTGATTAACTCTCTGGGAGAAATAGCCGTGTTTTTAGCAGAAGCGAATCGCTTTACCAATTTTTCAGGGATATCTGGATTGTAATTAACTTCTTCTATCAAAAAAGAATTTATTACCCCAAAAACAAATGATGAGAAAAGATGACCGAGAAGAATGTCTTCTTTTTTGCTTCCTTCTTCACCTTTATATGAAAATTTCTTGCCAGAAAAATCTTTTGATGCAGAAAGCAATGTATACTGAACTCTCTCCCAGATTTTCCCCATCAGTAAGGATGAACAACTTATTTCGCTAGTTTTTTTCCATTCTGTTATTTTATCATTCAGAATATCTATAAAAATATTTTCTGAATCTTGCGTATTATCATCATCCGTATCATCCGTATCATCCGTATCATCCGTATCATCCGCTTTATCCTTTGTCTCTTTGTCTCTATTTAGGAAAGCTGGATAACCGAATGTCTGTACTGAAATAAAACGCTCAACAGAATAATTACTATTTTTGTCCAGCAATCGAGCCATCACCGCCAGCAAGCTAAAGACAGAAATATAATCTCTTTTTTCTGCCCCTTCCTGAACGCTGCTGGCCGAGGCCAGAATAGTCACTGCCGCGACGACATCAATATAGTTATGGTTCACTTTCGCTAAATTTCTGGAAAGCCAATCTAACGAGCTTATCACGTCACCGTCTTCCCATCCCGTTAGGGCTTTGAATCTCTCTTTAATAAGATTATTTCTTCTTCTATTGACTCTTATCACTCCACCATGAATTTTTTTTGATATACTCCCATGTTCATGGAAAATTATCGGGTTACAATGCGCCGCCACCCCCGTCACGTTTTCACCACGGGTTAACCCAAGATACTCAACATACGCTCTTGGCAGATTACTAACCTCTTTTTCTTTTTCAGCCAAATAGTGCATATAGACATTGGCTGGCATTGCACTGGTGAACATAAAAGTCAACGCATTTGATAATGTATTTTCTTTTAAAAACCGGCTAACGAGCATTGTGAGATACATTTTCGCCGCGTTATAAGCGCCATCATCACTATCAGGTCGCAAATAAAAACCGGTTTCCAGATCGCCATGCCGATGGCACACATTAAATATTGCACAGGCAATTTTATTAAAATCTTTAACCCCTTCTTCCGATAGGTCATCATCGATCCCCTGATCAATAAACTCCCCCAAAAAAATACGCTTCAATGCAGATATTATCGTTTCCGTTAACTTAGAGAGTTCATTCAATTCGCCATTCTGATTGACAGGCATCATTCTTAAAAACTGCACAACCGTTCTTATTGGCTGAGAAAGAATAAAATTCCGAAAATACTCTTGCTGATCTTTTTTTACCTTCAGCGAGAGGGAGATAATATCAAACAAAAAATCTGGCGACTGCCCATCCGTGTGTGGATCAGAACCTTCAATCCCCTTGTACTTTTTACCATTTCTTGAAAAAAATACGCGTCTCTGTTGGCTTTCAAATAATTTAATCAACAACTGCAAATCGATGCGTTGATGTGCAGGAAAAACTTTTAGCATATACTGCTGAGTTAAGTGAAGGATCAAATCCCTAGATTCTTTTTCATCACTTTCTTTTTCATCACCCGACTGTAACTCAATCTTTTTTTGATTTTTGACAATGTAATTGTACAGTTTTAAATCCCCTGAAATCAGCACCACCACTCTGGGGTGGTTCAAATAGCGGCGGATAGTTTCCAGAACCTCATAAGCTTTTTGCGTATGGGTATCAACATCATCAATAGCGATAATAAATAATTCTTTATTTAACACCTCGGCAATTTCATTAATAAAGCGATGTAATCGTTCTTCCAAATACTGTCCACTTTTGGCACTTTTCAACGCCTGACTTAAGAACCAGCCATCATCATGCTTATCATGGTTTTCTTTATGGTGACTGGCAAGTTTCAGCCCTTCCGCCATCTCTTCAAGGCATTTATTCAGTCGCTGATTTTTCTCTTCATCCACACAATACTTAAGCTTGCTGTCATAGAGTTGTTTAAATTTCACGACAATATCAATCAGGATATTTTGATGTGTCTCAATTAACGTTGGGTCTATAAAAGCCAGAGGGAAAACACCATTCTTTTCCTCAGAATAGCAATTCAACATTGCTCTTATGAATGTAGTTTTACCAGTGCCTCGCTGGCCATTAATAAAAATGGTATTATTTTTACGAATTATTTCGCCTGGAAAACCATCACTATTCGGCTGACATGACTTTTCTTTATTATATTCTTTCACATCTTCAACAAAACCCTTCATCAAATCATCTAACTGCCCTTTCGCTGCATATTGCAGCATGGAGCTTACCTCATACTTATTTAAATCAAATACATTATCGAGATCAATAATAACCTCACTAATACTTTCATTACTCATAAACACTCCATGCCATTAAATTATATTGAAATAACAAAGCAGATAATCTTATTTTACGGTCGCAGTTATTACACTCAGATAATTGAATGTCAATAAAAGCAGGATAGGTGGCAGGCGATATAACTAACCGAATGGCTATAATGTGATGGAATTAAAAAAGCCGGGAATTTCCCGGCTTTGAGGGTAAGCGAATAAATAACCCATCCTTGATGTTTGAACCTTACGCATCCAGCGCTTTCGTGATTTTCTCGAACAGATCGCCGGAGAGGTTTTCCAGCCCTTTGAGGGTTTCCAGCGCCTGGCGCATCAGCGCCTGACGCGCTGAATCGTAACGCTTAAGGCGGATTAACGGTTCGATCAGGCGCGAGGCCACCTGCGGGTTGCGGGTGTTCAGTTCGGTCAGCATGTCGGTGAGAAACTGATAGCCGCTGCCGTCTTTGGCGTGAAAGGCGGATGGATTACCGGCACAGAAGCCGCCGACCAGCGAGCGCACCCGGTTGGGGTTGCCAAGGCTAAATGAGCGGTGGTTAAGCAAGTCGCGTACCCGCGCCTGCACGTCGGCGGCCGGGCTGCTGGCTTGCAACATAAACCATTTGTCCATCACCAGACCATCCTGATGCCAGCGCTCGTCAAAATCCGCCAGCAGCGTATCGGCACAAGGCAACTGCGCGGCCACGGCCGCACTCATTGCCGCCAGCGAATCCGTCATGTTATCCGCACTCTGGAACTGCGCCATGACCGACTTATCCGCCTCGGCGCGATCGGCAAAGGCCAGATAGCTGAGGCAGAGATTACGCAGCGCGCGTTTGCCCATATCGTGTTGGTCAACGCGGTATTGCGCGAGCTTATTGGCGCGATACACCGCCAGCAGTTCATCCGCCATCTCATCGGCCAGCGTTTGCACCAGCATCTGGCGCACAGCGGCTATCGCATCCGGGTCAATCACCTCAAACAGCTCGGCCATTTCGTTTTCGCTCGGCAACGACAAGATTTGTGCTGCCAGCATCGGGTCAAGCGTTTCATCCAGCAACACGCCCCGGAACGCATCGACCACATGCAGCGGCAGCGACAGCGGCTGTTGTTGCTGGTGGCACGCCACATTCAGGCGAATATAGTTGCCGAGCAGACTTTGTGCCGCATCCCAGCGCGAGAAGGCATTGCTGGCATGGCGCATCAGGAAGGTGAGCTGTTCATCGCGCCACGGGTAATTGAGTTTTACCGGTGCCGAAAACTCACGCAGCAGTGACGGCACCGGCTGGCAAGGTACATCGTCAAACACGAAGGTTTGCTCCGCTGCGGTGACATTGAGCACCGCCCCCAGCGCCTGCCCCTTCTGGCGCAGCGCAATCACCCGGCCTTCGGTATCATACAACTCAACATCCAGCGGAATATGCAGCGGCAGCTTGTCTTGCTTATCCGCGCCAACCGGCGTCATCTGGCTGACATGCAAGCGGTACTGGCGGGTCGCTGCGTCATACTCGTCGCTCACGGTCACAACCGGCGTACCCGACTGGCTGTACCAGCGGCGGAACTGCGATAAATCGACGCTTGAGGCGTCTTCCATCGCCTGCACGAAGTCATCACAGGTGGCGGCGCTGCCGTCATGGCGGTCAAAATAGAGCCGCATCCCCGCCTGGAATTTTTCTTCGCCCAGCAAGGTGTGCATCATACGGATCACTTCCGAGCCTTTTTCATACACCGTCAGGGTGTAGAAGTTATTCATCTCGATGACTTTGTCCGGGCGAATGGGGTGCGACATCGGGCTGGCGTCTTCGGCGAACTGCGCGCCGCGCATCACCCGCACGTTATCAATGCGATTCGCCGGGCGGGAACCGACGTCGGAGCTGAACTCCTGATCGCGAAATACCGTCAGCCCCTCTTTGAGGCTCAACTGGAACCAGTCGCGGCAAGTGACGCGGTTGCCGGTCCAGTTATGGAAATATTCGTGGGCGATGACCGCTTCGATACCGAGATAGTCTTTATCGGTGGCGGTTTCGGCTTTCGCCAGCACATACTTGGAGTTGAAAATGTTCAACCCTTTGTTTTCCATTGCCCCCATGTTGAAGAAGTCCACCGCCACAATCATATAGATGTCGAGGTCGTACTCCAGGCCAAAACGGGTTTCATCCCATTTCATGGCGTTTTTCAACGAGGTCATGGCCCAGTCAGCGCGATCGAGATTGCCGCAATCGACAAACAGTTCCAGCGCCACATCACGGCCTGAACGGGTGACAAAAGTATCGCGCAGCACATCAAAATTACCGGCCACCAACGCAAACAGATAACAGGGTTTCGGGAACGGATCTTGCCATTCGACCCAGTGGCGGCCATCATCCAGCTCGCCTTGCGCCACGCGGTTGCCGTTAGAGAGCAGATACGGGTAGCGGGCTTTCTGTGCCGTAATGCGGGTGGTAAAACGCGCCAGCACATCCGGCCTATCCAGATAATAGGTGATATGACGGAAGCCTTCTGCTTCACACTGGGTACACAACGCCTCGCCAGACTGATAGAGCCCTTCCAGCGCGCTGTTCGCCGCCGGGTTTATCTGTGTTTCAATACGTAGCGTGAACGCCTCCGGCACGCCAGAGAGCTCAAGCGCCCCGGCGATTTCTCGATAATCGGCCCACGCCTGACCATCGACCTGCACACTCACCAGCGTCAACCCTTCGCCATCAAGCCGTAATGTCGCGCCTTTTTCTCCCTGCAACACCACCTGACTGGTCGCCACCACATGGGTGTGCTCTGCATCAAGCGTAAAATCCAGTGCGATGTCGGTGATGGTGTAATCCGGCGCGCGGTAGTCGTGCCGATATTTTACTTGTGGTTGTTGACTCATAACTGATTACCTTATGACTGAATGAGAGATGGCGCGACGCCCCGTGCGGGTAGTCCTTCTTCTCTGTGAGGCTATATATAAAGAAAGAACCACATCAACCCTGCCGCACAAGCCCAACCGTGTTTATCAGGTTTTGCGCCATCCTGATGTATTCGCCCGGCAAACAAGAACAAACAGCGGCGCGCGCCGCTGTTTTCCCATCGCCTCTGTGCAGGCTGTCTTGTCTGTTTTTACGCTGTTCCGTTATGCAACAGGCTGTTAGGTCTATTAAAGGGGAGAGAGTGGCGGAATGCAAACTTTCTGCATCTGTTCTGCTCGTCTTCTCGCCAGCATGCGGCTTATCGTGCGGACGCGGCTTTTTTGTTTAGTATAAAAAACATTATGATTCAATCACTCCTGTTAAATTCAGCGTAAAAACAGATACTTTTTTGTCACAATCGCACAATTGAATCTCGCCTTCATGCGCCCAATATGATGTGATAAGCGCCATTAAATCGACAGAAGGTTGACACCGCAGCGCCACGGCTACGTCGCGCCACTGTCAACTGCATTAAACAAGATTGCCTTGAGCAAGGCAGCCTTAAACAAAATTGCATGAAACGAGGATGCGGGAACGCATTATGACTTTACACACCTCCCCGATACTGACCTCATTGCTGGATACCGATGCTTATAAATTGCACATGCAGCAAGCGGTATATCATCATTATCGTGATGTTCATGTTGCAGCGGAATTTCGCTGCCGTGGCGATGAGTTACTGGGGGTCTATGCCGATGAAATTCGTGCTCAAATAGACGCCATGAGTCAGTTATCGCTGCGTGATGACGAATATGCTTATCTCGCATCGTTGCCGTTCTTTCAACCTGACTACCTCAACTGGCTGAAAACGTTCCGTTTTAACCCGGCCCACATTCAGGTCAGTCAACACCAGGGCAAGCTGGACATCCGCATCACCGGCCCATGGCACGAAGTGATTTTATGGGAAGTGCCGTTGCTGGCGGTGATCAGTGAAGTGGTACATCAGGCGCGCCACCCCGGAAATTATCGCGATGCCGCCCTCGCGCAATTGCACCATACTCTGAGCGAATTTCGCACCCTCAGCCAGGATGTGGATTTACGTGACTTCCGCCTGATGGATTTCGGCACTCGCCGCCGCTTCTCGCGCAGCGTACACCACGACATTGTGCGCACGCTCAACGATCACTTTCCCTGGCTTATCGGCACCAGCAACTATTTTCTGGCGCATCAATTCGCATTGACGCCCGTCGGCACACAGGCCCATGAGTGGTTCCAGGCCCATCAACAAATCAGCCCGACACTGGCCAACAGCCAGCGCGCCGCGCTGGATGCCTGGCTGCGCGAATACCCGCATCAACTGGGTATCGCACTGACGGATTGCATCACCATGGATGCTTTCCTGCGTGACTTTGACAAACGTTTCGCCGAGCGTTACCAAGGTTTACGCCATGACTCAGGCGACCCTATCGAATGGGGTGAAAAAGCCATCGCCCATTACCGGGCTTTAGGCATAGACCCGATGAGCAAAACGCTTGTGTTCTCCGATAACCTCAATCTGGCAAAAGCGTTACACCTCTACCGCCACTTCCAGCAGCGCATTCCGGTTGTATTTGGTATCGGCACGCGCCTGACCTGTGACATCCCCGGCGTTAAACCGCTTAATATCGTCATCAAATTAGTGGAATGCAACGGCAAACCGGTGGCGAAATTATCAGACAGCCCCGGAAAAACCATCTGCCAGGATCAGGCCTTCGTCAGCGAGCTGCGTAAAGCCTTCGATTTACCGCGCATTAAAAAAGCGTCCTGACGCACATTACGCTGCCTACTCTTTAATCCGCCAACACCGCGATCGCACAAAACTTGGTGCGTTGCGGTGATTTCCACTTGTGTCCTGCAAGACGGCAAGTAACATAAACCGACGTCCCACGACGGGACTGAACATATTGATAATATTTCACCCACATTGACCAATAACCAATAGAGAGAATGTTATGAGCGTAGTGCCTGTAGTCGATGTACTGCAAGGCCGTGTCGCCGTTGACAGTGACGTCACCGTGCGCGGCTGGGTACGTACCCGGAGAGACTCTAAAGCCGGTATTTCCTTTATCGCCGTCTATGACGGTTCCTGCTTTGATTCGCTACAGGCCGTCGTGAATAATAATCTGGACAATTACCAGAGCGACGTACTGCGCCTGACCACCGGTTGCTCCGTCGAAGTCACCGGTAAAGTGGTGGAATCTCCCGGTGAAGGCCAAAGCTTTGAGATTCAGGCCACCGCGCTGACGGTCGTCGGTTGGGTAGAAGACCCGGATACCTACCCGATGGCGGCAAAACGCCACAGCATCGAGTATCTGCGTGAAGTGGCGCACCTGCGCCCGCGCACTAACCTGATTGGCGCTGTCGCGCGCGTGCGTCACACGCTGGCGCAGGCTATTCATCGCTTCTTCCATCAGAACGGCTTTTATTGGGTTTCCACCCCGCTGATTACCGCATCAGACACCGAAGGTGCCGGTGAAATGTTCCGCGTCTCCACGCTGGATTTGGAAAACCTGCCGCGTAACGAGCAAGGCCGGGTGGATTTCAGCGAAGACTTCTTCGGTAAAGAGGCGTTTCTGACCGTCTCTGGCCAGTTGAACGGCGAAACTTACGCCTGCGCGCTGTCTAAAATCTACACCTTCGGGCCGACCTTCCGGGCGGAAAACTCCAATACCAGCCGCCACCTGGCTGAATTCTGGATGATTGAGCCGGAAGTGGCGTTCGCCACCCTGGACGATATCGCTTCGCTGGCGGAAAACTTACTGAAGTTCGTGTTTCAGGCGGTGCTGGAAGAGCGCGCTGACGACATGAAATTCTTCGCCGAGCGAGTCGATAAAGACGCCGTTAGCCGCCTGGAGCGCTTTGTCAGTTCCGATTTCGCACAGGTGGATTACACCGATGCGATAACCATTCTGGAAAACTGCGGGCAGACGTTTGAGAACCCGGTTTCCTGGGGCATCGACCTCTCATCCGAGCACGAACGCTATTTGGCGGAAAAACACTTCCAGGCACCGGTGGTGGTGAAAAACTACCCGAAAGATATCAAGGCGTTTTATATGCGCATGAATCAGGATGGGAAAACCGTGGCGGCCATGGATGTGCTGGCCCCCGGCATCGGCGAAATTATCGGTGGCTCGCAGCGTGAAGAGCGTCTGGAGCAGTTGGACGCCCGTCTGGAAGAAATGGGGCTCAGTAAAGAAGATTACTGGTGGTATCGCGATCTGCGTCGCTACGGCACCATTCCTCATTCAGGCTTCGGTCTCGGCTTTGAACGCCTGATTGCTTATGTAACCGGTGTACAAAACGTGCGCGATGTGATCCCGTTCCCGCGTACACCGCGCAATGCAAGTTTCTAAGCTAAAAATTACATAAGAAAAACAAATATCTGCATCAATAAGGGCACCTTCAGGGTGCCCTTATTTTTTTATTTTAGAGATTGCTCACAAAGTTCCGTTATATTTACAAATTGTAATACAAATTTTCTATTGGTTACTCGATTTCGAAATTAGTATCATTTAAACGGTAGATAAACACGCAACTGAATGGAACACTGCGTGCAGACACAGGAAGACAACTGTATCGACAATAAAGTTCCCAACGGGTTTTTGAATTGTGATGCAGGTGTCTTATATAACACCAATGAGGGTAATAATGATGAAGCGCAATATTCTTGCAGTGGTAATCCCGGCTCTGTTAGCTGCTGGTGCAGCGAATGCAGCTGAAGTGTACAACAAAGACGGCAACAAGCTGGATTTGACTGGTAAAATCGAAGCTGCCCATTATTTTGGCGATGAGTCCAAAAGTGTCATGGGTGACGGCGACCAGACCTTTGCTCGTCTGGGCTTCAAAGGTGAAACCAAAATCAATAGCGATCTGACCGGTTATGGTCGTTTTGAGTATGAATTTAACGCAAGCTCTGCTGAAGATACTAACAGCGCTGATGGTAAAACCCGTTACGCATATGCTGGCTTGAAATTCGGTGACTTAGGCTCACTGGATTACGGCCGTAACCGTGCCGTTGGCTATGATGGTCTGTCTTACACTGACGTACTGCCAGAACAGGGTGGTGATTCTGTCTACACCGACAACATCACTGGCCGTAACGCTGGCGTTGCAACCTACCGTAACAAAAACTTCTTCGGCCTGGTAGATGGCTGGGACTTCGCGCTGGGTTATCAGGCCAAGCACGACGGCTCTACACAGTACAGAAAAAATACCGGTGATGGCTGGGCGGTCTCTTCTTCTTATACCGCACCGTTTGGCGTTGGCGTGATCGGTTCTTACACTGCTGCTGATCGTACTGACAAACAGACTGCTGATAATCGCGGTAAAAAGGCTGAAGCGTGGGCAACTGGCCTGAAATATGACGCTAACAACGTCTATGTGGCTACCACCTACGGTGAATACCACAACCTGTCTTATAAAAACGCTACTGCTACTTCTGCTTACGACAAAACTAAAGTGTTTGAAGCCGTTGCTCAGTACAACTTCGATTTCGGCCTGACCCCGTCTTTAGGTTATGTTAGTGCCAAAGCAGATGACGATACCGCAAACACCAGCGGCTACCTGAAGAAATATGTCAGCATCGGCGCTACCTATGCATTCAACAAAAACTTCTCTACTCTGGTTGAGTACGATATCAACCTGATCAAAGATGACAGCAACCAGCTCGGTGTTAAAACTGGTAACACTGTAGCAGTCGGTGCAATTTATCAGTTCTAATCAGCCCTGCTGATTAACTGATTTACACTGTCGAGAACATCAGCCGACCTGTCGGCTGATGTTTTTTTATGCCTGCCATTTTATTTCACCTGATTGTCCCCTGCTTCCTTTTCTGCTTCTGCTCCCTCCTGGCTCACTCCCTTGCCGCATTTTCCAGCGTAAAAATATCATTTGGTACATTAGGCACCTTAAACACAGACTTTAATTAAGGTTTTTTGCCATAAAATCATATTAATAAAAATGAAATATTAAATACATATTTATCATTTTAATATCATGAAAATGAAGGATTTTTTTCATATTAAATTCATTTTTTTAGCTATAGGTAAACGTTATCAGTCACTGATTTAAAGAAGAAAATGCATAACTAAAGACAATGAATGAATAATCCACCCATTTTTTATTTTATAAAAATATTTACTTACAAATTGAAATAAAGTGTTTCGCCAACACGTGATTGGTAGCATTTGTGTAGTAGATAAACCCGACCATGAATGGAACACTGCTTGCGGACACAGAAAGACACCGGCTGGCGACAGAAGTTCATAACGACACGACTGTAAAGACAAGCCGGACACATAACACAATGAGGGTAATTTAATGATGAAGCGTAATATTCTGGCCGTGGTGATACCGGCACTGTTGGCAGCAGGCGCAGCCAACGCCGCAGAGGTGTACAACAAAGATGGCAATAAGCTTGATTTAACCGGCAAACTGCACGCCGGTTATTATTTCGGTGATACAGCCAAAAGCTTTGAAGGTAAAGGCGATCAAACCTATGCCCGCTTAGGTTTTAAAGGCGAAACCAAGATTAATGACGATCTGACCGGTTATGGTCGCTTTGAATATCACTTTGATGCCAGTAACGCAGAAGACACTAACAGCCTTCCTTCTGGGAGCAATGGCAACGGCAGCAAAACCCGTTATGCTTATGCTGGCCTGAAATTCGGTAACTTCGGCTCTTTTGATTATGGTCGCAATAAAGGCATCGCTTATGACGGTATCTCTTATACCGACGTACTGCCAGAGTGGGGTGGCGACCAAGGCTATACCGATAACATTACCGGGCGCAGTGCTGGTGTTGCGACCTATCGCAACAAGAACTTCTTCGGCCTGGTGCAGGGCTGGGATTTTGGCCTGCAATATCAGGCGAAACATGCAGACTCCACCGCACCTAAAAAACAGACCGGTGACGGCTTTGGTATTTCCTCTTCCTATACGTCGCCGATTGGCGTAGGCGTGATTGCCTCTTATGAAGCGGTAGACCGCACCACCTCACAGGTAGCCGATGGCCGTGGCCAGAAGGCGGACGCCTGGGCTGCCGGCCTGAAGTATGATGCCAACAATATCTACCTTGCCACCACCTACGGTGAGTATCACAACCTGAGCTATGTTGGCAGCGTTGCACTGGATAAAACCAAAGTGTTCGAAGCCGTTGCCCAGTACCACTTTGACTTTGGTTTAACGCCGTCTCTGGCGTATGTTTCCGCTAAAGCTGATAACGACACGTCCGCCGTGAAAACCAGCGGTTATATCACTAAATACGTCAGCATCGGCGGGACATATAACTTCAATAAGAACCTGGCGGCTAACGTCGAGTATCTGGTCAACCTGATTGATGCAGACAGCAACCCGTACGGTAAGAAAACGGGTAACAGCGTCTTTACCGGCCTGACCTACCAGTTCTAATCTCTCTTGATGTCACACCTGTGTTAAGCCGGGAACCCTCTCCCGGCTTTTTTATTACCTGAGCGCATCAGCGGCGCGATAGCGGTATGTTTACGCAAGGATAGGCTTACCACACCGCCCGTCAGGGCCATTTATGCCAGTGTTTACCCTTGTGCCATTATTTCTGTTTCTTTTGATGCAAACGGTTGGCAAAGCCAGACGCTGGCGTTAACCTGCTATTTCTGTTTACTCTCTGTCATGGATTACGTCGCAATGTTTGAAAAAATCACTGCCGCTCCTGCTGACCCGATTTTGGGGCTGGCTGACCTGTTTCGCGCTGATGAACGCTCGCACAAAATTAACCTCGGCATCGGTGTCTATAAAGATGAAACCGGTAAAACACCGGTATTGACGTGCGTTAAAAAAGCAGAGCAACTGCTGCTGGAAACAGAAACCACCAAAAATTACCTGAGTATTGATGGTATTCCTGAATTTGCCCGCTGCACGCAGGAACTGCTGTTCGGTAAACAGAGTGAGATTATTGCGAATAAGCGTGCTCGCACCGCCCAAACCCCCGGCGGAACCGGCGGATTGCGTGTTGCGGCGGATTTCATCGCCCATCAAACCAGCGCAAAACGTATTTGGGTAAGCAACCCAAGCTGGCCGAACCACAAAAATGTGTTCGCCTCGGTCGGGCTGGAAGTGTGTGATTATGCCTATTATGACGCCGAGAACCATGCGCTGGATTTTGACGGCATGCTCAGTAGCCTCAATGCGGCGCAAGCTGGCGATGTGGTGCTGTTCCACGGCTGTTGTCACAACCCAACCGGTATCGATCCGACTGCTGAACAGTGGGAGCAACTGGCAACGATGGCGCTGGAAAAAGGCTGGCTGCCGCTGTTTGACTTTGCTTATCAGGGCTTTGCCCGTGGGCTGGAAGAAGATGCTGAGGGGCTACGTATTTTCGCCGCTAAACATCAGGAATTGCTGGTTGCCAGCTCTTATTCGAAAAACTTCGGCTTGTATAACGAGCGCGTGGGTGCCTGTACGCTGGTTGCCGCTGATGCCGCCACAGCAGATATCGCCTTCAGCCAGGTGAAAGCCGGTATTCGAGCTAACTACTCCAACCCGCCGTCACACGGTGCTGCGGTTGTGGCTACGGTGTTGTCAAACGATGCGCTGCGCACCATCTGGGAACAAGAGTTAACGGCGATGCGCGAACGCATTCAACGTATGCGCCAGTTGTTCGTCAACACGCTACAGGAAAAAGGCGCCGCACAGGACTTCTCGTTTATCATTAATCAGAACGGCATGTTTTCATTCAGTGGCCTGAGCAAAGATCAGGTGCTGCGCTTACGCGATGAATTTGGTATTTATGCCGTGAATTCAGGGCGTATCAACGTCGCCGGGATGACGCCGGAAAACATGGCTCCGCTGTGCGAGGCAATTGTCGCCGTGCTGTAATGTGCCGCCGTGCTGTAATACATGGCCGCGAACGCGCTTAATGGCCAATAGCCCGGTTGGATTTAATGCCAGTCAGTTATCCTGACTGGCATTATTTTTTTACTCTGCGCCAGCGCCTGATACCTGAGCGAGGCAAACAAGGCTCGGGTTTACGCCGCTCATTCACCCTCTTGGCCGCTTACCCTGCACCGCAGTTTTTCCAGCCCCTGTGCGAACCTGCGATTTAGCTTTATTACCTTTACCGTCCGGCCTTGCCTGGGATGACGTTGTTGACGCTGACTCGCGCAGCGGTTGGGCATGACGGCGTTGATGTTTGATATCACTGTGCCGGGTCAGCGCGGGTCGTGCGCCCTTGGCCACAAGCGTTGCCCGTTCGCCACGGCTTTCAACCGGCACCAGACATTCAGGGCCGGAACCAATCAAATAGCCCTTGCCCATCGCCAGCAGCGCTTCGCGGATAATCGGCCAGCCTGCCGGGTCGTGGTAACGCAGAATCGCTTTGTGCAAGCGACGGCGACGCTCACCCTTGGCGACAAACACATCGCCTCCCACCCGGCGTACTTTGGCAAGCGGGTTTTTCTCGCTGTAATACATGGTGGTCGCATTTGCGAGCGGCGAGGGGTAAAAATTCTGTACCTGATCCAACTTAAAGCGATTGGCTTTGAGCCAGAGCGCCAGATTCACCATGTCTTCATCGGTGGTGCCGGGGTGTGCGGCAATAAAATAGGGGATCAGATACTGCTCTTTACCCGCCTCTTTTGAGAACTTATCAAACAATGACTTGAACTTGTAATAGGTGCCCATGCCCGGCTTCATCATCATCGCCAGCGGCCCTTCTTCGGTGTGTTCAGGGGCGATTTTGAGATAGCCGCCGACATGGTATCGGGCCAGTTCCCGCACGTAGCGCGGGTCTTCCACCGCCAAGTCATAACGCACGCCCGAGGCAATCAGGATTTTCTTGATGCCCTTGAGATCGCGCGCCTTGCGATAAAGATTGATCGTCGGCGTATGATCGGTGTTCATGTGTGGGCAGATGCCCGGCCAGACGCAGGAGGCACGGCGGCAGGTCTGCTCGGCGCGGGGATTTTTACAGCGTAACCGGTACATATTGGCGGTCGGGCCGCCGAGATCGGAAATGACGCCGGTAAACCCAGGCACCTTGTCACGAATCTCTTCAATTTCTTTTAATATCGACTCTTCCGAACGGCTCTGGATAATGCGCCCTTCATGCTCGGTGATGGAGCAAAACGAGCAGCCGCCAAAGCAGCCGCGCATAATATTCACCGACGTCTTGATCATATCGTAGGCTGGGATCTTCTCCTTCCCATACGCCGGGTGCGGCACCCGTTGGTACGGCAAGCCAAACACCCCATCCATCTCATCGGTTTCCAGCGGAAAAGCCGGCGGGTTCACCCAGATAATGCGATCGCCATGCGCCTGCGCCAGCGCCCGGGCACAGCCGGGGTTAGTCTCATGATGCAGAATGCGCGACGCATGGGCATAGAGCACTTTGTCTTCTTTGATGCGCTCGAAAGCCGGCAGCTTAATATAGGTCTTCTCCCAGGGCTTGGGTTTCGCTGGCTGTACCTGCACCGGTTTCGCGTCTTGTGCGGCTGGCGCGCTCTCACTGGCACTGTCTGAACATGGCGCGCCTTCCATGTACGGGTTAGGAATAGGATCGATACGGCCAATCTGGTCAAGCTTACTCGAATCTACACCGCTCCAGCCGGGCAACGGCTCGCGGCGAATAATCGCAGTGCCGCGAATATCTTGCATCACCTCAATACGCTCCCCCGCCGCAATGCGGTGGGCGACCTCAATCAGCGGGCGCTCGGCGTTGCCGTAGATAAGGATATCGGCCTTGGCATCAAACAGGATGGAGCGGCGGATTGTTTCCGACCAGTAATCATAGTGGGCAATACGGCGCAGCGAGGCCTCAATGCCGCCGATGACGACAGGCACCTCTTTGTACGCCTCCTTACAGCGCTGGGTATAGACCAGTGTGGCGCGATCGGGCCGCTTACCGGCGACATTACCGGGAGTATAGGCATCATCGTGGCGCAACTTTTTATCCGAGGTGTAGCGGTTAATCATCGAGTCCATGTTACCCGCTGTCACACCGAAAAAGAGATTAGGCTTGCCCAGGCGCATAAAGTCCGCCTTGGAAGACCAGTCCGGCTGGGCGATGATCCCGACCCGAAACCCTTGTGCTTCAAGCATACGGCCAATCACCGCCATACCAAAACTCGGGTGATCGACATACGCATCGCCTGTCACCAGGATAACGTCGCAACTGTCCCACCCGAGCTCATCCATCTCTTTACGCGACATGGGCAGGAAAGGCGCGGTGCCGTAGCATTCGGCCCAGTAACGAGGGTAGGAGAAAATGGGGGTTATCGGTTGCATATTGACCACTTGAAAAATTCTGGTCGCGCATTATACCGGCTGGTCAGGGCCCCGGCGATGCCTTTTTCTCATTTTACCTGTTTGACGTTTACCCGTTTGCCGTTGTCGTTGTCATGGGCGAAAACGGTTACATCATCACAGCGCGCAAACGAACGGCGTGCTTTTGCAATCAGCGTCAGTAAAAAAATGCCAGTCAGGACAAACCGACTGGCATAGATTCAACAGAGAAGCCCGCGAGTGACGACGTGAGTGTGGCTGTCAGTCGCTATCACGCAAAAATGGATTGGTGCGGCGCTCTTCGCCGAACGTTGACATCGGGCCATGGCCCGGAATGAACGCAATGTCGTCACCCAATGGAAAGAGTTTATGGCGGATAGAATCCACCAGCGCCTGATGGTCGCCTTGCGGAAAATCGCTGCGCCCGACGCCACCCCGGAAGATAACATCCCCCACCTGGGCGAGACGCGCTTTTTTATCAACGAACACCACATGACCCGGCGTATGCCCCGGACAGTGCACCACTGACAGCTCTGACTCGCCAATCACCACGGTATCGCCCTCCTCCAGCCAGCGCGTCGGCACCAGCGGCAGACAATCACGCAACCCAAACATGCGGCTTTGTGCAGGTAAACCATCGAGCCAAAATGCATCGGCCTGTTGCGGGCCGACAATCGGCACCGCAAAGTGTTCAGCCAGTTCAGCCGCTGCCCCGACATGATCTAAATGGCCATGGGTGAGCAGAATCTGCGTCACCGTTACCTCAGCTTGCGTCACGGCCTGCCGAATGGTTTGCACATCGCCGCCGGGGTCAACAATGGCGGCTTGTCGGGTTTTTTCACACCACAGCAGGGTGCAATTCTGACTAAAGTCTGTGACGGGAATAATCTGGTATTTCATACCGCTCCGTTAGTTACCTCATCCTTGCAGGGCACCTAATTCTCTGCTTGGGTCGTTTAACGTTACCAGGTGCGCACGGCCCCGGTATCTATATGGATAAAATTACTTTGCGGGTAATATCCGACGCCTCCGGCACGCATTTTCATCGCCGCCTTACGGATATTAGCCAGTTGGACACCCTCAATATGGAAGTCCATGGCTTTCCCCTGAGTATGGTAGCTCTGTTTTGCCACACCCCGACTGCTTGAGCGCAGATCTTCATTGGTACTGTAGGAGCGATAGCCAGAGATCAGCTGTACCGGCTTGGTTGTGCCAAGCATCACCTGTAAGCGGTATAGCTGATCAAACAGTGCCGGATCGATCGTTTTCACTTTATTCGCCCGGTAATCACGGAAGAAATGGTTCAACCGTGATAGCTCTGACTTGTTATAGCGGCGGCCATCAAAGAATTCGACTTTGATACGCTCACCGGTATTCACATTATTCAGCGTGAGGATACGGGGACGGGTGGTAGATAGCGAAGCCAGCGATTGCCCCGGCAGCAATGCAATACCCAGCGCCGCGCCGCCGAGTGCAAGCCATTTGCGTCGATGATGATCAATTGGTTCCATAAAACACGAACACCCTGGACTGAAAAAGGAGAAAGCGATACACCACATGTATCGCCCTGCACCTTAACTGCCACGCCTCACGGCGTCAACCCGCTTTAGCGGCGCACGCGGGGCGCATCGCAGCGAGTATCCGGCTGCGATGCTCAACGCCTCCGAGCAGAACAACCACAATTACGCAGACTTACTGCAATAATAAGCCTGCTTTAGATAACACCATCGCACCGCTTTTTACCGTGTCATCATAATTGTAAATATCTGTGCGGAATTGCGGCTTGCCATCTTCCGCTACCCAGGCGGTCAGATAATAGAAATGAACCTGTATACGCTGGCGCACAGGAACATAGGTCGTATTACCCTGCTCGATGGTTGAGGAGATGCGCGCACCATTCCAGCCAGCATCTTGCAGTAACAGCGCGGCCAGTTCGGAAGCTTTATTCACCCGCACGCAGCCTGAACTCAAGGCGCGAATGTCCTTCTGGAACAGATTGTGGTTCGGTGTATCGTGCAGGTAGATAGCATCCGTATTCGGGATATTGAACTTATAGCGCCCCAGAGAATTACTCTGCCCCGGGGCCTGACGCAGCCGATAAGGGAAATTCCCTGCCGACACGGTCGGCCAGTCAATCATGGCCGGATCGATAGACTGGGCATTATCGCTCCAGTCGGACAGCACGGTATAACCGTGGCGCTGTAGATAGCTGGGGTCTTGTATTACTTTGGGAATAATATCCTGACGCGTTAGCGTCGTTGGTACATTCCACGGTGGATTCATCACCACATTGCTCAGTGAGGTGTTCATCAGCGGCGTCTTACGCTTTGGCTGGCCCACAATCACCCTTGATGCCAGAATTTCCGCGCCATTTTGATAAAAACTCAGCGAGTAATTGGGAATATTAACAACGATGCCGCTGTTAACCTTATCCGGCACCAATCGCAAGCGCTGAATATTTAACGCCAATAACGCCGCTCGCTGCTGGGGCGGCACATTCAGCCAGTCACGGGTACGTTTGCCTATCACGCCGTCATCCTGCAACCCTTGCGCATGCTGAAAACGTTTGACCGCTTCAACCAGCTCGCCGTCATAATGGGTTGCCACCGCAGCGGCGCTCTCCGGCTTCAGCAGGCCGCTACGCTGTAAAATCTCAGCCAATACCAGTAATGCTTCGCTGTTATCCCCCGGGCGCAGTGAATCAGCCAGTACCAGTTTTGGCCACGCGCGGTTATCAGCAAGTAGGGTTTTCAATGCATTATGCATCTTTGTATATTGCGAATGCCGTGGTGCCAGTGCAGCAACAAAGGCCACACCATTGCCAGCCGCAAGCGCTTGCTGCCATTGGTTAACCATCGCCGCTGGCGGCGCTGAAAGCGTGTAAGGCACACTGCCATACAGCCAGTTATTGCCGTTTTTCTCGACACCCGCGACAAATTGCATATAACCCAGCATCGCGTCAGACAGCACCACATCGCGAGAAAAGTCGCTCAGGCGCGGGTCTGTCAGCCACGTCACCCAGGCGGTGAATTGCGGTTGCACACCGGACAACGCCACTTCTGCCAGTTGTTGCTGGAAGGCTTTGACCAATTGACTATCACGCCACAGCGGTTGGTGATGCTGATGCGAGTACAGCGCGTTCAGTTCATTAAGATAACGCAGAGAAATACCGGCGGGTAAACCAGCGGATAGCGAAGCGGGATGCGTTTGAGCCACGGGTAGCGCCGCCGATGATGTCGCAGACTGAACAGGCAATGCCGCACTCATGCCGCAAGCCCATACAGCACCGACCATACCCAGCAGCCGCGTTTGTTTTCTTTGTTTACCTGACAACATCCATTTATCCCCTGTACTTAACATGACGCGGCGGTATGACGCCGGCATCATCAACGGACTGAAAACTGAGACACACAACAGCACTCACAGACGTAATGTGAAAGCGGCCACCCACTCGGACGGCCTATAAACATAAATGAACATAACATAATGACTCGTGGTTTATACCGGGCAGGCACACTCAAGCGGCCAATAATTATACGTTCTGTGCGATAATTATAACTATCATACAGTGAGTTATCTGATTATACCCGTCATACTTCTGCATTGGCCTTGATTCACGCATGGCAACAGCCACTATTGATAGCTGATAGCTGATAGCGCAGAACCGCGTATCGACACAACAGCGCCAACGCACGCTTGCCTGATGCGCTTAACTGGAGCAGGAGATCACCAGCTGTTTACCCCACTCCGGGGGTAAGGCCGCCAGGTCAGCCATATCCGGTTGTTCGTCATAGGGTTGGCATAAGGCCTGATGAACCCTCGCCAATAACTGACTATCGCCTCTGGCAAGCTCATCAATAACGCGCTGGGCCAAATAATTTCGCAGGACATAGCGGGGGCTCGCCTGCTTCATGCGCTGTCGGCGCTTATCCTCATCACATTCATCCTGTTGCAGTCGCTGACGATAAGCATGCAGCCAACGGTCAAGCGCGGGCCGGTCAACAAACAGGTCTTGCAGCGGCGAGGCGGCGCTATGTAGCTCGGTTTCAGCCAGCAGGCGAAAGGTCTGGGTATAATCGGCTCGCTCGCGCTGCATTAATGCCAGTAATTCTTGCAGAAGCGCATTATCCTGCGTCTGGGGTGTCGTAAAGCCCAGCCGGGCGCGCATCAGTTCGCCAAAACGCCGCATCAGCGCTGGCTCATAGCAGGCCAGCGCCTGTTCCAGTTGATTGGCCGACATCAGGGATGACAGCGCCTGAGCCAACCGATGCAGGTTCCACAGCCCCACAGCCGGTTGATGATTAAACGCATAGCGCCCCTGATAATCTGAATGGTTACAAATGTATTGCGGCTGATAATCGTCCATAAAACCATAGGGGCCATAATCCAGCGTGATGCCCAAAATAGACAGGTTATCGGTATTCATGACACCGTGCGCAAACCCCACGGCCTGCCACTGCGCAATCAGGCATGCGGTGCGCTCAACAACATCGCAAAACCATAAAAAGTAACGCTCCGGTTCCTGCTGCCAGTGCGGCCAATGCTGTGCAATCACATACTCAGCCAGTTGGCGCACCTTCTCCGGCTCCCGGCGATAATAAAAATGCTCGAAGTGACCAAAACGCACATGGCTTTGCGCTATGCGCATTAACATTGCGCCGGTCTCTTCCTGCTCGCGTTGCACCATATGTTCACTGCCAACGAGGGTTAATGCGCGCGTGCTGGGAATACCAAGGTGATGTAACGCCTCTGAAGCCAAAAATTCACGCACCACCGAACGCAGTACCGCCCGGCCATCCCCCATGCGGGAATAAGGCGTGCGACCAGCCCCCTTGAGATGCCAGTCCAGCGTCTGCCCATCCGCCATCTGTTGCTGGCCGAGCAAAATACCGCGCCCGTCGCCCAACTGCCCAGCCCAGACGCCGAACTGATGCCCCCCGTAAACCTGAGCCAACGGCGCCATTTGCGGCAATATCCGCTCACCGGTCCAAATCTGCTGGTTATCCCCTTGAAAGTCATCATCGGATAACCCCAATGTCTGGGCCAGGGGCGCATTGTGGTAAAGCAAATGGGCACCCTGCAACGGTTGCGGCGTCAGTTCGGTATAAAACCCGGGCAACTGTTGGTGATAGTGGTTATGAAACAACAGATGATGTGGCATACATTCCCCTTTTTCTCTCAGTGTAGAACCGCATTGTGGTAATTAACACCGAGTAACCACAGGGTTATTACGTCACTCTTATTACTACTCTTATTGCTACTCTTATTGCTACTCTTCTCTCTTTTATTCTCTCTCTCGTTTCAACGTACGCCTTTTCTTCATCCAGACAATGACAGAGAGCATCGCTGACAACTGGCGCTTTTATTCGCCATAACAGCGTAGTGGCATTAATGCATTATCCAACACATCAGGTAATAGTGGCGGCCATAAATTCCCTTGCACTGCGTCAATATCCAGATGTCGTAGTTGCTCAAAACGCCTAATATCATCAACCCCTTTAGCAACAATACATAATCCAGGGCAATGTTTTTTTATCACCTGCAACAGCGGCGTCATAATAGAGCGCGACACAGGGCGCACCACCAGTTTATCGATAAATAATGCATCCATTTTTACACAGGAAAATACACCATCATAAAAAGGCTTCATATTGGTATAACCGATACCAAAATCATCCAGCCATAAATGAAAAGACTGACTTAACTTTTCAAGCTGTGTATTATCACGACCGGAAGAAATATTAGGAAAATGCTCATTAATTGCAATCTGCAAGAAGGGCAGCGCACGGAATGCGCTTTCCAGCCAGGCATTCTCTATTAACAGCGCCGCCAGGCTAACATCAAGCTTTAATAACGCGATGACGTGGTGATGACAAAACCAAGATGCGTTATCTTGCAGGATACTGAGCTGTTCATTTAGCAGCGCCAGTTTTTGCTGGCGGCTCCACTTACCCATCATCAACGCCTGATGCATCGGGAGCACCCCTTGCACGCTATGGACGTATCCCTGCATTTCCATAGCCAGCAGGCGTGAATCCAGATGATAGACGGGAGAGAAGAAATATTCGCTATCATCATTAACGTCAAGCTGAATGCGCATAATATTCATAACCGGAGTTGAAAGGTAAATATAACCGGGCCGATTCCTGCCTTAACGAAGATAAGAACACCTGTTATTCCCTATTAAGAGAGCATCTCATCGCTGTTATTCGCCGCAACCAGCCCCTTTCCTATGCAACAGCCTGCATTATTTCCATCAAGAATTCATCAAGTCATTAATGAAGTGATAAACATCATTTTTTACTTGATACATTAATTATGTTAATTACATTAACTGACTGCATAGGATTTCGCTTATTACCAGCCCTATATTGCATCAGCACTGGCATATACCATCAACCTGTGAAAATAACGAAGCCCATCGTCAGTAGTTATCGAAAAAACAAACACCGCATCGTTATTATCATGTTGATGATATGGCTAACTTAGCATTTGATTGATTGAGAAAACACTCTTCTTGTTCTTTTTCAGATAATACCCTGCACGCCTATCCACCGCCCATGCGACAAGTAATATGGATGCCATCGCCAGTTAATTGATATATCAATAGCGCCGGATAACGCTGATATCCCCTCAGCAACAGCCGGGAGACGGGCAGGCCACTGCGGGTGCCGGTTGGCCTGCGTCAAGATGCCATCGCTCGGTAATGGCCGCAAATACGCGATAGTGCCTCTGCGACTGCGGGCGGTTTATCGCCATCAGCCCTTCAAAGACGTCGTGCCTGCCAATAGGCCCGTTTCCAGTAAACGTTATTGAGTGATGAACGCATTACCCCCCGGCTGGTGGAGGCATGAATAAATTGGTCACGGCTATCGTAAATGCCCACATGCAATCCGTTTTCACCACTCCCGGTGCGGAAAAATACCAGGTCGCCTGGCAGTAGCTCGTTACGGCTAACCGGTGATCCTACCTCAGCCTGCTCTTCTGTTGAGCGCGGTAAATTCAAACCAAAACGATCGCGAAAGGTGAGGTAAACAAAGCCAGAGCAATCAATACCATACCGGTCAAGACCGCCATAGCGATAAGGCGTACCCTGCCACTGAGACAACTGCGCGTTCAGTTGCGCCCGCACTTCGCCAGCCTCCCCTAAGCGGGTATTGGGTGGAACGTGGCTGCTACAGCCAGCCAGACATAACGCCATCAATATGAGCCAGAACCGCCAAAATCTCATGCCACTACGCTCGCTATCACATGCCATAAAAAACTCATTTCGCCATACTATCATGGTGTTGCCATGGTGTTGCTACTCATAATCGCCAGCGCATCGCCGATTTATTCTGGTTACGGTGAGCGCTCGTCGCTCATCATATAACATTCATGATATAGCACTCATGGTATGGCCTTGATGATATGACATTGATGAATTGACGCCGACCGGAGATTACGCAGGTTCACGGCCATGGTGACGCTTTAGCTCTCATCGTCTGCCGGTATTTCCTGGCGTGCCAGCATCCAATAACGATCGCCCAGCGTATAGCGAGAAAAGGCGACGCCAAACAGCTGTGATAACCGCTCTGGCTGCATCACCTGCACCGTCGGCCCGTGTGCAATCAATTGGCCATGTTCCATCAGCCATACACGGTCTGCATGGTGTAGGGTGTGATTCAAATCGTGGCCGGAAACCACCGCCGCAATACCATACCGACACACCTCAGCCAGTAGGCTATCAAGGGCGACGCGCTGACCAATATCCAGGCTGGCCGCAGGCTCATCAAGCAGGAGCAGGCGTGCCGCAGGGTTTAAAGTCGGCCAAATCTGCAAAAACACCGCCGCCAATCTGACCCGCTGCCACTCGCCGCCGGAGAGTTGATTCAACGGGCGAGCCAGTTTTTCGCGCAATAACAGGCGCTCGGCCAGCTCATGCACCACCCCATCCACTTGCTTGCTATCTGCATGCGGCGGCTGATGCAATTGCAGGTACTGGAATACCGGCATCAACACCTGTACCGCATGCTGTTGCGGCAAGTAGGCCCGCACGCGCGCCATATCGCGAGCAGACCAGCCCGCCATCGGCTGCCCCAACAAAGAGAGCGTCCCCTGCCCCGACAACACACCGGCCATGTATGCCAGTAGCGTGCTTTTCCCTGCGCCATTAGGCCCGATGAGATGTATCAGCTCACCGGCCATACCGCTCACGCAGACATCATGCAAACGCTGGCGCACACTGGCATGCTGCACGGTAATCACCGGCGACACGTCGCCGTCAATGCCAGCGGCAGGTGAGGGCTGCGTCATCTTACGATGCCAATGCCTGCTTGATGGCAGCAAGTAGCTGCGCATCGTCCGGCGTCATGTCCGGTGAAAAGCGCGCCACGACGTCCCCCTGACGATTAATCAGGAATTTTTCAAAATTCCATAATATATCGCCGGGGTGTTGCGGTGCCTGCCCACGGCTAACGCGACGCGCATAAAATTCACTGCCCTGTGGATACTGAGCCTGCGGTTGTGCATGAATTAACGCCTGATAGAGCGGATGACGCCCCGCGCCGTTAACCTCGAGCTTACTAAACAGAGGAAACTGCACACCGAAGGTGGTACGGCAAAAAGCCTGAATGTCTTCATGGCTGCCGGGCTCCTGGCCTGCAAATTGATTACACGGAAAACCGAGCACCGCAAATCCCTCATCGCGATAGGTTTTATACAGGCTTTCCAACCCTTCATACTGATTGGTCAAACCGCATTGCGAAGCTACATTCACCACCAGCAGTACCTGCTCACGCCAGTTCGCTAATGATGTGGCGTGCCCGTCGATGGTTTGCAGGGGAATGTCATATAATGCGTTACTCATATTTTCTTCCTTAATTATCAATCGATTGGCAGTTTAACCCGCCTTATCCGATGCTCATTGAGCACCTCTTATGCCTGATGGCGCAGCAATAGCCAAATGAACCAGGGCGCGCCGAGCGTTGCCGTCACCACCCCTACCGGCAGCTCGGCGACCGGCAACAGCGTGCGCGCCAACGTATCTGCCAGCAGCAGCACCAGTGCGCCGCTGACGCCGCATCCGGTTAAGAGATAGCGCTGATCGGTCAGGCCACACAAGCGCAAAATATGCGGAATAACCAAACCGAGAAAGCCAATAACGCCAGCCAACGCCACGCTGATGCCCATCACCGTCCCCATCATCACGAGCAGCAGGTTGCGCCAGTAAAATACTGCGACCCCCAGTTGACGCGCGGCCATCTCACCGAGCGCCAGTTGATTGAGCACCCCACCCACGCTCGCTAATCCTATCAGCAGCGGCAGCAGTAACAGCATCAGGCCGCCATAGCGCCAGTCAACGCCGCTAAAGCCCCCCATCATCCAGTACATCAGTTGGCGCAAATCCAGACTGGTGCTGAAATACACCGCCCAGGTCATCAGAGCGCTACAAATAATGCCAAGCCCGACGCCAATCAACAGCAACCGGGCATTGGATACGCCAGCGCGGGAGAAATGCAGCAGAAGTAGCGTCATCAGTAAAGCACCGGCTATCGCACACAAGCTCAGGCACCATATCGGCAGCGCGCCTTGTCCAATCAACACGGCCAACACCAGTGCCACTCCGGCACCGCTCGATACCCCCAACAAACCGGGCTCGGATAAGGGGTTGTCGAATACAGCCTGCATCACCGCCCCGCCCATGGCCAGGCTGGCCCCCACCAACATGACGGCCAGCGTGCGTGGCAACCTCAGTTGCCAGATGAATACCGATGATCCCGAGTCCAGCCAGTACAGCGGCCAAATCCAGTGTTCTCCTGCGCACAGGCTGACCACGATGCCAACGACAAGAATCAGCCATAAAGCCAACAGCCGCAGGCGATTGCGCCTGAGTTGTTGCTGTTTGAGCCGGGAGTAGTTCACCTGAATGGGCGGCATAGCGGGCCTGAAATCAAAAAACGGAACGATGGCAACATCATGCGCATCCACACAATGATATCAAGTAGATAACGCGATTTTTCGCGTCAGTTGGAATGCGCCTCGCAACCACGCCTGGCGCTGGCATGCATTTGCTGCTCTTTACCCTTTTTACGGGCATATCTGCGGCTGTCATGAGGCTAGCTAAAAGGGTTATTTTTTAATCTCACCAGATTCAACTATGCTGGTTATAACAGCGCGTTATTTTATGCAGGAGGGTTTTATGCTGACAGCCTTTTGGCGCACGTTGCGTCACTGGACATTACGCCCGCGCAAGCCGGTGCATACCCGCTATGCAACCGGGTGCAGCGAGTGTGAATACAGCTTTTATAATCATCAGGCTACCTTGCCGTTCGATCAGATTGATGAGTGCCTGCGCGCTCGCCGTGATGCGCTAACGCAGCACCACGGCACGCTGGCAGAGCGCTATCACGGATAACATCGCCCATCGAAAGCCGGTGTGATGCAGCGCACGCCCGCTGGCAATCCGTACCGATAATTCCCTCGGGCGCCCCTTGTTACTCTAAGACCGGTACATGAACGGCAAGCCACTTTTCGACAAAGCGCGGTACAACGTCCGTCGCCGGGCCGTAAATTCGCTCATTAAACTGGCTTTGCACCTGACTGGGCTCCAGATTCAGCTCTACCGTATGTGCGCCGTGCGCCTGCGCTTCATGGACGAATCCCGCCGCCGGATAAACATGTCCTGAGGTGCCGATAGCAATAAACACATCTGCCTGCGACAACGCATGATAAATGCTATCCATGCCGAGCGGCATCTCGCCAAACCACACCACATGCGGGCGCAACGGGGCTGGAAACTGGCAGCAGTGGCAGCGTTCATCAACGGCGACATCTTCCGCCCAGTCAAACACCTGGCCGCTTTGACTACAGCGAACCTTCAGCAATTCCCCGTGCATATGCACGATACGCTGGCTGCCAGCCCGCTCGTGCAGGTTATCGATGTTCTGTGTCACCAGCAGAAAATGATCGCCAAGCGCCGCCTCCAGGCGAGCCAGCGCCAGATGCGCCGCATTGGGTGCGATGTCTGGTTGCTGCAACTGACGCCGCCGCTGGTTATAAAAGCGCTGCACCGTAGCCGGGTCGCGGTGAAACCCTTCAGGTGTTGCCACATCTTCAACCCGATGCTCTTCCCAAAGCCCATCTGCCGCACGAAACGTGCGAATACCGGATTCGGCAGAAATCCCTGCTCCGGTCAGTACAACAACACGTGGCTTATTCACGTTTTTGACCACCAGATAATCAAGATGAAAAATACGGGCACGCAGGCGCTGATGCCGCAGACGTTTTCGCTGTCGAAAACGATGTAACCGCAAAAGCGAATGCATGTCTGCTCCTTTTATTCACAAACATCGGTTCACAAACATCGGTTCACAAACACCTGTCTTCACCCACACCGCCTCGCTATTGGTTTCAGCAAGGTTAACGAGAATGTATTTTGATAATAGCGCGTTGCAGAGGGCGGTTCAGCATAGCCCTATCAGAAGTATGACTACACCCGAGAAAAATGCGCTGATGCTGTGGCTCACGCCCGTTACCGGCTCGGCGTAGCGCTCATCAAGTGTAGCAAAGCCGCGCCACGCGCGCCGCCCGCATCGCCATGGCGGGCTTTTTCAATCCGTGGCAGTTGCACACCGGGCAACAGATTATCCGGTAAACGCAGCGGCAACTGACGATATATTTCATCAAAATTAGATAAACCGCCGCCTAACACCAACATATGCGGATCAAACAGCGTCAGTAGATTGCCAAGACAGAGAGCCAGCAGCGACAAATAACGCTCGACGTGGGCCTGGGCGCTGCGTTCCCCCGCCGTAAACTGCGCGATTATCTGCGTTGCAGACAACCGTTGTTGATAGAAATGGCTATACAGCCACTCAAAACCGCGCCCAGACAGGTAATTCTCGATACAGCCGTGGCGACCACATCCGCAAGGCAAGCGCGGTATATCCGCACTGAGGATATCCAGCGCCTCAACCGGCAGGCGAAAATGCCCGAGTTCACCGGTCACACCGTTACGCCCATCCACCACCTGACCATTGACCACCAGCCCACCGCCCATGCCGGTACCCAAAATCACGCCGAGCACCACCGGATAGCGGCACGTGCCCTCATCCCAGGCTTCAGAGAGGACAAAACAGTTGGCGTCATTACTCAGGCGCACCTCGCGCGCCAGCAAACGGGAGAGATCGGCGCGCAGCGGGCGGCCCATTGCCGACGGCAGATTCGCCGCGAACAGCTCACCGGTTTCAGCCCGTTCGATGCCGGGCACACCGATGCCAACATGCCCCCGACCGCCAGTGAGTGCATCGGCTTCGGCTGTCAGTGCATGCAGGCTGTTGAGTAGCGCATTGTAGTTTTCGCGCGGCGTCGCCACACGTTTGCGCCAGCAGCATTGCAGCGTTTCGTCAAATACCGCGATTTCAATTTTGCTGCCGCCGACATCGAAGCCGTAGTAATGCATGAAACGGTTATCCCTACTGTGCCGTGGGGGTAGACAGGCGGGCGCGGCTGGCACCCGCCGACAGATTACTGGCCGCTCAATACGCGTGCCGGATCAATACGGCTGGCGCGTCGCGCAGGATACCAGCTGGCTATCAAACTCAGCAGTAACGACGTTGCCAACACCGCCACGACATCCAGCAGATGCAATTCCGAGGGCAGAAAATCGATAAAATAGATATCACCGGAGAGAAAGCGATGGCCGGTCAGTGATTCCAGCGCACGGATAAGCGGCGTCAGTTGCAAGGTCATCACAACGCCCGCCACACAGCCCACCACGCTGCCCAGTAAGCCTGCCAGCAGTCCGTACCAGACAAATACCGCACGGATTAAACCATCGCCTGCGCCCAATGTGCGCAGTACGGCAATATCGCCGCTTTTATCTTTTACTGCCATCACCAGCGTCGAGACAATGTTGAAACTGGCCACGCCAATCACCAGCACCATCGCCAGATACATAATGGTTCTGATCATCTGGATATCGCGGTACATATAGCCATACGTGCCAATCCAGCTACGGATATAAACATAAACACCGATCGCTTCACCTGCATCCCGCACCAGTTTTTGTGCAGCGAAGACATCCTGGGCCTTCAGCGCAATACCGGTAATGCCATCGCCGAGATCGAGATATTGCTGGGCATCGGCCAGCGGTATCAGCGCCAGGCTGTGATCGAGCTGGCCGCTGAGTTGTAAAATACCGGCCACCTGTAGCCGAATGCGCTTGGGCTGTAGCAATTTCATTTGCGGGTCGCTATTGGGGATCATCACCGTCACCCAATCGCCACTTTTCACCCCCAGAGTATCCGCCACCCCTTTACCGATAACGACCTGCTGCGCCCCGGCGTGAAAGCGCGCCCAGGCGTCATCCAACACGAAACGCGGAAGCGCGCTCAATTTCAACTCCTGCGCCGGATCAACGCCTTTGAACTGGATAGCCTTGAGATTCGCGCCGTTCTCTAGCAGCCCGGTAAAGCTGACATACGGTGCCGCTGCCGCCACGCCCGGCACGTGCTCGATTTTCGGCAACAATGGCTGCCAGTCGCGAAACGGCTGGTTAACCGCTTCGATTTCACCGTGCGGCACCACGGCCAGAATGCGGTTATTCAGTTCGCGCTCAAAGCCGTTCATCGCGCTCAATCCGACAATCAACACCGCGACGCCAAGAGCAATACCCAGCGTTGAAATCACTGAAATCAGCGACACCATACCGCCCCGCCGACGGCCACGACTAAAACGCAGCCCGATTTGTAGCGCGAGAGGAGGAAAGGTCATCGTGACGTCCCCATCAGGGTTAACTCCTGCTGTAGCTGCCCGTCCCGCATCTCAAGCTGACGCCCCAGACGGCGCGCCAGCGCCAGATCATGCGTGACGACAAGAAACGCGGTTCCCTGGCGATCGTTCAATTCGCCGAGCAGCTCGAAAATGGCGTCCGCCGTGCGTTGGTCAAGGTTGCCGGTCGGCTCATCGGCCAGCACCAGCGACGGCTTATTCACCAGCGCACGGGCAATCGCCACACGCTGACGCTCACCACCGGATAACTCTGACGAGCGATGTTGGCTGCGTTGCGCCAGCCCCACTGCCGCCAGCATCGCCTGCGCCTGCTCTTTGGCCACAGCCGGAGCCGTGCCACCAATAAGTAACGGCATGGCGACATTTTCGAGTGCGGAAAAATCCGGCAATAAATGGTGGAACTGATAGATAAAACCCAGCTCACGGTTACGCAACGCCGCTTTTGCCGCCGCCGACAATGAGCCCAGCGCCTGCTCTTTGAAAATCACCTCACCCGAGGTGGGGGAATCCAGCCCGCCGAGCAGGTGTAACAGGGTGCTTTTACCCGAGCCGGAACTCCCGACAATCGCCATCATTTCACCGTGCTGTATCTCAAATGACACCTCACGCAGTACATCGGTAGACAGGTTGCCTTCCTGATAACGCTTGCACAATTGACGGCACGCCAATAAAGGGGAATTACTCATAACGAAGAGCCTCTGCGGGATGGGTGGCGGCCGCGCGCCAGGAAGGATACAGCGTGGACAGCAGCGCCAGTAGCATGGCGACCAGCGCTATCATCAAGACTTGCATCGGCTGAATTTGCACCGGCAGACTGCCGCCGTCTATCAACAGCCCCAGCAGCGGAATCAGGGTGTTCAATTGGCTTGCCAGCACGATGCCAAACACCGCGCCCAATAACGCGCCCAGCACACCGGCGCTGCCGCCCTGGATCATAAACACAGCCATAATCTGGCGACGGGTCAGCCCCTGCGTTTGTAAGATGGCCACTTCGCCCTGCTTTTCCATTACCAGCAAACCAAGAGAGGTGACGATGTTAAACGCCGCGACCGCCACAATCAGGCTTAACAGCAGCCCCATCATGTTTTTCTCCATGCGGACTGCCTGAAACAGCTCCCCTTTGCGATCGCGCCAGTCCTTCCAGACCGCCCCCGGCACCAACGCCTGCTGGCTTAGGGTATCGACAGACAGCGGTTGTGCAAGCCACAGCCGCCAGCCGGTAATATTCCCCGGCGCATAACGCATTAATCTTGATGCATCCTGCTGATTGACCAGTAACTGATAGCTATCGACCTCGCTACGGGCGGCGAACGTACCGGCGACGGTAAAGAGGCGCTGGCTGGGAATACGGCCCATCGGCGTTAACTGGCTGGCTCCCGTTACCATCAGGCGCAGCGAATCGCCCCGGCTTACCCCCAGCTGTTTCGCCAGTTGCTCACCCAAAATCACCTGATATTCACCGGCTTGCAGTTGCTGCAAACGGCTGTTTACCAGATAGTTCGCCAACGGTTCCGGCTCATCAGGGTTGATGCCAAGCATCACCCCCACCGCCACGCTGCGCGCGCTTTGCAGCACCACATCGCCGGTTGTCAGCGGCGCGATGCGCTGCACGCCGGTCAGGTGTGAGAGTGAAGACGCCGGAATAGACTCAGGGTTAAGCGAACCTTGCGGTGTGGTGATAAGCGCTTGCGGCATCAGGCCAAGAATGCTGCTTTCCAGCTCTCGCTCAAAGCCATTCATCACCGAGAGCACCGTCACCAGCGCCATCACCCCGAGGGTGATGCCAATGGCCGATAACCAGGAAACAAACCGCCCAAAGCGGTCAGCAGCCCGCCCTCGCATATAGCGCAGGCCAATGAAAAGTGCGACAGGTTGATACATGAAATCCGTCTGGATGAGGTTGCTAAAGCAAAGTGAACAAGGATAATAAAGGGTAGACCCACTTTATGGAACCCTAACCCTCTCTCTTCCCGACTTTTTCTTAGTGGATATCGAGACCTGATAATCGGATGATGCCAGAACACTATCGCTATACTCTGCCTGGCAAAGCGGGTGAACAACGCCTGCTGGGGCAGCTTACCGGTGCGGCTTGCGCCGTTGAATGCGCGGAGATCGTGACTCGTCACCCCGGATTGGTGGTTATCATCACCCCGGATATGCAAAACGCGCTGCGCCTGCGTGACGAAATACGGCAATTTACCGCCGAGCCTGTGATGACGTTGCCGGATTGGGAAACCCTGCCTTATGACAGCTTCTCGCCGCATCAGGAGATCATTTCCGCTCGTCTGTCTACACTGTATCAGTTGCCGACGCTGACACGCGGAGTGCTTATTCTGCCGGTCAACACGCTGATGCAGAAAGTGTGCCCGCACCGTTTTTTGCACGGCCATGCGCTGATGTTGAAAAAAGGCCAGCGCCTGTCGCGTGACCGGCTACGCAGCCAGCTTGAACAGGCCGGTTATCGCAGTGTCGATCAGGTGATGGAGCACGGCGAATTTGCGACCCGAGGGGCGTTACTTGACCTGTTTCCGATGGGCAGCGAAGAGCCGTTTCGTATTGATTTTTTCGATGACGAAATCGACAGCCTGCGCCTATTTGATAGCGATACGCAACGCACTCTGAGCGAAGTGGCCCAGATTAACCTGTTGCCTGCACGCGAGTTTCCCAGCGACAAAACCGCCATTGAGTTATTTCGCAGCCAATGGCGTGAACAGTTCGACGTGCGCCGCGATGCCGAACATCTCTATCAGCAGGTGAGCAAAGGCACGCTGCCCGCCGGGATAGAATATTGGCAACCCCTGTTCTTCGCCGAACCGCTGCCGACGCTGTTTAGCTACCTGCCGGACACCACCTTGCTGATTTCCGTTGGCCATATTCAGCAGGCTGCCGCCCGGTTTTGGCAAGATGTGCAACAGCGTTATGACAACCGCCGCATTGACCCGATGCGCCCGCTGCTCTCGCCGGAAAACCTCTGGTTACAGGAAGATGGGCTGTTTGGCGCGCTCAAAGCCTGGCCTCGCGTGCAATTACACACGGATACGCTGGCAGATAAAGCCGCCAACCAGAATCTGGGCTATCAGCCACTGCCGCAGTTGGCGGTGGTACACCAAAGTAAAACGCCGCTGGATGCGCTGCGCCGCTTCACCGAACAGTTCGACGGGCCGATCATTTTCTGTGTCGAGAGTGAAGGCCGTCGCGAGACCTTGCAGGAGTTGCTGTCACGTATCAAGCTGGCACCAAAACTTATCACGCATCTCGATCAGGCCACCGCATCGGGCTGTTATTTGATGATTGGTGCCAGCGAGCACGGTTTTATCGACACCCTGCGCCAGCGCGCGCTTATTTGTGAGAGCGATTTGCTGGGCGAGCGCGTCACGCGTCGGCGTCAGGACAACCGACGCACCATCAATACCGATACTTTAATTCGCAATCTGGCCGAGTTGCGCCCAGGCCAGCCGGTCGTCCATCTGGAGCACGGCGTGGGCCGCTATGCCGGACTGACCACGCTCACCGCCGGGGGTATCGCAGCCGAATACCTGATTTTGCACTACGCCGGTGAAGATAAACTGTACGTGCCGGTTTCCTCGCTGCACCTTATCAGCCGCTATTCAGGTGGCGCGCAAGAGAATGCGCCGCTGCACAAACTCGGTGGCGATGCCTGGGTACGCGCCCGGCAAAAAGCGGCGGAAAAAGTCCGCGATGTGGCGGCCGAATTGCTGGATGTTTACGCCCAGCGCGCGGCCCGACATGGTTTTGCCTTCAAGCATGACCGCGAACAGTATCAGATGTTCTGTGAGGGTTTCCCGTTTGACACCACGCCCGACCAGGCTCAGGCCATCAACGCCGTACTCAGTGACATGTGCCGCCCTATCGCCATGGACAGGCTGGTGTGCGGCGATGTCGGTTTTGGTAAAACCGAAGTGGCGATGCGCGCGGCGTTTCTGGCGGTAGAAAACCACAAGCAGGTGGCGGTTCTGGTGCCAACCACCCTGTTGGCCCAGCAGCATTACGATAACTTCCGCGACCGCTTTGCCAACTGGCCGGTACGCATCGACATGCTCTCGCGCTTTCGCAGCGCAAAAGAGCAGACGCAGGTGCTGGAACACACGCAGGAAGGCAAGGTGGACATTCTGATTGGCACCCATAAATTGCTGCAAAGCGACATTCGCTGGCGCGATCTGGGGCTGTTGATTGTCGATGAAGAGCACCGCTTTGGCGTTCGCCACAAAGAGCGCATTAAAGCGATGCGGGCCGATGTCGATATTCTGACGCTCACCGCCACGCCTATCCCGCGTACCCTGAATATGGCGATGAGCGGCATTCGCGATCTGTCGATTATTGCCACACCGCCCGCACGCCGTCTGGCGGTGAAAACCTTTGTGCGTGAATATGACAGCCTGGTGGTGCGCGAGGCCATTCTGCGTGAAATACTGCGCGGCGGGCAGGTGTACTACCTTTATAACGATGTCGAAAATATTGAAAAAGCCACCCAGCGCCTGACAGAACTGGTGCCGGAAGCCCGCATCACCATCGGCCACGGCCAGATGCGCGAGCGCGATCTTGAACGGGTGATGAACGATTTCCATCACCAGCGTTTCAACGTACTGGTTTGTACCACCATTATTGAAACCGGCATTGATATTCCGAGCGCCAACACCATCATTATTGAACGGGCCGACCATTTTGGCCTGGCGCAGTTACACCAGTTGCGTGGCCGCGTCGGACGCTCACACCATCAGGCTTATGCTTATCTTCTGACCCCCAACCCCAAAGCGATGAGCAGCGATGCGCACAAACGGCTTGAGGCTATCGCATCACTGGAGGATTTGGGCGCGGGCTTTGCGCTGGCCACCCATGATTTGGAGATTCGCGGTGCCGGGGAGTTGCTGGGCGAGGATCAGAGCGGCCAGATGGAAAGCGTGGGCTTCTCGCTTTACATGGAGTTGCTGGAAAGCGCGGTTGAGTCGCTCAAGGCCGGGCGCGAACCCTCGCTGGAGGATTTAATCAGCAGCCAGACGGACGTGGAATTGCGCCTGCCAGCGCTGTTGCCGGAGGCATTTGTGCCTGACGTCAATACCCGCTTGTCCTTCTATAAACGCATCGCCAGCGCGACCACCAGCCGTGAGCTGGATGAGCTGAAAGTCGAGCTGATTGATCGTTTCGGCCCCTTGCCGGATGCCGCGCGCCACCTGCTACAGGTCGCGGCTCTACGCCAGTTGGCGCAAACGCTCGGTATCAAGCGGATTGAAGGGAATGACAAAGGCGGATTTGTCGAATTCGGCCCGCATAACCGCGTTGACCCGACCTACCTGATAGGGTTATTGCAGCGCAACCCGAAACTGTATCGGCTAGACGGCCCGACCCGGCTTAAATTCATTACCGCGCTGGATAGTTACCCGCAGCGGCTGACGTTCGTCAGCGATTTACTTGAGGAGATGGCGCGCCATACCCAGGCAATATAATCCTATTGGTAACGGCAACATTTTACATGTCTCATCATTTTTGTGCTCTGTATCGCGAAGAACGCCTAAAATCAACGCGATAATCGCCGATATAACTTAACGCGCATTAATCACATAGCGCACATTTTTCGATGTCAGTTATACCAACTGGCGCATGTCAGTAACCGGGAATCGCCCCGGTGCTGACACGCGCCAGTGGCCGGGGACACCAGCCCGTTGGAACACACAGAACCGTAATACGCTGAGTCAGGCAGGGCCTATAGGCTGGCTTTATCGAATCAGCGGCTTGGCCGAGTCTTTATCATTACGACGCCGCTGGCGTATTTTGATGCAATGAGTCGGCCCGCCTGTCGGTATATGGCAATAGTTGGTATACGACAACAGTTGCTATACAACCATTGGTATACAACCATTGGTATACGACAGCCGTTATACAGCAGTCGTTATACAACAGTCGGCATACAACAATAAAGATCAGCCAAGGGCCCATACACACATGAATAAACTGATCGCTTTTCTGACGTTTTTGGCGATGATGGTCTTGGGCTCTTCGGCTATTTATTACCAAAATTATCGCTCAGACCAACGGTTAGCCTATGCGGAAGCTGAACGAGCGGCCAAAAGTATCGAGGCTATTATCGATGAAGCCCGCGATGCGGTACTCCATACCCGCCCCTTGTTAACCCAGCCCTGTACACCCGATGTTATCCGTATCCTGAACATGGCGGCGGCCACCGAGCCCCACCTGCGCACGGTGAGCCTGATTCGAAACGATATTGTTTATTGCTCATCGCTCTACGGGGTCGATAACCGGCCTGCCGCGCTGGAGCGCTTTTTTATGGGTCAGTTGGTGCTGCTACCCGGTAACTCCGTCACCCCGGACAAATCGCTGGTGATGTACCTGGAAACCACGCTGAATGGCAGCGTCGGGATTGGCATTCATGCGGCGCATTTAACCAACGTGTTAGGTCTTCTTAGTAAGCGGCGCGAGTTGTATTTCAAGGTGGGCAACAGTTGGGTATCACAGGAAAACAGGGTGCAACCCTTCAAAACCAGCGAGCACCCGAATTTTGTCACCATTTCATCCCAACGTTACCATTTCGCCATTATGTTCCCGATGGCAACCTCTTATAATCTAATGATATTCTGGGATCAGGAAAAAATGACGTTGCTCGTCATCTTCCTGATTGCCTTTTGTTCCGGCATCTTAGCCTATAAATATTCCCGCCGTTTCAACACCCCCTACGATGGTATACGACGGGCTATCGATCAACAGGAAGTTATCCCTTATTATCAGCCGGTTATCTGCACCAAAACGCACGAGATGTACGGTGTTGAAGTGCTGGCGCGCTGGTTCCATCCCAAAAGCGGATTTATTTCTCCCGATGTGTTTATTCCCCTGTGTGAGCAGAGCGGCCTGATTATTCCGCTGACGCGCTCGTTGATGAGCCAGGTACTGCGGGATTTACTCAGCCATCTTGATAGCTTGCCTGATGAGTTACACGTCGCGCTTAACATCAGCGCCCTGCATTGCCAGTCAGAAGAGTTTATTAGCGACTGCCAGAATTTCGTGGCAGCATTCGGCAACAAGAAAGTCCACCTGATGATTGAGATAACCGAACGGGAAAAAATCGACCTGACGCCAGAGGTGCTCGGCTTTTTTAGCAAGTTAAGTGCGGCGGGAATGTCTATCGCGCTGGATGATTTTGGCACGGGCTACTCTAATTTTGATTATCTGCGCAAGCTACGGGTGAATTTTCTCAAGATAGATCAATCTTTTGTCAGCATGATTGATGAGGATGACCCGCAATCCAGCACGTTGGTGAATTGTGTTATCGACCTGGCGCAGCAGATGAACCTGATGACCATTGCCGAAGGGGTGGAAACCCCGTATCAGGCCGAATTCCTCAGCAACAAACAAATCAACTTCATGCAGGGCTACTATTTCTCACGCCCGCTGCCGTTTGATGAATTGACGAAAACCTGGCTGAATCAACACGTGGCGACGCCTCATCAATCTTAGCCACACGACCGTCGCCGGGCACCGTCACCCAGCGGTGCTGGCGCTTTTATCTTCCTGATTATTTACAACCCTGCAAACTCGCGGTAAATTCCCGCCCCTTCTCTATTGGCATGGGGATAACAACATCATGTTTATTGGTTTTGACTATGGGACTGCCAATTGCTCATTGGCAGTGATGGAACACGGAACACCGCGTTTATTGTCTCTGGAGCAGCAATCGCCCTATCTGCCCTCCATGTTGTGCGCGCCCAGCCGCGAGGCTATCAGTGAATGGTTGTGGCGGCATCATCATGTGGCGGCAGCCGGGGAAAACGCACAACTGCTACAACGGGCGATAGCCTACAACCGTGAAGAAGATATTCAGGTGCAGCCGCAGAGCGTTCAATTCGGCCTGCAAGCCTTGTCGCTCTACATGGAAGACCCTCAGGAGGTTTGGTTCGTCAAATCGCCGAAATCGTTTCTGGGCGCCAGCGGCCTGAAACCACAGCAATTAGCGCTGTTTGAGGATTTGGTCTGTGCAATGATGTTGCATATCCGTGACCAAGCGCAACACCAGTTGGACGCCCCGCTGGAGCGCGCCGTTATTGGCCGTCCTATCAATTTTCAGGGCACCGGCGGCGAAGAGGCTAATCGTCAGGCTCAGGGCATTCTGGAGCGTGCGGCAAAGCGCGCGGGTTTCCATGAGGTCGCGTTTCAGTTTGAGCCCGTTGCCGCAGGCCTTGATTTCGAAGCCACGCTTGAAAGAGAACAGCGGGTGCTGGTGGTAGATATCGGCGGCGGTACGACGGACTGCTCGATGATCCTGATGGGCCCCGACTGGCGCGCCCGCAGCGATCGCACACACAGCCTGCTTGGGCACAGCGGCTGTCGGGTGGGCGGTAACGATCTGGACATTATGCTGGCATTTCGTCAGTTCTGCCCATTACTGGGCATGAATGGCGTAACGGAAAAAGGCAACGCGCTTCCGATTATGCCGTGGTGGAACGCGGTTGCCATCAACGATGTGCCCGCGCAGATAGAGTTCTACAGTCAGGCATGCGGGCGATTGCTGCGTAATCTCATCCGTGATGCCCGCGAGCCTCAGCATGTCGAACATTTGCTGACGGTGTGGCAGCAACGGCTGAGTTACCGACTGGTGCGACTGGCCGAAGAGCAAAAAATTGCACTATCGACCACTGAGCGCTCACAGGCTGCGTTAACGTTCATTGCACCAACGCTGCACACCGAAATTGACGCCTCGGCGCTCGAAAGCGCCATCGTCCAGCCGATTGAGCACATCAAACAGCAGGTAACACAGGTGATAGCCAGCAGCCAAACCCAACCGGATGTTATCTATCTGACGGGTGGCAGCGCGCGATCGCCACAGCTGCGCGCCGCCATTAGTCAATGCCTGCCCGATGTGCCGATAGCCAGCGGCGATGACTTCGGTTCTGTTACCGCCGGTCTGGCGCGCTGGGCACAGACGCTGTTCCGCTAACGGTATGCCGCCAGACGCTGACCGACGCGGTCAGGGTCTGGCCGTGCTGCACGCCTCGCTCGTCTCAAACTGGCTGAACCAACGTTGGCTGTCATACTCATCACCCAGCACAATGCCGAAATGCTGGCGTAAACAGGCCAGATAGTCACGGTAGCGGCTCAGGCACTGTTCTGTTTTCTGCCCCTGCCGGGTCATGATCAAACGGTTATCCGACAATGTCACCCGCCCCTGTGCCGTGGCGCGAGTACACAGAGATTTGCGGGTAAATGGCGACGCCGACGACGTCTGATGGTAATCGGCCATCGCCGTAAACGCGTCCAGTTGATGGGGTTGCAGCGTGAAACGATACATTGGCTGCCACTGTCCGTGCGCCGGTTGTTGCTGTAACAGGTACTCGCCGCCATCCTCAGCGACCACCCGATAGCACGCAAAGGCCTCTTGCGACACCTCACCAGACAGGGGAAGCGGGATACTGAATGCATCGCCAAAACTGATATCGGCAATCACCGGGCCTTGCGGCAAAGCAACATGCAAGAACAGATGGTCAAACGGCGGCCCGTAGTGGCCGTCTTCATTCCATACCTGCCCGGCCAGCATCTGCACATCAAAACCCAGCGCCTGTAGCAACAGATAAAAGCCGTAATTCAATTCATAGCAAAAGCCGCCGCGCCGTGCCTCAACCACTTTTTGAAAAATCGCCTGTTGATTGAGCTGGATGGGTTTGGCAAACACCACATCCAGATTCTCAAACGGGATATGGGTCAGATGGGCGAAATGGAGTGTGCGTAGTCGTAAAGTGGGGTCTTCAGGCAGCGAACGAATACCGATTCGCTGCAAATAGCGTTGCACTTCTGTCTGTTCCAGCATAACTCTTCCCGGTGCCTGAAAAACTTCCAATGTATGCCTGATAATACCCCTTCAACCGCTGTTGATAAACCGTGAAGTACCATCAGGAAACCAAGAAAGCGACACAAATCACCGCACAAAGAACACTGTATTGCTGATTTTATTGCCGTTATTGCGTGGCAGGCTCCACCCGCCCGGCAGTTTTGGCACCGGGCAAGCCCGACATACCACGGATATCGGCTTTGGCGCTTTTGGCTTTAGCAACCTCATGGTGAGCTGTGCTTTTGATGAATGCGTTGAGAAGAGCGCTTTGGGAAGAGCACTTTGAGAAGAGTGCGTTGAGAAAAGAGTCTGGTGACAAATAAGGGCGCGAAGCGGTGCGGTTATTACCATCGTAATCAATACAGCCCGACAAGCGCTGCGGCCACCGGTGGCTTAACGGCACGCGGGTGACTCAGCGCGCCGTAAAACGCATCTGGCCTGGCCTGCGCCATACGCCGGTGCAGGCCAGCTATCTGTATGATTGGCTGACTAATGCGGGGTAAGGCCTGCCCATGAACATCCGGTGCAGGCCCTCGGCAATCTATTAATGCGCTGCATTGAGGATTAACTGGCCGTTGCTATCAATAGGAATACGAGTGCCCGGGTCGCGTTCCATACGCACCTTGCCTTCGCGATCGCCAATTTGGTAGGTGACGTCATACCCCAGCACTTTTTGCGATTTGTCATAGACGGTTTGACAACGCTGCTGCGTGGTGTGGTAAGTATCACCCTCCTGCATATTGCCCTGAACCTGATTACCGGCGTAACCCCCCGCCAGAGCGCCAGCAACCGTTGCCACATCACGTCCCCGACCACCACCGATTTGATGACCCAGCACACCACCGGCGACCGCGCCCAGCAGCGATCCGGCCAGCCGGTTTTCATCCTGCACCGGTTGACGCCGCACGACCGCCACATTATGACACTCCTGACGCGGCGTTTTTATCGTCTCTTTGATTGGCGTAGCCGTTAACACCTGTGCAAATTGCGGTTTGGATGCAAACACATCCAGACTGGCTACAGCGGCGACGCCTAATGCGGACGCCATGCCGATCCCCACGCCTGCTAGCATTGATTTGTTCACAGGAAACCTCCTGAATAAATAATCACGCATTTCTATCGCCGCCCGCTGTTCACGGCGGGATACGCTTCCCTGTCAAGGAGATAGCATACCGAATGGCCCGCTATTCATTACCTCCGACATCATGAAGTCTGCCTAATCACTCAGAAGGGCTCAATCAGATTTCTCCCCCAAGCAGCGCACGCCCTAACAAACGTGTCACATTTGAGAGTTCTCTTATCTTAACTTTCCGCTCGACAGGGTTTTATTCCCGAATAAAAGCGACCAACAGGGTAAAGTTTCAAAAAGAAAGGAATTAACAGATTGATTTAGTGAGGAATCGGCATGAGCCGGATAAATAACCCGACTCATGCCGCAGCAGATAGCGCCTGTTCGTGCGAATAATCCGTGGCCCGCTTGCCGGTATCACCAATCAATACCATAGAGACCATTTTCAGGCGAACTATCACTACCAAGAATAAATTAATGCAGTTTAAGTCTGGGGCGAATCACCCGGTTAATTCCCCCGACCAACATCATCAGCCCGGTTTTGATATAACCGTGTAGCGCTATCTGGTGCATGCGATAGAGTGAAATATAGACAAAGCGCGCGATACGCCCCTCAACCATGACCGAGCCCCGCATCAAATTGCCCATCAGACTGCCGACGGTACTGAATTTGGACAGCGACACCAACGAGCCATGATCTTTATACACGTAGGGCTTGAGCGGCTGGTTATTGAGCAACGCCAGAATATTACTGTAGCAACGGGACGCCATCTGATGTGCCGCCTGAGCGCGTGGCGGGACAAAACCGCCGCCCGGCTGCGGGCATGATGCGCAGTCGCCAATGGCAAAAATGGCCGGATCGCGCGTGGTCTGCAAAGTGGGTTCGACCACCAGTTGATTGATCCGGTTAGTTTCCAGCCCGGCAATCTCTTTCATCGCATCAGCCGCTTTGATCCCGGCCGCCCAGACCATCAAATCAGCCTCGATGAACTCGCCATCTTTGGTATTTAACCCACCGGCCTGGGCGCTCGTTACCATGGTTTTTGTCAGTACCCTGACGCCAAGATTGGTCAATTCATGGTGCGCGGCTGAGGAAATACGTGGCGGCAGTGCAGGAAGAATGCGCTCCCCCGCCTCAACCAACGTAACATTGAGCGCCTGATTACTCAGCCCGTCAAAACCATAGCTATGCAACTGCTTGACCGCATTATGCAATTCGGCTGAGAGCTCGACCCCGGTAGCCCCACCGCCGACAATCGCAATATTCACTTTGCCTTTTTCCCCCTGCGCGGCGGAGAACTTCAGGAAAAGATTGAGCATTTCGTTGTGGAAACGGCGCGCCTGTTTCGGATTATCGAGGAAAATGCAGTGATCTTTGACGCCCGGCGTGCCGAAATCATTCGAGGTGCTGCCTAATGCGACCACCAGAATGTCATAGGAAAGCGAGCGCGCCGCCACCAGCAGCTCACCCTGTTCATCGCGGATTTCCGCCAGTTGGACGGTCTGCTGTTCACGGTCAATCCCGGTCAGCATTCCCAGTTGGAAATTAAAGTGATGATTGCGCGCATGAGCCAGATAGCTCAACGCATCCATATCATCGTCCAGCGAGCCCGTTGCCACTTCGTGTAGCAGCGGTTTCCACAAATGGCTGTGATTACGGTCTACCAAGGTAATGTCCGCTTTCTTTTTGCGGCCAAGTTTGTGGCCCAGGCTGGTTGCCAGTTCTAACCCACCGGCACCGCCGCCGACAATCACGATTTTCTTGGTTGGCAATGATGTCAAAATGACCCCCTGAAATTTTGTGAACCAATAGTTAATAAAGGGTAAAAAACAATATCCTTATATTACATACGGTTATGAAAAAAAGAGTGGATATCTGCTATGAGAATAGCATGTAAGGTCATTTGGTCATACCAAATTTGATTTATATCAATTTAATTTAGTTACAGATCTTTCGACGTCAAAAAATCACGTTTAAATACAAAACGTTAAAAATATCGTTCAGAAAGGGAAAGACGGAGGACGCTGCCGGACGTCTTCTCAGTCCGGCAGCTAAAGGCAGGTCAACCTAGCGCTTTGAAGGCTTTGATTCGCTGCAAATGCGGCGAGAGATCGCGGAATTTGTGGCTGGCGGTATCATCCCAGATGATTTCATAATATTCGCCCAGCAGTCTGGCGCTGCGCGGATTATCCAGCCTCTCGTCATGGCGAGCCAACACCGCCAGACAACGATCGCGATTTTTCTCGCGGAAGTTCTCCACACATTTGGTGGCAATATCGGCGTACTCTTCCGGGCGGTCAATCTTACCGGCCATGTTCTCTTGCGGAAACAGATTCGGGTTAAACATCACCTGACGGATATCGCACAAAAAACCAATCCGCTCCGCCCAAAACCCGCCAAGACCAACGCCACAAATCAGCGGGCAGCTATCGGTGCCGGACTGTAGCATCTTGTCAACTTCGCGCAACAGGTGTTGCATGTCATGCCGTGGATGCAGCGTACTGTAACTCAGCAGCCGAACATCCGGGTCAATAAACTGTAACTGCAACACTTTTTCATGATTACCTGGACTGCTTGAATCAAAACCGTGCAAATAGATGATCATTGTCCCTTCTCCCAGCCTCATATTGCAGGTGAGTTAACCAGCCGCCTTATGCGCCTGCCAACGCTCACTCAATGCGGTCAACTGTGCATGCGCCTGCTTCCAGCGCGACGAGCCCAGTAATTCCTTACGCACTATCCCACCCTGATGGTAAAGCTTCTCAAGCCCCGGGACATTGACCGGCGACAGATTATCCAACACGCTGATTGCCCCCTGTCGCTGGTTACACACCAGAATCATATCGCACCCGGCATCACGTGCGGCCTGAGCACGCTCGGCATAACTCCCCAGCATCGCCGCCCCTTCCATCGACAGGTCGTCAGAAAAGATAATGCCATCAAACCCCAGTTCCTGACGTAATACCTGCCGTAGCCAGAACGGTGAGCCGCTGGCGGGAAGGGGGTCTGCGTCGGTATAAATCACATGTGCGGGCATCACCGCATCCAGCTGTCCACGCGCGATAAGCGTCTTGAATACCCGCATATCGCGTTCGCGTATCTGCGCCAGCGGGCGGGGATCGCGCGGGGTTTCTTTATGTGAATCCGCACTCACTGCGCCATGGCCGGGGAAATGTTTACCGGTCGCCTTCATACCTGCGCTGTGCATGCCCATAATGAAATGTTCTGCTACCGTCAGCAGCGTATCCGGGTCATCATGAAACGATCTGTCGCCGATCGCCGCGCTCTGATGGCCCACGTCCAATACCGGCGCAAAGCTGATATCGATATCCATACTGATCATTTCAGCCGCCATCAGCCATCCTGCGTCTTGCGCCAGTTGCTGCGCCTGCGCCAATGGGTTGAGTGCCGCAAAGGATTGTGCCGCCGGGAGCGCAGTAAAACCATCGCGAAAACGCTGCACCCGCCCGCCCTCTTGATCGACGGCTACCACGAGCCGTTCGCGCGACGCCGCACGAATCTGACGCACCAATTCAGCCAACTGGTCTGCATCGTGAAAATTGCGACTAAACAAAATCACGCCGCCAACCAGCGGGTGCTCCAGCACGTCTCTATCTTCAGCGTCCAGTTCATAACTGGCGACATCTAACATTAATGGTCCCACAACTCTCCCCTTTCTTTTTTCAGCGCCACCCAATAGCGCAAACGCTGACGGCATAAACCTGTGGCGCGAAATCAAAACGACTACCGCCAAGCTACTGTTGCCAGTTGTCTGCCATCTGCCGGTAAATTTCTTCACCACTCTGCTGCCAGCGTACTTCAAACCACATCAACACTAAGTAATCAACAACGTCATACCAACCCGCGATGTGTCGCTGCAAACGCACCGGCGTCAAGGCTTGCCAACACGCGCAATAGTGTTGCAAAAAATCCTGCTGCTGCGGCCCGGATAAACCGGCTGAGCGAAAGAGCAGCGCCAGTTCCAGTGCGATATCGCCATCAGCGGCATATTCCCAGTCAATCAGGCGATAACCGCAGGTCGTCGCCACCAGATTACCGGCATGAACATCCAGATGCAGCGGAGCCAGATGACAGGGCGTTGGCAACCCTCGCGCGCTGATGCGCCGATACGCGCGCCGAAGTTTGGGCGTACGCCGGGCTGGAGCCATATTCTGCCAATGCTGCTCCAACAGGTAAGCCAGACGCAAAGGGTAGCCATAACGCGGGCGATGATGTAATTCGGCCAGCAGTCTCGCCAGCTCGCCGCTATGCAGCAGCGCAGCAAATTGCGCTGGCTCCGGCACAGTGCCCGACAGCCACTCCACCAGCAGCCAGCCATCTCGCCAACATAATGCATGCGGCGCAAAGCCCGTTAAATGACGCAGCACGCGGAATTCACGCTGACGGGCAATGCCCATCTGCCGCCCGTGTGTTGTTTCGCCGCGAGCCAGCCAGCGCCCAGTCGGGCTGTGAATAGAAACGCTTTGGTGACTCAGCCCCCCCAGCGGCTGCCACTCAACCTCACCGGGATCGACGCCAGAAACCACGCGCGGCAATAAAGCGCGCAACCGATCACTGGGCGCTAACGCTGCCATTACCTGACCAGACAATTTCCCCGGTTTGCACCAGCATCAGCTGCATCGATAGCTGCGGCGCTTTCACCTCACCGCTGGCATCAGCATAGAGCACGTATTGCGCACCGACGTAGCGCGCCAGCCCAACGGCTTTACTGCGTGACTCCAGACTGTCGTCTTCCGATAACCCCAGTGACTGTCGCGCCGCGCCCAATTGCTCGCGGGATACCAGCGTAAATGCCCCTGAGGTGGACAACGCATTGTAGATCTCATTGGTTGCCTGCGCGGTCTGCAACGATCCGTTGGTGTTATTCTTCAGCTTGTTGAGCAACAACATACTGCCCCTGGCCACGCCGTCGGTTCTCACTAACTGTGCGACCAGCGGCGTAGCCGCTGCCGACCAATTCAGCACCTGCATCTGTATTTTCGGCGGCACCGGCAGCGGTTGGCTTTGCGCGGGCGGCGTAACCGGTTTGTGCGGCTTGGGCGGCGACGGTACGGCGGGCTCGATGACAACCGGTGCCTGCCCGGTTTGTGGCTCGCGGGTCGAACATCCGGCAATGACCAGCGCCATCAACACCACGCCAAGGTATTTTTTCATCTCATTCCTCTCAATATTATCTCGGGACGTTACTCTCAGAGAAAAAGGTAAAGCCGCACCTGGCTGGCTACAGGCGCAACTGGCGATGCCGTAACCTCAATATCGCCATGTGCAGGCACCGTAACGGCCTGAACCGGTAACGCAGGCATTATCTCCAACCCTTGTGAATCATACAGATAGAAGCGACAGGAGACGGTGACAGGATTATCTGAGGCATTATGAATATAGGTGGTTGCATGCTTTCTGGCCGCGTTCATGACCAGCGATGGCGCAGTGGCCGTGACGCCACGCGCCACCACAGACGCATCCATCACCCGCGTTTGCGCAGGGTTGATAGCCAGCGTGGGCGTTTTGCTGCAACCGGCCAGCATTCCCGCCATCAGCAATGCGGCAAAACAACGCGACGCCACGGTTAACTGGCCAGTAATGGGCCAAGCGGACGGCCACCCAGCAAGTGCATATGAATGTGATACACCTCTTGCCCGCCGTGGCGATTGCAATTAATCACCAAACGATAACCGTCTTGAGCGATCCCTTCCTGACGCGCAATCTTCCCGGCAACGGTTATCATGCGGCCCAATGCCGCTTCATGTTCTGCGCCCGCCTCATTCACTGTGGGAATTAATACATTAGGGATAATCAGGATATGCGTTGGCGTACGCGGGGCGATGTCGCGAAAAGCCGTTACCAGCTCATCCTGATAAACGATATCGGCAGGGATTTCACGGCGGATAATTTTACTAAAAATAGTTTCTTCAGCCATAACATGGCTCCTTTAAAAACAAGCATCATGTGTTTAAAAACAAGCGCGGTGTGTTTAAAAACACGTGTAAGGTGCAATACGGGATGCAGTATGAGTGATAAAACCGATATATTTCAACTCTGTTCGCAGGCGCTCGCAGCGCCTTACGAGCGACATAGCCGACGCGGCCATATCGCCTCCCCTCGCTTTTTATGGTTATTCGGGCGCGAAATCCGCAGGCACCATGCCAAGCGAACATCCTGCTTCGGTAATCTTGCGCCATTCGCCCTCTGAAATCGACACGCCTTGCCGCAGGCGCTGCTGCTGTGCGCGTTGCTCTGGCTCACCGGCCACGTATAACGGGTTATCGGGATGAGAGGCTGGCGATGCCCGCACATATTCCAGCATGGCGTCATATTCCTGCCTGAGCCAATCCATGGTCACGAGTTTGGACGGATCGATTAAAACAGTCGTCATGTTGTTAACAATTGCGCCTTCACGCGGGTTGCCAGGCTGAATCGTGCCACCGCCGGAAAGGATACCGGCCAGCAGCTCGGCAGCCAGAATTAGGCCGCCCCCTTTATGGCGGGCTATCGGTAGCAGCGCACCTGCCGGCTCCTCTTCCCACATGACGCGCGGGTCAGCGCTCGGCTTGCCGTGGTTATCCAACATCACCGGCTCATCAAACGTATGGCCCGCAAGCCAGGCCACGCGGGTTTTTCCCAGCGCAACGATGCTGGTGGCAAAGTCCAGAATAAAGTCAGGATGCGTTTCACTACCGGGAAACGCGATGCAAATTGGGTTGGTGCCAAAACGCGCATCGCTGCCGCCAAAGGGCGCGACCAGCGGCGCAATATCGCTGACATTGACAAAATGAATCGCAATCAGCCCAGCGGCAGCGGCCATTTCGCCATAAGTCCCAATCCGGCCAAGATGACAGGTCGAGGAGAGCGTCATCAAGCAAACACCGGTACTTTTTACACGCGCCATCGCCAGCTGCATTGCCTCACGCCCCGTCCGCTGCCCAAACCCTCTGTCACCGCTGAATTGCAAGATAGCGCCGCCATCTTGTAGCAAACGTGTGGGTGTATTGGGACGCATGGTGCCCTGAGCGATAAATCGCACATACTCCGGCAACATGCCAACGCCGTGGCTGTCATGCCCTTTTAAATTAGCGCCGACCAGGTGCTGCGTGACAATATCGGCTTCATCATGCTCGCATCCGACATGGCGTAACAGGTTATAGGTTATTTGTGTTAAACGGCTGGCTGAAATCTGCATACCTCTCCCTCTGAACTGTGGCAGGCTGTCATGTGTGCGGTGAGATGTTGTTATTGATAAGCGCCGTGTGACGGGCGTGACATCGCGATAAGAGATAATCGAGATAATCGAGATAATCGAGATAATCGAGATAAAGACGGCGCTCATCAGTCAGCAGGATGCGGCTACCGCGCACCTCATCAGGGGTATCCTACTGCTGAACCTCATCGCGGGGGAAACGATTCTGTGCTACGGGCAGGCAATGTTCAGCACATAAAAAAAGGGGCCGTAGCCCCTTTTACACCATCACACCGAATTATCTATCAGCACTAGCGCTGACAACGCTCGTTGTGACAACAGATCACGAGTGGTGACGAATATAGTCATCCATGTCGGTCTTCAGGTTATCAGACTTGGTGCCGAAGATAGCCTGCACACCAGAACCGGCCACAACCACACCAGCAGCGCCCAGTTTCTTCAACGCCGCCTGATCAACGCGGGTAACATCTGCCACACTTACGCGTAAACGTGTGATACAGGCGTCAAGGTTAGTGATGTTATCTTTGCCGCCAAAAGCGGAAACCAGTGATGCCGCCATTTCAGAGCTGCCCTGTGCAGACTGCTCGGATGAAGACTCTTCACGGCCCGGCGTTTTCAGATTCAGTTTAGCGATCAGCACGCGGAACACGGTGTAGTACACCACGGCGTAGCACAGACCGACAATCGGGAACAGCCACAGTTTGCTGCCGTTGCCGCTTAATACCACGAAGTCAATCAGCCCGTGCGAGAAGCTGGTGCCATCACGCATACCAAGCAGGATACAGATTGGGAACGCCAGACCAGCCAGCACCGCGTGGATGATATACAGAATCGGCGCAACGAAGATGAAAGAAAACTCGATAGGCTCGGTAATCCCGGTCAGGAAGGCGGTCAACGCAGCGGAGATCATGATACCGCCCACTTTGGCGCGATTTTCCGGTTTAGCCGAATGCCAGATAGCAAGCGCTGCGGCCGGCAAACCATACATTTTGAACAGGAAGCCGCCAGACAGTTTACCCGCCGTCGGGTCGCCCGCCATATAACGCGGGATGTCGCCATGGAACACCTGACCTGCCGCGTTGGTAAATTCACCCACCTGCATTTGGAACGGTACGTTCCAGATATGGTGCAAGCCGAACGGCACCAAACTACGCTCCACAATACCGTAGATACCGAACGCCAGCACCGGGTTCTGGTAAGCCGCCCACTGGGAGAAAGCCTGAATCGCGCTGCCCACCGGAGGCCAAATAAACGACAGCGCCACACCGATGATAATCGCCGTCAGACCGGAGATAATCGGCACAAAACGCTTACCGGCAAAAAAGCCGAGATATTCAGGCAATTGAATACGATAGAAACGATTGAACATATACGCTGCAATCGCCCCTGCGATAATGCCGCCTAACACGCCCGTATCGGCCATGTGGTTACTGGCAATATCGCTCGGTGACATATGCAACACCAGTGGCGCAACCACGGCCATGGTTTTCACCATAATCCCGTAGGCCACGACCGCCGCCAGCGCAGAAACGCCGTCATTATTGGTAAAGCCCAGCGCCACACCAATAGCAAAAATCAACGGCATATTGGCAAAAACCGAATCACCCGCCTGTGCCATCACACTGGAAACTACCGCTGGCAGCCAGCTAAAGTTGGCTGAACCAACCCCCAGCAGGATACCGGCGATAGGCAGCACGGACACCGGCAGCATCAGCGACTTACCTACTTTTTGCAGGTTTGCAAATGCATTTTTAAACATAATAGAGAGTGCTCCTGAGTAATAGTGCTTTTACTTCTGACAGTTAACCTCATTTGGGCTAACCCGCCTTCAGATAGTCGGGATGTGATTTGCATCCTCACTAATTTTTACGCAGAGTAAAATAAATGTTGCATCAAATGTTTGATAGCAGTCACGTTTCAACTCATGGGAAACCGGCGTAACTATCAGAAGTCTTATAGTTTGTGATCTAACGCTGAAAATCCCCCCTGCCACCGCGTGGCATAAGCCAGAAATAGCCGGGGGTAACAGCGATTAATTACGAAGCAGAAAAAAACTCGCGTATTCTTAACCAGTATCAGGCTGTGGTCAACCGTGCTGGATCAATGTGAAATAACCGAGCAAAATTTTCAGTTGTGGTGGTTGCCAACTGTTCAAGACTGACGTTTTTGAGCACGGCAAGATATTCAGCCACATCGCGGGTATACGCCGGTTGGTTCTCTTTACCGCGATGGGGAACCGGTGCCAGCCAAGGCGAATCGGTTTCAATCAATAGCCTATCTAACGGAACATAGCGCGCGACTTCGCGCAATGCCTCAGCATTACGAAACGTGACTATCCCGGAAAAAGAGATATAGAACCCCAAATCCAGTAATGCGGCGGCAGTATCCTTATCTTCGGTAAAACAGTGTAGTACACCGCCGCACTCTTCGGCTTTTTCTTCACGCAAAATGGCCAGCGTATCTTCACGGGCTGAACGGGTATGCACAATGACCGGTTTGTTGAGATGGCGTCCAATGCGGATATGTTCGCGAAATGAGGCCTGCTGTTGCGCTGCATTATCTTGCTGATAGTAGTAATCAAGTCCGGTTTCACCCAGCGCAACAACCGCAGGGTCGCTTGCCAGCGCGCGCAATTCAGCAAAATCATAGGGCTCATCCTGGTTCAGAGGATGCACGCCACAAGAAAACGCCACATTTTTACGCTCGCCGATAAACGACGTCATCGCACGAAATCCGGGTAATGTGGTTGCAACAGCCAGAATAAAACCGACATCACGCTGACGTGCTTTTTCCAGCACCTCCGCAACGTCTTTGTGTAACGCCTGATAATCCAGGCCATCAAGATGACAATGGGAATCGACTAACAACATAACAATAATTATCCGATTTTCAGGAAAAAGAAGGTGACATCGGCAACGATGGGGAAGACAACGCGCGTTCCCAATCCAGTAACATTGATGTTAATAACAGTTCACGGTTCACGCCCGTGACGGACAGCAATTGATGGCGGCACGCCAGCCAACAACGCAGGCTGTAGTGCAGCAGCGCCTCGCTCATTGCGGTACGGCATTGCGCAATCAGCGTTAACTGGTCACGATTGATAACGTGATCCCAGGCCTGATGGTGCCCTTTCAGCGCATCTAACAAGATACTGCATACCCAGTGGATACGTTCGCAGACATCATCATGGTGCAGCGCGGCCAGCAGTGATAGCGCATCATGGCTGCGCACGCTGGATGACAGGAGCTGACATAATTGCGCCCGCACCTTCCAGCGCTCCGGCTGCAATAACATGTCTGCCGCCAGTGGCGCGCCATGATTTAGCCGCAAAGCGGTCTGGCAGGCGGCCTCATCGCCGTGCCCACGGGCACGCAGCCACTGTATGGCTTGTACTTCATCCGGCACGTCAAGATGACGATAGAGGCAACGGCTACGTAATGTCGCCAGCAAACGCCCCGGCTCTCGGCATCCCAACAGGAAATAACTCTGTGCCGGAGGCTCTTCCAGCGTTTTTAAGAGCGCATTAGCCGCCGCTTCGGTCAACAATTCGGCTTGCGCCAGCCAGATAATTTTTACGCCGCCTTGCCGCGAGCGTTGATACACCTGCTCCAGCACGCTACGCACCTGATCAACCCCCAGGCTTTGCTTTCCTTTTTCCGGTATCACACTGTGCCAGTCCGGGTGAGTCCCGGCGCGCATCAATTGACAATCATGGCAGCGCCCACAGCTTTTACCGCCTTCCGGGTGCTGGCAAAGCAACCGGCGGCTCAGGGCATAAACCAGTGACGCTTCGCCCATCCCTTCTGATGCGTGCAGCAACACGGCATGGTGCCCCCTGCCTGCCTGATGCTCGGCCAGCCATTGTCGATAAGGTGCGTTTAGCCACGGATACCATTCCATCAGGCTGATGTCCTGGCGGTTGATGCGGCGTGTTGCAGCCAGCCAGATAACGCCTGACGAATATCGGCACTGACTTGCGCCAGTTCACGGGACGCATCAATCGTGATGATACTGGCGTCCTGCGCCGCCAGTTGCTGGTAACGCGCACGGGTGCGGGCAAAAAAAGCCAGCGACTCTTGTTCAATGCGGTCAAGCTCGCCGCGCTGACGCGCGCGCTTGAGCCCAAGATCCGGGGAAATATCGAGATAGAGCGTGAGATCAGGGCGAAATTCACCCAATACCGTGTCACGCAGTGATAGCAGTAACTGCGGGTCAATACCGCGTCCGCCGCCTTGATAGGCCTGAGACGAGAGATCGTGGCGGTCGCCGACCACCCAGGCGCCACGCACTAAAGCCGGGCGAATCACATTCTCCACCAATTGCACTCGCGCGGCATAGAGCATCAGCACTTCTGCTTTATCGGTCAGTGGCTCGCCTTGCACGCCCTGTTTTATTAACTCGCGCAATTTTTCCGCCAGCGGCGTGCCGCCCGGCTCACGCGTAAAGACGATGTCCTGAATGCCAAAAGCGCGCAATGTCTCCACAACCACTGCCTGGGCACTGGTTTTCCCTGCGCCTTCAAGCCCTTCGATGACGATAAATTTACTGTGCATTCTTTTCCTTCCCGACTGCGGACATGGAGCGATAAACCTGTACGGCACGGTTATGATCCGTCAGATTGGTGGTGAATGTATGCCCCCCTTTACCGTCAGCAACGAAATAAAGGTAAGCCGTTTTTGCCGGATGCGCCGCTGCATCTAGCGAGGCTTTACCCGGCATCGCGATGGGCGTCGGCGGCAAACCGCTGATGGTGTAGGTATTATAGGGCGTAGCTGTTTCAAGCGCGCTGCGGGTAATGGTTCCGTTATAGCTATCCCCCATACCATAAATCACCGTAGGGTCGGTTTGTAAACGCATTCCCAGACGTAACCGATTGATAAAAACCGACGCAACCTGCGGGCGCTCTGCGTCAACGGCAGTCTCTTTTTCAATCAGCGAGGCCATTATCAGTAGCTCATACGGCGTTTTATAGGGCAAGCCTTCAGCACGACCTTGCCACACCTCATTAAGCACTTTAGCCATACGTTGATGTGCGCGCTGCAACACGGATTTATCGCTCATGCCAGCCGTATGCAGATAGGTATCAGGGTAAAACCACCCTTCCGGGTTTGGCGTATCCTTTAGGCCGATACTATCCGCAATGTCCTGCGGCGTTTTATCTTCCAACGTATGTTTCAGGTAGGGTGAATTTTTGAGAATCTCCAGCCACTCTTTAAAGCGCGATCCTTCGACAAATAGCATGGAAAACTGCGCTTCTTTGCCGCTGGCAAGTAATGCCAGCATGTCACGAACCGTCATCGCCGGGGTGACGCGATAAGTACCGGCTTTAAACGCTGCCAGCTCCGGCTCCAAATGCAGGAGCGGTAACAGGCTACCGCCGTCAGGAATGATATGCTGCGACACCAGCAGATCTTTCAGTCCTTCACGATTTGTTCCGGCGGGAAGCGTAAAAAGGGTTTCCTTATCAATAGCCAGCGGAGAGCTGGCAAAACGCTGGATCTGCCCCCAGCCCCACCACGCACCGGCCGCTAACACAAGAAGAATGCCAAGGCCCCACGTTATTTTCTTCATGACCGCTTATGACTCACAATAAGGGCTCAGAAAGTCATACAACTCTCGTGAGCGATAACACCAGTTATGTGCTTGATTCACCGGAATAATCGGCATCAATGCGTTACACACCACGACCTCATCGGCATCAGCCAATGTCTCTGGCGGTTCACAAACCACCTGCACGGTAAAAGCGGAAGTCTGCAAGCGGGCCATAATATGCTGGCGAGCGACACCATCAACACCGGCCAGTGACACATCCGGTGTGAACACCTGCTGGCCTTTGCGCCAGAACAAATTGGCCGCACAGCATTCCACCAGCGCCCCCGAAGTGTCAAGCACCAGCGCCTCATCAGCCCCGGCGCGCTCAAGGTGCGTGCGAATGAGCACTTGCTCCAGCCGATTAAGGTGTTTGATACCGGCAAGCCAGCGATTTTGCGCCAACGGCACCGGACTGAGGGCCAGGCTGATGCCTTCCTGACGCCACCGGCTATAGTGCCGGGGATAGTCCGCCTGCATCACGATTCTAACCGGCTGCTGGCACCCTGCGGTGCTATAACCTCGGCCACCGCTGCCACGGCTTATCACCGCTTTGACGACGCCCTCGTCTCGCCCCTGCGCAGCGCGCTCCATTTCAGCACGTAATTGTGACCAATCAACATCAGGCAACAATAACTGCTGGGCAGCTCGCTGCAAGCGTTGAATATGTCGCTCCAGCCACACGATACGCCCCTGAACCACCCGGGCCGTGGTAAAACACCCATCGCCAAACTGTACACTGCGGTCTGAAACCGGCAGGTACTGCTCCGCTTTACCGTTAATCCACCACATTATCGCCTCTATCGCCTCTCGCTGCCCATACGCGCCTGCCGCCTGCACGGTTGGCAAAAACTTACTTGCTGATATGAGGCAGGCAAAAAAAAGCCCGGCATCACCGGGCTCTTTCAGGATACAACGCCTCAGACTTTGCGGAACACCACAGAGCCGTTGGTACCGCCGAAACCAAATGAGTTACACAACGTGTACTCCAGATTACTCACCTGGCGCGCCTCATGAGGAACGAAGTCCAGATCGCATCCCTCATCGGGATTATCCAGGTTAATCGTCGGCGGAACAGCGTTATCACGCAATGCCAAAATACTGAAAATCGACTCCACTGCGCCTGCTGCGCCCAGCAGGTGGCCAGTCATCGATTTGGTTGAACTCACCAGCACGCGCGAGGCTTGTGCACCAAATACCGATTTCACGGCCTGTGTTTCTGCTTTATCACCCGCAGGCGTTGACGTACCGTGGGCATTAATATACCCAACCTGTTCAGTGGTGATGCCAGCATCGCGCAGTGCATTTACCATCGCCAACGCAGCGCCTGAACCATCTTCCGGCGGTGACGTCATGTGATAAGCATCGCTGCTCATGCCAAAACCAACGATTTCGGCATAAATTTTTGCCCCGCGTTTTTTGGCATGCTCGTATTCTTCGAGCACCAGGATACCGGCACCGTCTCCCAGCACAAAACCGTCACGATCTTTATCCCAGGGGCGACTCGCCGCCTGCGGATTATCATTACGGGTTGATAAAGCGCGAGCCGCGCCAAAACCGCCTACACCTAACGGGGTACTGGCTTTTTCCGCACCACCGGCCACCATGACATCGGCATCGTTGTACGCAATAATACGTGCCGCATGGCCAATATTATGCACACCGGATGTACAGGCTGTAGCGATAGAAATCGTTGGGCCACGCAGACCAAACATGATGCTCAGATGACCTGCCACCATATTTACAATGGTTGAAGGAACAAAAAACGGACTGATTTTACGCGGGCCACCATGCATCAGCGCGCCATGGTTTTCCTCAATCAGCCCCAGACCACCAATACCCGACCCGATAGCGGCTCCGATACGGCCCGCATTCTCAGGCGTGACTTCAAGGCCAGAATCCTGCATAGCCTGAACGCCTGCTGCAATTCCGTATTGAATAAAGGCATCCATCTTGCGCGCTTCTTTGCGCGAGATGAAATCTTCACTGTTAAAGTCCTTTACTAAGCCAGCAAAACGCGTTGCATAGGCACTAGTATCGAAATGGTCAATCAAGCTGATACCACTCTGACCGGCAAGCAAAGCATTCCAGGTTGACTCTACTGTGTTGCCGACAGGAGATAACATGCCAAGACCAGTCACAACTACTCGACGCTTAGACACGCTTATCCTCCAGGGAGGGAAAAAATGATTCTGAGGTAGAAGAAAACTTAGGCGGTCGAGCGACCGCCTAGATATGTTCGATTACTGCTGATTAGCCTGAATGAAATCAATGGCTGCCTGAACAGTCGTGATTTTTTCAGCTTCTTCGTCTGGAATCTCGGTATCGAATTCTTCTTCCAATGCCATTACCAGCTCAACAGTGTCAAGAGAATCAGCGCCCAGGTCATCAACGAAAGAGGCATTGTTCACGACTTCTTCCGGCTTAACGCCCAGCTGTTCAACGATGATTTTCTTAACGCGTTCTTCGATAGTGCTCATACTCTTAAATTTCCTATCAAAACTCGCTTTCGCGATGGTTTTCGTAGTGTATAAAATGTTGAAAAAGATGCAACAAAATCAAGACTGGTCGAACCAAGATTTTGTGCTTTTTGCAGTTTTCGCTGCAAATTAACGCAAATTACGGTGGTACTTGTTAGATCATATACATGCCACCATTGACATGCAATGTTTCACCGGTAATGTAACCCGCCTCATCAGAGGCTAAAAACGCCACAGCACTGGCGATCTCTTTGGCATCACCCAAACGGCCGGCAGGAACATTCGTCAAAATGCCCGCCCGCTGTTCTTCTGTCAACGCCCGCGTCATATCGGTTTCAATAAAGCCGGGAGCCACTACGTTCACCGTAATGCCACGCGACGCCACTTCCTGCGCCAGCGACTTACTGAAACCCACCAACCCCGCTTTAGCAGCAGCGTAATTCGCTTGCCCGGCATTGCCTCGAGAACCAATAACGGAGCCAACGGTGACAATGCGGCCAAACCGCTTTTTCATCATAGCGCGTAATACCGCTTTCGACAGACGGAAAACGGAACTCAGGTTAGTGTCCAGCACTTCCTGCCAGGCGTCATCTTTCATACGCAACATCAGATCGTCACGAGTGATACCGGCATTGTTCACCAGAATATCAATATCCCCAAACGTTTCTTTGATGCTGGCTAATACGCTCTCGATAGACGCGCTATCGGTGACGTTTAATGCATATCCTTTACCCTTCGGCCCCAGCCATTCGCTGATATCCGCAGCGCCTTTCTCGCTGGTCGCCGTACCAATCACGGTCGCACCACGAGCCGCCAATGTTTCAGCGATTGCACGGCCAATGCCGCGACTTGCGCCCGTGACCAGGGCAATTTTTCCTTCAAAACTCATCATTTTCACCGTTTTATTGTTCAAGCGCTGCGGATAAGGAAGCAGAATCATTAATCGCTGCGGCCGTCAAACTATCAACGATTCGTTTCGTCAGTCCGGTCAATACTTTACCTGGCCCAACTTCCAGTAACGAGGTCACGCCCTGCGCAGACATGTATTCGACACATTCCGTCCAGCGAACCGGGCTATGCAACTGGCGTACCAGCGCGCTACGAATAGCTTGCGCAGAGGTTTCAACACGCACATCTACGTTATTTACCACCGGAATGGCTGGCGTATTAAAGGTGATATCCTCAAGCGCCAGAGCCAGTTTACGCGCAGCCGGCTCCATCAACGCACAATGAGAGGGCACGCTGACAGGCAACGGCAGCGCGCGTTTTGCACCCGCAGCTTTACAAGCAGCGCCAGCGCGTTCTACTGCGGCTTTGTCACCCGCGATAACCACCTGCCCCGGTGAGTTAAAGTTGACCGGTGATACAACCTGGCCCTGTGCCGCTTCAACGCAAGCCTGAGCGATAGCGGCGTTATCCAGACCGATAATCGCATACATTGCGCCCGTTCCCTCAGGAACCGCTTCTTGCATCAGTTTGCCACGTAACTCCACCAGACCGACGGCTTGTTTAAAATCCATCACACCGGCACACACCAGCGCAGAGTATTCACCGAGACTATGGCCAGACATCAACGCCGGTAATTTACCACCCTGCTGCTGCCAGACTCGCCACAGCGCAACCGAAGCACTCAGCAGAGCGGGTTGGGTTTGCCAGGTTTTATTCAGCTCTTCTGCCGGCCCTTGCTGAACAAGCTGCCACAAATCATAGCCAAGTACCGAAGAGGCCTCATCAAAAGTTTCCTTGATAATCGAAAACTGTTCAGCCAGTTCTGCCAGCATCCCCACTGTCTGGGAACCCTGACCGGGAAACACCATCGCAAATTGCGTCATAACAATCAGTCCTGAGTAATCAAAAACGAATCAGAGCGGAGCCCCAGGTGAAACCACCACCAAACGCTTCCAGCAAAATTAGCTGGCCTCGCTGAATCCGACCATCACGCACGGCTTCATCCAGCGCGGAAGGAACCGACGCGGCTGACGTATTGCCATGCCGGTCTAATGTCACGACCACTTTATCCATTCCCATCGCGAGCTTTTTCGCCGTGGCGCTGATAATGCGCAAGTTAGCCTGATGAGGAACCAGCCAGTCCAGTTCACTCTTATCCAGCCCTGAAGCATTCAACGTTTCTTCAACAATGTGCGCCAGTTCCGTTACAGCCACTTTAAAGACTTCGTTACCCGCCATTGACAGGTAGGCAGATTGCGGTTCATCGGTATGGCGATCGGCATACGGCAACGCCAATAAATTGCCATAGCGACCATCAGCATGCAGATGGGTAGACAGGATTCCGGGCTCTTCCGAGCGCCCAACCAGCACAGCACCAGCGGCATCGCCAAACAGAATTAACGTGCCTCTGTCTTCAGGGTTTAACGTTCTCGACAACGTATCGGAACCAATGACTAACGCGTATTCTACCGCACCACTTTTTACATATTGGTCAGCAACACTAAGCGCATACGTAAAACCCGCACAGGCAGCCGCAAGATCAAAGGCTATGGTATCCTTGATCCCTAACATCTGCTGGATTTGGCATGCCGAACTGGGAAACGCATGGCTGGACGATGTGGTCGCGACAATCAGCAACCCCACCTTTTCTTTATCCACGCCGGCCATTTCGAGTGCATTCTGCGCAGCACGGTATCCCATAGACGCAACATTCTCGTCAGGCGCGGCGATACGGCGTTCGCGAATACCGGTACGAGTAACAATCCACTCGTCCGACGTGTCCACCATTTTCTCTAAATCAGCGTTCGTCCTGATTTGCGCGGGTAAATAACTGCCCGTTCCGATAATCTTTGTATACATGTACGCTTAGTCACTCTTGGGTAATACAGCCTTTAGTCGCGACGCAATCTTCTCGGGAAGTTGCCGCTGCACTGCCTGCACCGCCTGCTCAATCGCCATAGCAAATGCATTTTGATTTGCTGCACCGTGGCTTTTTATGACAGTTCCACGTAATCCTAACAGACATGCACCGTTATAGTGGTCAGGGTTCAGGTGTCCAAAGCGTTTTGCTAAACGTTTTTGCAACCAGCGACCCAAAAAACGCCACCACCATGACGGTGTTTGTTGCCCAACGCCCCTGCCCGAAGAGGGTTTCAGCAAGGACAAAAACATCCGCACAACACCTTCCATCGTCTTTAATGTGACGTTTCCGACGAAACCGTCACAGACCATGACATCCGTTTTACCCGTCAGCAACTCATTGCCTTCCAGATAACCGATATAATGGATTGCTGGCATCATTTTTAGCTGTGCCGCCGCATCTCGAATATTGCCAAGCCCTTTGCTTTCTTCTTCACCAATATTCAGTAATGCCACGCGTGGGCGCGTTAATCCCAGCACTTGCTCCGCCATGACGGCGCCCATTACGGCAAATTGCACCAGCATGGCGCTGTTACAACCCACATTAGCGCCTAAATCCAGTACAACCGTTTTTCCGTGTTGTTGATGCGGCAATAATGTAACTAATGCGGGGCGATCAATTCCGTCAACGGGTTTGATCAGTAACGTCGCCAGCCCCATCAACGCGCCGGTATTTCCTGCACTTACGCACGCCTGCGCCCGCCCTTCCTGGATTAACTCCAAAGCAACGCGCATGGATGTTCCCCGACTGGCGCGGATAGCCTGAGATGGACGTGCATCACCCGCAATCACCGATTCGGCAGGGACAATGTCCAAACGGGAAAGTAGGGAAGAATCGACGTTGGCAAGTAACGGGGTAAGCGCAGAAGGATCACCCACCAACAACAGATGGAGATCTGGATTAGAAGCCAGTGCCTGCAATGATGCAGGCACTGTGACGCAGGGACCAAAGTCCCCGCCCATTGCATCTAACGCCAAAGTTAGGCGCGTCAAAGTTTTTCCTTGCTAAATCGCAGGAATTACTTAGCAATAACCTTGCGACCGCGGTAGTAACCATCCGCAGTGACGTGGTGGCGCAGATGGGTTTCGCCAGAAACTTTATCTACGGATACTGCAGAAGTGGTCAGCGCATCGTGAGCACGACGCATACCACGCTTGGAACGGCTAGGTTTATTCTGTTGTACGGCCATGGACCTTACTCCTTAATTACTTACGCTTTAAACTGGCTAATACGGCAAATGGATTCGGCTTTTCCGCCTCGGCGGGTAATTGACCGAATACCAAATCCGCGTCGGACACTTCACAGTGTTCAGAATCATGCACCGGCGCAATGGGCAAAGAGAGAATTAACTCATCTTCAATCATCGCCAACAAATCAACCTCGCCAAATTCATTCACTTCGACAGGTTCATATGCTTCCGGCAAGGCTTCAGCCTGCTCATCATTGACGACCGGGCTAAAACAGAACGTGGTGTGTACCTGATGTTCGAAAGGCCTGCTACAGCGCTGACACAATAACGTCACCGTTACGTCAGCGTGTCCGTCAATCACTGCCAGCCGTTGACTGTCAATGTTGAACGATAGCGTCGCATTTACATCGCTGTCCACACTAACCACTGATTCGGCAACCCGCATCACCTGTTCAGCGGCATAGACACCAACATAATCTAAACGCTTTTGAGCAGTGCGAACCGCATCAAGGGTTAAGGGTAATTTTACCTTTTGCATAGGGCGCGCATATTAACGTCGTAACGACGGAGAGTCAAAGAAAAAGGTGGTCAGCGGGGGGACTTTCCCCGAAAATTTACTGCCACCTGCCGTGATTCGCTTCCTGAGCGCGGCTCAGTTTAAAATGCCTTTCTGAAATATACCACACTGATTCTGCGTCAGCTGGCAGCAATCGCGGCCGTCTAACAGCCGCAAGGACGATAAGATGCTGGCTGCGCAGAAAACGATACTGAGGCAATCTAACCATGTTTCCACTCGTGCTAGCATCGACGTCCGCTTACCGCCAGTCTCTGTTGCAAAAATTCGGATTACCTTTTCACTGTGCCCGACCCGATGCCGATGAAACGCCAATAGACGGCGAACATGCCTGTGAATTGGTGCAACGGCTGGCAACGAATAAGGCCCGGTCGCTGGTCACTGACTATCCCAGCCATCTTATCGTTGGCAGCGACCAGGTCTGTGTTCTGGCAGGGCATATCGCCGGAAAGCCCCACACCAGAGAAAACGCGATTCGTCAGTTAAGCCTGGCCAGCGGCCATTGCGTAACTTTTTATACCGGATTAGCGCTGCTCAACAGCGCAACCGGACGTCTGCAATGCATTGTCGAACCTTTTGACGTCTATTTTCGCACGCTCAGTGCAGCAGAAATTGCCCATTACGTCGATACAGACCAACCGTTCGACTGCGCAGGCAGCTTTAAAAGTGAAGGACTAGGTATCACGCTATTTGACAAGCTGGTTGGGCGAGACCCCAACACGCTGGTCGGCTTGCCACTGATAGCGTTGCTGGAGCTACTACGCAATGAAGGGGTTAACCCGTTGATACCCTGAGCACTCATCAGTGCCGGTATACGAGAAATGCTACACACTCCGGGCCCGTACCCGGAATGTGTAGCAGTCACGCCTTATTGCTGGCGCTGACGTAATAGACGCAGGCAGTTTCGCAACATCGGGTCTAGCGGCGCCTCAATCCGCACCGTTTCCCCCGTGTGTGGGTGTTCAAAACGCAGCGCCTGTGCATGAAGAAACAAGCGATTGAGCCCGGTATCAACTAACTGAGCATCAAACTCTCTGTCGCCATAGCGATCATCAAATGCAATAGGGTGGCCCGCATACTGTGTATGCACACGAATCTGGTGAGTACGTCCTGTTACCGGACTGGCGCGTACCAGCGTTGCGCAGTCAAACCGCTCCTCGACTTTGAACAGCGTCTCAGACGGCTTCCCTTCACTGTTAACACGCACAATACGCTCACCGCTTTGTAAGATATTTTTCAGCAAAGGAGCCTGAACCGTCTTACAGTGTGACTGCCACTGCCCTCGCACCAGCGCCAGATAATCTTTCTGCATGCCTTTGCCGCGTAATTGCTCATGCAAAGATCGCAACGCCGAGCGCCGCTTTGCCACCAGCAACACACCCGACGTGTCGCGATCGAGCCGATGCACGAGCTCGAGAAAACGCGCATCGGGGCGCAGCGCCCTTAATCCCTCAATGACGCCAAAGCTCAGGCCGCTTCCACCGTGGACTGCCGTTCCTGAAGGCTTATTGAGGATTAACAAATAATCATCTTCAAATAAAATGCACTCGGCCAACGCAGACACTTTGCCAAGGCTTGCGGAAACCGGCGCTTCTTCACGTTCTGACTGGCGAACGGGAGGGATGCGTAGCTCGTCGCCATCCAGCAATTTGTATTCCGGTTTGACGCGCTTTTTATTCACCCGCACCTCACCTTTACGTAAGATGCGATAAATCATGCTTTTCGGCACACCTTTCAATTTGGTGCGCAAAAAATTGTCGATTCGCTGACCTGATTCCTCGGCGGAAATTGTCAGAAACTGTACGGTTGGGTTCTCTGTTTTCATGGGAGCGAATTTTAAAGAGCACGCACCGATAGCGCCACATCTTTTTCTATGCTTAACTGTCGCTCTGTCTTATAGAGATTCTGTGTTATAGAAATAGTGTGCTGCGATTATTCGCCCTGTCATTAGCATCAAGATGTATCAGTTTGATTAAAAACAGCACAATAATCTTTATTCAGGCAGGCAAAGTCACCTTGCTATTGATGTATCAGCAATGGAATAATGCTTTGGCTTTCCGTGCTGATTTCCGATAAAACAAGGGAAATTGCGGAATTATTATCTTTGCCGGATTACTCATAAACGCAGCAATGGCGTAAGACGTATTGAATAATCAGGCAGTTAGCGAGCTGCAGTTGGCAGCTTGGCCGGCATATGGAATCAGATCTGGCAACGTATTTTCAGAAGCTATTCCCGTAGTAAATGCGCTGTATTCCACCAGGAAATGCAGGCTACCGAAACATGCGCCTCTATGCAGGCGACAGCCGTGAGGTTGACGCCCCTGCGATAAGACACGAGGCCATCGGTCCCCTCCGGTCATGCACCGCGTTCATCCGCAGCTCTTATCAATAATGCAAGTAAAAATAACGAGTTAAGTACGATGAAAAGAATGTTGATTAACGCGACTCAGCAGGAAGAGTTGCGTGTTGCTTTAGTTGATGGTCAACGGCTGTATGATTTGGATATTGAAAGCCCTGGCCATGAGCAGAAAAAGGCAAACATTTACAAAGGCAAAATCACCCGCATAGAACCCAGCCTTGAAGCCGCTTTTGTCGATTATGGCGCAGAACGGCACGGTTTCCTCCCCCTCAAAGAAATTGCACGTGAATACTTCCCCAGCCACTACAACGCTCACGGACGTCCGAATATCAAGGATGTGCTGCGCGAAGGGCAAGAAGTTATCGTTCAGGTGGATAAAGAAGAGCGCGGCAACAAAGGCGCGGCATTAACGACCTTTATCAGCCTGGCGGGTAGTTATCTGGTGCTGATGCCGAATAACCCTCGTGCTGGCGGTATCTCTCGCCGTATCGAAGGCGATGACCGTACCGAATTGAAAGAGGCGCTTGGCTCGCTGGAATTGCCTGAAGGAATGGGTCTGATTGTACGTACCGCCGGTGTAGGTAAATCAGCGGACGCACTGCAATGGGATTTAGCCTTTCGTCTAAAACACTGGGAAGCCATCAAAAAAGCGGCTGAAGGTCGCCAGGCTCCCTTCCTCATCCATCAGGAAAGTAATGTCATCGTTCGTGCATTTCGCGATTACTTACGCCCCGATATCGGTGAAATCCTGATAGATAACCCCAAAATTCTCGAACTGGCCAAAGAGCATATTGCTGCGCTGGGTCGCCCGGATTTCAGTAGTAAAATCAAACTGTATACCGGTGAAATTCCGCTTTTCAGTCATTATCAGATTGAATCGCAAATCGAATCCGCTTTCCAGCGTGAAGTACGTCTGCCTTCCGGTGGTTCGATTGTTATTGATAGTACCGAAGCGTTAACGGCGATTGACATCAACTCCGCCCGTGCAACGCGCGGCGGCGACATTGAAGAAACGGCATTTAACACCAACCTTGAAGCTGCCGATGAAATTGCGCGTCAGTTACGTCTGCGCGATTTGGGCGGATTGATTGTCATCGACTTCATCGATATGACGCCCGTTCGCCACCAGCGTGAAGTTGAAAACCGGCTTCGCGATGCGGTACGACAAGACAGAGCCCGTATCCAAATAGGCCGGATTTCACGCTTTGGCCTACTGGAAATGTCCCGCCAGCGCCTCAGCCCTTCGCTGGGTGAATCCAGCCATCACGTTTGCCCTCGTTGTAATGGTACTGGCACTATCCGTGATAATGAATCGCTGTCGCTGTCTATTCTGCGCTTAATTGAAGAAGAAGCGCTGAAGGAAAATACCCGTGAGGTTCATGCCATTGTGCCTGTGCCTATCGCCTCTTATCTGCTCAACGAGAAGCGAGAAGCCGTCAATGCCATTGAAAAACGTCAAGGTGGCGTTAAAGCGATTATCGTACCGCATGATGGTATGCAAACGCCGCATTATGCCGTAGTGCGCGTGCGAAAAGGCGAAGAGAAGCAGACATTAAGCTACATGTTACCTCAACTGCTGGAAGCGGAAGCCCAGCCGTCAACAGAGGAACAAACCGCAGAACGTCGCACGCCTGAACAGCCCGCGCTGGTTTCGTTTGCCATGCCTGACACGCCGCCAAGCGAAAATCAACCCGCAGCGGTGACACCGTCGTCGGCCAATCAACCTGAAACCACCGCGGTTACCAAAGAAAAAGGTCTGTTCGGCCGCGTCGTTGGTATGCTGAAAGGGCTTTTTGGTTCCGCCGAACACGATAAACCGCAGGCAGCAACCGAAGAGACGGCAGAATCTGGCGAACAACAGCAGAAGCAAGAACGCCGCAATAACCGTCGCCAGCCTAACCGTCGTGAACGCAATAATAGCAACGATCGACCGCGTGAACCGCGTGAGCGCGATGAGCAACGTCGTAACAAGCGCCCACAGCCGCAAAATGCCGTCGCAGATTCAGCACTGGTCGAGGATGATTCCCAGCTTAACGATCGCACCGCGCGTGATGAACAACGCCGCGATCAGCGTGCAGAGCGTCAACGTCGCCGTCAGGAAGAAAAACGCCAGGCACAGAGCGACGTAAAAGAGCTGAACACCGCGCTGACGGACACCGAGGCAGAAGAGGTTCAAGCCGCCGAGCAGGAAAAACCCGCACCGGTCATGCCACGCCGCCAACGTCGTCAGTTAACGCAGAAAGTCCGGGGGCAAGACGGGGAAAGTACGGCGGTTAACACCGTTGCACAACCGTTATCCGAGCCTCAGTCTGATGCTCTTCTGCTGCCACCTGTCGCACAGGCCGCCGTACAACCAGTGGAAAGTGCCGAGGCAGAGGGCGAGACCAACAACGCTGAAAACAGCCGTGAAAACGGTTTGCCGCGTCGTTCGCGTCGCTCGCCGCGCCACCTGCGTGTGAGTGGTCAGCGCCGTCGTCGCTATCGTGATGAGCGTTACCCGGCCCAATCGCCGATGCCATTAGCGCAAGCGTCGGCTTCGCCTGAAATGGCATCCGGTAAAGTATGGGTTCGTTATCCGGTAAGTCAGCCTCAGCAACAGGAAATAACGCCAACTGCGGCACCTGACGCGTTGGATACGCCGGTCACAGAACAGGGAATACCGTCTGTAGTCGCGCAAGCAGCCGTCGTCGCGCCCGCACATGCAGATGAACTGACCCAGGCAGCAACAGCCATCGCTGAAAGCGAATCAGCCGCGCCGTCAATGACTGAGGCCGAAGCATCACCGGCCACACAGCCAGCGCCGACTCAGCAGACCACGCAGGTCAGTACCCTATCTGAAGAGGAGCACGGCAAAGATGCGCAGGCCAACCAGCAAGCGGATGCCTCCGTTGCCACAGCAGCCTCTGGCACTGATGCTGTTTCGATAGCACCGGTAAGCGAGAGTCGTTCGTCAGAGGAACCCGAGACATCGGCTATGGCTGCTGTTGATCAACCTGAGACAGTAAAAGCGGAGATAACATCGCCTGCCCCTGTTGAGGTGGAACACCAGGTGGAACAGAACGCTGATCGCGACAACACACAACCGGCTCCCCAGACAGCGCCAACGGCGGTGGTTAATGCGCGTCCGCACCATGGTTCGCATTATGCCAGCGCGCCAATGACTCGGGCACCCGCACCGGTTTACGTACCCGAAGCACCTCGTGTAAGTGACTGGCAGCGACCGGCATTTGCGTTTGATGGCAAAGGTTCTGCCGGCGGACACGCTGCGGAACACCACGCCAGCGCTCCTGCAACACGCCCTGTGTTGTAAATAACATCAGCCCCAACGGGCTGATGACTGTAAGACCTGAAGCCTGCATGCGCAGGCTTCATTATTTAGGCTACGGCATTGAGAAACTTAATCTCCATCCCTTCAATTTTACCTTCCAGTTGGGATACCAATGCCTGAAAATGCATGGTCTGCTCGTGAGTTTTAATTGCCTCTTGATCTTTCCAGCGCTCAAAAAAGACGAATGACCCCGGCTTATTCAACTCCTCATGTAACTCATACTGTAAATTGCCTTCCTCCTGGCGGCTCGGCGAAACAACATGACGAACGGCTGCGGCAACATCTTCAACATATTCCGGTTTAGCCTGCACACTGGCAACGATACGAATTTCCATCCCTACTCTCCATTGATTTGAATTAACAACCTATCCCACCATAAAACGCCAAGCTTTGGTTAATTTCAACCATTTCACAACAAACGGATGCATTCACCACTTTTTCCGCTTATGCTTATTCCCCGCCGTATCACGCCCTGATTCAGGGACGTTATTTATCGACCGTCGGAGCTTGTCATGACCCCGTTGCCCACCACGCTTAACATTCGTCGTCCTGACGACTGGCACCTTCACCTGCGCGATGATCAGATGCTCAAAGCCGTACTCCCTTATACCAGTCGGGTATTTGCCAGAGCCATCGTCATGCCTAATTTGACGCCGCCTGTCACCACCGTCGCACAGGCAGAAGCCTATCGTCAGCGTATATTATCGGCTGTACCTGCCGGGGACCGCTTCCAACCGTTGATGACCTGTTATTTAACGGAGTCATTAGACAAAAATGAGATTGTCTCCGGTTATCAGCATGGCGTTTTTACCGCAGCCAAGCTTTACCCGGCACATGCGACAACCAACTCCAGCCACGGTGTGTCAGATATCACAACTATCTACCCGGTGCTTGAGGCAATGCAAAAACTGGGAATGCCATTACTGGTGCATGGCGAAGTCACCGACCCGGAAGTGGATATTTTTGACCGCGAAGCGCGCTTTATCGAGCGCATAATGCTGCCGTTGCGTGCGCACTTTCCTGAATTAAAAGTGGTTTTTGAGCACATTACCACCCAGGAAGCCGCACAATATGTACAATCGGCCGATCGGTTTGTTGCGGCGACCATTACACCACAGCATCTGATGTTTAATCGAAATCACATGCTGGTCGGCGGTATCCGCCCACACCTCTATTGCTTACCCATTCTTAAACGTAATATTCATCAGCAGGCATTACGCCAGGCGGTAGCCAGCGGCAGCGAGAAGTTTTTCCTCGGTACAGATTCAGCTCCGCATAGCCGACATCGCAAAGAGTCGTCTTGCGGGTGCGCCGGGGTATTTAATGCACAAGCAGCATTAGGCGCCTATGCCACTGTTTTTGAGGAAATGAACGCGCTGGATAAATTGGAAGCCTTTTGCTCTCTCAATGGCCCGCGCTTTTATGGATTACCGATTAACGAGGAAACCATTGTATTACATCGTAAACCGGAGCAATTCCCGGATGAAATTACAGCCGATGATGACACGATTATCCCCTTCCTTGCCGGGCAGAGCCTTAACTGGTCAATAGCCTGATGAGCTGACGCTTCCTCTGGCAGGAGGCGTCAGTTTTTGCATTACCGGACATCAAAATATTTCATCCAGATTTTAGATAGTCCATCTGCTGAATTTTCGCCACTCTGGCACTGCTGGCAGCGGCATGCTTACCCTGTTCTACCCACTACAGTGCCTCTTCTCATTTGAGTTTTTTTACATTTCATTTCCATAAATGAATCTGGCGGAGATATACTGAGATTGCTCATTGACAAGAGCCGCCTTAAACCTCGTTTAGTCACTCACGGTAGTAACTAGTTAATATGGGGGATTTATGGACAGAAACAATGAAATTATTCAGACGCACCCGCTCGTCGGCTGGGATATCAGCACTGTTGACAGTTATGACGCCATGATGATCCGCTTGCATTACCTTTCTACAGCAGATCAAGCTCCAGATGAGGCTCACGTTGACCGGACGCTATGGTTAACGACCGATGTGGCAAAACAGCTCATCTCTATTCTTGAGGCGGGTATTGCCAAAATTGAATCTAAAGAATGTCATCCTCTTGATTATCTAAAGCATTAATATTTCAATCTTTCACCACTCTGCATTTTGCTATCCTGTATAACACCACTCGAAAAGGGTGGTGTTATACCTGCATCTATTAATAGTCAGTTTATTATTTGATAACATTTCAATATAGCCAAATCACTCCCGTTAATATATTTCACGCACTTGAATATGACCATCATAAAAACATTCCTTTAGTTAAATCGATATAAGAAATAATTTATATTTATGAAAATTTTGTTGATTTTATGAAGCAGGATGTTTATTTTTATTTCGGCATTCATCTTCGATAAGGAACTCGATTATGGCCTGGCGTAATACGTCAACTCAATATGGATATATCAGTATTTTACTACATTGGCTTACAGCTGCGACAGTCTATGGCATGTTTGCTCTTGGCTTATGGATGGTAGCATTAGGTTATTATGACCCTTGGTATCACAAAGCTCCAGATATACATAAAGGCATCGGCATTTTACTTTTCCTGATACTCTTTTTTCGAGTCATATGGCGCTGGGTTTCTCCGCCCCCGGAAATACTGCCACATTATTCTGTTATAACTCGGATAGGCGCAACACTCGCACATACATTCCTGTATTTAATTTTATTTAGCATTCTAATCAGCGGTTACTTAATTTCAACTGCCGAAAATCAATCTATCTCAGTTTTTGGCTGGTTTTCCGTTCCTGCCACAATCAGTGGTATTAAGGATCAGGCCGATATCGCAGGCACGTTGCACTTATATTTTGCCTGGAGTGTCGTCATATTATCAATTCTTCACGCGTTAGCAGCATTAAAGCACCATATCATTGATCGTGATAGTACCTTAAAACGGATGTTGGGTCGAAATACTAATTAATCATTAACGGGTTAAAGGAAAAACCAATGTTAAAGAAAACACTATTGAGCATTACCCTGACTTCATTATTGGCTTTTGCGACTACAGCTCAGGCTGCGGAATATAAAATAGACAAGGAAGGTCAGCATGCATTTGTTCAGTTTAGAATAAAGCATTTAGGATTCAGCTGGTTATATGGAACGTTCAAGGATTTTGACGGTGTCTTCACCTTTGATGAAAACAACACCTCAGCAGATAAAGTGAGTGTTACGATTAATACCAATAGTGTAGACACTAACCATGCTGAACGCGATAAGCATATTCGCAGTTCGGAGTTTTTAAATACTGCCAAATATCCACAGGCAAGCTTTGTCTCTCACGACGTTAAAAAAGAGGGGGATGAGCTAAAAATTACAGGCAGTTTAACATTAAATGGAGTAACCAAGCCATTAACCTTAGACGCGAAAGCCATTGGGCAGGGCAACGATCCATGGGGAAACTATCGCGCAGGCTTTGAGGCTGAGGGAGAAATAAAACTGAAAGATTTTAATATTAACACCGATCTTGGCCCAGCGTCACAAACGGTTGAACTGATTATTTCGGTAGAAGGTATTCGCCAAAAATAATCAGGCCTGCATGGATTATAAAATAAGTATGGCCCCGGGAAATAAATCCAGGGCCAGAATAATTTAGAACAGATTACTCCTCCGATGGGGGAATACCTAACGTCAACGAGGTGTTTAATACACCTTTTGATTTATTGAATATTTTCATCTTTGCCTCACGCTCTTGACGGCGTTTTCGCTGTTCTTCCAGCGGAAGTCGGGTTTCCTCCTGGCAGGACACACTACAGCATCCCTCATATTTTTCAGCGCATTTTTGGCACTGAATAAATAATAAGTGGCAGCCCTGATTACGGCAATTTGTATGCGTATCACAACGATCGCCACATTGATGACAGTGAGCGATCACATCGTTGGACACCCTCTCGCCTAATCGCTCGTCAAAAACAAAATTTTTGCCAATAAATTTCAGCGGTAAGCCTTTTTCTCTCGCCTGACGGACATATTCAATAATCCCACCCTCGACGTGATAGATGTTGCGAAAGCCATTATGCAACATGTAAGCGCTGGCCTTCTCGCAACGAATCCCGCCAGTGCAATACATCACAATATTCTTTTCTCGTTTATCCGCCAGCATTTCCAGTGCCATAGGCAATTGCTCACGAAATGTGTCTGAGGGAATTTCTATGGCGTTTTCAAAATGCCCGACCTCATATTCATAGTGATTACGCATATCCACAAATACGGTTTGCGGGTCTTCCGCCATCTGATTCACCTGCTGCGCATTTAGGTATTGCCCAACTTTCGTGGCATCAAACGTTTCATCATCGATGCCATCAGCCACAATGCGTGAGCGAACCTTCATACGCAGAACCCAAAATGATTTGCCATCATCTTCAAGCGCGATATTCAGACGCACACCATCCAGCGCGGGGTGCGATCGATACAATACTGTGCGGAATGCTGCAAATTTGCTTGCAGGCACGCTTATCTGCGCATTAATCCCCTCGCTGGCAATATACACACGGCCAAAGACGTTGAGATCGTTCAACGCAATATACAGCGCATCACGAAATGCATGGGGATCGCTCAGTTGAACGTATTTATAAAAGGAAACGGTTGTGCGTGGCTCAACCTCAGCGAGCATACGCGCTTTCAATTCCTGATTGGAAACACGGTTATGTAACACTGGCATGGTGTACTGTCCTGTTTTAATGGGGATAAACGGCGTTAATATAGTGTTGAAGTGATGTTGCATATCATACAGGGTCAGTGGTTGACTGTCAGTGTGCCACCACATTCGACATCGCAGGTGTGTTGCCTGTCAGCAAATACGTAGAGGAGTTGCCATTATTATGAGTATGCTGTTTAGCCCATTAGCACTGGGAAATCTGACGCTGCCAAATCGAATAATCATTGCACCAATGTGCCAATATGCGGCTGATAACGGTAAAGCGACCGAATGGCATATGATGCACCTCGGCACGCTTTCACATTCTGGGGCAGGACTATTAATTGTTGAGGCCACGGCTGTCGTGCCGGAAGGACGGATCTCTCCACACGATCTGGGGTTGTGGGATGACGAAACGGAACGCGCGTTATTGCCAGTCATTCAGGCGATTCGTAAACACTCAACCATTCCGCTCGGAATACAGCTGGGCCATGCCGGGCGCAAAGCCTCCACCCGCACCCCCTGGACCGGTCGATCGCACCTTCGGCCCGATCAAGGCGGCTGGCAGACAGTCGCCCCCTCAGCACAGCCTTATCATCCAGACGATCTGCCACCTATTGCGCTGAGTCACGCGCAGATCAACGATCTGATTGATGCTTTTGCCGCCTCAGCCCAACGTGCCGATCGACTGGGATTTGATCTGATAGAGATTCATGCCGCGCATGGCTACTTATTGCACCAGTTCCTTTCACCACTCACAAATATGCGCAGCGATGAGTATGGCGGTTCCCTGTCAAACCGATTGCGGCTGCTCAGTGATATCTACCTTGCTGTTCGACAAGCGGTGTCCGCTGATAAAGCCGTGGGCGTGCGTATTTCAGCAACAGATGGTGTCAACGGCGGCTGGGATCTCGCACAATCCATTACGCTCGGCAAAATGCTAAAACAGCTAGGCTGCGATTTTATTCACGTATCAAGCGGTGGACTCTCCCCTTTACAGCACATTGAACCTGCGCCGAATTATCAAGTGCCGTTTGCCAGAGCAATACGACAAGAAACCGGACTCACCACCATCGCTGTCGGGCTGATCACCGAACCAGAACAGGCCGAAGCCATTGTCGCTACCGGCGATGCTGATGCCGCAGCCCTTGCTCGCGCTATCTTATTTAACCCGAGATGGCCTTGGCATGCGGCTGTAAAACTGAACGCACATGTCAATGTCCCACCACAATTTTGGCGTAGCGAACCACACTATGTTCGAGGACTGTTCGAGCAACCATGAGGCAGGCTCCTCGCATCAAGGCGAGGAGTGCGTTATCACAAATGTCATCAAAGGTTAAAAACCTGACACAGCAAGTGCTATTATAAATACGACGTTGAATTTACGAGCAAAATAGCGCTTGTATAACATCCCTGATAACGTTTCTTCAGGCTATAGATTTAAAAAACCCTGGCTATCCCGTTAACTCTCGGCACATTAGTGCCTTTTTTTGATACTGAGGCCATGACACAGATACCCTCGTTTAATCGCTCACTCTTACACCCCCGCTATTGGGCCACATGGGCTGGCGTTGCTTTGCTTTACCTGCTCGTTCTGTTGCCTTATCCGCTCATTTACCGTATTGGGACGGGGCTTGGCCGTCTCTCCATGCGAGTATTAAAACGCCGTGTTGCAATCGCACACCGTAATTTGCAGCTCTGTTTCCCTGATATGTCGGAGCAGGAGCGTACACAACAGGTTATCAAGAATTTTGAGTCTGTCGGTATGGGCATCATGGAAACGGGCATGGCCTGGTTTTGGCCGGACTGGCGGGTTGCGCGTTGGTTTAGCATCAGTGGTATTGAACACATGTTGCCGCTCAGAGAGCAAAAACGCGGTATTCTTTTGATTGGCTTGCATTTTCTCACCCTTGAGCTGGGTGCGCGTATTTTTGGCATGCAGAACGCTGGTATTGGTGTCTATCGCCCGAATGACAATAAATTACTCGACTGGCTGCAAACCTGGGGCCGTATGCGTTCGAATAAATCCATGCTCGATCGAAAAGATCTAAAAGGGATGATTCGGGCCCTGAAACAGGGGGAAATCATTTGGTACGCCCCCGATCATGACTATGGTCCACGCAGCAGCGTTTTCGTACCGCTGTTTGGTGTCGAAAAAACCGCAACGACCGTGGGAAGTTATATGCTCGCCCGCGCGGCAAAACCGGCTATCGTGCCATTTGTACCGCGCCGCCTGCCTGATGCTAAAGGGTATGAATTGATCATTCGTCCGGCACATCTGGAGATCCCGCTTGATAGCGAAGAGATAACCGCAGCCTGGATGAACAAGCTGGTTGAGGAGAATATTTTACTCGCCCCAGAGCAATACATGTGGCTCCATCGGCGCTTTAAAACCAGACCAGAAGGTGAGCCATCCTTATATACTCACTGATGATGCGTTTCCCTCTTTCGTTTGTTGCGATAACGGCTATCTCGCCTTATTGCGCACTCTCCCCTAAAGGGACAGTTTAAAGCCAACAACAATCATCTCTCCCGGGGAAGTGGTTTAACGCTGACAAAAAAAGCAACGGTAAAACCGTTGCTTTTTTATATAGCGAACTGATTGATCAGCTGTTCTTGATGATAGGCTCGGCTAACGGCTGATAAGCATCATGCCAGTTTTGATAGCGCTCCGGCTGACTCCACAAACGATTATGTAAGCGAGCCAGTGTTACCGGATCACTGAGCAATGCCAGACGCAACGCACCATCAACCTCATGAGGCTTGCGCGCTAATGCTTCACTCACACGCTGTTCACGCATCTCTTCGATAGGCTGACTAAAACCGTGACGAGCGGTAGCCATCGCACTACTCAACGCATTAATGGAAGGATCAAACACCGCATGCATAAAACCGTGCTCCAGTTTACGCTCGCGGTTGCGGCGGAAATATTCATCCGTCGCCACCAATTCACGCGGTGGATCTGATTCTTCTGGAATAAGCAGTAATTGATTGCGTTTACAGGCTAACCCGACATTCGCACGGCTCGACAGCACAGAGACCAACGGCGAGAGAATCAGCGAGAAGACAATCGGTGCCAGCCACCACAAGAAACGCAGATCAAGCCATGCCATACCGATTGCCCACACTAACCCAAGCAACAGTTGCGATCCATGGCGAGCAAACGCCTCACTCCAGGGCGTGGCATCGTCGTCACGCTGGGGAGATTTCCACTGCACTGACCAGCCGAGGAATGCACTCACAACAAAGACGGTGTGAAACAGCATACGCACCGGAGCCAACAGTACGGAAAAGAGCATTTCTATCAGCAACGAGACAAACAGCCTTAACGTGCCGCCATAGGCTTTTGCCCCCTTCGCACACACCAGAATGACGCTCAACAGTTTCGGCAAGAACAGCAACACTAATGTCGTCGAGAACAGGGCTATTGCCAATTCTGGACGCCACTGCGGCCACACCGGGAAAAGCTGACGTGGCTGTAAGAAGTATTGTGGCTCCATCAAGGTATGGACAACCTGCAATGCGGTAGACAGCGCCAGGAACATAAACCAGAGCGGCGCAGACAGATAGGACATCACGCCCGTCAGGAATACCGCACGATGTACCGGATGCATCCCTTTGACTAAAAACAACCGGAAATTCATCAAGTTGCCATGACACCAACGGCGATCGCGCTTCAACTCATCAAGCAAGTTGGGCGGTAATTCCTCATAGCTTCCCGGCAGATCATAAGCAATCCATACACCCCATCCCGCACGACGCATTAATGCGGCTTCAACAAAGTCATGCGAAAGAATCGAACCAGCAAATGAGCCTTCACCCGGTAATGGCGCCAATGCACAATGCTCGATAAACGGTTTTACGCGAATGATTGCATTATGCCCCCAGTAATGGGACTCACCCAATTGCCAAAAATGCAAACCGGCGGTGAACAGCGGGCCATACACCCGAGTGGCAAACTGCTGGCAACGCGCATACAGCGTATCCATTCCTGACGCCCTTGGCGCAGACTGGATAATACCGGCATTCGGATTTGCCTCCATTAACCTCACCAACGAGGTCAGGCAATCACCACTCATTACGCTATCGGCGTCTAACACCACCATATAGCTGTATTGGCTACCCCAACGGCGACAAAAATCATCAATGTTGCCACTTTTGCGTTTTACGCGACGACGACGGCGGCGATAGAAAATACGGCCAGCGCCATCGACCTCACGGCACAGATCCATCCACGCCTTCTGTTCAGCAACGCAAATATCGGGATCGTTACTGTCGCTTAGGACGTAAATATCAAAGTGACTCAATTGCCCCGTAGCAGCAACTGACTCATAGGTTGCACGTAATCCGGCAAAAACACGCTCCACGTCCTCATTACAGATTGGCATGATGAGCGCAGTACGATGAGCGGGATTGAGTGGCTCATTACCCACGGTTGTCGATGAGATACTGTACTTATCTTTGCCAATCAGTAATTGCAAAAATCCCATCAGTGCCGTCCAAAAACCGGCGGACACCCAACAGAACAGCACAGCAAACAGGATGAGTATGCCGCTTTGCAACACATACGGCAGTAGCTGCATCAACGTACGCCATACATCCTGATGTACCATGGCAAAAGGATCAATTAACGCCCATCCCTGATAAGGGAGTATGGTTTTCATATACCAGGTTGCAATAGCCGTCTGGAAAAGCGTTAACACCAACAGAATATAGCGACGCAATGTTCCCACTTTACGCCAGCGATTTTCCGCTTCGTTTTCTTCTGCCGTCTTATACTGATGACGGAGAGGTTTCGCTCTGCCTTTGACACTATCCCACCAACGCGCCATCGGGTTAGTCTGCCAGGCGTCAGGGAACATCGACGCACGAACAATCTTCGGCATCGCCTGTAATGCAGTGCGCCCTTCACGATCTTTACCGAGCTGTTTACCGCCATTGAGCCCCTCTTTCCACGCCAGTTCCAGACGACGCTGAACCGAAACTAATGGCACATCATCCGGTGAGCGCATTGATACAGCGGCGCTGTCATCAGACAGTGATTGGTGTAAAGAAGAGACGTTCGGAGATTGCGACAGCATCTCGCTTAGGCCCTCTGCCTGACCAGCAGGCAGAGGTAATTTCTCGATATAATCGAGAGAAGAAGGAGTTGACTTATTCATTAGCAGGCAACTGATAGCTCCAGGTTTCAGTCAATGTGGTTTCACCATTGACCAATGCCGCTCGCATTTCCGTCGGTTGCTTGTTGTCTTTCACCTTCATACGCAGTGTCAGACGCCAACCATGAGTGACCGGATTATAGCGAACACTGTTTTCCACAATTTCACCGTTGTCACCAATACTGACTTGTGACGCAACCGGCGTATTCGGATCCAGACTCTTCATGTTTTCGCCGACAAAATCGACCAGAAAAGCTGTCGTCCCGTCTGGCTGACGAATCAGGTTAGATTGCTTCACATCACCGGTAGAACGCATCGTCTTCATGACATATGCCAGTTCTTGTGAATGCAGCGCTTCTTCGTCTTTAGTGAAGTGCAAACGGTATTTAACCTCCAGTGGCTGGCCTTTTTCAGGCAATGTATCTGGAGTCCAGAATGCAACGATATTATCGTTAGTCTCATCCGCCGTCGGAATTTCTACCAGCTCAACGCGACCTTTGCCCCACTCACCTTTGGTTTCAACCCAACCACTGGGGCGCAGATCGTAGCGGTCATCCAGATCCTCATAGCCAGAGAAATCACGACCTCGTTGTAATAACCCAAACCCTTTAGGGTTTTCAATGGTATATGTGCTTACCGACAAATGTTTCGGATTATTCAACGGCCGCCAAATCCACTCGCCGTTACCGGCGTGGATAGATAAACCATTTGAATCATGCAGTGCTGAACGATAATTCAGGGTTGGTGACGGTTGACTCGGGCCGAACAGGAACATACTGGTTAACGGCGCTACGCCAAGTTTACCGACTTTGTCACGCAGGTAAACTTTAGCTTCCACATCCACCATGCTGTCACTACCGGGATAGACGACAAACCGGTAAGCACCGACGGAACGCGGCGAGTCAAGCAACGCATAAATAACCAGATGCTTGTCTTCAGGCTTTGGATGTTCTATCCAGAATTCACGAAAACGCGGGAACTCTTCGCCCGATGGCAAGGCCGTATCAATCGCCAGACCTCGTGCAGAAAGGCCGTATACCTGCCCTTTTCCGACGACACGGAAATAGCTGGCGCCCAGCATACTGAGGATTTCATCGTTCTTATCCGCTTTATTCACCGGATACAGAACCCTGAAGCCTGCAAACCCTAAATCTTTTACAGTCGCTTCGTCATGATTGACGGTACCGAAGTCAAAATAATCTGTCGAATATTTGATTTCATTGACGTCTGTCGCCGTCACCTCATTGATTTTGACCGGAACGTCAAAATACATACCTTGATGATAGAATTGCAGTTTGAAAGGCGTCTGGTCTGCATTCCAGTAGGATTTGTCCTGGTTGAAGCGAATCTGCTGATAATCAGCGAATTTCATATCGCGGAATTGAGCAGGTAAATTACTTTTTGGCGCTTCATAGCCTTTTTCGGCAAGCTTTTCCGCTTTTTGCGCAACATCATCAATAGAAAAAGCCCAAGCGTGCAATGACGTCAGCGACAACATAACTGCGGCTGATATCCAACGAAGCGATACACTACGTGGCTTAACCTTAAATTTATTAACCAGCACATCTCCCCCTGTATGTGTGCCTAAATCAACTAAAACCCATATTAAAGGATAAGTTAGCTTTCCGACAACTTGAGAAAAGAATGCGTCATCATAAGAGCTCATCGTTTAAACAACATTCTCCACACTCCGGTGGCAAACGTTTTTTCAAAGTCACCATTACCACACGCCTCACGCGATAAAAAAACCCATACAGGCCATGGTAATATGGCGCTAAATTCTCCTCTCACCCGATGAGCGTGGCAAGAAACTTCTGTCAGCCGCAGTGTGCTATTGGCTTTTTATGGAGAGCTTGCCGCAATTTTTTTACCTACTGCCATTAAATATCAACATTTCCTTAACCCTATCCCGTAGTTAAGGTAGTATTCCTGCGCCCAACTTATTCCCGACCACGTAAAAAACGCTTTATGTCTTTGTTTGAACTAAGACAATCACGTTTTGCGGCCTGGATTGGAATTTTAGCGCTTGTTGCTATTTTTCTCGCGCCGCCAATTTCGCAATCACTGCGAACGACTCACCACGTTCAAACACCGGCCTATAGCGATGAAACACGTGTTGCCGCACATTCGCATAAAAGCTCGCCAGAGCACCCTGCTCACGCCTTTGCAGCAATAGAGCACGTCCCGCAAACCGTAACGCATGACCATTCGAGCAATATGGCAATGGATCACAGCGCATGCGGGTATTGCCTCTTGCTCTCTTATCTGCCGATATTAGTCATCGTCGGCGCACTGTCTCCTGTCGCCGTTTCATTGAGGCAATACAGTTGCAAGGGTTGCGTGTACCGCCCCGTCTACGATGATATTTGGCATATTTTCCCCGAACCCCGAGCGCCCCCTCTGACACCGGTTTTCATTAACACACGATGAGGCATCGCCACCACTGACACACGCGAGTGTTGCCGGGAGCCCTTTTGCTCTCGCCCTTTTGCCTATCGTGTTTTATCTCTCAAACCACTATCGACGCGGTTTCGATAGTTAACGTACTCACTCTGCCTTCAGCGGGGATTCTATGTCCGTACCTACATCGGCAACATCATCCATCCACTCACCAATATCATCTGATATGCCAACCGCTTCTGTAGCATCTGGCAAGGGGTATTCGGTTTCTCAGCAGAGCGCATTGCTGGGATTATTTATGCGTTTACATTTCTATATCGGCTTGTTTGTTGGGCCTTTTATTTTCATTGCTGCATTAACCGGCACCATCTATGTACTGACGCCGCAACTAGAATCGCGGTATTACTCGACCTGGTTATTTACCGATAACACCGGCACCGTACATCCGTTATCACAACAAATTACCGCTGCAATGCAAGCGGTGAACCAGCACTATCCTCAGGCCACACTCTCTGCGGTACGGCCAGCACCCGCAGTGGGTTACACCACCCGGGTCATGTTTTCTCTTCCTTCGCTCAATACCTCCGAGAGTTATGCCGTCTTTGTTGACCCGGTATCCCTTGACATTCGCGGTGCGGCTACAGTCTATGGCACCAGTGGTATTTTACCATTTCGTACTATGCTGGATTATCTACACCGCCATTTGCTTCTCGGCGAGATGGGGCGCGCTTACAGCGAGCTGGCCGCCTCCTGGTTATGGCTTTCCGCGCTCGGCGGCCTGTTCATTTGGCATCGAAACCGAAAAATGACGCCGAGATTACATCGTCAGTCAGGCTCGGCCAGCAACAGCCCCGTCAGGCAACGTATGCGTCTGCGCCAGCGACATACCGTCATCGGGTTAACATTAACTCTTGGCCTGATCTTCTTTTCCGCGACCGGCCTGACATGGTCTCGCTGGGCAGGCGAAAATATCGCGTCTCTGCGTGCTACGCTTGGTTGGCTCACACCGTCATTAAGCACCCAGCTAAACGCACCATCACCGGCTACAGGCAATCTTCATCTTGAGCATCAGGCAACATCGGCCTCGGCTGGGTCGCCGCTCTCCGTTGATACCTTTGACAAAGTACAGACTCTTGCCCGCCAGGCGGGTATCGATGCAGGTAAGATTGAAATCAAACCAGCGACAAAACCCCATCGCGCCTGGACGGTTAGCGAGATAGACCGCTCATGGCCCACGCAGGTGGATGCCGTTGCCATCGATCCGGTGACGCTAACTGTCATTGATCGTGTTCGTTTTGCCGACTATCCCTTAGCCGCCAAGTTAACCCGCTGGGGAATTGATGCGCATATGGGGATTCTCTTCGGTTGGCCCAATCAGCTACTGCTGGCTGCTTTTGGTTTCAGCCTGTGCCTGCTGATCGTGTGGGGATACAGAATGTGGTGGATTCGCCGCCCCCGCCATCATGCCATTTCTCATCCCCTGCAAACGCTAACGCTCGCCTTTTTACCGCTGAGAACCGCGACAAAAGGGGTTATTTTGATAAGCGCAATGATGCTTGCCCTCAGTTTGCCGGTAATGGGGGTAAGCTTGTTACTTTTCTTACTCATCGATATTTGGCGCTGGCGTCGTACCCGATAGCATATTGCGCGCGGTAATCTGACCACGGTGACATCCTGCAAACCGCAGCACATGCTGCGGTTTATCGCGATGCGGTATAACCTAAAATGCAGCCCAGTTTGGCGTGCCCTGCTGGTTTTTTTCGCTAACGTTCATCAAGCCCAGCCCCTGGCTGTGGTGCTGATGCTGCCATCCGATGGGTTGGTTTGTACGAGCATCCAGTTTGAATACACTGACCGTTTTCGCCAGCGTTTGAGCCTGCTCCTGCAATGACAAGGCCGCAGCTGCTGATTCCTCGACGAGAGCAGCGTTTTGCTGCGTTGTCACATCTATCTGTCCAATCGCCAGGTTTATCTGGTTAATGCCATCACTTTGCTCCTGGCTGGCTTGCGCGATTTCGCGAATAATGCCTCCCGCATGATGGGCATTTTCAATGACTTCGCCCATTATCTGCTCCGTACTTTCCACTAAGCGCATACCGTCTTGAATACGTTGCACGGAGCTGTCAATCAACGCTTTTATTTCCTTGGCGGAATTGGCGCTACGCTGTGCCAGCGCTCGAACCTCGCTGGCGACAACCGCAAACCCACGCCCCTGCTCACCCGCTCTCGCGGCTTCAACGGCTGCATTAAGGGCCAAAATATTTGTCTGGAACGCAATGCTGTCTATCACACTCACAATCTCGGCCATACGCGTAGAGCCGTCACGAATCTCGCGCATTTCGCGGGTGACATTCGCCATCATGTCACCGCTTTGCCGCACGATATCCGAAGCCTGCCCCGCCAACGACGCAGCATGATTGGTGTTATCCGTTGTGTTTTTGATAGTCGCGGTCAACTGTTCAACAGAAGCAGCCGTTTGTTCAAGCGAACTCGCCTGTTCTTCCGTGCGCGCCGATAAATCCTGATTGCCGGCCGCAATTTGCGAGGCTGCGGATGAAATGGTTTCTGCGCCATCGCGTACCTGGCTAACGATATGACGCAGGCTGTCATTCATATTATATAGCGCATGCAACAGTTGCCCGGTTTCATCCTTGTGGCACACCGTTGGTTCAAAGGTTAGATCGCCGGTCGCGACTCTTTCTGCCAGTTTCAAGGCTTCATGCAATGGTCGTGTGACACTATGGGTCATCCACCAGGCTATCATGCCCCCCGCCACGGTACTCAGAATCAGTACCAGCCATAAACCGATTTTAATGTCGAAATAATTTTTCTGTACATTCTGGCTGGCCAGAACCATTTGGTCGTCTTGATAGTCAATGAATTCAGCGACTTTCTCTTTATATTTTTTTTGTAGCTGTAAGGAGACGTGAAGTAATTCTGTGATGGCGGCCTGTTTATCGCCACGGCTGGCAAGCTCCATGAGTTTATTACCTGAAACTGCGTATTCGGCACGAATTTTCTGAATATCACGTAATAAGCTGACCGACCGCTCATCATTCGCATGTGCCGTTAGATCCGACAACAAGCTGGTAATTTCCGCAGAATACTTATTTGTTTCCTCATTTTGCCTTTTAATGTCCTCTTTAGAGTCCATCATCAATATCAATTGCTGCCCCATCAGTGCATTATTTAACTCATCAATCAGTCGATTACCCTTCGCGGTTGTTGGATAAAGCATCGAAACGGTGTAATTCATTTTTTGGTTAAAATCGCTTAATTTACTTAGCGCCACGATGCCTGTAATTAACAACATAAGAATAACAAATGAGAAACCAGCCGCGAGTCTATAGCCTATTTTAAAATTGGAAAAATTCATTTCACGCCCCTTCATTAATTCCCTTTGACGACCTTCCTATAAATAACATGTAATCAATACAGCATTAATTACATGTTACATCCATATGCGCTGTTAAGTATAAACCCGGATAATAACGACGGACAGATAGCGCATCTGTCCTTGCCTCACTGGTTCTCACTTAACGAGCTCTCAGCATCTGAACACCTGATAACATCAACGTTCAGCATACTGACGTATGATAAATATGCCATCAAAAAATGGCTCATTGTTAAGAGCGCAGCTCTCCGTCATAGGTTCAAAACCAATTGTGTGGTATGACCATAATAGCGCTTGTAAAACAGGGTTCATATTATCCTCCATGAGTAGTGTTCTCCAGGAATGCTATAAATTCATTATCATGCCATCAGTATCATGACAACATCACTACCTGTTAACCTAAAATATTACAACAAGTTAGATACCATGTTACGCCACATACCACCTGGCACGTTGAGTCCTATTGAGGTAATAAATACCATCATTACTATAACCTGTAAAAGGGTGATATCAGCGCTCTGAGCGTTAATAGTATGCCCATCATGATACAAGAAAAATGGACATCGTTTTATGTCTAAAAGCAAGGAAACGGATAGAAAAAACACAGCGATAATGTTAAGCCTGATGAAAGAAAAGGCGTCTTGTCATTAAGTACAAAAATTATGCTTTCCGTTCCCGAAAACAGGTAAAAAAAGGAATACGCCGACGGAGAGAGCAAGCCCGACATGACATTATAGTAGAAAGGGATGTAGCAATTTTATGGGGCGGGAAATTATACCGTGCCCAATAGCGGTGGACACGGCACAGAAAGAAATAAAAACTATTTTTTCTTGGCGAGTCCTTTGCCTTTTAATAACTGACGTAATTTTTTTATTTCTTTTGCTGTTAACGGCTGTTCAACAATTTCTTCTGTATTTTGATTATCAATGGCGTCTGCCTCATCCACATCATGGGCATGTTCTTCGATATCAAAACTCTTCACCAAACGAGCACAAACCTCAGCGCTAAGGGAAACCTCATTCTCCAGCGCAGCTGCTTTAATCTTCTCTTTGAGATCCTGTGGAATTTTCAGGGATAGACTTGATATCTCACTCATTTTGTTACCTTTATGGCAGCGGAAAACCTCAAGCTATGCCAGTATGACGCCAAAGTCTATAGTGAAACAAAAAATTAATATAACCGTCATCTTATCCTCAAAAAAATGTCAGAAAAGCATGTTCTTACTGTGCTATAGCGCCAAAACACAATGATGGCTTCAACATGCTGACATCGTTGGTGACAAGATGGCACAGATAACCGCGCCACAGGTTATCGACAGACGTCTCAAATTATCCCGCCAGACCATCAACAGCACATTTATCGTAGTAATTTATCGCAGTAAAAACAGAGATAAGAATTTTCTGCATTACATTTTTTTGACGTGACCATCAAAAATAAATAGCCACTCCATCTATTATCATTAATAAACCGTTTTCTCAGTGCCGCAAACAGCAAGAGAAACAAAAAATTAACATTTACCCTAATGCATCATTGATTCAGGTACGTCAAGCGAGCGCTTGTATAACGTGAGGCAGCCCACATTCTGCATCAATGCCTATCTGATATCAGCACATGCCGGGCAGAAATCTGAAGAAAGATAAATCGATATCTAGTTAATTGATTGATAATGAAATTTTAACAACATAGAATACGCGCCCCTACAACTAGTCCCTACAACGATAAGGATACCAATGTGTCACACCATCATTTGTGGGAAATGATAAGAACCCTGTATTTTATTGGGCTCCCGGTTTCAATGTTATTCACACTCCTCATGAGCCGGGATAATTCGTGGATGATGCGTATTCTGGCTTCAATATTAATCGGGATAACCTGGCCGTTGAGCTTTCCCGTCGTGTTTGTTTTTTCATTTTTTTAATTATTGTTATTTTAATAAATCATCAGAGAATAATAACCTTTAGATAAAAGTGGTTATGGCTATAGCAATACTGTCTACGCGGCTGTGACGCCATTGCATATACCCGTCTTGTTATCGATGACTATCGCATACTTCAACGTTTAACGATGAACGATGGCGCCCCAAACAAACTGCGCGCTTTAATTTGAGCTTTTCACCGCTGAGGGCTGTTTTGTTGACGAGGGTTCAAGGATCGCGGCCAGATCATGCTTCAATACCGACATCTGACTGGCGTACTTCTCTTTATATTCAGCATCTTCGATTAATTGTACGATAGTGTCAGACAACGTTATGCCGCGTCGCTGCGCAAGAGCAGCCAAACGCTGCCAAACCAAAAACTCCAGATCGATAGACTTCTTGCGAGTGTGCTGATGCTCTGCGTTAAAATGCCGTTTGCGACGAGCGCGTATTGTCTGCTTCATCCGGTTCTCCAGCGCTGGATTCATGAAATGTCTCATCCATTCCAGCACCTTCACCGGCTGACTCTCCATCGCCAGCAGTTGTGCCACCGCTTCATCTGCCGCGCTCTGTTCAACAAATCGTGTAATGGGTTCACCTTCACGATGTTTTTTGACCAGATATTTCCACTTCCAGCCGGATTCAAGATTTTTTAACTGCTGATATTTCATTCTGTTATGGCCCTGTCGCATGGCTGAATACCCGTACATTGTTGCCTGATATGCCCTTAACAGGCAATCTTTTGCTGATTGTTTTTTGTTCAGCGCTTTACACCAGATGCTCTCAGGTTGCTCTCTCGAGGCACAGCACATATGCAGCTTCAAGAATTCTTGTATAATTGCGCTTTCCCTTTAAACGATTACAGCAGATACTTTGACCAATAACCGACTCGAATGGCAGCAATTACTGCCCGATCATACGCCATATCAGACATTATTCTCTCAGGCAGCTCAACTTGCTCCCGCCGAGTTTGCAACGGTGCAGCCTCGTCTTGCTGATGCACTGACGATTTTCTGCCACCCTCGTTCGCCTTCTCGTTTTATGCTATTGAAAGCACAAGAGAATGATGCTTACCTGGCACTGATTGATCACGCTATTGACCAATTAGCACAGCCATCCGGTACGTTGCATGGCTGCCGTTATCAGATTAACGGGCACCAAATTAGCTGTCACCCGGCACAGTATCCCGATGATAATTTCGCAGCCACACAGCATAGCGCTTACCAAGAGTGGATAGAGTCAGAGCAATTGTTTGGCTGCGTGCGTCTCTTTCAAGACCAAGTCAGCCTCCAGCCGGGATTGATCCATAAGGTAAACGGCGGAACCTTAATTCTCACCGCGCGCACCTTATTAGCGCAGCCGCTTATGTGGCTAAGACTAAAGCAAATTATCCTCAGCAAGCAGTATCACTGGCTGTCGCCAGATGAAGGCAAACCGTTGCCCGTCAGTATTCCCCCGATGCCTGTCGATTTGCGTCTGGTCATACTGGGCGATCGCGACAGTCTGGCTGACATCCACGACATTGAGCCGGAACTTGGCGAGCTGGCGATTTATGGCGAGTTTGAATCGCAACTGCAATTGATTGACCCGGAAGATATGGTGCATTGGTGTGCGTATATCAATGCATTGTGTCTTGAGCATCAGTTGCCGGTTCTTTCGGCTGATGCCTGGCCTGAGCTCTTCACGCTTGCCGTGCGCTATAGTGGCGATCAGGGTAACGTCCCACTTTGCCCACAGTGGCTAGTGCATCAACTCAACCATGCGATGCTTTATACCCGTGAAGATGAGATTACCGCACAAGCCATTACCGACGCGGTCACAACCCGCCGCTGGCGCGAGGGGTATCTTGCCGAACGGATGCAAGATGAAATCGAATTAGGCCAAATACTGATCGAAACCGAGGGGGATGTCGTCGGCCAGGTCAATGGATTGTCCGTGCTGGAATACCCCGGCTATCCGCTAACGGTGGGGGAACCTACCCGTATTAGTTGCGTCGTTCATCCCGGCGACGGCGAGCTAACGGATGTCGAGCGTAAAGCGGAATTAGGTGGCAACCTGCACGCCAAAGGCATGATGATCATGCAGGCATTCCTGATAGCTGAACTGGAACTGGAACAGCAGCTCCCCTTCTCCGCCTCTATCGTCTTCGAACAATCTTACAGCGAAGTAGACGGTGATAGCGCTTCACTGGCGGAACTGAGCGCATTAATCAGCGCACTATCGCAACAGCCTATCAGCCAACAGTTAGCTGTGACCGGCTCGGTCGATCAGTTCGGTCATGTGCAGCCAATTGGCGGGGTGAATGAAAAAATCGAAGGGTTTTTCGAGGTTTGTCAGCGACGAGGCCTAACAGGCCAGCAGGGGGTCATTATTCCGGCAACCAATCAACGGCATCTCTGCCTGCAGCAAGAGGTGATTGATGCGGTCAAAGACGGCACCTTCCACATTTACGTCGTAGAGTCTGTGGCGGAAGCCCTGACTATCTTGACTGGCGTTCCGTATAATGACGAGCAACAGCCAAGCCTGCTGGCGACGATTCGTGAACGTATAGCACAACTGTTACCTCAAGAGCGGCGGCGTTTCCCTTGGTTTTTCCGCTAATCAAACTGGTTGGGCCAGAAGTAACGGACTTGCTCGGCGTACATCTGTACGCTAACCTGCGTGCTCCACAAAAACAGGGCTTATAGAAACATGGTAGATAAACGCGATTCCTATTCCAAAGAAGACCTTTTCGCCAGCGGCCGGGGTGAACTGTTTGGCCCACAGGGCCCACAATTACCCGCCGGTAACATGCTGATGATGGATCGTGTCATCTCAATGACCGAAGAAGGCGGCCTTCATGGAAAAGGTTATGTGGAAGCAGAACTGGATATTCAGCCGGATCTGTGGTTCTTCGGTTGCCATTTTATCGGTGATCCGGTAATGCCTGGTTGTCTGGGTCTGGATGCCATGTGGCAGTTAGTCGGGTTCTATCTGGGCTGGCTGGGCGGTGAAGGTAAAGGCCGCGCATTAGGCGTAGGTGAAGTCAAGTTCACCGGACAAGTCCTGCCAGATGCCAAAAAAGTGACCTATCGCATCCACTTTAAGCGTGTTATCAACCGTAAACTGATCATGGGTATTGCCGATGGTGAAGTGCTGGTCGATGGCCGCCTCATCTATACCGCCACTGACCTGAAAGTTGGCCTGTTTAAAGATACCAGCACGTTCTAATCTCATCTCCCGGCACAGTACCTCTCGTGTCGGGAGTCTCCATCACCCTTGTATGATGTCACTGAACACGCGTCATTGCCCGCTTCTTCCCTGCCGTTTCACCGTCGTTTTGCGCTCACCTGACCCAACGCTGCCTTTGCTTGCATGACTCCGTCTGCGACTTTTGCAAAACCGTATATCTCCTCACTGGCGACGACCACATCACGTTTTTGCGATCAATTCCCAATTCTGGTGGTTTGCTGTTTCAGTGGAGCAAGGTATACTGGGGGACTAAATGAAATAGTGTTTTAAAAAATGTAATTCTCCGCACACAATAGCGTTGTGGGTATCACTAAAGGAACGAACATGAAAATTGCACTGATTAACGAGAACAGCCAGGCGGCCAAAAACGCCATCATCGCAGCAGCCTTGACCAAAGCCGTAGAGCCGCTGGGCCATACTGTTGACAACTATGGCCAATACGCCGTTGAAGATGCCGCACAGCTGACCTATATCCAGAATGGTATTCTGGCTGCCATCCTGCTGAACTCCGGCGCGGCTGATTTTGTCGTAACAGGTTGCGGTACTGGTCAGGGTGCAATGCTCGCATGTAACTCTTTCCCGGGCGTTATCTGCGGTCTGGTTGTTGACCCGTCTGACGCTTATCTGTTTTCTCAGATCAACAACGGCAACGCCGTCTCTCTGCCGTATGCTAAAGGTTTCGGCTGGGGTGCTGAATTGAACCTGGAAAACCTGTTTACCCAGTTATTTAAAGAAGAAGGCGGCCGTGGTTATCCGAGCGATCGCGTTGTTCCGCAGCAGCGTAACAAAAAAATTCTGGATGCAGTGAAAGAAGTAACCTACCGCGACCTGATCACTATCCTGAAAGGTCTGGATCAGGATCTGGTTAAAGGTGCAATCGCCGGCCCGAAATTCCAGGAATACTTCTTCGCCAACAGCAAAGACGCTGAACTGACCAGCTTCATCAAATCCCTGCTGGCCTAAGTCTGGTTGTTGTCATTATGATATTTAAGACCACCTCTTTGCTGGTGGTCTTTTTTTTTGCCTCAAGTCTATTTATTCGTTCAACACTTAGCCAGGCATGTTGAAAGCCATAAATACTGCTTGACCGTGACTGGGCGACTCCCTATAGTAGCGCCGCATTGCTGCATGGCAGCAACCCCGGTGAGGTGTCCGAGTGGCTGAAGGAGCACGCCTGGAAAGTGTGTATACGTGAAAACGTATCGAGGGTTCGAATCCCTCCCTCACCGCCATATTTTTAACAAAATCAAGTCATTGAATGCATTTTTTGATTTTGTCCTGCATAAAGTCATGCATGAAAAGTTCGCTCAGGCGGACTTTTTTTGTATGCCAGCCTCCGTATTCCTCATTAAAACCGGCTCTTTATCTTGTGCTCGCACAGAAAGGCTTACGGCATGCCACCGTCATTCAGCGCGCTTTTACGACGTGGCATTTCGGCACTGATTTTGTTGACCACGACAAAAATCGAATTTCGGAACAGCTACAATCCTGTTTTGAGTTAGCGATTGACGCTGAAGGCGGACGGTTTATCGATATACAGCAAAATTTCCATCGCAAAATACCTAACAGATTAGTGGCGATATCGGAGAGTTTCTACGAGTAAAGAGAACGCAGAAGAGTGGTGCTTGCGATGAGGATAGTAAAGATGATAACCCGGTATGTCCGGTGTGAATTTATCGAGTACCTGGATAAGTTCTCCGCTATCGATAAAACCTTGCACTTGATCAAGATGAATATATCCCAGACCATGGCCATCAAGCACTGCGTTGACCAGTAGCTCAACAGTATTCACGACCAGTTGTCCTTTACCTTTAACTTTTATTTCACGTCCGTCACTCATCAGCCGCCATCCTATTACTGTGCCAGATGTTGGCAGCCGGAAGTTGATGACGTTATGATTGACTATCTCAGTGGGTATTTGGGGTGCCGGAAATCTTGCCAGATAGGCCGGACTGGCAACGATTGCCATCGGGATGTCTGGCCCAATCCGCATAGCAATCATGTCCCTGTCTATCTCTCCCCCAAGGCGGATGCCCGCATCAAACTGATTGGCCACGATGTCCACCAATGCATGGTCAACATTGATTTCAATTTGAATTTCTGGGTTTTCTGGTAGCAATCGCTCAATGGCAGGCATGAGTATTGTCTTTGCCGCATGTTCCACCGTCGTGAGCCGAATCGTTCCTGAAGGCCGGTCGCGCAGCTCACCGAGAGAGCTCATCATAAGGTCGAGGTCATGAAGCATCGGGCCAAGCTTTGCAAGCAGGCGCTCTCCAGCTTCTGTTGGCGCAACACTTCGTGTCGTGCGTGCCAGAAGTCGCAGACCCAGGCGTTCCTCAACACGGCGAATTATCTGGCTCAGGGCTGATTGTGCCATCCCCAGGCGGAGGGCCGCTTTGGTAAAGCTACGTTCTTCAGCAACAACCACAAACGCGGTCAGATCTGCAATTTCATCGCGACGCAAAGCATCCTCTCCACACCATTTATCATTTAAATGATAAGGCTAAGTATTTTTATGCGTCTAGTCCACTTAATCAATCCCCTTTATGTTAAGCGGATGCATTGTTTCCCAGCCCTAACGGGTCATGCAGAGTATGAGCCAACGCGGAAACTGTTGGCATAACAGCCGGATGGATACTGGGAAAACTCTAAAGCGGTGGTCAGTTTTAGTTGGCCCCGACACGCGTACACTTAGTGAGGAATGAGGAATAGTAATGAGTAAGACATTGAATGAAGAACTGGTGAAAATTGAAGCGGCAACAGTAGCTTATCTGACTGCATTTAATCGTGCCGACATCCCTGCTTTACTCGAAACCTATACTCATGATGGCGTGCTTATGGGGCCAGGCAGGCCAGCGTCAATAGGCAAGGATGAGCTTGCGCTCGCCTATAATAGCGTATTTGAAACAACCGGCTTCAGTATGAAATATGAAATAAAGGAAGTGGAGCAAATCAGCCCAGACTGGGCATTCGTTCGAAGCGCGACGGAAGGGACAGAAACAAACAAGGCAACGGGTATCGCCACGCCATCGGCTTATCAGGAGCTGTTTCTGCTACATAAACCCGCCGCTGGCGCATGGCAGATTGCCCGATACTGCACGACCAAGATAAGTTCATAAGTATGCGCCAGAACTGACGGTAAGATGAGTAACGGGCAAGACAGCAACTGACTGCGTTATCTCAGCAATATCAGTATGTTACAATCATTTAATTCATAGACATCATTTCACTACGCTGACTCGTTAGGGGCAGAGAAATTCAACGGCGGCGGCTGTGGGTATTGAAAGCCATAGCCGCCGTCCTAAATGCTCACCAACGCCTAAAACCGGCCCAAATGACGTTGCCATTCAGGAATGACGCACGCTTCGAAACTTGGGGGCAAGGCGGATTCAGAGCGGGTTAAAACGGCTTCGTTACTTCTCTCCTCTCCTCCTCTCCCCCCTCTCTGGCTATACGACTATCCATAAGATTCTTTGCCGATATCAGGTTAAACCCGTTGTTATAACAATAGGCTTTCCCGGTGAGTGACCATGATTATCTTTTATCTGGGTGGACTCGCGCATCCTTTTGATATCTCGATTCGGCGGGTTTCCAAATAATCGGCTATATTCCCGGCTGAACTGGGATGCGCTTTCGTACCCGACCCGCGTGGCGGCCGTGCCTGCATCCAGACGCTCATTGAGCATCAGTTGCCGGGCATCAAGCAGGCGCAAGTTTTTCAGGTATTGTAAGGGGCTCACCCCGACAACTGCGCGAAAATGCTGCCGAAAAGTGGACGCACTCATGTGGGCCTTTTCAGCAAGCCCATCCATCGAAATATTTTCCGTGTAGTGCTGTTTAATCCATGTAATCGTTTTGGCAATTTGCTGGCTGGGAGAGCCGATAGCAACGAGGCGGCGCAGGCTGGCACCGTGCCCACCATTCAGCAAGCGAACCACAATTTCCTGTTGAATTAAGGGCGCGAGAAGAGGGATCAGCGACGGTTCGGCCAACAGTCTGAGTAGCCGGGTCAGCGCATCCTGTAAGCCAGGCTCCAGTGTCACCAGGGATATTCCCCGGGCTGTTGAAATCGGAAGCGGCGTCGTAAACTCCATTTCGGCTGCCACCTGAGCGATGAGGCGCGCGTCAAGCGCCAGCCACATGCCAAGAAAAGGGGCGGTGTGGCTGGCACGCGTCACATACGCGACAACAGGCATGTCCACCGTGGTGATAAGAGATTGCCCGGCACCATAGTCAAACACCTCATCTCCCTGAGTGATCCTCTTACTGCCTTGCACAATCAAGACAAGGCCAAGACCGTAGATACAAGGCTTCGGATCGGTGGTTGAGCTGCAACGCCGAAGCTTTAGCGCCGGGATCAATGTGTCATAGTCTCCGTCGATTTGTGCAATTTTACCTATTAGGCTGGCAAGTTCACCAGTGTCCAGGTTTGCTTGAGCGTTCATACTCTATCCCCATAAAATCTGAGAGTTACACTTTGATTACCCTGATTCAGCTTACCACTCCTGCTTACCAACAACAGAATGACAGATAGAAAGTCATCAAATCAGGCAAAAAACACCCCATTTCCGGCAAACGCTCTCGGGGCCTTCGGCACCATACTGCCCCACATCGGCTAACAACCGGTTCTTGCCCACTTTTTTATTGATGGAGATTTACCGTTATGGCCCCAACCACATCGAGGCTGGTTCAGCCTTTTGCTTTCAAGAACGGACTGACCCTGCGTAATCGCGCCGTCATGGCACCGATGACCACATGGTCGGCAAACCCGGATGGCACTATCTCTGATCAAGAAGTGGCTTACTATCGTGCCCGGGTCAACGGCGTTGGCATGGTAATCACCGGGTGTACGCACGTAACAGCGGATGGCATCGGTTTTACTGACGAATTCGCCAGTCATGATGATCGCTTCATTCCCAGCCTCAGTCGCCTCGCACACGCGGCTAAAAGCGGCGGTGCTCTCGCTATATTGCAGATTTTCCACGCAGGCAATAAAGCCTTACCCCACCTCGTACCGAATGGGCGCGTTGTCAGCGCCAGTGCATTACAGGTGCCGCCCAGCCCCTTCAATAACGCTGAAGTGACCACTCACGCTCTGAGCGAGACAGAAATTGAAGCGCTCATCATCGCTTTCGGTGAAACCACTCGTCGCGCCATTGAAGCCGGCTTTGATGGCATCGAGTTGCATGGTGCTCATGGCTTTCTCATCCAGAATTTCTTCTCGCCCATGTTTAACCAGCGCGACGATAAATGGGGGGGCTCGCTCGACAACCGTATGCGTTTCCCCTTAGCCATAGTGCGCGAAGTCCAGCGGGTAATTGCTGAACATGCCAAACGGCCTTTCTTGCTTGGCTACCGTCTATCGCCAGAAGAGGCCGGTGAAGGCGCTCTGCGTATCGATGATAGCTACGTGTTAATTGACCAACTGATTGAAGCAGGCATCGACTACCTTCATGCGTCGCTCTTTGACATCCCTAACGCCAGGCCTGCTGACTACAGCGGCGAGCATACAACCGCAGAGTTACTTGTTGAGCATGTCGCAGAGCGTATTCCGCTCATCGCAGCGGGCCTGATTCGAACCCCCAGCGACGCCGAAAACGCGTTAAGCGCAGGATTATCACTGGTCGCCATTGGGCAAGGCCTGGTGATGAACCCAACCTGGGTCGAGCTCGCAGGCGAAGGCCGGGAAACCGAGATTGCCACTGCGCTAGCTGCCGATCGCGTGCCATTACTGGCCATTCCCGACAAATTGTGGGGCGTTATCCAGATGGCACAGGGGTGGTTTCCTCTCGTTGAAGCAACGCCGCCTACCGCCGAATAACCTCATCGAGGCAACCTGATACGTAATCGGCCTACATTCGCTGGCCGCAGGTTATTTTTTTCATGCCCGACCTCAGTAAATGGTCGGGCTGGCTGACCGATGGATACATCCCCCTCAAACTGCGCGTTAATTTAATTATTTTGTTACAGTCAACTGATGTTCACGATACCTATATTAAAGTACAGGTTGTTGTTACTGTATTTAGCGAACGTATTGGAAAAAAGGCTAGCTCACCGGTATTGGTGAGCATTCATTATCTCAAATATCACTGATAATAAAAAAATGATAATCATCATTTAAAAGCGTTTCATATTTATTAATCACTCAGTTCATTTGGTGATAATCCCGTAACCTTCCGCCATGACACTCATTCAATCCATTGATTTTAAAATATTAAAAACAAAACTTTGAATTCAGGCATACGCCTCTACAGCCAGAAAAAAAACCAAAACATCGGTTCAACGTTTTTTCTACGTTATAATTTCGCACCGCAAAGACTCAACGATAAAGGCCCAACGGTTATGTCGGCGATGTTATCTGGATAACGCCGGACAGCATTGCGTTAGCTCACCATACTTAAAATCAACTTACCATCCCCTCTTTTCTATTTAGCTATTACCTGACAAGATAAAGAAAAAGTGAATCCTTAAGTTCTTTAATGTTCACTTAATCTAACTAAAATAGATTGTTTATCGAAAATGCGTTAAACCATCACATTTCTTACCATGCGCATCCTGGCGGAGTATTCCAATATGACTATCGTAAAAAAGTTGGCCATTGCTATCAGTATATTCACTCTCGCATTGATTAGCGTCGGTGGCCTGGGCCTTCAACTATTAAGTCAATCCAAAGATCGTCTGGATTATGTGATGGTTAACACATTACCCAGTCTCGACAATTTAGTAAAAGCCAACAATGCATTAAGTAACGCGCTTAATGACTTGTCGCTGATGTTTTTAACCCGTGATGAACAACAGAAAAACGCATTAAAAAAGACGATTGAAAGCAATCTGGCCACGGTTGAGAAACTCAACACCACCTACCGCAACGGCCTGGTTTCTGATGCGCAAGACTTGCAGATGGCCAATAATAATCTGCAATATTTAAACGATTTTCGCGCCGCCAAAGAGAAACTGCTCCAGCAAGCTCAAACCGACAGTCAGGCCGTTGAAAAAGCCTTTGCGGATAATGGCTACCTTACCCAGGCTCAGGGCAAGCTGGTGAAGGGTTTTCAGGATCAATATGCTTACAATGTCGAGCTGGCTGGTGGCTTACAAGCACAAAACGGCAGCAACTTTAAACAAGCGTTTTTTGGCCTGGTCGGCCTCATTGTTGTTGCCTTACTGGTCGCAGGAACCTTGTCGACGATAATCATCAGTTATGTACGCCGTAGCCTGAATGCTCTGCGTCAAACGCTTATCTCTGTCAGTGAAAACCTGGACTTAACGCTGCGTGCTGACGCCAGTAAAAACGATGAGATTGGCCAGACATCCAGCGCCTTTAATCAGTTGATTCAACGTTTTTCGGATGTCCTTTCCGATGTGCGCTCTGCCAGTGAAAGCGTCTCAACTGCCGCAGGAGAGATTGCCGCAGCGAATGAGGACTTGTCTGCTCGTACAGAAGAGCAAGCCTCGTCACTGGCGCAAACCGCTGCAAGCATGCACGAGATTTCATCAACCATTGAGAGTAATGTTGATAACACGGCTCAGACTAATCGCCTGAGTCAGCAGGCTAGCCACACGGTAGAGCATGGTAATGAGTCGGTACAAAAGATGATCTCGGCCATGCAAGAGATCGCTAATGGCTCAGAAAAAGTGGCAGATATCACCAACCTGATTGAAGGTATCGCCTTTCAGACTAATATTCTGGCGCTCAACGCCGCCGTTGAAGCGGCGAGGGCTGGTGAGCATGGCCGAGGGTTTGCGGTCGTGGCCAGCGAAGTCAGAAACTTGTCACAGCGCTCATCTTCTGCGGCGAAAGAGATAAAAACCCTGATTGATAGCGCTATCTCTGCGGTACAGCGAGGTACTGTACAAGCTGACGATGTACGCGAGGCTATTGGTAACGTGAAAAACGTTATTCAGAGTGTGTCAGGTTTAGTGAATGAGGTTTCTCTGGCCTCAGAAGAGCAAAGCCGTGGCATTTCACAAATTAATGTCGCCATCAACCAAATGGAATCGGTTACGCAGCAGAATGCTGCCATGGTAGAGCAAGCGTCTTCAGCCGCAGATTCATTAAACGATCAGGCGACGCGCTTACGCCAGTCCGTTGAAATTTTCAAACTCTCGAATAGCAACCATCAGGGTATGCATCAGCAGACAAGTCATATGGGTGCCCTTCGCTTAGGCCATCGCTGATTAACGTCTGAAGCAATGGGGCTGCATACGCAGCCCCATTTTTATGTCAGGAATAAGCGATTAATGTTCGCTGGCAAATCTCTGAACGCACACAGTCTTGTGTCGCAAAATTAACGATGCCGACCATTTCATCTTCGGAAAACCGTTCTAACGCATCACGTAAGCCTGATTTTACTCCCGCAGGCAAGTCACATTGTGTGATATCGCCATTGACAACGACGGTAACATTCTCGCCCAGACGCGTCAGGAACATTTTCATCTGATTAACCGTGACATTCTGCGCTTCATCAAGAATAACAAACGCATTCTCAAATGTACGACCACGCATGTATGCAAATGGCGCGATTTCCACCTTGGCAATTTCTGGGCGTAAACAATACTGTAAGAACGAAGACCCCAAACGGCGCTGGAGCACATCGTAAACCGGACGGAAATAAGGGGCGAATTTTTCTGCGATATCGCCAGGCAGGAACCCTAAATCCTCTTCTGCCTGCAACACCGGTCTGGTGACAATAATGCGCTCAACCTCTTTGTGAAGCAGCGCCTGTGCCGCTTTAGCCGCACTGAGAAACGTTTTTCCGCACCCGGCCTCACCGCTGGCAAAAATCAATGACTTGTTTTCTATGGCGGACAGATAGAGCGTCTGGGCCTGATTACGCGCTGCAATGGTAGAAGTATCACGACTTTCACGGGCCATGCCGATAGATTCGATTCCGCCCAATTGCACCAGAGACGTGACGGAGTCCTCTTCACGCTGACGATGATTACGTGATTCGCGCCTAATAACTCGTTTCGCTTCACGACGCGCTTTGATCACTGCTTTTTGTCTTCCCATAGTGGCACCTTACAGTTTGTTTCACTGACAATTCGGCTGAATACGCAGGCCGACGGTGTTTCGTTCACACATGAGATTTGGCTTCCTTATTAAGCCGCAACGGGTATGAAAATGAAAACACGGCGCCAGTAACCACCCCATCGCCTGGCGATAAGTGATGGTTTTTCCGGTACCGTTTTGACAATAAAAAGTGGTGTTGGAAGAAATTGAGCGGGAGAGTTGAGCACCGCATGGAACATGCGGTAAAAACGGGTCTGTATACTCAGTGTGGTGTCCAGCAAAGGACTCTACCATTTGTGCTCCTTACTGTGACAATAACTATTCAAACGAATAATGATTGATCGCATCGGGCATCCGACATCATTGATAAAACTACGTTCCATCGATGTCAATAAGATGACAGTGCGCTATTTATGCCTCTTTTGGCAAGTATTTTTACACTGTCATCACATAACAATATGCATTGTTACAATTCATCAACAGACGTCATTAGCAGAATTCATTAACACAATGCGCTAACGCAAAAGCAAACAAGACCTTAGTAATGTTTCTGCCAATGCAGGTACTGGTCGTATTTTCGCAATGCACTTCGGTAGGTTGTCTGCTCAATATCGGGCAAATAGTCGCAAATGCGCTGCTGAACGTTACCGTCGGAGGCAAAACTTTCCTGCGGATAATTTTTAGCCACGAGCAGCTCATCTAAACGACGTAGCCGGATGACATATTCACGCATGGTGCTATGCCGAACTTCAGTCTGCTCGATGAGATATTGAGTAAAGGCTTTGATGTCAAAATAATTGGCGTGTGTATTACAAAAGACTTCGCTACAAAAACGACACAGAGGGATAAGCTCTTCCTGTACCGACTCCCAAATCGCCTGGTCAATAAGGCGATCCATCATCGTAATCGATTTTTTATTGATGAGTTGATCGCGGAACACGAGAGAAACGCGATCCAATTCCTTTGTACAGTTAGCACAGTGCGTCTGTTTGTGCTTGAAATCTTTCAAATAACGACTAAGAAGTTGCTTCTTCCTGGTTGATTGAGGCATGAGTCCATTCCTGACTATAGAGTGATACTACTCCATGTCTGCGCGCCTAAATTAAACGTCACTCATTAATTTCGCACGCAGACGCTTGATCGCCTGGCTATGCAACTGACTGACACGTGACTCTCCCACCTCAAGAACTGCGCCAATTTCCTTTAGGTTCAGCTCTTCCTGATAATAGAGTGTCAACACCATTTTTTCACGTTCTGGAAGATTTTCAATCGCATCCATCACCCGCTGACGTAAGCTCACATCCATCAGTTGATTAAGAGGATTGGCGTCTTCACTGCCCTCCAACAGCGCTTCAGCGCTGTCCCCATGTTCTTCACGCCATTCATCGTAAGAAAACAACTGGCTATTATTGGTATCCAGAAGAATCTGCCGATACTCTTCAAGCGGAATATTCAGGGTTTGGGCCACTTCCAGCTCCGTTGGCACACGGCCAAGAGACTGTTCAGTCTGCTGCATTGCCTGTGCGACTTCCCGGGCATTACGCCTGACACTGCGTGGTGCCCAATCGCGACTGCGCAGCTCATCGAGCATAGCGCCGCGAATTCGCTGTACGGCATACGTAGTAAACGCTGTACCTTGCAGCGAGTCATAACGCTCAACTGCGCTAAGTAACCCTATCCCTCCGGCTTGCAAGAGGTCATCGAGCTCAACGCTTGCCGGAAGACGAACCTGTAAGCGCAAGGCTTCATGGCGCACTAAAGGAACATAGCGCTTCCATAATGAATTTTTATCCATTGTGCCTTCAGCGGTATACAGTTCGCTCACAGTGATAAATACCTATAATTTAAGGTTCTCTACAACATTATGCGTTTAGCCTAACAGGGCAATCGCAGGAACAGGTGCAGAAAAAAGGCTTTTTTCGGATATGAAATCGAGTTCACATCCTAATCCACAATACAGAATGATGCTTAACATTCACTAACTATAACTAAATAATGTCGAATCGCCAGAGTGCGGGAGCAACGGTGTGCTCATCTATAGGGATTAAACTGGAACCGAGACATCACGCGCACGAGCCCTGCCCTCCTTGCTTGCGCATCCCAGCGCGGAGAAATACGCGATAGCTTGTTGATACGCGATGGCTTGTTGGTTTCTAAGCCACTGCGTGTTCATCAGCGAACTCTTTTTATCATCGTGCAACATACGTTGCCGAGTGGCTTGCCAGCAACCACGCTGAATTCCTGCACGAATAACATTCTGAAAATTCAGCTCAGTCTCCCATTTCATTTTGGGTATTTTTTAATCAGAAAAGCAGTGTAACTCTTCATTTCCACTTAATGCCTAACGCCTGGCTTTTACAAAAAGACAACCCGGTAATTAATCATTTAATATCGGCAATCTCTCCAGCCGTAGTATTTTTTATTTAAATCACTTTAAAATCCTTTTTAAGATATTGGTTATAGTGAATAAATCCATTTAATAACCCGAGCATGATTATTTATGAGGGGTGTTAACAAGGGCTGCCTTCATAATCAGGAAGCCCGTGAAATTAATAATCAGAATGCGTTAAACATTGCTGATTGATGGCATCTCTGGTTGATGCGGGTGATGGGCATCGGCGATGCGCCACAACCTAACTGGTTCTCGGGCCAGGGTGGAGCGCTTACCGTGCGAATATCATCGGGACGACTCGATAAATAGATAACCAAGAAAACGTGCCGCTTCCCGACTACCACCCCCGGGGCGCGGCACGCTTCCCGGGAGCACGAATGCACACTCAAGAAATGAATTTTATGCCTTGCTTTAACACGAGATCACAGGCTTTGGCTTTGACTTTTTCAGCCAGCGCCGAGCTGCCAATCGAGTTTAAATTCAGCAACTTGCCATCACCGGTCGTCAGTAATCCAGCCAGTCCTTGCTGATACCCGGTTTGCTGTTGTTGTTGTGGCGTGGTGAGGCCTAGCTTGGTTAATAGCTGATTTTTAATCGAATCGGTATTGCTGGCCACCGCGAATTTTTGTTTTACGCAGTAGCCCAGAATGCCAGCAGCATTATTCATGCTCTTGGAGCTCAGTGATTGTGGGCTTCCATTAAGCAGCGCACTCAATCCAGCCAGATTGTTACTCTCAGCATTACCTTCAGTGGCACCCTTCCCTGCGCTCAGTTGGCTGGCGGCATTGGAGAGCGACTCTTGCCAGCCGGCCGCCTGTGCGCCCAGACTGATGGTCAGCACCAGTGCGCCACCGGCCTGTATTATCGATTTTATCAAAGCCATATCATTCTCTCTGTTGATCAAAGCGAGGGGCAGTATACCGCTATCCCTCGCTATCACCATCCGATAACGCTGAAAACGTTCGCATTCCATTGCCTATTTATCCTGGACGCGACGTGAGCGAAAACGGCTAAAAAACACCTCAGCGCCCTCGATGTAAAAATAAATTAATCAATCGACAATAATTAAATAGTCATGGGCTATCACAATATTCATGTAATTCGATTTCATCTCTCAGCAAGAGGTGTCTAAGATTAAAGTGAATTTTAGCCTTGCTGTGCGCACCCGGCACCCCCCTGACTAGCATGGAGGTGAGCGCCCGCAGCATCAATTCTCACCTGTCCGTCTTATTCCGCCTGGCCGAATCACCCACCGGGCAGACAGGCAAACATGAGCAGAGGTAACAAGCATGACAACGGAAAGTAAATGCCCCTTTCACCACACGAAAGCCGCCAGCAGTGCTGAAGGGCGCGGCACCACCAACCGCGACTGGTGGCCTAATCAACTCAATCTGAAGATCCTGCATCAGCACACATCCGCCTCTGACCCGCTGGATGACCATTTCAATTATGCGGATGCGTTCAATAGCCTGGATTTAGCCGCACTGAAAAAAGACCTGCACGCGCTGATGACGGACTCTCAGCCCTGGTGGCCCGCCGACTTTGGTCACTACGGCCCGCTGTTTGTCCGCATGGCCTGGCATAGCGCAGGCACCTATCGTACCGGTGATGGCCGTGGGGGCGCAGGAGCGGGTCAACAGCGTTTCGCGCCGCTCAATAGCTGGCCGGATAACGTCAACCTAGATAAAGCTCGCCGCTTACTGTGGCCTATCAAACAAAAATATGGCCAGAACATCTCCTGGGCCGATTTAATGATCCTGACCGGCAACGTAGCGCTGGAATCAATGGGCTTTAAAACCTTCGGGTTTGCCGGTGGTCGTGCCGATGTCTGGGAGCCGGAAGAGGAGGTCTACTGGGGTAACGAGAGCACCTGGCTTGCCGGTGATAAGCGTTATTCCGGCGAGCGCGACCTGGAAAACCCGCTGGCGGCTGTGCAGATGGGGCTGATTTATGTCAACCCGGAAGGCCCGAATGGCAATCCTGACCCGCTGGCCGCCGCGCAGGATATTCGCGAAACCTTCAGTCGCATGGCGATGAACGATGAAGAAACGGTCGCGTTAATCGCAGGCGGTCATACCTTTGGTAAAACCCACGGTGCCGGTGATGCCGCACTGGTCGGCCCGGAGCCCGAAGCCGCCGGTATCGAAGCGCAGGGGCTTGGCTGGGCCAGTGCCTATGGCAGCGGTAAAGGGGCAGACACTATCTCCAGCGGGCTGGAAGTCACCTGGACGCAAACGCCCACCCAGTGGAGCAACTACTTTTTCCAGAACCTGTTCGGCTACGAGTGGGAATTAACCAAAAGCCCGGCGGGTGCCCATCAATGGCGGCCTAAAAACGGCGCGGGCGCTGATGAAATTCCCGATGCCCATGACCCGGCAAAGCGCCATGTCCCAACGATGCTGACCACCGACTTGTCGCTGCGCTTTGACCCGGATTACGAGAAAATCTCACGCCGTTTTTATGAGCACCCAGAGCAGTTTGCCGATGCCTTCGCCCGCGCCTGGTTTAAGCTGACACACCGTGACATGGGCCCGCGCGCGCGTTATCTCGGCCCGGATGTACCGGCTGAAGAGCTGATTTGGCAAGACCCGATCCCGGCGCTGAACCACCCGCTGATTACCGAGCAGGATATTGCCGCATTAAAAACCGACATTCTGGCATCCGACATTAGCACCGCAGAATGGGTTGCGACCGCCTGGGCCTCAGCGTCAACCTTCCGTGGCTCAGATAAGCGCGGCGGCGCGAACGGCGCACGTATTCGGCTTGCGCCGCAAAACAGCTGGGATGTCAATCAGCCGGCACAATTGCATCGTGTGTTGCAGACGCTGGAAGGCATTCAGCAGGCGTTTAATCAGGCGCAACCGGGCGACAAACGCGTGTCGCTGGCTGACCTGATTGTACTGGCAGGCGGTGCGGCCATCGAACAGGCGGCGCTGGCCGCCGGTCATCCGATTACCGTGCCCTTCACACCGGGCCGAATGGATGCCAGCCAGGCACAAACGGATGTCGAGTCCTTTGCCGTGCTGGAGCCGATTGCCGATGGTTTCCGTAACTATCAGAAAGGGCAATACAGCGTCAGCGCTGAAGCCCTGTTGGTCGATAAATCACAACTGCTGACCCTTAATGCCCCGGAAATGACGGTGCTGGTTGGCGGTTTACGGGTACTGGGTGCCAATGTTAACCAGAGCCAATACGGTGTCTTCACTAAACGCCCTGGCGTACTGAGCAACGATTTCTTCGTTAACCTGCTCGACATGGGCACCCGCTGGCAGCCGTCTGCCGAGGAGGGGGTGTTTGAGGGCCGCGATAGCCAAACGGGAGCGCTGAAATGGACTGGCACACGTGTTGATCTGATTTTCGGCTCACACTCGCAGTTACGCGCGCTGGCTGAAGTGTATGCCAGTGAGGACGGCAAGGCGAAATTCGTCAAGGATTTCACCGCCGCCTGGGTGAAAGTGATGGAGCTTGACCGCTTCTGATAACACCGCGATTGCGCTCATCATTCAGGGAGAGGCACCGTCCTCTCCCTGCTTTTCTCGTAGAGCGACTCCGCGTTACTCCGCCAGCACCGGTAGCACACGCCATGTCACGGAACTGATGCTTTTCTCAAGGCTGATACGGCACACCATCGCTTCTACCTCCTTTTGCGCCGGGCCACTGGCCAATATGTCGGCACTGACTTCCATGGTGCTTTCCGTCATATCCGCACTGCGCAATGAATATAAATGCAGCGACGTTAAATTAATCGCCTGTAACATCAGCGTCCGCACCGTAATTTCATCCGGTGAATGGCAATGCGCTTCTACCCGATATCGCGTCGTCGGCGCTTGCGTTGGGCACGATGACGGCTGATTCACTCTCTGCACTAATTCACGCAATACAATATTGGCGCATAAAATAATCATCACGGCCACCACCGCTTCCCCATATAAACTCATGCCACACAATAAACCGATAGCGGCTGAACACCATAATGTCGCCGCTGTATTTAATCCGCGAATATTCATGCCATCACGCATAATTACACCCGCGCCCAAAAAGCCAATACCCGAAACCACCTGTGCGGCAATACGCCCGGCGCTCACAGGTTCAATCGCGCGCGAGCAAAGAATAAAAATGGCTGCTGCCGTGGCAACCAGAGCATTCGTTCTTAAGCCTGCCATACGCTGACGCCACTGGCGCTCGGCACCGATGATGCCGCCGAGAATCATCGCCAGTAAAAGATTTGAGACAAACAGGGTCAGGTTCATGTTATTTCCTCGCTTTACTTCACTTTTTTTTCCACCCGCTATGGTGGTTTGTTATTAACGTCACAGCCTGATTGTATTTCCACACAACCCCCTTTTATTTTTATCAACCCATAAATAATAAGCGCAGCATAAAGAGAGAAAATAATCATCACAACACTGCATTCGTCTCACCAAAATATACTTTGGTATATCCCATCGATACTATTTAATCGTGGACTCAGGGTAATGATTATTTTATTTTCCCCACCGAAAAAGGCCCGACATGCTTAATCGCACCTCTGCGCTCATTGATGGTCAGCGCTCATCGATTGTCGTCAATACTTGTAAGACAGCAACGCTGTGGCATTGACGAAACAGCACGAGCAACCATCACGAGCAACAAGCGCGAGTAAAAAAATAGGTATGCGAGCCGCCCCCATGCCGGAAGATGCCCTGTCATCACCGGCCAGCATGACGTTGGCGAAGGCCTGTGACACTGTGAGGAAAACCATGCGCCACCCACTTCAACACACACTCACTGACAACCAAACCGCGATGCGTCAGCGCCCCATCGCCCCTTCTTACCGGGCGGACTTGCTGTTCTTTGCCCTGTTCCTGGTCGTGGCGGTGCTGGTCGTCTACGGCATTGAGCAGATGAGCCTGCCGCTCTCGGTGCTGGATGTCAGCCCGGTTACGCTGGATACCCATCTGTTGCCCGCCTACGCCCTGCGCACAACGCTACGCATGTTTGTGGCCTTAGGCGTGTCGCTACTGTTCACACTGGTTATCGCCACGCTTGCCGCCAAAAGCCGTAAGGCGGAGCAGGTTATCATTCCGGCGCTGGATATTTTGCAGTCGGTGCCGGTACTGGGTTTTTTAACCTTCACGGTAACGTTTTTTATGGGGCTATTCCCCGGCAGCCAACTGGGTGTCGAGTGCGCGGCGATTTTTGCCATTTTTACCAGCCAGGCCTGGAATATGACCTTCAGTTTCTTTCAGTCATTGCGTACCGTGCCGCATGATTTGCATGAGGTCAGCCAACAGTTTGGCTTCTCATCATGGCGGCGCTTTGTGCGTCTGGAGCTGCCTTTCGCCATTCCCGGCCTGGTGTGGAATATGATGATGTCGATGTCCGGCGGCTGGTTTTTTGTGGTGGCGTGCGAGGCCATCACCGTTGGGCATACCACTGTCAGCCTGCCCGGTATCGGCTCTTGGCTGGCTTTGGCTATCGAGCAGAAAAATCTGTACGCCATCCTGTGGGCGGTCGTCGCGATGACCATCGTCATCGTGCTCTACGATCAACTGCTGTTCCGCCCGGTCGTCGCTTGGGCGGATAAATTCCGTTTCGAGCAGACCGCATCACAAAAAAGGCCGCGCTCCTGGGTCTATGACCTGATGCGCCGTACCCACTTATCCACGCTGATTATCAACGCCGTCTGCTGGCCTTTTCACCTGCTGGCATCGCTACGCCTGCCGCCGCTGCCGCGCCGCTGGCATTTTCCGGTAAGCGCACGTTACTACCCGATAACGGATCGGCTGTGGCAGGTTGTGGTGGTGATAAGCGTCATCGCAGGCGTTGCGCAACTGGTGCAGTTCATCGGTGCATCACTCGGTTTGGCCGATGTACTGAGCGCTATCGGTATGGGGTTGATTACCATGGCGCGCGTCGTGGCGCTGATTATCATCGCAAGCCTCATCTGGCTGCCGGTCGGCGTGTGGATTGGTTTACATCCGACGGCGGCCGAGCGCCTGCAACCGCTGGCCCAGTTTTTGGCTGCCTTCCCGGCGAATGTGCTGTTTCCTTTTGCGGTATTTTTGATTGCCGGTTATCACCTCAACCCCGATGTGTGGCTATCGCCGCTGATGGTACTGGGGACGCAGTGGTACATCTTGTTTAACGTGATAGCCGGTGCCAGCACGCTGCCGACCGATTTGCTCGAAGCGGCGCGTATTTACGGCATCAAGCGCTGGCAGTGGTGGCGACAGGTGGCGCTCCCCGGCATCTTCCCTTACTACGTCACCGGCGCATTAACCGCAGCCGGCGGCTCATGGAATGCCAGTATCGTGTCCGAATCGATTTCATGGGGTCAGCAACACCTTGAGGCAACCGGGCTTGGCGCCTACATCGCCAACGCCACGACAGCGGCTGATTTTCCACGCGTCGCGTTGGGTATTGCCGTGATGTCGGTGTTTGTCATTGCGTTTAACCGCCTGCTGTGGCGCCCTTTGTATCAATTCGCCGAACGCCGTCTGCGCCTCGGTTAAGGAGTCCATCATGATTCAGCTTCATCACGCCACGCCTCACCCATTCACGGCGTCCGGGCAACAGAGCCTGGTCGAGGTGCGCCACCTGCGCCATGTCTATGGCAAGCAAGGAGCCGAGCGATTAGTGCTCGATGATGTCAACCTTCAGCTTGGCGAGAATGAAATTGTCGGCCTGCTCGGGCGCTCCGGCTCTGGCAAATCGACGCTGTTGCGCTCGATTGCCGGGCTGATTACCCCGACGGCAGGCGACGTTGATTTCCCGTCAGATGCCCAAGGCAAGCCGTCTACGGTAAGCATGGTGTTTCAGAGTTTTGCGCTCTTTCCGTGGTTGACCGTGCAACAAAACGTTGAGGTTGGGCTGGAAGCGCAACGCGTGCCGCTTGAGTTACGGCGCAAGCGGGCGCTGGCGGCTATCGACCTTATCGGGTTGGATGGCTTTGAAAACGCCTATCCCAAAGAGCTCTCCGGCGGGATGCGCCAGCGGGTCGGTCTGGCGCGTGCGCTGGTGGTAGACCCCGATATTCTGCTGATGGACGAGCCCTTCTCCGCGCTGGATGTGCTGACGGCTGAAACGCTGCGTACCGATCTGCTGGAACTGTGGGCAGAGCGCCGCATGCCGATAAAATCGATCCTGATGGTGACGCACAACATCGAAGAAGCGGTGTTAATGTGCGATCGCATCGTGTTGTTCTCTATCAATCCAGGCCGGGTTGCCAGTGAGATTCGCGTAGAGCTGCCGCAACCGCGTAACCGCCAGGACCCGGCATTTCGGGCGCTGGTTGAAGATATTTACGTTAAAATGACCACCGATAGCGACAGCGATACCCTGCGCCAGAGCACTATTCCCGGCTCCGGGCTTGGCATGGTGTTGCCTCGCGTTTCCACCAACTCGCTGTCAGGGTTGATAGAAGCACTACAGGCTGCGCCCTATGCCGGAAAAGCCGATTTGCCGGAGCTGGCTAACGAGCTGCATTATACTGCCGATGAACTGTTTCCCGTGGCAGAAACGCTGCAATTACTGCGTTTTGCTGAACTGAAAGGCGGAGATATTCGGCTGTTACCCGCCGCCGGACGCTACGCCAGCGCAGGCGTCGATGAACGTAAACAGCTGTTCGCCCAGCACCTGTTAAGCTATGTTCCGCTGGTAGCCCACATCCGCCGCGTGCTGGATGAGCGCTCATCGCGCACCGCTCCGGCACGACGCTTTCGTGACGAACTGGAGGATTTTATGTCTGAAATCGATGCCTTGCAGGCACTAAACTGCGCAATACAATGGGGGCGCTATGCCGAGTTGTTCGCCTACGACGACACCAACGATCTGTTCAGTCTGGAGAACCCGTCATAACCGTTACGGTCTGTAATGAGAGAGGCTTTCCGCCAGCAACCGGCGTGCTTTCAAGTGCATCAATAAAGGTCTGTGACAATGAGCGATAAAACGCGTACCGGCCCTATGGTACAGGCGCTGCGGGTGATCCCGCTGGTATTGATGTCTCTGGGTATCGCCGTGGTCGATACCCTGACCGACCTGGATATTGCCGTCGGCGTATTTCAGATAGCGGTCGTGCTGCTGGCCGTGCGCTGCTTTAATCCACGCGGCGTGACGGCCATGGCGCTGTGGTGCATCTTGTTGACGCTGCTGAGTTACCAGCTCAGTAAACCCGACGGCGGCGAAGCGAGCCTGATTAACTGCCTGATAAGCCTGGTGGCCATCAGTTTGTCTACGTATCTGGCGTTAAAAATGTCTGCGGCGATAAACGCCTATCATGAAGCCCGCGCCCAACTGGCGCAAATCTCGCGCGTGAACCTGATGGGCGAGTTAACGGCCTCCATCGCACACGAGGTCAATCAGCCGCTGGCGTCTATCGTGACCAGCGGACACGCCTGCCTGCGCTGGTTGCATGCCTCGCCGCCCAATCAGGCGCGGGCCGAGTTAGCGGTGCAGCGCATGATTCATGATGCCAACCGGGCCAGCGAAATCATCGCTCGTATTCGGGGGTTCGCCAGCCGCACGCCGGCACAAAAAGCCTGGCTCAACATCACCGATACGCTTGATGAAATGCTCTTACTGATCCGTAATGAGCTGGTCGAGCAACGCGTTCAGTTTACGGTGACGGTGGCCGATGGGCTGCCGCCAATACTGGCTGATAAAATTCAGCTTCAGCAGGTGTTGATGAATCTTATCCTCAACGCTATTGAGGCTATCGCCGAGGCCGAACGCGACGTACGAACGCTGGCCGTTCACGTCACGCGCGATGATCAAGGCGATATTCGTTTTAGCGTAAGCGATAACGGCGTTGGTCTTTCGGCACAAACCCATGAGCGCCTGTTTGAAACGTTTTTTACCACTAAATCAACCGGTATGGGGATTGGCCTGACCATCAGCCGCGCCATTGTCGAGGCGCACGGCGGTCAGATTTGGGCGACAACCAACGCGCAAGGGGGCACCACCTTCTGCTTTACCCTGCCGGGCGCGCCCACGCCAACAGTGAGTTCAACACATGCATGATTCCAATCAACATTCTTTTAGCCAACATTCTTCCAGCCAACATGCACCGGCGCCGATTGTTTATATCGTCGATGATGATGCCTCCGTTCGTGCCTCGCTGGAGGATTTGCTCGCCTCGGTCGGGCTGGAAGCGCAGGCGTTCGCCTCACCACGGCAATTTCTTGACGCCCCGCGCCCTGACAGGCCCGCGTGCCTGATTCTCGATGTGCGTATGCCCGGCATCAGCGGACTCGATTTTCACGATGAGATGAACCGTTCAGGTCTGGCCTTACCGGTGATTTTTATTACCGCCCATGGCGATATTCCGATGTCGGTACGGGCCATGAAAGCCGGGGCGTTAGAGTTTCTCACCAAACCGTTTCGTGAGCAGGAACTGCTCGATGCCATTCAAAAAGGGCTGGCTCGAGATAGCGCCCAGCGCCACCTTGCCGAGGTGCATGAAAAGCTGCGCGCCTGTTATGACAGCCTGAGCAGCGGTGAGCAGCTCGTGTTTGCAAGGGGTGGTTGCCGGGCTGTTGAACAAACAGATTGCCGCCCGGTTGGGAATAAGCGAAGTGACGGTCAAAGTACGGCGCGCCGCCGTGATGCGAAAAATGCAGGCCGACTCGCTGGCAGAACTGGTACGGTTGTACGACGCGCTGAACATCACTTCGTCAAACTAACCCGGTCTGCCAGCCTAAACCCGCCTACTCCGTCGGCCAAACAACACAAACGCGGCGGGCCATCGCCGCAGTTGTCTCTTATTCGATAAACATCGTCCTGATGCAATAATAAACGCCACCGCAAAGCGCGCGATAATCCCCACGGTTATCCCTTCACTTCTTTGCGGTGGCAGACACATTTATGCACACGTTTATGATGCACATCTGGCAACAGTCCAGAGCCTTTTTACTGATTTATGCCTGTTTATCTGTTGGAACCGCGCTGTCTGGCGTGCTGCCGGTGGTCTTACCCGGCAGCCTGCTGGGTATGCTGATACTGTTCTTCCTGCTATCACTGCACGTGATTCCCGCGCATTGGCTGAAGCCCGGCTGTCATTTGCTTATCCGCTACATGGCGCTGCTGTTCGTGCCTGTTGGCGTTGGCATTATGCAATATACCGAGGTCTTACGCGCCGAATGGTGGCCGCTGGTTATCGCGTGCGGTGTCAGCACCCTTATCGTGCTGATCACCGTCAGCGGCTGCTCACACCTGCTGCATCGCCGCACAGCAACCTCGCAGCCGGGTGAATCAGAAAAAGGAGCGAGCCATGTTGCCTGATGTACTCTGGTCATTACCGCTCACCGTGCTGGTGTTTTTTGGCGCGCGCGCTCTGTCCCGGCGGCTGAATAGCCCGCTGCTAAACCCGCTGTTGGTCGCGATGGCGGTGCTGATCCCTTTTTTGCTGGTCAGCCACATTCCTTACGCGCGCTATTTTAACGGCAGCCAGGTGCTCAATAGCCTGTTGCAACCGGCGGTGGTGGCGCTGGCGTTCCCGCTCTATGAACAGTTGCATCAGATTCGGGCACGCTGGAAATCGATTATCAGCGTGTGCGTGCTAGGCAGTGTGGTCGCCATGATAAGCGGCACCTGGATTGCGCTGCGGCTGGGTGCTTCGCCCGCTATCGCCGCCTCCATTCTGCCGAAATCCGTCACCACGCCGATTGCTATGGCTGTTGGCGGCAGTCTCGGCGGCATCCCCGCCATCAGCGCGGTGTGTGTGATCTTTGTCGGTATTCTCGGTGCGGTATTCGGGCATCTGCTGCTTAACGCCATGCGCATTCACACCAAAGCCTCGCGCGGGCTGGCGATGGGAACAGCGGCACATGCGCTTGGCACCGCGCGCTGCGCGGAACTCGACTATGAGGAAGGGGCTTTCAGCTCGCTGGCGCTGGTGCTGTGCGGCATCATCACTTCACTGCTGGCTCCACTGCTGTTCCCGCTATTGCTACTGCTGGCGCGCTAGCACTACAACGCAAGCCGGTGCCGTCAATAACGCGTAGGCGGCACCCCAAACATCTGCCGAAAAGCAAACGTAAACGATGCGGTACTGGCATAGCCCAGTTCCAGCGCCACCTGCGTCACACTGTGGTTATTCTTCAGCCGCACCACCGCTTCCAGCAAGCGCAGGCGCTTTTTCCACTCGCTGAAGGTAAGCCCGGTCTCTTTTTTAAAGCGACGAGAAAAGGTGCGCACCGACATGCCGGTTTGACTGGCCCAGACCTCAATCGCATGCGGTTGTTCTGGTGCCCGTTGAATGGCGCGGCAGACACGCATCAGCGGTGCTGAATAGGGCCAGACGAGGGAGAAACCGGCATCGGGCAACTGCGTTAGCAGGGTGGTTAATACGCTGACCAGTTTGGCATCCTCGCCATCGCTATCATATTGCTCCGGTACATTCAGCGTCGCGTAGTGGATGAACTCACGAATAAAGTCGCTGACCAGCACCACGTTGCTGCCGCGAGGCGCAATATCGACATAATCCGGCTCGATGTACAAACTCTCTAACAGCACATCGCTGGTGGCCTGAACGCGGTGCGGCACCTGCGCCGGTATCCAGACGCCATAGAGCACCGGCACAATCAGCGTTTTGCCTTCTATCGCAACCCGCATTCCCCCTTCGCGCGCATAAAGAAACTCGACAAAAGGGTGCCAGTGTTCAGCCACCTCCGTCTCTTTTTGCAACGGATAACTGCGAAAATAGACCGGGCGCGGCAACGCATGCAGTATCGGCGCGGGTTGTCCGGCAATCGGCTGATGCGGGGAAGCCACAAGCGAACGGGGCATAACCATTCGACCTCTCTTCGATGATGTGTGTTTTGATAAGGTAGCGCAGGCAAGCCAGGCTTACCCGATAATTACTGCGTCCCGTGATACCGATTGGCACCGGTAAAACCTGGCCCGGCGCGGTGGTTATGCCCCCTCAACCGAGGGGGCACCGAGGGTTACACCAGATCCAGCAACACGCTCAGGCGGGCTATCTCTGTACGCCAGGCGGCCTGCAACGCCGGTTTTTTGATGTTTCGGTTTACGCGCCATGTCTTGCGCTAACTGTTGCTCCAGCGCCACCAGTTGGCCAAGTAGCGCCTCTTGCTGCGGGTCATTCCCCGTGCTTGCCGCGTCATCACCAGCGGGTGCGACAGGTCGCGTGGGCTGCTCGCCTGCGCCGGGTTCGCTCAGTTGCCGGTATAACGCATCCAGATCGTGCCATTCACTCAAGTGCCCCGCCTCAACCAGCCAGAAACGGTTGCAGCTCTGGGTTATCAGCGTGCGATCGTGCGTGACCAACAACACACCGCCGGAGAAGGTTTGCAAGGTGTGCGCCAGCGCCTCTTTGCCTTCCAAATCAAGGTGGTTGGTGGGCTCATCAAGCATCAGCATGCCATAGCGCGCCAGCGACAGCCCGACAAACAACAGCCGGGCGCGTTCGCCACCGCTTAATGTCGCCACCGGCTGTTGATGGCGCGACCAGGCAAACCCGGCGCTGATTAGCGCCATTTTACGCACCTGCTGTTGTGGCTCAAACGGCGTCAGGGCATCCAGCAAACTGTCATCATCACGTAGCTGCTGTAACGTCTGGTCGTAGTAGCCTAACGTGAGTCGGGGATGAAAGCGTATCGCTTCCCCGCCCTGCCCCAGACAAAACTGCTGCCATAACAGGCGCAATAGCGAGGATTTACCGCAGCCGTTACGCCCGATAACCGCCACTCTGTCGCCGCTTTTCAGCCGCTGAAGTGCGACGTGAAACAGCATCGGGCTTTCCGCCGCCGGATGTACCGCAAGCGCATTGATTTCCAGTAACCGGTCGGCATCAATCGCCTCGCCGCTCAGGGTAAGACGCCACTGATAACCGCGACTGAGCTCGGTTTGCGCCTCTTTTAGCCGCACGATGTGTTTTTCCATCTGCTTGGCTTTGCGCGCCAGATCTTCGTTATCGTAGACCCGCCCCCAGGTTGCCAGCCGTTTGGCGCTGGCACTGACACGGTCAATCTCTTTCTGCTCCGCCTGGTGGCGCTGCGCATCGCTGCTATCGCGCGCCGCCAGCGCTTCACGCGCGGCACTGCATGGCAGCGCGAAATAATGCAACTGGCCGTCGCGCAAAATATAACTGCCGTTTGTCACGCTATCCAGTAACTGGCGGTCATGCGAAACCAGCATGAAGCTGCCGCTCCAGCTTTGCAAAAACCGCTCAAGCCACAGCAGCGTCGGCAGGTCAAGGTGGTTACTCGGCTCATCAAGCAGCAATAAATCCGGCGACGTAATAAGCGCTCTGGCGAGCAACAGCCGGGTATGCTGGCCGCCGCTGAGTGTACCGGCGCTCAGTTGCCAGTCTTGTGGTGCAAAGCCCATCTGCGCCAGCAGCGTTTCCGCGCGCCAGCGCTCGCTAAGGCGCTCGGCAACCGGCACACAGTCAAGCACGGCGTCGAGCATCGTCAGCGGGTGTAAACCAGCTGGCAGATGTTGTTCAACGCGGGCCAGCAGACAGTGATGGGCGCGGGTGACGCTGCCGCTTTGCGGCATCAGCGATCCGTCAAGCACATGCAACAGCGTGCTTTTGCCACAACCGTTATGGCCGATCAGTCCAAGGCGGTCGCCTTTTTTCAGGGTAAATGAAACGTTATCCAGCAGAGTGCCGAATGGGGTGGTCACGCTCAGTGCGTGTGCGGTCAGTAATGTGCTCATTGCTTACTCAAGAGTTATAGGCGTAATAACGCCTCGTCAACACAACGCTGACGAACCCGGTAAGCCCGAGAGAAGGGAAAAGGTTGCTTCGCTCAAGCCACCGTTATCGCAGCACGATATCGATAACGCTTGAGCAGCGGCAATCACCAAGAGGGTGTGAAGTGTTAAACAATTCACGGCGCAGCATAGTGTTTCCTCCTTATTGATTTTCTATAGGTTAATCGGTAGCGCGATTGTAACGGCAATGATAGCAACATGCCAGCCAACGATCGCGCCGTGGCTTATTTACCTAACAGCATCACCAGCGCCACGCCAACCAGCACCAGACAAAACGTTAAACGCAGCGCTATCACCGGCAATTTATGCGCCAACGCCACGCCCCATGACACGCTGAGAATACCGCCGATAGCCAGCGGCACGCCGGTTGCCCAATCCACATTACCGGCCTGCGCGTAAGAGGCCAAGGCAGCCAACGCACCGGGCACAACCAACGCCAGCGCCATTCCTTGCGCCTGCGTCTGGGTAAAACCAAACAGCGTCACCAGCGCAGGCACCACCACCAGCCCACCGCCAACGGTAAAAATCCCGGACATAAAACCGCTGGCTACCCCCAAAACCGGCAGATAACGTGGCGAGAGTACCACCGCCGGTTTGCGGCTACGCTTGCTGTTAATCCACTGCCAGATGTAGTAAACCGCCAGCGCCAGCAGGAACAGGGCAAACGCGGTCTGCAAATTATTCACCTGGATTGCCGAGGCAACATGGGCTGCCAGATAAGCCGACACCGTGGCAAAGGCGCAGAGTTTCAACATCATGCGGGTATCAATATGATTACGCTGCCGATAACGCCAAAAGCCTATCAAGACGTTCGGCGTTATCATCACCAGCGCCGTGCCCTGCGCCATATGCTGATTCATCCCCAATAGCATGCCCATCACCGGAATGGCGATCAGCCCGCCGCCGATACCTAACATCCCACCGCAAATGCCAAGCCCCATTCCCAGCACCAAACACATCATCACATCGCCTGACAACATACCGCCCTCAGTTTCCACATCATCGTCAATTGCACAATCACGTCACCCTGCACTGATACACGCACACTCAGTCGTCTGCGCGGTTCAGGTATTGCGCTATCTCAATCAGGTTTAAATCGGGGTCGCGCAGGTAAATCGAGCGGATGACCCCCATGGCGCCGGTGCGCGTCACCGGCCCTTCGACAATCGGCCAATCGCAGCGTTGCACATGCGCAATCACCTGTTCCAGCGGTTCGGTTGCAATAAAACAGAGATCCAGCGCGCCGGGCACAGGCACGTGCGCATGCGGCGAGAATTCCGCGCCGCGCTGATGCAGGTTAATTTTTTGCTGACCGAAATGAAACGCAACGCGCCCGTTGCCAAAGGTTTCTTCGCGCAATTGTAATACCTGAGTATAGAAATGTCGGGTAGCGGCAATATCCACGCAGGTCAGTACGATATGGTCAATATGGCTTATCATCAGTGCGCTCCTTATGTTACCGGGCTATACCCGGCGTTAACGGGCGTTACCGCAACGCCGGGCAGAGACGTTGCTCAACAAATTGATAACATCCTAGGCCCGATGCGCGGTTTTGATAATCCTTCAATACTCCATTACCCTTTCCTGTCAGGAAAGGGTCGGGCATGTTAGGCTGCGCGCGTCTGTTTTTAACGAGCGTTATCGGCCATGATCAACCCCAGCCACATTGACCTACACTCATTGCGCCTGTTCTTACAGGTTGCTCGTCTTGGCAGCCTGACCAAAACCGCCGCCACGCATCACATGACTTTGTCTGCGCTGAGTAAGCGCGTGGCCGAACTGGAACGCACGGTGGACTGCGCCCTGTTTATTCGTCAGCCGCGCGGTCTGGCGCTGACCGCCGCTGGCAAGGAGCTGGTGCAGCACGCCCGTCAGGTGTTAAGCCGCGTCGAGCGTATGGCCGCCGACATGCAAGATTTCGCCGCCGGTGCGCGCGGGCAGGTACACATCTGGGCCAATACGTCGGCCATCATCGAGTTTTTGCCGCAGGAGCTGGCTGCATTTTTACAGCTTCACCCGCTCGTTCGAATTCATCTGGAGGAGAAGCTGAGTGAAACCGTGGTCAACGCGCTAGTAACCGGTCAGGCTGACCTGGGCATTTTTGCCGATAATGTGCCGTCGCCGGGAGTGGAGAAAATGCCCTATCGGGAAGATCAACTGGTGGTGCTGGTGGGCCCACAGCACCCGCTGGCCGGACGGCAGCAAGTCAGCTTTGCCGATACGCTGCCTTATGACTTTGTCGGCCTGAACAATGGCAGCTCGCTGCTCAAACTGCTGCAAGACGCAGCCGAAGATAATGGCAACATACTGCGCCTGCGTATTCAGGTCAGCAGTTTCGATGGCATCTGCCGGATGACCGAGGCCGGGCTTGGCATCAGCATCCTGCCACAAGGGGCGGTTCGCCCTGAGATTTTAGGAACGGAACTTCACGCGATTCGACTCAGCGATAGCTGGGCGCGGCGACGGCTCTGGCTCGGCATCAAAGCCGGGGCCACGCTACAGCCGGAGGCAAACAACCTGCTGGCCCACTTGCGCGGCGCTGGCGATGATTCCATCACCTGTGCTGACGATTAGGGCGATGCAGGCAGCAGGGTGTCGTTCGTCTCGCTGGCGGCGTGGCGCGCCGGTGATAACGTCGGCCAACGCAGCATAAACTGCGCACCGCCGCTTGACGCCGTAGAGCAACGCGCCTCGCCGCCATGGGCCTGCGCGATCGCCTGTACCACCGCCAATCCCAGTCCGCTCCCTTTGTGGGGTTGGTGGGCCGGACTGCGCTGCGAGGTATCGCCGCGCTGGAAGGCATCAAAAATCTTGTCGGCCAATACCGGGTCAATACCGGGGCCGCTGTCCGACACGCTAAGACGGGCCTGAGCATTATCCACTTCGGCGCGGATAACCAGCAGGCCGGGATCGGCGTATTTTTGCGCATTTTCCAACAGCGCCAGTAGCGCCTGACGAATACGTACCGGGTCACACTGCACCGGGTGAGCATCCAGCGCCAATTCAAGGTGAAAGCCCGCACGCTGTAGCGTCGGGCCAAAAGCGCTCACGACGGCCATCACCTCGCTATCGAGTTGCGTTTGCCGCCAGTGCAGCTCAAGGTGGCCGCTCTCAGCCAGCCCAACGACCCGTAAGTCCTCTATCAGCCGCCCCAGCCCTTCCACTTGCGTCAGTAAATTATGAAACAACACGGTATCCGGTTTGAACACGCCTTCCGCCAACCCTTGCAGTCGGCCGCGTAAAATCGTCACCGGCGTGCGTAATTCATGGGCGATGGCGGCATTCCAGAAAGCGCGCTCTTGCGCCATGCGCTCCAATCGTTCTGCCATCACATTGAAATCATGCACAAGCCTTGCCGCCTCGCCCAGCGAGTCATCATCGGTTTGCGCGCGGGCATTCAGCTCGCCGCAGGCTATCTGGCGCAAACTGTGGGCTACGGAGTTGACGGGCACCAAAATACGCCGTGCCAGCCTTATTCCTTTCACCACGGCAATCACCAACGCCAACAAAGTGGTGCCCGCCATCCAGAGCCATTCAATGGTGGTAGGCAGCCACTGATCGCTCGGCGACAGGCTTTCCGGCGAAACATACAGCATCAGTGCATAGAACAGGTACGAACCTACCACCATCAGCAGGGTGATCGACAGCGCCAGTACCACCATCGAGCGCATAATCTGGCGGCTGAGTCCCTCCATGGCGGTCATGATGGCTCTCCCAGTCGATAGCCAACGCCTCGCACGCAGGATGGCACCCCATCCAGACCCAGTTGCGCCAGCTTTTTACGCAATTTACTGATGTGGCTGTCCACGGTGCGAGACAGCGCATCGCCTTCCGGTAAGCAAGACACCAGCAACTCGTCTCGGGTAAACACCCGGCGCGGCGCTCGCGCCATATGCGCCAGCAAGCGGAATTCCGTTAACGTCAGCTCCAGCACCTGACGGTGATGGTCTCGCTCCACCACCACTTCGTGGTTTTCCACATCAACCTGAAAAACCCCACAACGCAGGAACCGAGAGGCCGACGGTGCGGCTCTCAGCCCGGTACGCCGGAGTACCGCCTGAACGCGCGCCACCACTTCAGCCGGGTTAAACGGCTTTACCACGTAATCATCAGCGCCGATGCGTAACCCCATCAGTTTGTCGATATCTTGATCTAAGGCCGTCAACATAATGACCGGCGTATCGCCACGGTGACGGATGCCGGATAGCACTTGCCAGCCGTCCAGTTGCGGCATGTGTACATCCAACAGCACCAAATCCGGCTTCATCGCAAGATGCAGCTCCAGCGCTTTACGACCATCGGGCGCATGAAGCGTGCGCAAGCCACTGCGGGTCAGGTAGGCGCGCAGAATCTCGGCGATTTCCGGTTCATCCTCGGCAATCAGCACCAATCCATTACATTCGTCAGATATCGGTAAAGAAGGCATGGACTCAGTCATGGGTAGCCCGTTCGTCAAAATGTTCGTCAAAGTGGAAGTTCTCCATCATATCTCCATCTTTCACCAACGGAAACCGCACATACAGGGCGCACACTCACGCCCACGGGCCAATAGGCGGCCCGGAACTGAACTATAGCGACATAACCATGACTATCCGATACCCCCGTCAACCTGAGAGCATCGCCGCAGACGGCAGCGGCTTACCGTTATCAGCCAAATGCCGCCCGTCTCACCGGCCACGCCGAGCCATGAAAGCGTTATCGGTGTGTACTCTCGTTCTGTGCGGCGCGCTGTTAAGCGGCTGTGATACCCCCGAGGAAACACCGGTAGCGCCGCCGCCAGCCGTCACGGTCAAGCCAGTGACGACCGGCAGCATCACGCTCAAAGAGGAACTGCCAGGGCGCGTCACCGCCTTGCGTACAGCGGAGATTCGCCCGCAGGTCAGCGGCATCATCCAGCATCGGCTCTTTGAACAGGGTGCGGAAATTCAGGCCGGGCAGCCTCTTTTTCAGATTAACCCCGCGCCATTTAAGGCCGATGTCGATAGCGCCAGCGCCACCCTGCAACGCGCGCGCTCCGTGCTAAACCGCGCGCAAATTCAGGTTAATCGTCTCAAGCCTCTCCTGAGTAGCGGTGCTATCAGCCAGGAAAATTATGATGACGCCATCGCACAGCGCGATCAGGCCACTGCGGATGTCGCCCAGGCCAACGCAACCTTAGCGCGCCGTCAACTCGATTTAAAATTTGCCACCATCGACTCGCCGATTGCCGGGCGTATCGACCAGGCGCTGATTACCGAAGGCGCGCTCGTCAGCAGCACAGACACTACAGCGCTGGCCCGGGTACAACAAATCGACCAGGTGTATGTGGATGTTCGCCAGCCAGCGTCAACACTTGAGCCGCTGCGCGACATGTTGGCCCGTCGCGCCAGCGAAGGCGTGGCGGTGGACATATTGCGCAGCGACGGCCAACCCTACCCGGTACGCGCCAGCATGCTGTTTTCGGGAATCACGGTCGATGCCAGCACGGGCGATATTTTGGTGCGCATCCTGGTCGATAACCCGCAGCGGCAACTGCTGCCGGGCATGTTCGTGCGCGCGCGACTTCCGCGCGGCCACTACGATGATGCCATTCTCATCCCTCAACAAGCGGTGACGCACAGCGATGGCGTCGCCAAAGTGTGGGTCATTGACGAGCAAAGAAAAGCGCAAGCCGTCGCGGTGACGCTCGGCGAGCAGCTTCACCAGCAATACCGTATTCAGGAAGGTCTGCGACCAGGCCAGCTTGTCGTCGTAGAAGGCGGCGACCGGCTCAGTGAAGGGATCGCCGTCACCACCGCAGTATTGGGGTCGGATGGCGTCTGCAACGCATGACGCCCCGCGTTAAATCAGGAAACGACACACCATGCCGCAATTTTTTATCCAGCGTCCTATTTTTGCCGCCGTCATTGCGCTGTTCATCGTGCTATTCGGCCTGCTGGCGCTGCCGCAGTTGCCGATAGCGCGCTATCCTTCGGTCGCGCCGCCGTCAGTGACGATTATCGCCACCTACCCAGGCGCCAGCCCACAAACGTTGAATGACTCGGTCGTCACCCTGCTTGAGCGAGAACTGTCTGGCGTTAAAAACCTGCTCTATTTTGAATCCACGGCAGATACCAGCGGTCTGGCGCAAATCAATGTGACGTTTCAACCGGGGACAAACCCGGAACTGGCGCAAATTGATATACAAAACCGCATCAAAACCGTCGAGCCTCGCCTGCCGCAAATCGTCAGGCAAAACGGGTTGCAGGTGGAAGCCGCTTCATCGGGGTTCCTGATGCTGGTCAGTCTCACTGACCGTAGTGGCCGCTACGATATGATGGCGTTAAATCACTATCTGGCGCGTAATATCGCCACCGAGCTACGCCGTATTAACGGCGTCGGCCGGGTACAGTTATTTGGCGCAGAACAAGCGATGCGGGTCTGGGTTGACCCCAATAAGCTGCTGGCTTATGGCTTAACGCTTGGCGATGTCTCCGATGCCATCAGCCAACAAAACGTGCTGGTTTCCCCAGGGCGATTAGGCGATACGCCGACCGTGCCCGGCCAGCAGGTTTCGCTGCCATTAACGGTACAAGGCCAGCTCTCTACCCCAACGCAATTTGCCGATATCGTGTTGCGGGCTCGGGAAAATGGCGCGCGCGTGCGCTTAGGCGATGTCGCGCGCGTTGAACTGGGCGCGCAATCTTACGGCTTCTCGGTGAGAGAAAAAGGGAAAAGCGCGACGGCCGCCGCCATTCAGCTCGCGCCCGGCGCGAACGCGGTGCGCACGGCCGAAGCCATCAACGAACGCATGCGCGAACTAAAATTCTCTATGCCAGCCGGAATGGAATATTCGCTGCCATTTAATACCGCGCCCTTTGTGAAGCTCTCCATCGAAAAAGTCATCACCACGCTAATTGAAGCGATGGTGCTGGTCTTTTTAGTGATGTACCTGTTTTTGCAAAACGTCCGTTATACTCTCATTCCGGCCATTGTTGCGCCCATCGCACTCCTGGGAACACTGACCGTGATGCTGCTGGCCGGTTTCTCGATTAACGTATTGACCATGTTCGGCATGGTGCTGGCTATCGGGATTATCGTTGATGACGCGATTGTGGTGGTGGAAAACGTCGAGCGCCTGATGGTCAAGGAGAGGCTGCCGCCCAAAGAAGCAACCCTCAAAGCCATGCGCGAAATCACCGGCGCGATTATCGGGATAACGCTGGTCTTGTCCGCTGTCTTTATTCCCATGGCATTTGCCAGCGGCTCCGTTGGGGTGATTTACCAGCAATTCACTCTCTCAATGGCCACGTCTATCCTGTTTTCGGCGTTTCTTGCCCTGACGCTCACCCCCGCGTTATGCGCCACGCTGCTCAAACCGGTCAGCGCTGACCATAAGCGTAAGAAAGGCCTTTTCGGGGTCTTTAACCGAGGGTTTGATCGCCTGACGCAGCGTTACGAGGCAACGACTCGCGCCCTGCTCAAGCGAACCGGCGGCATGCTGTTGCTGTTTTTCTCGCTGGTTGCGGTCGTCATCGGCGGATTTCGCGCCCTGCCGTCAGACTTTCTGCCGCAAGACGATCAGGGCTACTTCATGACCTCATTCCAGCTCCCGGCAGATGCCACTGAAGCGCGCACATTAGCGGTCGTGAAATCCTTTGAAGAGTATGTCGCCGCGCGTCCTGGCGTGGCGACCAGTATCTCCATTCTCGGCTTCGGTTTCTCTGGTTCAGGCGCTAACACCGCGCTGGCTTTCACCATGCTCAAAGACGGTGCCGCCCGAGCGGGCACCTCCATCGCCCGCGAAACCGAGCTGGCACAACAGGCGATGTCGCAGGCGCGCGAAGGCACCATTATGTCGCTGATTCCGCCCGCGATTGAAGATTTGGGGACGTCCGCCGGTTTCAGTTTGCGTTTACTCGACCGCGCCAATCGCGGCCATGACGCCCTGATGTCAGCACAGGCTCACCTGCTGGCACTGGCAGCCCAGAGCCCGGTTGTTACCGATGTCTACCCGGATGGGCTGGCCCCCGGCAGCGCGATTAATCTGGAGATTGACCGCCAGAAAGCACAGGCGCTCGGTGTGTCGTTTAATACCATCAGCGATGCGCTGTCCGGCGCTATCGGGTCACTGTATGTGAATGATTTTCCCTATGCAGGCGGAATGCAGCAGGTGATTATTCAGGCCGATGCCCCGGCACGCATGCAACTTGATGATGTGCTTAACCTGTATGTGCGTAACACCGCAGGCGGCATGGTGTCGCTGCGTGAGGTGGTTATTCCTGTCTGGCGCGATACCGCGCAGCAATTAACGCGCTATCAGGGATTCTCGGCGCTGCGACTCTCCGGGCGCGCGGCGACAGGTTACGCCAGCGGCGAGGCGATGGCGGAAATGGAGCGGTTAGCCGCACAACTGCCGCCCGGCTTTGGCATCGAGTGGACGGGGCAATCGCTGCAAGATAACCAGTCTGCCGCCCAAACGCCGCTGCTGTTAATGCTCTCGATGGTGGTGGTGTTTTTAGTGTTGGCGGCGTTATACGAAAGCTGGCTCATTCCTCTGTCGGTGATTCTGGTGGTGCCTCTTGGCATGCTGGGTGCGCTGACAGCCGTTATCCTGCGCGACATGCCAAACGATGTGTTTTTCCGTGTCGGGCTGATTATTGTCATTGGCCTGTCGGCGAAAAATGCCATTCTGATTGTCGAGTTCGCCAGACAGCTGCATCAGCAAGGCCTTAGCCTGAAAGAGGCAGCAACACGCGCGGCCCAATTGCGCTTACGCCCCATCCTGATGACGTCGCTGGCGTTTATCCTCGGCGTCATACCGCTGGCTTTCGCCTCCGGTGCCAGCGCCGAGACCCTGCGTGCCATTGGCACCGGCGTGTTAGGTGGCATGATAAGCGCGACGGTGTTGGCGGTGCTGTTCGTCCCGGTACTGTTTACCAGCGTCATGCGCGTAAAACAGCGGCTGACAGGCACCAGACAACCGCCGTTGCCCGCCCCGCCGCATAACGATAACTAGTTCGCCCCGGCCGGTTGCCTGCGGGTGCAACCGGCAGGATGTGTGTGGGCTATTCCGATAGGGAGTGCGCGGAGTAACACATCACCTCATGCTAATGAGGTGATGTGTTATGAGCTATTGTGGCTCGCCACCCAGCAACACGCTGGCGAGCCAGTCGTCAGGGTGTTTTACCCCCGGCAGCACAAAGAAGTAGCCACCGCCAATCGGCTTGATGTACTCCTCCAGCGGCTCGCCGTTGAGCCGTTTTTGTACCGCGAGAAACCCCTTTTCCAGATCGGCCTGATAACAGACAAACAGCAGCCCCATATCCAGTTGACCGGCGTTTGTTACCCCCAGCGAATAGCTGTAGCCCCGGCGCAACATCAGATTGGCGCGGCTTTCCGGCGTGCGCGGGTTTGCCAGGCGAATATGGGCATCCAGCGGAATCACCTGGCCTTGCGGGTCTTGGCTGTAATCCGGCTCGTCATGCTCATTGACCATGCCCAGCGGCGCACCGCTGTGCTTGTCGCGGCCAAAAATCATCTGCTGCTCTTTAAGCGGCGTGCGATCCCAGAATTCAACATGAAAACGGATGATGCGCGCGGCCTGATAGCTGCCACCCTGTGTCCATGACGGCTCGCCGGACTGCGGCCCGACCCAGAGGATTTCATCCATCAGCGCGTTATCCGCACTATTCGGATTGGCGGTGCCATCTTTAAAGCCCAGCAAATTAATCGGCGTTTCTTTGCCCTGACTGCGCGCCGCATGTGCCGAGATAAACCCTTCGCGCTTCCAGCGCACACTGAGCAAATCCGGCGTCTGCTTGATGATATCGCGCAACGCATGCAACACCGTTTCATGCGTGTTGGCGCAAATTTGCAACAGCAGATCGCCGTGGCACAGGCTGGCATCGAGCGAATCATTGGGAAAGCGCGTCATGCGTTCAAGTTTACGCGGCTTTTGCGCCTGTAAACCAAAGCGTTCATCAAACAACGATGCGCCTACCGACACGGTAATCGTCAGGTTGTCTGGGTAGATATTGCTCCCCATGATGCCGGAATCCAGCGGCGGCAGGCGCGGGTCAACCGATTCCACCTTGCCGCCCGTGCTCAAAAAAGCGATGCGCCGCGTCAGCAGTTGAAACAACCGCGCCAAATCAGCCTTGTTGCCTGCCAGCACATCAAACGCCACCAGCATCATGGCAGCCTGCTGCGGCGTGGTGATCCCGGCCTGATGCGGCCCGTAAAATGGCTGCTTTTGCCAGCGTTCATCCACAGCGGCATCGGCGGAAGTCTGCCCGGTGGCGGCAGCCGGGCCCGCGCCCAGCGCCAGCGCGCCACCCATCATCCCCAGCCCCTGCAACAGGCGACGGCGCGAGGGTGACACCAGCTCGGCGTGCGCCGGGCACGCATTTAACCCTGTCGAGGGCCCATCCTGCGGGCCATGATAACGACTCATGATTCGCCTGCCTTAATCCAGACCCAACACACCGCGCAACTGCGCTAAATCTTCCGCAAGCGCCGTGATCGGGCCTTTTAGCGCCGTGCGATCGGCATCACTGAGCTTCTCATAAGAGGCAAAGCCCTCCGGCGTTTTATATTTCGCCAGCACCGTATCAACGGTTTTAAAGTTAGCGTCGATTTTTGCCAGCAACGCCGGGTTAGCTTTGGTCAGTAGCGGACGTAACAGGTTGACGATTTTCTGTGCGCCCTCAACATTGGCCTGAAAATCCCACAGATCGGTGCGGCTGTAGCGATCTTCCTCACCGCTGATTTTGGTGGCCGCCACCTCCTCAATCAAACCGGCGGCCCCGCCTACCACTTTATTCGGCGGGAAGGTCAGGCTGGCAATACGCGTCTGCAACTCTTGCGTATCGGCATAGAGCTGGTCGGCATACTTCGCCATGTCCTTAACGCTGTTATCCGCAAACAGCGCCTTTTCCAGCCGATGGAACCCGGTGAATTTCGGGTCAGCCGCTTTTTGCTCGTAGTCATCCTCACGGGCATCAATGCTGCCGTCCAGATCGGAGAACAACTCGGCAATCGGCTCAATACGCTCATAGTGCTGGCGCGTCGGCGCATAGAGTTTACGCGCGTCATCCAGCTTGCCCGCTTTGATGGCATCGGTGAAACGTTTGGTCTGCGCAACCAACCCGTCCACTTCTTTAGTGACATACACTTTGTATTCGGCAATCGGCCCGACCAGATCGAGGACATTGGTTTGTACTGGGGTATTTCCGGCCGCCGCCGTGACCACCAGCTTGCCTTTCGGGTTACTCAGCAACCCGCAGGTCATGTCATATTCGCCCTGCTCTAATGTGGCGGTCATTTTCTGGGTGAAACCGGGGGCGATATTTTCACGCTCCTCAACCACCATCACCCCTTTGAGGATTTCCCATTCCAGATTTTTCTGGCTGGCATTCGTCACCACAAACTGCGTTTTTCCGGCAGGCACCGTCACTTGCATCGGCTCACACTGCTTATCGTTAACCGTCACTTTCACCTGCGGGATATCCGCAGCCAGTACGCCAAACGCAGGCAATGCCAGCAGTGCAACACTCAAAGCTGTGCGACGAAAATAGGGTGTAGACATAGAGCCATCCTTTATTAATTGACTGATTAATAGCAGTAATTTTATTCATACCCGTATCATGGGCGCTGGATGACGACGCGTGGCAGGCCCAGCGCCTCATCATGATTGACAATAGTGATTAGCGCTGACGCGACTGCGGCACCGTCGCCGCACGTTGCACCGGGCGCGCAGGTAAAAAGAAGTACAGCAACGCCGGGATCAGGTAGAGCCAGTACACGGCCACTTCACTGACTGTCGGCGCTTCCTGATAGCCAAACATGCCCTCAAGCATCGTACCGGCCAGGCTGTGAGTGGATAAAACCGCACTCAAATCAAACGCCACCTGTTGAAATTCGTTCCACAATCCGGCCTCGTGAAACGCCCGAATGGCTCCTGCGGCAAGCCCGGCGGCGACAAACAAAATAAACAGGCTGCTCCATTTAAAGAAACGCGCCAGTTGCAGCTTCACGCCGCCCCAGTAAATCAGCGCGCCCACCACCACCGCGCAAACTAGCCCCAGCACCGCACCAATGGGCGCGGCGATGCCGACATCCTGCTCAAACGCCGCCAGCAGAAAAAACACCGACTCCAGCCCTTCGCGCGCCACGGCAAAAAACACCATCGCCACCAGCGCCCACCCCTGGCGCTTACCGGCATTGAGCGCGTTATCGACCGCACACTCCAGATGCAGGCGCACCGAGCGTGATACTTTTCGCATCCAGAACACCATCCAGGTCAGAATGACGACGGCGACCACCGCCACCACGCCCTCAAACAGCTCTTGCTGTTTTTGCGGAAATTCGCCGGTGGTGGCATTGATCACCACGCCCAACCCCAGGCAGAGCGCCAGCGCCAGCCCAACGCCCGCCCACACAGCGCCCATCCAGTGTTCACGCTGGGTACGTTTGAGGTAACTGGCTATCAGGCTGACAATCAGCGCGGCTTCAAGCCCTTCGCGGAACATAATGAGTAACGGAACAAACATGGCTGACAACTCCTTCACCGTTATCGCATGCAGCAAGCGGCGACATTGCGGACTCGACGGTCATTATCATATCGCTAACACGAACATGACAAAGAATGATAATGGTTCGTATTAATAGACAAACGTAAGGTTTGGTAAAGCGATTTTTTCTAATTAAATATGTCCACCCGGCCCGGGTGCGCTACGGCAATGGACGGGGTTGCAAGACAACATCATGATGAATAAGCAGAAAGGTTCACAAGCGCACGCAGTTATCACGCCCTTTTTTCTTTGCCAAATACAATGCCTGATCGGCCCCCTCCTTCAGACGTTGCTGACTACAGGGATTGGCGCTGGAGTAGGCATAAACGCCAACGCTCACTGTCACAACTTGATGGGCAAGCAATGACGCCTGATGCGCAATGGCACGCGCTCGTATCTGCTCAACCACCTGAATACCAAGCGCCTCGCCCTGCTCACCGGATAACCCTGGCAGAATAATAGCGAACTCCTCACCGCCATAACGGGCAACCAGCGCGTGGTCGGGCAGCGGCATCTCTGCGAGTACCGCCCCGATTTGCATCAGACAATGATCGCCCTGCACATGGCCATAGGTGTCGTTGTAACGTTTGAAAAAATCCACATCCAGCATGATAAGCGTCATCGGCAAGTCTTCCTGCTGGGCGTTGAGCAACGCCTGCGTCAGATAACGATCAAAACGACGCCGGTTGGCCAGTTTGGTCAGGGGGTCAAGCAGCGCCAGCTGTTGCAGCGCTTTATTTTTATCCGTCATCTCCTGATGCAACCGGCTAATATCATCGCTGGCTCGCACCGTTTGCCGCACCTGTCGCAGCACAATACTGCCGGGAAAGCCAATCGCAAACAGCACTAAAATATTGAGCAGGATGGCAGGCATATTATCCGCAAGCCAGCGCTGCTGTATCGCCGCCTTATCCAGACTTGCGGCAACAATTAACGGATAACGCTGTAGCTTTACATAAGCAAGAATACGTACCCGACCATCCAGCGTGGTGCGCCAGGTTCCACTACCACTGCCGTGCTCAAGGCGTGATTTTTCAAATAATCCGCCGCTGGAAAAATCACTATTAATATATTGGTCTAAATGTGGGTAAAGATAAATTGCATGACCATCCGTATTCATGAGCGATAAGACGCCGTTATAATCCAGATTGAAGTAACTGTAGAAATTACCAAAGTAATTATGATCGACAGAGGCGAGAAAAACGCCCTTGAATTCACCGTTAGGGCCATTGACCCGTTTAGCCACCGGAATAACGCGTTTATGGGAAATATTACTGACAGCGACTTTAGCGATATATAATGATGGGGTGTCATTTTGCTTTAAAAAAGAGAAATACTCCCGCCGGGATGCATTATAAATATATAGCGGCCCATTACTGGTAGAGGCGATAAGGTTGCCTTTCTCATCAAATAAATATAGTCCAACCAATTGCGGCAACACGGCCCGGTGGCTATCTAACACACTTTTTACGCGGGTTGAGTCCAGCATTCCGATGTGAGACAGGCCCTTTAACATCCCATCCATCGCCACCTCAATCGGGGCAAACGTGTCTTGGGCCTGACGAGACATCGCTACCGATAAGTTGATGGCGTTTTTTTCCGCATCATCCAACGCCCGCTGGTAGGAGCCCCAAAACGTCCAGATACTGCTGACGACAAAAATAAGGCTGCACACTATCAAAAACACCATCATAGTCAGGCCCGGCGATGCCTGTAGCAACGCCAGACGAAACACACGCAGAGAACGACACAGACGCAAGAAAAAATGACGATAAATTGGCATGCAAACCCACAATAAAAGACCGGTGACAACCCCGTGCCCCGCGTGCCAGCCTGCATCAGAACGCACAAAAAATGGCCCCAGCAATGCCAGAGAACAGACAGGAAACAGGCAAAAAACAGGGAATAGTGGCTTGCCCTGGCAGCGGCGCGGCTCGCTGCATCATCAGGCATCACCTACACGTCAGTCACTATAACCGCCATGGCCGGTTTCAGCGTGTTTAGAAGGAATACTCTCAGCAAATGTGTGATGAGCAACGCACATTCCACTTTCTTCACCGCCATCATACCGTGAAGCCGTCAGCAGGGCCGATTGATGCACGCCCTATATTGGCGCATGTATTTGGCAATCACCGCGTGACATGGCGATGTTCTGCCCCATCACCACTCATGAATTTAACCCGCTAAATACATTCTCTCGCATTCAATTAACAACAGGCCGTAATATACAAGAAATACATTCCGAATTATTTTACAGAGCACCAAAATAGCGCGCAGCGCACCAAAATAGTTAATTTAAAAAATAAAAAAACCGCTCTTTTTATAAAAAACCACCAGAGATAAAAACAGCAAAAATAAATGAAATAAAAAACCTTAAATACAATAAATATAAGTTAATAAATGAAAATACATACTAATAGATAGCATAAAACACTAAATAAATAGGGTTATTGACAATATAAAACCGATTGGTAATATCGGTCATCAACGCATATCAGATAAACAGAATGAGAAAAGCAGCAAGCAAGATAATGTATCTTCCCAGCGAAGAATTCATTTATTTATTTGACCAAAAATGCAATAGCACGCTCAGAGTATTAACCACGTTTATAATTATTGATCATAGTTATGGAGCATAGTTATGGAGCCCGCCATGGATATTAAGAAGCCTTATTTGCTGTTTCTCGGTGATGCACACGACCAATTAGCCGCCAAGGTGGCGATGGGTATTCAACAATGGCACCCGGAATATTGTGTAGGGCAATATCGGATGGCGGGATGCCAGGCCGACTGCGGCCTGCCGAATATGGATATTCACGCGGCAGCGGCTGGCGGAGCGCGCACGCTGGTCATCGGGGTGGCGAACCGTGGCGGTATTATTTCTGAGGCCTGGATAGCGGTATTACGCCAGGCGCTGGAGTGCGGGATGGATTTAGCCGCCGGTTTGCACAACAAACTGGCCGATGTGCCGGAAATTCAGTCGCTGGCAGCGCAGCTTGGCCGCTCGCTGTTTGATGTGCGTCATCCGACACAGGCGTTCCCGGTTGCCAGCGGACGTAAACGCAGCGGCAAACGTCTGCTGCCGGTCGGTACCGATTGCTCCTGCGGTAAAATGTATACCGCGTTGGCAATTGAAAAAGCTCTGTTGGCGCGAGGTCACAGCGCGACATTTCGCGCCACCGGACAGACGGGCGTTCTGATTTCCGGCGCGGGCGTCAGTATTGATGCCGTGGTTTCTGATTTTATTGCTGGCGCAGTTGAAGCCCTCTCCCCGGACAATGACGCAGCGCACTGGGATGTGATAGAGGGTCAGGGCTCGCTGTTTCACCCCTCCTATGCCGGCGTGACCACCGGTATTATTCACGGCGCACAGCCCGATGCGCTTGTGCTGTGCCACGAGCCCACTCGCACCCATATGCGCGGTGTTGACTATCCGCTGCCCGACCTGCGGGCCTGCCTTGACCTGAACCTGACGATGGCGCGCCTGACCAATCCTCATGCCCGCTTTGTCGGTGTGTCGATTAACAGCGCACAGATGCCGGAAGAACAGGCGCTGGCGTACATGACCGAACTGGAAAAACAGCTCGGGCTGCCGGTGGTTGACCCGCTTCGCCAGGGCGTTGAGCGCATTATTGACCAACTCTAACGGGCACCATCATGGCTGAACTGTTCGTGACTCATGAGCGCTGGGCGCTCAAAGAAACCTTTCGCGTCTCACGCGGCAGCAAGACCCACGCTGATGTCATCAAGGTGACGATACGCGACGGGCATTATGAAGGGCATGGCGAAAGCGTCCCTTACGCTCGTTACGGTGAAAGTATTGACGGCGTTGCAGCACAGCTCTGGGCACAGCACGCGGCGGTACGCGAAGGCCTTGATTGCCAGGCATTGCAACACTGCCTGCCTGCGGGCGCGGCGCGTAACGCACTGGATTGCGCGCTGTGGGATTTGGCCTGTCAGCAGCGCAGCACACCGGTATGGCAACTGGCTGGCCTGCCTCGCCCCAGGCCGCTGATGAGCGCGTTCACCCTCTCGCTGGATAGCCCTGAAAAGATGGCCGAGGCCGCCCGACGCCATGCTCATCGCCCATTGCTAAAGCTCAAACTGGCCGATGCCAGTGACATTGAACGCGTGGCAGCCGTGCGTGAACGCGCGCCGACGGCCAAACTGATTGTCGATGCCAACGAGGGGTGGACGCCGGATTTATACCTAAAACTGGTGCCGGAACTGCTGCGCCTTGGCGTCAGCCTGATTGAACAACCGCTGCCCGCCAGTGACGATGCTGCGCTGGCGGAATTACCCCATCCGATTGCGTTATGCGCTGATGAATCCTGCCATGACCGCCAATCGCTGCCCGGCCTGTCATCGCGTTACGAACATATCAACATCAAGCTGGATAAAACCGGCGGGTTGACCGAGGCGCTGCTGCTGCGTCAGGCGGCACAGGCTCAGGGGTTTGGCATCATGGTGGGCTGCATGGTCAGTACATCGCTATCGATGGCACCAGCGACACTGGTCGCGCAAGGCGTGCAAACCGTCGATCTCGACGGCCCGCTACTGCTTGCCGATGACCGCGTCGGCGGCCTTGTCTGGCGAGACAGTCAATTGTATTTACCTGAAGAGGGTTTATGGGGTCAGCCCCGTCCTTGTTTAACCGGAGTCGCCTAATGTCACGTATTGTTTATGTTAATGGTTGCTACATGCCCGAAGCGCAGGCCTCGGTTTCGGTGTTCGATCGCGGTTTTCTGTTTGCCGATGCGGTGTATGAAGTGACAGCGGTCATCAACGGCAGGCTGGCTGAATTTGACGGCCACATGGCGCGGCTCGCCCGCTCATGCACCGAGCTGAATTTACCGCTGCCTGTCAGTACGGCGGAGCTGCGTGCCATTCATCTGGCGTTGATTGAAAAAAACCAGCTTGAGGAAGGCGGCATTTATTTGCAACTCAGCCGGGGCAACACGGGGGACAGGGACTTCGCGCTGCCGACCAACGCCACCCCCACGCTGGTGCTCTTTACCCAGGCTCGCTCGCTTATCGACCATCCGCATGCCCGTCACGGTATTCGCGCTATTACCTGCCCGGACTTGCGCTGGCATCGGCGCGATATCAAAACGGTCAGCCTGCTGATGGCTTGTATGGCAAAAGCCTGGGCGCATGAAAAAAATGCCGATGACGCCTGGCTGGTTGAGGATGGTTATGTGACCGAAGGCAGTTCCAGCAACTGCTATATCGTTGATGCCATATGACCATGTCATCACCCGCCCGCTGAGTCACGACATTTTGCATGGCATTACCCGCCGCGCGCTGCTGCAACTGGCAGCCGATCATCATCTGACGGTAGAAGAGCGCCCCTTCACGCCACAAGAAGCGTATTGCGCCAAAGAAGCCTTTATCAGCTCGGCGACCACGTTTGTCTGGCCGGTGATAGCCATTGATGGCAAAGCGATTGGTAACGGAGAACCCGGGCCGGTTGCGCGCAAACTGCGCGAGATCTACCTTGAGATGATTCGCCAGCAAACCCGCGCCTGATAAGCAAAACCTGTGATAAACAAGGCTTGCGGTATCACGGTGTATACCGCAAGCGGCCATGTCTCAAGGTGCTCTTAACGCAGAACCTTCGCCAGACGCCGTGCCTGATGACACAGCCGTCCGGCGTCAATCGTACTCACATGGGGTTACGTCACAGCTTATGGCATAGCGGCTGGCCGCTGACTTTGGCCGAATCGCACTGCCAACGGGTTTTGCCATCGCTAATGGTGTAATCATTGCTATCCAGTTTAATGCTCAGATTGGACACACCAAGCCCGTCAAGCAGCACGGTGTCCACCCCTAAAAACCAGACGCGTTGGCCGTCGCTCGCCAGATTTTCACTCTCTGCCACCGGTTTAATCGCCGCCGCCTTGACGCCATCCGGTAACGCAGTACCGATTTTGCCAAACTTATAAAAGCGCGCGTTATCCAGCGCGGTATCGAACGTCAGGCACTGAAAACTGGCGGCATCGACATCCGGGCGCGCTTCTCCCTGATAATGAACCACGCCATCAATCGTTGCCCAGCCATAGCAGTCACCAGCCACCGGGGTGCCCTTCTGGTAGGGTACGACGCTGATTTCGTTTGCCACGAAGTAATAATTTTTCTTATCGACGGCCTGATTGCTGGCAATAACCTTGAAGCTCGCCACATCGACACCATCGAGTATTTCACCATCAGGCAGCCAGATGTGATTTTTATCGCGAAAGAAAGGAAACGTCAGTGCCTCAAAGCTCGCCGCATCTATCGTCTGTTTCATGGGCGCGCAGTCAACATAAGAGCCCACGTTGGTGAGTAAAAAATGCTCGCCGTACAATTGGGCGCTTTCCGGCTTAAAGCCTTTGGGCAAGGGCTGTTGATTGCAGTAATACTGCGACCCCGACGCCGCCAGTGCCATCGCATCCCCTTTTTGCAACACCTTAAAATTATCTGCCCGGGCGCCAGCCAACACCTGTGGGTCAGCATTTACCGAGGCGCGGAACACCACGCGCCCTTGTTCAACCTGATAAGGCGGCTTGACCTCTGCCTGAGAAGATAATGCCGTTATCCCCAGCACTACCGCGAGATATCCGTTCCACTTCATCCTATTGATCCTCGTTATCCGCTCCCTCTCGGGAGTTGCGTATTGTTTTTTGACCACAACCGCCCGCTGCCGACGTCTTTTCCTTTCATCAGCTGGCGTGGCGGTCTCCTGAACATGATGGTGTGCCATCACGCCCATACGATACTGTGCCGCACGGCTGTCGTCATGCATGACGAGGCGATATTACTTGATAATTGCCACAGACTTCGCCTTTCACCGCAGTGAGCAGGCATTGCCTCTCACCGCCTCACTAACCGGCGTGACCGGCACAACCCAGGGCTACGGCGAACGGGGCGGCGTTTCGCTGCGTCTATACGCAAAGACGGGAAATCAACAAGACGCAGGGCAATAAACGATGAAAGGAAATAAACAAGGGAAAAATACGACAGAAAAGCCGATGCACATATTATGTTGCTATGTTGCTATGTTGCGACGCTGATTACAGCGTTTGACTCGCACCAGCCCCGCGCCAAATCCGGCGATAACCGACGATAAGCCGTTCTCAGCCGGGCACTCTCCGGCCTCGCAATATCGTCAGGCCGATAAAGGTAGACGCTTTTCAACCAGCGCGACCCAGCAACGGATACCGTACTCTAGCGCCGCATCATTGAAGTCATAATGGGCGTTATGCAGAGGATGGGACGGCGTTTCTCCGTCAACCCCCAGCCAAAAATAAGCGCCACGACAGTGTTCAAGCAGGCAGGCAAAATCTTCTGATGCCATCGACGGATTGACGCCCCACTGCACGCGATCCTTGCCAAGCGTGGCGCTGGCGATATCTCGAACCCATTGCGCCGCTTCGGGGTCATTCTGCGTTACCGGATAACCGGGGTGATACACCATCGTGCCAGATACGCCAAGCAGCTCAGGCAGTTGTTCAACCTGCTGGGCTATCAACGCCCTGACCCGCTCACGGACATCCGGCTGTAAACAGCGTAACGTACCACGCAGTACCACCTTCTCAGGGATCGCGTTGATAGCTTCACCACCGGCGATTTGAGTAATGCTAATCACCGCCGACGACTGGGCAGACAACCGCCGCGAAGGGATCGTCTGTAGAGACAAAATTAGCTGTGCGGCAGCCACTATCGGGTCAGCACCGTTTTCCGGCATCGCAGCATGGCAGCTTTTCCCTGTCAGGGTAATGTCGAAGGCATCCAGTGACGCCATCATCGCTCCCTCACTGACCGCCAGCGACCCCAGCGGCAGCCCCGGCCAATTGTGCAGCGCGTAAATTTCATCCATCGGAAAGCGGCCAAACAGCCCTTCCTCAACCATACGGCGCGCGCCGCCAAGGTTCTCTTCCGCTGGCTGAAAAACGACGCGCAGCGTGCCTTGAAAACGGCGGGTTTCACTCAAATAGCGCGCGGCCGCCAGCAACATGGCGGTATGGCCATCATGACCACAAGCATGCATCACGCCGCGACGACACGACTGATGAGGCAGCGCATTAAGCTCAGTTATCGGCAAGGCATCCATATCTGCCCGCAGCCCGATAGTCGGCCCGACGCCATTCTCCAGGGTGCCTACCACGCCGGTTCCAGCCAGGCCACAATGCACCTGAAAACCAAAATCTCGCAATAACGAAGCGACCAGACTGGCCGTTTGATGCTCGTGATAGCCAAGCTCCGGGTTAGCGTGTAACTGACGCCGCCATGTAACAGCCTGCGCAACCAGCGTCGGTACAATCTCCATCGGTCTTCTCCCCTCAGTCACCGTACAATCGGAATACCGACTGCTCGTCATCTCTCTGCATCCCCGCTACGCAGGCGTCATTTACTCTACCTCTCGCGCTCTACACAGGCAAAGATCCTATGACAGCGCATCAAGAAGGTTTTGGCATAAGCCAATGCTTGACATCATCGCAATCGTCTCAGTATCGGCAAACTGCACTATCATCACTGGCCTGGCACCTCGCCAGACCCTCCTTTTGTTTCTCTGCCTCAGGTCACAATTTTCGATTTGTTTCTTTTTGTCGCATTGAGACTTCACTACCTTTCTTGTAGGGTTCAAAAAGAAATTAAACGAAAGATAATGCAGTTGGGCTATCGCTTAAACCTGAAACAGGATATCGCGTATGAAAAACGTCATGACTCTCTCACTATTAGCATTACTTATTTCCCAGTATGCCTCTGCGGCCAATCACTCGCTGAATAACGAGAGAATGGCTATTTCTTTTGATGATGTCAGCGCCATTACCACCATTAAAGACATACAATCGAGGCGTCAGTTATCACCGCAAGAACTGTTCTTTTTAACACTAGCCGATGAAAAAGTGCTTCATGCCGCTGACTTTACAATTAGGCAGGTTGAGAAAAAAGATGATGTCATTAAGGTAGAATATAGCCACCCTGACATCAACGTCACGGTAGCGCTTAATCTGCTTAAAGGAAAATACGTCAGTATTGACTATACGATGACGGCCATAGGAAAGGCGCAGGATGTTGCTAAAATTACGTTATTTCCAACAAAGAAACAATCTCAGGCACCTTATGTAGATGGCGTAATTAATAGCTCGCCGATTATTGCCGACGCATTTTTTATGATACCTGATAAACCGATTATTAATACGTATGCCTACGAGGGAACAACACAGTTCAATGTTGAATTGAAAACCCCCATTCAGCCAGGCACTCCCGTGCGTTATACGGCATACTTCGGGACATTTGCAGAAAAAAACCAACTGCGCCGTAGCGTAAACCAATTTATTGATGCTGTTCGCCCCCGCCCCTATAAACCTTATTTACATTACAACAGCTGGATGGATATTGGTTTCTTCACGACCTACACCGAACAAGATGTATTAGGGCGGATCGATGAATGGAATAAACACTTTATTACTGCACGTGGCGTACCGCTCGATGCATTTTTATTAGATGACGGGTGGGATGACCGCACCGGCAAGTGGTTATTTGGCCCGGCATTTAAGGACGGTTTTAGCAAAGTCAGAGCAAAGGCACGTAATGTACATAGCTCGATTGGTTTATGGCTTTCACCATGGGGTGGATATAACAAACCGCGTGATATTCGTGTATCCCATGCCAAAGAATATGGTTTTGAGACCGTTGATAATAAATTCGCACTTTCAGGGCCTAACTATTTTAAAAACTTTAATGCACAGATTATTAAGCTCATCGAGAGTGAGCACATTACTTCGTTCAAGCTTGATGGCATGGGCAATGCGGACACCTATATTAAAGGCAGTCAGTTTGCTTCCGATTTCGATGCCTCTGTAGCTTTATTGCATAATATGCGTAGTGCTAATAAAGATGTATTTATTAATCTAACGACGGGAACCTATGCCAGCCCCTCGTGGCTCTTTTATGCCGATGCTATCTGGCGTCAGGGCGATGACATTAACGTATATGGCCCGGGTACGCCGGTGCAACAGTGGATGACATACCGTGATGCAGAAACATACCGATCCATTGTACGTAAAGGGCCATTGTTCCCGCTCAATTCATTAATGTACCACGGAATAATTAGTGCTCAGAATGCGTATTATGGGTTGGAAAAAACGCAAACAGACCATGACTTCGCCGACCAGGTCTGGAGTTATTTTGCAACAGGGACTCAATTGCAAGAGCTATATATTACGCCATCAATGCTAAATGAGGCCAAATGGGACACCCTGGCACAAGCTGCGCAATGGTCACACAATAACGCGAGCGTGCTGGTCGATACGCATTGGGTTGGGGGCGATCCAACGGCACTTGACGTGTACGGCTGGGCGTCGTGGAATAAAAGTAAGTCAATACTTGCGCTACGTAATCCATCAGACAAACCGCAAACATACTACCTGAACCTCACCAGGGATTTCGAAATCCCTAATGGGGAAGCCACCTCCTTTAAAATGAAATCAGTCTATGGCAGTAATCCCAGCATACCGGGTGACTATAAAACAGCGCTGGTCATCACCTTGAAACCACTGGAAACCGTCATTTATGAGGCAATCCCGATAAAAAAATAGCCACCCCAAACAATAGGTAACTGTTAATCGCATCATGCTGTTTAAACTATTTATTCTCATATGTCGCCATCCATATTGAGAATATCATCACGCATGGAGAGAGAAATGAAGAGAAGAACATTTATCAAATCTGCTGCATTTTTATCTGTAGCCAATGCATTACCGGCAATGTCAAAAACCACGCTGTCTTGCACAACCGAGGGAGAGAGTACGGCAAATTATCAAACATCGATTGTCATAGTCAGTGACTTACATATTAGTAATGATAAGTTATTAAATGAGTTTGAGTCAGCACTACAGAATATGACGCAACATCATAACATCAATGCCATTATCATTCCCGGCGACATTGGAGAAGATCTTAATTTCATAGAAAAAACGGTTAGCGCCACAATTCGCTACTTTAATAATAAAAAGGCTATCGTCATTCTAGGAAATCATGATGTCCGTGGGCCCGACAGCGACACATGGGTAAAAGACCCGAAGGCATCAAATCCGTACTATAAACACGTCATGGAAAAATACGTGCAGCTTAACGCTCAATGGGTGAAACATGTTCCTGGCCATGCTTGTTTTGATGAATGGATTGATGGGCATCACTTTATCGCATTAAACACTGACAGGGGATTAAAGGATCAGGCATTCTTCGATAAAAACACATTGAAATGGCTCGAGGAAAAACTGAATGAAAACACACAGGGTAAAAAGAAATTTGTTATCGTACACCAATCATTAGACGATACACATTGGCGAGCCAATCTGTTTGGCGGATTCGGCGAGCAGGATAAGAAAATAAAGGGAATTCTATCTCGCCACCCTGACACCTTTATCATATCAGGCCATATTCATAATGGCTTTGGTGTGTTAGAAGCCATACAAAGAACATATGGCACACTGGTAGAAACCCCTTCATTTAACCGAACAGAAAACGGCTTAATTGAGAAAGGATATGGTTTTATTATGAGAATCGGTGATGATACCGTGCTGTTTGAAGCCTGGAATTTCCTGAAAAATAAACATTACCCGGAATATGACATACGCATTGATAACCAAACCGTTAATTATCTTTTAAAAGAAAAAACGGATGAATGTATCAACAATGCGCTCTCTGAGGAGTACCCCTGGGCGGAAATTGCCAAAAAAAATAACGGTGGCGATGATATCACCGAAAGTCAGGCGCATTTTGGCTTAAGGCAATTATGGCCAACGTATCAGTGGGATTTTTATAAAAGAAAAGCGATTGAGTAATTGAATATGAAATGTAAAGCAGATGCCTGATGCTCCCCTATTAAGCGTTTACTATTCATGTCATTTCCCCTCCAGATATTGACGTTTCCTACGCATGATAAGGAGTCAATGTCTGGAGTCAGCCATGATGACCTCTCACTGCGTTGCTTTGCTCCGTACGCCTCTCGCACGCACATTTAGCGTGCCACAACAAAAGACTATTTCGTGTTTCTCCCATCGTGTCGGGATATCGGGTATGTCACAATGCGCGAAGAAAGTGATATCGGTTATTGCATCGCCAAAAGGAGTAACAATGAGTCATGCACCCGGCACGGGCCTATCCGCCAATGCAGCGTTAGACAAACTGGAAGCGCTGTACGATGGCGCTGTCAGCGCATTACGTCACGCAATCAGCGATTTTATTACTCAAGGCATACCACCGGATGCGTCTGAACGCGCTAAGGGGTTATTTGTCTACCCACAATTACGTATTAGCTGGGATGGGCTATCGCAAAAGCATAATAAAACTCGCGCCTACGGGCGATTAACCCATAGCGGCAGCTATTGCACGACGATTACACGTCCCCACCTGTTTCGTAGCTATTTGGCCGAACAACTGGCGATATTGGAAAACGAATATTCGGCCACCATTGAAGTGACGCCGTCTACGCAGGAAATTCCTTACCCTTATGTCATCGATGGTGCCAATCTGGGGCTTGAACGCTCGATGAGCGCGGCACTGGCGCAACATTTCCCGACACCATCGCTCTCGCAAATTGGCGACGAAACCGCTGATGGCCTGATCGAGCATCTGGATCATACCCCGCTCTCACACTTTGATGCGTTGCGTACCGATTTTTCGCTGGCGCGCCTGCGTCACTATACGGGGACACAGGCCGAGCATTTTCAGCCTTTCGTTTTATTTACCAACTATACCCGTTATGTCGACGAGTTCGTGCGTTGGGCCTGCGATCAAATCGCTGACCCCGAAAGCCCTTATCAGGCGCTGGCGTGTGCGGGCGGCGCACTGATTACCGCCGATAGCGACAACCCACAACAGGCGGTATCAGACCTCGCCTGGAAAAATCATCAGATGCCCGCCTATCACCTGATTTCACGTGAAGGGCGTGGCATTACGTTGCTAAACATCGGCGTAGGCCCGTCAAATGCCAAAACCATTTGCGATCACCTGGCGGTGCTACGCCCGCACGCCTGGCTGATGATTGGCCATTGTGGCGGTCTGCGCGAAAGCCAGTCTATCGGGGATTATGTGCTGGCCCATGCCTACCTGCGCGACGATCACGTGCTCGACTCGGTATTACCACCGGATATACCGATTCCGAGCATTGCCGAAGTACAGCGCGCGCTGTACGACGCGACCAAGCAAGTCAGCGGAATGCCGGGCGAAGAGGTGAAACAACGCCTGCGTACCGGTACGGTCGTCACCACCGACGATCGCAACTGGGAGTTGCGCTATCACGCATCAGCGCTGCGCTTTAACCTGAGCCGGGCGGTGGCGGTCGATATGGAAAGCGCCACCATTGCTGCGCAAGGTTATCGCTTCCGGGTGCCCTACGGCACGCTACTGTGTGTTTCGGATAAACCACTGCACGGTGAGATAAAGCTGCCGGGTCAGGCGAACCGGTTCTATGAAGGTGCCATATCCGAACATCTGCAAATCGGGATTCGCGCCGTTGACCTGCTACGCGCGGAGGCAGAGCATTTGCACTCGCGCAAACTGCGTACCTTTAACGAACCGCCTTTCCGTTAGCATGTATCGGCCAGATGTCGGCACAACGACACCTGAGCCCTCACCTTAGCACACGCATCACATGCAACCCGCACAACTGGTACAGCGCCAGTCATGCGGGTTCACCGCCTGATAGAAAAAGCGAAAATAACACTCTTCAATCGGCACCTGATGTTGCTCAAAACAGTCCGCCAGCCACTCTACGTTCTCCAGAATCCAGTCGTCTTCATCCAACCCATCGCGGTACAACTCATCTTCCGGGTCTATGACGGAATAAATCCCCATCGTACCCAGATGTTGTTCGCGATAAGGCTCCGGCAAAATAAACTCATTCTGCTCATAACGAATAATCCAGTGGCCGTGGCAGAGTAAATTGCCATTGCGACTCCATGCCGCTGTAAAGGGATTGCTCATGGCTTACCTGATGCCCTCCAATCACGATAGTAACGACATCAGCCAACGGCCTTATAGCCTTCGCGTTGGCTGATGCCAGTCCGGTCATCACACTACGCCCAACCATGGATCAGGTAAACGCGACGCAGGGAGAATGTGGGTAGTACCCGTGGGAAATAAAGCAGTACCGCTTCATCCCCATAAGGGGTATAGAAATCGTATTGGCGCTCTCCTGGCCGACTTCCCATATGGCTCTGCCTTATACCCCCTCATGCAATAGGCCTGACGTTCGGGTATAGCAGAGCCAGGAGAGCAGAATGCCGGCAGCGACGGCGTTTCATTCGTCTCGTTCAACGAGAGAGATGCATTTGGCTTACAGACTAAAACCGGCTCAACAGGTCGGCAATCGCATCGTATGTTTCGCCAAAAAGTCGTTCAGTATAGGGAGAGATAAGAAAGATAAGGAAACCCAGCGCGCTAATACCGCTGAATAACGTGATAGGAAAGCCAATGGCAAAAATGGTGAGCTGAGGGGCCAGGCGGCTTAATAAGCCCAAGGCCATGTTGATGGTCAGCAACAGTGTAATTAAAGGGAGCGCCAGTGTCAGACCATTGATGAAAATTTTCCCGCCAGCCTCGGCTATAGCCAGGAAGACATTACTATGGATCGGGGCGGCACTGATTGGCAACGTGTGAAAACTATCGACCAGCATAGAGATAAGCCACAGATGGCCATTCATACTCAAAAACAATAACAGCGCCAGTAAGTTCATAAATCGTGACACGACAGGCATGTTAGGGCCGCCACTTGGGTCAAAAAATGTGGCGAAAGAGAGCCCCATCTGCAAACCAATAATTTCCCCGGCCAGCCGGATAGCGGCAAACGCTAATTGCATGACCAGCCCCAGTGCGACGCCGATAAGTATTTGCTGAAACAGCATCCAGATGCCGGAGGCAGAAAACACGGGTATGGGGGACGCGGGAATAGTTGGCGCAACCACGAGGGTGATTAAAACCCCCATGCCGATTTTCACCCGGCGTGCGATAGCGCGTTCACTGAAGATAGGGGCTGTGCTGATTAACGCCAGTATTCTGACTAATGGCCAGAAAAATTGGTTAAACCAGCCAATCATGTCAATGCTACCGAGCGTAACCATAATTATCCAAGCATATGGGGAAACTGACTGAGCATGGTACGCATATAATCCAGAATAACACTCAGCATCCAGGGGCCGGATATCACCAGAGTGAAAAATACCGTCAGCACTTTGGGAATGAAAGACAGTGTCATTTCGTTAATTTGTGTCGCCGCTTGTAGCATGCTGATTATCAAGCCGCTGACCAGTGAAGCCAACAGCGGCGGCCCAGCCAGCATCAGCGCGACTTTCATCGCTTCGTAGCCTAAAGCCATCACAGATTCAGGTGTCATACCCGCATTCCTTAATGGTGTAAACGCGTATCTAATACAACTGTATGATTTTACTTAACTACTGTAATACACCTAGGTATAGAAACTCTGAGCCAATGACCCTAACAGCAGTTGCCAACCATCAACCAGGACAAACAGCATTAATTTGAATGGTAGCGAAATGGTTGCGGGAGGCACCATCATCATCCCCAGAGCCATCAATACACTCGCGACGACCAGGTCTATCAGTAAAAATGGAATGAAGATGGTAAAACCGATTTGGAATGCAGTCTTCAATTCACTGGTGACATAAGCGGGTACAAGGGTAATCCCCCCATTTTTAACCGGGCAGATAAGTAGAATCAGATAAGCGCTGAATATGCTGCATTGGTGTGAAGCCATTCAGTGCCATATTCGGTCGTTCGTGATTATAGAACCATTGCCATTGTGTGGCGTATTCCTGTAACTCACTCAGCGAATAAAACAGATAGTGCCCCAGCCAGTCATAACGCACTGTCCGGTTATAACGCTCAATATACGCATTCTGTTGTGGCTTCCCCGGCTGAATAAAATTGAGGATGATATTTTGTCGTTCAGCCCATACTATCAGAGTGTTACCTGCATATTCTGGTCCGTTGTCACATCGAATCGATGCCGGTTTCCCTTTCCATTCAATCAGTTGTTCGAGAGTTCTGACTACCCGACTGGCCGGAAGGGAAAAATCGACCTCTATTGCCAGGGCCTCGCGATTGAAATCATCAATAATATTCAGCAGACGAACGGAGCGACCATCTGACAACTGATCATGCATAAAATCCATTGACCAACTCTCGTTACTGCCAGTGGGGACCCTCAGTGGTTCCGGCTTTTCACGTTTCAACCGTTTTTTAGGTTTTATCCGCATATTCAGCGACAGTTCGCAGTAAATCCGGTAAATTCTCTTGTGGTTCCAGACAAAGCCTTTCACGTTGCGCAGATACAGGTAACACAGGCCGAAGCCCCAGTTTCGCTGGCTGTCCGTGATGCGCACCAGCCAGTCAGCAATCCGTTGATTTTCCTGACTCAGTAAGCGCCTGTATCGGTAGCAACATTCGCTGACGACAAAGAGCTGACAGGCCAGACGGATACTGATCCCCGGTGTTCAACTGCATGCAGAGCCATCTGCTTCCGGTCTGATGGCTTCACCACTTTTTTGCCATCGCTTCCTGAATAATTTCGGCCTTCAGACGCTCTTCAGCATACATTTTTTTTAGTCGGCGATTTTCTTCTTCAAGCTCTTTCAGTCGGCTCATCAGTGCAGCATCCATCCCGCCAAACTTTGAGCGCCATTTATAAAAACTGGCACTGCTGATGCCATGCTCCCGGCACAGTTCAGGAACCGGCGTACCCGCCTCAGCCTGTTTGAGAATGGTGATGATCTGACTGTCAGTAAAACGTGATCGTTTCATAGAAATCCCCCTGCATTCAGGTTAGGAGAAAATTCTACTTATGCATGCACTGGTTTTTCGGGGGGATTACCCAAGGACACGCATTGGCACAGCTTCAGGCCCTTGCAATGAAGGAATTTGCGCCAGACGGGTAAACAGGGCCAAATCAGCCTCTCGCGTCTGGCGTAACATAAACTCACGTAAAGGTTGCGCGCCTTTATCGATAGCCACTTCCATGCTGATCTTATCTTCGCTAAACGGCTTGTACGCCTCATCATAAACACGGGTCAGTACAGGCGACATCACAAAGAATGTCAAAAACAGACTTAATCCCAACAAGACCTGGTTGGGCGGTGCCGTGGGGGTACCCAAGGCGTTACGCAACAAACTCAACACAATGATGATGCGCGTAAAGCTGGTCATCATCAGTAATACGGCGGGAATGAAACTTAGCGATGTGATGAAAACCAGCGTTTGGACTGGCAAAGACCATGTCTGGCCGCCATTAGGCAGCGGCTGAGTGACGATACCTGGTAATTGGGCTAATGCCTGTTGCGTGACCAACAGTAACATGACGGCAATCGGATAGCGTAGTAGACGCAGACACGCAAAAAAAGAGCGCCGAAACAGTGGGGTACTCATTCGTTTTTTTCCGGGCGTTTTGTCGCTTTCTTGAGAAATTGGAGAAAATCAGCGGATGCTATCTTTTCTGTCGTGCTGATCGTGTCAAGGGGCTGTGCAGGTAAGGTATGAAGCGGGGTTATCTGCTGTGATGTGACACCCAGAACAAGCCAGTTGCCCTCAATCTCAACGACAACAACGCGTTCTCGCTGACCTACCGAACAGGACGATACCACCTTTAACACATTGTTATGTTTCGTTTGTGGAGCCAGGCCAAGTTTTCGCACCACCCAGGCTACCAACAAAATCAGGAGTAAGACACCGCACAGTGCCGTACCAACCTGAGAGACAAGCGCACCGCCAGAAATAACAGATTCAGCAGCCGCTGGGGGCTGCTGAATGGTTGACAAGGTTGTGGATGTCGCTGAACTGGCTACTGCCATTAACGCCCTAACCTGCGCATACGTTCTGATGGTGTGATGATATCCGTGATGCGTACACCATACTTATCAGAAACGACGACGACTTCCCCCTGCGCTATCAAATAACCATTGATCATGATATCCAGCGGTTCACCGGCAAGACCATCCAACGCCACCACAGAACCCTGCGATAAGCGCAACAGTTCTTTAATTGTCATCTTGGTGCGCCCGAGCTCTACCGTCAGTTTAACCGGTATATCCAAAATCAGGTCGATGTCCTGCATTGAACCTTGCTTATCCTGCACGTCAAAGCTTTTGAATATATCGTCGGTGGCGGGCGCGCTTTTTTCTTTTTCTGCTGACTGTTGCTCGTTAAATGCATCAGCCCACAGATCGTCCACGGAATCCGTTTCTTCGGACGGTTTCTTGATGTCACTCATTGAGCGGTTCCTCGTCATTCAGCGAATTTAAAATAGGGTTTATCAAATGTTCAACGCGCAAGGCATACTGGCCGTTCAATGTACCGTAATGGCAAGTCAGTACCGGAACACCATCAACGTGAGCGACCAGTCGTTCGGGTTTATCAATCGGCAAAATATCGCCAGGCTTGAGTTTTAATACTTTTGACAATCGAACCGGAATATCAACAAAATTAGCCACCAGCTCCAGCTCTGAATGCTGTACCTGTTTTGCCAGGGTTTCACGCCAATGCTGATCTTCCTGTTGCGAGTTTTCCAGCGGCGGGTTAGCCAATAGCTCGCGTAATGGTTCAATCATCGAGAACGGAATACAGATGCTGAATTCACCGGTTAATGTACCAATCTCCAGATGAAATGGTGTTGTCACAACGATATCGTTCGGCGATGTAGTGATGTTGGTGAATTTGACCTGCATCTCAGAACGAACATATTCGACATCCAGCTTGTAAATGGCATTCCAGGCATCACTATAGGATTCCAGTGCCAGCTTCAGCATACGCCGAACAACGCGCTGCTCGGTATGGGTAAATTCACGCCCTTCAACTTTGGTGGGGAAGCGACCATCACCACCAAACAAGTTATCTACCGCAATAAAAACCAGACTTGGCGAAAACACAAACAGTGCAGTACCGCGCAAGGGTTTAAGGTGTATCAAGTTAAGGTTGGTCGGAACGGGAAGGTTACGCGCAAACTCATGATACGGCTGAATTTTAATGGCACCAACGGTAATGTCAGGGCTACGACGGAGCAGGTTGAACAACCCCATACGGAACTGGCGAGCAAAGCGCTCATTAATAATTTCCAGTGCCTGTAAACGCTCACGTATAACGCGGCGTTGTGTATTGGGATCATAGGGTTTGACATCCCCATCTTTTTGCGACGCAGCGTTATTAGCATCAGCGCTACTGTCGCCACTGTCACCGTTTAGCAGGGCGTCAATTTCTGCCTGCGAAAGAATACTGTCACCCATAGTGATTACCGCAAAATGAAAGCAGTGAACAGGACATCGCTGACGACCTGGTTAGGTTGACCAGGAACCAGCGGTGGGCTTAATACCTGCTTGATCTCTTCAACCAGCTTTTGTTTACCTTGTTCTGTAGCCAGTACTGATGAGCTTTGGCGTGAAAACAGCATAATCAGACGGCTGCGAATCTCAGGCAGATAGTTAGTTAGGCGTGCACGGGTGGCGTCATCCGGCAAACGCAATGTAATGCCTACATACAATACTCTGTCTGGATTATTATCCGCAGACAGCAGGTTAACAGTAAACGTATCCAGAGGCATGAACACCGGCGCGGGCGGCGGCGGCGGCTCATGAGATGCTGTATCCGCTTGTTTATGACCCAATAACCACCAGCCGATACCCGCTGCGGCAGTCGCTGCCAGAGCGATAACAATCAAGAGTATCAGCCAGATGGACCGCTTTTTACCGCCCGACTGAGCTTTCTTATTAGACGTAGCCAATGATATATCCTGTTATTTATCAGTATTTAATGACTATTTCAGCATTAAACAAATACGTGATATCACGATTATCCCGTCTATTCATCATGTCAATACAGTGAATAAACAATAAAAAAAGCGTTAACTTGTTTATTAGGCAAATATATCCACGCCATTGCGCCCTGTCGCGATTGACTGCAATGTCGCAGGAACAGGCAGTGCACTCACCGATTCAGTTGTGCGTTCAGATTGCCCAAACTGCTGTTGGTAAGATGACGCATTGTTGCTGCCATTGCCCCCGGTATTCCCGGCCAACTGCTGTTGTGATTGCTGCCAGCTCCCCGCATCAGCGCCAACACTACTTTGGCCAAGATTAATACCACTTTCAGCCATAGCATTGCGTAAGTGAGGTAACGCCGACTCCAGAGCAGAACGCACCTGACTACTTCCTGATACTAAATGGATTTGAGCCTGATTATCCTCAATTTTCAGCATGATATGCAGCGAACCCAACTCTTCGGGATGAAGTTTAAGTTCAGCCGTTTGCTGGCCATTGCGGGTAAACATCACCACTTGTTGGCCCAGCGCATCATTCCACTGCTGCGTCCCTACCGGAGCAGTAATCTGGCTGGTGAGATGCTGCGCAGCTGGTTGCGTCGGTGCGGCATTATTCGCAAACAGCGATGATAGCGTTTGCATCGATGAAGAAAGCGTTGCATCTGCAGGCGCTGATGCTGCCGTAGGGTTGCTGATACTGTCATCTTTACGTGAGGAGAGCAGATTATTATCGCTCAATGCGTTAAAAGTATTCTCGCCTAATACCGCCGATGAGCCCTTGGCTGGCGAAGGCACAACCGCTGTGCTGGCAGTCGCCGCACTTGTACTCAGAGCAGATGGTACAAGTAAGCCGCCAGACTTATCGGATGCATCAAGTGACACGTCTGTCTGAGAAAGGGCATTTTTCCCGGATAACAGCGAATTGAGCAGCGCATTATTATCTGAAGCGCCATTTTTCACCGTGCCGAACGTCGCCAATCCGTCTGACAACATATTACCCGCTTCGACAGCTGGCGCTTTCGCTATCGTTTGCTGTGGTATCATCGCAAACAGCGCCTGCATAGCCAGAGCATCATTATTGACGGTTTTCTCGTCTTTAACGTCGGCTTTTTTCTGTGATTTCGCGAGTAAAGACTCCAGCGAATGATCTGCCTGCAGGTCGGAAACGGTCAACGTTCCGCTCGTTAGTGCGGTCAGAATCGAATTTAACTCTTCACTGTTTGCATCAATGCCGCTTTTCGCCAATGCATCTTTAAATTCGGCGCTCTCCTGATCGCTGACGGCAACTTTACGTGATGATTGTAATGCCGATAATTTTTGCGATAACAGTTGAACAAAATTTTCAGGTAGAGCGGCATCGTTACCCAACAGCGCCAGTAAAGAACTGCTCTGAGGCGTGGTTGCGCTTGCATCAGTTGTATTAGTGACAGTCGTCGCAGTCATTGCTGGCAAGTTCATAATTATGTTTTCCTCATTGATGCTCGTTGGGCGAACTCATCCATCCGCTTTTGCTCTTGGCGATTCTCATGCGCCTGCAGCCGGGTCTGTTCACGCTGCTGCAACGTAGTAAACGCATTCAAGCGCTGCTGCTTTTCCTGCCATGTCTTGGTTGCCTGATTTAACCGGGATGACCAATTTAATAAATGATGGCGATGTTGCTCAATGGCTTTTTCCAGCGTCAAAATAAATTGCTGATAGTTCTGCCACGCGGTATTGGCCATCCCTTCAGACATCGACTCATTAAGGCGCTGGCGATAATCATCATGATAACCCAATAGCATGTTAAGTTGTTCTTCTGCCTGTAGATAGGCTTTTTGCACGTGTCCCAACTGCGTTGTTGCCGTATCGACTTCTTTCTGGGCTAAATCACGCAGCATGATGAAGGTAGACTGAGCTCTCATGCGCACTCCTACCGATTATACGGGAAAATGTTGTTCAGTGCCTGACAGGAATCCTCAAATGAGCTTCGCTCAAACATACCTTGTTGTAAAAAGGCCTGCATATGCGGATAAAGCTGTATAGCACGATCAAGTAGCGGATCGCTACCGGATGCGTAAGCACCCACATTAATCAAATCACGATTACGCTGATAGCTGGATAACGACTGCTTAAACTGCCTTACAGCAGAATAGTGGTTTTCATCTATCAATGCCGTCATTGCACGGCTAATCGAGGCTTCGATATCAATCGCCGGGTAGTGCCCAGACTCAGCCAATTGCCGAGACAGAACGATATGGCCGTCCAAAATTGCGCGCGCCGAGTCTGCAATCGGGTCCTGTTGGTCGTCGCCTTCTGTTAATACAGTATAGAACGCGGTTATCGACCCGCCGCCAGAAATACCGTTACCCGCGCGTTCAACTAAAGCGGGCAGTTTAGCAAATACAGAAGGTGGATAGCCTTTGGTCGCTGGGGGCTCACCGATAGCCAATGCAATTTCACGCTGTGCCATCGCATAACGTGTTAATGAGTCCATAATCAAGAGCACGTGATGGCCGCGATCGCGGAAGTCTTCCGCGATACGCGTGGCATAAGCGGCACCTTGCATACGCAATAGGGGCGATACATCCGCAGGCGCAGCGATAACGACCGAACGCGCCAGCCCCTCTGTGCCTAGGATATTTTCAATAAAATCTTTTACTTCCCGGCCACGCTCACCAATAAGGCCGACAACGATAACATCGGCTTGCGTATAGCGGGCCATCATACCCAGCAGCACACTTTTACCAACCCCAGAGCCAGCAAATAAACCCATACGCTGGCCGCGACCAACGGTCAGCAATGCGTTAATCGCCCTTACGCCAACATCCAGGACATACTCAATCGGCGTACGCTGTAATGGGTTAAAGGGCGTGGACATCAGCGGTGCGGTATAGCCCGTATCCGGTGTGGGTAAACCGTCAAGCGGTTTGGCAGCACCATCCAATACTCGCCCAAGCAGCGCTGGGCCCAACGGTAATTGTTTACCCTGATTTCCACCGGAAATCCCCACCCGCTCATAAACCCGAGCGCCAGGGATGATGCCTTCGACCTCTTCAAGTGGCATCAAAAACAGTTTTTGACCGTTAAAGCCGACTACCTCGCTTTCTACTTCTTCGATTTGATTACCATTTTGACGCTCAATCAGGCAAGTTGAGCCTAATGGCATATGCAGACCTGTTGCCTCAAGCACCAGGCCAGTTGCACGCGTCAGGCGTCCGTAACGTCGTATTGATGGCGTATTCGCAATACGCTTCTCAAATGAATCGATAGAAGAAAGCCAACGAGAGAGGCGCACCGTCATCAGAGTTCTCCTGGGGCTGCCAGCCGACAGAGCTCGTGCCAACGAGTCGCGAGACTTGCATCAAGATCGCCCTCTTCAGCACTGACTTTGCATCCGCCAGGATGTAATTGGTTATCAGCCAATAAGCGCCAGCCATGAATGCTCAACGTTGGGCCCAGATGTTGCTCAATACGCGCTAAATCGGCAGGGTGCACACGCAGTTGAGGTTTACCACTAAACATCGGCTCTTGTTGAATCAATTGCTGTATTTGACTCATCAGCGCAGTACCGTCACAGATAGGGGCCTGGCCAAGAACCTGTTTTGCTGCGGTTAGCGCAAGTTGCATCAGCCGAGAGACGATAACGCTATCAAGCGCGTCCAGTGTTTGCTGGAATTCATTAACCATCTGCTGCATTTGTGCAATAACGGGTTGCTGCTGCTGTGCTGCATCCTGCAACCCCTGCTGCATACCCGCATGATGGCCGTCTTGATAGCCTGCGGCGTAACCTTGCTGCTTCCCTTCGTTGAATCCTGTTTCTCTGGCTTGTTGCAACACTTGCTCACGCAAAGTTGCAAGGTCATCTTCAGGCTGCTGGAAGTCAGTCATGGAAAAGAATTCATCGCCATCACTGCCTTCTGCTCGCGCCGGTAAAGACGATGAGGCCGACGATGGTTTTTCATTCACAGACGGCGACGATGGTGCTGATAAGTCATCAAGCTTCCAGAGTTGCCAGTCAAGATTATTGGAATAATTAGACAAACGCGTCATCGCCACCACCGATAATCATTTCGCCGCTGTCTGCCAGACGACGTACAATGAGCAAAATGGCTTTCTGTTCGTTTTCTACCTGAGACATACGTACCGGGCCGCGAGTTGCCAGGTCGTCGCGCAAGATTTCTGCTGCACGCTGCGACATGTTGCGCAGGAATTTCTCGCGCAATGGCTGTTCTGCACCCTTCAGTGCAATAAGCAGAGACTCGGACTCCACTTCCTGAAGCAGGCGCTGGATACTGCGATCGTCCACTTCGACCAGATTTTCGAACAGGAACATTTCGTCGATGATTTTCTGCGCCAGTTCGCCGTCAAATTCGCGCACGGCATCAATAACGGCTTCTTCGTGCTGCGTTTTCATCAAGTTAATGATTTCAGCCGCAGTACGCACACCACCCATCTTACTGCGTTTCAGGTTTTGACCATCCAGAAGCCCGTTGAGCACTTCGGTCAATTCAGCCAATGCCGAAGGCTGTACGCCGCCAAACGTGGCGATACGTAGCATGACATCGTTACGCATACGCTCATCAAAGTGGGCCAGAATATCCGCCGCCTGCGCGCGTTTAAGATGGACAAGGATTGTCGCAATAATCTGTGGATGCTCATCACGGATAAGGTCAGCGGCACTCTGAGGCTCCATGAAGTTGAGCGTTTCCATCCCCGAAGAGGTTTCTTTGCTCTCGAGAATATCCTCCAGCAAGCTTGAAGCACGTTCCTCACCCAATGCTTTGACGAGTACAGAGCGCAGATATTCACCGGCATTAATACCCAGCGCGGCGTATTGTTCGGCTTCTACATCAAACTCACGCAGCACCTCAAGCAACTCTGTCTGAGATACTTGTTTCATGTTCGCCATCGCGGTACTGAGATGTTGCACCTCTCGGGTTGAAAGGTGTGTAAAAACCTCTGCCGCACGGTCTTCACCGATGGTCATCAGTAACACGGCGCTCTTTTCTGTACCTGTCAGACTCATAGTTCATTACTCATCCAGTGGCGGATTACCAAGGCGACAACGCGAGGATCATTTTCTGCCAGTTCACGAATACGCTGGCTGTGCATCTCAGTATGAACGCGCTGTTCGGATTTCCTTTGTTGCTCCATTTCAATATTGTTGATGGTCACGCTGACGCCATCATCTTGTCCACGTAAAGAGGCTGCCGCCACAGCAGCTTCTTGCAGCGCAGCGCGCCGTTGTAGCTGTGGACGAACCAATTTGCGATACAGAATCCAGCCAACAATCAGTACGAGCAACCAGCGACCTACTTCAATCAACAGGTCAAAGAAGGCTTGCTTCTGCCAGAAAGGTAACTGACCCGCAGCACTGTCCGTAATGGTAAAGGGAGTATTTACAACATTTAATGAGTCACCGCGATCGTTTGAGAAGCCCATTGCCTCACGAACCAACGCTTCAATTTTTTTGAGCTGTTCATCGCTCATTGCTGCGGGTTTACCATCCGTACCTGCTGTGTAGTTTACAACCACAGCCACCGACAGGCGCTGAACATTACCTGTATTTTGCTTGGTATGGCGGATAGTACGATCGACTTCGTAGTTTATTGTCTGATCGTGACGGCTGTTTAACGTTTGACTAGCCGAGCTGCCCGTGGTGGATGTCTGGGTATTCGTACCTGTTGCCGTTGTATTGCCATTCGCGTTGGCGTTTGCCGCAGGGGGCGTAGAAATCGGAGCAGTTGGCGCCGGAGTGGGCGTATTTGATAGCGCGCCCGGTACACCGCCAACGTTAGGGCCACCACGCTGATCGCTCTGACTTACCTGTTGCGAACGTACAGCTGCCTGATTAGGCGGCTGATTAGGTTGGTATTGCTCATCCGTCTGCTCACGACTGGCAAAATCAATCTGAGCTGTTACCTGCGCATGGACGTTTCCTGCGCCAACTACAGGCAAAAGGATCGCCTCAATTCGGCGCTGGTAGTTATTTTCTATTTCATTTGTGTATTTTAACTGCGCTGCATTGAGGTCTCTGCCCGACCCATCATTTTGAGTCAGCAATTTACCTGTTTGATCAACAATAGTGACCTTATCAGCAGGCAAGCCAGCAACGCTGCTTGATACCAAATAAGCAATCGCATTGATCTGGCTGTCGTCCAGAGCACGTCCAGGCTGAAGAGTAATGGTAACCGCCGCAGACGGGGATTTCTGCTCGCGGACGAATAACGAGGGTTTAGGAATAGCCAGATGGACACGCGCGTTTTGAATCGGCCCAAGTGTTTCCATGGTACGAGCAAGCTCGCCTTCCAATGCGCGCTGATAATTTATCTGCTCACTGAACTGACTGATGCCGAATTTTTCTTGATCGAGCAATTCAAACCCGACCGCGCCACCTTTAGGCAAACCTTGTTGCGCGAGTCTTAACCGGGTTTCATAAACCTTATCCGCCGGAATCATGATGGCGGCACCACTTTCTGTAAAGCGGTACGGGATGTTCATCTTACCCAGTTCAGAAACAACGCTGCCGCCATCACGTTCACTGAGGTTAGTGTAAAGCACGCGATAATCAGGGCTACGAGCCCAAAGCGATAATGCCACAACAATTGCAATGGTGGCTGCTGAAGCAATTAGCAAAGGAATTCTAGGGTTAGTACGCAAACGGTTGAGTATTTCGCCAAAGCTTTTCCCACCGGTTGCTGCTCCGGATGTTAAGGCGTTCATACTCTCTCTCTGCCTGGTTGCTGAACGATATAGGTAACGTTGTAACGTAACAAAACAGAACTCCCTGATTGCGCAATCATAAAAACTCATCGCCTAGATTTACCGGCATGCCATTATTTTCCGTTACGTGGAAATTGATGGGTCGATAAGCCAGCATTTTTAATCTCATTTATGCGATTTACCCTCTTAGGGATATGGTAGCGTATTGAACTCGTAAAGAGGTATGTATGGAATAGGCCGCTCCACCATGCTGTTCTTTCTTACTGACGCGTGAGTGTATCTATTTTTTTCCTCAAACGCTGTATTTGGTAGCGAAATCTTTAGTCAAAAAGGGTTAAGGTCAAACATGTCTATTCAAGGTATTGATGCAGTATTGCAGCAAATGCAAGTTACCGCTACCAAAGCCTCTGGCGGAGTGAATCCGCTTTCTACCGGGCTTGCAGCGCCTTCCGGCTTCGCCGACGAATTAAAAGCCGCCCTTGATAAAATCAACGACACTCGCGTTCAAGCGCAGACGCAGGCGGAAGCGTTTACATTGGGAAAACCGGGTATTGCATTGAATGATGTGATGATTGATAACCAAAAGGCTTCCATCTCCTTACAGATGGGCGTCCAGGTACGAAATAAACTGGTATCTGCCTATCAAGAAGTGATGAATATGTCTATTTAGTATCTATCGCGTGGGCTGCTGAAGAACAGTAAACAAATCCAGCCCTCACGACGAAGCCTACTTCCGAAGCCGCCTATTATGGCTGTATGGCGGCCACTCCACGTTAAGGTAATCCAAGAAATATCGCTGAAACAGTGCTCATTCAGACATTCATCGCGAAAGTGACCCTGACCCAACATCCTGCTCCATTCAGAAACAGAATTCCGGCATGATAAGTAATGCCTCCTGAACGGAGGTTGTCCCGATGAACAAGTCGCAATTCACCGAAGAACAGATTGTGTTTGCCCTGAAACAGGCTTAATTGGATACGCCAGTACCGGAGGCCTGCCTGACCTGCCCCCGGGATTAAATACAAAACTCAGTTAGTAATGTCGGCTCCTTCACTCTCAGAATTACCCTTTCTCCAGCTCGCTGCAAATTCAGACGGCGTCTGATAATTCAGCGTGGAGTGCGGGCGACATTCGTTATAATCCTGACGCCATTCGCTGATGGTTTTCCTGGCATGACTGACGTCGCTGAACCCGTGTTCATTCAGGCATTCATCGCGAAAGCGTCCGTTAAAACTCTCAATAAATCCGTTCTGTGTCGGCTTGCCGGGCTGGATAAGTCGCAACTCCACTCCATGCTCAAAGGCCCACTGTTCGAGCGCGCGGCAGGTAAACTCCGGGCCCTGATCGGTTCTTATCGTAGCCGGATAGCCGCGAAACAGCGCAATGCTGTCCAGAATACGCGTGACCTGCACGCCTGAAATCCCGAAGGCAACAGTGACCGTCAGGCATTCCTTTGTGAAGTCATCGACGCAGGTAAGGCACTTGATCCTGCGACCGGTAGCCAGCGCATCCATGACGAAATCCATCGACCAGGTCATGTTGGGCGCCGCCGGGCGGAGCAGCGGCAGACGTTCTGTTGCAAGCCCTTTACGACGACGTCTGCGTTTAACGACCAGCCCGTTCAGATGATAAAGGCGGTACACGCGCTTGTGATTAACCAGAAGCCCTTCACGGCGCAGTAACTGCCATATGCGGCGGTAGCCAAAACGCCTGCGCTCCAGTGCCAGTTCAGTAATGCGCCCTGATAAATTGGCATCAGCCGCCGGACGCTGAGCGTCATAGCGGCAGGTCGACAGGGACAAACCTGTGAGTCTGCAGGCACGACGTTGCGACAGACCGGTCGCATCACACATCAACACCACGACTTCGCGCTTCTGGTCTGTCGTCAGTACTTTCGCCCAAGAGCCACCTGAAGCGCCTCCTTATCCAGCATGGCCTCGGCGAGCAGCTTCTTGAGTCTGGCGTTCTCTTCCTCAAGTGACTTCAGGCGCTTAACCTCAGGCACCTCCATGCCGCCATACTTCTTACGCCAGGTATAAAACGTGGCGTCGGAAATGGCGTGCTTACGGCAGAGCTCCCGGGCTGAAACGCCGACTTCAGCCTCGCGGAGGATACTGATGATCTGTTCATCGGAAAAACGCTTCTTCATGGGGATGTCCTCATGTGGCTTATGAAGACATTACTAACATCGCGGTGTATTAATCAATGGGGAGCAGGTCATGCCGCTTATGGTGTATAGATCTTGTCTCTGATGCCTTGTTTGACGGACGTCGATTAGGCCTGCTTACCTGTTATCGCTTTCTACGCGCGCAAGCGCCTTGGGCGCCTTGGGATACATGTGGGACACCTTCGTTCAGCGGAGGTCTCTGAGATGCTGAACCATATCGCCAGTCCTCGCCCGTTGCCTCCGTTGCTGAAAACCGACAATGGCTCTGAATTTGCAGGAAAAATGGGTTTACAAACGGGGTATTCGCATTGATCTTTCCCGACCGGGAACACCGATGGACAATGCCACGGTGGCGTCCTTCAACAGCAGGTTGCGACAGGACTAGTAGCATTTAGCCAAGACTGTTTTTTTACATAAAATAAAAAAAGGCATGCTGCCTCTCAAAGAGCACCATGCCAAAGAGAATACGCCCGGTTTAAGCGTACCCAAATACGGCGTTATTCCATATTACTTATTAATCTGGAACAACGATAATTGCTGCATATCATTAAAAGCCGTGAATGATGCCTGCAAAGACTGCTTTTGCATCATATAGGCTGAAATAGTTGCAGTTAAATCGATATCAATCAGATCGCTTAACGTCTGTTTGTTAGCATTTGTGCGCTCAGTACCAATATCATTTAAAGTGTCAACTTCCTGTAGTTGCACACCCAGTGTAGCCTGTGCGGAAGATACGTTCGTCAATGCATTTTTAATGCTCTCATTCGCAGCCTTCATTGAGGCTGCGTTCGCATCCTGAACCGTTGATGAGGCACCAGACAATGGAGTCTCAAGCGCACTAATTGCAGTATCAAGAGCGCTAAATATATCTGCAGTTCCGCTTGCGTTATTAAAGACCTGAGTCCCAACATGTCCAACCGTCATCACTCGATTGGCGTCAACCTGCTGGGAAATAGCCTCCGTTCCCCCCACATAACTTACTGTACCTGCTGCATCCTTTGAAAATGGCTCAGAGTCTGTTTTATAACCACCAAAAATAAAGTTACCATTGCCATCGGTGCTATTTGCCAAATTGAGCAGTTGTGCTTTTAAGCCACGTAATGAGGTAGCAATAAGCTGGCGGTCATTATCATTCTTAGTACCATCTGCACTTATCAAAGTAGTGCTGGTTGTCGTTAATGCAGTCACAACATTAGTTAATACAGAAAGTTCACTGTTCATGCCATTTTGGGCAAATGTGCGAGCAAGCGTGTATTGCTCGTTTTGAGCCTGAGCTTGATTGACCATCACCGCCTTGGAAGCAGCAATAGGATCATCAGAAGGCGTTAATACACGAGTATTACTTGCTAGTTGCTGCCCTGTTTTACTGAAGGTAGATAATCCGTCCGTGACGCCCTGCATACCCTGCTGAAAAACAATACTAGTACTGAGTCTCATAACTTAATTCCTTAACTATTTTTCGTCACAAACTTAACTTCTGATCGCTAACAGAGCATCAAACACTGATGATGCCGTCTGGATTACCTTAGCATTTGCCATGTAATACTGCTGGTAACGAATTAAATCGCCGTATTCTTCGTCAAGGCTAACACCAGAGACCGATTGTTGTTCTACAGTTAACTGCTTGACCACATTCTTTTGTGAAGTGTCTGTCACCTTAGCAGTGCTGGTTTTATTACCAATATCACCGACTAAACCAGCATACGCCTGACTGACGCTGGATTTGTTTTCAACAACTCTCACTGTCTGCAAGTTTAATAATGCTTTCGCATTAGTATTATCGCTAACCCCGCCATTCGCCGATGTCAGTGATGAGCCCGCAGCAGCAATTTTAGAGGAGTCCGTTACTTTCACTGACATATCGATGACAACATCACGAACACCTTTCACAGTAAATACATCTTTCGATGCCGGCGTTCCTGAGATATCAAGCTTCATGCCATCAAAAATCAAACTAGCTGGAGTAGAACCGCTGGCTGCGGTATATGTCGCAGAAGAAGACAGGTCTGCCCCATCAGACAAGCGAGTAATAGACCAATCACTTGATGCGGGTCCTACAAACTTAACCGTGTAATCACTAGCCTTAATATAATTGCTGTCGTTTCGTGTCAGCGAGGCTGCTGATGTTGAACTAGGGGCTGTTTGTTTAATAGCCGAACTGCCTGGCGTAACCTTGAAGCTAAATGTATCGCCAGATGCAGCAGAACCCGAAATGTCGATGCTAAAACCATCAAACTTCAATGCAGACCCAGAAAGTGTCGCGGTCGCTGTTGTTCCATCAGCACGAGTCACATTCCATGAAGAACCGTTATACTGCATTGAGTAAGTGTTATTAATGTACGACGAAAAAACTTCCGCGCTAGAGGTATTTTGGGCACTTTTTAACGTAACGGAAGAACCGATACCAAAAAAGTCGCCCCCTTGCGCATTATTCAAATCAAAACCCGAGCGATGCTGCTGGTTGAATGCATCAGCAAAAGCCAACGCTATTTGCCCTAACTGGTTACGAGCACTATCGAGCGTAGTGCTGCGAAAGTTAAGTAAACCGCCAAGTGCTCCCCCGGTAATGACGTTTTCATTCACTTCGCTTTGGCCCGCGATAGCATCATTATAAGAAACGGTCGTTCGCGTAGGATCGGTACTGGATACGCTGGCCACAAGCGTGTTGTAAGATTTGCCCTGAACTAAGTTCAACCCATTCTTCAAGGAAATGTTGTAAACATTGCCATCCTGAACGGCGACATCAACACCAACCAATTTATTCAACTCATTGACTAATACATCCCTTTGGTCCAAGAGATCGTTTGGTTCTGCGCCGTTGTTAGCGCCTTTCAAGCGAATAATTTGATCGTTAATGTCTGCTATTTGTTTGGCGTATGTATTAACCTGCGAAACCGTAATAGTAATTTCACCATTAATATTACTATCCATATCCCTAAGATACTGATCGGTAACTTTAAACTGATTGACCAGCGAGGACGCCTTCCCCAATACAGTTTGTCTCACCGAAGAGTCACCTGAATTACTGGTCAGGTTTTGCAAATTCTTAAAAAAATCCTGAAGGGTTGCCGACAGACTTGAAGAGCTGCTTGATAACAAGTTATCAATTTTAGAGATCTGTTCGTAATAGGACGTAGTCGCACTGCTGGTCGTTTGCGCTGACCGCAACTGTTTGGCAATAAAATCGTTGTAATCACGGTTGATACTGACAACGTTGACGCCGTTGCCAATATAGCCTGCTGATGTTGTAGTGCCATTATTCTGAACCAGCAGTGCATCCTGACGGCTATACCCGGTTACTGCCTGATTACTGATGTTGTTACTCACAGTACTCAGTGCGGCTTGCGCAGCACTCAAACCACTCATTGCAGTATTGATCAAGTTAGCCATGCTGGATTCCTTTTACTCTTCCTCATGCACAGATAAGACAAAACGCCTTTTACCGGGCACAACAATATCGTCGTTATTAAATTAGCTTGTATAGCTATCGGCAAGCAGGTAGAAAACTTGAGAGGTTTTAGAAAATTCCACTCAAATCACGCGTGTACGCCTGAACGGCTTTTTCTCCTGAATGCTTCATTTGTTGAATCATGCTCACCAGTTTCTTCGCATACCCGGGATCGGTCGCGTAGCCTGCCTGCTGCAATGCGACTGCCGCTTGTTCAGCGGAGTTCGCAGCAGAAACGGCTGCATAGCGTGGGTTCTGGGTGAGTAACCGTGCATAATCGTTTAATGCTTCCAGATAAGAACCATAAACACGGAATGCCGCTTTAACTTTCTTAGCTACGCCTTGCTCATACTCGGTCGTCGTGATTTCAGTCACCGGTCCATTCCATCCAGAGCCCGCTTTAATACCAAAAATATTATGACTTGGCCTGCCATCAGCCGTCGGTATTTCTCGCTGTCCCCAGCCTGACTCGAGGGCGGCTTGCGCCATAATCAGGTGATGAGGAATTCCACTTTGCTGGCTAACCAACATCGCAGGTGTCGAAAGGCGAGAAATGAACTCCGCGCTGCTGACAGGCATCGCAGTCGGCTTTTCTGGCAAAGTCGGCATAGCCTTACGCACCATTTGCTCCAGAGCAAATGCCGGCATCGTGCGGGCTAACTGACTGTCCGCCTTAAACGGAGCAACAGAAGCGGACTGGGCTTCGTTACCAGCAACTCCCTGACCGCCCATCTGTTTTTCAATCATTGCGGCCAAGCCCAACCCCTTGCCAGATGACATCTGTTGCGCCAGTTGTTGATCGTACATGGACGTCAACATCCGGGTCTGATCGCTGTTAAACAGACCATCCTGCGGTAAGGCATCACGCATACTTTTCATCATCATCTGCACGAAGACGCCCTCCATTTGCCTCGCCACCGCACGAATACCTTCTCGGTTTTGAGGCTGACTGGATACATCCCGTTTGAGTGCGCTAAGTGATTGCGTATCGTAAGCAGGACGATTAAACGTCTTCATGTCGCTCATTAGATAATTTCCAGTTTTGCTCTCAGGCAACCCGCGCTTTCCATTGCCTGCAAAATAGACATCAGATCCATGGGCGTCGCACCCAGTGCGTTCAGCGCTCTAACCACACTGTTAAGATTGGCACTGGAGTTCACACGCTGTAATGCTCCGCCTTCCTGACGCATGGAGATCTCCGTCTGAGGAGTGACGACTGTTTGTCCTCCCGCTAGCGGCGTATTGGGTTGGCTGACGACATTTTGCTGATTGATCGTGACGGATAAATTCCCTTGGGCCACCGCACAATTATCGAGTTGCACATTACGGTTCATGACCACCGACCCGGTGCGGGAGTTAATGATCACTTTGGCATCCAGTGTGCCAACGTTGACCTCGATATTTTGCATGTCAGCCAGAAAACGAACCTGTGAACTGTTGCCGGCAGGTACAACCACGCGAATAGTGCGAGAGTCCAACGGCGCGGCTGAACCGCCACGTCCAGAGCGGTTGATAGCATCACTGATGCTTTGCGCCATAGTGAAATCATCCTGATTGAGTTGCAGCATGATGGTGTTACCTGTACCAAAAGTGCTCGGCAACTCGCGTTCAATAATTGCGCCCCCAGTGATACGACCGCCGGCCAACTGATTAACCTGTACACTGCTACCGCCTGCTGAAGCGCCCGCTCCACCAATCAAAACGTTCCCCTGAGCAATAGCATAAACCTGGTTATCAACACCCTTTAAAGGCGTCATCAGCAAGGTACCACCACGCAAGCTCTTGGCGTTCCCCATCGATGAGACAACGATATCCACCGCCTGTCCCGCACGCGCAAATGGCGGTAACTTAGCAGTCACCATGACTGCAGCCACATTTTTCAATTGCATATTTGTGCCAGCAGGTACCGTGATGCCTAACTGAGATAACATGTTGTTCAGGCTTTGGGTAGTAAACGGCGTTTGTGTCGTCTGGTCGCCAGTCCCATCCAGCCCTACCACCAGCCCGTAACCTATAAGGGCGTTATCACGAACCCCCTGAATAGTCACCAAATCGCGGATACGTTCAGCGGATACTGGCATCACCACTACAGCCAGCAATGCAAAAAAGAGAGTAAAAAGCGAAGAGATCCGCATGATGTGCCTCATCAATTTAGAATGGTGAAACATTAAGGAAGAATCGCTGCAACCAACCCATGGTTTGAGCTTCATTAATGTAACCATTGCCTACATATTCCATACGTGCATCCGCCACCTGGGTTGACGGCACGGTATTGTTACCACTGATTGTTCTCGGGTTAACCACCCCAGAGAAACGGATAAATTCCGTTCCCTGATTAACAGCAATCTGCTTTTCGCCGACAACGTGTAAGTTGCCGTTGGTCAACACCTGACCTACGGTAACAGTTATCGTACCGGTAAAGGTGTTATTGGCATTAGCACCACCTTTCCCCGTGAAGTCATCTTTTCCTGTTGCATTGAACGCCGCACGATTATTCCCCAATGGGCCATCTAATAGTCTTGGCGTTGTCGTCATGCCAAACGATCCCGAAGCATCACGACTCGCATTGGCTGAGGAGTTCTTACTGGCACTGACGTTTTCCTGCAACACGATGGTAAGTGTATCACCCACATTACGTGGCCGACGGTCTTCAAACATGGGCTGATACCCATAATTCATTGCCTGACCTGTCTGAAAAATGGAACCGTTAGGAATAGCCTGTAAAGGCTGTGAAGGCTGCGCGGTTGTTGGCCCGGTTACAACCTTGTCATGAGGGACATAGGCGCAGCCGGATAGCGTTAACATCATCAGGTATGCCAGCAAACGTGGCCGACATGGCTGCAATACCGCAACCGACTTTGTATTCATCATCACTACGGATATCGCCTTACTTTCAATAATTTATCCAAAAATTGGAACAGGGTGGCTCTTCTATTTTACTGATATGCGGTGCAATACAGCGCATCAGAAAAGAACCACCCTGACAAACAGGCAAGCAATATTACAACTGAGTGAGTTTTTGCAACATCTGGTCCGTGGAGGAAATTGCTTTACTGTTTATTTCATATGCACGCTGAGTCTGAATCATCGAAACCAGCTCTTCTGCAACATTGACGTTCGATGTTTCAACATACTTCTGTAACACAGTGCCCGCACCATTCAGGCCTGGCGTACTCTGTGTTGCTGTACCTGAGCTGGCTGTTTCAGCATACAAGTTTTCACCCAGGTTTTGCAGCCCAGCTTCGTTGATAAACATGGCCAAATTCAACTGCCCGACCTGCACCGCTGCCGTCTGCCCTTGCTGCGTGACGGAAACTACGCCGTCGCGTCCTACCGTTATGTTAGTCGCGTTAGCAGGGATAGTAATCGCAGGCTGAACCTGGAAACCACTGGATGTTACCAACTGACCATTGGCATCCAATTGAAAGGAACCATCGCGTGTGTATGCCGTAGTGCCATCAGGCATCAATACCTGGAAAAAACCAGCGCCATTAATGGCTAAATCTTTCGCATTGCCGGTTTCTGTCATACTCCCTTGAGTATGAATACGTTCAGTCGCAACAGGCCGAGCACCCGTACCAAGCTGTAAACCTGATGGTAAGGTACTTTGCTCCGAAGACTGCGCCCCTGGCTGACGAATGGTCTGATACATTAAATCTTCAAACACAGCTCGCTGGCGTTTAAAACCATTAGTACTCACGTTCGCCAGGTTGTTGGATATGACATCCATATTGGTTTGTTGAGCATTCAGACCGGTTTTGGCAATCCATAAAGAACGGATCATCGAGTCACTCCTGTGCGCAAGGGCACTTAATTCATCGCAAGTATCTGGTTAGCACGTTGGGTATTATCATCAACATTGCTAATAACTTTCATCTGCATTTCAAAACGGCGCGCATTGGAAATCATTTCAACCATTGACTCAACCGTATTCACATTACTGCCTTCCAACACGCCGGGCATTACACGAATTGTGGCATCGTTCTGCAATACCGCCCCCCGCTGCTGCTGCGCGGAAGGCGAAACACGAAAGAAGCCATCATCACCCCGCGCAATCTCGCTTGACGTCGCTTTTACCAGTTTCAAGCGACCAATCTGTGTGACTGTGTTGGCTGCATCGCTGGGGTTAAGCGCATTGATTGTACCATCAGGGCCAATAGTCAGTTGAGTCTGAGGGGGTACATCAATAGGCCCACCGTCCCCCATCACAACGTTGCCTTTAATGGTCAACTGACCATTGGCATTGATCTCCATATTCCCATTACGGGTATAGGCCTCGTTGCCATCAGCTGTACGCACAGCCAGCCAGCCATCTTGTGATAGTGCGACATCCATTGAGCGCCCAGTGTAATCCATAGAGCCAGGGGTGGTATCTACCCCTGGCGTCGAGGAGAGCACAAGTGTACGCGTTTCATTCGTGCTTCCCTGGATAGGCACAGCACGCATCGCAGCCAACTGAGCACGAAAACCCGGCGTCGAGGCGTTAGCCATGTTATTTGATGTAATGGCCTGCTGCTCCAGCGTCTGACTCGCTGCGCCCATCGCTGTATAGATAGCGTGATCCATGCAATATCCCCGTTACAATAATTAACGCAAGTTAACCAAGGTGTTGAGAATCTGGTCTTGGGTTTTAATCGTTTGCGCGTTGGACTGGTAATTACGCTGGGCAACAATCATATTTACCAGCTCTTTACTCATATCAACGTTAGAACTTTCCGTGGCTTTACCGACCAGTTTACCCAGGTTCCCCGTGCCAGCCATTCCCACCACTGCCTGCCCTGAATTACTGGTTGCAGCCCAGACATTATCACCCTGGGGCGATAGACCTTCGGGGTTAGCAAAGCTCGCCAGTGCAATCTGCCCGAGCAACTGTGTTTTCGAGTTAGAATACGAGCCAATTACCGTACCATCATTACTGATGCTATAGCCGGTCAATTCGCCAGGGGCATAGCCATCCTGCGTCGGCGTTTTCGTACTGTTCGAACCACTGTTTTGCTGGACTGTACCGGTAAAAGCCAGCGTAAACGTACTGGCGGCAGAACCATTCAAGCTCGCCATCGAAATCGTTGCTGGCGTGGTTGTGGTCAACGCGCCACTACTGTTAAACGATAACGTCGTTGGCCCCTGGAAACCGGCACCTGTAATGCTGGTATCCTGTGCATAGACATCCCAGCTATTAGCTGCAGTTTTCACAAAATACAACGCGAAGTTATGCGCGTTACCTAAACTATCATAGGTAGTGATAGAACCTTTATAGTTTGAAGTATTGGTCGGATCCGTTGCATTCCAGGTTTTGGTACCATCGGATGAGTTTAAGTTCGCAATGATGGAAGCTGTCGTCGTTGACTTTGCCGACATCGTTGTTTCTGGGATGGTCAGCGCAACAGGACTGGCACCTTGCTGGATGGCAGGAGGCGTTCCGGTAGCCGGATAGCCTGTCAATTTTAACCCCTGTGAGTTAACAATGTTACGGCTGCTATCCAGGGTAAACTGACCATTACGGCTGTAAACTGCGCTACCGTTACTGTCTAACAAACGATAGAACCCGCTACCGTTAATGGCAACATCCAACGAGCGTGATGAGCTGTTAATAGAGCCATTAGTAAAATCCTGTAGCACGGAAGCAACCTTGGTCCCTAACCCCACATTAGAACCCGCGTACATATCCGCGAAAGAGATATTGCTAGCCTTAAAACCTACGGTGGCAGAGTTGGCAATATTGTTACCAATCACATCCAGATTATTTGAAGCGGCGTTTAACCCACTAACCGCCTGAGAAAAGCTCATAGTGCTCTCCTGAATACATTAATGAAGTGTTATTCACTATAAAAAGTGATGTGCTTATTCGTAACCACTACAGAATCTGGCGTACACTATCCAGCGTAGACTGGCCTTTCAGACCAAGATCTAACAATGCTCCGCTACTACTGTTTACCACGCCGTTGACGTAGGCGTAGTTCAGCCCCTGAACAGTCTTCTGTGTACCATTTGCTGTTGCCGATACAGAAATCGTATAGGAACCATCTGGAGCCGCGCTGCCATCAGAGGCTTTGCCATCCCATGAATAAGCGTGAACACCCGCGCTTAATGCTCCCAAATCTATACTGCGAACCACCTTGCCGGTGCTATCAGTAATACTGACCGCCACATTTTCAGCGGCACTCTCAAGTTCAACGCCAAACGGAGTGGTCGTCGAATTTCCCACTAAAACCGATGATCCGGGAACCAATACACCTCTACCAATCAAGGACGCAGCCTGAACAGATTGAGTGCTATTGATTTGAGTCGATATAGACCCCAACGTGGTATTTAATTTCTCAATACCGCTTACCGTATTTAACTGTGCCAACTGTGAAACCAGTTGGTTGTTATCCATCGGGTTAGTCGGGTCCTGATTTTTTAACTGCGCAACCAACAATGTCAAAAAACTATTCTGTAGGTCAGCACTGGAACTGCCACTTATGGATGATGATGAGGTGGTCGATGTACTTTGAACACCACTAACAGAAGAGGTGGTAGCCATGAATTCTCCCAATTACTGACCGACGGTTAATGTTTTGAGCATCATTGACTTGGTCGTATTTAATACTTCCACATTAGCCTGATAGCTTCGAGACGCTGAAATGGTATTAACCATTTCATTAACAGGATCCACATTAGGCATACGAACGTAACCTTTAGCATCGGCCAAAGGATTGCCCGGCTGAAAAACTAATTTTTCAGGTGAAGGATCGTCTACGACTTTAGCCACCTTCACGCCACCAGTAGCCTGGCCTGGCGCGGCATCGACTTCAAAAACAACTTGCTTTGCCCGATAAGGCTGACCGTCAGGCCCAGTCACGCTATCTGCGTTAGCCAAATTACTTGCACTAACGTTAAGGCGCTGAGACTGTGCTGATAGTGCAGAACCGGAAATATCAAAAATATTAAGTAACGACATGAGACATTAACCCTATATTCAACGCCAATACGGTCATGACGAACCAGACTGAAGCACTGACATCATCCCTTTGATTTGACCACCGATCAGCGTCAAACTACTCTGGTATTTGAGACTGTTATCCGCAAAATTCGTACGCTCGCGATCCATATCGACCGTATTACCATCAAGAGCGGGCTGCGTTGGAACGCGATAAAGTAAGTCGAGATCCGGTGCTTGTACATTTTGCGCAGGAATATGCCGAGTAGAAGTCAGCTTCAGGGAAACCGACTGATTTGATACGCGCCCCTGCTCCATCACTTTGCTTAACTCACTCGCAAAATCGATATCTCGAGCCTGATAGCCCGGAGTGTCAGCATTCGCTATATTGGCCGCTAAAATCTCTTGACGTTGAGCACGAAGATTTAGCGCCTCTTGTTGAAACCGTAAGGCGGCATCTAATTTGTCGAGCATGCTCCCTCCGCAATTTAAAATTTAGTGCTGGTAGCATAATTCTCATCCGGTAAAAATCATCGTTAGAATAGGCATAGAATGCAACGCTATTTATTGCCTTAACTGTAAGCAAGTACCGTTAAACTGGTAAGGTGAAATCAGTATGGGTGGGAGAATTTCAGGTTTATGCAGTTTATCAAAAAATACATATACTTATTGATACTGAGTACGCTATTCGCGCCCATGTCATCCAACGCAGTCGAGTTATCTGCTCAACTTTCTCGTTTTTTTTCTGAAAACTTCAAAAATACAGATAATACCGTTACGGTGGTTGTCAAATCGCCACAAGAACAATGGCCTACCTGCGACACCCCGCAGATATCCCTTCCAGGGAATAGCAGAATGTGGGGCAACCTCTCTGTTTCTGTTCGCTGTAACCAAGAGCGACGCTTTGTGCAGGTTGAAGTACAGGTTATCGGAAAATATATTGCCGCCGCACTCCCTGTGAGCCGAGGTAAAACGCTCACCGGCACTGATATTCGACTCATCCGTGGCCGCTTAGACCTGTTGCCGCCTAAGACGCTGATCGCCTTGTCTGAGGCTGAAGGTGCCGTGGCATTAAGAGATATCGTACCCGGTCAGCCCATCACTCAAGCTATGATTCGCAAATCTTGGGTTATTCAGGCAGGTCAAAATGTCCAAATTCTGGCGCAAGGGGACGGATTTAGTGCTCGCAGTGACGTGTAAAGCTATCAATAATGCTGCAGTTGGCCAAAATGCCAGGGCTCGTACAGCATCAGGGCAGGTTGTATCCGGTGTTGCAACAAGCGATGGAATGATCCTGATCTCACAATAATTTGCTAAAGTAATGGCAATAGGTGCCGATATGATGTACATCGACGCTGATGATACATGAATAGCTCAATACAGTTTTGGGTTATAAAGCAATCAATTAGAGTATCATCTTTTGCTTCAGCCTTTTATGATGCGAGTACATAGCTATGAGTATTGATCGGACACAGTCAATCAAACCCGTCAGCCAAGTCCAAAGCCGGGACAGCGGTGATGGAGTAAAAATCAAGCGTAAAGATGACATCGAGCAGCAAAGCGGTGTTACCGGTACTCAGGTGAAACTGAGTGATGCACAATCAAAACTGATGCAACCATCCTCTCAGGATATCGACATGCAACGCGTTGAAACCCTGAAACAGGCTATTCGTGACGGCTCGTTAAAGATGAATGTTGGTAAAATTGCTGACGCCATCATTAAGAATGCACAGGACTTAATCGCAGGCGACTAATTTTATGGAAAAACTTGTAAAGCTTCTGAACCAAATTCTGCTGGCCTTGCGTGATCTAGAGGCGGTTTTAGCGGATGAGCAGTTATTGCTTTGTGCTGGCAGAATTGATGGGACTGCACTACAAGTCGTCACCGATAAAAAAAATGCCTTACTTTCTTCTTTAGCCCAATTGGACAAAATTCGGCTTCAGGGCGAAAGAGTGCTGAGAGTCCAGTCACCTTATGAAGACAATACAGCCCTCGCAGAGGTGTGGCAGCAAGTTGCCGTTTTAGGCGAAAAGTTACGCGATAAAAACCGTCATAACGGTATGCTACTTAGCTATCATCTCGACCATAACGAAAAAGCACTGGCTCTACTGAAAGATAAACATGCTCAAACCGTTTATGGTGCAGACGGACAACCGCGTACCAGCAGTATCTCTGGACGAAGGATTAGCATCTAACCGACAGTCCCATCGAACCCACTGTTTAGTTGTATCTTTGTTGTATTTTCATGTCGTTTAGCCTTCTTATAAGTAAGAAGTACAGCTAAACACATCAGCGATAATTTACAGATATCTCACTCGTGAGCACCTCTACAGGCGTCGCCATTCTCCCACTTCCCGGGACAGAAAAGACCATCTGAAACGTACTGTTTGCAGGAATACCTTGTAGAGCATACGTTTGTCCACTGCCACTATCCAAGCGAGTACAGCGATTAGCTGCACAGAGCTGTACGTCGAGATCTATCGGTGCAGCCTGCGCCAATTGATATCGCCAATGGACAGACGTCACCGTGCCGTCGGCAGGCACTTGCAAGCTGGTTGGAGGCAAAAGAGCAGACGATGACAACTGCGCCCCTCTATAGCCAAAGGATGGACCAGTAACACTGGCACTCCATCCTCCTTGCTGCGCATACACATTACCGATAAGGAGGCCACATAGTGCGCCCCCAACACCTATCCACCGGATAGCTGAGATCTTCATCAAGACGACTCACCAATCATTGATGTCATTCTTATCTGGCGGCTATCCGTGATTTCAAGATTAGATAACACGGCAACCTGTGGCAGACTGCGACGAAGAAAGCGCGATAACAGCCCCCTCAATGCATGATTGACTAGCAAGACGGGAGGCGCCCCCAGAATTTCCTGGCGCTGCAACGCCTGCTGTGCCTGAGTGAGCAGTCGGTCACTCAATCCCGGTTCCAGCCCACCGCCGCCTTGCAAGGCCTGCAATAATAATCGCTCTAGTGCGCTATCAAGGCCGATAACCTGCAATTCTGTATCACCAGGAAACCATTGTTGAGTAATTGCGCGACCGAGAGCGATACGCACGGCGGTCGTCAATTCGTAAGGGTCATTTTGCACCGGAGCGTGCTCTGACAATGTTTCAATCACAGTGCGCATATCGCGGATAGAAACCTGTTCACTTAACAAATTCTGCAACACTTTATGCAACGTCGTTAATGTGACCACGCCCGGGATAAAGTCTTCTGTTAATTTAGGCATCTCTTGCGAAACACGATCCATCAGTTGCTGCGCTTCCTGACGACCAAATAGCTCGCTTGCATGCAGGCTCAGTAAATGGTTTAAGTGGGTTGCAACGACCGTACTGGCCTCAACAACAGTATACCCTTGGATCTGCGCCTGTTCTTTCAAAGACGTGTCTATCCAAACGGCTGGCAGCCCGAAAGCGGGATCTTTAGTCGCATCGCCAGCCAACGTACCAACCGCATTGCCGGGGTTAATCGCCATCCAGCGTCCAGGATGGGCCTCACCACTGCCAATCTCAACGCCTTTCATTAAGATACGATAGCTTGCAGGCTGTAAGTCCAGATTATCGCGAATATGCACAACAGGAGGCAGGAACCCCATTTCTTGGGCGAATTTTTTACGGATACTCCGTATACGCCCCAAAAGCTCGCCATTTTGCTGGAAATCCACCATGGGTATGAGTCGATATCCCACTTCCATGCCTAATGGGTCTTCTAATTGCACGTCTGACCAACTGGCTTCTACTATCGGTGGCGCTGTAGGTACAGCCGATGCGGTTTGTGCCGACTCAAATTCAGCTCGGCTCTCACCTTTTTTCATCCACCAGGCTAAACCCAATAAAATGCCGGTAAAAAGTAAAAAGACAAAGTTAGGCATACCTGGGACTAAACCAATCAATCCCAGGACTGCGGCACTGAGGATCATGACTCGAGGGTTATTGAACAGCTGTGTTACCATTTGCTGCCCGACATCCTGATTCGTGCCCACGCGCGTAACGATAACACCAGCGGCAGTAGAGATAACCAATGCGGGGATTTGGGCGACCAAACCATCACCGATGGTCAACAGCGTATAGTTTTCTACCGCCTGACCTAACACCATGTCATGTTGAACCACACCAACCAAAAGGCCGCCAATGACGTTAATCGCCATGATCATGAGGCCCGCTATCGCATCACCACGCACAAACTTACTGGCACCATCCATTGAGCCATAAAAGTCCGCTTCCTGAGTAACCTCAGAACGACGCTTTTTCGCTTCGTCCTCACCAATCAAGCCGGCGTTGAGATCAGCATCAATCGCCATTTGCTTGCCAGGCATGCCATCCAATGTAAAACGGGCACCAACTTCCGCAATACGACCGGCACCCTTGGTGATAACCATGAAGTTGATTAACACCAGGATGATGAACACCACGATACCAATTGCAAAATTACCGCCGACCAGAAAATGGCCAAAGGCTTCAACAACACGCCCTGCCGCCGCCGCACCAGTATGCCCTTCCATTAAAATAATACGGGTTGAGGCAACGTTGAGCGATAATCGTAATAATGTAGAGAACAGCAATATCGTCGGGAATGCGGCAAAATCCAGTGTACGCTGGGTGAACATTGCGACCAGCAGAACCATAATGGAAAGCGCAATATTAAAGGTAAACAGCAAATCCAGAATGAATGGCGGTAACGGCAAAACCATCATTGATAGGATAAGCAAGATCAAAATAGGCCCAGCGAGAGCCTGCCACTGTGAACCTTTCATATTGCCTGGTAGGCGAAGCCAAGAGGCCAAGTTAGCCATCGGTTGTTTTCTCTTTAGCAAAATCCAGTGCATCCGGCACAGGTAAGTTTTTAGGTTTACGCGGAATCAAGCCGCCTTCTCGTTTCCAACGTTTAAGTTGATAGACCCACGACAGTACCTCAGCAACGGCAGCATACAATCCGGTAGGAATTTGCTGCCCAATTTCTGTATGGCGATAAAGCGCGCGCGCTAACGGCGGTGCCTCAAGAATCGGGATACGATGCTCGGTACCCAATTCACGAATACGTAAAGCGATTAAATTCGTTCCTTTAGCCAGCACTTTCGGTGCCTGCATTTTTTTATCGTCATATTTTAACGCAACCGCATAATGCGTTGGGTTAGTAACGATAACATCTGCTTTCGGCACATCCGCCATCATCCGGCGTTGAGCGATAGCACGCTGCTGTTGCCTAATGCGCCCCTTGATATGAGGATCGCCCTCATGCTCTTTGTATTCATCACGAATTTCCTGCTTGCTCATGCGCAATCGTTTGATATGGCTCCATATCTGCCAAAATACGTCAAAAGCAACCATAGGAAAGAGGCCTAGGATAACCCAAAAGCAACAGAGCAACGCAATATTCAGCGCATCCTTTATGGCATTCGCCAGCGGTTCAGAAACAAGGTGCAGCATGTCGTTCCAACTGTGCCAAAGAAACCAACACGTTATGCACCCAACAATCACCGCTTTTAAAATCGCTTTAAATAATTCTGCAACCACATGCGTTGAAAACATGCGTTTTAGTCCAGATAACGGGTTCATTTTTCCGAAATCAAAACTGATGGATTTAGTGCTAAAAATAAGCCCGCCAAGCAGAATAGGAGCCGCTAATGCGACAACCACAAGGCCGAAAAGAAGAGGAATGAGCGCAAAAACAACCTGCTCAATGAGTGTTCCTATATGAGAAATAAATAAACGCTCATCGCTGATGAGGTTATGGTCAAATATCAGCCCTTTCGCCAACATTTCAGACAATTTTCTAGCCATGTTGGCACCAGTTCCCCACAAAATGGCCAACCCGGCAATCAACATGAAAAGCGATGTCAGTTCCCTCGATCGGGGGATCTGCCCCTCTTCGCGAGCTTTCTCCGTTCGTTGGGGTGTGGGAGCTTCTGTTTTCTCCAGATCACTATCATCTGCCACTGCAGCTGCTCCTGTTAATGCGGGTGCATACGGACACGAAAATTACACAGCGCTAGCATGACAAAATCTGGCTATCGTTATGGGTAGAAAAAAGAAGAAAATAAGCGGCTATTTATTTCATTACGCAGGTGAGATGCAGGAATTTACGATCGGGAACATCCCGATCGTAAAAATCCACATACTTTACGCCACGATGCCCATTCAACAGTGCAATGGGTGTCGAGGTTAAATCAGAAGCCCAAGCTATCCAGCAAATCGTCAACCTGGTCTTGGTTAGAGACAATACCTGTCGCTGTTTTATCAACCTGAGGGCCGTTTAGCAGGCCTTCGTTTGCACGACGAGCTTCTGATGGTTTTTCTGGAATATTTTCCAGCAATACCATCAACAATTGTTTTTCGATCTCCTGAACGACATCCATCATACGCTTGATGACTTGCCCAGTTAAATCCTGGAAATCCTGAGCCATCATGATTTCCAGCAACTGAGCATTGGTAAACGACGTATGATCGGGAACCGATTCAAGGTAGCTACGAGTATCCGTTACCAGTTCTCGTGCTTCAGCAAGCTCAATAGGATTTTCAAACCATTGATCCCAACGGCCTTTCAGGGATTTGGCTTCTTCTTCCATTTGATTCTGTCGAGGTTGCGCGGCCTCAACACAACTTAACGCACGCTCTGCCGCCTGAGCGGTCATCTGTACAACATAGTCAAGACGATCACGAGCATCTGGGATGGCTTCCGCCGCTTCCGCAATAGCATGATCTAAGCCAAGCTCTTTCAGGCTATCACGCAGCATACGCGTTAACTGCCCGATACGAGAAATAATCTCTGTGGCAGATGCATGATCATTAATGGGCATCGGATGTGGATTCATGGCATCTCCTTACATACCAAGCTTTTCGAAAATCTTACTCAGTTTTTCTTCAAGCGTCGCGGCAGTAAATGGTTTAACAACATAACCACTGGCACCAGCCTGTGCTGCAGCAATAATATTCTCTTTCTTTGCTTCAGCGGTTACCATCAGCACTGGGAGTTTGGAAAGCGCGCCATCGGCGCGAATAGCCTGCAACAGTTCCAGTCCGTCCATATTAGGCATGTTCCAGTCAGAAATGACGAAATCGAAACTGCCTGAACGAAGCTTGTTCAGAGCATCAGAGCCATCTTCCGCTTCTTCCACATTGTTGAAGCCCAGTTCTTTTAGTAGATTTCGGACAATGCGACGCATTGTCGAAAAATCATCCACTACTAAAAATCTGAGTTCTTTATCAGCCATACCTACTCCTAATATTATTGCTCACCTGGAGCTGCTATATACGTAATGCCTGTCCGGCAGAAACTTGTGCCAGCATTCGCTGACTCACCTGGTGCAAGTCCACCACCTCATCGACACCACCGAGTGCAATAGCTTCTCGAGGCATACCGAATACGACACAACTGGCTTCATTTTGCGCGATGGTATAAGCCCCCGCTTTATGAAGCTCCAGCATTCCTGCGGCCCCGTCATTTCCCATGCCAGTTAAGATAACTCCCACTGCATTTCGTCCGGCGTACTGTGCAACAGAGTGGAACAGTACGTCAACAGAAGGACGATGACGATTAACCGGCTGACCATCATGCAGTTTTACCTGATAGTTTGCACCGCTACGCGAGAGCTCCAAATGGCGAGCGCCAGGCGCAATATAGGCGTGACCAGGCAGAACACGCTCACCATCTTCCGCTTCTTTCACTGTGATCTGGCATAGCTTATTAAGACGCTCTGCGAAAGACTTCGTAAAACCCGGCGGCATGTGTTGAGTAATCAAAAGAGCAGGACTGGTTGGCGGTAAAGGTTGCAAAACATGCCTGATAGCCTCTGTACCACCCGTTGATGCGCCAATCGCAATCAATTTTTCACTACTCAGTAAAGGCGTACTGGGGATCAATATGGTAGGTGCTGGCGACGCGCTACGCTGCGGCAGGCGGGCTTTAGCTGCCATACGAATTTTTTCTGCAATCAGCTCACTGTACGCCAACATCCCTTCACGGATGCCTAGCTGCGGCTTCGTAACAAAGTCGATTGCCCCCAACTCAAGAGCTCGCAGGGTAATTTCAGACCCTTTCCCCGTCAACGATGACACCATAACAACCGGCATTGGACGCAAACGCATAAGCTTTTCAAGAAAATCTAACCCGTCCATACGCGGCATTTCCACATCTAGCGTCAACACCTGCGGATTAAATTTCTTGATTAAATCTCGGGCCACTAAAGGATCAGGCGCAGTTGCCACCACCTCCATGTCAGGATGGCTGTTAATGATTTCAGTCATGATCTGGCGCATTAATGCGGAATCATCAACACATAATACTTTTATTTTGCTCATTATCTTTCCTTAGCCAGCCCGTATACAGTCTGTCCGCGCAGGTAAAATTCCCGACTGATCTGACTGAAGTTCTCTGAGTGCCCGGCAAATAATAAACCGCCCGGTTTTAGCAGCGGAACAAAACGACGTAAAATACGTTCTTGTGTTTCTTTATCAAAATAAATCATTACGTTGCGACAGAAAATAGCATCAAAAGGTGCGGGTAAAGACCACTCTGGCGCGAGTAAATTCACTTGCTGAAAATGAATCATACTAGCTAATTCTGGTCGAACACGCACTAGTCCACTATGCGGCCCGGTTCCTCGTAAAAAGAAACGCTGCATTTGCTGTGGAGAAAGGGAACGCAGATCTTCTTGTCTGTAAACCCCTGCTGATGCTTTTTCCAAAACCTGGGTATCAATATCTGTTGCTGTGATTTGGCAATTAGATGCACGATCTCCATATACTTCAGCCAACGTCATGGCCAAAGAATAAGGTTCTTCACCGGTAGAAGCGGCAGCGCACCAAATGCTGTACCCTCCCTGACGTTTACGTGCATGGTCGGCAAGGATGGGAAAATGGTGAGCTTCACGAAAGAAAGCGGTTAGATTAGTGGTAAGTGCATTGATAAATGCCTGCCACTCAGCGCTATTTTGGTCGGACTCAAGTAAGGCCAGATATTGCCCAAAGTCATTAATGCCCAATAAACGCAACCGCCTGACAAGACGGTTATAAACCATTTCTCGCTTATGATCTGCCAGCACGATACCAGCACGCTGATAAATAAGCTGGCTGATACGCCGAAAATGAACATCAGACAGCGGTAACCGTTCAACCATCTGACTCAAAATGGATGTAGAACCTGAACGATTTGGCGATGGTGTATTCTTCATATCTGACCGCCCGAAAATGGATAGATGATTTTATTGTTTTTCAATCAGACTTCCCATTACAGCTATTGCAGGTTTCACACGTTAATCCAAGACATCATTCCACAATGCAAGAGGATGTCGCTTCATAATACAATTGGCTGGTCAAACTAATCGACCAGTATCCAGCATAGAAATGGCTGTAACGTTGTCATAGGGTTTCTTTTGCATTTATCTCAGTGTTACCACTGATGACACCAATGCTTTATCCAGCACTTTAGTCCAAGATTCCGCGTCATTTCCAATGATCAAAACGACGCGCTTTCTCAAACCAACTGGCAACCGCTACTACACACTTACGCTGCACGCATCACATATAACAATCGGCTGCGTTAAACCTTTCTTTAACTCAAGATGTGCAATAACGGTAACAAAACCTAAATCTGCTAACCTTGTCTCAAAATGCTCAGGGTTAACGGCGTGATGCATATGCTATCAAACCACATAAACCCTTAAAAATATCTTAAGTAAGGTGCTTCAATATAGATTCTACCAGTTGTTTTTTTCATTCCGTGACATAGTCGTCATCATGCTTGAAAAACTACTAACACAAACACTATCAGGTGAAAATCCGCACAGATATTGGCATCAAAGAAGGTAACAATTCACGTCTATATTCAGTATTAACCGAGCGAAGCAACCAACAGCAACCTTGCCCGGTTAATGATATTACTCGATCAGATCGTTAGAATTTTTCCCAATTGTCTGCGCTTTTCTCATGCTTGACAGACTTACCCTTGGCGGTTGATGTGGGCAGTAAGGCCGGTCTGGATGATGCACTAACCGGAGCAGCAACTCGCCGAGGTTTATTATTCTCTTCCGACAATCGGAAGACGGCGACGGCCTGATTCAAAATACGAACCTGTTCTTCCAGAGCAATAGCCGCCGATGCTGACTCTTCTACCAACGCCGCATTCTGCTGAGTAACACGATCCATCTCTGTGACAGCCTGACCAACCTGATCGATACCACGACTCTGCTCTTCCGATGCAGAAGCGATCTCCCCCATGATATCGGTAACACGGGTAACAGCACTCACAATCTCACCCATGGTCTCACCGGCACTTTCTACCAACACCGAGCCTTCCTGAACCTTACTAACGGAGTCATCAATTAACGATTTTATCTCTTTGGCTGCCTGGGCGCTGCGCTGCGCAAGACTACGAACTTCTCCAGCAACCACCGCAAAACCGCGCCCCTGCTCGCCAGCACGTGCTGCTTCAACCGCAGCATTCAGCGCCAGAATATTGGTTTGGAAAGCAATACCGTCAATTACGCTGGTAATATCAGCAATTTTCTGCGAGCTACCGGCAATGTTATGCATGGTCTTCACTACATTATCGACAACCTTGCCGCCTTTTTGCGCAGTTTCAGAAGCACTGCGTGCAAGCTGGCTCGCCTGACGTGCGTTGTCGGCGTTCAGTTTTACCGTCGACGTGAGTTGTTCCATGCTGGCCGCAGTTTCTTCCAGCGCAGCAGCTTGTTGTTCAGTTCTTGATGACAGATCGTTATTGCCCGCGCTAATTTCCGAAGCACCGGTGTCAATAGCTTCTGCACCCTGGCGTACCGCGCTTACCGTTGTCACAAATTCGGTTTGCATGTGACGTAGGCTGTCGGCAAGCATGCCCATCTCATTCGTCCCATGAAAATCAATACGAGACGTCAAATCGCCCCGCGCCATATGGCGGATATGCTCAATCAGATTATGCAATGGATGAATTAACGAACGATTGATACCCACCCATACAATCAGCGATATCACAACAACCAATATAGCAACGCTTACCAGTAACCACAGCGCCGTTGAATAGGCTGAATTATTCTCTTCAACCGCATCAGCATACACTTTGTCATAAGAGTCTTTATAAGAGTAATAGGCCTTTTCAAACTTGTCCTGGAAACTTTGAGTGGGCTGGTCAAAAAACTCTTTCAGGCGGCCATTAGAAATGAAAACAATCAGATCGCTTAACGCATTATTGAGCGCAGTATAATTTTCTTTTATGACTTGAGCGACAGCAGGATCCTGCTTGCTGGTATAAGGAATTTTTTCATAATTAGCAAAATGCGTGTTGGCAATAACCAACTGTTTTTTAGCTAATTCAATCAATTCTTTAGCTGAAACGCCGCCTGAAACGCCACCTGCGGCATCCATCGCATAGCGAGTGCCCGCACGGTTGAGCGTATTACGAGTCTGTAATAAATATGACCAGGTAGACTCCAGCTCTGATTTCTGCTGATTAATTACGCGGGTCGTTGTAAAAATATCACGATCCGATTTAAGCGCATTAAAAAACAACCCACCGGAAATAACTTGCAGAAAAATAAATAGCCCGAGAACAATAATGAGCCCTGTTACAACCTTTACACGATTCAGCATATTAAGCCTTTATAACAAAAATCAATGATGCGTTAGCACCTTTATAAATCTACGATTATAAATTTGAGGGTACCAAATGATAGGGGCCACCGAAGTGGCCCTTGATTGCTGATTTATCAGACTTTCATGACGCTGTCTACTAACGCCATTTCTTCACTACTGAGTAGTTTCTCGATATCGACGAGGATTAACATCCTCTCACCAAGTGAACCCAAGCCGGTTAGATATTCAGTTGACAGCGTAACCGCAAACTCAGGTGCAGGACGAATTTGATCTGCGGTAAGAGACAGCACATCTGATACGCCATCAACCACAATACCAACAACGCGCTGCCCTAAATTCAAGACAATCACTACCGTGTTATCGTCATAATCAACTTCCTGCTGCATGAACTTGATACGCAAATCCACAATAGGAACGATAACGCCACGGAGGTTAGTCACACCTTTGATGAAAGAAGGTGTATTAGCAATTCGCGTAACCTGATCATAGCCGCGAATTTCCTGAACCTTTAAAATATCTACGCCATATTCTTCATCACCCAGCGTAAAAATCAAAAATTCTTGCCCTACTGTCTCGCCTGCTAGCTTTGTCACATTCGCAAGTCCAGTCATGTTTCTCACCTTTTTAATAATCTATAGCTGTAAACGTTGTTAAGCTGCGGTTTCGACCACACGCTTTTCCCGATAAAGCGCTTGCAACGCAGAAACATCAACAATCAATGCTACGCTGCCATCACCCAGAATCGTCGCGGCGGAAACACCCGGCACTTTGCGGTAATTGCTCTCCAGGTTTTTTACCACAACCTGGTGCTGACCAATTAACTGATCAACCAGCAGAGCATAACGGCGGCCTGCACTTTGTAAAATGACGACGATTCCTTGCGTTGCATCCGTTTTCGCTCCGGCGACATCAAATACCTGATACAGCTCAACCAGTGGCAAATATTCGCCACGTACCTGCAACACTCGCTCGCCTCCCGCCAGCGGATAGAGATCTTCCGATTGTGGTTGCAGGGATTCCATAACCGCATTCAACGGCAGGATAAACACTTCATCATTCACTTTTACCGACATGCCATCCAGAATAGCCAGTGTCAATGGCAGCAGAATACGGATGGTTGTTCCTTTTCCTTTTTGGAAGTGGATTTCAACATGGCCACCCATTTCCTGAATATTCCGCTTCACTACGTCCATACCAACGCCACGACCAGATACATCGGTTACTTTTTCCGCAGTAGAAAAGCCAGGAGCAAAAATCAACATGCCAACTTCTTCGTCAGACATGCTTTCGCTCACTGCCATCCCTTGTGATAACGCCTTAGCCAAAATACGCTCACGATTTAGGCCCGCACCATCATCAATAACCTCAATGCAGATGTTACCGCCCTGATGTTCTGCCGACAGCGTCAGATTACCCACAGCAGATTTGCCGGACTCGATACGTTTCTCCGGCGATTCGATACCATGGTCAAGGCTATTACGCACCAAGTGAGTCAGCGGGTCGATGATACGCTCAATCAAGCTCTTATCTAGTTCAGTCGAACTTCCTAACAATGTCAATTCAACTTCTTTGCCCAATTTCGCCGCCAAATCGCGAACCAAACGAGGGAAGCGGCTAAAGACATATTCCATCGGCATCATTCGAATCGACATGACGGACTCTTGTAGATCGCGCGCATTGCGTTCTAGTTGCCCCATGCTATTCAGCAAGTCGCCATGAGCTACGGGGTCAAGAGCACTCGAACGCTGGGCCAACATCGATTGGGTAATAACCAACTCCCCTACCAGGTTGATGAGCTGGTCAACCTTCTCAACGGCCACACGAATGCTGGTATCACCAGTTTTTGCCCTGCCTTTAGCCGCATCATTAGCTGCATTAGGCTTGGCGACAGGCGCAGGAGCTGCCTGAGCTGGCGTAACCGGCGCAGCAGGCTCTGGCTGAACGACAGGCGCAGGCTCAACAACAGCAGGTGTGGCTGGCGCAGCCGCTACTGGCGCTGCCATATTATCTGCGGGCGTTTTAAAACTGATCTGCTCTGGCTCCAGAACAAAACACAGTACAGCGCTGATGTCATCCTCACTGGCGGAGGTTTCCAGTGTCAATTCAACACTGTTGCTGGTTTGCACAGAATCTTTGACTGTTCCCAGATTGCCCAACTCCTCAAGTAGTTGAGGAATATCTGACTCCTTCAACCCCGTCAGCGCGATTCTTAAACCAGAATCACCACTAGCGGCAGAAGTTGTCTGGGCGGGAGCGGAAGAAACCGTATTTTCAACCTCTACCTTGGCAGGGGCAGCTCCGGTAGCACCACTTTCTTTGGACTCCAGAGCAAGCTGACGCAGCGCCTGACAGATATACTCAAAGCTCTCAGCGTTGGGCTCCTGCGCAGTTTTGTAAGCATCCAACTGATCCTGCATGATATCTTTGGTTTCCAAAAACAGGTTGATAATATCGGTGCTCAACCGCATTTCACCGCGTCTGGCACCATCCAGCAGGTTTTCCAATATATGAGTGGTTTCCTGCAATATCGTAAAGCCGAATGTCCCCGCCCCCCCTTTAATCGAATGAGCAGCGCGGAATATGGCATTCATCTGTTCCGTATCGGGTGCCAACGGATCAAGTTGCAATAAATGCTGCTCCATGTCCGCCAACAATTCATCTGCTTCATCAAAGAACGTTTGATAGAAAGCACTCATGTCCATGCTCACGTGGGTCACCTCTGCTGTGAATCGCGGCTTGTTGAAGAAGGTGTCGCCTGACTATCAGGTGCGGCTGGCAATGCTGTCGTAGGCTGTTTCCGGCCTGTCGTCGATGTGCCATTTGACGATGAGCCGTTTACCCCATTCGCCCCTGATGTCGGCGCCGCCGGTGCGGGTGCCTGAGCAGGAGCCACAGTCGAGCCAGATACAGGCGTCCCATTATTTTCGGGTGTAGGCACTGCCGTACTGCTTCCACTCTCAACCGGAGCGGCTGCAGGTTTGGTTTTCTCCATACCCATATTTTGTAAATTTTCTATTTTATCAATGTTTACTGCGCTGCTTTCAGCATTTTCACGTTCAATATTTTCCTGAGCCTGTTTGTTCAGAACGACTAAACTAATGCGCCGGTTAATGGCATCGCTGCCCCCTTTAGCCTGCTTCAGATTCATCGTGTCAGCCATACCTACAACGCGCAGTACCTTGCCATCAGCTAACCCACCAGCAATCAACTCGCGGCGGGAAGAATTAGCACGGTCAGCAGATAACTCCCAGTTACTATAACCGCGCTCTCCCATTGCATACTTCGCATCATCAGTATGGCCCGATAAACTGATTTTATTAGGAATATCATTCAAAATTGGCGCGATAGCTCTCAAAATATCACTCATATAAGGTTCAACTTGAGCGCTACCGGTCTTAAACATAGGTCGATTGTTACTATCAATAATTTGAATACGTAACCCTTCATCAACCATTTCGATCAGCAAATGTGGGCGCAGCGCTTTGAGACGAGGGTCAGCTTCAATCAGTTGATCAAGACGTTCGCGTAATTTATTGAGCTTAATTTCTTCGAGGCGTCCATCCATGGTATCGATCTGACGTTTCACATCGCCCTCTTGCTGTGTTGGATCTGAACCGCCGCCTGGTATTGGATTAGATGCATCACTCATTTTAGGGCCAGACGTAATAGCAATTTTTAATGGCGTACGGAAATACTCAGCAATTTGCGCTAACTGCGAGGGCGAGGAAATGGCAATCAACCACATCACCAAAAAAAGCGCCATCATGGCAGTCATGAAGTCAGCATAAGCTATTTTCCATGAGCCGCCATGATGTGCAGCATGTCCTGATTTACGTTTTTTTCGAATAATCGGATGTTGATGTTTCATGCGTCATTTTCCGATGCCTGCTGTGCCGGAGCCTTCACATTACGGATATGCTCTTCCATTTCGGTAAATGAAGGACGCACTGTCGAATAAAGCGTTTTACGACCAAACTCAACGGCTATCTGAGGTGCATAGCCATTAAGGCTAGATAATAGGGTTACTTTGATACACTGAAGCACTTTGAGTTTTTCTGCATTTTTTTGACGCAGCAACGATGCCAGCGGAGAAACAAACCCATAGGCCAACAAAATACCAAGGAAAGTCCCCACCATTGCATGGGCAATCATCATGCCCAACTCTGCCGCAGGACGATCGACAAATGCCAGAGAGTGTACAACCCCCATAACGGCCGCAACGATACCAAAAGCCGGTAAGCCATCCCCCATCAGGTTCAAGCTAGTTGCAGGCACCTCAACCTCATGTTCGACCGTTTCGATTTCTTCATCCATGAGCGTTTCAATTTCAAACGCATTCATGTTACCACTGACCATTAAACGCAAATAATCGGTCACAAATTCTACAATATAGTTATCAGCCAGAATGCGTGGATAGGCAGAAAAGATTTCACTCTCTTTCGGATTATCAATATCAAATTCCAACGAAAGCATACCTTGCTGACGCGATTTGGCCATTAAGCGAAACAGCACCGCCATCAGATCCATATAAACCGCTTTCGTGTATTTTGAGCCTTGCAGCAATATCGGTAACGATTTCATCGTTGCCTTAATCGCTTTACCGTTGTTACCAACGATAAACGCTCCTACGGCCGCACCACCGATAATCAACAATTCCGAAGGCTGATACAGTGCCCCTAACTCGCCACCAACGGTGAGATAACCGCCAAGTATTGAGCCTATAGTGACAAGATAACCCAATATAACCAGCACAAGAATTCCTTATAGATAGTAAAAGGGTGGCGGAGAGAGTTACAAATGCGGTCTTACCAACGACTTATTTGGAGGGAATACTGCCATCGGGCAATTGACGCACGATGACAGAACCACAAAATCGCCATCAGGCTCAGACTGCATGCTTAACCTGTTCATCCAACAGTTGAGGTATCATATCGGCAACATTCGGCGAAAGTTTACGTCTTTTTACAGCTCTGGAGGGTGGCTGGCATAAACTACAAACAAAACTATTTTTCGGCTGATGGGCATGGGTAATAAACATCCCCTTACAGCAATTGCACGCAGACAGTTGCAGCATGCCGCTATCAACAAAACGCACCAATGTCCAGGCACGGGTCAATGCCAGCAATGGCGCTTCGCTTTGAGGCGAGCACTGTTCAAGATATAGTCGGTAAGCTTTAATAACGGCCTCAACGCCACTGCAATGACCATTTTTAAACAAAAAAAGATAGGCATTATAAAACATGGAAGAGTGGATATTCTGCTCCCATGTCATGAACCAGTCGGTTGAAAACGGCAACATCCCTTTCGGCGGAGGACTCCCGCGTAATTCTTTATATAGCTTGATTAAGCGACCGCGACTTAGCTGCGTTTCGCTCTCCAGCATTTGCAGACGAGCGCCCAGCGATATCAACTCCATCGCTAGCTGAATGTCTTTCGCTTCCTGAACAATACTTTTTTCCGCCATCATTATGCCCTTTTCTTAGGCAGGCTCTCTTCTTTTGAAGACAGCTCTTGTAATAAATGACTCGATAGCAGAATACCGGTGTGGATCTGTTGCAGATCATCAACACGGGATTCCTGTGTTAATAGTTTGATCGTATTGTGATCACTAAAGCGGAAATGGCAGATTAGCTGATTAGTTTCAGCCAATTTAACCATCTGCGGCAACGTCAACTGCATCAATGCGTCGGCCATTTCTTCATTGATGCCCAAACGGAACATCGCTGACGCTTTTTCGTCATTAATTAATCGTTGAGCTAGTAACAAATAAGACAAATTTATGTCATAAATGTGTTTTAGCAATTCAGAGGTACCCATATTCCCATCCCGACAGGCTATGTTTCAAACATACATTAGGTGATAAAACGCTCACCCGCTAAACAATCACTCTCCATAGGTGGCATGAAAACTATCGGTGCCAGATAATTCTACTACCTTATAATCTTCTAATATGACGAAAAATATAGCATCCACACTAATGCGTTTGAGACTCCGTCTCTTCATAAACCCAGATCAATCCCTTTATCTGTTCTATGCCCACACAGAACGGTAGGATTAATCTTAATCCCCCGTCACTCTACCGCCTTCGCCCTAAATCATACAACGCAGGCACCTCAGCATTTTGATAATTATGTGATAGCAATCACAAAAACGAAAGTCACAAATCACGATATTTCACGGCTTTTTGTTTAGCAATGAAATTTTTCTGAACACAAAACAAGCCAAATCACGGTAAAAAACAGCGTCCAACAATGGCTTACATCATCAATAACTCACAAACCATTGATAATAAATGAAAATATAAAATATAAGCTGCACATCATAACGCACAACCGCACGCCTTTACATTAAGATATCTAATTTTATTACATAGGTAACTATTACGTAGCGATGCCATTTCATCACTTCCTCGACATCAACAAAGAGGGTGTACCAGCCCAAAAAGAACCGTTCTCATTATGCTTATTATATAGCGACTAAAAATATGACTGTTTACCTGCCCATTCGACGATGCGTAACCCGCTAGCGGATCGCCAAGGCAGGCACTCTCCTCATGGTTAACGATTCGCGTTAGCAAACTACGTGCTCACACAATAGACATATGTTGTTGCCAGCACGCGATTATCGGGTTTTATACGTTAAAAGATAAACAATACCGTTGAATCGAATCGTTGAACTAACCAGAAAAACAAATTTTGGTTTAACCACTGATTGCGTTAAATATCGGCAGGACACTTTCTGTAATAGCCGCATTGTGTAGGTCGCTAATACAGATGCAAAAGTAATGACTAAAAATAACCGTTACTCGTCACATTATTACGACAGAAAAACCCCGTAAAGAGAGGCGTTCACAACCAGATTCGTGATCAAAATCGCATTGAAATTCATGAATGTTTCACATTATATGACGATGTTAGAGTATCGTGGTATTAAATGCGATTGGCACAGTCGTGGTTTCCATAAATCAGCGCATCCAAACTACACCTGCACAAACGACACCTGCATGTAGTACGGTTTATGTACATGTACTTCATCCTGAAAATGAGCGAATGGATATGAAAATGATGTCAAAATCTGAACAACAGGGTAAAACCGGTATATTGGGTAATCTTGGCCTGGTGCCACTATTTGTCATCATTCTGGGCGGTATCATGCTCTTGTTTGCCTTGGCTATTGGCACAGCCAGCTATTTCCTGGTGCGCTCTAACCAAAGCCTGGATTACGTTACGCAAGAAATCGATATCCGCTTGGGGTTGTCAAACAGCTCCAACCATCTTAGAACAGCACGTTTATTAATCATCCAGGCTGGCGCAGCGGTTCGCGTCGGCGATACCGAAGTGTTCAATAGCAACCTGAAACAGGCAGAGCAACGTATTGCCATGTCGAAGGATGCGTTTAACGTTTATGAAAATCGCTCGGTCAGAACGGAGACGGATGCAGCATTGGAGCCTGAGCTTAATAAAGCTTATAGCGAGTATGTCGAAAAAGGCATTATGCCGATGCTAAAAGCTGCCAAAGATGGTTATTTTGAAGAGATATTAAATCACGAGTCCGAAGAGGTTCGCGTACTTGATGAGGCGTATAACAAACCCTTGTTAAAAGCGATAGCGTTTCGTACCGAACGCGCCAAGAATCTGAATAACGATGCACAGCATCAGGCCATGTTGGGATATACCCTGATGGCAGCCAGCTTTATCATCGCTGTGATTATGACACTGATGACGTTCTTGTTCTTGCGTGGAGCGCTCATTAAGCCGATGAATCGTCTGGTTCAGCGCATCCAGCACATCGCACAGGGCGATTTGACCCAGCCTGATGAAACATACGGTAAAAATGAAATCGGTATCCTCGGGCAAAATATTCAACAAATGCAGGCCTCGTTGGTACACACAGTTGCTACGGTTCGCGACAGTGCCGACTCCATCTATCAAGGGACGACAGAAATCACTGCGGGTAATACCGATTTGTCATCTCGTACCGAGCAACAGGCCGCTGCAATTGAACAAACGGCAGCCAGCATGGAGCAATTGACCGCTACCGTTAAACAAAACTCGGACAATGCGCATCATGCCAGCCAGCTTGCTTCCAATGCCTCCGGTAAGGCAAAACAAGGCGGTGAAATTGTCGAAAATGTCGTTAATACCATGAACAGTATTTCCGGCAGCTCACGGAAAATTTCTGAAATCACCAACGTCATTAACAGCATTGCTTTCCAGACCAATATTCTGGCATTGAACGCGGCGGTTGAAGCTGCTCGCGCAGGGGAGCAAGGCCGAGGGTTTGCTGTGGTTGCCGGTGAAGTTCGCAGCCTTGCCCAGCGTAGCGCCCAGGCGGCAAAAGAAATTGAAGGGCTCATTTCTGAATCCGTCTCCCTGGTCAACAGCGGCTCTGCATTGGTCGATAAAGCCGGTCAGACGATGCATGATATTGTCCAGGCTGTTACCAGCGTGACGGATATTATGAACGAGATAGCCTCGGCTTCCGATGAGCAAAGTCGCGGTATTACTCAGGTTGGTCAGGCTATTTCCGAGATGGACAGCGTAACGCAGCAAAACGCCTCCCTGGTGCAACAGGCCAGCGCTGCCGCTGCGTCACTGGAAGACCAGGCCCGGGTGCTGACGCAAGCTGTGTCTGCATTTAAACTGGTGGCCGATAGCCGCGCTTATCAGGCTTTGGCATCAGCGCCATCATCAAGAGGGGCATTATCCAAACCCGGATTAGTCACCCCGTCTCTGGCTAAACCTAAAGCCAGAGCAGGAAGCGATAACTGGGAAACGTTCTAATTGACTCGCGGCTGATGCAGCATGTCCGGTTGCATCAGCCTGGTCGCGATCCAGTGGTTAAAATCGGCTCAACAAAAATCCCCTCGGCGCTGTTAGATTCGTTAAAAAACCACACGCCGTCGGGATACGCTGGCAATGCCACCAAATACATTACACCTTCCTGGAAGGGTTCAACGGCCAAAATGACGCCAGAGCGCCGTACTTCACCATCTGTTTTTACCGTTACTGCATCACCGACGTTCAACGCTCACCTCACCTATACGTGAATATGCTGATATACCCTCGGGTATACCGCTCGCCCGAAATTTTATAAAAAATTGGTACTATTGGCAGAGTAAAATATCGCTCAAGGTTTTTAAAACACCATTCCATCTGAATTGTACTTTTTCTGATATCACCACGCTGTCTTCACAGGCAGGTCTTTTATAATCACCATCGTGAATAGTTTGGTAAGCATTCAATACCGCGATGTGTCAGCGGTTTGAGGCAACCTCGTTCGTTATTGCCCCTCATACTAAGACCAGAACAGGTAACATGATTTTGAATACAGCCAGAAACCTGCTGTGTATGCTACGAAAAAACACCCTACGCCAACTGCGTGCCTCAAATCGGGTACTTTTCTGGCGTGAAATACTACCGCTAGCCGTGCCCATTTTTATTGAGGGCCTGTGTGTTGTCCTTATGGGCATTTTTAGCACATTGTTAGTCAGTTGGCTGGGAAAAGAAGCGATGGCAGCGGTTGGTCTGGCTGATAGCTTCAATATGCTGATCATCGCGTTTTTTACCGCAGTAGCATTAGGCACAGCAGTCGTGGTCGCATTCAGTCTTGGCCAACGCAACCGCAAGCAGGCCAGACAAGCCGCCAGACAATCGATTTCTCTGTTGGTACTGGCCTCATTTTTACTGGTAGGGGTCGTCGAATTTGCCGGGCAGAGCATTATTGACCTGATTGCCTATAGCGCCGAACCCACGGTGAAATCGCTGGCGCTGACATTTTTACGCCTGACGGTGTGGGGTTATCCGGCACTGGCTATCACTCTGGCGGGGTGTGGCGCACTGCGTGGCGCAGGCAACACCCGACTGCCGATGATAATCAATATTGGCATGAATATTCTTAACATCCTGTTGAGCGGGGTGCTGATTTATGGCGTCGCAAGCTGGCAAGGATTGGGTTTTATTGGCGCGGGCCTTGGGATCACCCTCTCACGGTACATCGGTGCAGCCTGTGTCATCTTCACCTTAATGAAAGGATTCAACGGCGCACTGCTTATCCCTTTTAGCAACTATTTTCGCCCGTTCACGGCCGCAATTCTGTACGAAGTGTTAAGTATTGGCATCCCTGCCAGTATCGAGTCGGTCATGTTCAATATCGGGAAACTGATCACCCAACGATTCGTCGCCGGTATGGGAACCGAGGTCATTGCCGGTAATTTTATTGCCTTCTCCATCGTGGCATTAATCAATCTGCCCGGTAACGCGCTGGGCTCAACGGCAACCATCATTGTGGGGTCGCGCCTTGGTAAAGGCCAAATTATGCAGCCGGAAAGGGTGTTGAAATATATTTTTTGGCTTTCCAACATCGGACTGTGCGCGCTGGCGCTACTCTCTATTCCCTCGGCCGGATGGATGGCGGCGTTGTATACTCACGAAGCGGACGTTATCGTCGTTGTAAAACACCTTATCTGGCTTAACGCACTATTTATGCCGATATGGGCGGCCTCCTGGGTGCTACCAGCGGGTCTGAAAGGCGCGAAAGACGCCAGCTATACTATGTGGGTCGCTTTGGCAGGCATGTGGGGCTGCCGGGTGGTAGCCGGGTATATCCTTGGCATCATGCTAGGGTTCGGCGTTATCGGCGTTTGGATGGGTATGTTCTTTGATTGGATAGTCAGAGGCGCGCTGTTTTATCGCCGTATGATCAGCGGGAAGTGGCTATGGCGCTATACCCGCGTCAAATCCTCCGCTGACAAAACCGGCAAACACTGACCTGCCCTTTCGTCACCCGACGTCTGACAACCGGGGCAACGACCAGTTTGCCCCGAATCTATAAATCCATCTAATTATTTGATTAGGCAACATTTACCGGCTATGAAACTTTAATATTTCTCATTCTCACCGCCATGAAAATCTATTTGACCGCAGATAAACGCTCATGAATACTGCCGGAAACAATAATGGATGTAACCCCGCCATCAGGCTAACTAACAGGAGTGAGCAATGAAGAAAACGATTATGGCTATTGGTCTGGCGCTTGCAGCCTCAACACTGGCATTACCTTTAGCGGGTCAGGCTGCCGTGAAAGATGAAATGGGCGCTATGGCAAAAAGCTATAAAGGTGCTGCTGGCGCCAACGATGCAGCCACATTGAAGACGGAACTGCTGAACTTGAAAGTCCATGCGACAAAAGCCAAAGCAGACCCGGACGCGAACAAAGGCCCAGACAGCAAGGTTTTTAATGAAGGTCTGGACAAACTCATCAAACAGATAGACGCCGCCATTGCGCTGGTCGATGCAGGTAAACTGCAAGAAGCGAAAGCAGCAACCGATGAGTTAAAGAAAACCCGCGCGGAATACCATAAAAAACTGGGCGTATAATTCCGACGCTGTCACTTCCTATTTTATTGCAATAGGTTCTATTAGAGCAGCGAGAGGCCATCGCTGCTCTTTTATTTAAGCGCAGAATACACTTAATAGAATTACGTCTGAATACGATAATGACAACCCAAGAATGATTTATTCGCAGAATAATTAACTCACGGCAGACAGCACGCCAACGCGCGGCTGCCAATTATGATTTAATTTTCCGCCTGTTAATTAAACCTCTCCACAACATTTATTGGGAAACACCTTTTCCTGAAAAAATTATTTTTCATCACCTGATTGGCAAAAAAATGCGCCTGAAGAAAAGCAACTGGATCTACCACAAAAAATACACTATAACCTATATGTTTCAGCGAGTATTCATGTTGAGATTTTCAACGTTAGAATGCCCGTCTGTAACTTCTATTAACACGCTTATGTGTGACATGAATTCCAAGCACTACACGTCCGTAATATGAAATGGAGATTCATTTATGCCTCTTTTGAATAAAAAACCGAACAGAAACAACTCTCTTGCAAAGAAAATAGCGCTGCCCTTTATCTATTTTGGCTTAAGTTTAAGCTGTTTGTCGGCAAATAGTTGGGCCAGCGTTGAACCGTTATCGGTTAGCGGCAACAAGATTTATGCCGGTAATACGGTAAAGAGCTTTTCTGGTAATAGTTTGTTCTGGAGTAATAATGGCTGGGGGGGAGAGAAATTTTATACGGCGGATACCGTTGCCTCGCTGAAAAAGAACTTTGGTTCGAGTATTGTCCGCGCCGCCATGGGGGTACAAGAAAGTGGTGGATATCTGCAAGACCCCGCAGGCAACAAAGCCAAAGTTGAAAAAGTTGTCAATGCTGCCATCGCCAATAATATGTATGTAATTATTGATTGGCACACCCATACCGCTGAGAATAATCGTAGCGAAGCGATCAGTTTCTTTCAGGATATGGCGCGAAAGTATGGTAATAAACCGAATGTTATTTATGAAATTTACAATGAACCATTACAAGTTTCATGGAATAACACCATTAAACCCTATGCCGAAGCCGTCGTTTCCGCCATTCGCGCCATCGACCCGGATAACCTTATCATTGTTGGCACGCCAACCTGGTCACAAGATGTTGATGAAGCATCATTAAACCCCATCAATGCCAAGAATATTGCCTATACACTGCATTTCTATGCGGGTTCGCATGGTGAGTCATTACGTAATAAAGCCAGAAAAGCAATTGAATAATGGTATTGCCTTATTCGTTACCGAATGGGGGGCCGTCAATGCTGATGGTAATGGCGGGGTCAATCAAAGCGAAACGGATGCCTGGGTGACATTCATGCGAGATAATAATATCAGTAATGCCAACTGGGCATTGAATGATAAAAATGAAGGCGCATCGACTTACTATCCGGGCTCGACCACCCTGACGGACTCCGGTAAAAAAGTAAAATCGATTATTCAAAGCTGGCCTTATAAAACCAGTAACGCCAGCGCCAACAGTGCTGATAGCACGGATAGCAGCACAACAGACAGTTCTGCAACAGACAGCTCGACGACCACAGATAACACAGCAACGACCGGCACCGCCGAACCGGCAACGCCAGTAACCGACACCCCGGTAACGAGCCCAGACACGACCAACACAGACAGCGCCAGTTGTGCAAACGTCAATATCTATCCCAACTGGGTTAGCAAAGATTGGTCAGGCGGCGCACCAACCCATAACGAGGCTGGTGAATCAATTGTCTATCAAGGCAAACGCTATGTCGCTAACTGGTATACGTCATCCACACCGGGCAGCGATGGTTCATGGTCGTTAGTCGGTACCTGTAACTGATATGCGCTATCCGTCTGGCACCGGGTTTGTCATTCACCTGCTATCGCCAGATGGATAAATTATCAGACAAAAAACAGGGCTGCGTCGCAGCCCTGACTTATTTTGCGATAACGGTTAGTTACGCTCAAACGCCCCCAAATCAGGTGCGCTCCCGGAATAATTAATCCCCTCTTCTTTCAAACCGGCATTAATCAGTTTAGAGCCTGAGTTCAAACGGAATAACCCTGTCTCGGGTAATGTGCCATCCGAATCACGAGCCACCGTGGCCAGAGAGAGATCCAGGCTGACAAAGTCGGACTGGGTTGCCAATAATGCTTTATTATTCCAGGTATTATTTTGTTGATTGGCATTAAGAACCGAATCAGCATTTTTACCTGATAAAGAAATATTATTATGGAAGTAGTGCTGTTGCCCTGAAGCAAGATTACTACCAAAGCCATAGTTTATGCCATTGTTGTACGATGTATTATTAATAGCCGTCACACCACCGGCATTATTATTCTGGTCAAAACCTTTCATGACGTTGTCAAATGCAACGGAACGAGTAATACGATGATTACCCACCGCCTGCAAACCGCCGAGTTTAAAGCCATTACCGTTGCCAGCAAATGCGGTGTCCTTCCAGTAATTTATACCATTACGGAATGCCCAGCTGTTTTCAATAATCACTTTTTGTGGGCTGTCAAACAGGTCAAAACCATCATCCGAGTTTTCATAGGCACGGCAGCCTACGAAGCGGTTGCCTGGGCCCTGCTTCTGTTTAGGCCCAAAGCCATCGGCCATACTGCCATTCTTTTTCGGATCATAATTTCGATAAGCATCGGAATTGATGACCGTGTTGTATGAGCCACCGTTATTAATTTCAAGCCCGGTATTACGGTTGTGATGGAAGGCTGAGTTTTCAAACGTATTATGACTGCCAATCATATAAACGCCTTGATACCCCGCACGGGTCACTTCAACGCCTTTAAAATACCAATAATCACCCGTTACATAGAAGCCGTAAGATGCCTGAACCCATTGGCTATCAGGGAATGAGAAGTCAAAAACAGCGCGACCACAATTCGCGGTGACAACATAAATTGGCGCACCGTCTTTACCTGATTTATTAAATGTAATGGTATTCCCTTTACCCTGGGTATAAGGAATACTGTACGTCCCTGGTTTCAGTAAAATCATCTCACCGGGATTAACCGCTGACATCGCAGCAGTAAAACTCATCGCGGTATTAAAGCTGTTGCCGTTATTACTGCTGGTACCATTAGGCGCAACATAATAGATGCGCTTAGTGCTCACACCACTGGTCAAATCAGAACTGCAATCCGCTGCCATAACCGGGGCGGCGCTTAACAAAAAACAGGCGGTCAATCCTGTACCTACAACACAGTTTAAATATTTCATCCTTTTCCTCACAATGTTGTTTATCCATCGCATTTACACATCAGTGACGCACATTACAAATTAGCCATGCTGTATCAAAATGACTTAACACACGATGTTGCTATTTTTGCTTCGTCACTCGCGCGGTCTACCCCCCAAGAGTTGGGGGATATAAATCATACTACAACTGCAAACAATAAAAATGCCGATGGATATAAAACATACCGTATTTTGAAGATAGCTCACACTAGCAAAAATTATATTTTAAAAACAAAACCCCATTATTTAACTCTACATAGAAAATTTTATGCTTAACTAAGAGAAAACGTCCGGCCGCCCTATTATTTTTCACCTCTTCATCGAAAAAAAATCCACTCACTTATCAATACAAACACCGTCATAACGCAAAAGGGATAAAAGTTTATTTTCACTGAAATTCACATTCCCGGCGGAATTAAATAATAAAAAATATAGCCAAAGCAAATTGAAACTCTGTTTCTAAAAAATAAACAACAGAAAAAAGAAATAGAAAAACAATCCAATCACAAAATTTATACAAACTGTTTTCATTCCCCCTGTTTGTTGATAAGTAGCCCATCACCCCGCGCTGTCATGGTGATACCCACTGCTGATGTAATAGCGGGCACAACGTAAGGCAGTTTGTACACACCTGTCATCCCCGTAGTGACTCTTCCTCATCTATCAATATTGGACACAAATATGAACGAAACAGACAAAAGCATTGTATCGCTATTTATCATCGGCACCCTGATTGCCGTCGGCAAAGTCCTCGCAAGCAGTGAACCCGTCACACTGCGTTTATTTATCGGCAGAGTCATGCTGGGAGGATTTGTCTCCATGATGGCGGGAATCGCGCTGGTGCAATTCCCCGATCTCTCCCCGGTCGCCATCAATGGCATTGGTGCCGCATTGGGTATTGCAGGCTATCAAACCATTGAGCTGTTGATCCAACGTCGCATTCGTCAATTAGGCAAAAAACGGCAACAGGAGCAGCATGATGATGCACGCGGATAACCCCAATCTGTCGGCGTTTCTGGATATGTTGGCTTTTTCAGAAGGCACCGCCACCCACCCACTGACGCGTAACCGTGGCTATGATGTGATAGTCACCGGTGTTGATGGCAAACCGGAGATCTTCACTGATTATCATGATCACCCGTTTGCCACTGGCCGCCCCGGTAAACCCTTCAACCGGCAGGGACAACGCTCAACCGCCTCTGGTCGCTACCAGCAGCTCTACCGCTATTGGCCTACGTACAAGCAGTTGTTGCGCTTACCTGACTTTAGCCCTGAGTCCCAGGATTTGCTGGCCATCCAGCTTATCCGCGAACGGCGGGCGCTGGATGACATTGTTCAAGGGCGAATTTCCGATGCAATAGCGCGCTGTAACAACATTTGGGCGTCACTGCCTGGTGCCGGGTACGGCCAGCGCGAGCACCGCAGTGAACGTCTGCTTACCGTTTATCAGCAAGCGGGCGGGAAACTGGCATGAAAAGCAATTTACTCCTGATTGCCTTATTCATGCTGTTGAGCCTGGCTATCGGTGTGCAGTCTTGGCGGCTGCACCACGCACAGCAACTCAATGAACAGCAAGCCCAAACGCTAACACTACAGAGCGCCGACCTCGAAGCGCGTACGCATCAACTCACCGCGCTGGCGGCTCAGGCGGAACAAAATAGCATTGAGCAAGCGAAATTACGGGAGAACGCCGCCGACATTCAGGCGGCACTCTCTGAACGACAACACTATATCGTGGGATTACAACGTGAAAATGACGCACTTAAGCGCTGGGCCGATACTGCTTTGCCTAACGACATTATTCGGTTGCACCAGCGCCCCGCCCTCTCCGGCGCCAACGCTTATCGTCAATGGCTGTCCGAGAATAACGCCTTGCCGCTTCCCGGCATCCAACCTGCAAACCAACGGTGATCTCGGCAACCAACTGGATGAAACCGAAGCCGCATTAGCGATATGCGCAGAACAGGTCGATATCATCATCGCCTGCCAGCGTCGTATCAGCACCGATGCTCCAGGCACACCTATCATGACAGGCCCGTCCCTACCGTCGGATTCCACCACACCATCACAAGGAAAAAGCCCCCTCTGAAACGAAATGCCCCTCACACACCGTTGTCGTACCGGGCAACGGTGTATCACGAGGCGTAATTCGCCGGTGTCATGTTACTGCGCCGCCATACCCAGCTATTTCCAGCCGAAAAATAATAATAGTCAGAATAAATTCTATTGGGTGAAATTACCCAACCAGAAATAAAAATAGGGTAATAATGTTTTTTTGAAATTAAAACACACTACGGTGATTAATATTATCCCTAATACATATTGGGCAATATCTATCTATACAAACAATCCGTCACCATTTTATACTCACCATCACGCACCGTGAATTTAAAACCATAGATGACACAGCCTTTCATGTTAATCCAACAGATTCAGCACGCCTAAATACATTCGAAATAACGGTAAAGATGAGGGATTTCATCTTTATTTTCATTACCAAGGAGGGACTGATGAAAATATTTCTATCCACACTGGGTTCTGCCGGAGATGTCTATCCGTTTATTGCGATAGGCGAGGTGCTAAAAAGAGCGGGATATGAGGTTTGCCTTTGTACTAACCCCTATTTTGAACACATCGCCAACGCGCGCGGGCTTGATTTTATCGCCGCCGGTACGATAGAGGATTATCTGCACGCGGTAAATTCTCCGCAACTCTGGCAACAGCAATCGGCGTTTCGTCAAATGGCCGAATTCATGAATGCACAACAGCCAGCCGTTTATACCGCGCTGGCTCCCCACGTCGATAGCACCTCCATTATTCTCACCTCGCTGTGGTCTTTCAGCGCCAAAATGCTGGGTGAAACACACGGTTGCTGCGTCATTCCCGTGCGTGTCACCCCTTCAACGTTTGTTTCCCGTTATGATCCACCGCACCATAAGCAGTTACACTGGGTGCGCTTTCTGCCGTTGTCCTTTCGCCGCGCCTGCCTTGCGATCATTGAGAAATATGTGCTTGATAGCCCGCTTGCTTCTTCCTTTAATCGGCTGCGGCATCAGTACGGGCTGTCGCCTGTAGAACGCATATTAACCCGCTGGACGCATCAAACCGACGCCGCGCTGTTGTGCCTGTTTCCTGAATGGTTTGCCCATCCTCACCCCGACTGGCCTGCGCATGTCCGGCAAGTCGGCTTCGCACGGTTTAATTTACTGGATGACGCACCAGATGACGCAGAGGATGCAGACAACCCGCTGGACACCTTCATTGCACGCAAACCCACGGTTATTGTTATGCCTAGCTGGGCGCTGCACACCCAACCGACACTGATAACCGCGCTGGTAAGACACATTCGCGCACGCGGCTATCAATGCCTGATAATTGACCAGACTCTCGACACTCAGGCCAACGATGATGACGGCGTCCGTGTTCTTCCTCACATCAACCTGCATCGGTATTTATCACGCTTTCGCGCCATTATTCACCACGGTGGCATCGGCACGACCGCTCAGGCGTTTGCCGCAGGCTTGCCACAGCTGATTATTCCCAGTGCGTTTGATCAGTTCGATAATGCCCGACGCGTCGCGGCCATGGGGTGTGGCATAGGGTTAGCGACGCATCAACTGACTAACCTGGATAGCGTGCTGGCGCGTTTGCTCACTGACCCTGATATCGCAAAAAATTGTCATCGGATTCGTCAGTTGGTTCCTGATGCCGGACGCGTTAACACACACATTGTCGCGGTTGTAGACGAGGCCTATCGCCGCCACCTGACTCGACATTAACGCCCCGTTTCGATGCCAGACGCTCGTCTGGCATCAAAGCGCAGAGAACATCGCCCTTACCGCGCCCGGTTTATGCTATACACCCGGTTTATGCTATACAAGAGTGGCACACAACATGCTAGAGAATGGCATAGCGAACACAAACATCAATAATTTCATACACAATGATCTGATACACAGCGATCTCATACACCATGCATTCTAGAAGACGACAAGGGGGAGTTATGGCATCCAGAGTCTGGCTGCTGCCATTGAGTTTAAGCGCGCTGCTGGTTAGCGGCGCGGTACATGCCGTGTCCGCCCCGGCAGTTGAGGCTCAAAACGGTATGGTAGTGACATCACAATATCTGGCTTCACAAGCCGGTATCGACATACTCAAAATGGGCGGTAACGCGATTGATGCCGCCGTTGCCGTCGGATATGCGCAAGCGGTAGTCAACCCTTGTTGCGGCAATATCGGCGGCGGCGGTTTTATGACTATCCATCTGGCCGATGGCAAAGATACGTTTATCAACTTCCGTGAAACGGCACCGGCCGCTGCCTCTGCGACGATGTATCTGGATGCCGATGGCAAAGTCAAAAAAGACGCCAGTTTATACGGTTATCTGGCTGCCGGTGTGCCCGGCACCGTACTGGGGCTGGAAACTGCGCGTGAGAAATACGGTAAGCTGACCCGCGCTCAGGTGATGGCGCCCGCCATCAAACTCGCCCGCGAAGGGTTCATCCTCACCCGAGGCGATACCGACATTCTCGACACCACCGTCAAACGCTTTAAGCAAGACCCGCAAGCGGCCAGCATCTTTTTACGGCCAGACGGCTCTGCACTGCAACCGGGCGACAAACTGGTGCAAACCGACCTGGCTGCAACATTACAGACCATTTCAGATAACGGGCCACAGGCGTTCTATCACGGTAGCCTGCCGCAGCGCATCGAAGAGGCGGCGAAAAAAGGCGGCGGGATTTTAACCGCGGCCGACTTTGCCAACTACCGCGTCACCGAAAGCCAGCCGATTACCTGCAATTATCGCGGCTATCAGTTTATCTCCGCGCCACCGCCTAGCTCCGGTGGGATAACGCTGTGTGAAACGCTCAACATTCTTGAGGGTTATGACCTCAAGAGTATGGGCTTTAATTCCGCCCAGGCGATTCATGTGATGACAGAGGCTATGCGCCATGCCTATATGGACAGAAACACCTATCTCGGCGATCCGGCGTTTATCAATAACCCGACCGAACGCCTGTTAAGCAAAGCGTATGCTGCTGAAATTCGTAAAAAAATTGACGCAACCCGCGCTACGCCATCCGAGCAGGTCAAACCGGGCATGGAGCCGCATGAGAAACCCGAAACCACCCATTACTCGATTGTTGATAGTCAGGGGAATGCGGTTTCCACCACCTATACCGTCAACGGGCGCTTTGGTGCGGTGGTAATGGCTCCCGGCACCGGCTTTTTCCTGAATGATGAAATGGATGATTTCACGGTGAAGGTGGGCGAGAAAAATCTGTACGGCCTGGTGCAAGGCGAGCGTAACGCCATCGCGCCCGGAAAACGCCCGCTCTCGTCGATGAGTCCATCATTGGTGACAAAAGACGGTAAAACGCTGCTGGTTTTAGGCTCGCCGGGCGGCTCACGCATTATCAGCATCACGTTACAAAGCGCACTCAACATTCTCGACTTTGGCATGTTACCGCAAGAAGCCGTGGACGCCGCTCGCATCCACCACCAGTGGCTGCCTGATGAGGTGTACTACGAACAACGGGGGCTCTCGGCCGATACGCTGGCGCTACTCAAAGAGCGCGGCTACAAAATGGTCGAGCAAACGCCCTGGGGGGCGGCGGAGCTTATCATGGTGGGATTGCCGGGCATGGAGGGCGTCATTCCCGCCAATTCCGGCAACGACTCTGCGGTGTCCGGCAAGGTACGTGAAGGTTATCTGTATGGTGCTAACGATTCTCGTCGCCCTGCCGGTGCAGCCATCGGTTACTGATTTAGTGATTAGCGGTTAGTCATTCGCGGTTAATCATTAGCGATTGTACTCAAGCTGCCATTCAGCCGCCTGATGCTCCAGGCCCGGTTTCGAGCCGGGCCTGTGGTTATCAAGGCGAAATACGCCAACGGCCTGAACCAATTCCGCCGCCTGAGCGTTCAAACTACTGGCGGCCGCCGCCATCTCTTCAACCAGTGCGGCATTTTGCTGCGTACTGCGCTCCATGCTGACCACCGCTCCGCCAACCTGCGAAACGCCGGTACTCTGCTCACCGCTTGCCGCGCTGATCTCACCCATAATATCGGTTACATTGCGAATGCTATCAACAACTTGCTGCATAGTGTGGCCAGCATTATCAGCCAGCGTACTGCCGCTTTCGATACGCTCGACGCTGGTGGAGATAAGCGTCTTGATTTCGCGAGCGGATTCGGCGCTGCGTTGCGCCAGCGCCCGCACCTCACCGGCAACCACCGAGAAACCCCGCCCTTGTTCACCCGCGCGCGCGGCTTCAACGGCGGCATTGAGCGCCAGAATGTTAGTTTGAAACGCAATACCGTCTATCACGCCAATAATATCGGCAATGCGTTGAGCGCTATCGTTAATCTCTCGCATGGTATCGACCACGCGGGTCACTACCGTACCGCCCTGCTCTGCAACCTGACTTGCCGTTTGTGCTAACTGGTTAGCCTGCCGTGCATTATCCGCGTTCTGTTTTACCGTCGCGGCCAACTGCTCCATCGATGCGGCCGTCTGTTCAAGCGCACTGGCCTGCGATTCTGTGCGGGAAGATAAATCGTGGTTGCCATGAGCGATTTCACTGCTGGCCACGCCGACGGATTCCGCACCATGACGTACCTGCGTCACAATGCGGCTTAAGCTCTGTTGCATGTGAAAGAGCGCGTTGAGCACCACGGTGATTTCATCCCGGCCACGAATGTGAATCGGATAGGTGAGGTCGCCATCGGCGACAGCTTCAGCGGCAGCCTGCGCCTGTGACAGGCTGCGCACAATGCCGCGCACCATCATCCAGCCAAAAAGAATTGCGCCAATAATGCCGAGCATCACCGCGCTAATCGCCAGCCCTCTGAGCCAAACATAGCGTTGCACTGAATCGGTGTATTCCTGCTGCGCGACATCCACCTGCAACTTCACCAGTTGATTGAGCAACTTATGTCCCTGCTGTTCCATCGGGCTGACTTTTTCATCGTAAAGCCGCATCGCCTGGTCTGTTTGCCCGGCCATAATCGCCGTCTGAATTGGCTGTAACCCATCGCGGTTGTAGCGCTGTAAGTTCTCGGCAAACTGGTCGCCCAAGGCTTTTTCATCCGGCGTCAGGTAGGTCGCACGATAGGCTTTCCACACCACGTCAAGTTGACTTTGATTTTTGGTAAGCTCTTCAATACGGTGCTGCTTGTTGGCCGCCTGGGGGAGTAACAGCATATCCATCACCAAGACCCGGTTACGCTGCACCAGCCACTCGAGTTGTTCTAATTGCGATAACACCACGGTGCGATCTTCATACACGGTTTTCAGTGACTGGTTGGCTTTTTCAGCAGTAAACATACCGATCGCCCCCATGATGAGAATGCCAAACGACAGCATCCCGGTGAAACTCCATAGCCGAGTCGAAATTTTCATTAATCTAAATCCTGTTCTGAATGATGTTATCTGTTGTTATACCGCGCCCAGACTGCCTGCTCAGGGTAGATTCAGTGAGCGTACGCGACGCATGAACGGGATAGTCCATATAAAAACGCAGGGAACTATATAGAAAAGCAAATGAGTACAGAAGGTTGTGCAACTTCCCATGTATGCGCACAAAATAAAATGAAATGCCATTTCAAAAGAAGAAACTGTGGGGTGATAAGCCTTTCCCGCCAGAGAAATGTTACTTGCACCGGCATGTGTAGCGATTTATAAAAATGTATCGAAAATTATTTTTTATCTTATTGCTCATTTCATCCACCGTGCTTATTAAGTTTTATGGAGAAAACATCTTATGCGACCGACGCCGTTACTGCCCGCACCGTTATTGCCTGCGCCGCTGCACGCGGGGGATACTATTGGTTTTTTTTCGCCCTCCGCCCCCGCCACTCATTTCGCACCGGCCCGTTTTGAGCGCGCCCGCGCGTTTCTGCACGCAAAGGGTTATCGGCTGCATGCCGGTGCGCTGACCGGTAAACACGATTATTACCGCTCTGGCCGCATTATTGAACGGGCTGATGAACTCAACGCGCTCATCCGTAACCCTGATATTCGCTGCATTATGTCAACCATCGGCGGCTGTAACAGTAATGCGCTGCTGCCTTATCTGGATTATGACGCGCTGCGTCGTGACCCGAAAATCATCATCGGCTACTCCGATGTCACCGCCCTACTGCTGGGAATTTATCGTCAAACCGGGCTGGTAACATTTTACGGCCCGGCTCTGGTGGCGTCCTTCGGTGAGTTTCCACCGTTGGTTGAGCAAACCTTTGCCAGTTTCGCCACCCTGACGCGCTCATCGCCGCAAGGTTACGTCTGCCCAATGCCGGACAGCTGGAGTGATGAACGGCTTGAATGGAGTCAGCAATCTCGTGCGAAGCTCACACAGCCAAATCGCTGGCATTTTGATGGCACCGGGGTTTATCAGGGGCGGCTTATCGGTGGCAACCTCAACACCATGGCCGGGATCTGGGGCAGCCCATTTATGCCCGACATCCAGCCGGGCGATATTCTGCTGCTGGAAGACAGCATGAAGGACATTGCCACGGTAGAGCGCTCATTTGCCCACCTGAAACTCTGCGGTGTGTTTGAGCGAGTGGCGGCCGTGGTGCTGGGCAAGCACGAACTGTTCGATGATAAAGGCAGCGGACGCTCGCCCCTCGCCGTGCTGCGCGAAGTGCTCAATGGCGACCCGCTGCCGGTACTGGCTGATTTTGACTGCTGCCATACCCATCCGATGCTCACGCTGCCATTAGGTATCACGGTGACTGTCGATTTTGACAATCAGCGCCTGACGCTGGATTCACCTTGGTTGGCTCACCGCTGAGAAAGCGCAAGGTCGCGTAAAAACGCGTCGATAAACGCCGTCAAAACTGGCGCGGTTGTCGCCGCCGGGCGGTGTACCAGATAGTAGGCGGCACCGGTTGCCACCGTCTGGCCAAAAGGCCTCACCAGCCGCTGGCGGCGCACATCTTCCGCCACCAACGTCACATCGGCTATTGCGACGCCAAACCCTTGAATCGCGGCGCTAATAGCCAAATCCATGGTGTCAAAATGCTGATGGCGACGTATTCCCTGCTCGCGCGCGCCCTGAGCATTGAACCAGAGCGCCCAGTCTCGCTGATCCTGCGTGGGGTGCAACAATGTTAATGACGCCAGTTCTGATAGCGTCAGCGTCGTTTGCCCGGCGGATAACAGATGGGGCGCTATCACTGGTGAGAGCACCTCGTCAAATAGCTTGCCATCATGCTGCGCCGGCGCCCCGGCTGCGGCAAACACCACCGCCACATCAAACTCCTCGTGACGAAAATCCACGCCGTGCTCGGTGGTGGTGGTCAAGGCAACCGACAGATCAGGGTGCTGCTGCTCTAATTGCATCAAGTGCGGCACCAGCCAGCGCATGGCACAGGTTGGCGCTTTCATGCGAATCGCCCGGCGCTCGCGCACCCTGTCTGTCACCTGCGTGAGTTGCTCGAAAATATCGCGCAGCGTCGGTAACAGCTGGCTGCCTTGTGCCGTCAGGCGTAAACCTCGGGCATGGCGCTGAAACAAGGTGCAGCCAAGCCATGCCTCCAGCGAGGCAATCTGGCGGCTCACCGCGCCTTGGGTGACAAACAGCTCTTGCGCCGCACGGGTAAAATTAAGGTGCCGCGCCGTCACCACAAAAGCATGCAGGGCATTAAACGGTGGAATACGTTTACTCATATACGTTTCTCGATAACAGGCTGCGCCTACCGGGTGACAGCATCGCCGGTTGGCGTGCATGACACGGCAACAACAGCAGCCAAAAGACATAACTATGCAAAAAACCTCAGTAGCCGCGTTAACGGTTTCGGCCTGACGCTTCGATGCCAGGGTTGTGTTTAAGCGAATCCCCGTTCGATAAAGCGGGCTGAGAGCCGGGTAACGGGCCTTTATTTATCTGCCACAATTTATCTGTCATCGTGCAATCTTATGGCACGGTTACGGCGATTCACCATGGTAACACTCCCGCCCTCAGCTATGCATTTTTCTCATGACTATCATGATAAGATTTCGATTGTGACGCCGACGGCAGCCACGTCTAATATCTGCATAGTTATTCATTTTATTCACCTCAACAGTTGAGATTCATAGCGGAGAAAGCGATGCCGATTACCACCCCGGTCAGGTTAAGTTCCAAACTGCCTGACGTCGGAACCACCATTTTCACCGTCATTGGTCAACTCTCCAGCGAGCATCAGGCGATTAATCTGTCACAAGGCGCGCCGAGCTTTCCTTGCTCTGAGCACCTTATCGCAGGCGTCACCCGCGCAATGCATGACGGCCATAATCAATATGCGCCAATGACCGGGCTGGTTTCGCTCAAAGAGGTGGTGGCAGAGAAAGTCAAACGTCTCTACGGCCAACACTATGATGTGGCACAGGAAGTTACGATCACCGCCAGCGCCAGCGAAGGGCTCTATTGCGCCATTTCCGCTCTGGTGCACCCCGGTGATGAAGTGATTTATTTCGAACCCTCCTTTGATAGCTACGCGCCGATTGTTCGGTTACAGGGCGCGACGCCAGTGGCATTGAAACTGGACGTGCCAACGTTCTCCATCAACTGGGATGAGGTGCAGGCCGCCATCACGCCGCGAACACGCATGATAGTCATCAATTCACCGCATAACCCCAGCGGCCAGGTGCTCAGTGCGGATGATGTCGCGCAACTGGCGCGGCTGACCCGCCACACCGATATCGTGATTTTATCTGATGAGGTGTATGAACATGTGGTGTTTGATGGCCAGCGCCACCATAGCATGGCAAGCCACCCTGAATTGGCGGCGCGCAGCGTTATTGTCAGCTCGTTTGGCAAAACTTTTCATGTCACCGGCTGGCGAGTAGGCTACTGCCTGGCTCCGGCCGCGCTGATGGATGAGATCCTAAAAGTGCATCAGTTCATGATGTTCGCCGCTGATACGCCAATGCAGTACGCGCTTGCCGAGTACATGGCAGACCCGGCGACCTACCTTTCACTGGGTGAGGTTTTATCAACACAAACGCGACTTGCTCGCCAGTGCGTTACAATCCAGCCCGTTTGAGCTGTTGCCTTCGTCCGGGTCATTCTTCATGCTGGCAAGCTTCGCCCACTTTAGCGACGAGCGCGACAGCGAGATGGTGAAACGGTTAATTATCGACCACGGCGTTGCCACCATTCCGCTGTCGGCCTTTTATGCCGATGACACAGACCATAAATTAATTCGTTTGTCGTTCTCCAAAGACGATGCCACGCTGCTGGCTGGCGCTCATGCCCTGTGTCAGGTGACGCCCGGCAAACGTTAAGCGACACCCTACGGGGTGCCATGATGACAGCAAGATTAAAACTACTGATTGATTGACCGGAGATCGTTGTCGCTATGAAAAAAATAAGCCTATTGATGTTGTCGCTCGGTTTGCTGTCTTCTGCTGCTGCACTGGCGCAAACGGAATTACGTTTCGGCGTGGAAGCCGAATACCCGCCGTTTGAAAGCAAAAATGCCAAAGGGCAACTGGAAGGGTTTGATATCGACCTGGGTAACGCTATCTGTAAAGCGGGTAATTTTAAGTGTAGCTGGAGCGAGGCGTCATTTGATGCGTTAATTCCGGCGCTTCAGGCGAAAAAATTTGATGCGATTAACTCAGCGATGAACATCACCGAAAAGCGCAAGCAAGCCATTGATTTCACCCAGCCTATCTACCGTATTCCAACGCAACTGCTCGGCAAACCAAACAGCGGGTTAGCCCCCACCGCAGAGGCGCTGAAAGGCAAAAACATTGGCGTACTGCAAGGCTCGATTCAGGAGGTGTATGCCAAGGCGCATTGGGAGTCGCAGGGCGTCACCGTCACCTCGTATAAAGACCAGAATCTGGTGTATGACGATTTAGCCGCTGGCCGTCTTGATGCCACGCTGGTGATGGCGGCGGCCGGTCAGTCCGGTTTCCTTGATAAGCCGGAAGGCAAAGGTTTTGCCTTTATTGGCGGTGCCGTGGATGACGCCGCCATTTTAGGCAGCGGCATCGGCTTTGGCCTGCGTAAAGGTGACAGCACGCTTAAAACCGAACTGGATAGCGCCATCAAAAAAGTGAAAGAGGATGGCACCCTTGACACACTGGCGAAGAAATATTTCCCCGGCTTTGATGTGCGGGTGCAGTAATCGATCTGCGCCTTATCGGTTGAACGATAAAAGCTAAACACCAAACGACAGGGCCCGCACCAAACATCAATGGCGCGGGCCCGGTTGTTCTGTTCATGGCAACGCGAGCGACCCGTCAGAACGATGCCACTATCACAAGGCAAGCATCAAGGCAGCGGTATGTCCTTCAGCCGCCCGGGGTGCTGTTTCACCACCTCCCACGGAATAACCGGCCAGGACTCCCCTATGCCACATGCTTGCTCCGCCGTCGAAAACATGGGGTAAAACAAAATACCTTTAGGTGTCAGCGCCCAGTGTCTGTCACTCCAGATATCGGGTTGGCTGTAATCACAGTTATCCGCATCCACCGGTACCCGCATCGACTCTGGATAGTAATGGCTTAATTGGGCAACCAGCCAGGTGGAAAATACCTCATCAGGATATGGGCTATCCCCAGACTGTGACTGTTCAGGTATCTCGCCCTCTCCTACCCAAAGGATGTCACTGAGCGCCAGCGGTTGACCATCGCTAACACGCCATGCAATAGGCGATACCCCCACACTATGGCCACTATCGCAGATATAGCTTGCCGTATCCGTAATGCTCATGATGGCGGGTGATAATAACTGAATCTCCAGTGTTGACATTGCCTGTCCCCGATACTGGCTTACCATCATACATTTATGATAATCAATGACATTTTTCCATAACATGGTTTGTAATATCTGGTTGAGACGTTGCCGCTGTTCGTCGCTGTAACCGGATACAATCTGAAAGGTTTGAATATCAGATCCCGGTTCCCGAAACCATTCAATCTCATGCCCGCTTATCGTCTCTTTTTTGGTTATTTCGAGCTCAGTATGAACCTGACGCAGATATTCATAAGATGATAACCGGAATAACGATGGCTTAAACGCAGAGGCCCCTACTGGCAAGGTGACAGGCAAAGCAGACAACGCGATCGGGTACTGTTTGCCTTTGCTGTTACGCCATTCTCCCTGCCACTGCGTCTTGCCATCGGCACGCAGTGTTATCATTGGCTGGCCCACATGCGTCTGCTTATACGATTCTGGCACCCCCTCCCACAACACCACCTCGCCCGGTTTTTTCCACTCACCTGTCAAGGGCAAATCTTTGCGGTACTGGCGATAAAAATAGCGGCCAGCAATACCGCTCTCAGAGAAAGTCAGCGCCATAACAATATCGTTATGCCCAAGCTTCCCTTGGTATACCACTTCTTCATCGGCTATTGCGCTGGTCGCAAACAGCACCACCCCCAAGAGCCATGCGAGACGCAGCCAATGCGCTAAATATTTCTGCATATTTTTATACCACTTAAATATCAGACAGATAAAAATCGTTATCTACACTGCGGTTAACCGGTTATGGCAGCGGTATGTCCTTCAGCCGCCCGGGGTGCTGTTTCACCACCTCCCACGGCAGTACCGACCAGTCAGGCTTATAGCACTCAGGTTTCGCTCTTACGACAGACCCTGGCAGAAAATGAACGCCCTCGGGAGTTAAATACCATCCCATCAACTCCCATGAATCCTCATCACCGTACTGGCATGCCTCGCCATCGACCAGGAACGCGTCATTCATTTGCGTGGGATAACGCGCATTGAACTGTTCAAGCAACCATTGCGTAAACTCATCGCCCGGGGAATCGTTATCGCCTTGAGAAGTTGCCGAAGAGGAAGGGGACTGCTCATCCCATAGAATATCCTTTAGTACCAGCGGTTTTGCATCACGGCTGCGTAGCGTAATACCGCTCATGGCAAACACCCCTTGCCCGATATCTGAACACATATTCCTTTCCTGAACGGTATAGCTGATGACGGCAGGCGACAGCAGACGTAATGAAAATTCCGTCGCAGAGTATCCCATACTGTTACTGATCATCGCACAGCGGTGAAAAATCTCAGCCTGTTCCCACAGCACCGCTATTAGGTTGTCATTTAGGTGGTCGCGCTGCTCCGGGGTGTAGCCAGAAACCAATTGCACGGTCTGCGCGCCACTGATCGGGTCTTGCCACTCTTCCACGTCATAACCGTTAACCGTCGTTTTATTGATAAGTCGCGGCTCCATACCCTGACTACGCACATAATCATAATGGGAGAGACGGTAAAGGTTTTGCATAAACGCCGGTCTCTGGGCCATCGGCATGGCGACGTTTAACGGATATAGCATGACTTCCGCCTTTTCTCCGCTACTGGTACGCCACTCTCCGCGCCAGCCCTGTTCTGGAGTGGGACGTAAGGTCAGCGTCGGCAGTTCCATATCCGAGATAAGGTAGTAGTTGTTCACTTCTTCCTTCAGGACGAGTTGGCCATCAGCGTGCCGCTCTCCTGATACTTCGCGATCGCGCCGATAACGGCGATAGAAATAGCGGCCTCTTACATCGCTATCAGCCTTAATGCTCAACTCCAGCACAATGGGCCTGTCACCCAGCGTGCCGGTAAACAATTGTGATTCGGTCTGGTCTGCCACCGTCTCGGCATGAGCCCCCTGAGTGGCAACGGCCATACTGATAAAAAACACGGTGACTCGAATAAAGTTGACGAAAAAAGTCATTTAAATACACGCCCAAAGGAAACCGTCGGAAAAGAAAAACCTCAGCGCAAACCCTGTTTTCTGGTTCGGCTGAGGCACATCACATAGCATCACATCGTATTAAGGCAGCGGCATGTCCTTCAGCCTCCCGGGGTGCTGCTTCACCACGTCCCACGGCAGCACTTCCCAGCCAGAGCCCTGACAGCGCGCTAACAGATTCGGTGTGAGGGTATGAAAGGCGATACCTTTTGGCGTCAGGCTCCAGGCGGCTCCTGCCCAGACATCCGCCGTGCTGTAATCGCATTCGGAGGTCTCGTTATTCTCATCGGCACTGTCATCGGCGCTGTCATCGCGACTGTTGCTGGCATCAGGTGCGGTATGGTTGCCCGGCTGCGCTTCCTGCGCCGCTTTCATCTGTTGCGGGTAGAGCCGGGTGAATTGCGCCATCAGCCAGTTGGGTAACGTGTCTTGTAAGTAGCTATCCGGGATGGCGTCTTTATCCGGTATCGGCCCGTCAGCCACCCAGAGCAGGTCAGCGAGTGACGGCACATTCGAGGCATCGCTGACGCGCAGTGTTCGGGGCGAGACATCAAGATAGGGATGCGCCGCGCCGAGGCAGCTTCGCAACCCGGAGGCCACATAGCTGATGGCGTTATCTGACAATAAGGTAATGTTCAGAACATCCTGCGAATTTTCGCACTGCGGGACAATATCCAACACCGCGCGCCAGAAATTATCACGCAGCGTCGCATTCAACGCATCAAGACGTTCAGCCGGGTAGCCTGAGGTCAACTGGAAGACGGTGAGTGACGTACCGGGGTCACGCCACCACGTTAGGTTATAACCATTGAAACTGTCCTGTTTCACCACCACCGGCTCCACTTCTTTATGGAACAGGTAATCATAGAGCGAGAGGCCGGCCAGCGAGCGCATAAACGGTGACAGCGTCGCCGGGTCAGGCGCGCTGACAGGCGTAAGCGCCACCGGTATGGCAGCCTGTGAGCCCTGACGCAACTCCCCTTTCAGGTTCTGATTCTCACCGGCCTGCAATGTCATCACGAGGGCGTTTTCAACCGCATCCGACTCGTCATCACCGCTGCCGATGTCATCGACATTGGTATCCAGCGTTATCTTGCCCTGTTTGTTACGTTTACCATTCAGGTGGTGGGTGAGGCGTTCAGGCAACACAAAGTAACGGCTTTCTACCCGTCCGTCGGGCTGGATATCCAGCTCAAGCACCAGCGGCGAGCTCCCTTGCGTGCCGCTGTACAACACCGGAGCGGCCTGCGCCGCCCCCGCCAGCCCCATCGTCAGGACACAGGCAATAACATGAAAGTATTTCATAAGGTGGATACGCTCTCGCTCATACACGATTTCGCTTAATATTTTGCTCGCTCGATAACCTGCTCGCGCAATAAACCTGAAAAAAGTACCGATACGCGGTGCCATGTTTAGGGGCGCTCACGCTCCTCCTGTTGGATATTCACCGCTTTACCGCTCAGGGGTGAGAAGGCGTGCCAACGGAGCACTGAATCCAAATCAGGAGTAAACTCGCTATAAGTCTCTTCTGTCCTCAATATCGGCTCCGGCACATCCTTATCGGGGTAGATTTTTTTGCACATCTCTATCGCTTGCTGCGTCTTGCCTATCAGCGCGGGGATTTTAACGACATAACTGATTCGCGATGCTGTCATCTGCGTTATCTGCAGGCGCGGCACGATAGGGTCACTATTCTTACCGCACACCTTATAATACTGTATCGTCTGCCACCACTGCTGCTGTAACGCGCGGTTTATCGCCGCCATACTCTGTGCCGGATCATCCCCCTACCAGTTGAAAGGTTTTGACCTCCGTGTCATGGTGCTGCCACCAGGCCACACGGTAGCCCCACATGTCTCTTTCCCCCAGAAACTCGGCCCGATTATCCTGCAAGAGCAGATAGTCATACACCGATGACTCCAGCAACCCCTGAGTCATTGGCGCAATGCGGCCACCGGCCAGCTCCTCTCGCGTCACCGGCACCAGCGAGACGGGCATACGCCTGCCATCCGGCTGACGCCATACTCCTTGCAGGCGCGCGTTAGCCTCATCTGTGTTCACCAACAGCACCATATGCGCCCGCTGGTTCAATTCGTTATCACTTAACGCATTGCCCGTTTTCTCTGGCAGCACAATCAGCAGGTCATGGCTGTTGCCCTCATCAAGGGTTAACGTCTTGCCCCAAACCGTCAGCTCTCGGTTTTGATGCTCGTTGTCGTTAAAAAAGCGCCCGCTCATCCTGCCATTGAGCCGGTTAATCTCCATGACAACGTTATCCTTCCCGATGGTGCCGCGATACACCTCAGCCCACACACTCTGTGCCAGAGCCAGCAGCCCGAGTACCAGAGCCTTCAGCACACTCCCTTTCATTCGCCAACCTCTGTCTTTATTTTTATAAAATGGAATTACATGGTGTTAACGGGTTTTGATGCCTTAGGGCAGCATCAAATATTGAATACGACCCGGGTGGCTGTTCACCACATTCCAGGGCAGCACTGACCAGTCCTCGTCGTTACACACCCCGCTGTTGTCCGGCCTGATCGGTTTAAACAAAATCCCCTGCGGGGTAAGTGACCAGTACATGTTGAGGTTTTTCGACGAGTAGCTGCCATAGATGCCGTCGTTAGACCAGGTTTCAGTGGCGGTATAATCACACTCACCCGGTGCGCCTTTGGTCATTTTGGCCGGATACAGTGTGGTGAATTGTGCGATTAACCACCCGGGAAGCTGCTGTTTTAATTCATACTCACCGCTAGAATCCCGATCATATTCATAATACTCAGCGTCATCTAATTTTATCGGCACGGGCAATTTATCAACCCACAGAAGATCGGACAGGCGCAGCTCATCCTCATATGCCAAAGTCGCCGTATTCATCGAACTACTGCCTTGAGGCATGGCGGTATAAAGCGTGTAGGGATACATTTTCAGTTTCGGCAGCTTATCGTCGTTACACTGGTATTTCCCGCTCAGGATAAAGCTCATGGCATGGGGCGACAGTAAGGTGATTTTGGTTTGTAGCGTCTGCCCTGGCGGCACATAACAGAAGCTCATCATGCGCAGCGTCTCCCAGTAAGCGAGTCGCAAAGACGCATTCAGTTTATCGCGTTGCTCTGGCGGGTAGCCGGATTCCACCTGAAACAGTGAAAACCGGGTCACAGGGTCTTGCCACCATGACACGGTGATACCTGCTATCTCCTCGGTTTTAACCTTTATCGGCTCGGCATTTTGATAAAAAAGCCTGTCGTAGTCATACAGATGTTGATGGAGGGTTTGCATAAACGGTGAGGCACGAGCGATCTGTTGCTCATTCAGATACAGCACTTGCATAAACGGCGAGGCGCGGGACATCGTTTCATCACTCGGCGCTCGCTCAATCTCTGATAACACCACCTTTATCGGTGCGCCGCTCTTATCCCGATATTCGGCAATCAACCCATTATCAGTCCATTCGGTAATCGTCAGTATCTGCTCGGTTTTCTCGCCCCCTTCACCCGCATCATGGATAAGCTTGAATCCGGTCATCGTATCATTATCGCTACCGGCAGGAGTGGCATCAAAAATGGGTCTGGAACGATGCTCTGCAGGGAAAAAATAACGCCCAGAATAAAAACTATCTACCCATTTGTTTATCTCCATGATGATGGGTTTGTCATCGATTTTCCCTTCATATAAAAAGTGATCTACGGGGATCGCCGCCTGACTGTCGAGAACCATCAGGCTCAAAACCAGTGCCAGCCCTCGGGCTGCTTTCGCGAATAAGTTCATGTTAAGTAAACGAATAAGAAAGAAGAGCGACACTATAACAGAATTAATGAGTATGCCTACGGCCTGGCAGAATACTCCGGGCCGGAAACGCCGTAGCGACGATGATTGACTACGTAGCATCCGACACCGGCATCAGGGCGTACCGCAGCCGGGTCTTCCCCGGCTGCGGCGGGCGTCAGGGCAGATTGCGCTCGGCATCCGGCACATTCGCGGCCGGATGACTGTTCACAAATGACCAGGGCAACACCGCCCATTGATAGTGGGTGAGATGGGTAATGTTGCCAAACAGCCCGTCGTCAGGATTAGCATAGAAACGCAGCCCCTGAGCCGTGGCGAACCAGTTATCCGACACCCCAGACCATCGTTCAGGTGAAAAATCGGCAGGATAAGGCAATGCCGCCAGCGCGTCGCGGTTCAACGCTTGCAACTGGCCCATCAGCCATTTCGGCAACGCCCGGTCAAAATCGGCATACAGCAGTTGATACTCGCCTGCCGCATTGGTCTCACCGATGGAGAACAACTGCGACAAGTTGACCGGTTTGCCGGTGCGCGTGGAAAGGGTGTAGGGCCTGACGATAAACACTTGCTCTTTTTGTTGATCGTCTCTGAACGCAGCAGGCACATCGTCATACGCGATGGTGGCCCCACAATCACTGTGGTGTACCTGTTCGACATAACTGACCAGCGAGGCAGACAACAAGGTTATCTGGATGCGTTGTATCAGGGTGCCGCCGTTATCCACACACACCTGTTGATTCAGCACAGTTTTCCACCAGCGCTGCTGTAACGTCTGGTTCAGCGCCACCATCTTCTCGGCAGGATACCCGCTCACCAGTTGAAAGGTTTTCACCCTGGTGGTGCGGTTCTGCCACCAGGCGATACGGTATTCCCCCATGTCCCTTTCGCCCAAAAACTCCGGCGGCTCCGCCTGCAATAACAGGTAGTCATACAGCGAAACATCCTTCAGCCCGCGCATGATGGGTAAGGCGCTATCGCTCGCGACATCGTTCTGGCTGATGCGTACCAGATTAACCGGCAGGCGCGTGCCGTTCGGCTCACGCCACACGCCTTTCAGGCGCTGCTCGGCATCATTAGGCAACAGCACCATATTCGTCATTTTACTCAGCTCGTCACCACTGAACGAACTCACTGACTCACCGCGCTTATCCTGCACATCGGGTACGATAACCAGCGACTCAAGGGTCTTCTCGGTATCCCCAACAGACACAAAATCAACCCAGGCTCTCAGCTTACGGTCTTTATGCTCCCGTTCGGTGAAAAAGCGCCCGGTGGCCATCATGTCACCGGTGATAAGCTCCATCACCACCTTTTCCTTGCCTATTGTGCCACGATAGACATCGGCCCACGCCGCCTGCGCCAGGGCAAGCCCCCCCAGTATCAGTGCTTTTATCGTGATACCTTTCATTCATCCAGCCCCGCCATTGGTATTTATAACGTATTGTTTAGTCATGGTTTTTAACGGTAATGCACTGATGACCGCAGCCATCGTCACGGCTTCCCGCCGTTATGGCATCACCGTCTTGGTCAGCGGCCCCGGATTGGCCTGTAACAGGCTCCACGGCAACACCACGGCCTCCTCACTACGGCACGTTTGCTCGACATCATCTTTATCGGTAGCACGCAGATGAAAACCGGAATCCTGCAAGGCGGGATAAAAGCGGATACCCTGCGGCGTCAGCGCCCACACATCATCGCTCCACACAACAAACTCCTCCTCCTCTCCGCTGTCAAAAAAATAGCTACACTGCGAATAGCGGGCCTGGAACTGCTGTTGAAGCCAGTGTGTGAGTGCGGGGACACGGTGGTCTATCTCAATCAATTGGTTACGTAGCAGTGCTGAGGCAGGAATATCACGCACGAGCAGCACGTCATCAATCGACAAGCGTTTCACCGTCTCGGTGGCAATGTTACGGGTGCTGAACAGTACCTGTTTGCCTTCCGCCCCGCAGTCCAACACCGCTTTGATTTGGTAGCTGATGACCTTCGGCGAAACCCATATCAGTGACAATTCATGGCTCGCCTTTCCGGTTGCCCCCTCGGAGCAGTCGCCTTTTTTCTCGAATAACATGGTGTGCATCGCGGCATTCAGGACATTATTAAGCTGAGTGCGCGTATTGGCGGTGTATCCGCTGGTGATTTGCGGATACGTCACCCCGCTTTTCGGCTCGCGCCACCAGCTAATGCCAAAACCATTGCGCGTCTCCTGCCTGACTACGCTCAAATCCGCGCCGGTCGCTTTTTCATACGCCTTGGTATCTGACCAATAGAGCCACTGCCGGAAAGGGGAAGCCTGTGACGAAGGGGCAGGCTTGTCGGCAACCGCCGAGGCGGTGAAAAAACAGCCCACCAAAAGCCCGATACCCGCCGCCCAGCGTGCTGTGAGTGTGTGAAATCGTGTCATGTTCAGTCAGTAAATAAAAAATGCAAAGGCACTGCCCGTAAAGGCTCGCCTGACAAAGGCCGCCACCGCAACACCACGGCCCAACCTGCCAGCCCACGCTGGCATCCGCCTCATGGCTGCTCCGCACACAGGTGCGAGAAAGCCGCGCCAGAGCCTTTCATTAAGGCAATGACAGATATTGAATACGACCGGGATAGCGGTTCACCACACGCCAGGGCAGCACCGACCAGTCTTCGTTATCACACACGCCGCTGCCATCAGGTTTGATTGGTTTAAACAAAATGCCCTGTGGCGTCAGCGACCAGCGCATCACCGCCCAGCGCCCGGCGCTGCCAAGAGGAAACCAGCGTTTGTGCGACCAGGTTTCCGTCTCGGTGTAATCACAGGCACCCGGCGCGCCTTTGGTCATTTTGGCCGGATAGAGTGCGCTAAACTGCTCTTTTAACCAGCCGGGGAGACTATTTTCCAGCTGTTCTTCACCGTCATCATCGCCGCTCTCATGCGCATCGTTGATAACCGGCACCGGCAAACTATCGATCCAAAGCACGTCGGATAAGCGCAGCTCGTCGAATGCTGCCTGGGCTTTCTCCCCCTCATGCTCCCGCAGGCTTAAGGTATGGGTAAACAGTTTGATCTGCGCTTGCTCATCGCCCTGACATTGATATTTTCCGGTCAGGGTGTAGCTCATCGCATTGGCTGACAGCAAATTGATTTGGGTTTTCAACCCGTCTTGCCTGCGGCACAGGCTCATCTGCGAAAGCGTATCCCAGTAGACGGTGCGCAAATAGCGATTCACGCGCTCGCGCTGCTCCGGCGTGTAACCGGACTCCACCTGAAACAGTGAAAACTGGCTGACCGGGTCTTGCCACCACGTCACGGTAATACCGCCTGTTTGCGTTTGGTTAACCCTGGTGGGTTCCGCGTCACGATAAAAAAACCAGTCGTAAGCGTACAGGCTCTCATGGAGCGTTTTCATAAACGCAGAGGGCTGACCGGCGGTGTTCTTATCCCATTCCAGTGGCGATAACACCACCTTTTGCACCGCCCCTTTGTCTGCGCGCAACTCGCCGGACAAGGTGCCAGACTCGCTATTGCTGCGCAGCAGCAGGATGGGCTCGGCACCGGCGTTTGCCTCGTCAGCGTAGCGCCCCAGCTTGAGTTTGACAGGTTCAGCATCATCACTCAGCTCTTTCGTGCCGTCATTCGATATCAGAATAGGGCGGGAAATGCGTTCCGAGGGGAAAAAATAGCGCCCGGACATCACGTCCCAGCCCTCTATCACCAACTCGATAACAACCGGCTGCCCCGCTATCTGCCCTTCATAGACCCGATGAGATACCGACAGTGTCTGACCAAAAATGCCGTCTTCTACCGCGTCAGTCTCCGCCAGCGCAACCTGACTATAACTCGCCATCAGGCTCACGGTTAATGCCAGCCCTCGGGCTGCTTTCGCTAATAAGTTCATGTTAAGTAAACGAATAAAAAAGAAGAACGACACTATAGCAGAATTAATGAATATAAATACCGGGTAGCGCAACGCCCGTGGCAGAAACAGCCTGACGGCGAGGATGTGATGCGCCGCACGCCACCGGCATCAGGGTGTACCGCAGCCGGGTCTCCCCCGGCTGCGGCGATCGTCAGGGCAGATTGCGCTCGGCATCCGGCACATTCACCGCCGGGTGGCTGTTTACAAATGACCAGGGCAACACCGTCCATTGCGGGCCGGTTATCTGGCCGGTCTCGCCAAACACATCGTATGGCAGACGGGCGTAAACGCGCAGCCCCTGCTCGGTAGCAAACCAGTTCCTCGACACCTCCTGCCACTCTTTTGCCAGCAGAGGGGCCGTCGGGTCGGGCGAGGCCGCCAGCTTATCGTGGTACAACGCCTGCAACTGCATCGTCAGCCATCTCGGCAACGCCCGGTCAAAATCGGCATACAGCAGTTGATACTCGCCTGCCGCATTGGTCTCGCCGATGGAGAACAACTGCGACAAGCTAACCGGTTTGTGGGTGCGGGTCGAAAGGGTGTAGGACCTGATAGCCTGCGTCTGTAATTTGTCGTTTTCTTTACTCGCTTCAGCGGCCCCCGCTTCAGCCGTGATAGAGGCTTTACACTGACTATCATGTAATTGCTCGACATAGCTGACCAACGAAGCGGACAACAGGGTTATCTGAATACGCTGATTCAACGTGCCGTCACTATTCTCGCAGATTTTCGGGCCCAGCACGGTTTGCCACCAGCGCTGTTGCAACGTCTGGTTCAGCGCCGCCATCGTCTGGGCTGGATACCCGCTCACCAGTTGAAAGGTTTTCACCCCGGTGGCGCGATGCTGCCACCAGGCGACACGGTATGGCCCGATGTCCTTTTCGCCCAGAAACTCCGGCATATCATGCGGTAATAACAGGTAGTCATACAGCGAGACTGTTTTTAGCCCCTGCATAACGGGCACAGCGTTATCGCTCGCGACATCGTCCTCGCTGATGCGCACCAGATCAACCGGCAGGCGCGTGCCATTCGGCTCACGCCATACCCCTTGCAGGCGCTGCCCGGCAGGCTTAATTAACAGCACCATATGTGCAACCTGTAGCAGCTCATCCTCACTTAACGAACTCTCCCCACCATCAGGCCTGGTGGGGACATCCGGCACCACAATCAAAAAATCGTCCATCGGTTCGGTGTCTTCGTTCCGTAAGTTATCAGGCCAGATTATCAGTCTACGGCTTTTATGCTCCCGTTCGGTGAAAAAGCGCCCATCGCCCATCATGTCACCCATGATAAGCTCCATCACCACCTTTTCCTTACCTATTGTGCCACGATAGACATCGGCCCACGCCGCCTGCGCCAGGGCAAGCCCCCCCAGTATCAGTGCTTTTATCGTGATACTTTTCATTCATCCAGCCCCGCCTTTGGTATTTATAACATATTGTTTAGTCATGATTTTTAACGATAACGCAACGAGAACACAGCCAGCACCACGGTTTCGCACCGTTATGGCATCACCGTCTTGGTCAGCGGCCCCGGATTCGCCTGTAACAGGCTCCACGGCAACACCACGACCTGCTCAGTGCGGCAGGTTTTCCTGATATCGTCATTATCAACAGCGCGCAGATGAAAATCGTAAACCTGCGAAGTGGGATAAAAGCGGATCCCCTGCGGCGTCAGTGCCCACACATCATCGCTCCACTGACTACCCTCATCGACATAAAAAAAGTAACCACACTGCGGATAACGCTCACTGAACCGTTCTTCAAGCCAATCTCTCAGTAGCAGAACCTTATGCACCTCCTGGTCAAAACCCGCTAATTCGTTGCGTATCAGCGGCAGGGGCCGAATATCACGTAAGGCCAATACATCATGAATAGACAAGGGTTTGACATTCTCGGTGGCAATACTTTGGGTGCTGAACAGCACCTGTTTGCCCTCCGCTCCACAGTCCAACACCTCTTTGATTTGGTAGCTGATGACCATCGGCGAGACCCATATCAGTGAAAACTCATGGGTCGCCTTGCCGATTGAATCCTCGGAGCAGTAACCTTTTTTACTGGGCATGGTGTACATCGCGGCGTTCAGGACATTATTAAGCTGAGTGCGCGTATTGGCGTTGTATCCACTGGTTATCTGCGGGTAGGTGTTGCCTGTTAGCGGGTCACGCCACCAGACCACATCAAAGCCATTGATATTTTCCTGTTTGACCGTGGTCAGATCGGTATTGGTGTAACGCAGATAGTCGTCTGGCTGTGACCAATACAGCCACTGTTTAAATGGCGAAGCCTGTTTCGGGGGAGCCGACGACTCAGCCGCCGCCACACCCGACACCAGCGCCAGACACACTGCCGCTACCCTGAGTTTTTTTGCGAGTACCATGGTATGGTAATCCCCCCATTTTTAACCGGGCAGATAAGTAGAATCAGATAAGCGCTGAATATGCTGCATTGGTGTGAAGCCATTCAGTGCCATATTCGGTCGTTCGTGATTATAGAACCATTGCCATTGTGTGGCGTATTCCTGTAACTCACTCAGCGAATAAAACAGATAGTGCCCCAGCCAGTCATAACGCACTGTCCGGTTATAACGCTCAATATACGCATTCTGTTGTGGCTTCCCCGGCTGAATAAAATTGAGGATGATATTTTGTCGTTCAGCCCATACTATCAGAGTGTTACCTGCATATTCTGGTCCGTTGTCACATCGAATCGATGCCGGTTTCCCTTTCCATTCAATCAGTTGTTCGAGAGTTCTGACTACCCGACTGGCCGGAAGGGAAAAATCGACCTCTATTGCCAGGGCCTCGCGATTGAAATCATCAATAATATTCAGCAGACGAACGGAGCGACCATCTGACAACTGATCATGCATAAAATCCATTGACCAACTCTCGTTACTGCCAGTGGGGACCCTCAGTGGTTCCGGCTTTTCACGTTTCAACCGTTTTTTAGGTTTTATCCGCATATTCAGCGACAGTTCGCAGTAAATCCGGTAAATTCTCTTGTGGTTCCAGACAAAGCCTTTCACGTTGCGCAGATACAGGTAACACAGGCCGAAGCCCCAGTTTCGCTGGCTGTCCGTGATGCGCACCAGCCAGTCAGCAATCCGTTGATTTTCCTGACTCAGTAAGCGCCTGTATCGGTAGCAACATTCGCTGACGACAAAGAGCTGACAGGCCAGACGGATACTGATCCCCGGTGTTCAACTGCATGCAGAGCCATCTGCTTCCGGTCTGATGGATTCAAAACTTTTTTTGCCATCGCTTCCTGAATAATTTCGGCCTTCAGACGCTCTTCAGCATACATTTTTTTTAGTCGGCGATTTTCTTCTTCAAGCTCTTTCAGTCGGCTCATCAGTGCAGCATCCATCCCGCCAAACTTTGAGCGCCATTTATAAAAACTGGCACTGCTGATGCCATGCTCCCGGCACAGTTCAGGAACCGGCGTACCCGCCTCAGCCTGTTTGAGAATGGTGATGATCTGACTGTCAGTAAAACGTGATCGTTTCATAGAAATCCCCCTGCATTCAGGTTAGGAGAAAATTCTACTTATGCATGCACTGGTTTTTCGGGGGGATTACCGATAGACGAATAAATAAAAAAAGACAAAGCGTGTGCTTTGTCTTTCATCAACCTGTGCGGTACTAAAAAATCAACCCAGCACGGCGCTATTCGGTCTGCTCATTTTTGTAATAGGGGGACGGCATAATAGTGTCGCGCTGGCCGTCATCACCATCACGGATTTACAAAAGATACATTTTGCACCGTATGGATTCTGTGCTGAAACATCAAAGGAGGATGTTCTGTATTGAGAGCCCTGACAACATGGGCATTTAAAATAAGAATTCAAAATAATAGTTATATCCTTTAGAGAATAACGACATTGGCAGCACAGGGGCCTTTGGCGCTGCTTTCTACCGCAAACTCGACTTTCTGCCCTTCATTCAGCGTACGGTAATCGTTACTTTGAATAGCAGAAAAGTGGACAAAGACGTCTTTAGAACCATCCAGTGGGGAGATAAATCCGAAGCCTTTATCAGCATTAAACCATTTTACCAAACCAGTCATTTTATTAGACATGTTTACAACCTTCTCATTGATTTCTTTAGCGAATATGGCCTGAGTTACAGATTAAAATCATAACGTAAAGAGGAAGCTCAAAAAGAAGGGGTATCAGGGATAACTCTTAGAAGTGAGAACTGCTTTAGTAAACTGCTTTTAACGGTGTCTGTATATCAAACCGACGGACGCATTAACGCACAGATTTTTATCTTATGCAAGAATTATTAATGTTGGCTACTTGTGTTAAAAAAGAAGAGCGGCGATTATATGCTTCTCTCACTGTTTACGGTCTCTGGATGCTTTTGCAACAGATAAGCTGACTTAGCATGTGGAGAAATGCAGACAAGTGTGAATGAAGTGAAAATCTTATTTCATTAATTATTGATACCTGTCTAACTTTCTTGATTTATCATAATATATAAATGTAGCGTTATAACCATACACATCAGGACGACTGACAATGACTGAAGCTCTTAAGGTATTAAATAACATTCGTACTCTTCGTGCCCAGGCTCGTGAAATCGATTTGGCGACATTGGAAGAGATGCTGGAAAAACTGACTGCGATTGTAGAAGACCGCCGTGAAGAAGAAGCCAGCACCCAGCAGCAAAATGCAGAACGTCAGGCTAAAATTGAAGCACTGAGAGCGCAATTACTGGAAGATGGGATTGATCCTTCAGAATTGCTGGAAAGTGTGAAGTCCACACCGGCCAAATCTAAACGTACTCCGCGTCCGGCTAAATATAAGTATGTTGATGAAAATGGCAATGAACAGACATGGACAGGTCAGGGCCGTACACCGAAAGCTATCAAAGAAGCCCTTGATAGCGGTAAAGCGCTGGCTGATTTCGAGATCTAATACGGTTTCCCCTTTGTACTTAAACAAAGGGGATTCATTTTCTGTAATACCATTAAACCGACAGCACAGAAAAACCATTCAGTATGTGAATGTTTCGCACGCCACTTTCATCATGGCAGCTGGTGCGAATACGCGAATAGATAAAAACCCCGGTTATCATAACCCATGAAATTTTCACCGCTGTAATTTTACCCCCAGATGCATTCCTTAAAAATAATATTTGGTTGCAATAATCTTTTACTCCTGACCATAGTCATTTTTCTGTAAACCTTATAGACTGAAATATCTTGTCTTGTTCATTACATTAAAATAATTAATGATTTCAACCTCTTTTTAATGCTAGGGTAGGGATTGATGTTAGATATTAAAACAATTTTCTTACTTATTGTTGTCATTAATTTTACTTTTGGGGTGACGATTTCACTGGCATCGGCGTCTGAAAGAATATCCGGCCTGTATCATGTTTCTTTCGCTAATATAGCGCACGGCATTGGCTATCTCCTTTTCATTAGTGCCGCAAGTTACGGCAGCCTGTTCGTTTGGGCCGGTGAGACCTGTATTGCCATCAGTATTTCTATGTGGATGGCAGGGATTTATAAGTTTCTAAAAATCCCACCGCCGTCTAAAACACAACTGTTTCTGATTGCATATGTGACGTTCATTTCATTTTTTTATAAAGACAGCAAAGATGCCCGTATCATCTATAACTCATCGGCTTATGTTTGCATTGAGTTAATGGTTCTGTATGCGCTTTCTCGTTTCTGGCGTCAGATTAAGGGGCGAGGAAAATATCTGATTCTTTTCGCTGTTCTGGCCAACATGCTGATACTGACGTATCGGGTCTTTTTTGCGTTATTACGTTCACAAGATATAAAAGGTCTCTATTCAGGCGACATCTCACAAATGGTGTTGTACGTCTCTGTATTGATTACGGTGATTTGCTTTTCTGTTGGTTTTATTTTGATGACAAAAGAGCGAACCGATTACTTAAATATGGAGCTCATCCTGAAAGATGGATTAACCGGACTGTGGAATCGGCGTAAAATCGATGAGGTTGCCGCTTATGAAATGGGCCGGCTGAAGCGTTATGGTACGCCTGTTGCTCTGGCGATCATTGATATTGATAATTTTAAACAAGTTAATGATGTCTATGGGCACGTTGTTGGCGATCAGATCCTGGTGAAGGTTTCTCGCGTGTGTCAGGAGCAGTTGCGGGATACGGATGTTATCGGACGCTGGGGCGGCGAAGAGCTGGTGGTGATTTTCCCTAATACCGGGCTTTCTGGTCTGTACAATATTGCCAACCGCTTATGTGAAGCGGTGAATCATCAGGTTGCTCTTCCTGACCGAGCGGTGAGTGTCAGTATCGGTGTCTCTCTTTGTCTGAGTACCGATACATGGAGTAGCTGGTTTAACCGTGCGGATAGCGCATTATATGATGCAAAAATAACGGGTAAGAATAAGGTGTTATTCGACGCCCCTATTCTTTTTGATAAAAATATCCCTTCGATTGTCTGGTCTGATCATTTGTCGATGGGCGTTGATGATATCGATAACGATCATTTTAAATTGATCAGCCTGACCAACGAGTGGGCGTTGTATGCGCAGCGTGATTATAGTAAAGCTCAATTATTGAATTATATTGCCCGGTTGCGTGAAGCGATGTTATCACACTTCACTCTCGAGGAAGGAACACTCTCAGGTGATCACGCATCACTGGACAGAGCAGAGCATCATCAGCGACATCGCGACTTGATTGCGCGCTTAGATTATCTGGTGAATTTATTTTCAAGAGGGAATCTGGAGCTTGACGCTATTTCACAGTTTCTTGTCTATGAGTTGTGCATCGAACACATTCTGACGGAAGATAAAAAAGTCTTTAGTACAGTAGAGATACAGGCTGCGTCTTAACATCATCGGGCAAGATGATTATTTCCCCGCGCTACGGTTGCCACGGTTATTGTGCCCGTTGATATGACTGTACGGAATACGACGAGCACGAGGGTGTGAACAACGCGTCAGGCGGCGCTATTTTAGATTATGTTTAAAAAACTGCTCCAGACGATCGAACGGGATTTTATCGGTCTTATCATATAAATCAATATGATCTGCATCAGGTATTATCACCCATTTTTTGGGATGACTGGCTGTGTTATACACATTTTGCGAATAATAGAGCGAGTGTGCATGTTCACTGCAACCCACATCAACGGAAAATCGAAAAAAGACATGGGCGTGGTGGCAGTCCAGTTAACTCATCGAGCGTGAAGGCATCGGATACGCTTACTGTGCCAGCACAGTTTGGATATTCCATGGAACGGGCATGGCTGGATGTAATAATAAAAAAATCGCAGGGGAGAGCAACAATCTATAATCGGTGTTACCTATATATAGTGAGTATATATAGTGAGGCGTTTATTGTCACGGTTGATGAGGTGGCGCAGATAGGCGTGAGGCCCTCTTTTTATATCTAACCGCATCGATAAATGCCGTAAATGCCGCCGAGGTATTGCGGCGATTGGGATAATAAAGGTGAAAGCCAGAAAAATATGGACTCCAGTCTGCCAGCACTTCAATCAGGCGACCATCATCAAGATAGGGCTGTGCCATAAAGTCGGGAATATAAGCCAGGCCTATTCCATCAAGCGCGCCATTGAGAAGATGAATATTACTGTTTGCCGTCAGTTGACCATTTACCCGAACCGTCATGCTACGGCCCTCTTTTTCAAACTCCCAGGCGTAGACGCTGCCGCCAAATGAATGGCGTATATTAAGACATTTGTGTGTGGTCAGGTCGTGTGGATGGCGCGGGATAGGGTATTTTTGGAAATAGGCCGGTGCGCCGACAACCGACAGACGCCAGTCTGGCCCTAATCTAACGGCAATCATCTCTTTACTAACAGATTCGCCGAGCCGAATACCGGCATCGAAACGCTGTTCTACGATATTGGTAAATCCGTAATCAATACTCACTTCGACATTAATATCAGGGTATTCAGCAAAAAATGCGGGCAATACCGGGCGCAAAACCTGCTCGGCGGCATCGTCAGAGCAGGTAATTCTTATTGTGCCTGCCGGTTTATCGCGTAATTCACATACTTTTTCAATTTCCGTACTGATTTGCTCAAACAACGGCCCAACGGTTTTCATGAGCCGTTCTCCGGCATCGGTAGGCGCAACATTTCGCGTGGTACGGGTTAATAACCGCACGCCCAAACGCTCTTCAAGATTTCGAATTGTATGACTCAATGCAGACGCGCTGACGCCAATTTTCGTGGCCGCCCGCGTAAAACTTTGCTCTTTTGCTACCGCAAGAAACGCCAGAATATCATTCATGGTGACACAACCCAGTGATGTAGGCGGAAATACATGTCGCGTTAAAGAACGCCCCACAGAGGTTCTTAATCAAGCATCTTTCCCGGCATGTTTCTAATCTGTGGTGAGATATCCAAACCGAACAGACAGCGGCTCGCGTTAGTCACTGATTATTTTCCTTTGAGGCTATCAATGTCTTTTCTGGGCGGCGCACCAAATAACCGGCTGTATTCACGGCTAAATTGCGAAGGGCTTTCGTAACCGACGCGATAGGATGCGGTGGCGGCATCAAGTTGTTCATTTAGCATCAAACGCTTTGCTTCATTAAGCCTCAGCCATTTCTGATATTGCAGCGGACTCATGGATGTCAGTTGCCGGAAATGGTGGTGAAATGTCGGCCTGCTCATTTGTACGCTGGCCGCCAATTCATTAATTTTTATTGTGTTGGTGTAATTCATTTTTAACCAGTCGATGGCTTTGGCAATGCGATAGCCATGTGACTCAACAGAGGCAATTTCACACAACCGCTGTGCCTGGTCACTTTTAATAAGCCGGTAGTGAATTTCTTTTTTGAATAATGGGCTGAGGATAGCAATGGCATCAGGCTCATCTAATAAAGCGAGCAAACGTAAGAATGGCTCAAGCAACGCCTGCGTGACTGAGCCGGTTTCAATACCTTTGCGTGGCTGCGTGCGCGCAGAAATGCCATGACCGCTGCTATGGGCAATTTCAGAAATCATTTGCATATCCAGCTTGAGTACCAGCCCAAGGCAGGGTGATTCGCGGCTGGCCGTTATCGCCTGTGAGGTTGCGGGAAGATCCAGTGAGGTCAAAAGAAAGCGGGATGTGTCATAGCGGTATGTTTCGCCACCGGCGATTATCTGTTTGACGCCTTGCACAACCAGTACCACACTGGGTTCAACCATGCAGAAAGACGGTTTTTCAGGTATATCGCGACGAAATAATGACAATCCCTGAATATCGGTATTGGTATCACCTTCATCGACCAGATGTTTGCTAATGAGCTTTGCAAGACAGTGGCGTAGCATCATTTCTGGATTTTCTGACATAAAACGCAACCCTTACGCTAATCGGTCTTGAATCAGGCTATATGGTATCTTGCCCGCTATATCCCGCCTATTCTTTAACAGCCGATTCATACGATCAGGCAAGAATTCCAGCGTATTGTGCTATCTATCGAATCAGTGGCTAGCGGATGATAACGCTATAGATTGTAGGTGTTGATGATGCGCCTGATACCTCGCGTATTTTTCGGCCTGATGAGTATCAGGCCATCGGGTTATATCCGTGATGATTGGCTCGACGCTCTTGTGTGGAAATGTATTTTTGTTCCATGTTAATCCCAATCAATTTGTTAGTTGCGCATTGCTGTGTCTTTTGGCCGCCTCGCGGCCATTTTTTATTTCTATATATTTCCATTTCTATTTTTTCTTATTTTTATGCGTTTTTTGCTATAAATACGGTGCATCGTTTTAACGCTGTAATCAGCGTAATATCAATACACCAAGAGTATTGATGAATATTATTCACAAGTCCATAAAGATTACCCTATCTAATCCATGGGCTGTCTATGGCGTATTATCTGCTTATCGTTTGATAATAAGGTGAATAAATGAGCGTTGCAGAATCAGTAATAATACGTGACAGACTATCCCATCGTCCGATATGGGGGGCCGTGTTTTCGATGGCGTTGGGCGTTGTGGTCTTGATTGCATCAGAGTTTATGCCCGTCAGTCTTTTGACACCGATTGCGCACGAACTGGCGATGAGTCAAGGCCAGGCGGGGCAGGCTATTTCCGTCTCGGGTTTTTTCGCCGTGATAACGAGCTTGCTTAATACGCCCATCACAGGCCATCTGGATCGTAAAAAAGTCTTGCTTGGTTTTACGTTTTTATTAACCCTATCCGGGGCGATGGTGACATTTTCAACCAATAGCATGATGTTTATGGCGGGGCGCGCGTTATTAGGCGTCGCAATCGGCGGCTTTTGGTCAATGTCTACCGCAACAGTGATGCGTCTTGTGCCAACCCATGCGGTTGCAAAGGGGTTGGCGTTAATCAACGGCGGTAATGCGCTGGCTGCAACCATTGCCGCACCGCTGGGTAGTTTTTTAGGCCAGTATATCGGCTGGCGAGGGGCTTTTTTTATTGTTGTGCCTCTGGCTGTTATTTCTGTGATATGGCAATGGCGTGCTATTCCTTCGTTGCCGGGAAATAAAAACAGACAGGCATCGGCTAATCCATTGCAACTGTTGCGTATACCCTCAGTGGCATTTGGCATGAGCGCGATTCTTTTTTTCTTTATGGGGCAGTTTGCGGTATTGACTTATTTACGGCCTTTTCTCGAAGATATAACTCATCTGTCAGTGACGCAATTATCATTCGTACTACTGCTGGTGGGTGGCGGTGGACTTATTGGTACCTGGCTTATCGGTAATTTATTGCAACATCACCTGTTTTTTTATTTGGTTGTCATCCCCTTAACGATGGCGTTACTTGCCGGAATATTGATAGCTGTGGGTGCATCGTTTTTAGCCACCAGCGTATTACTGACTTTCTGGGGCCTGGTTTCAACGCCTGCCCCCGTTGCATGGGGATTATGGTTAAGTCAATCGTTACCGGATGATGCGGAAGCCGGCGGGGGATTGATGGTTGCGGTGATACAAGGGGCGATAACATTGGGCGCGGCATTCGGCGGCGTTATTTTTGATAAGGTTGGTGGCAGTGGCCCATTGGTATTAGGCCTGATTTTGTTATTAATAGCCGCGTATTTAGCAAGCGTAACCCAGAAAACTGTTACAAGAGCAGCTCCTCTTTTGGGTTAATAATCCATGTATTGCCATATGATTATGCCTCTTCTGTTGCCAGCCAACGCACAGCGTATATGAATATCTATCGCCACCGTACATCTTGATGGCGATAGCGTGATTGTCAGGCCATCAGCGCCCGGTATTTATTGGGCATAATACCTTGGGCGGCGTTTTGATACGTTAATCGCCTGATTTATGGCACGCGTACAATTCTTATTTTTTCTTTTATAGTCGAGAGATCGTGATACTGACCATTTGAGTAGACCACGTTGATTTTGATTGCACCCGCATAGGCACCAAAATCATTTTTGCCATTAATTGATACAGGGATAATCCAGCCAAACATTAATTGCTCTTTCTCGACGGGAACATTCATTATCCATGAGTAACCTTTGTAAGGTTCCTGAAACTTATAATGAGCTGAGTAGGGGTCTTTTAATCGATAATAGAAAATATCTTTAACACGCTTCTGATAATCTTTGGGCAGCGTTCCATAATTTGCAAGCTGAATTTGTAATGGGTCGGGCTCATGTGATTTTGTTATACAACCCGTTAATAAAGTGATCATGGCAACAACAAGAATACACTTTCGCATGGATGGCATCTCGGTCATGGTGGGTATAAGTATTTTTTATTATAGTGTCGGCCTAAAACGGCACGCACTATTTGAACAGACGATTTAACCCTACGAGTCAAGTGCAGTCTATATACCGTTGATAAACAGATGGGTTATTTCTGGTAAAATGACCCCGTGGTTGAGGGTTTGCTACTATTTCAGCTCAGGTGGCGCTGATATTTCTGCATCGTACTTGCACCAATTTCGTCAGGCTTACACGGGTACGTTGATGTTGATTCTCATCGGCCAGCCATTCATCTCGAATCCCGATCTGGTTGCGCGGCTTAAAGAAGAACTGCCGCTGACGCCGCCGCATCGTGCGACGTATTATGGCGGCAGCCACGAGGGATTAGCCCGGGTTATCAACCGATGGGTAAACGGCATCCGTGCCTTGCTGTTTATTTCAGGCGTTTTCCTGCATCATCGACGACTTTCTCGCCATCTTCTTTAGCGAATGTACCTTTTTGCGCATCAGGAAGGATATCCAACACCACCTCGGATGGGCGGCACAGGCGCGTTCCAAGCGGTGTGACTACGATTGGGCGGTTAATCAGGATGGGGTGGCGCAGCATAAAGTCGATTAACTGAGCGTCAGTGAATTGATCTTCTGCGAGCCCCAGCGCTTCATACGGTTCGACGTTTGTACGCAACAGCGCCCGCACGCTTATCCCCATATCGGCAATGAGTTTTACTAATTCATCGTGTGATGGCGGATTATCAAGGTAATGAATGATGGTGGGCTCAGTGCCGCTGTTGCGAATCATCGCCAGTGTGTTACGCGATGTACCGCAGGCCGGGTTGTGATAAATAGTGATGTTACTCATATCTGTATCTCATTACACAGTGAAAGAGAGGCGTAGCGCCAGCGCAGCCAGCGTGACAAATAACACGGGCAGCGTCATGATAATACCGGTGCGGAAATAATCACCCCAGGTTATCGTTATATTTTTCTGTGAGAGTACGTGCAGCCAGAGCAGTGTTGCCAGGCTACCAATCGGTGTGATTTTGGGCCCCAGGTCGCAACCAATAACATTTGCATAAATCATCGCGTCTTTAATCACGCCTGACGCGGTGCTGCCATCAATAGACAATGCGCCAACCAGCACTGTAGGCATATTGTTCATGATAGAAGAGAGAAAAGCTGTCAAAAAGCCGGTGCCAAGCGTCGCCGCCCAGAGTCCTTTATCCGCCAGTGCATTCAGCGCGCCAGAGAGAGAGTCGGTTAACCCCGCGTTGCGCAGGCCATAAACCACCAGATACATTCCGAGTGAGAAAATAACAATTTGCCAGGGCGCACCACGCAGCACGTTGCCGGTGTTAATGGCATGACCGCGCCTTGCAACCACAAACAGAATGACAGCGCCAACGGCTGCAATCGCGCTAACAGGAATACCGAGTGGTTCGAGGACAAAAAAACCAGCCAGCAGGAGCAACAACACTATCCAACCGGTTCTAAACGTGGCCTGATCTTTAATCGCATTTGCCGGTGATTTCAAAAGGGCCAGCTCGTAGGTTGGCGGAATATCTTTGCGAAAGAACAGGTGTAGCATCACAAGCGTCGCGATGATGGCGGCAATATTCACCGGCACCATGACGGATGCGTATTGCGTGAATCCCAGACTAAAGAAGTCTGCTGAAACAATATTGACCAGATTTGACACAATGAGCGGCAGGCTGGCCGTATCGGCAATAAACCCGGCGGCCATCACGAATGCCAGCGTCGTGCGGTGACTAAACCCTAATGCCAGCAGCATGGCGATAACGATCGGTGTCAGAATGAGTGCTGCACCATCGTTGGCAAACAGCGCCGCTACCGCCGCGCCGAGCAAAACGATATAGGTAAAAAGCAAACGGCCACGGCCATTACCCCAGCGAGAAACGTGCAGCGCTGCCCATTCGAAAAAGCCTGACTCATCAAGCAGTAAACTGATGATGATAACGGCAATAAAGGTTGCCGTGGCGTTCCAGACGATATTCCACACCACGGCAATATCGCTAATGTGTACACCCCCTGAAATCAAAGCCAGTATCGCGCCCAACGTCGCGCTCCAGCCGATCCCTAACCCCTTCGGCTGCCAGATAACCAACACAATAGTCAGGACAAAAATTGCGCCTGCCAGTAACATAACGCCTCCAGTCAGGGCGACTCAGCCGCCCTGTATATCGCCAAAAAATGCGCTCATCGGTTCTTTGCTTTCTACGCTTTTTGATTCTGACACTGGCTGTTGCCAGTGCCAGAAAACCCACCGTACTTTTAGTGCGCCGACGCTTAATGACCGCACGCGGAAGCCGCGCCTGCCATGCTTGCGAGCAAAGCCGCCGTGAGCATCCGCAATCGAAAAATGGTGATTGATAATCCATTCTCGCGACTCTGCGCACATTCAATATCGGCCAGTAAATTTGCCGCTTCAGGTTTAGGGGGGATTCAGGATGCACAACCCACAGCATGTTGAATAATTCGAGCCGCAGGAGGGCGGTAAATGAATGAATCCCAATGAGATTTCTCAGGTTGTTAATTCAATTGATAAATTAATTTAAAAGCACTCCAGGTTTGGCATGAGGAAAAATACGTTTAGCGTGGCTCCCGGTTCAACCAATTCAGAGATGCAAAGGTCTCAAGTACGCACTGTTTTAGCAATGCCACGGCGGGGTCACGTAAGGCATCAGTACGCCACCCCAGCTCGACGGAATAACTGGGTAAAGCGAGGGGGCAGGGAATGACGCGCAACGAACCAAATTGCTCAATTGCATGAGCCGCATGGGTCGGTAGTGTGGCCACCATATCTTCTCCCTTTAGCAAGAAGGGCACTGCGGCAAAGTGGGTCGTCGAGGCGGCGAAATGCCGCTCCTGTCCAACCACAGTCAGTACCTCATCCACGATTCCGGTGACTCCCCCAGAAGATATCAGCAAGTGCTTGCGACCAACATACTCGTCAAAACTCAATGCCGAGATGGCTGGCCTACCGGGTGACGGGGCGATTAAGCAGGCATAGCTCCCCGTCCCCAGCACGTGTCGGCCAAGCGTGCGTGATGAGAAGCCGCCAGAAGCAATGGCCAGATCCAACGTCCGGCTCATCAGCATTTCCCCTGCAATCTGGCTGTGGGTCTGCCGGAAAATCAGCCGCATACCCGGAGCCTGGGTTGCTACACGCTCCATGAGATCACGGCCAATAGCGATTTCGTAATCGTCGGAGAGTCCGATGGTTACTGTGCGGTCATGATAGGCGGTGTTAGAGGTAATGATGGCCAGGCTTTGACGGCATCGATTCAACGCCTCACTAATCAACGGCTTGAGTTCATTCGCCCGGCGTGTAGGCATGAGCCCGCGTCCGGTTCGCTGAAACAGTGGGTCCTGATAGACCACCCGCAAGCGTCTCAGCGCCGCGCTTACGGCTGATTGCGTCAAGCCGAGCCGGAGCGAAGCGCGACTTGCCCCTCCCTCTTCATGTAAGGCTTCGAATACCTTTAGCAGGTTGAGATCAATATCCTTAATATTCATATTATTCATATCAGATAAGAAGTTTGCTCGGTTGATTCATAATGTGGCAGGCGAGAAGATGGCGCAACCTACTCAGCACGACAAAGGATGCCACATGCCCTCAACAATCGTTGCAGCACTTCAACTGGGTTCTTCCCCACATGGCAAAGCTGAAACGCTAGCCAATATTCTTGCCTTCGAATCGGAAATCAAAGCCTCAGGGGCAAGCGTTGTCGTCATGCCAGAAGCTCTCTTGGGGGGGTATCCCAAAGGAGAGATCTTTGGTACTCGCTTAGGTTATCGCTTACCTGAAGGAAGGGAAGCGTTCGCTAACTACTATCAAAACGCCGTTGATGTACCTGGTCCCGAAACGCAAGCGCTGGCCGAGTTGTCGCAGCGAACCCAGGCAGCCTTGGTAGTTGGCGCTATCGAGCGTGACGGCAATACCCTGTATTGCACCGCACTATTCTTTCAGCCTGAAGCAGGTCTGGTGGCCAAACACCGAAAGCTTATGCCAACAGGTACAGAGCGCCTGATTTGGGGGCAGGGTGATGGCTCGACTCTTCCTGTTTTACAAACAAAAGCGGGCAAGATCGGGGCGGCTATCTGTTGGGAAAATCACATGCCACTGTTGCGCATGGCTATGTATGCCAAAGGGGTTGAGATTTGGTGTGCCCCCACGGTCGATGAACGTGACGTATGGCAGGCTTCAATGCGGCACATCGCCCACGAAGGTCGTTGTTTTGTTATTAGCGCTTGCCAGGTGCAGCCGTCTCCCCAAGCGCTGGGTATTGAGGTGCCACATTGGGATAACGACCGGCCACTCATACGTGGGGGCAGTGTCATCATTGGGCCGCTGGGTGATGTCCTGGCTGGCCCATTGACCGGCCAAACCGGTTTGGTGGTAGCCACTATCGATACCGATTATCTGGTTCGGGCGCGCTATGACTTCGATGTCGTTGGCCATTATTCTCGCCCCGATGTGTTCTCGTTGTCAGTCGATGAACGTATGAAACAGACCGTCCAGTTCTGGACTGACCCCGCCCCGGTGTCCTGACTTTGTTATCCACTACAGTTTGTAGGCTTTATCTTGTGGCCTGGCGGTTTCTATCTGCCGGGCATTAAGTGATATTGTGGGTGCCCTAATAGTCATTGAACAAGAAGAGCCCTCATCGCGGCCCCCAACATCGACGTGATTTCCGGTAGGCCGGGTTGACCTCGGTGGAATTCAGCGACAGAAAATCCTGGTGGTCCCCTACAGGATTCGAATTAACCACGTATCTATATTGAAATAAAAGGATTTCCACCAGTTCGAAAAACGTAGAGGCCCCCAAATGGGCCCCCAAACCTTTCTGGCTGGATTTTTTGCGGGTTATCCGCAGTAGAGGGTGGATTATATCCTGTTTTGGGGGAGGGCAGCATACAGCTTATCGGCTTACCCAGTTTTCCACTCGTAGCCCAGGTACACGCTCAAATTCGCGTACATTGTTTGTTATCAGTATTAAACCTGCGGATCGCGCGTGACCGGCTAACATGGCATCATACGGGCCTATGGGGGTTCCTTGTTTCGCCAGCTCGGCACGAATTTGACCGGTATGTACGGCAGCATCAAACCCATAGGACTGGATGTCCAGACGTGCGGAAAATCCTTCTATTACCGCCAGATTCTTTTCTGGATTAGCCGACTTTTCCGCGCCATAGATAAGCTCCATCAACGTGATAGAACTGATCGCAAATTGCCCGTAATAACGCTGGAACGCCTCTCTGACCTCTTGCGGCTTGTTCTTTATGGTGTAAATGCAAATGTTGGTATCAAGCAGGTATTTCAACATCAAAAATCGTCCCTGATCTGTTCATCCGGTTGCTCTCTGGTGCTCATGAAATCCGGTGTCACGCCCGCTTCATCAAACCAATTGTCCCAGCTTTCGCCTGCCGGAGTAATGATACGCGTGCGGCCAATGGCGACAATATCGACATGCCTAACATCATCGGGTAACGCAACAGCTTTAGGGAGCCGTACCGCCTGGCTGCGATTGCTTTTAAATACTGTGGTTTTTTCCATGGCAGTCTCCTTGGAGAAATTTTGTGCTATCGATAGCATAGAATATTGATGGGATATGTCAATGGGATATACACATCTAGTATGATTGGTTAATCACCTCGCCGCTAACATCCCCGGATAATGTTTGGCAATAATGTCGTTCATCTGATCGATTAAGTCAGGGCGTTTAAAGATGAGATGCCCGGTGCCTTTCTGAAAGTAACGCACACTAAAATACGTATCTTCGTATTCTTGCTGATGAGGATTATCACGAATATGGTTCATCAGCCGGATAGTCACATCACCCCGGTTATCAGGAATGGGTTTGCCATCCAGCAAGGACAGCATCCGCTCCAGATCGGCCAGTTGATCGCGTCGCCAGCCCCAGTTCAGGCCAAAGCCCCAACGGTGGTACGTCACCAGATTACTGATGATGATTTTCTTACCGAAGTAGCAAGGATGGTTGGTTTTGTAATCCCACGATAACCCTTTGAATACGTTAATCACCCCGCGTTCGAATACCTCCCGCTTGCTCTGGTGAAGTTGTTCAAACGTGCTGAGAATATTGGCTTCGCTGATGGTCGGCAGGTCGCCCTCGTCCAGATTCTTATGCCACTGGCTGCGGGCTTGTGCGTCCATCAATGACAACATGCCGGATTTCAGCATCAGGTCGCGCCAGATATGGCTGTCCAGCGTGCGAATAATGGCTGGCATCGCCTTGTCAGGCGTTTCTGTCAGCCAGCAATCGTAGCGATGCCCTGGCTTCAATGCCCAGTCTTCAGCGGTGCCACCACCGATAGTCGCCGTTAGCGTTGAAATGGCCTGTAACTGGGTCAGAAGCTGTTCTATCTGTTGCAGCGCGGCATCACGTCCAGTGACGATACGCGCAATGTTGGTCGAGCCAATCAGCTCGGTGTGGTCGGTTAACACCTCGGGTTCAGTTTGCATAGTGTGTTGTCCATACATCACAGCCAATACGCCAGCTGGTAACGGCTGGCGTATTATGCATCGGGGGAGAAAGAGAAATCGGTTTGGCGTTGTGTGACTGGAAAGCGGCTCGCAGTCTTTATGGTTTGAGCAGGCCGGTGGCGCGTCTGGCGCGGAGAATATCGACCGCGTTCAGAAACGGTTGTTGCTCCTGCCAGCTAAAACCGCTGCGGTCGATGCGCACCAGCTCATAGCGCTCCACCAGAAAGTTCACGGCGTCCGGCAGCGAAATTCCGGCGTCGAGGTGGGCCTGGATCTCGGCTTCTTCACAAAACGGCGTGTCGTTGAGCGTCAGCCCGTAGTGCTTGTCCAGCAGGTAAGTTAATAACTGTTGCCAGACACTCACAGGTGACAGGCATGACGATGCCTCCCGCGCCGGGGATGGGGATGGTGTTTGCATGGATAGGCTCTCTTAAGATAAACGCTTAAGGTGAAGGGAATGCGGTTGCCGGTGTGGCCGCCGTGGTCGGGTAAATCGTGATATAGACGTAGCCCGCACTGCCCAGTGTATCGGCCTCGCAGGTCAGTACGCCGTCATGCAGCGTGACGCGTTGCTGTCGGCGGGGATGAGCTCACCGGTCACAAGCTTTTGCTCCAGTTGTCTCACCAGCAGTGGGAAACGGTGTTCCAGATGGCAGGCCACGGTTGCACTGAAGGTGCCGGTCACACCGGCACGGTCGGCGAGAAAATGCAGGTGACACCCTTCCTGTACCAGCCGGGCTCCAAAGCGCGGTTTCAGAGTGTGTTCAAGTCCCCATTCCAGGGCATCCGATAATGACAAGGTACTTTTCTCCTGACAGGTTAATGGAATGACAGCGAAAGGCATTACAGCCAGCCGCGTTCAGCGAACGACACCACCTGATTGCCGCCAATGACCAGATGATCCAGCGTGCGGATATCCACCAGCTCAAGAGCGCTTTTCAGCCGTTCGGTGAGCGCCCGGTCTGGCGTGCTCGGTTCGGCATGGCCGGACGGGTGGTTGTGTGCCAGGATCACCGCCGCCGCGTTGTGGCGCAGGGCCGCCTTGACGATTTCTCTGATGGGAATCTCGACATGATTAATGCTGCCCAGCGCCATGATTTCCCGGTCTATCAGGCGATGCTGGTTATCAAGAAACAGCACCATGAACACCTCCCGTTCCAGCGGAGCCAGATGCAGTTGCAGCCACATTCGGGTATAGGAGGAGGCGGTAAACGGCTCGCCCGGCTGGCGCAGGTGGCGCTCCAGCAGGCGCTGGGCCCGGCGGATGATGCGCTGCTCATGTTCGGTAAACGGGGTCGGTGAAACCGGTTGATTCATCGGGGGTCTCCCTGAAAACACAAACAGGATTTAGTCGGCATGTTGCAGCAGCGACTCCGCCAGCACCCACAGCGCCCGGTTGAGCCGCACATCGTTGTCGATACTGCTGACGGCACGGGTGCGGGCCCGTTTTCCCTGCGGGGTGCGACCGGGCAGCCCGCCCTTTATCAGGTTCTCCTGAATACGCTGAAAGGTAGTCCACAGGTCTTGCCGGTCGTCCTGCCAGCGGCGCGGCGTCAAGATTTGCGCTGCAGTCACCGGCTGATGCGCCTCACCAAAACGGTATGTCAGGGCGGCGTTTGCCAGCGCGGATTGCGCCGGAGGCGGTAACAGCAACGACTGCATGGCGTCGCGCTTTTCCTCGATGCGCTCAAAGGTATCCAGCACCTCATACGCGCCTTCAATCACCCGGCCCACCACATCGCCTTTATGGGGCACCCGCACCTCACCAAAACTTTCGCCGCAAATCAGCCCGTTCTGGCACACCTGCCGGAACAGCCCCGGCAGCATCTGGTAGCTGCTGGAGCCGTCATGGCTGTTGAGCAGGATGATTTCCGGCACCTGATGGCCGGTGATTTGCCCTTCCCGACGCAGGCGCAGCATGTGTTTGGTGTGCTCGCGGCGGCTGTCGTCGCGCACGCGGGTCTGGCAGGCAAAGAACGGCTGGAAGCCTTCACGTTGCAAATTATCCAGAAGGGTAATCGTCGGAATGTAAGTGTATCGGTCGCTGCGGGATTCATGCTTTTCCTCACTGAACACACTGGGTACGGTGCGAAACAGCGCTTCGCGGGTTAACGGACGGTCACGGCGGATCAGGTTTGCTGCGCCAAAGCGCGAGGCCAGACGGGTCATAACGGAACTCCTTAAGATGGCTGAAAATAAAAAGCCCGGACGCACAGGCGACCGGGCTCGGAAAACGAAAACAGATGGGTAATGCAGAATTAACGGCTCAGAAGAACACCGCCCACAAAGTGCGGGCCACGGACACCACGGTATCGCGCAGCGTCTGTATAAGCGTGCGCACCGTGGCCGGTATCAGCGGCAGACGGCTGACGGTATCGAGTGTGCTGCCCACCGTATCGGCAAAATCATAGCGGGCTTTTTGAGTGACACGTTCGCTACGAAGGGGAGTCTGTAGCTGTGTGACCAGCGGGCTGCTGGCTTCGCACGGCAGGCTTGCCACCATCAGCGCCGCCATGTGCGACAGCCCCCAGCGCAGCCGCACCGAAACCGCGCAGACCGGGTGCACCGGCAAAAACAGGGTGTGCAACAGGGTGATTTTGCGCGCAAGGCTCTGCCGTTGTTTGGCAGACAACGCCTTCATGCCGCCCTCAGTGGGTTCAATCTTGTCCGCCTGACTGACCACAAACAGCACCTTGTGCCGCCAGGCTTCGCCAATCACCTGATGGTAAAAATGCTCGTCCACCGCCAGCGCCCGGTCATCGGCCTTAACCAGCCACAGCACCAGATCGAGATGCGGAAGTTGCTGGCGATACATCGTGGCATACTCCGCATCACGCCGTTCACTTTCACCGACTCCAGGCAGGTCTACCAGCGTCATGCAACGCTCACCCACGTTCAGGCGCAAGCGCAACGGCCCACGGGTACAGGCCGACACATCACTGACCGGCGACACCTCACCGGCAAACAACGCATTACACAGGCTGCTCTTGCCCGCACCGGTCTTGCCCATAATGCCGATAACCGGCTCGTAGTGGGTCAACTGCCGGATATGCCGCCAGATTTGCGCTGTCACCCACTCCGGCAACCCCGACAACGCCTGACGCAACGGCGCAGGCCCATCCTGATGATTCATATCATGTCCTCGGTAAACACAAACGGCAGCACCGTGAGGCGCTGCCGTTAAGGGGAAGGTTCGGGGAGATGATATCTGTCTGAAAATATTTTAAAGCAGGGCCTGGGTTCACCGTCACTGTTGAAGCCCGGTATTATTTTCTGTTCTTTTTTACGCGTATTGCCTGGTTTGTTACCATTATCACATCATCGCTTTTCACGAGCGCAATGGCCTGGTCAGATAAAGCTCGTCTTCTCACGCCCATAACAAGCATCTTGTTTTGAAAAATCGTGATGGGCATCCAGTAGAGATAGCCTGGTGCTAACTGTTTATTCTTTTTCCTCACCAACGTACTCAGTGGTGCCCGGCCAATTTCCCTCACATCCAATACCTGAATAGCGTGATAATCCAGATAAAAATAATCTTTTGAATCTATATTTTCTTTGACATTGACCAGCGTGACAGCATATATGAAATCGCAGACCTCCCCCACGCCTTCAACATGTTTCTTTTTGCCACTTATTCTTACAGCTAGAATTTTTACGCCATCACCCTTTATTTCATTAATAAATTTACGCGCAAAATAAGACCCCTCGCCAACCTTCATATTTATATCATTTATAATTCTTTCGTAAAACTCGTCAATTTTGACAGTGAGGTCATCATACTCTGCGTTTTCCTGAAAAATTCTAACGCTGCCAAGACTAATTTCAAACCAGCAATCACCGGAATAAAAATAATCCCGTAGCGAGTTAAAATACAGAGACTCATACCATTTAATGCTTATTTTTTCAGGAATGATGCCATCGCTGGGAATATCGTCTTCATCATGCGGGTGCCTTTTCTGGTCAATGGCAAAATCAAGCAATTCACTGACAAGCTCGGATCGCGATCGTTTACCACGGGCAGCGACGTACTCATCCAATGCCTCCAGCGTGGTTTTCCTGATACTGAACGAACAAATCCTGGTGTGCTTTTCCATCGTAAAACGTTCTCCCACCGTTTTCCCTATCACCCACGACTCAAGGCGTTCACCCGAAAGCAGCCAGGGTGATTTCCGCACTGCCGTATGTGGGCACCACCAACAAGAATAGGTTATTAACCTTAACTAAAAATAAATTAAAAACAAAATATTGCAAGATTAGCATTTTGATACTCAGAAACAACGGGAGGCATCACGAAGAGGTCGTGGCCGGGCGTTACGCGTTAAGCGCACGGAAGACTTCATGCGGAGAAAATCGCCTCTCGGTAAGCAGAGAGAACGGGCAAGTGCCAGTATGGTGGCGAGGTGTGGTCAGGTATGCCGGTCAGCCGATTATCCACATGAACCGTCATTGACGGTTTTCACCATATGGGCAGTGATTAGGGGCGAATGCACGGAGTCAAAAACCGGCAACCGTCGTAATATCATGACAGCTGGAAAAATAAAAACACCGTGCAATCCTTAACTTCAGAGTAACCATCCGAAAATTTATCTCCAGATTATCTGCTAACCGTGGTGCATCTGATAAGGCTTTTATTGAACCGGGGAGATAAAAGGGAGTAATCATAATTGTCGGATTGGTAATATATATACGGCCATTCTTCACTTCATATCAAAAACAGTATTCGAATAATACCCTAAGACAATACCAATCCCTCACGCATTTACCAGAACAGTCTCCTGATAATATTTTTACATCATCTCCGCTCACTATGTCTTTAACCCAAAGAAGTGATGAGAGATGAACAGAGAAATCATTGTTGATGAAACCTATGGGCCGCTATGTCGTCATTATGTCGCCCGAATCGAGGAAACTCTTCACAAAGCGCTAAGGGCACACCCCCGCACACTGGCGCTGAGAATAGATTTACACATTCCTGACAGGGACCATATATCGGGCATGGCAATACGCAATAACGTTATCAGCCGCTTTATGGCGTCATTAGCGTCTCAGCTCGAAGCACAAAGGTATCGAAAAATGCAGTCAGGCATTCGGGTGCACCAAACTGATTTGCGCTATATCTGGTGCCGTGAATTTGACTGGTTTGGTAACAAACCCCATTACCATGTGGTGCTGTTACTGAATAAAGATACTTACCAGTCACCGGGGCACTACCTGTCAGATGACACCAATCTGGCAACGATGATCATTGCGGCCTGGAACCGGGCATTGGGAATGAAAGTTGCGGACACCCCACTGGCCCGTTCACTGGTGCATTTTCCTGAGAACCCCTGCTACTGGCTCGATGTAAACAGCGAAGAGAGTGAGCGTGCCTATTCCAGCCTGATGTTTCGGCTCAGGTATATGGCAAAAAACGCAACCAAGCACCACGAGGACCATCTCCGGGCTTTTGGTTGCAGCCAGCGCTGACGGAGATTTTCCTGCACCGAAGATCTTTTTTACAGCGTGACCAGTTGGTATGGCGGAGTCGGCAGGTAAGCAAAATCTCCGACTCTGGTATCTATTTACCAATGGAGAATACCAACATGGCAACGCAACCGACCTTACTGGAAGATCAGTTTATCGATATGAAATTTATCACCGCCCTCACTGAGATGACGGATAAGTGGTTTTATAAGTTGATTCAGGATGGTGATTTCCCTGCGCCCGTTAAATTTGGCCGGAGTTCCCGTTGGCTAAGGAGTGAGGTTGAGGCCTGGCTACAAGAGAGCATTGCCAAATCCCGAAAACAGCGCTAACCCGCCTTTTATCCACTAATAACACCTTTTTAGTCAGCTATCACCATTATCCGCGCCAGCGACGGTTTTCTGCTGCCTGAAATCCAGCATTGAAGGGAAATAACGATGAAAAAGACTCCACTACTTAACCATTATCAAACTTGGCTTGATGATTTTACCCGACTAAACCTGTGCCATGGATTATTTCAACAGTCGATAACACTGTGGCACAAGCTGACGATTGCATCATGCCAGCAAAAAGATGGCAGCATATCCGTTATTGTCATTCCACAATGTCTGCTCCAGGTTATACGCACAGAGCAGGTAGTAGATTGCAATATTACTCCCCAACTGATTAAGCATATTGATTACCCCTTGCTTCCAGGCGTGCTATTCAGTGAATGTTGCCGGTTGGGAAAAAGAAAGCTGGCAGAACAATTAAAAATGCTATTCCGATTGCATACGCAACCGGAGATGCGTCATGCCCTAATACTGTTGTGCTGGTGTGATTTCACCACTGGCAGCGATTTGGATAAATGGTATTCACTACACTTGTCTAATGCTGACGAGTTAAAACAGTGGATATCGGCACGACAAAAAACTTACCGAGAGTTGGCAGCGCTGACAAAGGATTACATTGATGCCACTCGGCCACTGTGAAGGTGGGTTATGCGTATAGAAAAATGCCATATTGTGCAGAGGAATACCGGTGAAATCGTGGCAGCCCGTCAGGTCGATTCTGCTGACGATGAGTGGTGCTGCCACCACTGCCAGTGTCCGTTGATATTTCATCCTGCAACGGTAATGTCGCCTGCATGGTTTGAGCATGTCATTCCTGCTGGTGATCCCGAAGCGCTAGTACATTGCGCTTACCTTGTCTCAGAGGATCAAACATCCTCCAGTATGAAGCAACTGCAAAGGCTTATTGCACAGCTAACACCCGTTCAGCGGGTTACACACTGGCGATGCACAATGTGTGGTAGCCACTACCGGGGAAAGAAACAGTGTTCACTGTGCAAGACAGGTATTTACAGCAGGGAAATATAATTGCCTGAAAGGCTGAAATACAGGCTCTACAGAGGCTTCTCAAACATAACACGTACCGAATCGTCTTCAGACGTTTTGGTACGTTAACAGGCCATAGTATGAGCAGGATAACTTCGGAGTAAAAATTAACCTGATTTTCTCGTGTAACACCATACGCCACAGGTATCAATCGGGTGTGCTTGATGACGGATTGGTATTATTAACTGTCTGATATAATTAAATTATCTATCCACTCGGTTACCAAGAAGGTAGTCATTCACATATCACTGTGATCCCTCTTACTGCTGTTACAGCAGTATCCCCACACATTATTAACTCATTCATTAGCCCACTACGGGTAAGGCTCTGCCCAATCTTATAAGTGAAAACCATGATAAATAACATTCGTATCGATCAGAGCCAGGCTCCGTTCAATGAGGCTTATCTGTCACGCATGATTAGCGTGATAAATAACGCAGTGGACGAGCATCCGCGCACCATGGCAATACGGGTAGATTTACACCTGCCAGATGATGAATGCAATGCACGTCAGGGCTTGATGTCCCGTTTCATTGAATCACTGGATGCAAAGATTGAAGCGCGATATCGGAGTAAGCAGAAACAAGGGAAACGAACCTATTCCAGCCACCTGCGTCATCTCTGGGTACGCGAAGTTGGAGAGGAAAATCAGAAGTCGCATTATCATGTGGTCTTGTTCGTTAACAACGATACCTTTAATTGTCTTGGAAGTTATGACGAAAGCGGTACGGGGTTAGCATCGTTGATACAGGCCGCATGGCTGAGTGGGTTAGGCCTGAGTAACCGACCCGACTATCGAACACTGGTACACTTCCCTGAAAACCCTCTCTATTATCTGGATATCAACGCTGAAGATTATCGAACGATTTATGATCGACTGACGTTCAGGGTTAGCTACTTCGCCAAAGAGCGAACCAAATCGTATTGCAGGGAAGAACGGTCGTTTGGGTGCAGTCAGCGTTGATGAGTTCAATGATTCAAAACTGTGTTTCTGATCGTGAAGTAAAATGTTGGTATGTGTAAAAATGCTTACGCATCCTCGTTATTGATGAATTCTGTTATGCTGGTGTAAACAGGATTCATCTGACTGAAACGAACATTATCACCCAGCCTATCCTGCCTGCGGTGACATCAAGTCTTATGGCATGTAGAGAGTGCAAAAAACGAAAGCGTTACTAATTTTCCTATGCATTATAAGTTGAGTGTCCTTCAATCGCGTATTGGCAAAACTACTCTTTAATGTGCAGTAATGGGGATCGACGTCGATGATGCACTAGCGCTTTGGGGAGCAGAGAGAAGAGCAATATTTACTCTCTATCGCGCTATATAATCGTCCCATATGTTAGCTATTCGATTCAGAGCGAACGCAAGGACTTAATATCTAATTCTCCATTGCAGGGGATAGGGAGTTAATGTGCGAATTAAATTCGTTGAAATTACGAATTTTCGAAAACTGAAGTGCATGCATTTAAACTTCGATAAGAAAACGACGATTCTTGTTGGCGCTAATAATAGTGGCAAAACTTCGGCAATGCTGGCACTACGCATTTTTCTACTTTCACCGAACAGTCTGGCACTACGTGATGTAACGATTGCCAACTGGACAAAAATTGATCTCTTGGGTGATGAGTGGGAGGTAGATAGGGAGCCAACAGTCGATCTTAATGCGCTTCTTCCTTCACTCGATGTATGGCTTGATGTACCGCTTAGCGAGATCCAACATGTTGTGAATATTCTCCCTACGTTGGATTGGTCCGGCGGCATGCTGGGTGTGCGGCTTTCTTATCGGGTTAAAGACCTAGACGAACTCAAAACTGAGTATCTCATACAGCGTTCAGCTGCGCGGGATGCATCAGTATCTGGACCGGATGGAAAAAGAACCAAGATCGCGTTATGGCCGGGCAGCCTGACTGAGTTTCTAGACCGTAGGTTACGGGCACATCTTGAACTCGTGGCCTATCCTCTCGACCCAACTGCGGTAACGATGCCAGGGCATGATGGCCTTGCGACACCACAAATACTGCCAGCGAATGTGCTTGCGTTCGACCATCCTCCATTTAAAAACCTTATCAAGATCGATGAAATTGCCGCACAGCGTGACTTCGCCGATGCTGGGAGCAAGGATGGTGGTGAAGATAAGAGCGAGACTGCTAATCGCAGATTCAAGCGCCGTCTATCAGACCAGCTTCGTTCTTATTACGATCGCCATCTCGACCCGTCGAAAACGCCTTCGGAAAAAGACTACGAGGCACTGGGAGCGATCCAAGCTGCTGAGCGTAGTTTTGACGCCCGTCTGGAAGCCGGATTCGCCGCAGCCTTTGAAGAACTCGAAGACTTGGGTTATCCCGGCATGAATAACCCCAAACTAAAAATCTCGACGCTTCTTCGTGCGACGGATGGGATGAAACATGGCTCCTCGGTACAGTATCAAGTTGCTGACCCCTTGGGCGATGGAACCAAGACGCTCAAACTTCCAGAAGACTATTCTGGGCTTGGTTATCAGAACTTGATCGCCATGGTGTTTATGCTGATGGGGTTCCGTGACGAATGGATGCGAGTCAAAAAGGCTGGCCTCCTCGAAGGTTCGGATGTGTCACATGAGATTCAGCCTCTGCACCTCGTGCTCGTTGAAGAGCCCGAGGCACATCTTCATGCTCAGGTTCAGCAGGTCTTCATTAACAAAGCATATGGTCTCCTCAGGAAACATGACGATCTTGGTGATAGCGATACCTATTGCACCCAACTGATTGTTAGTACCCATTCGAGTCATGTCGCTCATGAAGCGGATTTCGCCAATTTGCGGTATTTCCGTCGTCGACCTGCTGCGAGCAAGGGAGAAACACCAACAACAACGGTCGCTAATCTTTCACATATTTTCGGTAATGGTGATGAAACTAAGCGCTTTGTAAAACGGTATCTCAAGGCTACGCATTGCGATCTTTTTTTTGCTGATGGGGTCATATTTGTTGAAGGGCAGGCTGAGCGTATTCTTGTACCTCACTTCATTCGTCATCATTTCCCAGAACTATCAAGGCGCTATATTACATTACTTGAACTCGGTGGTAGCCACGCGCATAAATTTCGCGATCTGGTAGATGTGCTCGGTGTTGCGACGTTGATTATCAGCGATCTTGACGCGACGATGGCAGTCAAGATAACTGACAAGAATGGTAATGGAACGACGCGCTGGAAATCAGCACGTCCCGAACAAGGTAAAGAGCAACAGACAGCAAACTCTGTGCTGAAAGAGTGGCATCCCGGAAAGGTTTCGATCGACGAACTAATCGCATTGCCTCCAGAGGGGCATGCATCGACGACGGGCAGTGGCTATGAACTTTACGTCGCCTACCAAAAGCCTGTTAAGGTTCCATCTGATGGGGATACTTTGATCATACCCCGGACATTTGAGGATGCGCTGATCATTGAAAACCTTGCCACGGTGGCGAATGTCGAAGGCTCAGTCACATCAAAAAAGATCTGTGAAATAGTGACACAAGATCTCGCGGGTGATGATCTTGAAAATGAACTGTTCGATTTGCTAAAAACTGCTGAGAAGGCGGCGTTTGCGCTCGATTGTTTGATGCTCGAAGATCCCAAGGCATTGAAACCACCGAGCTATATCGCTGCCGGTCTTAAATGGTTTGAAAGCGCTGTTGGTAACGATGTAATGAATAACGAAATCAAGGCGGGGCCAGTTCATGATAACGATTGAGACGGCACCACCTGATTTTGACGACGGAGCTGACACGCAAATTCGTGCTTGCCTAAATCCTTCCGCCCCTAGAAGTTTTTTCCTCTATGCAAGTGCTGGTTCTGGAAAAACACGTTCGTTGAAAAATGCGCTTGATACGTTTCGCACCGAGCATGGCGCGTTGTTTCGACGTTTGGGCAAGAAAATTGCGGTGATCACGTATACGAATGCGGCGGCCGATGAGATCGCTGAACGTGTTGGTGAGGATTCTTTATTTCCGATTTCGACGATCCACAGTTTTTGCTGGCGGCATATTGAAACCTACCATAGGGATATCCAAGAATGGCTTCTCAACACGCTCCCGACCAATCTTGCTGAACTACGCGAGAAGCAAGCGAAAGGGCGTGCCGGTAAAGCATCTATGGATCGCGAACGCGCGATTGCTTCAATAATGCGACGTCTTGAATGGCTCAGTGTGCCAAGACGTTTCACCTACAACCCTAACGGCGACAATTATGGTCAGGATTCACTATCGCATACTGAGGTACTAAAGATAACGGCTTCATTCATTGAGACAAAACCATCAATGCAGGCAGTTCTTGTCAACAAATATCCTTTTCTGCTTATCGACGAGAGCCAGGATACTAATAAGGGATTACTTGAAGCATTCTTTACGCTCGCAACTACGAACAAAGGAAAATTCGGTCTGGGGTTGTTCGGTGATACCATGCAGCGGATCTTCCTTGACGGCCATCCCGAGTTGGAACGCCTCGTACCAGAGGATTGGGCGCGTCCGGTCAAACGTTTGAACCATCGCTCGCCTCAGCGTGTCATTGCGCTAGGCAACGTGTTGCGAGCACCGATTGATAGCCAAAGCCAGGTGGCGCGTGATGACAGTGAAGTTGGCTTTGTCCGTCTTTTCGTCGCACCCAATGATATTTTAGACAAACCAGAATTTGAGCTGCATGTCCGTGAGCGGATGGCAACTCTATGCAACGATTCTGATTGGCGCAACGGAGCTGCGATCAAATCACTCACTCTAGAACACCACATGGCGGCATCAAGATGTGGTTTCCTTGACATGTTCCAAGCCTTGGATCGGGATTCTCGTTTGTCGACAGGGCTACGAACCGGTGAGTTAGCTGGCATTAGGTTGTTCACTGAACGTGTTGCTCCACTCATCGCTGCGGCGCGTGCCGATGACAGATTCGCGGTTATGGCCCATCTGCGAGCAACATCTCCGCTTCTTAAGCGTGTAGTCATTGCCAATAGCCCTACTCCAGAAGATCCGCTACAACCGATACGCTCTGCTGTGGATGCGCTGCTTGCCCTCAACACTGAACAATCCAGTACTACCTTCCTCTCAGTGTTGAAATGCATTGCTGAGCACCAGTTATTCGAAATCCCATCGGCATTGCGCCCCTTTGTCCTCGGTGATATCACAATGGAGGAGAACGAGCAGATCAACGATGATGATGAGCCAGATAGCGAAGAGGAGTCAGTTGGGCAGTCACCTTCGAGTCTAGAGGCTTGGCGAGAATTTTTAGAAACTCCGTACAACCAGACTATCCCATTCTCAGAGTATGTAAGTGATCGTGGGCCGTTCGGAACCCACCAGGGCGTGAAAGGCCTTGAGTTTGAACGTGTGCTAGTGATCCTAGATGACAGCGATGCGCGTGGGTTTTTATTTTCATATGACAAATTATTCGAGGCCAAACCTTTATTGGATACGGACCGCAAACATCTTTCTGATGCGACGGATAGCGGAATCATACGCACGCGCCGCCTCTTGTATGTCACGTGTACTCGCGCAAAAAAAAGCTTGGCTCTGGTCGCTTATACCGAAAATCCTGATGCTTTTATCGCTGCGGCTGTTCGTAACCACTGGTTCACTGTCGATGAGATTGAGCGATTGTGATAAACAGTTTTTAGGTTGTTTATGCCGCTATACGATAGAAAGTTGGATAGCTGAAACGGAATAAAATGGTCAGTCATGAGCAATTGCGTTTGGTACGTTGCTGAGTTCTCTTTATTATAATCTATGGAATAAGATTTTGATGGAATATCAAAGCTGATGAAAGTTAAAAATAAAAAAGGGTTGCGGGCACGACTCTATATAGCCGCCGTTTTCATCACGACTACTATACTTACAAGCACAAGTGATGCGGTGATGGAAGCATATCGGAATATTGTTTCCCAGAATGTTATACCTGTAATGAGCTCAGTATGGTTTCAGATTTATGGCATGTTTTATCCTCTCCCTGAACATCACGATTATCATTTTTCTGTCACATTCTATATCCCACCTTCAGGTGGAAACGTTGGAGGAAAAGAGACGACAGGTGTCTCAATACCAGGTGAGGAGTGCCGAAAGTCAGGAGGGATGACATCCAGTGCGCCATCTGGTCTTAATTTTGAATACTGGCAAAACAATGTTATTACTGAAGTTTATTGCTCAAGTAGCAGGGTTACTGTAGCGCTTATTCCGCAAATTAGCGGGGAGAAGCAGATCATTTATGATGGTTTGTTTTACGAGGGAAAAAAGATTCCTTTTTCAGGCACTCACGGTCGATACAACGCGGGAGTGCTACAGCTTATTTCAACAGACAGGTCAGAGCCTATTGGTGACTTGGTACCTATAAATGGATGTCAGAAGAGCGGAGCATGCTAATTTACTAACCGATCATTGGCCTCGAAACAATTATGTTGTTTCTTTATCATTAGCAAACCAGAGAGCATATACGTAGTTCTTAAACTAAGTTCGCTGATCGCTCAAAGTGGATTTCTGTGCCTCTGCACTAGATCAAAGATGAGGTACCATTAATCCACTAGCTATCAGGATGGTATTTATTCTGGAGTGTCAGCCGAAAGCATGGCTTACGAACAAAACGGGTGCTGAGGGAGCAATAACGTGGTAAGGGATAGAGATCCAATAATTGGGCTATGCCACGGGGAGCGCATTTAGGGCGCGCTAATGTCGGCACGGCTGTTTTCTGTCACAGCTTGAAGTTGCTACCATCATCACCGTAAATGGATGTCATGCGCTCACAGCGAGGCAGTTCGTAACGAAGAAATAGGGAGTACAACGCTAAAGCTATGTCTGAAACCTCCACCAAAAACTTTCCTGCGCGCCACGGAGCTCCGTGGAGTAAAGAAGAGTTTCAGCAACTGATCCTGGCAATAGAGCAGGGTCTCACGTTAAATGAGCTCACCGAACGTCATCAGCGTACGTCTGGAGGGATACATGGCGCGATTAAGCGTTTGCTCCCCTCCGAATTTTGCCAGAACAACAATGTTGGTTCAGCGAGTGATCTGGCGCGCTATTTCAACGAAACACAAAGTCAAGAACGGGCATGTCTTATCAATGCCCTGTGTCCGTCTGCTGCCGCTGAAAAAAAAACGGAGAAAAAACAGGACACAGGGGGGGGCGAGCACGCCGCTTTGTCATGTCCCGTGGTGTCGGGAGCGAGCGGTAAAACACCAGATGAAAAGCAAATAACAGATTTCGTCCCCAGTACGGAATTTCTGGATTATGTAGCCAGTGAGTCTGATGTCATCATGCTGGTCAGTGCTGCTGTGGAGAGTTTATCTAAGGAACGCGATCGGGATATTCTTCTCATGCGTCTCGGCACGGATGAGCATCCTCATACACTCGCTGAGATCGCTGCCAAATGCGGCGTTTCCCGTGAAAGAGTGAGACAACTTCAGGAACGAGCCTTCAAGCGGCTAGCGGGTAAGTCTCGCTATGAGGGAACCCCCGGTGCTGCCCTTAAAAAGCTCATTAACGCAGTCAGCAATTCCTCGTATGAAATCGCGATATGGGTACATCGTATCGTTCACCGTGATTTTATGACGTCATCCGGACTGGCCGCGAAGTTTATTCTCTGCACTGCGGGTATTCAGAAGGTTAAGAGAGAGGAAATCGTGGGATTCTTCTCCGATATTTCACTGCTACAAAAGGCAAAGTTGGCAAAGTTACGCGAGCTGGACCGGAGTCGGGCTGCGAAAGAGAGAGTTGAATCTGAGCTCAGCGGCTGGTTAAACCATACAGACTGGCCCACAGTCATCGCTCCGCCGCCGCCAGCAGCACAGCTCTCTTCGCAGCGAATAGTCAATGATTCGGATATCGCCGGCCATTTTTACTCACAGAAGCTCGCACGCACCGTCCAGTACGAGTCCGGACTTGAACTCAATATCATGACGCAGTTGGAGCGTAGCGATCAGGTTTCCTTTTATCAGGAACAACCCGTTGCTATATCGTACAGTTTTAAAGACAAACTCCGAAAGTACTATCCAGACCTGCTCGTTGCGACCGTTGATGGTCGGTGCCTCCTTGTTGAAGTTAAGCCTACCGACAGCATGGCCTTAAGCATCAACCGTGCAAAAGCCAATGCGGGTCGGGCATGGGCGCACGCGCGAGGGTGGGGATGGTTGGTTGTAAGCGATCGACACACGTTACAGCAACTTGAAGAACACGTCATCCGGTAATCCCCCCATTTTTAACCGGGCAGATAAGTAGAATCAGATAAGCGCTGAATATGCTGCATTGGTGTGAAGCCATTCAGTGCCATATTCGGTCGTTCGTGATTATAGAACCATTGCCATTGTGTGGCGTATTCCTGTAACTCACTCAGCGAATAAAACAGATAGTGCCCCAGCCAGTCATAACGCACTGTCCGGTTATAACGCTCAATATACGCATTCTGTTGTGGCTTCCCCGGCTGAATAAAATTGAGGATGATATTTTGTCGTTCAGCCCATACTATCAGAGTGTTACCTGCATATTCTGGTCCGTTGTCACATCGAATCGATGCCGGTTTCCCTTTCCATTCAATCAGTTGTTCGAGAGTTCTGACTACCCGACTGGCCGGAAGGGAAAAATCGACCTCTATTGCCAGGGCCTCGCGATTGAAATCATCAATAATATTCAGCAGACGAACGGAGCGACCATCTGACAACTGATCATGCATAAAATCCATTGACCAACTCTCGTTACTGCCAGTGGGGACCCTCAGTGGTTCCGGCTTTTCACGTTTCAACCGTTTTTTAGGTTTTATCCGCATATTCAGCGACAGTTCGCAGTAAATCCGGTAAATTCTCTTGTGGTTCCAGACAAAGCCTTTCACGTTGCGCAGATACAGGTAACACAGGCCGAAGCCCCAGTTTCGCTGGCTGTCCGTGATGCGCACCAGCCAGTCAGCAATCCGTTGATTTTCCTGACTCAGTAAGCGCCTGTATCGGTAGCAACATTCGCTGACGACAAAGAGCTGACAGGCCAGACGGATACTGATCCCCGGTGTTCAACTGCATGCAGAGCCATCTGCTTCCGGTCTGATGGCTTCACCACTTTTTTGCCATCGCTTCCTGAATAATTTCGGCCTTCAGACGCTCTTCAGCATACATTTTTTTTAGTCGGCGATTTTCTTCTTCAAGCTCTTTCAGTCGGCTCATCAGTGCAGCATCCATCCCGCCAAACTTTGAGCGCCATTTATAAAAACTGGCACTGCTGATGCCATGCTCCCGGCACAGTTCAGGAACCGGCGTACCCGCCTCAGCCTGTTTGAGAATGGTGATGATCTGACTGTCAGTAAAACGTGATCGTTTCATAGAAATCCCCCTGCATTCAGGTTAGGAGAAAATTCTACTTATGCATGCACTGGTTTTTCGGGGGGATTACCAGGGTAGTGCGTAGCTTTGGGCGGGGGAAGAGCGCTTGCCAATTCTGACGCTGGGTTGTTTTCCGCTCTGCCAGTGACAATGGCGTAGCGAAACACCTGATTACAGGCTTGGCGGATTTTACGCAACTTGTCGAGTACACCGCGTTTTTCCAGTTTGCGCAGTGTGGTTAGCATCTCCAGCGGTTTAACCTCAGCAACAGGGCGTTTACCGATATCAGGGAAGATGTCATTCTCAAAGGCTTCCATCAGGTCTTCTGCGTAGCCTTTCGACCAGTTTGGGCGCTTATATTCGTGCCATTCGAGAGCAATTGCTTTGAAGGTGTTATCAATATTGATTTTCTTTGCCTGTCTTTCGACCTGCTTTTGTTCACTAGGATCGCCACCTGATGCGATGATTTTTCGAGCCTCTTCCCGTTTTAGTCTCGCTTCTGCCAGCGAGATATCGGGATAAACGCCGATAGATAATTTTTTCTCTTTTCCTGCAACTCGGTACTTCAAACGCCAATATTTGGCTCCATTCGGCTTTATCAGAAGATAAAGACCTGCGCCGTCAGTAAGTTTGTATTCTTTATCTTGTGGCTTGGCGGTTTCTATCTGTCGGGCATTAAGTGGCATGGTGGGGGCCCCTAATAGTCATTGAACAAGAAGAGCCCCCATAGAGGCCCCCAACATCGACTTGATTTCCAGTATGCTGGGTTGACCTCAGTGGAGCTCAGCGACAGAAAATCCTAGTGGTATCAATGAATATAACGGGGTTTTGTTGAATTCGGTAGAGTCTGGGAGAAGTTAAGATGGTACGCCCTACAGGATTCGAACCTGTGACCTACGGCTTAGAAGGCCGTTGCTCTATCCAACTGAGCTAAGGGCGCGTTGATAGCAAACGCAGAAGAAACACGCTGTAAAGCAGATTGATACAGCAACACAGTCGTGTGCGCTGGATTATACCGGTCATCCTTTTTGAGTCAATGAATTGGCGTGGGATTCGTGTCAGTCGGCGAATCCCTGAACAGTCTTTTCTGTCTTTTCTCGTCGCAGTGAAATAATCGATATTTGGGAAGTGGATTCCTATATTGAGCGATTCAGTCAATAGTGTTTGAATTTCGCCCCCGTAGGTGAGTAAGTTATTCGCCACTGGGTCTATGGTCGAGAAAACGGTTCTTGATTTGGCGCTTTTATCGTCGTGTGGCGTGGTGGTGTTGAGAGATAAACTGTGGCTGGCAGCCGTATAAAAAGGTATGTGGAGCGTTATGCATAAAGGGTTATTGAAGTCTTATGGCTGGCTATGGCTGATAGCGTTACTGGTTTTTAGCCCATTGGGGATTGCGGCAACCGATCCTGAACCAGAAGGGCAGGAGCAGGCGGCAGAAAAAGTCAATGTCGATGCTGAACTGGTTAAATTGCAAAAACAGCTTGATGCTATTAAGCAGCAAGTTTCAGGTACAACAGCAGATGCAAAGCTGAATGCGCTGAATGATACGACGCGAGAGTTGGTTGCCAATGCGGATAAACTCGCAGGGGTAATGACGCCAATGCGGGCTCAACTGCAGGCTCAACTGGATGTATTGGGGCCTGCGCCCCTGCCTCAGGCTGCGGTGAGTGAAACCGCCGAGGTGACGCGTAAGCGCACGACGCTGAATCAACAAAAGCAGAAGCTGGATGCGCAATTAAATCAGGTGCAGTCGATTAAAAACGGGGCGGAAAATCTGTCGACACAGATTCTGGCCCTGCGTCGTAACGCATTAAAAAATCAGTTGGCACTCAACTCCGGTAGTATCCTCAGCGGCCGCTTTTGGTCTCCTATACTGAAAACAACGGCGGAGGATATACAGCGGCTGACTGATTTAAGAGATGACCTCAAAGAGTCATTCTGGGCGGCCTGGCAAGCAGAATGGCGTTATGGTTCGGCATTTTTTTTACTGTTGGCGACAGCGCTGAGTGTGATTGGTCGGCGTTTGCTGGAGAAGTATCTGGCCTGGGCCGGTATTCATCTGTTGCCTGAAGGACGATTACGGCGCAGTTTTCTGGCTATTGCTGTGGTGTTTTCCACGGTATTGATGGTGGGGGGCGCTGCGTTATTGGTTGACTATGTCTTTACCCGTCATGGCGATGCCAGCGATCGCGCTGCTGCTTTTATGGATAGCCTGGTGCGGTTGGTCGTGTTCTGTTCCATGATATCGGGGCTCAGTCGAGCTTTTCTTTCCAATAAGCGGCCTTCGTGGCGGTTGCCTGCCATTGCCAACCCGGTCGCTCAGGCGCTGGAGCCTTTTGCGCTTATCGCGACCAGTTTTTTATTTGTCTTTGGCGTCCTCGAGCAGATCAACACCACCAGCGGAATTTCCGTGGGTGTCACCATCGTTGGTAATGGTTTGTCGTCTTTGTTTCTGATGCTGACTTCTGGTGCGATTGCACTGCGCAGTAACCAGATTAGAAAGCGAATGGTAGACGCAGGAGAAACACCGGAAGCGCGTTCAACGCTATCTGGTGTTATTCATTTAGCCGTATTGCTGACGACATTTGCCGTACTGGTGTCGTTATTGATTGGTTATATTTCGCTGGCCCGCTTCCTGACTTATGAGTTGATTTGGGTAGGGATGGTCATTTCGTTACTGTATTTATCAACGATTTTTGTTGAAGACGTGAGCGAAAGTTTATTTTCCCCGGCGTTTGCCAGCGGCAGGCAAATTAAGCGCACACTAAATTTGGATGATCGTCATCTTGATCAGGCGGCAGCTATTCTGTCTGCGGTCTTGAAGGTGTTGTTAGTCCTGATGTCGATTGTTTCCTTACTGAATGGCGCGTTTGGCTCGACAACTCCGGTCGAATTGGTGCAAAAAGCCGTTGAGATATGGGGAGGCAAGGGGCTTGAGTCTCTGAGTATTGTTCCCTCGCATTTAGTGAATGCGGTGATTTTGCTTGGCGTTGGTATTTACAGTTTACGAGTCTCCCGGCGTTGGCTTGAACACGAGTTCTTGCCTAAAACCACGCTGGAAGCAGGGATAAAAGCCTCGTTGGTGACGCTGTTTTCCAATATCGGTTATATCCTGATTATTTTATTGACGCTTGCCACCCTGGGCATTGAGTGGAGCAAACTGGCCTGGATTGTTAGTGCGTTATCGGTAGGTATTGGTTTTGGCTTGCAGGAAATCGTGAAGAATTTTATTTCCGGCTTGATTTTGCTCACTGAACGCCCGGTAAAAGTGGGTGATTTGGTGAATATCAGTGGAGTAGAAGGCGATATTCGGCGTATTAATGTTCGTGCGACAGAAATTCAACTGGGAGACCGATCTACGGTTATCGTTCCTAATTCTCAGTTTATCTCACAAAACGTACGCAATATTACTATGGGGAATCCTCATGGCGTGGCGACATTAGCATTAACCTTTCCTTTAGATATTGACCCGGAAAAAGTCAAAGGCATTCTGCTCACGGCTTATCATGAGCATGAAAAAATACTGGAGACGCCGGCACCGTCAGTGATGTTTAGCCAGTTAACACCAAACGGCATGGTGTTAAGTGTGACGGGATATGTTACTAGCCCGCGAATGGTGTCATCAGCGAAGAGTGACCTGTTGTTTGACATTATTAAACGTTTAAGAGGGGAGAGTATCCCTCTGGCTGTGCCACAAAAAATGGTATTGGAAAGTAATGTTGATATAGCGGCGCTGCAAGCGGATGTGTCGCGTTCCTAATGGGAGTCTGCCCGGGCTGTCAACCCCGCAGAGCGTGGCGGGGTTATATGCCGGTGACGGTTTGGCCTGAAATTAGCGAGTTTGGGCCTGAGCCATTTCAATGTAAATGTCGCGCAGGCGGCGCGTTATTGGCCCTGGTTTTCCATCCGCAATAGGTTGGCCATCAATACTGACAACGGGCAACACAAGGGATGTCGCTGAGGTGATAAACATTTCTTGTGCATTGCGCGCCTCTTCAGGGGTGAAGGGGCGCTCTTCTATGCAGATCTGATGCTCAGTAGCCAACTTGAGTAATGACTGGCGAGTGATGCCGTGCAAAATATCCTGGCTGAGTGGACGGGTGATAACGGTATTATCTGCCTGAACCATATAGCAGTTACAGGATGAGCCTTCCGTAATGAAGCCGTTTTCGACGAATAACGCATCATCCGCCTGATGTGCATGGGCATACTCTTTGGCCAGGCTTGCCGCCAGCAGACTGACCGTTTTAATGTCACGACGGTGCCAGCGAATGTCTGGGCAGGTGACAACCGATAAGCCGGTGTCTGCTTTAGGGTTTGCAATAATCGCACGTGCTTGTGTAAACAGAACCAACGTCGGTTTGATATCCGATGGTGGGAAATAGAAATCCCTGTCACCGGCATTACCACGGCTAATTTGCAGATAAATCGCGCCTTCATGCAGCTTATTTTGGGTAATTAATTGCTGATGGATAGCCGTTAATTCCTCCACCGAGACGGGTAGGGTGAGTGACAGCTCACGGCAAGATCGTTGCAGACGAACCAAATGGGCGTCGATATCGATCAGGCCGCCATTAATTACGCTCGTTACCTCATAAACTGCGTCGGCAAACAAGAAACCACGATCAAAGATTGAAATATTAGCCTGTGATTCAGCCAAATATTGGCCATTTAAATAAACAATACGCTGCATGGCAGCACTCCTTACTGATGTATTTCCCAAGCCATAATGAGGCTGAGAGATAGGGAAATGTGATAGTGGACAACGCTGTTACGGGCTGTCGCCGACGGTAGACGGTATAGAGGTTGTTAGATGGCATTATGGCGCACCAAGATACCGATTTAGGTTATCGGGTGAAAGCGTCTGTTGCCGTCTTTTATGCAACAGGGTGAAACAGCTAAAAATAACGGCATTGAGCTAACAAATGGCGTTGATAAAAATGGTACGGCGCTATCGACAGTATGGGCGAACTGGGATAGGGTGAAGAACGACTCGCTTCGCGAGTCATGCGTCGCTCGGACGGTCCGGGCGCTCACGTTATCTTGAGGATTTTATGGCTGATTTTAACTCTCCACGCCGTTTTTCGCGTATTGATCGTCTTCCCCCTTATGTTTTTAATATCACCGCTGAACTAAAAATGGCGGCTCGTCGCCGTGGCGAGGACATCATCGATTTCAGTATGGGCAACCCAGATGGCCCTACGCCTGCCCATATTGTTGAGAAGCTCTGTGTTGTCGCACAACGAGAGGACACGCATGGCTACTCCACATCGCGCGGTATTCCACGTCTTCGCCGGGCGATTTCCCGCTGGTATGCCGAGCGCTATCAAGTCGATATTGACCCGGAAAGTGAGGCTATCGTTACGATCGGCTCTAAAGAGGGCCTGGCGCATTTGATGCTGGCAACACTGGACCACGGTGATACGGTGCTGGTGCCAAACCCAAGTTACCCCATCCATATCTATGGTGCCGTTATTGCGGGAGCACAGGTGCGCTCGGTGCCATTAGTGGATGGCATTGATTTTTTCACCGAGCTTGAGCGGGCCATCAGGGAGAGTATCCCTAAACCTAAAATGATGATTTTAGGCTTTCCCTCAAACCCAACCGCCCAATGCGTGGAGTTAGACTTTTTCGAGCGCGTCGTGGCGCTGGCGAAACAGTATGGCGTTCTGGTCGTTCACGATCTGGCCTATGCCGATATTGTTTATGATGGCTGGCAAGCGCCATCAATCATGCAGGTGCCCGGCGCTAAAGATATTGCCGTTGAGTTCTTTACCCTCTCTAAGAGCTACAACATGGCGGGGTGGCGTATCGGTTTTATGGTCGGCAACCCTGAGCTGGTGAGTGCGCTGGCGCGTATTAAGAGTTATCACGACTATGGAACGTTTACGCCGCTGCAAGTGGCGGCGATTGCGGCACTGGAAGGCGATCAACAGTGTGTACGCGATATTGCTGAACAGTACCGCCAGCGTCGAAATGTGTTGGTGCGAGGGCTACATGAAGCGGGCTGGATGGTCGATGAACCGAAGGCATCAATGTACGTATGGGCCAAAATCCCTGATGCGTATGCCCATTTAGGATCGCTTGAGTTTGCCAAGCGATTGCTGGCTGAGGCTAAAGTCTGTGTCTCACCTGGGATCGGTTTTGGTGATTATGGTGATACCCACGTTCGCTTTGCATTGATAGAAAATCAGGATCGTATTCGTCAGGCCGTTCGAGGTATTAAAGCGATGTTCCGGGCGGATGGGCTGTTAGCCGCAGCGAAAAAAGCAGAGTAAGTTATCTGACATGCTTGCAGAAATATTTTTCTGATGCTTTGATCACGCCATCCTTTGCCGCCGCTTGTGGCGGCAAAGGGAGCGTGGTTTGCTAACTATTCCTGAGATGGAACTTAATCAATAAGACGAGTCGAGTCATGCCATTATCTTCGTTAAAATCTTTATCTTCATTCAACGCCTTATTTTCACCCAGAACGCTTCTTCTGGCGGCCTGCTGTTTGGGGGTAGCTGCGTGCCAGACTGCGCCGACGAAAACGGGCACAACCTCAGCCGCTGCCAGCGTACCGGTTAATGAGCAAATGAACCAACTGGCGTCATTAGTGGCGGCCAGTAAATACCTTCGCGTACAGTGTGAGCGTAGTGATTTGCCGGACGACGGGGTTTTTCTTAAAACCGCGATGAAAGTGGCCGGGCAAAAAGGCTGGGATACGCGCCGCTATACGTCATTACCCCAATTAAGTGAGAGTTTATATCAGGGGTTGGTAAAAGATGGCACGCCTAAAACAACGCAATGCTCTGCATTTAATCGCTCAATAGCGCCATTTATTGACGCCATGCGCACCACGCGTTAAACCTGAAGGCGCTGATACAACTGTGGCTGAATTACAGCACGCAGTTGTATCGCTGACCGTGAGCTTTTCTATAGCGTTACGTGCTAATCCCGTTTGGCTGTGTTGGTCGTTTTCGGGGTTTTCAGCGCCGGTTTATCCTCGCGCGGCTCATCGCTGGCCGCTGCGGACTCGGTATCCGGCTTTCCTCCCGGCCAGTCTTGCAGCGAATCCAGAATAAATGGCTCGCCATTAAAACTCAGAATTACCATATCCTGTTCAATCTGCTCAATAATTAGCCCTGGATAGGGCGTGTCGCCTTCATGGTAGCGCTCGCCATTGAGCGTCACGCTGCGTTTATCAACCTCAGAAGTATAAACGTGGGCGCTAAACGCGATGTAAGGCAACTCGCCGACTTTAGCCGTTTGCCAGCCTACCGGTGCCGCCGTGGTCACGGGCTCGCTAGCGGGTTCTTGGGTATCCGTCGAGGATGAGGGGGCGGTGGTTGCCAGCGCCATTGCGCCAGGCTGCAACCATCCATTGGTAAGCGTTACGGTATGTGCTGCGGTCGTACCGGTAGCCATTGATGTCTGAGCCGCAACCGGTAAAGGCGCGGGTGAGACGGCGTGAATGTCTGCCCAGCGTTGGTGACAAAACCAGCCTAATCCAAATACCAGTGCGGCATAAACAACGAGCAAGTAACCGGGAATGCGATAATGCGCTGGATATGATGTGGTAACTTCCGGTGTATTTTTCACGTTTTACCTCAAACGTTATAAAGCCTCGCGTCTCTCCCAGACGCATGACAACAAGGGCAACGGAATAGCCATCCGTTGCCTCATTTTTCAGGAAAAGAGAAGGAATAATCAACGCTTAATCCTGTTTATGTGACCTGAATGCCATTTCAACAACATTCTATTACGCTGCTCACTAATGCCAGTAAAATTTTGAGCCTGGTCGCAAAAAAAACTCAGGGATATGGTTTAATGAAACGGCGTTTTACTGTCGGTTTAGTGATGTTTCTTTTTGGTTGGCACGATGTCTAAAACAAACTCAGATGAGGCCAGCGTTGAATTGTGAGGAAATATATCATCAGTACGACGCTTATCAACACTCACAATTTGCTACCACAGGTAAGACAGCGATATCAGAAATCTGTTACGCTGCTTACCGAAACTCGTAAAAAGCGGTGTGAGTGATGCACCGGATATTAGCCGCAGCAACGTCTTTGCGTATGGACGTGAGTCGTGGTGTGGAGTGATGTGTATATCGTGTGGAATATAGCTTCTTGCGATGCTGCGTTATATTACCGCTAATTGCATCACACGCTATTGTGCATCGATGTAATTGGAACGATGTAACTAGAATGTAATTATTTTGTTTCCTTGAATGTTTTTCGTTGCGTTGCCGCGAAGTATTTTATGTTCAGGCCGGTTTGTTTGTTAGGTGTGTGCTTCGTTGTGAAACATTTTTCGTTGCTGAAAACTGAAAAATAGTGGGAAAAAATGTGGCTGAACCGATGATTGTTCGCCCTATACCTGCGTTACATTGTTGAGCGCTTTTAGCCCTTACCCGGCGCCATCGGCGCGACAAATCGTCTGGCATAACAGGAAACAGGATGCCTGTCTGCCGGTAATACGATTAGGCAGGCCAAAAGCTGGCGCTGACGCGGCGTTTACCGCTGGTGCAGTCGTCATGGTTAGCGGATGTCATGGTGTTATGTTCTGCGGTTTGATGGTGTGTCAGACAGGTGAATGGAGTTATCCGGTCATCTGTGTCGCCAGCGAAAGCAAAGGAATATCCGCGTGATGTCAGCACAGTAACAAATTGATATGCCATGTTTTTGTAGATAAAAATATGGTGTTGTATGGCCCTTATGCCGCGTGATGAATGCGGCAAGGATAATCGGCGAACACATAGGGATAATGTTTGCAGATGAATATCGCGAAATTGCCACCGTTATCGCCGTCTGTTATCAGACGGGTCTTGTTTTATCTTCTGATGCTGTTGATTTGCCAACAACTGGCGATGATCTTCTGGCGTGTCGGCTTGCCTGATAACACGCCGATAGCCAGTGTGCAGATAACGCCTGCTCAGGCGCGGCAGCAGCCCGTGACCTTGAATGATTTCACACTGTTTGGCCTGTCACCCGATAAAGGCAAACCCAGTGCGCTGGATGCGTCTCAGATGACGGATCTCCCCCCTTCAACGTTGAATCTTTCGCTGACTGGCGTCATGGTCGGTAATGACGAATCCCGTTCTATTGCGATTATCAGCAAAGATAACGAGCAATTCAGCCGTGGCGTCAATGAAGAGGTGCCCGGTTATAACGCCAAAATTGTGTCAATTCGCACGGATAAAGTGGTATTGCAATATCAGGGGCGTTATGAGGTGCTGGGCTTGTATGGTCAGGAAGAGGGGGGCTCGGACGGCGCACCAGGCGCGACGCTCAAAGAGCAACTGCAACAGCGTGCGTCAACAACCATGAGCGATTACGTGTCATTTTCCCCCATTATTAATGATAACAAGTTGCAAGGTTATCGGCTGAATCCTGGGCCGAAGAGCGATTCGTTTTACCGTGTCGGGCTTCAGGACAATGACCTGGCTGTCGCGCTGAATGGCCTTGATTTACATGATGAGGAACAAGCAAAAAAAGCCATGGAGCGTATGGCTGATGTGCACAACTTTACCCTGACCGTGGAGCGGGATGGCCAACGGCAGGATATTTATATGGAATTTGGGGGAGAAGAGTAACGTGCTTGGCAAAAGGATAAAAAAACGCTGGGGGTGGCTGGGGTTTACCGTTCTCCTGCTCGGCTCTACATATAGCTGGTCGGCTGAGTTTTCCGCCAGTTTCAAAGGGACGGATATTCAAGAATTTATTAATACCGTCAGTAAAAACCTGAACAAAACGGTGATCATTGATCCGACCGTACGCGGCACCATCAGTGTTCGCAGCTACGATATGATGAACGAAGATCAATATTATCAGTTCTTTCTTAGCGTCCTCGATGTGTATGGCTTTTCTGTCGTGCCGATGGATAACGGCGTATTAAAAGTTATCCGCTCTAAAGACGCAAAATCCTCCTCCATTCCATTAGCCAATAATGAGCAACCCGGTGTCGGCGATGAGCTGGTCACTCGCGTGGTGCCACTGAGCAATGTGACGGCTCGCGATCTGGCGCCATTGTTACGCCAGTTAAACGATAATGCTGGCGCGGGAACCGTGGTGCACTATGAGCCCTCGAACGTCTTGTTGATGACCGGACGAGCGGCGGTTATTAAACGGTTGGTGGAAATCGTCGCGACTGTTGATAAAACCGGCGACCGTGAAATGGTGACGGTGCCGTTGACACATGCTTCGGCAGAAGATGTGGCGAAATTAATTAACGAACTTGGTAAGAATGATGAAAAAAATGCATTACCAAGTACGATGGTGGCGAATGTGGTTGCCGATGAGCGCACCAACTCGGTGGTGGTCAGTGGCGAAGAGAATGCGCGTAACCGTGCAGTCGAGATGATCCGCCAACTGGACCGCAAGCAGGTGGTGCAGGGTGGCACCAAAGTTATCTACCTGAAATACGCTAAGGCGTTGGATCTTATCGAGGTGCTGGCGGGTAACGGAACCAGCGGCAATCGCAACGGTTCGTCTGGATCATCCCGTTCCGCATCGTCCCGTACTGGCAGCAGTTTAAGCAACAGCAATAACAGCAGCACAACCAGTTCCTCTAACTCGTCGGGCAGTTCTTCATCCTCATCATCAAGTTCCAGCATGGGGTTTGGCTCGGCGTTTGGTTCAGCCAATAGCTCCGGCGGGCGCACCATTACCATTCAAGGTAAGGAAGTGATTGTTCGCGCGCATGATCAGACCAACTCACTCATTATCACCGCGCCGCCCGATATCATGCGCGATCTGGAGCAGGTGATTAATCAACTCGATATCCGCCGTCCGCAGGTGTTGGTTGAAGCGATTATCGCTGAAATTCAGGATGCTGACGGGCTGAATCTGGGAATCCAGTGGGCGAATAAGCGGGCGGGGATGACCCAGTTCACCAATACTGGTATTCCGATTTCAACAGCGGTTATCGGAACCGATCAGTACCGCAGCGACGGCACTCTGACGACCAGTTACGCCAGCGCGCTGGGCAGCTTTAACGGCATTGCCGCTGGTTTTTACCGGGGTAACTGGTCAATGCTGTTAACCGCTTTGTCGCAGGATACCAAAAACGATGTGCTCGCCACGCCGAGTATCGTCACGCTGGATAACATGGAAGCGACCTTTAATGTTGGGCAGGAAGTGCCGGTGTTGACCGGTTCACAAACGACGGTAGGGTCTGGGAACAATATTTTTAACACCGTTGAGCGTAAGACGGTGGGCATTAAATTGCGTGTGAAACCGCAGATCAATGAAGGTGATTCGGTGCTGCTGCAAATTGAGCAGGAAGTGTCCAGTGTGGCAGACACGGCCAGCAGCACCAATAGCTCGCTGGGTGCGACGTTTAATACCCGCACGGTGAATAACGCGGTGATGGTGACAAACGGTGAAACGGTTGTGGTCGGCGGTTTACTCGATAAGAGCACGGTTGAAACCAATAACAAAGTGCCGTTATTAGGCGATATTCCCGTGCTGGGCAACCTGTTCCGCTCGAAGAGCCAAAAAGTGGACAAACGAAATCTGATGTTGTTCCTGCGCCCAACGATTATTCGCGATCCCAAGCAGTTCCAGGATGCCTCTGTCAGCAAATACCGCAGCTTTAACAATGAGCAGCAGCAGCAACGCGGTGAGGGCAACAGTGTACTGGATAGCAATACGGTGCGTTTGCCGGGCGGCGGCAGCTATACCTTCCGTCAGGTGCAATCATCTATTGCCGCGTTTTATCAGCCGGAGGGCCGATGAGCGATCAGCCCATCAACACGGCTGAGTTAAGGCCGGTATTGCCGTTCGCGTTTGCCCGCGCCCAGCAAATTCTGCTCTTGCAGAATGATGCCGCAGAGGTGGCTGAAGTCGTCTGCGTGCCACACACACCTGCGCCTGCACTACTGGAGGCGCGGCGCGTGGCAGGACGTGAGCTTGCCATTACACAGGTCAGCCCGGATGAGTTTGAGCGGCAATTGGTGATGCGCTATCAGCGTGATTCTGAAGAGGCGCGTCGGTTGATGGAAGATATCGGCAACGATATCGATTTTTATACTCTGGCAGAGGAACTGCCGGATAGCGATGATCTGTTGGATGCAGAGGATGACGCGCCGATTATTCGTCTTATCAATGCGATGCTGACGGAAGCTATCAAACACAAAGCGTCGGATATTCATATTGAAACCTTTGAGCGTCATTTGCTGATTCGGTTTCGTATTGATGGGGTATTGCGTGAGATTCTGCGTCCGCAGCGGCAACTGGCTTCCTTGCTGGTATCGCGTATCAAGGTGATGGCAAAGCTGGATATTGCGGAAAAGCGTGTTCCTCAGGATGGTCGAATGGCGCTTCGCATCGGTGGCCGCGCTATTGATGTGCGCGTTTCTACGCTGCCTTCCAACTATGGCGAACGCGTGGTGTTGCGTCTTCTCGACAAAAACAGCGTGCGGCTGGATCTGGAAACGCTGGGGATGGCTGAACATAACCGCCGCAAACTGGATACGCTCATCCATCGACCGCATGGCATTATTTTGGTGACGGGCCCGACCGGTTCAGGGAAAAGTACCACGCTGTATGCGGCGTTAAGCCGCCTGAATTCAGCCGAGCGTAATATCATGACGGTCGAAGACCCGATTGAATATGAACTTGAAGGCATCGGGCAAACACAGGTTAACCCGAAAGTGGATATGACGTTTGCCCGTGGTCTACGCGCAATTCTGCGTCAAGACCCGGATGTGGTGTTGGTGGGCGAGATCCGTGATGGCGAAACGGCGCAAATTGCGGTGCAGGCCTCGCTGACCGGGCATTTGGTTTTGTCCACTTTGCACACCAATAGTGCGCTTGGGGCGTTGTCGCGGTTGCAGGATATGGGCGTCGAGCCCTTTTTACTCTCCACGTCTCTGCTGGGGGTGTTAGCCCAGCGACTGGTGCGCACACTATGCCCTGACTGCCGTCAGCCGTACACGATTGATGCTGAACAGGCGGAGCAAACCGGCTTGCCTGTGGCGACGACGCTGTATCACCCCGGCGGGTGTGAGAAGTGTAATTACACAGGCTACCGTGGCCGAACAGGTATCCATGAGCTGTTGATTATCGATGATACGGTGCGTACCGCTATTCATCGTGGCGAAAGTGAGTTAGGGATTGCCCGTATGTTGGGAGAAAAACGGGTAACAATTCGTCAGGATGGCCTGGATAAGGTTCTGGCGGGCGTCACCACCTGGGAAGAGGTGGTTCGGGTAACAAAAGAGGAATGACATGGCGCTGTTCCAGTATCAGGCATTGAATGCTCAGGGAAAAAAGAGTCAGGGGATGCAGGAGGCCGACTCTGCGCGCCATGCCCGCCAATTGTTGCGTGAAAAGGGGCTGATACCGGTTCAAATTTCAGAGCAGCGGGGCGAGGTCAACACCCGTTCAGGGCTTTCGCTGTCTTTGCGTCGTTCTTACCGCATCAGCGCGAGCGATCTGGCATTGTTAACGCGCCAGTTAGCCACGTTGGTTGCAGCGGCGTTGCCGCTGGAAGAGGCGCTTGATGCGGTGGCAAAACAGAGTGAAAAACCCAAACTCAGCGGGTTAATGGCAGCCGTGCGAGCCAAAGTGGTCGAGGGGCATTCTCTGGCTGAGGCCATGGGGAATTTCCCCGGCAGCTTTGAGCGTTTGTACTGTGCGATGGTGGCCGCCGGGGAAGCCTCGGGCCATCTGGATGCGGTGCTCAACCGATTAGCGGATTACACCGAACAGCGCCAGCAGATGCGCAGCCGCATTCAGCAAGCGATGATTTACCCCTGTGTGCTGACGCTGGTGGCGATTTCCGTCGTGTCGATTTTGTTGTCGGCGGTGGTGCCTAAGGTTGTTGAGCAGTTTATTCACATGAAGCAGGCCCTGCCGTTTTCAACCCGCCTTTTGATGAGCGTCAGCGATGCAGTCAGAACCTTTGGCCCTTGGGTGGTGCTGTTACTGGTATTGGTGGTGATGGCCGCACGGGTCTTGCTACGTCAGGATAAGTACCGACTGGTCTTTCATCGACGCCTGTTAGTGTTGCCGTTAATCGGGCGAATTGCGCGCGGTCTGAATACCGCTCGTTATGCTCGCACACTGAGTATTCTGAACTCCAGCGCAGTGCCACTGCTTCAGGCCATGCGCATTAGCGGCGACGTGTTGACTAATGACTATGCGCGTTTCCGGCTCGGGCAGGCGACAGACGCCGTGCGCGAAGGGGTGAGTCTGCATAAAGCGTTAGAGCAGACGGCGCTGTTTCCGCCGATGATGCGCCACATGATAGCCAGCGGTGAGCGCAGCGGCGAGCTCGACAGTATGTTGACCCGGGCAGCCGATAATCAGGATAGAGAATTCAGCGCCCAAATGACGCTGGCATTAGGGTTATTTGAACCGTTACTGGTCGTCAGTATGGCGGGGATCGTGTTGTTCATCGTGCTGGCTATCCTTCAGCCGATCCTGCAATTGAACACCATGATGAGTATGTAGCAAAGATTGATACGTTAATTGAGGTAACAAAAGATGGAACGACGTCAGCGAGGTTTTACCCTGTTGGAGATTATGGTGGTCATCGTCATTCTTGGCGTATTGGCAAGCCTGGTTGTCCCCAACCTGATGGGCAACAAAGAAAAAGCCGACAAGCAGAAAGCCATTAGCGACATAGTTGCGCTGGAAAGCGCACTGGATATGTACAAGCTCGATAACAGCCGCTATCCGACGACCGAGCAAGGGTTGGCGGCACTGGTGAAGAAGCCCACCACGCCGCCGGAAGCGCGTAACTACCCGCAGGATGGCTATATCCGCCGTCTTCCGCAAGATCCGTGGGGCGCTGAGTATCAATTGGTGAGCCCTGGACGTCACGGCAAGATTGACGTGTTCTCTTATGGCCCTGACGGTATGCCTGAAACCGATGATGATATTGGCAACTGGAATGTAGGCAACGGCGCCCACGGCAACGCAAGCGGGAATCAGTAACTGTGCGGCAGCGGGGATTTACGCTACTGGAAATCATGCTGGTGGTGTTGCTGGCGGGCGTGGCTGCCACGCTGGTGATGATGGCAATCCCTGCGCCAAAACAGCAAAGCAGTGAATGGCAAATTGCCCGTTTTAAGGCGCAATTGCAGTATGCGGTGGAGGATAGTCAGATGAATGACCATATTCTGGGGATTTATATCCAGCCCCACCGCTGGCAATACGCCTTGCTACAACGTCAGGTGGTGGAGAATTCGCCGGAGGATCAGCAACGTTTGCGTTATGTCTGGATACCCTGGCAACCGTATCGGATGTCATCGCCCAGCGAACTGCCCGCCAGCTTCCAGATTGAGTTGACGACGCAGGTGGCTGCGTCGGGCGAGGGGACGGGATTTTCCCCCGGCAATGGCGATCCGCACATTTTGATTCTGCCCGGTGGCGAGGTCACGCCGTTTCGTCTAGGTCTGCGCAATGGTAATGACACCGCCTGGCTTCAGGTGGATACCAACGGGCGGGTGCAAACCTCGCAGGAATCGGAACATTAAGGGCTGTCTGCGCATGAAACAACAGGGAATGACGTTGCTTGAAGTGATGGTAGCGTTGGTGATTTTTGCGCTGGCGGGGCTCACGGTGCTGAAAACCACCGCACAGCAGGCAAATAGCCTGAGTCGGCTTGAGGAGAAAACCCTTGCGCTGTGGATAGCTGAAAACCAGCAGGCGGCGATGCGGCTGGAAAAACAGTGGCCGCAAACGCAATGGGTGGAGGGCGAAGTCAATTTCGCCGGTTCCAGTTGGTTTTGGCGTATTCAGGGCGTTGCAACGGGCGATCCGTCGGTGCGGGCCGTAGACGTCGAAGTGCGTCATGACCGGGACAGTCGGGTGGCCGATGCCGTGTTGCGCAGCTATCAGGTTAATCCAGGGGAGCCGGTACGGTGAGGCGCAGCCACGGGTTTACCCTGTTAGAGGTGATGCTGGCGCTGGCGATTTTTGCCGCCCTTAGTCTGGCTGCCTCGCAAGTGATGAATGGGGTGATACGTAATGATGAGGCTTCAGCGCGCAAAGAGGCGCGACTGTCTGAATTACAGCGCGCGTTTTCCCTGCTAGAGCGCGATTTCTCGCAGATTGTGCCGCGCCGCAGTCAGGGCTATGAGCTGGGTTTCTACGCTGAACGTTATCAATTGGGCAGCACCGATTGGGCTGTTAGCTTTATTCGCGGCGGCTGGTTGAATCCATTGGGCATATTGCCTCGCTCTGAGCTACAGCGGGTAGGGTATCGGCTGCGTGGTGATGTGCTGGAACGCCTTTTTTATGACTCATCGGAGCCGCTTTCTACTCAGGAAGCTGCCGTTCGACCACTTATCACAAACGTGACCGGTTTCGTGTTGCGTTTTTTTGGTAAGAACGGTTGGCAGGATAACTGGGACGATCCTGCCGTTCTGCCGCAAGGTATCGCCGTCGTGGTGACACTGCGCGATTACGGTGAGATAACGCGTATGTTTATCGTCACCCCGCGCTATCAGCCTGCGCAAGCTAAAGGGCCGGGCACCAATAAGGACGAGGGCCAAGGCAGCGGTGAGCAAACGCCTGCGGAGAGTACCGATACGCCTGCGTCAGATGAGTCCAGCGCGCCAGCGGCGGATGATAACAGCGGAGGTGATGCATGAGGCGGCGTCAGCAACGCGGCGTTGCGCTGTTAATCGTGATGTTGATGCTGTCGCTGATGGTGACGGTGGCGGCCTCGATTACCGAGCGTAGCGGTAAGGCATGGCAGCGAACCAGTAATTTACTTAACCGCACACAGGCGCGTTGGTATGCGCTTGGTGCAGAGGCATTGATGGCCAGCACATTGCAACGCGATGCGCTGGATTCGCCTGAGAGCACGTTTCTTGGCCAGGCGTGGTCGAGAGTCGATCATCAGCAGATGGCGGATGGCAGCGAGATCCGCGCGCAGATTCAAGATGGTCAGGCGTGCCTTAACTTAAATGCACTCAGCCCGCCGCCAAAGGCGGCGACGGTTAATAACGGTGGAAGTAACGGCTCGTCATCCGGGGGCAGCAGTTCCTCTTCGCAGAACAGCGTAAAGAACTCGGCCAATCGAGGCGAGACGGCCTCTGCGCCGAAAGTGGGCGGCGATGAGCATGGGCCTTACGCCGCACAGGTGTTTCGGCAGTTATTGCTGGTGTTAGGCGAAGACCCTAAACAGGCCGATCAGGTTACAGATGCGGTGCGTGACTGGCTTGATGAGGACTCGGAACCGCTGATGAACGGCGCGGAAGATGACAGTTATGCGAATTTCCATCCGGGCAATCAGCGCATGACGGATATCAGCGAGCTGCGCGCCGTACTTGGGGTTGACGCCGCGTTATATCGACGGTTATTGCCATATGTGTGCGTTTTACCGGTCGATAAACTGGTGATTAACGTCAACACCCTGACGCCGGATCGTGCGCCTTTGTTATCGGCGTTATTCAGAGGGGAACTCAGTCTTGATGATGCCGAGCGTCTGTTAACGCAGCGTCCGCCGCAAGGATGGCGCAATCTCAATGATTTTATCGGGGCATCCGGGTTGGCAGGAAACGCTAAAAATGGCGTGCAGCAAGTGTTAGCAGTCAAAAGCGATTGGTTCTTTGCCGACATTCAAATACGGGTAGATGACAGTGAATTCTATCAACGCAGTCTGTTTCATCGAGGTGCGCAGATCGAGGTGGTACAGCGTCAGTACGGGGGATATAGGACGGTGAACCCATGAACAGGACAGAAAATGTCAGCGGTAAGCAGCAACTGATTTTACGTCTGAGCGCCGATGCCTGCGATGAAATGGAGTGGCTGATTTGGTCAGTCAACCGCCATCAGGTATTAACCGAAGGGCAAGGCACATTAGCGCAGTTACACGCGGTGCTGGCGGACTATCCGGTGATATCGGCGCGGGTGCTGGTGCCGTCAACAGAAGTGACATTTCATTCGTTATCATTGCCGCGTCAGTCCCGTCGCCAGTTGCTACAGGCTATTCCGTTTATGCTGGAGGAGCAGGTTGCCAGTGATATCGAACAACTGCATTTTGCGGTGATGGACATACACGGCGAAACGGCGATGGTTGCGGTGGTGCAGAAATCGCGTCTGCAGGCCTGGCTTGCGCAGTGTGCCGAGCTTGGCGTGACGCTTGAAACCGTATTGCCGGATGCGCTGGTGCTGCCGCGTACAGACAGCGCCTGGAGCGCTATCCATCATCAAAATGTGTGGCTGTTTCGTCAGGATTCCGGCGTGGCGATGGCCGCTGAGTCCAGTTGGTATCAGACACTGCTGGCCGGTTTCCAGCCGTTACCGGCTGTGCATTGCTATAGCCCGGTTCCGGCCTCGGCATTAACCTGGCAGCCACAGCCCGTCACCGGTTTGCTCACGCTGGCCGCGCAAGCGAGTTTACCGTTAAGCATGGATTTGCGTCAGGCGGAGTTTACGCCGGTCAAACCCTGGCAGCAGGCCATTTTGCCCTGGCGCAGTGTGCTGATTGCCCTGGCTGCCTGGCTGTTGCTGGTGTTAGGCGAATCGGTCTGGACGCACTATCAACTATACCGTCAGGCTGATTACTGGCGTCAGGAGAGTGTGCGCGTCTATCGCAAGCTCTTTCCTGAAGAGAAGCAAGTCTCTAACCCGCGCGCACAAATGCAGCGCCACTTGCAGGAGGCCAGCAATGGCAGCAGCGGGTTTGCGCTGACGGAGCAAATGAACCGGCTACAACAACTGGTGGCGCAAAACGAAGGGGTTTCGCTTCAGTCGCTCTCTTACGAACGTAGCCGTGATGAGCTGCGCTTAAGCCTGCGCGCAACATCCTACGCGCAAATGGAGCAGTTCAGACAACAAGCGCAAGCCTATTTCCAAATACCACCCGGTGAGATGAAGCAAGAGAAGGATCATGTCGAAGGTCAACTGGTGCTAAGGAGTCAGCCATGAATGAGTTACGTCGTCGCTGGCAGATAATGAGTCCGCGTGAGCGGTTAATGACCTTATCTTGCAGCGCACTGGTGATGTTATGCCTGCTCTATTATTTATGCTGGGTGCCGTGGCAGGAGATGGCGCGTCAATGGCAGATGACGGTTGACAGAGAGCGCCAAACCGTTCGCTGGATGCAACAGCAGGCTCCGCGTTTACCGCCGTCTGACGGGGCGCGGCGACAAATTGCCGGGCGAGATATCAGCCTGACGGTATTGGTGCCGCAAAGCGCGTCGCGTTATGGCATTACGGTACTGCGCATTCAGCCCCAGGCGTCTCAGGTATCGGTGACGCTGGCGCGCAGTGATTTTAATAACCTGTTGCACTGGCTGGCTGAACTGGAGCAAAAAAACGGTGTGACCACTCAGGGTCTGGATGTGTCATCGGTGCCCAATAGCCCTGGCATGGTGGAAGTCACGCGTCTGTCGCTAGAGCGTACGCTGTAAAACGCGCCAGCGTGTGGGCGATGCCGAAATGTTGATGCCGGTAATGTTGATGCTGGTCATGCTGATGTCGGCAATGTTTATCTGCGAGCCTGTACGCAAAAGCGCATTGCGATCCCTTGATGCGCTGGCGTAGGCCATCTGCTTATGCCAGCATAGCGAACGCTCAGGGATGGAATGGGGGAGAACGCCATGGATCTGTTCGCTTTCGCCAGTGCGTTTCCGCGCGCCTGGCTGGTAGCCTTATTGCTGCTCGGGTTTATCATTGGCAGCTTTCTGAATGTCGTCATTTACCGTTTACCCCACATGCTGGATCGCCGCTGGCAGCAAGAAGCGCGTTTTCAGCTTGGTATGCCGGTGGGGGCGTCAAGCGGCCGCTATGATCTTATCTGGCCGCCGTCATCTTGTCCGCACTGCCACCAGCGCGTAAAGGCGCGCGATAATATTCCGCTCGTCAGTTGGTTATGGCTGCGTGGTCGCGCGCGCTGCTGCGGCGGTGAAATATCCGGTCTTTACCCGCTAACCGAATGCCTGACGGGGCTGTTGTTTGTGTTAGCCGGTGTGCTCTGGCCGCCCGGTATTGCGCTGCTCGGCGCGCTCATCGGTTTTAGCCTGTTGTTGGTGTTGGCGATTATTGATGCGCGAACCCAGCTACTGCCGGATGTATTAACACTCCCTCTGTTATGGCTGGGCCTGCTGTTTAACTTGTCTGACACCTTTGTGCCTCTCAGCGAGGCAGTGATCGGCGCGATGGCAGGGTATTTATCGCTCTGGTCGATTTATTGGGGGTTTCGTCTGTTAACCGGGCGCGATGCATTAGGCCACGGTGATTTTAAACTATTGTCGGCGCTCGGTGCCTGGGTTGGGTGGCAAGCATTGCCGAATGTGGTGTTGATAGCGTCGCTGGCCGGGCTGTTGATAACACTGGCGTGGCGAGTGTTGCGCCGCACGAGTATGCAACAACCGCTAGCGTTTGGCCCTTGGCTTGCGTTGGCGGGAGGCGTGGCGCTGACAGTGAATGCGTTGAGTCACGTTCACCTGTGAAGGTGATGGCGCGCAGTCTGCGCTGTTGCGTATTGCGCAGGCCCTGTGCCGATGGCCGCTATTTCGGGCCGGATATTCTGGATATAGCATTCTGAACATAACATTCCGGTCATAACATTCCAGTCATAAAAAGAAAAAACAGGCTGACGGGGAGCCGTCAGCCTGTCGTTTATTCGTCTTTCGTGTGTGCCTGATAGAATTTTATGATTATGTTTGTCAGATGCTGCGGCTTAAAAGCGATGAGGAAATATCGTCAGGATTATTCCAGCATCAGTAAAAAAGTGCCTACCCATAAAAACAAAATAAATGAAACGCCCATGAATAAGTATTTCACTGATTTCTCTCCTGCGTTGTCACGCCAGCAATGATCCCAATTGCGCTGTTTAGCGTTTTAGAACGGCATTATCGTTGCCGTCCTGCCTGCTATCGTTGTGCCCGCTTTGCATTTGTCGGGCAAATCCAGAAGCGTTACAGCCGATAGTGGAATCGGTGCTCAATCTACGCCGGAGCAGGGGCTGAATTCAATAGGCCAAAGGTTAAATATCTGGCGAATAGCATTTATATCTGGTCAATACGCCTGCATCGTGCTGAACACGGCATCAGCGCGCCCGGTGTCGCTATTAAGCTGCCTTTTCTCCGCATTTTCGCAACATTTCATGGTGCTTGTCCCGCCCTCTCATTGAGATGCTGAAGCAGAATACAAATCGGCCATGCCGTGGTAGGCTGTAAACCAGAACGATATTGTTATAAAAATGTAATGAAGGGATGTGGGGTGCGCGTCATCCCCCTGGCAGACAATCAACAGGGAGACACAGAACCTGATGCAGACAACAGAAGTGGATAATCGGCTGGCGGCGGTTGATGCTCGCCTGACTATGGTGCTGGTGCCGGGATTGCGTGACAGTGATGATGATCACTGGCAGAGCTATTGGGAACGTCGTTTTCCCTATTGGCGTCGCATTCGCCAAAAGGAGTGGTATCAGCCTCATCTGGATCGCTGGGTGCTGGCCATCCGGCGCGAGCTATCAACCTGTGACAGACCGGTGGTGCTGATAGGACACAGCTTTGGCGCGCTTGCCGCCTGTCAGATGGTGCAACAGAATACGCCGGGTATTGCCGGTGTCATGCTGGTCGCCCCCGCCGAACCGATGCGTTTTGAAATAGAAGATCGCATTCATGCCACGCCGCTGTCTGTGCCGAGCCTGGCGTTTGCCAGCCATAATGACCCGTTGATGTCGTTTTCCCGCGCGGAATATTGGGCGAATGCCTGGGGAAGTGATTTGGTTGATGTTGGCGAAGGCGGCCACATTAATGCCGAGTCCGGGTTTGGCCCATGGGAGTATGGGTTGCAGCGTTTGGCGCGCTTTGCTGAAGGGCTACTGGACGAAAAAGTATAACGCCGCGCCCATCGTCAAGCGAAGCCGCTTACCGCGTGAACGGTAAGCTGAATGAAAACAAACAGAGTAAAAACAAGCAGAATAAAAAAGCGGTTTGTGTCAGGCACGCGCCGCTTTTTTCAGGGAAAGCCCGTATTGGTCTCTCGTCTTGCTCAATGGTCTATCGCGCGATTATGGCTGCATGATAGTGGTGGTGAGCCGGGCGATACAGCAGCAGCGGCCACCGCTATCAACAATCTCGGTTTGCCATACCTGCGAGCGTTTTCCCAGATGCAGCGGCTGGCAAATGCCGCGCACGTCGCCCTCCGTGACCGCCCGCAGATGACTGGCATTGATTTCCGTGCCGACCACGCTGGCTCCCGGCTTGCTACATAACCAACTCGCCATCGAGCCGAGCGATTCTGCCAGCGCTACCGCCGCACCGCCGTGCAACAGGCCGAATGGCTGGCGGGTGCGCTCATCCACCGGCATTGTTGCCTCAAGGCTGTGTGCCGTTATGCCAGTAAAGCGAATACCCAGATGAGAGAGCAGGCTTGCGCCCGCCATCTGGTTGAGCGTGTCCAGCGACGCCTCACGCTGCCAGATAACACCCTTGGTGTGTTCTTTGTTCATCAGGCACCCAGCGTTGCGCCACCGTCGATAACAATATCCTGCAAAGTGATGTGGCTGGCTGACTCACTGGCCAGAAACAGCACCGTATCGGTTATCTCCCGTGGGCGGGCTATTTTGCCAAGAGGAATACCCAACTTAAACTGATTGGGAAAACCGGCGATGGTGTGCTGTTCGGCATCAGCCGCGTGCCACAGGCTACGTTGCATCGGGGTGTCGGTTGAGCCAGGTGAGACCAGATTACAGCGCACGCCGTAAGGTGCCAGCTCCAGTCCGGCAGTCAGGCACAGGCTGCGCAGCGCCGCTTTTGAGGCGCAGTAAGCGGCCATGCCGACCCGGGGAACATGGGCGGCATTCGAGCCTATCGTGATGATGGCCCCCGCGCGTTGCTGCTGAAACTGTGGGATCAACGCCTGAAACAGGTGGAAAGCGCCCCCTGCGTTAATCCGCAGACAGTCTTGCCAGTCGGCCTGACTGAGCGCTTCGGTTGCCCCCATGCGCAAAATGCCCGCGCCATTGACCAATACATCCAGTCGGGGCGTGTGCGCCAGCAGGGTGGTACAGACATCGGCCACCGCCGCCGCATCGCCGATATCCATTTCGATGGCGCGAAAGGCCGGTGCGTTGCCGGGAAACGCGAGGTCAAAGCCGGTGACGTTCGCGCCCGCGTCAAGGAAGCGGCAGGCAATATCATACCCGATGCCGCGTCCGGCCCCGGTTATCCACACCTGTTTGCCGCTGAAATCCGCGTTAATGCTCATGCCTCCTCCCGCACCGGCGTGAGGTACTGTTGCCAGTGGCGTAAGGTCGGTTTTTTCACCAGCGTGACGAAATCGACATCATGGCCTTGCTGTCGCCAGCGTGTCACCAGCGACATGATGCTGACCGAATCCAGCAGCCCGTAATCGAGCAGGTTATCGTCGTCCGTTGGGTCGGCATCGCCATCCAACAACGGCAGTAATTCGGCGCGCAGGCGGCTCAGGCTGTTATCCGGCTGTGCTGTCAATTCGGTTAATAGCTGCTCACTGTTGAGGACGCGCCCGCTGCGCCCGGCGGTGTAGCGTAACGCCATCATGTGCTCTTCGCGTGAAAAGTCGGCCAGCGCATCGGCTACCATGAACGGTTGGATATCACGCATAAAGGCGTCGGTGGCGGTGGTCAGGCAACCGATGTGAGCGTAAACCCCGCAGATAATGAGCTGGTCGCGGCCAGTGGCGTGCAGGCGTTGCTCCAGATCGGAGCGGTGAAATGCGCTGTAGCGCCACTTGACCAGTACCGTATCGTGCGGCTCTGGCGTGAGTGCGGCGGTAATTTGTTGCTGTTCCGGGTGGCGGTTGAGCCCCGGCCCCCACATATCATTGAGCAACGCCCGGTCTTTATCGCTTTGCGCATTCGGCTGCGCGGTATAGAACACCGGGATGCCAAGCTGATGGCAAAGCTGGCGGATACGCACGATATTGGCAATCAGTTGTGCCGTCAGCGGGCTGCCGGTTTCCCAAAAGTTCAGGAAATAATTTTGCATATCGTGAATCAGCAGGGCAGCGCGGTGTGATTCAACCTGCCACTTGACTTTGTTGACCGGCAACTCGGCCTTGGTGGGAAGCGGGTAACTGTTAAGCATCGGAATAGCCATGATTTATTCTCCTGCGTTCGCGGCGGTTAGCGATTGCTGCGCCAGCTGGCGCAACCGTTGTTTATCAATTTTGCCCACGGCGGTTTCCGGCAGCGTGGACAGCTGTTCGAACCGGTCGGGCAGTTTGTAGTCGGCGATGCCCTGTTCGCGCAGATGACGCCGTAGCGCGACGCTTTTCAGCGGCTCTCGCGTGACAACAAAGGCCCAGCTTTTCTCACCCATGACCGGGTCAGGTACAGCAACCAGCGCGGCGTTAAGAACATGCGGGTGGCGCAGTAGCAGGTTCTCTATCTCTTCTGCGGCGATTTTCTCGCCACCGCGATTGATCTGATCTTTTTCGCGGCCAACGACCTGTAGATAGCCGTCGGCGCGTTGAATCACCACATCGCCGGAGCAATAAAAGCCATTGGCATCAAAGACCTGTTGGTTATGCGCCGGGCTGCGGTAGTAGCCGCGAAACGTGTAAGGCCCGCGTGTCATCAGGCGGCCCGCTTCGCCGTATGCCAGCGGATTGCCGTTGGCATCGGCTACCCAGACTTCATCATCGTCGCTGATAGGGCGACCCTGAGTGGTAAAGCAGAGGGTGTCGTCGTCATCCAGACGGGTGTAATTCACCAACCCTTCCGCCATACCGAAGACTTGCTGGAGCCGACAGCCCAGCTCGGCGGGAATACGTCGCGCGACGGCTTCGCTAAGGCGTGCGCCGCCGACTTGCAGCACTTGCAGGCTAGAGAGCGCCTGGCGATGGTCGGATAACGCTGCCGCCTCCAGCCAGACAATGACTGCCGGTGGCACCAGCGCCGTTAGGGTGATGTGATGGCGTGCTATCAGCGCGAAGCAGTGCTCCGGGCTGGGGTCGCTTGCCATAACCACGGTGCCGCCGGCGTAAAATACGCCGAGCGATCCCGGTGAACTGAGCGGGTAATTATGCGCCGCTGGCAGGGCACACAGAAAACGCGTGTGCGCGCTGACCTGGCAGATCTCTGCGCTTGCGCGAATACTGTAGTAGTAATCGTTGTGGGTGCGTGGAATCAGCTTTGGCGTGCCGGTGCTGCCGCCCGAGAGCTGAAAGAAGGCCACTTCATCTGCCGGGGTGCCGGTCGCAGGCAGCGGCGCGTCGTCTGTTTGCAAAAGCGATGACAGGCTCTGCGCGCACTCTGCCCCATTATGCATAACGACGTGCTGTAACGATGGGCAGCGCTGGCGCAATTCATCGATAAAGCTATCGTCGGCGAACAGCGGATGGTTGCGGTCGGCAATCAGCAGCGCCGGAGCGATTTGGTCGGCGTAGGCGCACAGTTCGCTGCCTTGATGGTTGAACAGGGCATTGACCGGCACAATACCGGCGCGCAGTAGGGCGAAGAACACCAGATAGAATTCGGCCACGTTGCCGAGCTGAACCAGCGCGGTCTGCCCCGGTTTAAGCCCCCGGCGTTGCAGAGCGCTGGCCAGTTGAGCCACCTGCTGGTTCATTTGCCGGTAACTCAAGCTTCGCTCGCCATCGATGACTGCGATGGCGTCGCTTGCGGCGTGGCGGGTGAGAATATCGCACAGCGGTAAGTCGAGCCAGTAGCCCAGCTTGCGGTAACGCGCTTCTAGCTCGGCAGGCCAGCGGGTGAATTCAACCATCATGCTGCACACTCCTGATTTTGACGCAGCCCAAATGCGCGCAGCATGGTGCTCAATTTGACACCGGTTTCATGCCATTCTGACAGCGGCTGCGAGTCCGGCACGATACCGGCTCCGGCAAACAGCCTGACGCGTTGGCCCTGCACTTCGCCGCAGCGAATCGTCACCACCCATTGCCCCTGGCCGTGCTCATCGCACCAGCCGACAATGCCGCCGAATAAGCCACGGTTAAACGGCTCAAGCTCGGCGATGCGTGTTCTGGCCGCATCATAAGGGACGCCGCACAGCGCCGGTGTCGGGTGCAGCAGGCAGGCGAGGGTGAGCGCATTAAGCGACGTGGCGTTGAGTGAACCCTGAATGCGGCTTGCTAAATGCCACAACACCGGCGTGCTCAGTAAGGTTGGCGAGTCGGGAATATCCAGCGTCGTGCAATAGGGGGCTAATACCCGGCGAATCTCATCGATCACCAGCCGGTGTTCGTGGCGGTCTTTGGCCGACGCCATCAGGGTACGCCGTAAGAGATTATCTTCTTGCGGGTCGGTGCTGCGACGGGCGGAACCGGCCAGTGGCTGGGTCAGCACCTGTTCCCCCTGCTTATGCAGCAGCAGTTCAGGGCTTGCGCCAATCAGCGCTGCCCCTTGATCCAATGGGACGTGGAAATTATAGCTCCAGGGGTTTTGCCGATTGAGTTGCAGCAACAAGCGCATTGAGTTCAGCGGTTGTGCGGTATCGATATCCAGCAAGCGCGACAGCACGATTTTATCAAGCTCGCCGCTGCGCGTTGCCGCCACACCGTCGCTAACCATCTGGCAAAACAGCGCTTTCTCCGGTATCTCACGAATCTGCGTTGCGTTAAGCGCAGGGATGGCGCTCATGTCATCGGTCAGGGTATCGCGTGCAAACCACTGGGTATGCTGCGGGATAAACAGCCGGGCCGGTTGACGTTTGTCAAACGGGATGGCGCCAACCAGTACCGGATTGGCGATACCATCGCGGCGTGCGGCACGAAATTGTGTGGCCAACTGCTGCGTAAAGGCAGGCTCTGTATCGCAAGAGGGTTCCAGAATGGGTGAGAACGCCGCATAACACCCGCGTGCATATAGGCTGGCATGGGCATTAGGATGATGTTCAGGTGACAAAAACAGAAAATCGTCAGGCTGGAGTTGATGCGCATCCAACGAGGACGACGAGTTGGCAAGATTTGGCACAGGTCGCTCCTTTTGTCGTGGGGGAATGATAGTTTGGGCCATGGGTGATGCGGCCATCACAGGGCCGTTTCGCCCTGTGATGGTGTGATGTGCGATAGCGTGTTACCAACTGTAGTTAACTGTGGCGACAACCGTGCGCCCGCTGCCGTAGAAGCAGGCTTCTGTGTTGTTGCATGAGGCGACATAGTGCTTATTGGTCAGGTTATTGACGTTTAACTGCACTGTGGTGCCTTTGAGCCTCGCGGAGGCTTCGCCCAAGTCGTAACGGGCCATGGCGTCATACAGGGTGTAAGCCGGTACTTTGAAACTCTCGGCATTGTCGCCATAGGTGGTGCCGACATAGCGCACACCCGTACCGAATGTGGTGCCTTTCAGCACGCCGCTCTGGACGTTATAGCTGCCCCAGGCTGAGGCGGTATGACGCGGAATAGACGATGGCGATTTGTTAACCTGATTGGCAGTAACACTGTCTTTGATAACGGCATCGGTGTAGGTGTAGGCCGCCATCAGGCTGATAGCCGGGGTTAACTGAGTGTGGAGTTCCGTTTCCAGCCCTTTGGAGCTGACTTTACCCAGTTGCTCGCTGTAACTACGTTTATATTCTGGGAAATAACGTGAGGCGCTGATGTTTTTCTGCGTAATATCAAACAGAGACACACTTAACAGGGTATTGCTGCCTTTAGGCTGGAATTTTACCCCAATCTCTTTTTGTTCACCGGTGGTTGGTTTAAATGCCGGGCTGCCAGGGACGCCAGAACCTAAGTCAGGCTCAAAGGACGTGCTGTAGCTGACATAAGGGGAAATTCCATTGTCGAACGCATATAACAAACCGGCGCGACCGGTAAATTTACCGTCGTCACGTTCAGTGATGGCTTTTTCGGTATAGTCATTCGTGCTACTGCGGCTCCAGTCATGACGGCCGGATAGCAGTAAATTCCAGCGCTCCCATTCGAGCTGATCCTGAATATAGACCCCGAACTGATTGAGCTTCTTACGCTCATCAGTAGACAGTGTTGTCAACATACTGTCGTTGACGGAGAGATTGTAATTTGGCTTTGCCCAATCAAACGGGTAGTCACTGCTGCGGTCAAGCCATAATTTCCTGTTGAGCGTCATCCATTTGTAGTCCATGCCGCTTAATACGGTATGGTTAACCGAACCGGTAGAAAACGCAGCTTTCAACTGGTTATCGATAGCGAATTCGCCAATATCATTCTCTTCTTTCTGTGGTCTGCGCGAAATGGTGGTGTTGGTTGTATTGCCACCAGTGGTGTAGACCAGATATTTATATTTCTCCCGCAACTGCGAATAGCGAACATTTTGCTGGAAAGAGAAAACATCATTGAAAGAGTGATCAAGGCTATAGCCGATAGATCCTTGTTCCCGTTTTGATTGATTGTAACTGGGATCGCTAACGTTCAAATCATAAGGAATATAGCCCGCCTTCGTTTCCCACACTGTCCCGTAGGCTGGTAAGAAGTTGCGGAACCCCGCTTTGGGGTCATTTTGGTAGCTGGTCAACAGCGTAAAACTGGTATCGCTGTTAGGCAGCCAGGTCAGCGCTGGGGCGATGGCCACACGCTGCTGCTTGTAATCATTGACAAATTCATTACGGGTGCTGCCAATACCGTTCAGGCGGTACAGCAGGGTTTTGTCATCGTTGAGTGCGCCACCAAAATCAAATGCGGCTTCGCCCAGATGCTGGTTGCCTGTGCTGAACTGGACTTTGTGGATGTCTTCCGCCGTGGGGCGTTTGCTGGTCATGCTGATAAGCCCGCCGGGGTTGACCTGCCCGTACAGGACGGAGGCCGGGCCATGTACCAGTTCAACGCGCTCAAGCAGCCACGGGTCGATTTTCCCCATCGCCGAACCTTGCCCACTTAGTCCATAGCTCAACCCATCAAGAAATTTGGGTGCATAGCGAAAGCCGCGTGAGATCACCTCATCGTTTCGGTTGGATGAACCGCGATAATTCGTGACGACCCCGCTGGAGTAATTAAGGGCATCGGAAACGGAAGAAACCGCCTGGGCATCCATCTGGTCACGCGTCACAACGGTTATCGATTGCGGTGTTTTGATGAGAGGCGCGCTGGTTTTCGTACCGGATGCGCTCTCTTTCGCCACCATGCCTTTCATTGGCGCAGTTGTGCTTTCGCCTGAGCGTGCTTCCACCACCATGGTCTCACTGCTGGCGCTGTTTTCCGCTGCATTGGCAGACGTTGCCAGCAACAATGTGGATAATGTGGATGCAAAAACAACCGGCATACGGTTTCTGTTTTTTTGCCAAGACGTTAGTTTTATTAATTGTTTCTTCCTGGTGCGTAGCATCAGCGAACCCCTCCTGTAGAAAACATCATTTTTTATGCGTTACCAATCCCCTCGTTGTCGGCCGGGCTCTTCATCCTGGGTTTTGAAGTTGTTTAATTTAAAATCAATGTGTTGATGATTATCAAAACTGATTTTTGTCGGAGCTCACTCCGATATGCTCTGGCTGACATCGAGGACTGCATCTTATTGCAAATGTAAATAGTTCTCAATATGATTTGTATAAACGTGAGTTTTTGTCATTGTTTAAAGTAATGCATAAATTTTGTTAAACAAATGTAAGGATGTAACAGGATGAGCCAGAGCATGGGGGCATCAGCTGTACTGCCGGTAGGTTTTACTGCGGCACTGCTGTCATCCCGCGAGGTTGGGAGTGAAGCATGGTGGCGGCAACTCGCTGTCTTTGGCACGCCGCTGGTGGAAGCGTTGGATGCATCCCGGGTCACGGCCACCTTTTTCTGGCGCGATCCGCAAGGGGATGAGCGGCACTCCCAGACCGTGCGGGTGTATGCCGATGTCAATGGCGTTACCGATCACCACAGTATTGACCCGCAGAGCCTGACGCGTCTGGCCGCCACAGATGTGTGGTACTGGTCGGTGGTGCTTGAGCATGACTGGCGAGGTAGCTATTCGCTGATTCCGGTGTCGGCAGCGCAGTGCCCACCGCGATTCAGTGCCGATGCCCAACAGCGTGAGCAGCAGCAACGGGCATGGTGGCGTGCCGTGTCTGAGGCGGCGATAGCTGACCCGCTGAACCGCTATCAACCGTGGGGAGCGCAGCTTTCACTGGCGCAGATGCCCAACGCCTTGCCGCAACCGGCCTGGCAGGCGGTGGATAACGCACAGTCGCTCGCGCCGGATACCAGCCGGTTGACGACGTTTATCTGGCATAGCCAGCGGCTTGGCAACCAGCGCCGGGTCTGGCTCTATACCACCGGCAACAGCCAAGAGCCTGCGCAGCGTCCGCTGGCGATATTGCTCGACGGGCAGAAGTGGGCGGTGGAAAAACCGGTGTTTGCCGTGTTGGATGCGCAAACCGCCGCCGGTGTGCTGCCACCGGCGGTATGGCTGTTGATTGACGCCATCGACATGCCGACCCGCAGCCGCGAATTGCCCTGCTGCGCCGAGTTTTGGCTGGCGTTACAGCAGGAGTTATTAGTGCAAGCGGCGCAGATAACGCCATTTAGCGATGACCCTGACCGCACCGTGGTGGCTGGACAAAGCTATGGCGGATTGGCCGCGCTCTATGCCGGGCTGAACTGGCCTGAGCGGTTTGGGCGAATTCTCACGCAATCCGGCTCATTTTGGTGGCCGGAGGTGCGCTTTATCACCGATTTTGCCAAGCGTAACACACTGACGCCGGGGCAATTAATCCATCAGGTTCGCCAGGGCGGGCGTACTGCCAGGCCGCTGGTTATCTTTCAGGAAGCGGGGCGACGTGAAGCGGATATCGCGTTTGTTAACCAACAGATGCGCCATGCATTGTCTGCCGCCGGGCATCGCCTTTACTGGCGAGAGTACGCCGGTGGGCATGACACGCTGTGCTGGCGCGGCGGGCTGATCGACGGCCTGTGCTGGCTGCTAAACGACGGCGCATCCACCCTCCCGGCTTTCCTGCCACACGACCTAACCCCCATGAATCAGGAGCAAGCATGAGTCAGGAACAATCTAATCCCGTTGATCAATGTAATCCCTTTGATGATGACAGGCTGACATTTCAGGTGCTTATCAACGCACAACAGCAATACAGCCTGTGGCCGGTGTTTGCCGCCGTGCCCGCAGGATGGCAGGCCGTGTTTGGCCCGCATTCGCGCGCGGCCTGTATCGAGTACATCGAAACGCACTGGCAGGACATGCGCCCGTTAGTCCTGCAAGCGAATGAAGCCTGAGCCAACAGACGGTCAGCGTGGTGTGTGTTGAGGGAGTAAGGAAAATAACGTGTCAGAATCATGTTTAACGCCCGCGCCAGACGCGGCGTATCGCGAACTGCCGCTTGTAGCGGCCCAGCCCGGTATCTGGATGGCGGAACAACTCGCCAATGAACCGAATATATTTACCGTAGCCCATGCGCTGGAATTGCATGGCCCGATTGATGCCGCCTGCCTGTGTCTGGCAATTGACGACGGGTTGGCGGAGGCCGACACCGTACAGGCGCGCTTTGGCCTGAATGCGCAAGGTGAGCCGGTGCAGTGGCTGCCTGCGGCGGGCCACCGTACTGCTACGATAGCCGCAGAGGTGCTTGATTTGAGCGCGGCTGAGGACGGCGAGCGCGCCGCTTTTGCCCTGATGCACGCGGATCTCGCCGCTGCGCTGCCAGCCGATGGCGACTCGCCGCTTTATCGACAGGTCATCATGCGGGTGTCGGCTGACCCTGAACGCTGGTTTTGGTATCAGCGTTTTCACCATTTGATGCTGGACGGCTTTAGTTTTGAGGCGCTGACGCAACGCATCGTGGCGATTTACAACGCCCGCTTGCGTGGCGAAACGCCACCGCCGTCGCCGTTTACCGGGTTTGCCGAGGTGGTTGAGGAATATCAGGCGTGGCAAGGCTCGCCCGAGAACCAGCGCGCTGGCGAATTTTGGCAACAGCACGCCCGTGATTTACCGACGCCGGTGTCGCTGGCGACAGACCGGGTTGACGCGCCGGACGCATCGACCCGCCATCTGCATCACGCATTGACGCTGCCTGCCGCACCGTTGATGTCGCTGGCGCAACAGCTGGGCGCACGGGTGCAGGCAACGGATGTGCTGATGGCCGCGCTGATGGTCTATTTGCATCGCATGAGCGGTGAAACGCGCCTGTCGGTTGGCTTTCCTTTCATGCGCCGGATGGGGTCGGTGGCGCTCAGTGCCACCGGGCCGGTGGTGAATGTGCTGCCGTTACAAGTGCAGTGTCAGGCCGGGATGACGCTGACCGACGTGGTGCGGGACGTGCAGGCGGAAATTCAGCGAGTGCGTCGCCACCAGCGCTATGATGCCGAACAACTGCGGCGCGATCTGGGGCTGGTGGGCGGCAGCGAGGCGCTGTATGGCCCGGTGATTAACGTTAAGGTTTATCACGCCGAGATGACGCTGGGCGATACGCCGGTCACACCGCATGTACTGGCGATGGGGCCGGTAGATGACCTGGAATTCACGATAGAGATGCAGGGCGGCCAACTGCACCTGACGCTGGTGGCCAACCCGACGCGGTATGACGCAAGCGCATTGCAGGCGCACGCCCGGCGTTTAGCGCAAATGATAACCCGTCTGGTGCAACAGCCGGATAGCGATATTCGCACGCTGCCGCTGCTCGATGAGCAAGAGTGGCGAAATATTGACAGCTGGGGGCGCGGCCCGCAATTGACGTTGCCTGCGTCGCTGCATACCGTGCTCGATTGCCTGCAACAGCAGGTGATGCAGCAGCCCGATGCGCTGGCGGCGGTGTGCGGCGAGAGGCGCTTAAGCTATCGCCAATTGTCCGCCCGTGCGATGCAACTGGCGCGTTGGCTGATGGCGCAAGGCATCGGGACTGGCGATGTGGTCGCTATTGCCGTGCCGCGCTCGCTCGACTCCGTGGTGGCTATCTTTGGGGTACTGGCGAGCGGGGCGGCTTACATGCCGCTGGATCTCGACTACCCCAAAGAGCGGCTGGCGCTGATGTGTGAGGATGCACAGCCGGTGCAGGTGCTCACGCACCAGCGTGTTCGCGCGCAAATTCCCGATGGCCTATCGGTGCAATGCCTGGACGATGCACCCTGGCAGGCGGCCTGCGCTCGCTTGTCTGGTGAGCGGGTGACGGATGAACAGCGGCGCACACCGCTGCGCGGTGAGCATCTGGCTTACATGATTTATACCTCGGGTTCGACCGGTAAGCCCAAAGGGGTGATGAGCACCCACGCCGGGTTGCTGAACCTGATGATGTCCCACTCCAGTTTCCTGTTTGGGCCGGCGATGGCGCGCTTTGCCAAACAGCATGGCCGCCGCCTGCGCGCCGGGCATACCGCCTCGTTCTCGTTCGACTCTTCCTGGGAACCGCTGTTTTGCATGATGATGGGCAGCGAGTTACACATTTTCGATGAGGAATTGCGCAAAGACGCCTGGGCATTGGTGCAGCATTTCACGCACACGCCAATTGACCTGTTGGATATCACGCCGTCGTTTTTCACCCAAATGATCGACAGCGGCCTGCTGGAAGCCGATAACCATCAGCCTGCGTTTGTGATGATAGGCGGTGAAGCCGCCACGCCGAGGCTGTGGCAACTGATGCGCCAGCATCCGCAAATGGAGATCCATAACTATTACGGGCCGTCTGAATACACCATTGATACGCTGGGCGCACGGGTGACGCAGGCTGACCAACCGGTGCTGGGCCAGCCGGTCGCCAATACCCGCGTTTGGCTACTGGATAACGCGCTGCAACCGGTGCCGGTCGGCGTGGCGGGGGAGCTGTATATCGCCGGGCCGGGGCTGGCGCGCGGGTATCTGCATCGGCCGGATTTAACCGCCAGCCGCTTTGTCGCCTGTCCGTTTATTCCCGGCGCGGTGATGTACCGCACCGGCGACGTGATGCGCTGGCGTCATGACGGGCACCTGACGTTCATTGGCCGCAGCGATCACCAAATTAAAATTCGCGGCTTTCGCGTTGAACTGGGCGAGGTCGAAAACGCACTGGTGGCGCTGGAGCTGGTCAGCAGTGCGGTGGTGATTGCCGAACCGTTAGGCGCGACGCACCGGCTGATTGGTTACTGCTCGCTGCCTGATGCCGCCGAGCGACAACGGCCAGACATCGCCGCTCGCCTGCTAGAGCAACTGGCGCAACACCTGCCGGATTACATGCTGCCATCGGTACTGATGGTGATGGCCGAACTGCCGCTGACGGTAAACGGCAAAATCGACCGTCAGGCGCTGCCTAAACCTGAACCGGCGCAGGAAGCCGTTGGCCGCGCGCCAGAAACTGCGCACGAGCAGATGATTTGCCAGGCGATTGCCCGGTTACTGAAACTTACCGCCGTCAGCGCCGAGGCGGATTTCTTCGCCCTCGGCGGCGACAGTATTTCTGCCATGGGGCTTGGCACGCTCTTGCGTCGGGAAGGGTGGGTGTTACGCCCGAAAACGATTTTTGCCGAACGCACACCGGCGCGGATGGCGCAGGCGCTGCAACCGCTTGACACGCAGCCCGCCGCCAGTATCAGCCAACGCACGGGCGTGCTGGATGGCCTGCCGATGGTACACAGCTTTGCCCGCCAGACGGGGTTGAACACGCTTTTCGCCCACGGTGTGTTCGTGTCATTGCCGCCTGCACTGCAAGCGGAACATCTGGCACAGGCGTGCCGTGCGCTGGCGCAGGCTCACCCGGCGTTGTGTGCGGTTCTTCGTGACGGGCAACTGGTGATTGACGCATCCGCCGAGCCTGCGATAGCGCAAACGGTATGGCAGGTTGCGCCAGCGCAAACGCTGGAGCAGTGTGCGGATGAAGCGTTTGAGCACGCCGTCGCCCGGCTTGACCCGGCGTCTGGCGTCATGGCATATGCCGTGTTGTTACAGCGCGCGGGAGCGGCGAGCGCATTGGTGCTGGCGGCACACCATCTGGTGGTGGATGGCGTGTCATGGCGCATTCTGTTGCCGGAGCTGCGCCAGGCGGCACTGGCGGCGATGGCCGGACACGCGTGCGAGCTGCCGGCAGAAAGTTGCTCGTTATACGACTGGTCTGCCAGCCTGAAAGCTCAGGTTGCGGCGCGCCGCGCCGAGTTACCTTTCTGGCAGGCGGTGATGAGTCCGGCGCTGGCGCGGCTGGGCCGCGTGGCGTTTGACCCGGCGCGCGATCGTGAACGCTCACGCCAGCAGCAACGTCGCACCATGGATGCCGGGCTAACGCGGGCGGTGCTGACTACGTTGCCAGCGTGCTTTCAGGCGCGGGTTGATGAGGTGTTGCTGGCGGCGTTCGTCTCGGCCTGCCAGCAGCATTTTGGCGTGCAGCCGCTGCGCCTGATGCTGGAATCCCACGGGCGCAGCGACAGTCTCGATGGGCTTGACCCCAGCCGCACCGTCGGCTGGCTGACGGCTGAATATCCGGTGCTGATTGAACCGGCAGCGCAATCGCCGCATGAACAGGCGGCGCAGATACGTCAGGTAAAACGCGCCTTGCGCGCCGTGCCTGACTATGGCATCGGCTATGGCATGCTGCGCTATCTTGATGCGCACAGCGGCCCTCAACTGGCAAACCTTGAACACGCAGCGCCAGACGTGCTGTTCAACTACCTCGGGCGCTTTGACGCACAAGACGGCCTCTGGGCACCCCGGCAAAGCCCGCGCCATTTCCACGATGCCTTTGCCGTGACCCAGTCACCGGATATGCCGCTGTCGCACCCGCTGGATATCAATATTTTTGTTGATGAGCAGGGAGCGGAACCGCAACTGGCGATCCACTGGGGCTTTGCGCAGGCGGTGTTCACACCCGAGGATATCGACGCGCTGCATCAGTATATGGTGGCGGCGCTGGCGCAGTGGCGCGATTGCGCCGCGCAGGATGCGCCGTACGATACCTGTGTCGCCGCTGAAGTGGCGCTGGCGGAGGTCAGCGATAGCACGCTCGATACGCTGCGCCAGCACTACGGGCCGCTGGCGACGGTGTTGCCGGTACTGCCGTTGCAGCAGGGGCTGCTGTTCCAGACGCAGGTGGCCGACAGCCGTGGCAGTTACAACTCACTCACCCGCCTGTCGCTGCGCGGCCCGCTGGCGGTTCCACAATTGCGTCAGGCGCTGGAAGCCGTGGTGCGCCAGTACCCGCAGCTCGCCGCGCGTTTTGACACCGCATTGACGCCGCAGCCGTTACAGCTGTTGCCGCTGTTGCGCCATGATACGTGCTACTGGCCGCTGGAAAGCCGCACGCTCGCGGCCATGAGCGCCGACGAGGAGCAGGCGTGCCTGCGGCAACTGGAACAGGCGGAGCTGGCGCGTGATTTGCTCCATCAGCCGTCTTCGCTGTTACATGCGTTACTGGTCAGCCATGCTGACGGCGAGCGCCATACGCTGTTTTTGAATGCTCACCATCTGGTGGTGGATGGCTGGTCTACGCCGGTTTTCCTGCACGCGCTGTTTACCGCGCTGTATCAGGGCCCGGCGGCGCTGACGCCGCCATCGGTGCCTTACCACCACATTATTCGCCAGCTGGCGGCCCGCGATGCACAGGCCTCGCGCCAGCGCTGGCGCGAGGTACTGGCCGAGGCGCGGCCAACCTTGCTGTTTGGCGATGGCCCGCATACCGGTGAGGTCCGTGAACTGGCGTTGTCGCTGCCGCCCGCACAAGAGCAACGGTTGCTGGCGCTGTGTCGCCAGTCAGGTCTGACGCTCAATACCGTGATGCAGGGCGTGTGGGGGTTACTGCTCAGTGCCTGTAGCGGGGCGGATGATGTGGTGTTTGGTTCACCGGTGTCCGGGCGGTTTGGCCAGATTGACGGCATCGAGCAGCATGTCGGGCTGTTTAGCAACACCTTACCGGTGCGGGTGCGTTTTGAGGCTGACCGCCCGTTACTGGCGCAGCTGGCTGAATTACAGGCGCAGCAAATCCAGCTAGTGGAACATGACGATATCGGCCTTGGCGAGATTCAGCACATTGCCGCAAGAGGCACGCTGTTTGACACGCTGCTGGTGGTGGAAAACTACCCGGATGGCGCGGCGTTGAGTCAGCCCGGCCAGGCGCTGCGCTGTGAAGCGGTCACTAACCGTGGCTATACCCATTATCCGCTGACGCTTTTGGTGCTGCCCGGCCAGCGCCTGCAACTGTTGATGGAATATCGCGCCAGCGTAACGCAGCCACAGCAACTGGCACAGCGCTTGTTGCGCGTGCTGACACAACTGATTGAGACGCCAGAGCGTGCGTTATCGGACTGGGACTGGCTGTTGCCGCAGGAGCAGGCGCTGCTGGAGGCGACCAATCAGACCGAATGGGCGCTGCCGCCCGGCACCTTGCCTCAGGCGCTGGTCAGGCAGGCCGAGCGCACGCCCGATGGGATTGCGCTGGTCGATGCCGAACACCAATTGCGCTACCGGCAGGTGCGTTTACAAACCCGGCTGCTGGCCGACCGGCTGATAGACGCGGGGGTTCAGCCCGGCGATATCGTGGCGGTGGCGTTGCCGCGCTCGGTGCGCTTGAGTCTGGCGCTGTATGCCATCGTGGAAATAGGCGCAGCCTGGCTGCCGCTGGACACCGGCTACCCGGACGACCGGCTGGCGTTGATGGTGGAGGATGCCACGCCCCGGCTTATCATCACCGAAAAGGCGGAGCAGGCGCGCTTTAGCGCGCTGGCACCGCTGCTGCTGTTAGACACCCTTGCCGATGAGCGCCTGCAACCGCGTCATGCACCGGTTGTGGTACAACCTGAGCAGGCGGCGTATGTGCTTTACACCTCCGGCTCGACCGGGCGGCCAAAAGGCGTGGTGGTCGGGCATCAGGCGATTGTTAACCGGCTAGCGTGGATGCAGCATCAGTACCCGCTACAGGCGGATGATGTGGTGTTGCAGAAAACGCCATGCAGTTTTGATGTGTCGGTCTGGGAGTTTTTCTGGCCGTTGATGACCGGTGCCCGGCTGGTGATGGCCCCGCCGCAGGCGCACCGCGACCCGCAGGCAATACGCCAGTTGATTGATGACTATGGCGTCACCACACTGCATTTTGTGCCGTCGATGCTGGCCGCCTGGGTCAGTACGCTGGAGCGCTGGCCGCGTGAGAGCATCGGGTGTGCCAGCCTGCGCCGCGTGTTCTGTAGCGGCGAAGCCTTGTCTCGCGAGCTGGCGTTAAGTTATCAGTCGCTGTTGGGCAGTGAGTTGCACAATTTGTATGGCCCGACGGAAGCGGCGGTGGATGTGACCTGGCAGCCAGCGTTTGGTGCGGCGCTGGAGCATTGCGCCTTGCCGGGTATTCCGATTGGGCGACCGGTGTGGAACACCCGCCTGCGCATTCTCGATAGCGCCCTGCGACCGGTACCGCCCGGCGTACCGGGTGACTTGTACCTGTGCGGTGTGCAACTGGCGCAGGGCTACTTACGCCGCCCGTCGCTCACCGCCAGCCGGTTTGTGGCTGACCCGTTCGCCTGCGGCGAGCGCATGTATCGCACCGGAGATATCGCCCGCTGGCTGGACGATGGCGCGGTGGAATACCTCGGGCGCAGCGATGACCAGTTGAAAATTCGCGGGCAGCGTATCGAACTGGGTGAAATTGAGCAGGTGTTACTGGCGCAACCCGGCGTGGCGCAGGCCGTCGTCGGGGCCTGTGCGCTGGGGGATGCCGGGCAATGGCACGGTGCGGATGCCCGTCAACTGGTGGCCTGGCTGGTGGCGCAGCCCCAGACAGCGCTAACGCCCGAGCGCATACAACAGGCGCTGGCGCAGCAGTTACCGGCGCACATGGTGCCCGCGCATTATGTGCTAATGGAGGCTTTCCCGCTCAGTGCAAACGGCAAGCTTGACCGTAAAGCGCTGCCTGCGCCGGTTGTTCGTCAGGCTCAGGGGCAAGCGCCCAATACGCCGTCACAACGTGCGGTTGCCGCGCTGTTTTGCGAATTATTGGCCTGCGAGGCCGTCTCTCTGGGCGATGACTTTTTCGCGCTGGGCGGCCATTCGCTGTTGGCGATGCGCCTGGCAGCCGATCTCCGCCGCCACGCACCGCGCACGGTGTCTGTCGGGCAGATCATGGCGGCCCGCACGGTTGAGCGCATTGCGCTGTTGCTGGAGGATAACCCGGATCAGCGCGTCTCGGATGGTAACGGCGAAACCCTGCCGTTGCGAGCCGGGCGCGGGCCGGTGCTGTTTTGCCTGCATCCGGCGTCTGGTTTTGCCTGGCAATATAGCGGCCTGTTGCGTTATCTGGACGGCGATTATCCGATTATCGGGTTGCAGTCGCCCCGGCCAGAGGGCGGGATAGCGCAGTGTGACAGCCTCGATGCCATGTGTGAGCGCCATCTGGCGACCATCCGGCATCACCAACCGCAGGGGCCCTATTATTTGCTGGGGTACTCACTGGGCGGCACGCTGGCGCACGGTATTGCCGCCCGCTTGCAGCAGGCCGGTGAACAGGTGGCGTTTTTAGGCCTGCTGGATACCTATCCGCCGGAAGGACAGGACTGGCGCGCACCGGATGAAGCCGATGCCCGTGAGGAGGTTGAACGCGAGCAGGCCGGGTTTATGGCTGATACCGAGGCCGAAAACGACCCGCAATTGCGCGCGGAGCGGGCGGCGATGTTTGGCAATATCGTCGCTAACTATCAGGATGCGGTGCGTTTGCTGTCAACGGCGCGCTCGTGGCGCTATGACGGCGAAGCCACGCTGTTTGTGGCAACGCGCACAGTGCCGCAGGGCATGGACATCGCTGCGACCTGGGCGCCGTATGTCGGCTCGCTGGTGCAATATCCCCAGCCCTGCGACCATGCCGATATTCTCTCACCGGCCTCGCTGGTGGAACTGGGTCCGCTGCTGAACCGGTTGCTGCATCGCCGTGACGGGGTGTGAATGTATGAGTGACGTCAGTGAGTGACGTTAGTGAATGAGCGGTATGGCGGTCGGTGTGATTACCGGCCGCCATGCGGATTATTCGTGCGGGTTATTCATCTGTCTGGCCGCCGGGTTCGCCCGGCGGCTTTTTTATTGCGGCTTATCGCTGTTTATGGCGCGGGATGGTAACGGCCGCAGGGCACGATCAGCGGCGTGTGGGAAACCGGGTCATCGATAATGATAGAGCCCATACCAAAGACCGCCTGCACCAGCTCAGGGGTCATGATGTCAGCCGGAGCGCCTTGCGCCATCACTGCGCCTGCGCGCATCACAATCAGATGGTCGGCATACCGGCAGGCCTGGTTCAAATCATGCAGCACCGCCACCAGCGTGCGATCGTGTTGTTGGTTCAGTTCACGAAACAGATCCAGTAACTCGATTTGATGGGCGATATCCAGCCAGGTGGTGGGTTCATCGAGCAGGAGCAGCGGCGTTTGCTGGGCCAGTACCATCGCTATCCAGACGCGCTGGCGCTGCCCGCCGGACAAGGTATCGACCGGGCAATCTGCCAGCTCGCTGACGTGGGTGGCGGCCATCGCGGTGGTAACGGCGCGCTGGTCGGCCTCGCTCCACTGACGCAGTAGCGTCTGGTGCGGGTAACGCCCACGGGCCACCAGATCCATCACCGTGATGTTATCCGGCACAATCGCCTGTTGGGGCAGCAACCCTAGCTGGCGAGCCAGTGTTTTGGTGGCAATACGGTGGATGCTGGTGCCATCAAGCAGCACATCACCGGCCAATGGCGTTAATAAGCGGCACAGCGCGCGCAGTAAGGTCGATTTACCGCAGGCGTTAGGGCCGATAATGACGCTAAATTTACCGCTCGGGATCGCCACATTCAGGTCGCGGGCGATAATGCGGTGCTCATAACCCAGTGTCAGGTGCTCGGCGCACAAAAGGTGTGTCATCTGAATTACTCTTTATAGACGTTATACAGGGCGTTAGACGGTGTCGCGCATAAAACATACCGCACGTAGCAAGGGCGCATGGCGGATTAGCGACGCGCCTCGCGGATAAGCAGCCAGAGAAGATAAACCCCGCCGACGCATACCGTGACAGAGCCCACCGGCAACTGTCTGGCGGTAAACAGGTGCTGGGCGGTGATATCGGCGGCCAGTAATAACAACCCGCCGGTCAGCGCGCTAATGCACAGCGGAACCGCGCTGGCCCGGCTAAGGCGGCGGGCGATTTGCGGGGCCGCCAGCGCAATAAACGACACCGGCCCGGCGCAGGCGGTGACGACGGCAATCAGCACAATGCCGCATAGCATCAGCCATAACCGGCTGGCTTCGGCATGCACACCGAGCGCCCGGGCGCTGTCGTCGCCCATTTCCAGTAACCGCAGGCGGCTGGCGAGAAACTGCACCGCCAGCAGTGCGATGGGAATACACCACAGCCCCGGCGCCGCTTTACCCCAGGTCATGCCGTTGAGTGAACCGGCTCCCCACAGGGCGGCCGACATCACCGTTTCCAGCGCGCCGGTTATCATCAGCCAGGTATTAAATGCAGAGAGCACCGCGCTGATGGCGATGCCGATAATGATCAAGCGAAAGCCGTTGATACCGCGTCGCCACGCCAGCAGGTAGACCGCCAGCGCGCTGGCAAGCCCGCCTAGCACCGCACCGACCGCGACCTGATAGCCGCTGCCTTGCAACAGAATCAGCGTGATGAGTGCGCCGGTATGCGCGCCGGTATTAAAGCCCACCACATCCGGGCTGCCGAGCGGGTTGCGGGTCAGCGACTGAAATATGGCGCCGCTCACGCCTAAGCCTGCGCCAAGCAGCAGCGCCATCAGCGCGCGCGGCGCACGCCACTGGGTGACGATAGTCACGGTGGCGGCATCCCCTTGTCCGGCAAATGCCTGCCATACGGTAAGCGCCGATAGCGGCAACGTACCGAGGCTAATGGCAAGCGTAAGCAACAGCAGGCAGGCGAAACACAGTAATACGCCAACCCACAGCGTGCGCAGTGACAGTCGGGCATTGATAGCGCCGCCGGGCGAGCCCAGCAGCAGCGTTTGATTCACGTTTATCCGAAAGATCATGATGGGTTTTCCTATGACGGACGCCGACGAACCAGCCAGATTAATACCGGCGCGCCGAGAAAGGCCGTCACGATAGACACGCGTAGCTCTCCGGCCACGAGAAGGCGGCCAACGATATCGGCACTGAGCAGCAGTAATGGGGCCATGAGCATGGAGTAGAGCAGAACCCAGCGTTGGTCTGACCCGGCCATACGGCGGGCAAGGTGCGGCACCATCAGGCCGACAAACCCAATCGGGCCTGCCAGCGCGGTTGCCGAGCCACACAGCAGCATCACCGCCAGCATCGCCATCAGGCGAGTTTGCCCTACCCGGGTGCCGAGCGCGCTGGCGAGGTCGTCCCCCATGCTCAGGGTATTGAGCGAGCGCGCAGTCAACAGCGCCAGCGCACAGCCCAACAGGATGGCAGGCGCGACCCACATGATGTTGCGAAGTGAGCGAATATCCAGCGTACCGGCTTCCCACAGGCGTAGCTGGTCGAAGGCCTGCGGGTTAAGTAGCGTGAGTGACGAGGTAAAACCGGAGAGGACAGCGCTGATGGCGACGCCAGCGAGCGTCAGGCGCGCCGGATTAACGCGCCCGCCGCATAAGGTGCCGATGACCCACACCATTAAACCGGCTGCGAGTACGCCAAGCCAGGCAAAACCGAGCCATGACGCCATATCGGTGATGCCAAAAACGCTAATTCCCAGCACGATGGCGAAGCTTGCTCCTGCGTTGACGCCGAGAATGCCGGGGTCGGCAAGCGGATTACGGGTCAGCGCCTGCATCACCGCACCCGCTGCGCCCAGCGCCATACCAACCAGGACTCCGGCCAGCGTGCGCGGCCAGCGAGCCTGCAAAATAATGGTGCTGTCCGGCCCTTGCAGATAGCCGGTCAAACTCTGCCAGACGACCTCTGGCGCAATGGCGCGGGCACCGAACATCAGGCTGGCGAAACAGATAACAATCAGTAACAGCAGGCAGGGAAATACCCCGCTGAGGCGGCGCAAGCGGGCAGCGGATCTGCCGGGCATTCGTGCCGTCGAGTCATATTCAGACATAGAGATTGATAAGAAATACTTTATTTAAAAATGCATATGATTATTATTATCATTAATGTGGTGGCGTGGCTAGACGGAGATGGCGTTAATTCGCCGACACCTTGATCTCACCCCGATCTTACGCCGGATAACGCCAGCCACGGCTCATCGCGCTGTTCGCCAGCAAAAACATTCTGGGCGGGCGGCTAACCACGCTCCTTTCATCAACACAGGGATTCGACGAATATTCATGGCTAAGTCCTCCTTCTTCCTTGATTTCAGCTTGTTGCGGCACAATGCGCATTTTCGCGCGATTTTCTTCGCCCGCCTGCTGTCGGTGTTTGCACTCGGTATGCTAACCGTCGGCGTACCGGTACAAATTCAGGCATTAACCGGATCAACGTTGCAGGTCGGCGTGGCTGTCGCGCTCGATGGCGTGGGCATGTTCATCGGGCTGATGGTGGGCGGCGTGTTAGCCGATCGCTTTGATCGCCGCAAGCTCATTCTGTTTGCCCGTGGCACGTGCGGCATCGGTTTTGTCGCCCTGAGTCTGAATGCCTTTTATGACAGCCCATCGCTGTTGGCGCTGTATGTGTTGTCCGCCTGGGATGGCTTTTTTGGCGCACTGGGGATGACGGCATTAATGGCGGTCATTCCGCACCTAGTGGGCCGGGAGAACCTGCCCGCCGCAGGTGCGCTGACCATGCTGACGGTGCGACTCGGCGCTATCCTCTCACCTGCGCTGGGCGGGGTGATCATTGTTGCCGGTGGTGTTGGCTGGAACTTTGCTGTCGCTGCGGTGGGGACGCTCGCTACCCTGATTCCGCTGGTGCGCCTGCCGGTGATGCGCCCGGCACCGGGAGAGCCTGAACACCCGATAGAGGCGCTGATGGGCGGCTTGCGCTTTGTTTGCTCGCATCCGGTGGTGGGAAGCGTGGTGTGCGTGGGCATGTTGCTCAGTATGGTCGGAGCCATGCGGGTGCTGTTTCCGGCGCTGGCGGCCGAGGCGTATCAGGCTGGGCCATCCGCCGTTGGCTTAATGTATTCAGCGGTGCCGCTCGGTGCCATGTTGGGGGCGTTCACCAGCGGCTGGGTGCCGCACGTAAAGCGGCCCGGCCAAATATTACTTGGCTGTGCGCTAGGGGCGTTTTTGGCGGTTGCCTCACTCGGCCTGTTTAACCACCTGTTACCGGCATTGCTGGCATTGGTTGGCTACGGCTATTGCAATGCGATTGCCTCTTTGTTGCAGTTTACGTTGATTCAAAGCCACACGCCGGATGCGCTGCTTGGCAGGGTGAACAGCCTTGGCAGCGCGCAAGATGTGTGCGGCGATTCTGGCGGCGCGCTGGCGCTGGGCGTGATGGGGAAACTGCTGGCACCGGCGATGAGCATTCTGTCGTTTGCCGGTGCGGCGATAGCGATAACGGCGCTGCTGTCTTTGCTGGTTCGGCCATTGCGCCACAGCGGTTTTGGTCAGGCTGAGGTGGAAGACCCCCAGCCTGGCGATAGCGCCGCGTAGCGGGCAAAACGGCAACCGAATTACTGGGCTGTCGGCGGGGCAAAAGACCGCTCAATTTGCGTCAACATATTGTTGGCGCTGTAATAATCGAGGCGGAAGGTATCCGCGCCCATCGCCCAGATGCGCCGTTGCATAACCGGCTCAAGATGGCTGAGAAACGGGTTGGCGATAAGCCGGTTAACGGTATTGTCATCGTTAGCAAACAGCAACAGTGATTGACCGTTGAGGCTGGCGGCCATGTTCTCTCCCGAAATCTGCACGATATCCTGCCGTTTCCCCATCCGGGTTTCGGTGGGCAGATTATCCGGCAGGGCCGCCAGTTGAAAACCCAGCTCCGAGAGTAGCTGCCCTTGTGCAGAAGCTCGCGTCCACAGGTTAACGCCGCGCCCATCTTCGTAATACACCAGTGCGGATACCGGCTGCGGCGGTAAGACAATCGCTTGTTTAACCTGCAACACCCGCTGTTCAAAATGGCTTATCACGCGTTTGGCATCGCTGTCATGGCTCGTGGCATACCCCAGATATTCCGCTAACTGTTGCCAGCTTTTATCGCCGTAATCCACCACCAGCGTTGGCGCAACGCCAGATAACTGGTCGTAGAGTTTGAGCGCGGAGTCGCCGCCGGTAGCGGAGATGATAATGAGATCGGGCGCGGCTGCGGCAATCGCCTCGGCATTTGGCTCAGTGATATACAGCGCTTTCACCCCCCTCGCTTTAGCCTGTTCGCTCCATTGACGAAAAAAGCCCAGCTCATCGGAAACGGCGGTATTGGGGCTGGTAGCGCCAGAACCGATTAAGGGGGCATTAATCGCCAACAGGGTGCCGCTTAACGTCACGCTGGTGGAGACAATCCGGCGCGGCGGTTGCGTCAGTGTGAGCGGGCCTTTCGGTGTTTGCAGCGTGCGCGGCCAGCCTTCAGATACCTGACTGGCGCGAGCGGGGGGCGGGGCGGTTGGCGGGGCGTCGCATCCGCTGAGTATCACGAGCGCCAGCAGGCACAAACGCCGCCACCCGGTGTGATACCAGCCAGAGAGCAATGATGTAACGCGTGTTTCCGGCATACGCCTGTCTGATGCCTGCATACGATGACCTTAGTGAATAAAAAAGAGAAATACCGTCGCATAAGGTTATCGATAATGCGTCTCATAAACAACATTGTCTGTGTGATGATGAATTCATACTAATGATTTTTTTAATCAAAAATTACTGGTGAGATCTGCTGAGTTTTTCTGTTTAGTCGATTTCATCTGTTTTTTTATTAAAAACAAATGAATGTAATGTGTCTGCTTTTGTCAGCAAGGCGTCAGGCATTCGTATCACTGTGTTTGGAAGTGTAATATTATTAATGAATCCATCTCATGTATGGATGGCTATCCCCCATGAACACGACAATAGGGTTCAGCCATTACGGTAAAGAAACGGGGCGATAGTCGAAGGGTCATGAAGACCTCTGGCTGCCTTTTTACGTCTAAGTGGGAAGCTTTCCCGTATTGGAAGGTAAAAACGTTGGAAAGTAAAAACCTTGGAACGTAAGAACCTTGGAACAATAAGAACACTGAAACGTAAGAAGGCGTTACCTCATTATTATCATGCTCGGAAAACGGACTTATGTCGCAGATAAAAAAATCGCTTTCTCTGGGGCGCTGCTTGCTGGCGGCGGGTAGCCTGCTGGCAGCGAATGCTGCATATGCTGATGAAACCTGTGTGGCAGGGAATTGGCAAGCCAGTAATGTCAGAGATATGCCCGCAGTACAGTATCAAACAGACCATTTTGCCTTTCGCTGGAGCAGTAATCAGGTCAAACAGGCTGATGTGGTAGCCGCAGGTAAACAACTGGAGTTGATTTGGGATAAGTTCATCAACCAGATCAAATTCCCGCAGCCTTATTGCAATGCCACCACCAAGTACAAGGCGAATATTCACATCGACCCCTCATTTGGTCTCACCGGCGGTGTGGCTGATGGTAACACCATGGGGATGTGGATAGGCCCCGGTACACTGCTGGATCACTGGGGACTGGCGCATGAGTTCACCCATGCGTTGCAGGGGCAAACCGGTAGCTACCAGTCTTACGGCAATCAAAACTTTGTTGGCTGGATTTGGGAATCTCACGCGAACTGGATGGCGCATCAGCTAGATGAATACCGTGGCACCTCGGCGCATTGCTCTGACATGCTGGTCAACTACCCGCATATGTATCTCGGTTCGACCCGCGATCGTTACTGCAACTGGCAGTTCATGGAGCATTTGAAAAACCGTTACGGTTATAGCGCCGTTAACGATCTCTGGGCCAAGGCACCGAAAGTCGGCAGCGCAGAGCAGAACACTACCGATCCGTTCAGCGTGCTGAAAAACAACATGGGCTGGAGCCAGTCGCAGTTGAATGACTTCTTTGGCGAGTGGGCGCTGCGCAATGTGAACTGGGATTACACCGACCCGGATGGCTATGATCGCGGGAGTTTCTATCGCCGTACCTATGGCGGATATGGCGCGGTAACGCCGTCACAGCAAACGGCCGATCAACTGCTGCGCACCACGTCGCTGGAGCCGGTGAGCGCATCAGGCGTGCGTCGTTTTGCTGTACCGTTTGATCAGGCGCCTCAGCGTTGGGGCTATAACATCGTGCGCCTGCTGCCAGACAGCGGAGCGACCAAAGTCACCGTGTCATTCCAGGGGATTGTGCAAAGCGTGCCTGCGGTTAACCGCTTGCCGGGGCTGAAAAACGAACCCGCTTCCCTGACGCAGCCAGACTCCGACTGGCGCTGGGGGGTGGTGGCGATCGACTCAGCTGGTAAAGCACGCTACAGCGCATTACAGCGCGGTGCGGCGGCCAAACTCAGCAATTTCGCGGTGAAATCTAACGATAAAGGGCTGTATCTGGTGGTGATGGGGACACCGTCGCAAATGCATCAGATAACCTGGGATCAGCCGTATTACTCGCTGTATCGCTACCCCTGGACGGTGGATGTGACCAATGCCTGGCCGGAAGGCGCGCAGCCAAACGCTCCGACCCCGACGGCCAATGGGCGTCGTCACAGCAATGGCGGTGGTTGGGTAGCCGCTGGCGCGGAAGTGGCGTCTACGGCGTATGTCGGCCCTTATGCGCGCGTGATTGGCGGCAAAGTGCTCGACTATGCCCGCATTGAAGACCATGCCACGGTATTAAGCGGCACGGTGTCTGGCAATGCCCGCGTCAGTGGCCTGACAGTGGTTCAGGGTGACACGGTTATCAAAGACAACGCCCAGGTGAATACCGTCTTTAAAGGCCCGGGAGCGTTTGAAACGGGCGTGGTGGTCTCGGGTACGGCGCAATTCCGGGGCGATGCGGAAATCCGTGGTGCTTCGGCATCGCGCGGCGTGTTCTACGGTTTCATTGATGCCGATGCGGTGAAAGACACGCAATCCGGTGCCAGCCTGAGCGAGGCCGTGCCGGAAGTCACCGAACGCCCGGCTTACGCTAAATAATAACCGACTAAAGACAGTATCAACATGAAAAGGGAATCGGGTAGCCGGTTCCCTTTTCGTCAGGGACATCGTGTGCTGCGGCGTAAATCAGGAGTAACGCGCGGTCAGCACAGTGAAGAACTCAGTTAAAGGATGACGTGATGGTACATATCAGGACTGTGACCCGGATGGTCAAAGGTGCGTTGATTCTCGGTGGCTTGTTTACATTGACTCCGGCGTTCGCCGATGAAACCTGCATCGCAGGTAACTGGCAGGCCGATACGTCTGTGACAGGTATGCCCGCCGTGAAATATCAGAGCGCGCATTTTGCTTTTCGCTGGAAAGACAGCGATGCGGGCAAACTGAATACGCAAGACGTTGAGGCAGCGGCAAAGCGGTTAGAGCAAGCCTGGGACAAGTACGTTAATCAGATTAAGTTCCCAGAGCCTTATTGCAACAGTAAGGTGAAACTCAAAGCTAACGTCCACCTCGACCCGACGTTTGCGTTGACCGGTGGCTTGGCGTCGAATGGCAGTATGGCAATGTGGATTGGCACGGAAGAGCTGAAGAACACATGGTCGATCGGATGGGCGATAGCACATGAGCTGGCACATGCGCTGCAAGGTCAGACCGGCGGTTTTCAGGCCACTGCGCCGGGCAGTATCAATTATATGGGGTGGTTCTGGGAGGCCCACGCTGACTGGATGACTCACCAACTGGATGATCTTCACCATACTCAGACTGACCGGGTGGAAGAAGCGATTAATACGCCGCATTTGTATCTTGGCAACACGCGTACCCGCTATGGCGGCTGGATGTTCCTGGAAAACCTGAAAAACCGTTACGGCTATAAAGCCGTCAATGATTTGTGGGCGAAAGCGCCGAAATCAGGCGATCCTGGGCAGGCGACGGCCGATCCGTTTAGTGTGCTGAAAAGTAACATGGGCTGGAGCCAGTCTGAGCTGAACGATTTCTTTGGCGACTGGGCATTGCGTAATGTTGGCTGGGACTATACTGACCCGGATGGCTATAACCAGGGCGCGGTTTATCGCCGCATCGTGGGCGGCTATGACGCCTTCGAGCCAAATGGCGGCAACTCACATCGACTTCTGCGTGTCGCAATGCTTGATCCTATCAGCAATACCTCAGGCGCGCGTCGTTTTGGCGTACTCTACGAGCAGGCACCGCAGCGCTGGGGTTACAACGTGGTGCGACTAATACCAGACAGTGGTGCCAGCCGGATCAGCGTGAAATTCAACGGTGTTGTCCAGAATGTGGCGGCGGTCAATCGCTTCCCCGGCCTTAAAAACGATCCGGTTGCACTGGTGTCGCCTGATTCCGACTGGCGCTGGGGTCTGGTGGCGGTCAATGCATCAGGTAAGGCGCGTTACAGTGCGTTACAGCGTGGTGCCAGTAACACCGTTAATAATTTCTCTATCAAGAAAGGTGAAAATATCTATCTGGTGGTGATGGGGACACCGACAGAGATGCACAAAATTAAATGGGATCAGGCTTACTACGGCGTGTATCGCTACCCTTGGACGGTGGATCTGACCAATGCCTGGGCCGATGGCAGTCAACCGAATGCACCAACGCCGACGGCTAATGGCCACCGCCATCGTAACGGTGGCGGCTGGGTTGCCGAAGGCGCACAGGTGGATGACACCGCGTATGTCGGGCCGTATGCCAAAGTGCTGGGCGGCAGCGTGTTAGGTAACGCCCGCATTGAAGACCATGCGATGGTCATCGGTGGCACGGTATCGGATAACGCCCGCATCAGCGGCCTGACGGTGGTTCAGGGTGATGCGGTGATTAAAGATAACGCGCAGGCCAATACCGCACTCTGGCCGCTCGGGTTAACGGTTCCCGGGCTGGTGGTGTCCGGGAATGCGCAACTGCGCGGAGATATCGATGCGCAAGAAGCGAATATGGCGATATCGCGCGGGGTTTTCTATGGCTATTTGACCAATGCAGAGAGCCGAGACAAACAGGCCGGTGCTGACCTGAGCGAGGCCGTTCCGGAAGTCACCGAACGCCCGGCTTACGCAAAATAGGCGGTATGCAGGGCTGGTCGCCGTTTATCGGCTGACCATCGGGGTATAAACAACGGGGCGCAAGCCCCGTTGTTTATGGCCGAGCGGTGTTGTCTGTGGCAGAGGGGCGGCGAAGCGTCAATTACTGCCCGCTCCAGGCGCGCAACTGCTGTTCACGCACCCGCAGTTTCTGCTCTGGCGACAGCTTGTTGTAGTCTTTGTCCAGCCCGCTTTCCCAGTCGCCGTAGAGCGGATTTGGCAACACAATAAACTGAGTGCCGAATTTGGCCCGGTTAGCGCTGACGAATGCCCGGCGCTCATCGTTCAATTTGTGGTAAGTCGCTGCGCCGAAATCATTCAGATTATCGCCGACATACAGCACAATCTGGTTGCCTTTTGCGCTGATTTCATCAAAGCGCGCCTGCTTGTTGCTATTTCCCTTACTCAGCCACAGCGTCTGATCATTCACGTTTGGAAAACCGAGTTTACGCATGTTCTCTTGGGTGTCTGCCGCTTCGCTTTCCAGCCGGTTGGACACATACAGCACCTGGCCGCCATGACTGTTGACGTAACGGGCGAACTCTACCGCACCGGGGATCGCCCGCGCCTGGCTTGCATGTGACCAGCGGGTCCAGCTTGCCGGGCTAAACGGTTGGCCTTGTTTAGCCTGCCAGCCGCTGTATGCGCTGTTATCCAGCATGGTTTCATCTATATCGACCACCACCACTTTTTTCTTGCCTGCTGCGGTTTGAGCGGCGTCGAATGCTACGCGGGCTGAATTAAAGGCTTGATAGCACAATGCCTGGTATTCACCCGATTGCTGAAACCAGTTAAGCGCAAGAACCGACTGATGAGAAAGCGCAGCCTGTGCGTCCGGCTGATGCGTAGTGGTACAACCGGTTAACGCCAGTGCAGCCGCCAGCGCACTGGCAGCGAACGTCAGTTTTTTCATGAAATATCCTTGTGATTGACGGAGGAGTCAGAGCCTGCCGCGATGGTAAGCCTGTCTGTAACCTGTGTGTATGGCCTGATGCGGTTTGTCATCGAATCAGGAATGGCCTGATGAGTAAATACGCTGGTTGAATTTGTTCTTACTTTTTTAATGTTTGTCACGATTAATGTTTGTCATGATGAATACTTGTCACAACGAATGCTTGTCATCCATCAGGAGTCTCAGCGCGCGGCCTCCTGCCATCGCGCCTGGTGTCAATAGTGCTCGGCGTCAATAGCGGTTGGTGGGAATGGCCCGCGTTGTGTTGCGTCATTAACAGCAAAAGGTCGGAAGGTTGAGCCCGCTGAAGATATTTTATTTTTAATACCAATAATGGCGCAGCGTAAATAATGCATCTGCTATTTATTTTTTAAGGGGTTTCTCGGTTTTATGACATCAGGGTTTTTTACAATATGAAGAATAAAAGAAGATTTAACCAATTATTTAAAAAGAAAATATTTCAATTGCGTGAATTTTTATTGATATATTAGCGGCGATATCTAAATCTTGATGCAAATTTGCATTATTGGCTGGAGAAACGGTCGGTTATTTTAAAAATAAACGGCTGTCAGGGTGGTTATGCCTTTTTTATCTTATTTTTTGATTGTTTTTTTATTAATCTGATGACTAAGATGTTTTTATATTTTGATGTCTGTTTTGTGCAAATATTTCCCATCACATAAAGAATACGCTTTCTTTGCCGTAAAAAGCACTTATGGGCAATGATGCCCAATGTAAGTAAAACAGAAACAGGAGATGATATGTTTTTAAAGAAAACCGCTGTTCTGGCCACCCTTCCTTTCTGGGTCATGTTTTCCGCGAATGCTGATGATTTTGATAAATTAGATCAGGCGTTGCCAGCGGGGGTGAATGCTGCCGCTATTGCGCCCGTATTTGATTTTGATACCGATGGTTGCCTGCCGAGCGCAGGGGTGAGCCGCAGCGGGCAACAAAATGGCGGCCAGAAACCGACGGGGAGCCTGACCGGTGCATGTCGCTGGAAGACCTTCTTGGATAAATCAAATACGTTGCACCGCTATGCGTGTATTAACAACGGCGGCAATCGTTATTGCGGTCATTTTTATGCGCTGTATTTTCTGAAAGATCAAATACTGGCTGGCGTAAATAGCGGCCATCGTCATGACTGGGAATATGCCGCCGTCTGGACAAAAAACGGTGCGGTCACGCACGGGAGTTTCAGCGCTCACGGTAAATTGACGACAACGGCTGCCTCGAATATCGATAAGCAAAGCGGCCATTTGAAGTTTGTTTACCATAAAGACGGCGCGCTGACGCATGCATTCCGTTTTGCCGATTTCGGTGAACAGGCGGAAAACCCTTACAATACGTTCGTCACACCTGATATCGTTAGCTGGTATTCCATTCATGGTGATGGCATCAGCAATCAGGAAATGCGTAATAAATTGAATTCTTTTAATTATGAATCAGCTGATATTCCAATGAAAGACAGCAACTTTCTTTCCAATCTCAATGCCGGTAAGCCTGGCGATTATCCGGCCTTTACGCAGGCCAGTATCGACAGTTCTAAATAAAGCCGCTTTAGCCGGGCCTGGCTCGGCTATTTGCTCTTACCTGTATTTTAAAACGAGTCGCCACATTTACGCGCCCGATCAGATAACATCCTCTCAGCCTTATTCCTTATTCACGACATCGACAAGAGGCAACGCGCAGTTTGCCGACGGACATTGGCCGTGCTCTGCCGTATGAGACGGTGTATAAAAAGACAGGGTATAAAAAGACGGTGTATAGAAAAAAGACAGAACCTGTCATATACACAATTTTATACACACAATGGCCGGGCTTCTATAGGCTTTGGTTGGATGGTATAGGACAGGGGTTTTTTCTTTTTGCTTGTTTTTAAAGGATTTTTAGACTTGCTGAGAAGGTGTGAGACGGGTCGATGGCGTCCCCGACAGGAATGGAATTTAATAAATAAAATATTGAATTTTAAGTATTTTCTTGTTTTTTATTTTGTTTTATACATGTAGTTATACGCATTTATGATAAATTTTATTCTGCCTTACTGAATTAGGACATGGCTGCACTCTGTCTATTTCTCTTGTTATTTTCATTTCTTTACAAAAGATTATTTCGTGAGCTTCAAATTGTTGAATATAGGTGAATAATGGTGAATACAGGTGAGGAGTGGTAAGAACAAAAATAATAAGATCTGTTATTCTTTTTCACACGCCGCTGTTACAAATCCTGCATATTTACATGGTGGCATTAAGATGTAACTCTATATCTATCCAACCGGTTCTTACCTAATCTGAGATTTTCTCACATGGTCTAATTGTATTTGTTTTGAGGAAGGGAATGTATGAGTTTATCTATTAATGAAAATAATGATGTGCGATTAATCCGTCTGAAGGATGTGATATCAAAAACAGGGTTGCCGCGTTCAACACTTTACCGCCGAATGAAAGAAGGATTGTTTCCACTGAATGTGTCTATTGGAGAAAACTCTGTAGCGTGGGTGGAGCATGAGGTTAATGATTGGATTGAATGATAGTTTGAAGAATAGAAAGAGCATGAAATGAAAAAAATTCCTTTTTGTAAGCATAGCCCATCAATGAATATTATTGCGGCGTATGTTTCGATCCCTTTTGAAACTGATCACGGTGATGGTGGTTTTGCTATTCGGGTGATTGAGATTTACCGTTTATTCAAAATGGAACGATTGTTAGCTGAGTTTGAAGTGCTGACCGGCTATGGTGCGTCCTGGTATCGGTGCGACGCTGAAGAAATTAACGCATTGGTTGAGCGCGGTACGGCTATCTGCGACGCGGCACGCCAAGCAAGCCAGGAAGCCGAACGTGAAAAAGTACAGTGTGAGAGTCTGCTCACCAATCTTAGCCAGGGGGCTTTTGATGCAGCTAAATGGCGTATGTCACTTAAAGAAGCATTAAGGCAAACACAGGATAAGGCATTACGGGCGAAAGATAACGCTGAACGAGCCAGGTTAGTATTAAATGCTCGACTGGGATTATTAGGGCTGTTGCGTCCGGTGGTTGAGGATATGTTGAGTAAGCGTATCAAGGGGCTGAGAAATAAGGTAATGGAACAACTACCGATTATCGAGTTGCCCGCTTATACCTATCAGGTTTCATTACACCCCTGTGGGTTGGAAGAAAAATCACATATTAGTGCCTGGAAAACAATGGATGCATTACAGTCGGCTATTCAGAAAGTAGTAAACCATTGCCGTACTCCTACGGATAAATATGAGTTAAATCACCACGGTGTTGAAAAAGCAGAATTATGCCGGTGTTATTACAGTGCTGATGGTGAGCTATTTCGTCAATTAATGCCGGTTGCCGATTATGTAGATTCCATGTTGCCTGGGAAAGTTGCTTTTTCTAAAAAGCAAAGGTTAATGAAAAGCGATATCTAACCAAGTTTATCACTCCATTTAAAAAGGAAATAACCATGATTCACGTTAATGCTCCGGCATTGGCGGGGGAGTTTCATCGAAATTTTACCCGTGGTGTGCAATTTATTAATAAAGAAAAAGGCAGCTTTACTATTTCGGCTGGTGCTGAGAAACAGTTGCGTATCGCGCTGATGGAATCGGGCTGGATGATGCAGGGCATTACCTTGCTTGATGTGGATGACGGGGCCGGGCAGGCGATTACGCTCGGTGATAATAGCCTGCATACCGGGCGCAGTCTTAACGGGCGTTTTAACAAACCGCTGGCAGTGAATGGCACCCCTTATGTTTTGGTTGAAACGGATACGTGCGCGTCGCTCAGTTATCACCAGATGTCTGCCATTGCCAATTTGGGAGGCATTGAACACTTTACCCGTGTGGTATCTGATTTCTTCGATCGTGTGATGGCATTGGATATCCTGCGCATCGGCTTTAATGGTGCCTTTATTTCACCGGAAACCCGCCCCGAAAAATATCCCAGAGGTCAGGATGTCAACCTAGGCTGGCACGCGCTGGCCAAGCAGTTCAACGGCGGTTCTCAGGTTCTGACGGATGCCTTTACGTTGGGGCCGGGAGGGCATTTCCCCCATCTGGATGCACTGGCAAACCATTTAATCACTGAAAAAATTCCAGAAGGTTTTCGGGATGATCCGCGCTTGGTGGTGTTGGTCGGGGCAGAACTGGCGGCAATGGAACGGTTACGACTGTTCATGATGGCAGACAAACCTGCTGATACGGCTGCTGCACAGATGGCGACCAGCTCTGTAGCCGGGCGCTTTGCCTTTGTACCGCCGTTTATGCCGGGAAAACGCCTGGCTGTCACCACTCTGGACAATTTACACGTCTACACGCAGATGAATACCCGTTATTTCCGAGCGGCCTTTATCGATGACCGCAAGGTTTATGAGCATAGCTATTTGCGTAATGAAGGTTATGCGCTGGGGGATGGGTACTTATATGCCGCTGCTGATGAAAACGCCGTGACGTTAGTGCAGTGAGGACGGGATGAACGATTCACAGTTAAGTACGGGGTGGTTTTGTGTTGCCACGCAAGGGGCAACGATTGACGGGCGTTACATTGAGCCGGAATGGCTTATCGATATGGCACAAACCTACGATCCCAAGCGCTATACCGCGTTGATTTGGGAAGAGCACCGGCGTGATGCGGATAACCTGGGGGAAGTGCTGGCGGCCCGGCATGAAATCCATCAGGGGGAGATGCGCTTATATGTGCGTATCCGGCCAACGGCCAGATTGGTGCGCTACAACGAGAACGGGCAAAAACTGTTTTGCTCGATTGAAGTCGCTGAGGATTTTCCGTCAGAAGGGCGTTTTTATCTCAGTGGGTTGGCTGTTACTGACAGCCCAGCCAGTGGAGGAACATCCCGGCTGAGTTTTAGTCGTAATCGAGCGTATTTCTCGCGTCGGGGGAAACCGATCCACTGTAGTCAGCCTATTCCTTGTCATTTTTCTTTGTCGCCATCTGGCTGGTTTGCTGCTATTTCCGGTGGCTGAGGCGGGGCCAAAAAACACCCGGTGCGGTGGTTGCACCGGGTGTTTCTGTCATATCAGGAGTGTCTCATCCATGAGAACAGGAAGGACTATGTACGCGATAACGTTTCCCGTCAATCGTAGGAGTTCGGATAAAAACCGCTTGCTGTCACCAGAAAACGGGGGGTATAGTTTTCCCGTTGCCGCAAAATCGGCAACCGGGCGTAGGAACCCGAAACGTTTACAGGCGACACCAGACGCGCCATGCGTCTTTTTTATTGTCGATGCTTTTGCACACCTATCGAAAATGGCTTTTTGCCATGCAGAATCAATGGTGGGCTGGGCAGGGCAGCCTTCGGGCTGGCCGGTTTCCTGTAACGCCGGTATTCCTACCCCTGCTCAGTCCACCACCCGCAGTGTAGGAACTCAGGTGGTGGGTATTTTACCCAGTTACAGGAGGCTACCTTTATGGTTGCGACCCCTACCCAAACTCACCCTGAATTTGTCTTTCTATTCCTGGCTGTACGCCGTTCAGATATTGATGCCGTACCACACCGTGAAAGCGTGGTGGCTCCCAATGAACAGTGTGCCCGCCGTTTACTGGCGCGTGATTATGTTCTTGCCTTTGCAGGGCGTTTGCCGGTTATCGGAGGTCGCCATGTTTGATGATACCCCGCTGGAACTGGATGAGGTGCTTGATCAATGTCGTGCGCTGGCCTATGCCCTGATTGAACTGGATCAGCTGGAAGTGCGAGAGATCCTGATATTTATTCTGGCTGAACGCCTGAACCTGTTATATCGCCTTAATGAATCCCCGGAGCCAGATAACCCGGAGGATACCTATGAATAACGCTAATTTTCCATGTGCCCACACCCAGTGTGGTGATGAAACAGTTCAAAGGGAGATGCTGGTTGCCGGATTAATGGCGGATCTATTGCGTGATCGTGACGGTATGGTGACGCAACCCCTCAATGTAGAAAGCGTGGCAGCGGTCTTTGAATGTGTGCATGAACAGCTCAATGATGCTGTTAGCAATAATGCGTTTATGTCAGAAGCGCTATCGCCGGATGAAGGGGGGGCGTGTGACGCATAAACATCAATTGTCATCGACAGTAAAGGCGGCCAATGGCCGCTGGGGGCAGATTTTACCGGCATTAGGGATAAGCGTACCGGGAAATGGCAGGCATGGAGCCTGCCCAACATGCGGCGGGTCTGATCGTTTTCGGTTTGATGATAAACAGGGGCGCGGCACCTGGTTCTGTAATCAGTGCGGTCATGGTGACGGCTTAGACCTGGTGCAACGGGTCAATGGCTATGACGCGAAAACTGCGGCTGATGCTGTGGCTGCCGTGCTGTCGTTACTGGTGGTGCAACAGCCTGCTGATTCGCCCGCCAGAAAGGATACTGACGATGGCGAAAAGCGCCGTCTGTTTCAGGCGACTTACCGGCATTTGCGGGCGCAGAGTACACCCGGCGACAGTGTATATCTCACCAGTAAAGGGTTAACGGGGCTGTCTTTGCCCCTGATTAGCCATGAGCAACGTAGCGGCGGTGTGGCCTTTCCTACCGGTTCGCTGCTGTTGCCGGTGAGCGATATCCACGGGCAGATTATCGGTGCTCAACTGATTAGCCCTTCGGGGGATAAGCGGCTGTTGCCAAATTCGGTACTGAGCGGGGGATTTATTGCTGTTCAGCCGGTGCCGGAAGCCATGCCAGAGCAGGTGACAATCACCGAAGGCTACGCCACAGCGTTAACCGTGGCCGCAATGACGGAGGGGATCACCGTGGCGGCGGTGGCCGCCAGTAATCTGCTGAATGTGGCGCAGGCGTTCCGGTTGCGCTGGCCGGAGGTTCGGCTGGTGATTGCCGGTGACAATGATCTGATTGATGGTAAAGAAAACACCGGCAGGCAGTGGGCGGAGAAGGCTGCGAAAGCGGTCGATGGCTGGGTGACACTTCCCCCTACGCGCCATAAAGCTGATTGGGATGACTTTCGACAGGAGCATGGCCCGGAACGGGCCAAAGAAGCCTTTCGGGAGGAAATGGTGCTTTATGGCAAAGGTAAAACCCGTCTGCCGCAGGGGTTCCGGCTTACCCAGGAATATCTGTGGTTTGACAAGCAGGTGAACAAGTCCGATGGCGATGTGGAAATTCGTAATATCAAGATATGCAGCCCGCTGCGGGTAACAGCCATTACCTGTGACATTGACGGCAGCAACTACGGCCGCTTGTTGGAGTGGGAAGATACCAACGGCATCCAGAGAAAATGGGCGATGCCGATGGAAATGCTGGGCGGCAGCGGGGAAGAGTTACGCCGGGTGCTGCTGGTTAATGGGCTGTCGTACATCAACACTAACGGCCAGGCGCGGGCGCACCTGATGGAATATATCTCGTTGTGCAAGCCTGACCGCAAAGTGACCTGTGTAGACAAAACTGGCTGGCATGGTGCGGTATACGTGTTGCAGGACGAAGTGATCGGCGATGAGGCGGATACGGTGATCCTGCAAACGGCCTGTGTTCAGGGGCGTGATTTTCGTACTGCCGGATCACTGGCGGACTGGCGTGAACAGGTCGCACGGTATTGCGTGGGTAATGCCCGTGTTGCATTTGCAGTTAGCCTGGCTTTTGCTGCACCACTGCTGAAACTGGCCGGTGTCGGCGGCGGTGGTTATCACCTGAAAGGGGAATCAACGGACGGCAAAACCACCACCATGAAAGTAGCAGCGTCAGTCTGTGGCGGCGCGGATTACTGGCATACCTGGCGAGCGACGGGCAACGCGCTGGAAGGCACCGCCAGCCGCCGTAATGATGCCGCCCTGATGCTGGATGAAATCCGCGAAGTGGACGGGCGCGAAGCCGGAAATATCGCCTATATGCTGGCGAACGGCCAGGGCAAAGCGCGGGCCAGAACGGACGGCAGTGTCAGGGAAACCAGCCGTTGGTGTCTGCTGTTTTTGTCTACCGGAGAATTATCGCTAGTGGAACATGCCGCCAATGCCGGGGAGCGAACCTATGCCGGGGTTGAAGTGCGGATGGTACAAATCCCCAGTGATTCCGGTAAATACGGCGTATTTGAAACATTGCACGGTTTTGCCGGAGGCAAGGCGCTGGCCGAGCATTTAGAGCAGGCGGTAACGCAATACCACGGCACGGCGTTTCGTGCCTGGCTGCATCACCTGACGGCGGATTTGCCCGGTATGACGACCAAAGCCAAAAGCCTGTTAAAGACCTACACCCGCGAGATGACGCCGCAGGATGCCGGTAATCAGGTGGGCAGGGCGGTCACGCGCTTTGCGCTGGTGGCAATGGCCGGAGAGCTGGCAACCCAAGCCGGTATAACCGGTTGGCCTGCCGGGGAAGCATTGCAGGCGGCCAAAAGCTGCCTGGCGGCGTGGATGGCTGATCGTGGTCATGCAGCCAATCAGGAAGAAGCGGCCGCACTGGAGCAGGTGAAAACCTTTATGACGCGCAACCAGTTTAGCCGTTTTGCTGACTGGCATAACGAGCAAAGTCGCCCGTCCAATATGGTGGGGTTTCGTCAGGTGGTGAAAGGTGGCCACAGCAAAGAAGCCGTCACGCTTTTCTATGTGCTGCCATCTGGCTGGAAAGAAATCTGTCAGGGGTTTGATGCCAAAAAGGTGGCGCAGTTGTGTGCCAGGGCGGGGTATCTGGACTTACCGGATGATGCCAGCCGGACACAGAAAAACATCCGCCTGCCAGAAATAGGCGTCAAGCGGGTGTACCAGTTTAACAGCAGCGTTTTAGGGTAATTCTCGCGCGTATCTTATTTTTCTGAGGTAACAGAGGTAACACTGGTAACAGACAGGCAGGACAAGGGGGAAACCTGTTACCAGTAAGGCATAGTCACTGGTAACAGTGGTAACACTTACAAGTTTGTTACCAGCGTTACCAGCAGGAATAAGACAGAGGTAACAGAGAAAAGTTAGATATATCAAGGCTGTTACCAGTGTTACCGCTGTTACCACGCGCAGAGAAGAGACAGACAATTGGAATGGCCGCTCGTAAGGGCTTTTTTCCTGGCGGGCGGTAGGTGAAGAAAAGGTGAGGAACTGATGAGAGTAATGCGCGTGTATTGTCCTGAATGTAGTTCGCTGGCGGTGGTGCGAAAGACCAATCGCAAACATCCACAGATTGCCGATATCTACTGCGCCTGTAGCAATATGGAATGCGGTCACACGTTTGTGATGAACATGACCTTTTCACATACCTTAAGCCCCAGTGCGTTGACACATGGCCGACTGATGAAAAACATGATTGATGCCATCGCACCAGACAAACGCCAGGAAATGATCGACCTGTTAAGCCAGGCACAGGATGACGACCAAAAGGTGAGTAGACCGCAAGGGCCGGTGAGCGCCACGGCGCAAAGTCGGCGCTGATAGGCTCCTTGTCTCTGTGTTCTCACCGTTCACGTTTTTCAGTGTGCTGAATATTGCCATTCGCGTGTAAGCCGCATCCGGCAAGGGATTGCCGGAGCGTTGGCTGGTTTTATCGTGATCCCTTCGTTGCCGAAAAATCCACGCAAAATAAAAAATATCCTTTCCAGTCATGTAGATAATCTCCAATTTGTATGGTATTTCCCTTCCCCCAAAAAGCCTGAAAACTGAAAAATGCTGAAATGTGTTTCAATCATTTCAGTCGGGCTGTGTACGCTGATAGCCCAGGCACCGCACGGGCTGGCGCTATGGTTTGTAGAAAAGGAAAACTGAAAAATTTCATGACTACGAAAACCGCAGGCGGGTGCGGTGTAGTGCCGATTTTGTCTGTTTCAGGTTTTTTTAAATGAAAAACAGTAGTATTCTTTTGTTCGAGACGTATCGCTTTGCGATCATCCAGCCTGCTGGGTGCAACTAATTTTGGGAGGCTTGTCCTCTAGTTCTACTAGTCTGTTTACAGGCGTTACACGATTACTACCTAAGGCGTCTCACTCTTTTAAGGACTAATAATGACTAATGCTTTCTCTGATAAAATATGGTGGACGCGTAAGGCTAAAATTAAATCTGAGCGTAGACTGTTGAATTTGGATTATTACTCTCAATTTTTATTACTTTGGTATTCTTCTTTTTTAGTATCTTACTCGATTTATTCACTTGTGAAGCCTCCAACTAATGATAATGAATCAGTTATTATGGTCGCTTTATCTGTGTTAATTCTTGCGCTTACCCTATTCATCAATAATATGAATTATAAAGGGCGGGCGATGCTTATTAAACAATGTTATGAAAAGCTTAGTGTAATACACACAACCTCCCTAAGTTGTGAAAATGTTATTGAGTTAGATAAAGAGTATCAATCAATACTGGCAGCATCAGAAAATCATCTTGAAAGAGACTTCATCAAAGCAATAGTTGATGAGTATAGTAATACTAGCGATAAAACACTATTAACTAAGACTCCATCTTACTGGCATAAAATTCAAGTTTGGTTTTACATTTTTCGTAATGTGACTGTTTTTATATTACTATTTATTTTCCCTTTTGTGATTTTAATCTCTTTGCGAGGGGCTTAATGAGTGCATTTGATGTTTTTAAAAAACACTTTAGAACTAAAAACCTCCAAAGAATTTATAAAGATGTTGTGTCTTTATCCTCTGCCTGTGGTGTGGATAATATGACACATGAGGTATTTTTGAGATTTCAAAAAGAAGAAATAAAAACAATTCGGCGAAAATGTCTTGCTGGGAATTATAAGTTTAATAAATACAAATTAAAACTTATTAGTAAAGGTAGAGGAAAAGCCCCTAGGGAAATATCTATACCTACTATACGAGATAAGATTGCATTTCGCGCAATTTGTGATTTTTTACAAGAAGTTTATCAAGAAAATTTAGTCTTTGATTTACCACAAAATATGGTTTTAAGTCTAAAAAACGTCATGAGTGAAAATAAATATAATTACTTCATGAAATTTGACGTGGCTAATTTTTACCCTTCAGTGATTCATGATAAATTAATAAGTAGACTACGAGCAAAAATTCGAGATGAGCGAATATTATCTTTGATACAAAGTGCTATTAGCTCAGCAACAGTATCTAAACCAAAACATGATGATTTGCTTTCAGAGCGAGGAGTCCCACAAGGATTATCGATTTCCAATATACTTGCGGCTATTTATTTACTAAATATTGATAACCATTTTCGTAATAATCCGGGGGTTAAATATTATAGATATGTCGATGATATAATGATTCTTTGTGACTCATCAGTTGCTCCAACGATAACGGATAGTCTGATATCTCGCTTCAGACGCTTGGGGCTAAATATTTACGATCCTAGAAAAAATCCAGAAAAATCTAGTGTTGGCTATCTGAATAGGGATGAGTTCGGATATTTAGGGTATTATTTTCTCGGCAAGAAAATTACGGCTAGAAAAGGGTCTGTTGAGAATCTACGGGAGTCGCTATTAGCTATATTTACAGGTTATAAGCACTCGAAACTAAAGAATCCTAAATTTTTAGAGTGGCGAATTAATTTAAGGGTTACAGGTTGTATATTTCTAAATAAATCAAAAGGGTGGATGTACTTCTTTTCAGAGATTGAAGATGAAGTTTTGCTACATGAATTAGATGCTTTTTTGGAAAGGTTATGTAAAAGATTTTGTGTTAATTTAAAGTTAAAGTCGTTTGTGAGAACTTTTTATCAGATTAAGCATAATCGACGTGAGACTAATTACATTCCCAATTTCGATAAGTATGACTTAGATCAAAAAGCATACGTATTGACTCATTATTTTAATAAAAGCGTGAAAAATATGGAGGATGAAGAAATTGAGTATCATTTTAATAAAAGAATATCTAGGCAAGTCAAAGATATTGAAACTGATGTTAAAGATGCTGGTTATTAATAAAATCAGAATACCAACGCAGCATTCTGCTACGGCCTTCTAAATACTGCGCATGATTATAAGTTCCACGGATGGAGTTTTTATCAACATGCGCAAGCTGCATTTCAATCCATGCGCTGTTAAATCCGTGTTCATGCAAAATCGTACTCATGGTGTGGCGAAAACCATGACCGGTTAAACGTCCGTGATAACCCAGGTTTTTTATCACTTTGTTGATAGTGGCATCGCTTATCGGTTTTCTGGTGTCGTTTCTTCCTGGGAAAACGAATTCATAGTAACCGGTTAGTGTCTTTAACTCTTTCAGGATAGCGATTGCCTGTGTAGACAGCGGCACCAGGTGCGGGCGTCGTTTTTTCATGCGCTCTTTCGGGATTTCCCACAACGCATTATCTAAATCAAATTCACCCCATTTTGCGGCACGCAGTTCAATGGTTCTTACGCCGGTCAGCATCAAAAGCTGTGTGGCGTATTTAGTTATCTTACTGCCGGTGTAATTGTTTAGCGCAGCGACAAACTCAGGTAGCTCACTTTCGGTCAGGAACGGGAAGTGTTGGCTTTGAGGCTTATTCATGGCGCTGGCTAGATCAGGTGCCGGGTTGTACCTTGTACGTCCGGTCACGACCGCATAGCGGAAGACTTCACCACACCGGCGGCGGATCTTGCTGGCTTGCTCTAATGCCCCGCGTTTTTCGATTTTTTGCAGAACAGCCAAGAGTTCAAGTGGCGTGATTTGGTCTATCGGGCGTTTACCCAGGAACGGAAAAACTTCCTTTTCCAAATAGCGTATCACTTCTTTGGCATACCCTTCTGACCAGGTTGATAGTTTCGAAGCGTGCCATTCTCTTGCTATGGCCTCGAAGGTATTTTCTGTAGAGAACTGAAGCGACAATTTTTCCGACCTGCGGGCATCGCTGGGGTTGATGCCGTTGGCTAACATCGCTTTAGCTTCATCTCGCTTCTTCCGCGCTTCAGCAAGGGATATGTTGTCATAGGTGCCAAACGAAATGAGCTTTGGCTTTCCGGCAAACCGGTAGCGGAAACGCCAGCCTTTAGTACCGGTGCTGTCGATCAGTAAAGACAGCCCATTGCCGTCGTTGAGGGTATAGGGTTTATCCTGGGGTTTGGCCTTTTTGATTTTGATGTCAGTCAGCAACATATGTGTATAGAAAAAAGATCGAACCTGTCATATACACAATTTTATACACACAATGGCAGAGCTTCTATAGGCTTTGGTTGGATGGTGTAGGACAGGGATTTTTTCTTTTTGATTGTTTTTAAAGGATTTTTAGACTTGCTGAGAAGGTGTGAGACGGGGTGGTGGCGTCCCCGACAGGAATCGAACCTGTAACTAGCCCTTAGGAGGGGCTCGTTATATCCATTTAACTACGGGGACGTAGCGGCGCTGATTATACCAGATTTCATTGCGGCCATAAGTCTTTACTGGTGCGTTTGCTCACTCCGCCACCAATTTTGCCTTAAAATCCTTGGTACAAGCCGCTATTTGCGGTGCGGTAGCGATATTGCAGACGGTGTTAGCGGTTATGCTGTGGTGGCGCACAATTGGCGCTGGCGCTCTGCCATTGATTGCCGCAGTATCCGCATCCGGTATAATCGTGCCCGTTTCTCAACGCCGTTTTTTAGCGTGTAGCTAAGGGGCGTTGGTGTTATTGAGTGGCTGGTGTGGCGGGCGATATCGTGCCCGGTGTATTAAAATAATGACATGTGGTTGTGTACGCTGGCGGCCAGGCAGCAATCTGTGCAGACTGCATGAAAGTTCGGCAGGGAGAGAAGGTTATGAATTTTCGTCTGACGGGTATTGCCCTGGTGAGTGTATTGCTTGTGGGGTGCGCCAGTTCTAAAAACTCGCCGCCAGAGCAGCGCTCGGATCCGCTGGAAGGGTTCAACCGAACCATGTTCAGCTTCAACTACAACCTGCTTGATCCTTACGTCGTGCGCCCGGCAGCGGTAGCCTGGCGTAATTATTTGCCGCAACCCGCCCGCAATGGTTTGACCAATTTTTTCGTCAACCTGTCTGAACCGGCGACCATGGTGAATTACTTTGCTGAGGGGAAACCCTATCAGGCAATGATTCATTTCAACCGCTTCTTCCTGAACACCTTGTTAGGTATGGGCGGGTTGATCGATGTGGCTACGATGGCTAATCCTAAGCTTGCGAAGGAAGATCCGCATCGTTTTGGCAGCACACTCGGTCACTATGGTATGGGGTACGGCCCTTATCTGGTCTTGCCCGCTTACGGAAGCGCGACGCTGCGTGAAGACGGCGGCGGTGTGGTTGATACGCTCTATCCGCCATTGAGCTACCTGACGTTCTGGATGACGGCTGGTAAGTGGATGGTGGAAGGGCTGGAGACCCGTGCGAACCTGCTGGATTCAGACGCCCTGCTGCGTAACTCCTCCGATCCGTATTTGATGATGCGCGATGCCTACTTCCAGCGGCATGATTTTCTTGCCAATGATGGAAAATCGGCACCGGTGGCAAACCCGAATGCCAAGTCGATTGAAAGCAGTCTCGATGAGATTGATGCAGGAAAATAACGCATAGCATGACCAGCGGTGGGCTGGCGGTATCGTGGTTTTATCACCGTATACAATAAGGGCTGCCTGTGTGCAGCCCTATTTTTTGCGGTTCGATGGGGATCAGAAGCGGTAGTTGACGTTCACGCCATACAGCCACGCCTGGCCTTTTGAGGTGAAGTTATAGCTTGGCAAATTTGGCGCTACACCGGCTTCATGAATAGTCACTTTTTGCCCATGCATATAAGAGACGCCGACATCGACGGATGCATCCTTGTTAAAGGCATAGGTGGTACCGGCACTCAACCATAACCTGTCTTGATCGGGAATCGAAATGGTGCGTTTGTCCGCTGGCACCGGGCTGTCGTCAAAGGCGATACCGGTGCGGAACGTCCAGTTATCGTCGTAGTAATAGGTGGTGCCCAGTGCGATGCGGTAAGCATCGCGGAAATGTTCATCTTTCTGGAAGAGCGTCTGGCCGTTGCTGCCGGTCGCGCGCAGCTCCTGAAATGCGCTCCAACTGGTATAGGCAAAGCTGTAATGTACCGCCCACTTAGGCGCGACGCGGTGATAGGCGGATAACTCCCACATTTCCGGCAGATTCAGCGTCAGGTCGCCGGGGATGGTGACGCCGCTGGTGCCGCGCGGTACTGCCATGGCGCTACGGAAAGCGCCTTTGAAATCGATATCGACCTTGGAGCGGTAGCTCAGGCCAAAGCGGTTGTTTTTATCCAGCTCATACAACAGACCGGCGTTCCAGCCATAACCCCACTCTTTGCCGTCCAGATGGGTAATTTCAGCGCTGCGGTTGACGTTCAGTACCGGCGCTAATTCCCCCGCAGTACGCACAATTTTGGCATCGGCGTAGACGGCATTAACACCCAGCCCAACGCTAAATTGCTCATTGAGACGGTAGGCGGCGCTCAGGTTGAGGTTGGAGGTTTTCAAGTCCGTTTTGCCGCCGATGGAGCCCGCATTGAACGTGTCGCTAAACTCGGTCGCCAGACCAAAGTTAGTGGTAGCGGAAGCGCCTACTGCCCAGCGCTCGTTGAGCGGCATAATGAAATGCAGGTTCGGCACCCAGGCGTGCGGCGCAATATTGTCAGCGTTGGCGTCCTTCCCGCTGGAACTGGCACCGCGCAGATTAATATCGGGATTGATGTACGTGACTCCGCCTGAGAACGACGGGCGATCGAACAGGGTCATGGTGGCCGGGTTGCGGCTACCGGACGTGGCGTTATCTGCGATAGCGCTTTCACCAGAGAAAGCGCGTCCCAGGCCGGATGAGGAAAACTAATTCAACTGGAAACCCGCAGCGTTCGCATTTGATGCCATCAGCGCCAGCGCCACAGCAAGTGATGTTTTTTCTAACAGGACTTTCTGGCTCATGACCAAGACCTCACTGAACGTTTGTGTTTTGTTAAGCGTGTAACAAGGGACGCGCATTGTAGGGGGGGTTAGGGGACTGACAAATCAGACCAGTTTCAAAAAGTATAAAAGTAAAACAATAAAATGTTTCCCATTGGTTTTGTGTTTGTTGCAAAAATGATTCAAAAATCAGACTTGGTTAACAAATATCGCCATTTGCCGCGTTGTCATTAGCGTATTTCATTGAAAAAAAACATTAAAATGTGATTTTTGTCACGCAATGTCCCTGAATTCAGTAAGTGCTAGTGAGGCGTGGTCGGGAGAGGTAAAATGTGCACAGAATAAAGTAGATGGTGTACTTCTTAATCAGAAGTTGCTGTCGTTGCCAAGGAGTTTTGCCATGACAAACGCGATAAACAAATGCAGTGCGGAAGAAACCGCAGCCTGTTGCTGTGTGGATGTGGGAACCGTGATGGACAATACTGATTGTACAGCGTCTTACTGCCACGTATTTAGCGACAGAGACAGCGCTGAACAGATGGTTGACCAGTTGACGCAAAAAGCACGTGCCGTTGAATCTGAGCCGTGTGCGATTAGCACCCGGTTTAGTGATGTTGAAGGCGGCGTCCAGCTTGATATGGACTTTACCTTTAGCTGCCAGGCTGAAACCCTGATTTTCCAACTGGGTCTGCGCTAATCGCTATGCGGCGGTTGCGGTAAACCTGCTTCTGCGGCTGACATTTCTGGTTGGCCGCATCATTCTTATTGCCCCGTTCTCACTCACCGCCCCGTTCTTACTCACTACCAGTGTGGTGCAGTTCTCTCTTTGCTTCTCTCTTGTTTGCATAATGTTATCTTCAGGTTAACAATTGAGTGCAAATCTGTTTGGCACGTCAACGCTACTGAAAACGAGATGAGCTTATGATGAGGCAAGAGGCCATGCCGCTGCTGACCCCGCGCGGTGAGCGCGTTGCGATTATCGCGGGGCTGCGCACCCCGTTTGTCCGTCAGGCGACAGCCTTTCACGGCGTACCGGCATTAGAACTTGGCACGGTGGTGGTGAACGAGCTGCTTATTCGAAGCGGTATAGCGCCCGAGCAGGTTGAACAGTTGGTGTTTGGGCAAGTCATTCAAATGCCGGAAGCGCCCAATATCGCGCGTGAAATCGTGCTGGCCAGCAACCTGAGCGCTCACACTGATGCCTATAGCGTGTCGCGCGCTTGCGCCACCAGTTTCCAGGCGGTTGCCAATGTCGCGCAAAGTATTCTGACCGGCGCGATTCACACCGGCATTGCCGGTGGGGCGGATTCGGCCTCCGTGCTCCCTGTCGGTGTGAGCAAAGCGCTGGCGCGTACCTTGTTGGACATCTCAAAGGTGAAAACGCTGCATGGCCGATTGGCGCTGTTGGCGCGTTTACGGCCAAAGGATTTACTGCCAGTAGCGCCGTCAGTCGCGGAATACTCTACCGGGTTGCGCATGGGCGATTGCGCAGAGCAGATGGCCAAGCGTTATGGCATCAGCCGGGAAAGTCAGGATGCCTTTGCCCATCGCTCGCACCAGCTGGCGGCACAGGCATGGGATGAGGGCGCGCTGCGCGATGAGGTGATGACGACCTGGGTGCCGCCTTATCAACACGCGATTTCTGAAGACAATACCTTTCGCCGCGATAGCGACCTCGCACGCTATTCTCGTCTAAAACCGTCGTTTGATCGCCGTTATGGTAGCGTGACGCCAGGCAATAGTTCGCCCCTGACCGACGGAGCTGCGGCAATATTGCTGATGAACGAATCACGCGCGACAGCGCTGGGATTAACACCGCTTGGTTATCTGCGCAGTTACGCATTTTGCGCCATTGATGTGCATCAGGACATGCTGGCAGGCCCGGCTTATGCAACGCCGCTGGCGCTCGACAGAGCCGGTATTGGCCTGGGCGATCTGACGTTGATTGATATGCATGAAGCGTTTGCGGCTCAGACACTGGCGAACGTGCAGCTGTTTTCCAGCAGCCAGTTTGCGCGTGATGTTTTGCAGCGCCGCGCGCCGCTTGGCGAGGTTGACATGGGCCGGTTCAATGTACGGGGCGGGTCGATAGCCTATGGTCATCCGTTTGCGGCGACAGGCGCGCGAATGATAACGCAAACCCTGCATGAGTTACGCCGTCGCGGCGGCGGGCTGGGGTTGGTAACGGCATGTGCCGCCGGTGGGTTAGGCGCGGCAATGGTACTGGAGAGCCAGCCATGAAGACAGATACGAGGCCAGATGCCTGGCACGCTGGCGGCAGCGAGCCGCAGGCGTTAGCGTTAGCGATGCGTTCGGACAACATTGCCGTGATAACCATCGATGTGCCCGGCGAGACCGTGAACACCCTGAGAGCCGAGTTTGCCATGCAGATGAGCGGAATTCTGGCGCAACTTCAGGCGTATCCACCGGTGAACGGGGCGATTATCGTCTCAGGCAAACCGGCTTCATTTATTGTCGGCGCTGATATTGGCATGCTGGCTGCCTGTGAAAATGCCAAGGCCGCAGAGCAGTTGGCGCAAACTGGCCAGCAGGTGCTTGCTGCGCTGGCGGCATTGCCGTTTCCGGTGGTCGCCGCGATTAACGGCGATTGCCTTGGCGGGGGGCTTGAGCTGGCGCTGGCCTGTGATTATCGCGTGTGTAGCGATGACGACAGTACGCGTTTGGGGTTGCCTGAAGTGCAACTGGGATTGCTGCCAGGCGCTGGGGGCACGCAGCGTTTGACGCGGCTTATCGGCGTAGACCGTGCGCTGGAGCTGATTTTAACTGGCCGACACGTGCGCCCGATGCAGGCGCGGCGCATCGGCATCGTGGATGAGGTTGTCCCGACCGACGTGCTCATTGACGCCGCGATACGTCAGATTCGTCAGGGTAAGAGGCCAGTTGCCAGCGCCAGCTGGCGTCACCGATTACTGATGCTGCCCTACCTGCGACGTTGGTTTTTCCAGCGGGTGGAGCGCATTGCGCAGGCGAAGGCGCAGGGCCATTATCCGGCAATCGGGCAGATTCTGGCAGCGGTGCGTGCCGGGCTGGAACACGGTGAAACCGCAGGCTATCAGCAGGAAGCGGCGGCGTTTGGGCACTTGGTGATGTCGCCGCCATCACGGGCATTACGCCGGTTGTTCTTTATTCAGCAGCGGCTGAAAAAAAATACGGCCACCGCTACCCCCGCAAACAGGCTACGGCAGGTTGGCGTCGTGGGCGGCGGGTTGATGGGCAGCGGTATTGCCGTCGTCAGTGCGTTTAAGGGGCAACTGCCGGTACGGATTAAAGACATCCATCTGCCCGGCGTGAGCCAGGTGCTACACGATGGCTGGCAGCAGTTGCAACGTCAGGTGCAGCGGCGGCAAATCACGCCGGCGCAACAGCGTCAGCAAATGAGCCGTCTTAGCGGCGGTACCGATTATCGCGGGTTTGAGCGAGCGGATGTGGTGATTGAAGCCGTGCCGGAGGAGCTGGCGCTTAAACAGCAGGTGGTGCGTGACATTGAGGCGATAACATCGCCCAGTGCGGTCTTTGCGACCAATACATCGTCGCTGCCGATTCATCAGATTGCCTCTGTCTCGACACGGCCAGAACAGGTTATCGGCCTGCATTATTTCAGCCCGGTGGCAAAAATGCCGCTGGTAGAGGTGATTGCCACGGCGCAAACCAGTGCGCACACGCTGGCCACGGCGTTGGCGCTGGTGAAAAAACAGGGAAAAACCGCAATCATCGTGGCGGACAAAGCCGGTTTTTATGTCAATCGTATTCTGGCACCTTATCTGAACGAGGCGGCACGCTGTTTGCTCGAAGGCGAACCGGTTGAATCGATAGACCAGGCGCTGGTGCGTTTTGGCTTCCCGATTGGGCCTTTTGCGCTGCTCGATGAGGTCGGTATCGATGTGGCAATGAAGATTGTGCCGGTACTGGCTGATGCGTTGGGCGAGCGCTTCTCTGCGCCGCCGGTGCTCGATGCAATGGCGCGTGATGGGCGCAAAGGCCGTAAAAATCACCGTGGTTTTTACCGCTATACCGCACCGCGTTATGCACGGCTGCGCGGCATGTGGCGCGCGCCTGCGCGTGAAGCCGATCCACAGCTCTATCGCTTGCTGGGGGTGACACCCAAAGCGCACCTTGATCCGGCGATGATTGTGCAACGGTGCGTGATGATGATGCTTAATGAAGCGGCGCATTGCCTGGACGAACAGGTGATTCGCTGTTCTGGCGATGGCGATATGGGGGCGGTGATGGGCATTGGATTTCCGCCATTTCTGGGCGGCCCGTTTCACTACATGAATAGTCTGAGCCCGAAAACGGTGGTGGCGACGCTGCACACACTACAGGCGAAATATGGCGCGCGCTTTGCGCCAGCGCAGGGGTTGACAGACCGCGCAGCGAAAGGGGACATATTTGATGACGAGGCCGAGTAACTACGCGAGAAGCGCTGTGGTAGTCAGTGCTACGGTAGTAAACGCGGCGGTAAGCGCTCACGATGGCATCAATCGAACGAGCGATTTTACGGGTATCCTTCTGACGGTGCCCAGATTCTGTTTCCCTGAATGTTGGGCATAATAACGCGGTAGACTATTTTTTTATTTGCCGCATTTCAGCGGGACTTACCCCTTATGGATAAGCCTCTTTCACTATAGTGAGCGCAGCGTTTTTTTCCATCCTTTCGCGGGGTGAAACCGCGAAAGAGTGGAAATGCAGTTGCAAAATAAAATCAGGGGTGTTTTATATTGTATTGGCAATAAACCTGATGCTTTTATCTAAAAATCCATTTTCTCATGGTGTAAACCATCGTAAAAATAGCAGCAATCTCAATTTGACAGCACAAAATGACGTGGTTGTTTTGATTTTATCCTTGCTGTCGTCAAGGGGAATAGGCTGAAAATCGCGACGTTGCCGACGGAAATCGCCTACTCAGAGCTCCCATGTGGGTGAATGCTCATCAATCAGGTTGCGATTCAATCGCAATTGGGGTAAAACCATGCGCTTTATGTTGGTCAAAACACCATCAGTGGTATCAATCGACACCTGATACCAGGTTGTGACCTGCCGCAAAACGGTATTGAGCCGGTTCGGTTAATCTGACGTTATCCTCAGGGTTTTATTGCCCTTTTTTCATCAAAATAGCGGTGTAATATGCAAGTTTTGATCATGCGCCACGGTGATGCTGTACCTGACGCAGCCAGTGATGCTGTGCGGCCTTTGAGTCTCCGGGGGGAAGATGAGTCCCGGTTGATGGCCGCCTGGCTTCACAGTCAATCGATTGCGATTGATAAAGTGTTGGTAAGCCCTTATGTGCGGGCGCAACAGACGCTACAGGTGGTAGCAGAGCAACTCTCACTGCCGCAAAGCGAATGTCTGTCTGAATTGACACCAGGCGGTGACGCCGGGCAGGTGCGTGATTATTTGTATGCGCTAGCGCAACAAGGGGTGCAAGGGGTGTTGTTGATATCCCATCTGCCGCTGGTGGGCTATCTGGTGGCCGAGTTGTGCCCCGCACAGACGCCGCCGATGTTTGCTACGTCTGCTGTTGCCAGTATCCAGGTGAATGACCAATCCGGCATGGGCGAATATTGCTGGCAGATTGGCCCAACACAGCTTGCCGCGAAACAACTGGCTGCAAAACAACTGGCCGCGAAACAGCAGGCTGCGAAATAGCGCCCATCCTCACACGGCTGACGCCATTCACCGCATTGTTGATACCACGCTAGCTGTTGATACCATGCGGGCTGTTGACACCGCGCTATATGGCGTCGGTGTCATCGTCACTCTCTTGGGCAACCAGTACCAGCAGCGCGGCATCGCCGCCAAATTCTTTCGGTGCCTGGTGAAAGGCCAGGACATCAGGGTGTTGTGCCAGCCACAATGGGGTTTGCTGTTTCAGTATGTGCTTGCCGTGGCCGTGCATCACACAGGCGCAATAAACGTGCTCGCGCTGGCAGGCGGCCAGCAGCGCACCCAGTTCCTGCTTTGCCTCTAACTGCGTGAGCCCATGCAGGTCAAGAAACAGCTCGGGTGAGTAATCGCCCCGGCGCAGTTTCTTCAGCTCATAGTGGCTGGCACCGGGGCGCACATAACGCATCGGGCCATCGTTTTCCAACAGCGGCTGGAATTCGTCAGAGAAGTAGAAACTGGCGTCCACCTGCTCCTGGAGGATACGTCGTGCGGGCAGCGTGCTGGTTTTATGGCGCGCCGGGCGGTGGACGTAAGTATCCTGACGTAGTTGACTTGCTCCGGCCACCGAGGTGCGAAACAATGTCTGGGCTTCCTCATCCAGCATAAATTTCTTTTTCATGCGTGCATCACTCTGTCATGTCGTGGTGTCTTGTGCTGATAGTCTACCTTTTTCCCTGCGGGTTACTAAAAAAAACCGCGTTCACCGCCCGTGGCCGAGCGCCCATCGACGGTGATATCTGCTGATTTGTCGGCGTCTTCGTGGCACACTACCGCTCTCACACAGAGAGCCGTCTGCGGAGGACAAACTTGGACAAAATTTTCGTCGATGAGGCAGTCAACGATCTGCACACCATTCAGGATATGTTGCGTTGGGCGGTAAGCCGTTTTAACGCAGCGGGCATCTATTACGGGCACGGTACAGACAACCCTTGGGATGAAGCGCTGCAACTGGTGTTGCCAAGCCTGTTTTTACCTATTGATATCCCTGAAGATATGTACCATGCACGGTTGATTGCGAGCGAGCGTCATCGCATCGTCGAGCGGGTTATCCGCCGTGTGAATGAGCGTATCCCTGTCGCTTATCTGACGAATAAAGCCTGGTTCTGCGGACTGGAGTTCTACGTAGATGAGCGGGTACTGGTGCCGCGCTCACCGATTGGCGAGCTGATCCACCAGCGTTTCGCGTCACTGATAGCGGCCAACCCGCAGCATATTCTGGATTTGTGTACCGGCAGCGGGTGTATTGCCATTGCCTGCGCTCAGGCGTTCCCTGAAGCGGAAGTCGATGCGGTAGACATTTCTGCGGATGCGCTGGCGGTAACAGAGCAGAACATCCAGCAGCACGGTATGGAGTATAACGTCACGCCGATCCGCTCAGACTTGTTCAATTCGCTGCCCGCCTTGCGCTATGACCTGATTGTCACGAACCCGCCGTATGTGGATGAAGAAGACATGTCTGATTTGCCGCAAGAGTACCGATTTGAACCGGAACTCGGGCTGGCGGCAGGCAGCGACGGCCTGAAACTGGTGCGCCGTATTCTGGCCGATGCGCCGGACTATCTGAGCGACGACGGGGTGCTGATTTGCGAAGTGGGCAACAGCATGGTGCATCTGATGGATCAATACCCGGATATCCCTTTCACCTGGCTGGAGTTTGATAACGGCGGCGATGGGGTGTTTATGCTGACCCGCGATCAACTGCTGGCGTGTGCCGAACATTTTAGTCTGTATCGTAATTGATTATCTCCGTTAATTGATTATTACCGTTAGATGACGTCGTTCTCGCAAACGACGTCAGTGAAGATGAGGTTTTCGGGTGTGCAAAGCGTTTGCAACCCGTGGCTGAACTTGTTGAATGCTAAGGAGTTGTGATGGCAGGAAATAGTATTGGTCAGTTTTTCCGTGTCACCACGTTTGGTGAGTCCCACGGTATTGCGCTGGGATGCGTGGTGGATGGCGTACCGCCGGGAATTGCCCTGACCGAAGCTGATTTACAGCACGATTTAGACCGTCGGCGTCCCGGCACCTCGCGTTATACCACGCAGCGCCGCGAACCGGATCAGGTTCGTATCCTGTCTGGCGTGTTTGAAGGGGTGACGACGGGCACCAGCATTGGTTTGCTTATCGAGAATACCGATCAGCGTTCGCAGGATTACAGCGCGATTAAAGACCTGTTTCGTCCGGGGCACGCCGATTACACCTATGAGCAAAAATATGGCTTGCGCGATTACCGTGGCGGCGGTCGTTCTTCGGCTCGCGAAACGGCGATGCGTGTGGCGGCCGGTGCAATCGCTAAAAAATACCTGCAACAGCAGCATGGCGTGCAAATCCGGGGTTATTTGTCGCAGATGGGCGATGTGACCTGCACGTTGAAAGACTGGGCTCAGGTTGAGCAAAACCCGTTTTTCTGCCCCGACCCGGATAAACTCGACGCGTTGGATGAACTGATGCGCGCGCTGAAAAAAGAAGGGGACTCCATCGGCGCGAAAGTCACGGTTGTGGCGGATTCTGTACCGACGGGCCTCGGTGAGCCGGTCTTTGACCGTCTGGATGCCGATATTGCCCACGCCTTGATGAGTATCAATGCGGTGAAAGGGGTAGAAATTGGCGATGGTTTTGCCGTGGTCAATAAGCGCGGCAGTGAAAACCGCGATGAGCTCACGCCCGCAGGTTTTTTGAGCAATCACGCCGGTGGTATTTTAGGCGGTATTAGCAGCGGGCAGTCGATTGTGGCACATCTGGCACTCAAACCGACCTCCAGCATTACTGTGCCCGGACGCACGATTACTCGTGATGGCCAGGCAACCGAAATGATCACGCGCGGCCGTCACGACCCGTGCGTCGGCATTCGTGCTGTGCCTATCGCAGAAGCGATGATGGCCATCGTGTTGATGGATCATCTGTTGCGCCAGCGGGCGCAGTGCGGAGATGTGCGCTCATCGGTGCCGCGTTGGTAATACGCTGACTGACGGCAGGCAATCGGTCGCACAGGCTGTTGTCTGCGCGAATGTTGCCTGCCCGAATACGGATAGGCAACATTCGAAACCGCGTAAGCATCGTCACTATCAACGAGTCAATATCAACAGAGTCAATATCGTCAATATCAATGAAAATAAACTGGATTGGGATAGCCGCCTTGCTGCTGAGTAGCGCAGCGCTGGCAAAAACACCGTGGCAGGAAATCACCCACCCGGTCGCGGGTTCGCCGCAGGCGATTGGCGGATTTGCCAATGGCTGCATTATCGGCGCACAACCGCTGGCCTTGCAGTCACCGGATTATCAGGTGATGCGCGTTGATCAGCGACGCTATTTTGGCCACCCGGATTTATTGTCGTTTATCAAAAGATTAAGTGAGAATGTTCACCGCAGTAGCGGCGGTACGGTACTGATTGGCGATATGGGGATGCCGGCCGGTGGGCGCTTTAGCAGCGGTCATGCCAGCCACCAATCGGGTCTGGACGTCGATATCTGGCTGCAATTGCCGCGTCAGCGCTGGAGTCAACAGCAATTACTGGAGCCGCAACCGCTTGATTTGGTTCAGGCTGATGGTAAGAACGTGAACCCGCGCCTGTGGTCGCCAGATGTGATGAAACTGGTGAAAACGGCGGCGCAGGATAGCGACGTAACGCGCATCTTTGTTAACCCGGCTATCAAAAAGCAGCTCTGTCTGGATGCCGGTAGCGATCGTAACTGGTTGCATAAAGTGCGTCCCTGGTTTGCCCATCGTGCGCATATGCATGTCCGGCTGCGTTGCCCGGCAGACAGTCTCGAGTGCCAAGAGCAGGATACGCCGCCTGCGGGTGATGGGTGTGGCGCAGAATTAAACAGTTGGTTCCAGCCGCATAAACCGGGGGCGGGCACGCCGGCTAAAACCACGCCGCCACCGCTGCCGCCATCCTGTCAGGCACTATTAAACAGACACTTTACTGCGGAATAACTCATGGAATGGTTTGTCGTTGGGCCAGATATTCTGATCTTGCTGTTTCTCGCCAGTGTGATTGCCGGTTTTGTTGACTCGATTGCCGGTGGCGGCGGTTTGCTGTCGATTCCGGTATTGCTGGCCGCCGGGTTATCTCCGGCACAGGTATTGGCCACCAATAAATTGCAGGCGGTAGGCGGCTCGTTTTCCGCCAGCCTCTATTTTATTCGCCGCCGCGCGGTGGATATGAAGGTGTTGCGACTGGCCGTACCGCTGACGTTTATTGGCGCGGTGTTTGGCGCCTGGCTGATTCAGCAAATCCACGCTGATTTTCTACGTCGATTGCTGCCGGTGCTGGTCATCGGTATCGGCCTCTATTTCTTGCTGATGCCGAAAATTGGCGAAGGCGATCGCCACGCGCGGGTAGGGATGCTGGTGTTTTCACTGTTGGGTGGGGCGAGCGTCGGTTTTTATGATGGCTTCTTTGGGCCCGGTGCCGGTTCTTTTTATGCGCTGGCGTATGTCATGCTGCTGGGCTTTAACCTGTCGAAAGCGACCGCTCATGCCAAAGTGCTTAACTTTACCTCTAACTTCGGCAGCCTGCTGTTTTTCATTCTCGGCGGGCAAGTGGTGTGGGGCATCGGATTGGTGATGCTGGTCGGGCAGATTATTGGCGCGCGACTGGGGGCCAAAATGGTGCTGACGCGCGGCCAGAAGTTGATTCGCCCGATGCTGGTTATTATGTCAGCCCTGATGAGTATTAAATTGATTCACGACAACCATGGCAGCGACATAGCCCGCTGGCTGGGACAGCTATTCTAATGACAACATTGACGAAAAATACCCCGGTTCAGACTACCGTTTCACATCATTATGAGCAGTTGATTACGGTTTTTAATCAATGCTTTAGCGAACAGTACCAGACCCGATTAGTCAAAGGGGAAGAGGAGCCGATTTATCTGCCCGCCGATGCCGATACGCCCTATCACCGTATCGTGTTTGCCCATGGTTTTTACGCCAGCGCCATGCATGAGATTTCGCATTGGTGTATTGCGGGTGCGGCGCGGCGTCAACAGGTGGATTTCGGCTACTGGTACTGCCCGGATGGGCGCGATGCGCAAACCCAGCGCCAATTCGAAGTGGTAGAGATAAAACCACAGGCGCTGGAGTGGATGTTCTGCGTTGCAGCCGGGTTCCCGTTTAATGTCAGTTGCGACAACCTTGAGGGGGATGTCGAACCTGACCGCATCGATTTCCAGCGCCGGGTTCATGCGCAAGTGATGATTTACCTGCAACAGGGCGTGCCGGAGCGACCGGCGCGTTTTATCAAAGCGTTGCAGGATTTCTATCACACCGCGCCGCAGACGGCGGCAGATTTTCCTTACCCGCAAGACCTGTAATCACGGGTCGTAAGGCAAGAACAAAAACCGGCAACATAACTTAAGGATCACCAATGATCGCAGATTTTGAGGCGCGTATCCTGACGCTGATTGACAACATGGTAGAACATGCCAGCGATGACGAGCTGTTTGCCAGCGGCTACCTGCGTGGCCACCTGACGCTTGCCGTCGCGCAAGCACAAGCGCATGGCGAGCAGACCACCCAGGCGCTTAACTATCGGGTGCAGGAAAGCGTGCGTCAGGCCATCGACAACGGCGAACTCTCCCCGCCCGACCAGGCCCTGGTCACGCAGATGTGGGATTCGCTATACCAACAAGCACAGCAATAAGCCCGCCAGACACCCCGTTAAGGGGTGTTTTTTTCTGTGCGTGATTCTTCCGGCGGCGGCAGGCAAGCGTCGCGTTCTGCCGGTTAACTGAATATTACGATGCAGGTAACGCTGCGGCTTTGCGTAACCGAAACAGCAATGCCTGACGCGCATGGGCAACGCGCGGCTGACGCAGTGCGCTGGGCTGCCAGAGCAGGTAATAACTGCGGCTGGCGCGGGCGATAGGCGCTGGGATCTCTTGCAACTCCCCGCGTTCGATATACGGCGTGCAAAGGTAGGCAGGCAGAGCGCTCCAGCCGAACCCTTCACGCAACAGGCTGCACAGCGCGCGTAAATCCTGGCCGACCATCGCCGGGAGCAGCGTGGGAGCCTGTACGCGGTTGGCGCTAAACCAGTTGTCAATCAGCGGCATGGTCAGGCTGTAGGCCAGTACCGGTTCGATTTGCATCGCGGCCAGCGTATCCGGTGCGTTCATCAGCCGCTTGACGACCGAAGGGGCGGCAACCGCCATGATTTCGTCGGTGAGCATCAACTCGCTTTTCAGGCGCTTGTCTTGTGAGGGCGCGGCGGAAATTCCCAAATCGCAATACCCTTCAATCAGCCCCTGGACGATGGCGTCGTAATCTCCGGTTTGCATCCTGATGCGCACTCCTACCTCCAGCAGAGGCAATAACTGTTTGGCGACCACTTCGGCAAGAAAATCGGCATGACCGATGATTTGCAATGCACCGGCCAGTTCCAATGAGCGCGTTCTTGCCGAGGCAAGGGCACTTTCCGCCTCATCTAGCCTGTCGCCAATGTCTGCCGCCAGCTCATCGGCGACGGATGTGGGAGTAACGCCACGGGTTTGCCGCTCGAATAGCGGGCGGCCAATTGACATCTCCAGACCGGCAATATGCTGTGATACGGCGGGTTGCGTCAGGTTTAGCGTTCGCGCAGCGCCGCTGATAGAGCGCTGGCGGTATACCTCAATAAAGGTTCTCAGTCTGGCAATAGACATAGCTTACCCATAATTATTTTTATACCTATACCTAAGTATGCTAGTTGGTCACAAGCGATTAACACCGGTAAAGTGCACTCCATCAAAGCATAACTGCCTGCGGTTAAGAAGGTGGCTTGCAAGATATAAAGGAAAATTTATATCGAAATGATGCTGGCAACACAGGATATGGTCTATCGTTTCATCAGGCCATGAGCAGGGTCAAGACAGGTTACGGGCCTGTGGCATTCCAGCTGTGTTGAGTGAACGTTGCAGGTAATTTTAAGGAATCATCACCATGCCTTTAGCGCAAACGCATAATGATTTAAAAGCGATATTACAGACCATGAAAAACGCTCATATCGCGCATGGCCCGGCTGATGCGGCGTTGCGTCGCGACAGATTGATTCGTAGCGCACGGCTTATCCGTGAAAACTATGTGTCACTGAGCCAGGCGATGGATGCGGATTTTGGTCATCGTAGCGTGTATCAGTCGCTGGTCGCCGATATGGCGACCACCGTGCGGGCGCTTGAGCATTCAGCCGAGCATGTGGCGCAGTGGATGCAACCGGAGCGCGTTGAGAGTCCGATGCCCGGTATGCAGGCCTGGATACAGCAACAGCCGCTTGGCGTGGTTGGCGTGATAAGCCCGTGGAATTTCCCGATTAATCTGGCGTTTGCGCCGCTGGCAGGGGTTTTCTCTGCGGGTAATACCGCGATGCTGAAGCCTTCTGAGTTAACGCCCGCTACCTCAGAACTGCTGGCCGAGCTGATTGCCCGTTATTTTGACCCGCTCGAACTGGAAGTGGTGTTGGGCGATGCCGCTGTCGGTGCCGCGTTCAGCAGTTTGCCGTTTGATCATTTGGTGTTTACCGGTAGCTCCGGCGTTGGTCGCCATGTGATGCGCGCCGCCGCCGATAATCTGGTGCCGGTCACACTGGAACTGGGCGGTAAGTCGCCGGTGGTTATCGATAACGATGCGGATATCGGCCTGGCTGCGCAACGGACATTAACGGTGAAAACCTTCAATGCCGGGCAGATTTGCCTGTCGCCAGACTATGTGATGCTGGCGCAGGAAAAAATCGATGACTTTATTCATGCCAGCAAAACCTTTATGGCCGGGGCGTTCCCAACGTTGCAGCGTAACCCGGACTACACATCGATTATTACCGCGCGCCATTACGAACGCTTAATCGGCCTGCTGAATGATGCAGCCAGCCGTGGCGCGACGCTGGTGAGCCTGGCCCCTCAAGGCGAGCCGGATTTTGATGCGGGTTCACGCAAAATTGCGCCGCATCTGGTGCTGAATGTCACCGATGATATGCAGATTATGCAGGAAGAGATTTTTGGCCCGTTGCTGCCGATACGCACGACGGCCTCACTGGATGAAGCGATTGCCTATATCAATGCGCATCCGCGCCCGCTGGCCGCGTACTACTTTGGCCAACAAGCGGCGCAGCAAACAGCGTTTGCTGAACGCACCACATCCGGTGCGCTGGTCATCAATGATGTGATGACACATGCAAGTATTGAAGCACTGCCCTTTGGTGGAGTTGGCGCATCCGGTATGGGCGCTTATCACGGCATTCACGGTTTCCGCCGTTTCAGCCATGCCAAACCGGTGGTGGTGCAAAATGAAGAGGGAACGTTAAACCTGCGTTTGCGTGCGCCCTATAATGACAAATTATCCCAGCTTGAAGCGTTTCTTAACGGCTAATGTGACGTCACCCGACAGGGGTGACTCAAGGAGAATGACAATGAAAGTATTAATGGTATTAACATCTCACGATCAGTTAGGCAACACAGGCAAGAAAACCGGTTTTTGGCTGGAAGAGTTCGCGGCCCCGTATTATGTGTTTAAAGATGCAGGCGCTGAGGTAGTGCTGGCATCACCGGCTGGCGGGCAACCGCCGTTAGACCCGAAAAGCGATTTGCCAGAGTTCCAGACGGAGTTGACCCATCGCTTCAAGGCTGACCCGGCGGCACAGCAGGCATTGGCAACCACCGTAACGCTCGATAGCGTGCGTATGGAAGATTTTGACACGGTGTTTTATCCGGGTGGACATGGCCCGCTGTGGGATCTGGCGGAATCGCAGACCTCTATTGCACTGATTGAAGCCTTTGAACGCGCCGGAAAACCGATTGGTTTCGTTTGCCACGCACCGGGTGTCTTGCGCCATGTGAAAGCGGCGAATGGCGAGCCGTTGATTAAAGGCCGTCGTGTGACCGGCTTCACCAACTCGGAAGAAGCGGCCGTGGAGTTAACCGATGTGGTGCCGTTCCTGATTGAAGACGAGTTCCAGAAACTGGGTGGCGTGTACTCGAAAGGCCCGGATTGGCACCCCTACCTGGTTGAAGATGGCAAACTGGTTACTGGCCAGAACCCAGCCAGTTCAGAAGTGGTTGCCAAGGCATTGTTAAAACAACTGGCGTAATCGGCTGAGAAAAGGAAACAGGCACAATGGACATCAGACTACATCACCTGAATGACTCGCGTTCTATGCGCATTCTCTGGTTGCTGGAAGAAGCGCAGTTACCTTACGAGATAGTGCGTTATCAGCGTGATGCAAACACGCATTTGGCTCCAGCCGCGCTCAAGGCGATTCACCCGCTGGGGAAATCACCGGTGGTGGAAATTGATGGCAAAGTGATTGCCGAATCGGGCGCGATTGTTGAGTACATCATCAAAAAATATGCGCCGCATTTGGCACCCGATGAGCAGGATGCGAGTTATGTAGAGTATCTGCAATGGGTTCATTTTGCAGAAAGCTCGGCCATGTTGCCTGTATTACTGAAAGTCTTTAATCAGTTTGAGAAAAATACCGGTCAGACGCTGAATTTTCTCGATGGTTATGCCGAGGTGGAATTCAGCAAAGTGTTTTCCTACCTCAATGACTATCTGGCTTCACGGGAGTTTATTGTCGGTCAACGTCTGAGTGGTGCTGATTTTATGCTCGGTTTCGTGGTGAGCCTGGTGATAGCGCGGTTTAACCTTGGTCAGCAATACCCGCATATTTTGCGTTATACGCAGCGGATGGCCGCTATCCCAAGCTGGCAAAAGGCACAACAACTGGATGCCCTTCCCGCATAACGGGAGCCCGGTTTGATTGATGTCAGATGATATACATGCGGTATCTAACCCAATTGAAGGAGTCACAGTATGGCGGTTGAAAAAGTGCTTTATCGCGCACAGGCCTCGGTAACGGGTGGTCGTGACGGACATGCGACGTCAGATGACACGCATCTGGATTTAAAATTTAGTACCCCCCGTGAACTGGGTGGCCTGGGCGGTTCCGGCACTAACCCCGAACAGTTGTTTGCCGCCGGTTATGCCGCTTGTTTTACTGGCGCGCTGAAGCTGGTGGCATCGAAAGAGAAGGTGCTGGTGCCTGCCGCGACGGTGGTAGAAGGCCTGGTGGGGATCGGCCAGTCAGGTAGTGGTTTTGGTATTGAAGTCGAATTGCGTATTACCATTCCGGGTATGGACAAGGCACAGGCCGAGGCGCTGGTTGAAAAAGCGCATCAGGTTTGCCCTTACTCCAACGCGACTCGCGGCAATATCGACGTGACGTTGACGGTGCTGTAAGCCGCTGGCGGATAACCCGTTATCGGCAACAACGCCCGGTGATGTTTCAGTACATCCCGGGCGTTTGTCTGTCACTGGGTATAGCGTTTTAACGCGCTCGCCGTCTGCCTTCCCGCTACAGCAAGCCCAGGCAAAGCAGGTAAAAGACACCCAGACTTGCCACCACCGCCAGCAAGGTCTGGCGAATCCACCAGGCTATCACCACACTGGCGATGGCACCCCATAAATAGGGGTTTTCAGGAAAAGGCCGCAGCGTCTGCTGCTGTAGCAAAATAATCGGGCCGCATATGGCGGTGAGCAGGCACGGGGCTGAGTAGTTGAGCGCTTCGCGCACCAGTGGCGCTAACCGAACCGGGATGCCGGGCTCCAGAAATACCGCGCGATAGCAAAACACCACTAACGCCAACAGCAGTAGTAATCCCCAGCTCATGCGCTTTCACCTCGCAGTCGTGCGGTCAGAACACAGACCGCCATTCCGCCAAGACCGGCAATCACCAGCGTCCCCTCAATATACCAATAGGCCAGCCCCATCGACATAAACAGTGAAAACAGCGTGCCTGTTAGTATCGACAGGCGTTTCACCATCGGGACAATCAGCGTAATGAAAGTGGCAATAATAGAAAAATCAAGGTGGTAGCGTTCAAGATGCGGGATGGCGTTGGCCATCATCACGCCGGCCAGACTGCACAACACCCAGCACAGATAAAACGTCAGGCCCGCGCCGATGAGATACGCCGTCGTCAGGCGGGATTTGGCCGTCACCGTAAGGGCAAACAACTCATCGGTGAGTAAAAAACCCAGCAACAGGCGATAACGTGCGTGAAGAGGGGCGATGAATGGCCGTAACGTCAGGCCGTAAATCAGGTGCTGGGCCGTTATCACCATCACCGTTAACAAAATGGTCAGGGTGCTGCTGCCGGACATCACCAGCCCGAGCGTGACCAGTTGCGCGGCTCCGGCGAAGATAATCGCTGACATTCCCAGCGCTTGCCAGAAAGGTAGCCCGGCTTGCACCGCCATTGAACCGGCCAGAATGCCCCAGGGGATCACGGACAGGCAAAGCGGCAACATGGCGAGACTGCCGTGCAGAAACCGGCGCGATGCGGAGTCCGGCGTGTTTTGGTGTAATAACAGATTAAGTGATGAGTCTGGCATAACAACCCTCCTTCAGGTTTATTGCCCGAAGGATAGCCACCGGTTGTGCGAGGGTATTGAAAGAAATTGCGCGTAGTCGGCTATTTAAGGGTGCGGACAAATTCCCCCGGCGTGATGCCGATTGCGCGTTTGAAATGGCGGTTGAAATGGCTTTGGTCGGAAAAGCCGCAGCGGGAGGCCACGTCTGACAGGCTGACACCGTTAATCAGCAATGAGCGAGCCTGACGCAAGCGCGCCTGAATCAGGTAAGCATGCGGCGGCATGCCGATGAGTGACTTGAATTGCCGGAGAAAATGCCACGGGCTGAGGCCAGCCATCTGCGCCAGTTGCAGCAGGCTGGTATCTTGCTCCGGGCACTCATCAAGCCAGCGCTTTGCGCGCAAAATGGCGGGCGTCGCCTGCGCCAGGGCCCGACCATCTGCTGGCGTCTTGCTATAGCGCATCATCAGCCAGCTCAGTGAAGAAAACAGCAGCGTCTCTTTGAACAGGCTGTTGTCAGCCTGTGATAGCAAGGTAAAAGCCAGCCGTAACTGGGCTGACAGACCGGGGTCATGCACGACGGCATCGGGAAACCAGGGGGTGCTGCCTTGCGGTATGCGCAGGTCACGCGACAGATGGCATAACAATGCCGGTGACGGATAGATAGCGCGATAGGCCCAGCCGCCAGGAACATCGGCATGGCCGGTGTGAATATCATCGGCATTGACCAGAATAATATCGCCGGTTGGCGCAACATGTTCACCGCCGGTGCGATAAAAACGCTGCGCCCCTTCTTCAATGACGCCAACGCAGAAATTTTCGTGTGAATGGCGGGCAAAGCGCTGGCGATGGTAGCGAGCTTGCAGCATTTCCAGCCCGCCCAACTCCTTGAGATGGTGAAACTGCACTTCTTCCCGTGATGAAGACGTTCCCATACAGCGCTCCCGACAATGCGTTGGTACAAAATTGCTGTTATGCGCATGCGTTATTGCGCCATTCGGCGCGCGCTCAACAGCGTGAAGCCACGTGGTCTTTAACTATACTGGTTTACCCGGCAACGTTTTACCTTTGCAGGGACTTACCTTTGCAGGGGCTTACCTTGCAGAGCCTTACCCTGTGGAGCCTTACCTTTGAGCCATTTTCTCACCCAAAAGCGGTGCGGGTGCAACGCCGCCAGCGTGCTGGCGTCCAGCGGTAAGGGTTCCGAGAAAATCTGTGATGCCAGAATCTCCGCCGCCAGCGGCGCAGAACACAGGCCGCGTGACCCTAATGCGCCAATCAGGTACAGGTTTGGCCATGCCGGGGCGTTTGCCACCTCAACGCCTGCATCACGCTGGGCGGGCAGGTCTTGATAGCTGGCCTCGGTTTGTGCGTAATCCGGTGCCTGACCAATAAGCGGCAGGTGATCGCGTATAGCACAGCGCACGCCACAGCGCGCTTGCTGCGCGCTAATATCAATCCCGGCAGTCCACTGGCTATCAGGCAGGCAGTCTATCAACCGCTGGCGATTTTGCTGTTGATCCGTGTCGCGATAATCGGTGGCGGTATCACCCCGGTGATAGCTGGCACCGATACAATGCGTGTGATGGCGCGGGCTGGCGGGTGTCAGGTAGCCGTCGTAACACAATACCTGGCGCAGTGGCGATAAGGCAGCGGTTTCAGGTACATGGCTGACCTGCCCGCGCACCGCATAGGTGGGAAGCTGGCGGGTTTGCGCCCAGCGCGTTATCTGGTGGCCATTGGCTAACACCACCGTGGCATGACGAGTGACCGTGTCGTTGTCCTGTGTCAATAACCAGCCGTCATCGCTGGCATCCAGTGTGACAATCGGCGTGGATAGGTGGGCCTGAAGCCCCTGCTGGCAGGCGAGCGCCAGCGCTGAGGCGCACAATTCTGCCGGACATAGCCAGCCGCCTGCCGGATAAACCACGCCAGCGCTCTGGAGCTCGATACCACAGTGCGCGCTTAACTGCGCACTGTCGGCCGGGTAAACCAGCGACGACGGCCAGTTGCCCGCCAGAATCTGGGCGATTTTGCGCGCGCTTTTGTCATCAAAGGCTAATTGGCTCACGCCGCACCAGTCATGCTCGAACACGACGCCTTGGGCACTGAGCGCATCATAATAGCGGCGGGCAAAATCAAACGCGGTGGCAAAAAAGCCAGACAGCGCATCGTGACGGTCATTGAGCAACGGGTAGAGTGCGCCTTGCCGGTTGCCTGATGCGCCCTGACCGACGTTATCATCGCTGCAATACAGCGTGACGCGGGCTCCGCGCCTGAGCAGTGCCAGCGCGGTGAGCACAGCGGCAATCCCGCCGCCGATAACCGCAATGTCCTGCGGCTGGCTGGCGGGCTCACGGGCATACCAGGGGGCGGGATGTGCGGCGTCCACGCCGGGGCGCACGGTGCCGCATAACATTTCTCGCTTCTGCCCAAATCCTTTGCTTTTTCTGACCTCGAAACCGGCCTGTTGCAACCCGCGACGCACAAATCCGGCGGCGGTGAAGGTAGCAAACGTACCGCCGGGGCGACATAGCCGCACCATCGCCTCAAAAAGCGTGTCAGACCACATATCCGGGTTTTTAGCCGGGGCAAACCCGTCGAGAAACCAGGCATCAATACGCCGGTTTAGGCTGGGGTCGAGCGTTGGCAGCAGCGCATTGACATCGCCAAACCAGATATCCAGCGTGATGCGCCCGCGCGCCAGAATCAGCCGATGGCAGCCCGGCAGCGGCTGTGGCCATTGCTGGCGCAATTCTTCGGCCTCAGCCGACAGCATCGGCCACTGTGCGTGTGCCGCCGCCAGATCGCGCTGGCACAGCGGGAATTTTTCAAAGCTGATGAAATGCAGGCGTTGCAGGCTGGCGTCCGGCTGTTGCTGGTGAAAGTGATCAAAGGCCTGCCATAACGTCAGGAAATTCAATCCGGTGCCAAAACCTGTTTCCGCCACGGTGAAAACGGCGGCGTCATGATGGATGAAGCGCTCAGGAATCTGATTGCCTTGCAGGAAGACATAGCGGGTTTCCGCCATACCATCCTGATTGGAGAAATAAACGTCATCAAACTGTTGCGATACAGGTGTACCCTGAGCGTTCCAGCTCAGTGCGGCATGCTGGATAGAGGGGGTTGTCACGGCAAATAACTCATTATTCAGGCGGTGGCGCGATTTTAGCGGGCGGTTTATTAAGTCGCAAATTTGAGAAAAGTTAGTCTGATCGGACTTGTTCAGCTTACATCTGTACGCTAAAGTGCGGTGCTAAATACAACGTCTACAAGCGCAATGAGGTATTGAATGAAACGTGCGGTGATTACGGGTCTGGGGATCCTGTCCAGTATCGGTAATAACAAAGAGGAAGTGCTGGCATCCCTGCGTGAAGGGCGCTCAGGCATTACTTTCTCTGAAGAGCTGAAAGATTCCGGTATGCGTAGCCACGTCTGGGGTAACGTTAAGCTGGATACGGCAGGTCTGATTGAACGTAAAGTAGTACGTTTCATGAGCGATGCCTCTATCTACGCGTATCTGTGTATGGAAGAAGCGGTCAAAGATTCCGGTCTGCCGGAAGAGACATACCAGAACAACCCGCGCGTTGGGTTGATTGTCGGCTCTGGTGGCGGCTCTCCGCGTTTTCAGGTGTTTGGCGCTGATGCGATGCGCAGTCCGCGCGGCCTGAAAGCCGTCGGCCCCTATGTGGTGACAAAAGCGATGGCGTCCGGTGTGTCTGCCTGTCTGGCGACACCGTTCAAAATTCATGGTGTTAACTACTCCATCAGTTCAGCGTGCGCAACCTCTGCACACTGTATCGGTAACGCGGTTGAACAGATTCAGATGGGCAAACAGGACATCGTGTTTGCCGGTGGCGGCGAAGAGCTGTGCTGGGAGCTGGCGTGCGAGTTTGATGCAATGGGCGCGTTATCGACCAAATACAACGACACGCCAGAGCGCGCTTCCCGTACCTATGATGCCGATCGCGACGGTTTCGTCATCGCAGGCGGCGGCGGTATGGTGGTGGTGGAAGAGCTGGAGCACGCGCTGGCGCGCGGTGCGCACATCTACGCAGAAGTGGTCGGCTATGGCGCGACCTCTGATGGCGCGGATATGGTGGCACCGTCAGGCGAAGGCGCGGTGCGCTGCATGAAGCTGGCGCTGCAAGACGTGGATACGCCGGTTGATTACATCAACACCCACGGCACCTCAACGCCGGTCGGTGACGTAAAAGAGCTGTGGGCGATTCGTCAGGTGTTTGGCGACAACGTTCCGCCTATCTCTTCCACCAAGGCGATGACCGGTCACTCACTTGGCGCAGCCGGTGTGCAGGAAGCGATTTACTCGCTGCTGATGCTGGAGCATGGCTTCATTGCACCGAGCATCAACGTCGAGACACTCGACGAGCAAGCCGTGGGCATGAACGTGGTGACGGAGCCGACCGAGCGCGAGCTGACGACAGTGATGTCCAACGGCTTTGGTTTTGGCGGCACCAACGCCGTGCTGGTGATGCGTAAATACGCGCAGTAAAAAAAACACGACTCAGCTGAATTATCAGAATACCGGAGCCCGGCTCCGGTATTTTTTTGCCCTGGTATCAGCCATTCCTCTCGTTATTCCCCCTCGTTACTCCCCTTTTTTACAGCACTATCCACAGCAGCAACGCGACCACCAATAGGGCCGTGAGCGCCAGACCAATCGGTTTGGTGACAAATTTCTGCCATTCGAACGGCAATGCAGCAATGATTGGGTTGATGAACGGCTGGGCGGGCGTTGTGGCTGTCTCCTGAAGCGCCTGCAGGCGTCGGCGGTAGAGAAAAGTGACAACCTCGGTGATTTGCGCTGGCGTCAGCGGCGTTGGTGGCGTGATGTTCAGGGTGCGGGCGACGTCTTGCAACAGTTGCTGCTCCTGAAAGTCGGCCGGGTGTTTTAGCGCGGCCTGCACGGTGTGCAGCGTTTGTGGCGCATGTTGTTGTAATAGAAAACTCTGGGTCGTCAAAAACTGGCTCAATGTCTGAAAGTTTTTGGCAGGGATAGGCTCACCGGTTTTTAATCCCTGCATCGTCATTAACGTTTGCCAGACTTTTGCCGGTGATTCGCCCGTAAGCGCTACCAGCCGCGCTACCTGCTGGTTGAGCAGGTTATGTTCAGCAGGCATTAAGAACCGGCCAGATGTCGCGCTCTGTGTACTATAGCGTGCCTCTGGCAGGGCGCTGTTTTGTCGCCCTGCTGCCAGTTGTTGCAGGTTTTGCGGCAACGGCGGCGGGAGTGGCGAGGCGCTTTGCGCTCCGGCGGGCGTAGCCGCGTTTGTGAGCGTTTCAAGCGGGAGTCGCGGGTTTACGCCGCCGGTATTGCCCGTGAGCGCGGTGCGCGAATCGGTAAGCGGTGTGCCGGAAAGCCGTGAGTCAGAAAGTAGTGAGCTAGAAAGTAGCGTATTAGAAAGTGGCGTGCCGGCCTGCGGTAATGAGCCGTTTTGTAATAACGTCACCACCAGTTTGAGTTGCGAGGGCGTTAGCGAACTGAGAACCGTATGGCCGAACTGCTGGCGGATAAAGTCGCTGGCGGCCTGTCGGTTATTTCCCTGCGCCAATAACCCGGTAAGCTGTTGTAACAGTTGCCGGGTATCCTGAGCGCTCTGTACGCTGGCTAACCGACTCTGTAACCCTTGTTCGGCGGCGGCAAACTGATTGGCCGAGAGCTCGGCATTGTTTTTGGCCCCTAACTCTGCCCGCACTGTCGCCCAAATTTCAGCCGGGTTGGCACCGCTCTGCGCCGCGACCTGCATCACCAGTTTTTCCAGTGCGGTACGCTGTACCAGCGTCAGCGGCGCGTCCTCGGGTGGCGCTGCGGTTTTTGTCAGCGCGTTATCCAGCGCTTTTTCTGTGCCAGGTGGGGGACTGCCGGTATTACCGATAGGTTGCATGCGGTGATCCTTTACAAGAGATCGTGACCACGACCGTCTCTGGCGCGGCGATGGCATCGCGCACGGGCCTGATAGAACGGAACATATTTGCCATCGTATTTGCCATCATAGCAATGGCGTCAGGCTACGGGTAGTCATAGTCAGTGTTACCGCAAGACGCTTTGTGGCAGAATAACCGCCCCCTTTTTATTTTATTGCAGCGCGGTGGGTATCGCTTGCGCGCTATCAGGAATGCGAACGTGAAAATCCTCGTTGATGAAAATATGCCTTATGCTCAGGCGTTGTTTAGCCGACTGGGCGACGTGACCGCCGTGCCGGGGCGACCGATTCCAATGCAGGCGTTGAGCGGTGCCGATGCGCTGATGGTGCGTTCTGTGACCAAGGTCAACGCTGAACTGCTGGCGGGGCAGTCGGTTAAATTCGTCGGTACGGCAACGGCGGGAACCGATCATGTGGATGAGGCGTTTCTGCGTCAGCAAGGCATTGGTTTTTCCGCTGCGCCCGGCTGCAATGCGATTGCCGTTGTGGAGTATGTTTTTTCTGCGCTGCTGATGCTGGCGGAGCGCGATGGCTTTGCATTGACCGATCGCACCGTTGGCATTGTCGGGGTCGGTAATGTCGGCTCGCGCCTCAATGATAGGCTGACTGCATTGGGGGTGCGCACGCTGTTATGCGATCCGCCACGGGCAGATAGTGGCGAGCCGGGGCCGTTTTTACCGCTGGATGAGGTTGTGGCGCGCGCGGATGTCTTAACCTTCCACACTCCGTTACTCAAAGAAGGCCCTTATGCAACCTGGCACTGTGTGGACGAGCAGATGCTCTCTCGCCTAAAAGAGGGGACGATTCTGATTAACGCCTGCCGGGGCCCGGTGGTCGATAATGCCGCGCTGCTGCGCGTCTTGCAGCAACAGAAAAACATCAGCGTGGTACTGGATGTGTGGGAGCCGGAACCTGCATTATCGGTGGAATTGCTGGCGCGTGTTGATATCGGCACCGCGCACATTGCCGGGTATACGCTGGAGGGCAAAGCGCGCGGCACGACCCAGGTGTTTGAAGCCTGGAGCCAGTTTATTGGTCAGCCGCAGCAGGTGGCGCTCTCGTCACTGTTGCCCGAGCCTGAGATTGCCACCGTGCGCCTGACGGTGCCGCTGGATGAGCACCAACTCAAACGTCTGGTGCATCTGGTGTATGATGTGCGCCGCGATGATGCCTTGCTGCGCCAGGTAGCCCATCTGCCCGGTGAGTTTGACCGTTTGCGCAAGAATTATCAGGAGCGGCGTGAGTGGTCGTCACTGCATGTCGTCTGTGCAGATGCCATCAGCGCGGAACGCTTAAACCGCTTAGGGTTTTTAGCCTCGGTGCATGCACCATCTGCGTAAGCACATATTCATCCACATTCGTCGGACGGCATTGTGCTGGTCTGGACGGGTCTATTTATTCTTGTTGGAGAGAACGATTACATGTCGAATGGCTGGAATGTCGCTGTGCTGGGCGCGACCGGTGCTGTTGGCGCCGCATTGCTAGAGCTATTGCAGGAGCGTGAGTTTCCCGTTGGTGAGCTGTATGCGCTGGCCAGTGAAAACAGTGCGGGTGAAACCTTGCGTTTCAACGGCCGTTCAGTGCGGGTGGAGAGCGCGGAGACGTTTGACTGGTCACAGGCGCAGTTGGCTTTTTTTGTTGCCGGTATCGATGCCAGCGCCCGCTATGCTGAAGAGGCGGGCAATGCCGGATGCCTTGTGTTGGATAGCAGCGGCCTGTTTGCGCTGGAGCCCGATGTCCCGTTGGTGGTGCCGGGCGTCAACGCGCATGCGCTGGCGGATTACCGTAATCGCAATATCGTCGCGGTGGCTGACAGCCTGACCAGTCAACTATTGATGGCGATTAAACCATTAACCGAGCAGGCTGGACTGGCGCGTTTGCACGTTACTAGCCTGTTGTCAGTCTCTGCGCATGGTAAAGCCGCTGTGGATGATTTGGCCGGGCAGAGTGCGCGTTTACTCAATGGTATTCCTGCTGAACCGGGACTATTCCCGAAACAACTGGCGTTTAACCTTCTGCCGCTATTGGCTGACGGCGAAGGCAGCGTGCGTGAAGAGCGACGCTTGGTTGAGCAGGTGCGCAAAGTGTTACAGGACGAAGGGTTGCCGATATCGGTTAGTTGTGTTCAGTCGCCGGTGTTCTACGGCCATGCTCAGGTGGTGCATCTGGAGGCTTTGCGCCCGCTGTCAGCGGATGAAGCGCGTGACGTGCTGGCGCAGGCCGACGATATCGTCCTGAGTGACGACGGGGATTACCCGACACAGGTTGACGATGCCTCTGGCAATGTTCAACTGAGCATCGGTTGCCTGCGTAATGATTATGGCATACCTGAATTGCTGCAATTTTGGTCGGTCGCAGACAATATCCGCTTTGGCGGAGCGCTGATGGCCGTCGCGGTTGCGGAACGGCTGTTAGAGGAGTATTTCGGCTAATGACGGTGTTGCAGCAACAGGCGGGTGAGCGCGCACCGATTAAAATCGCCCTCGGTATTGAGTATGACGGCGCGCGCTACTATGGCTGGCAGCGTCAGGCGGAAGTGCAGAGTGTGCAGGGGTGCCTGGAGGCGGCGTTATCTCAGGTTGCCAATGAGCCGGTGGACGTATTTTGCGCGGGACGTACCGATGCCGGTGTTCACGCCACCGGTCAGGTGGTGCATTTTACTACCCAGGCGGTACGTAAAGACGCGGCCTGGACGATGGGCGTGAACGCCAACCTGCCGCCGGATATCGCCGTGCGTTGGGTGAAAACCGTGGATGAGGATTTTCATGCCCGCTTCAGCGCCACGGCGCGCCGCTACCGTTATGTGATTTATAACAAGCGGTTTCGCCCGGCAATTTTGTCGCACGGTGTGACGCATTACTACCTGCCGCTGGATGCCGAGCGCATGCAGCGCGCTGGCCAATGTTTGCTCGGCGAGAATGATTTTACCTCGTTTCGGGCAGTACAGTGCCAGTCGCGCACGCCCTGGCGTAATCTGATGCACCTGCGCGTGGTTCGGCAAGGGGATTATGTCGTGGTGGATATCAAAGCCAATGCGTTTGTACACCATATGGTGCGTAATATTGTCGGCAGCCTGCTGGAAATAGGCTGCGGTAATCAGCCTGAAACATGGATGGCGCAATTGCTGGCGGCGAAAGATAGAACCCTGGCGGCAGCGACCGCTAAAGCCGATGGGTTATATCTGGTCGCGGTGGATTACCCGTCGCGCTTTGACATCCCTTCAGCGACGATGGGGCCGTTATTTTTACCTGATGATGTGCGGTAACAGCCGCAATGGGTCGCAAGCGTTCGGTACCCTGCGATGCCAATAGACAATTCTGTAGCGATTAAGGCGTAATTATGCTGGATTTTGTGCGATTTATTATCGATTTTATCCTGCACATCGATGTGCATTTAGCGCAGCTGGTGGCGCAATACGGCGTTTGGGTTTACGCCATTCTGTTTTTAATCCTGTTTTGTGAAACCGGATTGGTGGTGACGCCGTTTTTGCCTGGAGACTCACTGCTGTTCGTGGCTGGCGCGCTGGCGGCGTTGCCGGGTAATGACTTGAATGTTCACCTGATGGTCACGCTGATGGTCATCGCTGCAGTATTGGGCGATGCGGTTAACTATACGATTGGCCGTTTGTTCGGCGAAAAGCTATTTAGCAATCCGCAGTCGCGTCTTTTTCGGCGCAGCTACCTGGATCGCACCCATCAGTTCTATGAGCGTCATGGCGGCAAGACGATAATTCTGGCGCGATTTGTGCCGATTGTGAGAACATTCGCCCCCTTTGTCGCCGGTATGGGGCATATGCGCTATCGTGAGTTTGCGTTATATAACGTCACCGGCGCGCTATTGTGGGTGCTGCTGTTTACGTATGCCGGATACCTGTTTGGTGATTTGCCGGTGGTGCAGGAGAACCTGAAGTTGCTGATTGTGGCGATTATTTTTATCTCCATCCTGCCCGGGTTGATTGAGTTTTGGCGGCATAAACGCACGCTGACGCGGCAAAATATGAAGTAAGTGAAAAATTGTTTTAACATCCGGTTTGACCAGTTTTTTATCCACACGCCCGGATCGTTATGGTTTAATGAGCAGCATTTACGGCTGGGCCTGTATTGGCCCGCCTTCATGCCACGGTCTGATTTCGGTCACATGCCGAATTTAAGACATCGCTTTATTGGCGGCGTTGCCAGGGACGAGGTAACGTGTAGCAGCGTACTGGCTGGTGCCAGGTTCAAGCAGAAAGGTTATCAATGAGCTGGATTGAACGAATTCTTAATAAAAGTAATGTCACCCCTACCCGTAAGGCGAATATTCCTGAGGGGGTCTGGACGAAATGTGACAGTTGCGGTCAGGTGCTTTACCGTGCCGAACTGGAGCGCAATCTGGAAGTTTGCCCGAAATGTGACCATCACATGCGTTTATCCGCACGGGCCAGACTGCATGCGTTCCTTGATAAGGACGGTATGGTGGAGCTCGGCAGCGAGCTGGAGCCAAAAGACGTTCTGAAGTTCAGAGACTCCAAAAAGTACAAAGATCGTATCGCCGCTGCTCAGAAACAGTCTGATGAGAAAGATGCGCTGATTGTGATGAAAGGGACGCTGTACGGTATGCCGGTGGTTGCGGCTTCCTTCGAGTTCTCTTTCATGGGGGGCTCGATGGCGTCGGTTGTCGGCGCGCGTTTTGTGCGTGCAGTCGAGCAGGCGCTGGAAGATAACTGCCCGCTGGTTTGTTTTTCAGCCAGTGGCGGTGCCCGTATGCAGGAAGCGCTAATGTCGCTGATGCAAATGGCGAAAACCAGCGCGGCGTTGGCGAAGCTGCGTGAGCGTGGCCTACCGTATATTTCGGTGCTGACTGACCCGACCATGGGCGGTGTATCCGCGAGCCTCGCGATGTTAGGCGATTTAAACATTGCCGAACCCAAGGCGTTGATCGGTTTTGCCGGCCCGCGCGTGATTGAACAGACGGTGCGTGAAAAGCTGCCGCCGGGCTTCCAGCGCAGTGAATTCCTGCTGGAAAAAGGCGCGATTGATATGATTGTGCGCCGTGCGGATATGCGCTACAAACTGGCGAGTATTCTCTCTCGGTTGACGAATCGCCCGGAACCACAGGAATCTGCTGGTGCGCGCCCGTCGTCTGCTGAACCACAAAGTGAAGCCTAATCAATGATGCTCCGGGAACACGGCGGCGTGGTTGCCCTGTTCCCGATGGCTATCAACCGTAAGTCAGTGAATGGGACTCATGGATAATCTTCAGACACCTCAAGCCACGTCGCCTTTGGCCGCGTGGCTTCATTATCTTGAACATCTGCATAGCCAGGCGATAGAACTGGGGTTAGATCGCATTCATCGGGTTGCAGAACGGCTTGAGTTGCTGCAACCGGCTCCCCGGGTATTCACCGTGGCGGGCACGAATGGTAAAGGCACAACCTGCTGTACCCTTGAATCCATTCTGCGTGCGGCCGGGCTACGCGTTGGCGTCTACAGTTCGCCGCACCTGCTGCGTTACACCGAACGGGTGCGTATTGACGGACGTGAGCTGCCCGAGTCATTGCATACACAAGCGTTTGCCGCGATAGACGCCGGACGTGGCGATATCTCGCTGACCTATTTTGAGTTCGGTACACTGGCGGCGCTGTGGTTATTCAAACAGTCGCAGTTGGATGTGGTCATACTCGAGGTCGGCCTCGGCGGGCGTCTGGATGCGACCAATATTGTCGATGCCGATGTGGCGGTTGTCACCAGTATTGCGCTGGATCACACCGACTGGTTGGGCAACGATTGTGAAAGTATTGGCCGCGAGAAGGCCGGTATCTTTCGTCGCGGTAAACCTGCAATCGTGGGCGAACCGGCGATGCCTGCATCAATCGCGATGGTGGCGCAAGAGAAGGGCGCACAGCTAATGCGTCGGGATGTTGACTGGCAATTTAGCGTCGGTGCTGACCGCTGGTGCTGGCAGAACGAGTGCGTACGCTATGATGACTTACCGCTGCCGCATGTTCCATTGGCTAATGCCGCGACCGCGTTGGCCGCGCTACAGGCCAGTGGCTTGATGCCGGATATCGACACCCTTCGCCAGGGGCTTCAGCAGGCAACGCTGCCCGGACGCTTTCAAATCGTGCAACAGCGCCCGTTACTGATTCTGGATGTGGCCCATAATCCTCACGCTGCCGATTATCTGGCAACGCGGCTTGCGGCATTGCCTGCGCAGGGGCAAATCCGGGCGGTGCTTGGTATGCTGGCGGATAAAGACATTCCCGGTACGTTGCAGCACCTTAAGCCGCTTATTGATGCGTGGTATTGCGCTCCGCTGGAAGGGCCGCGTGGTACGCGTGCTGAACAGCTGGCACAGCATCTGGCGGCGTGTGACATCGTATCGACGGTGACGCTATTTTCAGATGTCGCTTCTGCCTGGCGTCGGGCGATGCAAGATTCCGCGCCAGAGGATGTCGTGATTGTTTGCGGTTCTTTCCATACTGTCGCGCATGTCATGGCGGCATTAGAGGAGAGTGGGACGCATGGCGAGTAAATTCCAAAATCGTCTGGCGGGTACCGTGGTATTGGTGGCGCTTGGCGTCATTGTGCTGCCGGGGTTGCTTGATGGTAAAAAAAAGCACTATGAGGATGAGTTTGCGGCGATCCCTCTGGTGCCTAAACCCGGCGATGCGCTGGAGGCGGAATCACTGCCGCCGGTAAGCCAGTCGCTACCGTCGCAACCGCCTGAGGGGGCCGCCGCCGCTGTGCAGCAAGGCAACGATGAGGAAGAGGAATCGCCGCCAACATCGCGACAGCAGAATGTCCGTAACGCCACGCCGCCTGCGCCTTCGCGTCCTCTACAGCCGACCCCGGCACCGATTATCAGCGAACGCCAGCCTGTGGCGTCGATAGCACCACCAGCCCTGAAAGCACAGCCGGTGAAACCGGACGTGAAGGCGGAGGCGAAACCGGAAGTCAAGAAGCCGGATACGCGCGCCAGGCCTGAGCCGAAGCTGATGGAAAATAAACCGGCTGATACGCGCGCGATAGCGGCGAAACCGGAGACGCGTAGCGCAGAGACTCCGGTAAAAGCGCCAGAAACGAAGAGTGCAGAAAACAAAGCCGCAGACAGTAAACTGGCAGAGACTAAGTTTGCAGAAAATAAGCTTGCAGAGACTAAGCCGGTGGAAAATAAACCGGCGGCTCAGGAGTCATCACCGGCTGGACAGGCGTTCGTGGTACAACTGGGCGCATTAAAAAACGCAGACAAAGTGAATGAAGTTGTCGCCAAGCTGCGTTTGTCCGGCTACCGCGCGTATACGGTGCCTTCCACGCCGGTCGCCGGGCAGATAACCCGAATTTACGTTGGGCCGGATGCATCAAAGCAAAAATTGCAATCAGCATTGGGTGATTTGCAGCAACTGAGCGGGTTGAGCGGCCAGGTGCGCGCTTATAATGCACACTAACCGCCCGTCGTGGGACGCGGCGCTCGTCCTCTGGCCCTGAGAAACGGCACCGCTCGCTATCTGTAAGGTGGCGGGCGGTTTTTTTTATTTCTTTACTGGTCAAAAAAATCGGCGGTAATACGCTACGCAAACGTTTTCTTTTTCTGTTAGAATGCGCCGCGAACAGGATGAACGGCGCGATAACTGTCATCGTTCATAATTAGGATAGTTCATGGTTTGGGTTGATTACGTCATTATCGGTATTATCGGGTTCTCGGCTTTGGTCAGTCTTATCCGAGGGTTCGTTCGTGAAGCGCTGTCGCTGATTACCTGGGGGGCGGCGTTTTTCATCGCCAGCCACTACTATGTCTATCTTGCCGGTTATTTCACGCGTTTCAGTGATGAGCTGGTGCGCAACGGTATCGCCATTGCCATTCTGTTTATTGCGACATTGATTGTGGGTGCGGTTGTTAACTATGTGATTGGTTCGCTGGTTGAACGCACCGGGTTGTCGGGCACCGACAGGGTACTGGGCATCTGTTTTGGTGCGCTGCGCGGTGTGTTGATCGTTTCTGCACTGCTGTTCTTTCTGGATACCTTTACCGGTTTTTCACAGAGTGCCGACTGGAAGCAATCTCAGTTAATTCCGCAGTTTAGTTATATTATCAGGTGGTTTTTTGACTACCTGCAAAGCACGTCGAGTTTCTTGCCACGGCACGTCTAGCGGTGGCAACGCTGATGAGGAAAAGACCACATGTGCGGTATTGTCGGTATCGCCGGTTTTACACCGGTCAACCAGTCGATTTATGACGCGTTAACGGTGTTACAGCACCGTGGGCAGGATGCCGCAGGCATCGTCACCATTAATGATGCCAACTACTTTCGCCTGCGCAAAGCGAATGGCCTGGTGAAGGATGTGTTTGAAGCCCGGCACATGCAGCGGTTGCAGGGAAATATGGGTATCGGCCATGTCCGTTACCCGACGGCAGGCAGCTCCAGCGCTTCAGAGGCACAGCCTTTCTACGTAAACTCGCCGTTTGGCATTACGCTTGCGCATAACGGTAATTTGACCAATGCCCATGAGCTGCGCCAGAAGTTGTTTGAAGAAGGCCGCCGCCATGTGAATACCTCGTCGGATTCTGAGATTTTGCTCAACGTGTTTGCCAAAGAGTTGGATAGATTCCAGCACTATCCATTGGAAGCCGACAACATTTTTGCCGCTGTCGCCGCTGTTCATCAGCAAATTCGCGGTGCATATGCCTGTATAGGCATGATAATCGGCCACGGCATGGTGGCGTTTCGCGACCCTAACGGTATTCGTCCTCTGGTGATTGGTAAGCGTTCGCTGGAAGATGGCCGTAATGAATATATAGTTGCGTCAGAAAGCGTGGCGCTCGATACGCTGGGCTTTGAGTTCCTGCGCGATGTTGCACCGGGAGAAGCGGTATACATCACCGAGAACGGCCAGTTATTTACCCGCCAGTGCGCCGAGAACCCGAAAAGTCACCCGTGCTTGTTTGAATACGTGTACTTTGCTCGCCCCGACTCGTTTATTGATAAAATTTCTGTCTACAGCGCCCGGGTGCGTATGGGGCAGAAGCTGGGGGAGAAAATTGCCCGTCAGTGGGAGGATATGGATATTGATGTGGTTATCCCTATTCCTGAAACTTCCTGCGATATCGCGCTGGAAATCGCGCGCATCATCAATAAGCCTTACCGTCAGGGGTTTGTGAAAAACCGTTATGTCGGTCGCACCTTTATCATGCCTGGTCAGCAAACCCGAATTAAATCGGTGCGGCGCAAACTTAACGCCAACCGTGCGGAGTTCCGTGGCAAAAATGTACTGCTGGTGGATGACTCGATTGTGCGCGGCACCACGTCTCAGCAAATTGTAGAGATGGCGCGTGAAGCCGGTGCCCGCAATGTCTATCTGGCCTCAGCCGCACCGGAAATTCGTTTCCCGAATGTGTACGGTATTGATATGCCAAGTGTCAATGAACTGATTGCACATGGCCGTGAAGTGGAAGAGATCCGCCAGATAATCGGCGCAGATGCGTTAATTTTCCAGGATCTGCCGGATCTTATCGAAGCCGTGCGTGAAGATAACCCGGAAATCGTGCAGTTTGAATGTTCGGTGTTTAATGGCATTTATGTCACTAAAGATGTCGATCAAGGCTATCTGGATTATCTGGAAGGGTTACGCAATGACGATGCCAAAGCGTTACGCAGCCAGAATGAGGTTGAAGATCTGGAACTGCATAACGAAGGCTGATGGTTGACAATAGTCACGATAAGGGGAGCTGCGGCTCCCCTTTTTGTTTGTGGATTCGGTAGTCTGAATATGCAGGTTTACGCTTGCCAATGAGTGGATGATGCGGCAAAGTCAGCGCTCAAATGAGGTGCCGCCCGGTTAGGGCCGCATGATATAGAGGTGGCGATGAAGCGATTGATTGTCGGTATTTCCGGGGCTAGCGGTGTTATTTATGGCGTCAGGTTGTTACAGGTGCTCCAGCCAGTTGCTGATATTGAAACGCATCTGGTGATGAGCCCGGCCGCCCGGCAAACGCTGTCGCTTGAGACCGATCTCAGCGTGCGCGATGTTCAGGCTTTGGCCGATGTGGTGCATGACTCGCGCGATATTGCCGCGAGTATCTCCTCCGGTTCATTTCATACCGCAGGCATGGCTATCCTGCCATGTTCTATCAAAACGCTGTCCGGTATTGCACAGAGTTATACCGACAGCCTGCTGACGCGCGCGGCCGATGTGGTATTAAAAGAACGCCGACCGCTGGTGTTATGCGTGCGCGAAACCCCGTTACATCTCGGCCACCTGCGCCTGATGAATGCCGCAGCGGAAATCGGTGCCGTGATTATGCCGCCGGTGCCCGCATTCTATCATCGCCCACAAACTGTGCAGGACATTGTCGATCAGACGGTGAATCGGGTGCTGGATCAGTTTGATATCGCATTGCCGAGCGATCTGTTTACCCGTTGGTGTGATGAATAAATTATTGATTTGTAAAATATAATTGTATTACCCCGACGGGTTGGACGATTTTTCAGTATCATCGGTTTGCACCTTTTTGTAGCGTTCGTCTTTTTTGGTGCATGGTTATGCACAAAATAGGTGCAATTCATTCAATGGCAGTCAGCCGAATAATCCACCAATTTACTGTTGATTGAGATAATTCATTGATTATATTGATGTGATTATCATGATCACTGTGCATGATTTTATGCAAAAATGCATATGTTTGATGGCATAAACTTTGCAGAGTTTCGCAAACAATGTACATAAGTACCAATGTGCATGAATACACCGCAACGATGCTATTCATCACGGCGGATTACCGTCGGTTTTTCCATATCACTTAGGCAAACACAATCATAAATTAAGGGTAATGCGATGAAGAAAATGTTAAAACTTTTGCCCCTTGCACTGGCGCTGGCGGCGGGGAGTGCCTTCGCCGATGTGCCGAAAAATATCAAAATTGGTACAGACCCGACTTATGCTCCGTTTGAATCGAAAGATGCTGCCGGTCAACTGGTAGGGTTTGATATCGATTTGGCAAAAGAGCTGTGTAAACGCATTCAGGCCAATTGCACCTTTGTTGAAAGCGATTTCGATGCCCTGATCCCGTCGCTGAAAGCCAAAAAAATTGATGCCATCATCTCTTCGTTATCGATTACGGAAAAACGCCAGCAGGAAATCGCGTTTAGCGACAAGTTATACGCCGCTAATGCCCGCCTGATTGCGAAAAAAGGCTCGCCAGTGTTGCCGTCACTGGATGCCCTGAAAGGAAAACGCGTCGGCGTATTGCAGGCCTCTACTCAGGAAGCGTATGCCAACCAATACTGGCAGCCGAAAGGGGTGGAGATTGTCGCTTATCAAAATCAGGATCTTATCTATGCAGATCTGACCGCCGGGCGTATTGACGCCGCATTCCAGGATGAGGTTGCGGGCAGCGAAGGTTTCCTGAAACAGGCGGCGGGTAAAGATTATGCGTTTGCCGGGCCAGCGGTGAAAGATGACAAGCTGTTTGGCGTGGGCACCGGTATGGGGCTGCGTAAAAATGAAACCGAGCTGAAGGCGGCGTTGGATAAAGCGTTTGCGGCGATGCGTAAAGATGGCACTTACGACAAGCTGGCGCAGAAGTATTTTGATTTCAATGTGTATGGCGAATAAGCCTTCCTGATTAGCCTCTGCCAGCCCCGTCGGACTGGCAGAGATAAGCCTTTTTTGAGCGGATTGATGTCATGCTGTATGGCTATAGCGAATTAATCATGGATGGCGCGCGCATGACGCTGCAACTGGCGTTATGTTCATTGTTGTTGGCACTGGTTATCGGTTTGGTCGGGGCGGCAGCCAAGCTCTCCTCTAACCGGTTGTTATCCGGGTGCTTTTCCGGTTACACCACACTGATTCGAGGCGGTGCCGGATTTGGTATTGATGTTATTGATTTTCTACGGTTTGCAAATGGCCCTGAACAGCCTGACCGAAACGTTGGGGATGGATCAAATTGATATTGATCCGCTGGTCGCCGGGGTATTGACCCTGGGGTTCATCTACGGTGCCTATTTCACAGAAACCTTTCGGGGGGCTTATCTGGCGGTGCCCAAAGGGCAAATCGAGGCGGCCGTCGCATTTGGTTTTACGCCGCTTAAGGTGTTCCGCCGCATTATGTTTCCCTCGATGATGCGCTTTGCTCTGCCGGGGATTGGTAACAACTGGCAGGTGATTCTTAAAGCGACGGCGCTGGTGTCGTTACTTGGTTTGAGTGACGTGATTAAAGCAACGCAACTGGCAGGGAAGGGGGCTCATCATCCTTTTTTCTTCGCGATGGTTGCCGGTGTGCTCTATTTGGTTTTTACCACCTTGTCTAACGGGGTGCTGTGGTGGCTGGAAAAACGCTACTCACAGGGTGTGCGGAAAGTGAACTATGAGTGAGATCTTGCAACAATATGGGCAGGCGCTGCTGTGGAGCGATGGTTATCGCCTCACCGGGCTTGCCATGACGCTGTGGCTGCTGATTGCCTCTGTCTCGATGGGTGGGGTAATGGCTGTTTTTCTGGCGGTGGCGCGCGTTTCGCCCCGTCGCCGCTATTGGTTGCCGGTCTGGGTCTTTACCTATATCTTTCGTGGCACCCCACTGTATGTGCAATTACTGGTGTTCTACTCCGGTGTTTATAGCCTTGAGTTTGTCCGTGGCACCGATTTGCTCAATGCCTTTTTCCGCAGCGGCCTGAATTGTGCCATTCTGGCGCTGGCGCTCAACACCTGTGCCTACACCACTGAAATCTTTGCCGGGGCGATCCGCTCGGTGCCGCACGGTGAAATCGAGGCGGCGCGGGCCTACGGTTTTTCACGTTTCAAGCAGTATCGTTGCATTATTTTGCCCGGTGCGCTGCGTATCGCGCTGCCTGCCTACAGTAACGAAGTTATCTTGATGCTGCACTCCACCGCGCTGGCCTTTACCGTCACCGTGCCGGATTTGCTTAAAGTGGCGCGTGATATTAATGCGGCAACTTACCAGCCGTTTTACGCCTTTGGTATTGCCGCAGTGATTTATCTGGTGGTGTCATTCGTGCTGATAGCGCTGTTTAGAAAAGCCGAGCGCCGCTGGTTGCGGCACCTTCATACCCGTTCTCACTAAATCAAGCAGGAACAAAGAAAGCATGCAGAATAATAAGCTGATGGTGACGGAATTACGTAAGCGTTATGGTCAGCATGAGGTGCTAAAAGGCATTTCATTGGCGGCTAAAGCCGGGGACGTTATTTCTATTATTGGTTCATCAGGGTCGGGTAAGAGTACGCTGTTGCGGTGTATTAACTTTTTGGAAAAACCCTGTGAAGGTTCTATCCATGTGAACGGTCAGGAAATTCACATGGTGCGGGATAAAGACGGCCAACTCAAAGTGTTTGATAAAAAGCAGTTGCAGCTGTTGCGTACCCGCCTGACGATGGTGTTTCAACACTTTAACCTGTGGAGCTTCATGACGGCGCTGGAAAACGTGATGGAAGCGCCGGTGCAGGTGCTGGGGTTAAGCAAGGAAGAAGCGCGTAAACGGGCGGAGTTTTATCTCAACAAAGTGGGGATAACCGGCGTGTCGCAGGAAAAATATCCGGCCGATCTCTCTGGTGGGCAGCAACAGCGTGTGTCGATTGCCCGCGCGCTGGCAATGGAGCCGGACGTGCTGTTGTTTGATGAACCGACGTCTGCGCTTGACCCTGAGCTGGTTGGCGAGGTACTGCGTATCATGCAGCAACTGGCTGAAGAGGGGAAAACAATGGTGGTCGTCACGCATGAAATGGAGTTCGCCCGACATGTGTCAAGCCATGTGATTTTCCTGCATCAGGGCGTAGTGGAAGAAGAGGGGCCGCCGGAGGAGTTGTTTAATCACCCGAAGAGCCCCCGTCTGCAACAGTTTCTGTCTGGGGCGTTGAAATAACCCAGCCGGATGCACCCCCTGCTGAGACCTGTTGAGAGATATGCCTTCCTCGCCCGCAAGACATTCATCATGCGGCCTCTGTTTTAGGCCCGGATGAGGTTAACCGGCGCGAGGATGCAATAAATTGTCGATGGCCTCTTCAAGCTCGAAAAAGCGAAAACCGAAGCCAGCTTTTTCCAGCCGCTGCGGGATGGCGCGTTGCCCTCCCAACAGCAGTGTGGCGGCTTCGCCCATCAGCAGTTGCAGCACCCAGCCTGGCGTGCGCATAAACCCCGGTCGATTTAGCGCATTCGCCAGCATGGCGGAGAATTTTTCGTTGCGCGCCGGATAAGGCGACACCATGTTAAACGGGCCGCGCAAAATTGGGTTATCCAGCAAGTATAAAATCGCATTGGTCATATCATCGATATGAATCCAGGGAAGGTACTGCCTGCCTGAACCAATAGGCCCACCTAACCCCAGACGGAAGACCGGCAGCATTTTGGCCAACGCGCCGCCGTCACGGGATAGCACAATACCGGTACGTAACAGACACACGCGGGTTTTGTCGCTTTCAGCCTCCAGCGCCAATGCTTCCCAGCGCGCGCAGAGCTCATGGGTAAAATCATGATGAGGCGGTTCATCTTCTGTGACCAGTGCCTGCCCTTGATCGCCGTAATAGCCGACCGCCGAGCCGGACAAAAATACCGCAGGCGGCGTGGCGCTTTGGCGAATCAATTGCGCCAATTGCTGAGTGATGTCCCAACGGCTTTGGCAAAGCCGCTCTTTTTGCACTCGCGTCCAGCGCTTGTCGGCAATAGGTTCACCAGCCAGATTAATCACGCCGTCGAAGCCATCGAGCGAATGTCGCCCATCAAGGCCAGGCCAGTAATCGGCTTGATTGCCCAACAGTCGTCGCGCCCGCTCAGGTGAGCGAGTGACGACCGTAACCTGATGCGACAGCGACAACAAACGTGCAATCAGATGACGGCCAATCAGGCCGGTTCCCCCGGTGATCAGTAGCTTCATAGCGCGCCTCGCTTTGTCTGTTGGGTTATCGCTGAATGGTCAGGGGCAAGAGGGTATCGCTTCCACCTGTGCCTGACCGCTTTCTTCCAGCATAGATGATCCCTTGGTATTTGCGGGTGATATTAACCACATCTCGCGGTCTTTTTACCAGAAAAACAAACGAGTTATCGTTCAATAACAGAGGCTATGGCGTAGAGCAACACGCCAGTCACGCTGGCGTGCTGCCCGTCATTGCGCCCTGCGGGCTATCTGATGAGTGTGAATTAAACCGGGGTGGCTAACTGGTAAGCACGCTGTGTTGCTGGACGCGCCTGAATGCGTTCAAACCACTGTTTCACCGCTGGGAATGCCGCTAAATCAATACGCTGCCTGGCATGGGAAACGACCCAGGGATAGGTGGCGATATCCGCAATGCTGTAATGCTCGCCGGCAAGCCAGCTTACCTGCTGGAGCTGTGTATTGAGCACCGTATACAAGCGCTCAGTCTCTTTTTGATAGCGCTCGATAGCATAAGGCACCGGTTGTGGCGCGTAGTGATTGAAATGGTGGTTCTGCCCGAGCATTGGCCCAAACCCGGCGACCTGCCAGAATAACCATTGCAGCGTGGCGGTACGTTCGCGCACATCCTGGCTCAAAAACTGCCCACTCTTCTCTGCTAAGTACAGCAAAATCGCGCCGGACTCAAACAGGCTAATCGGCGCGCCGCCATCCTGTGGTTGCCGGTCAACAATCGCGGGGATTTTGTTGTTTGGCGAGATAGCCAGAAAATCAGGTTTAAACTGATCGCCTGCGCTGATATCAACGCGATGCAGTTGATAAGGTAGATTGGCTTCTTCCAGAAACAGGGTGATTTTGTGGCCGTTAGGGGTGGCGGCGTAATACACATCAATCATGAATCATCTCTCCATAGGTATGAGTCGTTTAGCCATGGCATAGCATGGGCTGGTATTGCGGATGTGGCACCTGAATCCGCGTCTGATGCTGTTGCGAGCCTAGCACTTTCCTGCCCATGGCATAAATAACCGTTATGGCTATTCTTTTACTATCATAAAGATAGTGTTTATCGGCGGCAGTGAGACTCATGCGGCGAAAAGAAAGTCGATAACGGGCGGGAGGGTGATAGCACCGAGGTTCCGGCTGAAATGCGCCATAGAAATGTGGCCGATTTTATGGGTTGTTTTGATACTATAAACGGACTGATTTTTCTCACGCACCGGAATTGCATCATGAAACTGATGTTTGCCTCAGATTTGCATGGTTCCTTACCTGCGACTCAACAGTTGCTTGCCCATTTCGACCAGCAAGGTGCCGATTGGCTGATTTTGTTGGGGGATTTTCTTAACCACGGGCCGCGTAATCCACTGCCGGAGGGCTATCAACCCGCTGACGTCGCCACGCTACTCAATCGCTATGCATCGCGCATTGTCGCTGTGCGCGGTAATTGCGACAGCGAAGTTGACCAGATGCTGTTACAGTTTCCGATTACCGCTCCCTGGCAACACGTCTTGTTGGCAGACCATCGGCTCTTTCTGACGCACGGCCATCTTTATCACCCGGAAAAACGCCCGCCGCTGCAAGCCGGGGATGTGCTGGTTTATGGGCATACGCACATTCCTGTGGCCGAACGACGCGACGATATCTACTGCTTTAATCCCGGCTCGGTAAGCTTGCCGAAAGGCGGCTACCCGGCCAGTTATGGCCTGTTAGATAGCGGCGTGCTTTATGTGTTGCCCTTGCAAGGGGGGCAGCCTCTTGCACAGGTTGCAATTAGCCACTAATTTAAATCCGGTAATGTTTACACAACGTCAATTATTCCAAAATGTTAAACACGAAAGCGTGTAACAGCGCATGACGAAAGGGCCTCAGAGGATGGTGGAGCAAAGAGAGACGGCAGGCACGGAATGGGTCGATATCGTTGATGAAAATAATCAGGTTATCGCACAGTCAAGCCGCCAGCAGATGCGCGCCCAGCGCCTGCGTCACCGTGCAACCTATATTGTCGTCCATGATGGTATGGGGAAAATCCTGGTGCAGCGCCGTACTGAAACCAAGGATTTCTATCCCGGCTGGCTGGATGCGACTGCCGGTGGCGTGGTGCAAAGTGGCGAGAATTTGCTGGAGTCGGCACGACGTGAAGCAGAAGAAGAGCTGGGGATTGCCGGTGTGCCGTTTGCCGAGCATGGCCTGTTCTATTATGAGAGCGATGACTGCCGGGTGTGGGGGGCGCTATTTAGCTGCGTTAGCCACGGGCCTTTTGCATTGCAGGCGGAAGAGATAGATGAAGTGAGCTGGCTTGCGCCGGAGGAGATAACGGCCCGGTGTGATGAATTTACCCCTGATTCATTAAAGGCGCTGTCGCTGTGGTTAAGCCGTAATAGCGGTAGCCATGATTACACCAAGACAGCGCGTGTCGCGCCGCGCAGTCAGCAGGAGCAGCCGACGGACACGCCAGAGACCCAGCCACAGAGTGAGACGGAAAAATCATCGCAGTGATGATAATGGTCATCGCGGATAAAAAAAAACGCCAGCGTTCGCTGGCGTTTTGCTTTAATTGCGCCAATTGCTCCATCAACAGAGCAACAGTCACCGGCAGGCCAACAGACCTGTCGGTGACAAGCGGCATCAGGCAATCTGGGTCGCCTGAATAGCGGTCAGGGCCACGGTGTAGACGATATCATCGACCAACGCGCCACGAGACAGGTCGTTAACCGGTTTACGCATACCTTGCAGCATTGGCCCGATGGAGATCAGGTCAGCAGAACGCTGTACGGCTTTATAGGTGGTATTACCGGTGTTCAGATCCGGGAAGACGAACACGGTCGCTTTACCCGCAACCGGTGAGTTCGGCGCTTTGGACAGTGCGACGTCAGCCATGATGGCGGCGTCATACTGTAACGGGCCGTCAATCACCAGATCCGGGCGTTTTTCCTGCGCCAGACGGGTGGCTTCGCGTACTTTGTCTACATCGCTACCAGCACCCGAGTTACCGGTAGAGTAGGAGATCATCGCCACACGCGGGTCGATGCCAAAAGCGGCAGCCGAGTCGGCAGACTGGATAGCGATTTCGGCCAGCTGTTCAGCCGTCGGGTCTGGGTTGATGGCGCAGTCGCCGTATACCAGCACCTGCTCAGGCAGCAGCATGAAGAATACCGAGGAAACCAGTGAGCTGCCCGGCGCAGTTTTGATGAGCTGCAACGGCGGGCGAATGGTATTCGCTGTCGTGTGTACCGCACCTGATACCAGGCCATCGACTTCGCCTTGTTCCAGCATCAGTGTGCCCAGTACCACGTTGTCTTCGAGCTGTTCGCGGGCGACCACTTCGGTCATCCCTTTGCTCTTACGCAGTTCAACCAAACGCGGGACATAGCGCTCACGGGCTTCGACCGGATCGACAATTTCGATGCCTTTACCCAGTTCAACGCCTTGTGCGGCGGCGACGCGCTGGATTTCATCCGGGTTGCCCAACAGCACACACTGCGCGATACCGCGTTCAGCACAGATAGCGGCCGCTTTGACAGTACGCGGTTCGTCGCCTTCTGGCAGCACGATGCGTTTGCTGGCCTGGCGCGCCAGTTCGGTCAACTGGTAACGGAACGCTGGCGGTGACAAGCGACGTGAGCGCTCGGACGTCGCCGTCAGGGAATCGATCCACTGGGCGTCGATGTGGCGAGCCACATATTCCTGCACTTTTTCCACACGTTCGTGGTCATCGGCAGGCAGCTCTAAATTGAAGCTTTGCAGGTTCAACGACGTCTGCCAGGTGTTCGTGTCGACCATAAATACCGGCAGACCGGTCTGGAAAGCGCGTTCACACAGTTTGCTGATGGCCGGGTCAATATTGTAGCCGCCGGTCAGCAGCAGGGCGCCGATTTCAACGCCGTTCATGGCTGCCAGGCAGGCTGCGACCAGTACGTCCGGGCGATCTGCCGATGTCACCAGCAATGAACCTGGGCGGAAATGTTCCAGCATGTGCGGAATGCTGCGGGCACAGAAGGTGACGGATTTTACGCGACGGGTCTGAATATCACCGGCATTGATAATGCGGGCATTCAGGTGATTTGCCATGTCGATAGCGCGGGTTGCGATGAGCTCAAAGCTCCACGGTACACAGCCCAGAATCGGCAGCGGACTGTTGGCAAACAGCAATTTCGGATCGATATTGGCGACGCTGGCTTTGGTTGAATCGTCAAAGATTTCTGACAGATCGGGACGAGTACGACCCTGCTCATCAACCGGTGCGTTCAATTTGTTGATGATAACGCCGGTGATGTTTTTGTTTTTGCTGCCGCCAAAGCTTGAACGCGCGATGTCGATACGCTCTTTCAACTGCGCCGGAGAGTCATTACCCAGCGCCAGAACGAAGACGATTTCCGCGTTCAGGGTTTTGGCAATTTCATAGTTCAAGGCATTGGCAAACTGGTGTTTGCGGGTCGGCACCAGACCTTCCACCAGCACCACTTCTGCATCTTTGGTGTTTTCGTGGTAGCGCGCGATGATCTCTTCTAACAGCACATCCTGCTGGTTGCTGCTTAACATCGACTCCACGTAGCTCATCTTCAGCGGTTCAGCCGCCGGAATAGCAGACGTGGCGCGCACGATGGTGGTGGTTTGGTCAGGGGCGCTTTCACCCGCGCGCGGCTGGGCGATAGGTTTAAAGACGCTCAGGCGCACGCCTTTCTGTTCCATGGAACGAATGACACCCAGGCTGACGCTGGTCAGACCTACGCTGGTGCCAGTAGGAATCAACATGATTATACGGGACACGGCTTAACCTCTGTTTACGGTTGCTCGTTACGCAAAAACACGCCATCAGGCGCGGTTCAATAAATACAGCCTTGTAAATAACATGGCCCAAAACAACTCCGTCAGCCTAAGCTGACGGAGTGATAATGCAGTGTTATCAAGCGGTAAGACGCAGCGCGTCTTGTGCGATCACTAACTCTTCGTTAGTCGGAATGACCAGCGCCGGGCGGCAACCGTCTTTCGCAATGTTGCCACCTTTGCCGAAGCGAGCGGCCAGGTTACGCTCGTGATCAACATCAAGGCCCATCAGACCAAGCTGTTTCAGCGTCAGTTCGCGCACCATTGCCGCATTTTCACCGATACCGCCGGTGAAGATAACGGCGTCCAGACGGCCTTCCATCAGCGCGCAGTAAGAACCGATGTACTTCGCCAGACGGTGGCAGTACACGTTCATGGCGCGTTTGGCGTCTTCTTTGGTTTCGTAGTTATCTTCAACATAACGGCAATCGCTGGTGACTTCGGTCAGGCCCAGCAGACCGGATTCTTTGGTCAGCAGTTTGTTGATGTCTGCTACGCTCATGCCCATGGCATCGTGCAGGTGGAATACGACAGCCGGGTCGATATCGCCACTACGGGTGCCCATCACCAGACCTTCCAGCGGCGTGAGGCCCATGGATGTATCAACGCATTTACCGTTACGGATAGCAGTAACTGAACCACCGTTACCCAGATGGCAGGTGATAACGTTCAGATCATCAATTGATTTGCCAAGGAGCTTCGCTGCTTCACGCGACACATAGAAATGGCTGGTGCCGTGTGCGCCATAGCGACGAATGTGCTGATCTTTGTATAACGAGTACGGCAGGGCGTACAGGTAGGCTTCTTCCGGCATGGTCTGGTGGAATGCGGTGTCAAAAACAGCGACATTCTTGTCAGCCAGATGCGGGAATTCTTTCAGCGCTTCTTCAATGCCGATCAGGTGAGCCGGGTTGTGCAGCGGTGCAAACGGGATGGCATCTTTGATGCCTTGCAGCACGTCATCATTGATGATGGCGGACTGAGTGAATTTCTCGCCACCGTGAACGATACGATGACCAATCGCAACCAACTGTGCAGAGAGCTCAGGTTTCTGGCTAAGAATAGTGTTAACGATGAAACTCAGTGCTTCGCTGTGGGCGGCACCGGCACCCAGTGCGGCTTCCTGTTTGCCGCCATCGATTTTCCATTTGATGCGCGCTTCGGGCAGATTGAAACACTCGGCCAGACCAGACAGGTATTCATCTCCGTTGATGGCATCAATGATGGCGAACTTCAGAGAAGAACTACCGCAGTTAAGAACCAGTACTAACTTACTCGACATGGAAGTACCTACTTGTTATACATGGTTAAAAAAATGTCATACCACATCAGCGTAGCGCAGAAGGTGAACGACATTTATGATTAACATCATGCCAGATGAATTTTGCCCGGCATGATAGTGAAAAAAATACCAATGTTGCTGATGCTGCTGGCATCAAACGCCTGATTCGTTGCTGCCACATCGGTTGATAAAATATCGGTGATAAAACAGTCCGTGATAAAACAAGCAGCAACAGCGGATATCCCCGGTGTCCACTGCGTACTGCCCACCAGGGCTCGTCTTACCGGGCACAACGGTTTGCCGGTAAGGAGCGAAACGGTATTCAGGCAACCCCATACCCTGTTCAGGTGTGAACCGTGATAGTCGGGGGAAACCGAGCCAGAACAGCCAATAGCGTCAACAGTGACCCAAACGGGCGTCATACCCTGTATGCTTTGTGTATGCATGCGCGCCGCGCGCGTGTATATCACGGCCAAAAAGGCCGTTTTAGGATACCGACAGGAATCATTAAACACAAAATATATTTTAAGCTTGTCAATTGTAGTTGGTGGTTTGTACAAAAATTTTATTTTTTATTCGTGAAGTTGAGGTAAATATGGCGATGACTCCTCCGGGTAAGACGGGGTGGCTGAGTGTGTTCCATCAGGGGCAGCACTACATGAAAACCTGGCCTGTGGATAAGCGCCTGGCGCCTGTGTTTCCTGAAAATCGCGTCTCGCGAGCGACCCGCTTCTCTATTCGTATCATGCCGCCGTTGGCGGTATTCACACTAACCTGGCAAATAGCGCTGGGCGGGCAATTAGGGCCGAGCATCGCGACAGCGCTGTTTGCCTTGAGTCTGCCGATGCAGGGGCTATGGTGGCTGGGGCGGCGCGCTGTTACTCCGCTTCCGCCATCCTTATTACACTGGTTTCATGACATTCGTAATAAGCTGCTGGAGTCGGGAATGGCTCTGGTGCCGGTGCAAGGCGAGCCGACGTATCAAATGCTGGCAGACGTGCTGAACCGTGCTTTTAAGCAGCTCGATCGCACGTTTCTGGACGATCTTTGATGTAGACCCTGTTTTGGCATAAAGGCGCTAACGTTTTTTCTATGGGATGCTGTTTTAAATCAAGAAACACACGCCCGTCTGTGTGCGATTCTGCTGTCAATATCCCTTTAGCTGGAATCAGATTCAGGAGTGCACGATGGAAATGACCAATGCTCAGAGACTTATCCTGTCTAACCAATATAAGATGATGACGATGATGGATCCGGATAACGCCGAGCGTTATCGCCGGTTGCAAACGATCATCGAACGCGGTTATGGCTTGCAGATGCGTGAGTTAGATCGTGAATTTGGCGATCTGAGCGAAGAGGTGTGCCGTACTATTATCAATATCATGGAAATGCATCATGCCTTGCAGGTTTCCTGGGGGAATTTGAAAGAGAAACCAGACATGGACGAACGCCGCGTTGCCTTTTTAGGGTTTGATGCGGCAACCGAAGCCCGCTATCTCGGCTATGTCCGTTTTATGGTGCATGTTGAAGGGCGTTATCCGCATTTTGATTCCGGCACACACGGCTTTAATTCTCAGACCAAAATGTGGGATAAATACCTGCGCATGTTGGCGGTGTGGCAATCTTGCCCGCGCCAATACCATTTAAGCGCAGTCGAGATTGCGCAAATTGTTAATGCCTGATGCCGTTGCCAGTGTGCCGCTGTTTCAGGTGAGATAAGTTAAAGAAGAGGTTTTCGTGGAGTGTAAAGGCTTTTTGTTTGATCTCGATGGTACGCTGGTTGATTCTTTACCCGCAGTTGAGCGCGCCTGGTGCAACTGGGCTCGTGACCACGATATCGATCCACAAGCAGTGCTGGATTTTATCCACGGGAAACAGGCCATCACCTCATTGCGGCATTTTCTGGCCGGTGCAGACGAAGAGACCATCCAGCGCGAGTTTGTTGCGCTGGAGCAGGTTGAAGCCACGGATACTGACGGTATTGTGGCTATGCCGGGGGCTCAGGCACTGCTGGCAAGGCTTGATGAATTGGATATTCCCTGGGCGATTGTGACGTCTGGTACGGTACCTATCGCCCATGCCCGCCACCGTGCGGCCGGATTACCGATGCCGCGTGAATTTGTTACCGCAGAACAGGTGGCGCGTGGCAAACCCTGCCCTGATGCGTATTTACTCGGCGCACAGCGCCTTGGTTTGCCGCCGCAGGCCTGCGTCGTGGTAGAGGATGCGCCTGCTGGCCTCGTTTCAGGCCTCGATGCGGGATGCCAGGTGATAGCCGTCAACGCGCCATCAGACACGGCCCGCCTCAGTGAGGTGGATGCCGTATTAGCATCTCTGGAGCAATTACAGGTTTCTCGTTTGCCGCAAGGCCAGATTGTCTGGCTTGAAAAATGAGAAAGTAAAAAGGCATTTAGTATGATCAGAACCCTGCTTCGGCAGGGTTTTTTTATGGCATTCTGATAGGGCCCGACGGTTATCGGGCATAAATATCCGCAGTTAAAATCTCTGATAAATACGACAAAATCATAAAAATAATTAATGAAAGGAGCGTGTGAGTGAACAGTTCGCTTATCTGGGTGATCGTACTGTTATTGGTTGCGGTAGTGCTGTTTGCCACGGGTAAATTGCGCATGGATGTGGTGGCATTGTTGGTGATTATCGCTTTTGTGCTCAGTGGCACGTTAACGTTGCAGCAAGCATTAATCGGTTTTAGCGACCCAAATGTACTGCTGATAGCCGCATTATTTATCATGGGTGAGGGGCTGGTCAGAACAGGGGTGGCCTATCAGGTGGGGGATTGGTTAATGCGGGTTGCCGGACAAAGTGAAACCCGCATGCTGATTTTACTGATGGTGACGGTAGCGCTACTCGGGGCATTTATGAGCTCGACCGGAATTGTGGCCATTTTTATTCCGGTGGTGCTCAATGTGGCGGCCCGAATGAAAACTGCCCCCGCACGGTTGATGATGCCATTAGCATTCGCTGGTTTGATAAGCGGCATGATGACGCTGGTGGCAACGCCGCCGAATATGGTGGTGAGCAGTGAATTGATGCGGTCTGGCATGGCAGGATTAAGTTTTTTTAGCGTTACGCCTATTGGTGTCGTCGTGTTGTTCGTTGGCGTGGCTTATATGCTGCTCGCCCGCTTTTGGCTAACGACACCTGAAAGTGAAACGCATAAAGAGCGGTGGAAGCGTAAAACCTTTCGCGATTTGATCCGTGAATATCGGCTGACCGGGCGTGCGCGACGTTTGGCTATTCGTAGCGCATCGCCTTTAATCGGCCAGCGGCTTGACGACCTACAACTGCGACAACGCTATGGCGCGAATGTGATAGGGATTGAGCGTTGGCAGAAGTTTCGTCGCATTATGGTCAGCGTCAGTGGTAACAGCGAACTGCGCTTAAATGATGTGTTGCTGATAGATATGTCGGCATCCGAGGTTGATTTACGCGAGTTCTGCGCCACGCAACGTTTAGAGCCGATGGTGCTACGCGGCGAGTATTTTTCTGAACAGTCGCGCGATGTCGGTATGGCCGAAGTGTTACTTATCCCCGACTCAGGCTTATTGGGTAAAACGCTACGGGATGTCGCTTTTCGCAGCCGTTACGGCCTGACGGTGGTCGGAATACGCCGTGAAGGCGAGGCCATGGCTGGCACTCTGGCTGATGAAGCGCTGAAACTCGGCGATATTCTGCTGGTCATTGGCGACTGGCGAAATATTCGCCAGCTTCATCAACATAAACAACACTTTATCGTGTTAAATCTTCCCGCTGAAGTTGATGAGGTGGCACCTGCCAGTAATCAGGCTCCGCACGCGCTGTTCTGCCTTGCGCTGATGGTTGCGATGATGCTGACTGACGAGATCCCCAATCCGATTGCCGCCTTGATTGCCTGCCTGCTGATGGGGCAGTTTCGTTGTATTGATATGGACAGCGCCTATCGAGCGGTACATTGGCCAAGTTTAATTTTAATTGTCGGTATGATGCCGTTTGCGTTGGCGCTCCAGCAAACCGGAGGGGTCGCGCTCGTAGTGGAAGGGTTGATGGATATCGCCGGGAATGCAGGCCCCAAAATGATGCTGGTATGCCTGTTTGTGCTGTGTGCTCTCATCGGCTTGTTTATTTCTAACACTGCCACGGCGGTATTAATGGCACCGATTGCACTTGCCGCCGCAGAGCGCATGCAGGTTTCTCCTTATCCCTTTGCCATTATCATTGCGATTGCCGCGTCTGCGGCCTTTATGACGCCGGTATCATCGCCCGTGAACACGTTGGTGCTGGCTCCCGGGGGATACCGATTTAGTGATTTTGTGCGGGTTGGCGTTCCCTTCACCCTTTTGGTTATGGGGGTGAGCGTTGTCATGGTGCCCTGGTTATACCCCTTTTAACGCGAGAAACGGGCGAATTTCGGTGGGGTTTACAGCGGGGAGCCCTGACTTATCTCATCCAATGACAGGCTAAAGCTCGGAATGAATACGGTCATAAAATAATCCATTTCCGGGCTTTGGCGCTGCTTCAGCGTGCTCTCCAGCCGTGCTTTTGCGAGCAAAAATTCATTGTTTCCGGCTGATAACTCTTCCAGACATTTCAGATAAGCGCACAGCGCATCGGCCTGTTTTACGATGGCATGCTCGTCTTCACTGGCTTGCGATTCGTCCAGTAACGGGCCGAAGTCGGCCTGTAATTCCTCTGGCAGCATCGCAATCAGGTTTTGGCGAGCGATTTTCTCGATTTTTTTGTACTCATGTGCGATTTGCGCATTGTAATACTTGATGGGAGTTGGCATATCGCCGGTGATGACTTCGCTGGCGTCATGGTACATAGCCAGTAGCGCAATGCGGCCAACATTAAGATTGCCGTTGAACTTACGATTTTTTATCACCGCCAGGGCATGAGCGACAAACGCAACCTGCAAACTGTGCTCAGAGACGTTCTCCGTTCGTACATTGCGCATCAGCGGCCAGCGGCTGATCAATTTAAGACGGGATAAGTGAGCAAAAAAATGACTCTGCACCATAGGTTTCTCTCGGTAATAACCGGCACGAAGAAGGGGGTATCTGGCATAGCCAGATACCCAACAGGATTACAACTGGCGATAACCTTCCAGAAAACGGCCAAATTTGTTGATAGCCATCTCCAGCTCGTCAACGCGAGGCAGCGTGACGATTCGCAGATGATCCGGCTCCGGCCAGTTAAACGCAGTGCCTTGAACCAGAAGCACTTTTTCTTGCAGTAGCAGATCCAATACCATTTTCTGGTCATCATGGATATTAAAGCGTTTGGTATCAATTCGAGGGAACATATAGAGCGCGCCGTCCGGCTTCACGCACGATACGCCCGGAATCTGGTTAATCAACTCCCAGGCGCGGTTGCGCTGCTCGTATAGCCGTCCACCGGGGTGAATAAACTCGCTGATACTTTGATACCCCCCTAATGCTGTCTGAATGGCATGCTGCATCGGCACATTAGCGCATAGCCGCATTGAAGCGAGCATCTCCAGACCTTCAATGTAACCCCGGGCGTGTTTTTTCGGGCCATTGAGCACCATCCATCCCTGCCGGAAGCCGGCGACACGGTAGGTTTTTGATAAGCCGTTAAACGTAACGGTGAGCAGGTCTGGCGCGAGGGCAGCAATCGAATGGTGCTGGGCGTGGTCGTAGAGAATTTTGTCGTAAATTTCATCGGCGAAAATGATGAGCTGATGCTGACGAGCAATTTCTACAATCTCTAACAGCAACTCTTTGCTGTAGACCGCGCCTGTAGGGTTATTCGGGTTAATTATCACGATACCGCGCGTACGCGGGGTGATTTTGCTGCGAATATCATCCAGATCGGGAAACCAACCGGCCTCTTCATCACAACGGTAGTGTTACAGCGTGGCCGCTTGAGAGCGAGACGGCAGCCGTCCAGAGAGGGTAGTCTGGCGCAGGAACCAACATCTCATCGCCGGTATTCAATAACGCCTGCATAGACTGGACGATTAGTTCAGAGACCCCGTTGCCGATGTAAACATCCTCCAGCGTCAAATCACGCATATCGCGTGCCTGATAATGCTGGACGATGGCTTTACGGGCGGAATAAAGCCCTTTGGAGTCACAGTATCCTTGTGCGGTAGGAAGATTACGGATGACATCGACCAAAATCTCATCCGGTGCATCAAAGCCGAAAGGGGCGGGGTTGCCGATATTCAGTTTGAGGACTTTATTACCTTCTTCTTCAAGTCGTTTTGCTTCTTTCAGTACCGGGCCACGAATATCGTAACAAACGTTTTCCAGTTTTTTCGATTTTTCTATTGGTGACATTTAACAAACCTTTTACAGGAGCACACTTCTGATGAGTCATCGCAGAACAGTGCTTAATGTACTCTTCCCGCTGTGCGTTTTGAAGGATCACAACCATCGCATCAACAAAGCAAAATGTGCGTGAGCGACAATAGCCAGTGTGTTGTTTAAATGTATTCAATTTGTATCTTTCATTACATTTCTTTGCTCGTTTTTTGCGCGCAACCTCGCAGAAGTGGCACATTATCGGGAAAATTATCTAAATCCTGTGGGGTAAAACAGGACGAACCGTGTCTGTTTTCAGTGGCGGAGAATAATCCTGGGAATCGTGGACGACATTTTTTAACGCTGATTTGAGGTATGAAACCGGTATCATAAAATGCTTTTTGGGATAGCGATTATAAAAACTATTTTTAAAACAGGGTTAATCGTCACCAAGGGGGAAAGGTGCCATTTGAAAAAGAAGGCGCGCACTTTGCTGTCGAAGGAAATTAAATGCGAAGAAAATATAGCTTCGGAAAGTAAAACCTATTTTTTAAATAGGTGTTTTCGGTGTGGCGTTATCGTTTAAATGGTATAGAGAATATGAATTGTTTATAAACGTGTTGTTTTATAAGAAAAGTATCATTCTTCTTCATTCTGAAGGTTTGTGTTACAAATAATACGCCTGCAATTTATTTGTTTTTTTACAAAAACTTAATTTAATTTACACTAAATAAAAGGTCACGGCTTGATAGTAACCTACTGTATTAAATGGATTTGCCTATATCGTCTCAGCCTTTTCTCATCCGTGTTCCCCCGCCAAATCGACAGGTTCTATCTCGGTGCTGTCAGCCATAACCTATGTTTGCGGCCTTATAATTAAAACAAGGTTTCAATTTTCCCTTTTCACAATATCAGATGGGCAAGATTTGATGGGGAACGTTTTTTTTAAGCAAATAAACAATCAGGAATGCACAAAGCATGCGTAAAAAGTAAAAAATAAGAGATGTCATATATTTTAATGGCAGGTTTTGGAATGTAAGCGCAATCATGATCTTATATCTTTTGGCCCTGAATTGAGAGCCGAATGGAGTGGCTGGTTTTTTTGGAAATTTTATTTTATCATCTAAAATAAATAAGAAGGTTCTTTTTGCAAATTTGATTACGTAATAAGATACTTAAAATAAGGAGGCTGAGGGAGAGAAACGATTAGGGCGAGGGAATATAGAGGGTCTTTTGCCGTAGCCGTCCGTCTGCGATACTGTTTTTTATTGTGTGTCGGCCTTGTCGGCGCATCTACATCAACACCAGGTATGTTTGTTAAAAATTAAAATAGATAAGTGAAGAACCGTATGACAAATACAAGTCGCCCAGTCCTCAACCTGGATCTCGATCTGTTGAGAACGTTCGTCGCCGTTGCGGATTTGAACACCTTTGCTGCTGCTGCGGTGGCGGTGTGCAGAACCCAGTCGGCGGTCAGCCAGCAGATGCAGCGTCTGGAGCAATTGATTGGTAAGGAATTATTTGCTCGTCATGGGCGAAATAAACTGCTGACGGAACATGGTATCCAGTTTCTGGGATATGCCAGAAAAATCCTGCAATTCAATGATGAAGCTTGCGCATCGCTGATGTATAGCGATATTCAGGGCACACTGACTATCGGTGCCTCTGATGATACGGCTGACACCATTCTGCCATTCATCTTACAACGTGTGACAACGGTGTTTCCTAAACTGTCGATAGCGGTCAGCATCAAGCGCAGTGCAGAAATGGCGGAGATGTTGCAACAGGGGAAAATTGATCTGGTCATTACAACGGCCAATAGCAGCGATCTCCCACATGTGTTGTTGCGCACATCGCCAACGCTGTGGTACTGCGCGGCGGATTATCAATATCAGGCTGGGGAAACGGTTTCGCTGGTGGTGCTTGATGAGCCAAGCCCGTTTCGCTCGCTGGCGCTTGATAATCTTACCGCTGCGGGGATTCCATGGAAGATTTCTTACGTCGCCTCAACGCTCTCTGCGGTGCGGGCGGCAGTAAAAGCCGGGCTTGGCGTGACCGTGCGCTCGGTTGAGATGATGAGCCCGGAGCTGCGTGTGTTGGGTGAAGAAGAGGGATTACCTAAGTTACCGGATACGCGTTATTACTTATGCCGTAATCCCGAACAGGATAATGAACTGACAAATGCGATTTTCAGTGCAATTGAGTCCGGCACCCGCTCGAATCTGATGCCTGTTGGCGTAAGCGCAGAAAATGACACGCGTGAACCACCGGCAGATGAATCATTAAAAGATGTTATATAAGTTATAAGGTAGCGGGGGCCACCCCGCTATTCATTACCTGTCCGTTTCCCCTCAATTTACGCGTTTTTACCCGTCCACTTTCTCTGTGCATTCTATCTTTAATGATTGTGCTGCCTTCGGCTTGGATCTGTCGCGGCAATCATTTGGTTTCTTTTTTATTAAAACTGTTTTTCTTTTTTTTTAAATGCCTGTTGCGATGTAGGTAAGGTTAACAGATGAGCAATAGAAACGGTTTTTTTAATAACATAAATGAAAAAAGTGTGTTCTGGATCAAAAAATACCCCTATTAACCCTATGGGGGAACAGGAATTCTTGCCGAAAATGATATAGTCAATGTGCCAACAAGGGTTTTACGCTACTGAATTTGTTAACATGAAATCGTTGACTGACTCGATTTAGTCGGCAGGTGTTGCACACAAAATGTTAACGAAATGACGTGCATGTAAAGTAATGTGCTGTTATTTTTAGTGGCGTTGAAAATAAGGTTACATAACAGGGAATCAGGCCGCATTAAACCGCCATTTAACCTTATACGTTGTGGTGTTTTTGTGGCGAAAAATCCTTCCTTTTAATCGATGTGGCGACGAACTGCCAATAAAAAGAGCAGGTGTCAGATCACTTTTGATGAGTAAGCAAGAGTATGTCAACAACTACAGAAGTCCTCGCCCATCACTGGGCTTTCGCGCTATTTGTCATCGTTGCTTTAGGCCTGTGCGCCTTTATGCTGCTTGGTGGTTTCCTGCTTGGAGGCCGCGCCCGTGCCCGACATAAAAACATTCCTTATGAATCGGGTATTGCGTCCGTTGGTTCTGCGCGGCTGCGCCTCTCTGCCAAATTTTATTTGGTCGCCATGTTTTTCGTTATTTTCGACGTTGAAGCCCTTTACCTGTACGCCTGGTCAGTCTCTGTCCGGGAAAGCGGTTGGGTTGGCTTCATCGAGGCTACGATTTTCATTTTGGTGCTGTTGGCTGGGCTAGTTTATCTGGTTCGTATCGGTGCGTTGGATTGGACGCCTACGCGTTCTAAGCGACAAGTCGTGAAATCCGGTGTCGTGGCTCCCACTAACACTCATCAGCAGTAATAGCGAGGCATTAAGAAGATGGATTATACGCTCACCCGCATTGATCCGGACGGTGAGAACGACCGTTACCCTCTCCAGAAGCAAGAGATCGCCAGCGATCCGCTTGAGCAGCATGTTAACCGCAGTGTCTTCCTGGGCAACCTTGAGCAATCGTTGCACAGCATGGTCAACTGGGGACGCAGCAATTCGCTGTGGCCATACAACTTTGGCCTTTCCTGCTGCTATGTAGAAATGGCGACGTCATTCACTTCTGTGCATGACGTTGCGCGCTTTGGTTCGGAAGTTATCCGTGCCTCACCGCGTCAGGCTGACTTTATGGTGGTGGCGGGGACGCCATTTTTGAAAATGGCACCGGTCATTCAACGTTTGTATGACCAGATGCTGGCACCAAAGTGGGTTATCTCCATGGGTGCCTGTGCGAATTCCGGCGGTATGTACGATATTTACTCTGTTGTACAAGGGGTTGATAAGTTTCTGCCTGTAGACGTCTATATTCCAGGATGTCCACCTCGGCCAGAAGCATATATGCAAGCCCTGTTGCTGTTGAAAGAATCCATCGGCAAAGAACGTCGCCCTCTGTCATGGGTGGTAGGAGATCAGGGCGTTTACCGCGCGAACATGCAGTCTGAGCGTGAGCGTAAACGTGGTGAACGAATAGCGGTAACGAACCTGCGTTCTCCAGACGAAATTTGACCTGTGAGTGAAGGGCTATAATGGCTGAAATAGCACGGTAAATTCATATCACGATAAATCGTGTGCAGCCATTATCCGTCACAGAAATAGCACATTCACTGTGGTGACATAATTTATGACAGATTTAACGACGCACGATGCCGCTCTGCCTGTATGGCAAACCCGGGATCATCTCGATGATCCGGTCGTTGGCGAGCTGTGTAACCGTTTTGGCGCGCAAGCGTTTACCGTACAGGCAACCCGTACAGGATTGCCGGTGGTATGGGTGAAACGTGAGCAATTTCTTGATGTGGTCGCTTTCCTGAAAAAGCAGCCTAAACCTTATGTGATGTTGTTTGACCTGCACGGTGTGGATGAGCGTTTGCGCACGCATCGTCAGGGCTTGCCTGATGCTGATTTCACGGTTTTCTACCACCTGATTTCTATTGAGCGCAATCGCGACATCATGCTGAAGGTGGCGTTATCAGAACACGATCTCAACCTGCCGACGCTGACAAAGCTGTTTCCCAACGCGAACTGGTATGAGCGCGAAGTCTGGGATATGTTCGGCATCACCTTCAAAGGGCATCCCCACCTGACGCGCATCATGATGCCGCAGACCTGGGAAGGCCATCCGCTGCGCAAAGATTTCCCCGCGCGTGCGACGGAGTTCGATCCGTTCGTGCTGACGAAACAGCGCGAAGACATGGAAATGGAGTCGCTGACATTCAAACCAGAAGAGTGGGGCATGCAGCGAGGCACCAACAATGAGGACTTCATGTTCCTCAACCTGGGGCCTAACCATCCTTCAGCCCACGGTGCTTTCCGCATTATTTTGCAGCTCAATGGCGAAGAGATTGTCGATTGTATCCCGGATGTCGGCTATCACCATCGCGGCGCAGAAAAAATGGGGGAACGCCAGTCCTGGCATAGCTATATCCCCTACACCGACCGTATTGAATACCTCGGCGGTTGTGTGAATGAAATGCCGTATGTGCTGGCGGTAGAAAAACTGGCAGGAATTGAAGTGCCTGAGCGAGTGAAAGTGATTCGCGTCATGCTCTCTGAACTGTTTCGTATTAACAGTCACCTGCTGTACATCAGTACGTTTATTCAGGACGTCGGTGCTATGACGCCGGTGTTCTTTGCCTTTACCGATCGCCAGAAAATTTATGATTTGGTGGAAGCCATTACTGGTTATCGTATGCATCCGGCGTGGTTCCGTATCGGCGGTGTCGCCCACGATCTGCCGCGCGGTTGGGAGCGTTTGCTGCGCGAATTCCTTGATTGGATGCCAGCGCGCCTTGACACCTACATTAAAGCGGCATTGAAGAACAGTATCCTGAAAGGCCGTTCTCAGGGTGTTGCTGCCTATAACGCGAAAGAAGCGTTGGAGTGGGGCGTCACCGGCGCAGGTTTGCGCGCTACCGGCGTGGCATTTGACGTGCGCAAATGGCGGCCTTATTCCGGTTATGAAAACTTTGACTTTGAAGTGCCGATCGGTGATGGCATCAGTGATTGCTATAGCCGGGTAATGTTGAAGGTCGAAGAGCTGCGCCAGAGCATGCGGATTCTTGAGCAATGCTTAAAGAATATGCCAGCAGGGCCGTTTAAAGCCGATCATCCTCTGACGACGCCGCCGCCAAAAGAACGCACGTTGCAGCACATCGAAACCCTGATAAACCACTTCCTGCAGGTTTCCTGGGGGCCGGTGATGCCTGCTAACGAGGCATTCCAGATGGTAGAAGCAACCAAAGGGATCAACAGCTACTACCTGACCAGCGATGGCAGCACCATGAGCTATCGAACCCGTATTCGCACACCGAGTTTCCCGCATCTGCAACAGATTCCTTCGGTGATCCGTGGCTGCCTGGTGTCCGACCTTATTGTGTACCTCGGCAGTATTGATTTTGTCATGTCAGATGTGGACCGCTAATTATGCACGAACATAACAACACTCAAGAGCCAATCGATGCTCCGGCACAGGCCGCCAGCGATATCTTTGTGTTAAGTGACACAGAGCGCGATGCCATCGAGCATGAAAAACACCATTACGAAGATGCGCGTGCGGCGTCCATTGAAGCGCTGAAAATTGTACAAAAACACCGTGGCTGGGTGCCTGATGGTGCTATCGAGGCGATTTCACACATTCTTGGCATTCCAGCCAGTGATGTGGAAGGTGTCGCAACATTTTACAGCCAGATTTTCCGCCAGCCGGTGGGGCGCCATGTCATTCGTTACTGCGACAGCGTGGTATGCCATATCACGGGGTATCAGGGGATACAGGCTGCGCTTGAGCGCAAGCTCAATATTAAGCCGGGGCAGACGACATTTGATGGCCGTTTCACGCTATTGCCAACCTGTTGTCTGGGTAACTGTGATAAAGGGCCGACGATGATGATCGACGAAGATACTCACAGTCACCTGAAGCCTGACGATCTCGATTCGCTACTGGAGCAATATCAATGAGTAAAAACATTGTTCTGACGGCTGAACAGCATCCTTTAACCTGGCGTTTGCGTGCGGATAAACAACCGGTTTGGTTGGACGAATACCGCAGTAAAAACGGGTATGCTGGCGCGAAAAAAGCGCTAATGGGCATGGCGCAGGACGACGTGGTTACGCTGGTGAAAGATGCGGGGCTACGCGGGCGCGGCGGTGCGGGTTTTTCCACGGGATTAAAGTGGAGCCTGATGCCGAAAGACGAAAGCATGAACATCCGTTACCTGCTGTGCAATGCCGATGAGATGGAGCCTGGTACCTATAAAGACCGCTTACTCATGGAGCAATTGCCGCATCTGCTGGTCGAGGGAATGCTGATCGGCGCTTATGCGCTCAAAGCGTATCGTGGGTATATCTTCCTGCGTGGCGAATACATTGAAGCGGCGGCTAATTTGCGCCGGGCGATTGCCGAAGCGACCGAAGCCGGTTTGCTGGGCAAAAATATTATGGGAACCGGTTTTGACTTCGAGCTGTTCGTGCATACCGGTGCTGGTCGTTATATCTGTGGTGAAGAAACCGCACTGATTAACTCGCTGGAAGGCCGTCGCGCGAATCCGCGCTCCAAACCGCCTTTCCCCGCCTCTGCCGGTGTGTGGGGGAAACCCACCTGCGTGAATAACGTTGAAACACTGTGCAATGTGCCTGCGATTATTGAGCACGGCGTGGAGTGGTATCAGGGGTTGTCGGCGGGCAAGAGCAAGGATGCGGGCACTAAACTGATGGGTTTCTCCGGGCGCGTCAACAATCCTGGTCTGTGGGAACTGCCCTTCGGCACGACTGCACGGGAGATTCTCGAAGATTATGCCGGCGGCATGCGCGATGGTTTGACGCTCAAAGCCTGGCAGCCTGGTGGCGCCGGGACGGATTTTCTGACCGATGCCCATCTGGATTTGCCGATGGATTTTGAAAACATCGGTAAAGCGGGTAGCCGTCTGGGTACTGCGCTGGCGATGGCGGTCGATAACGAAATTAACATGGTATCGCTGACGCGCAATCTGGAAGAATTTTTTGCCCGTGAATCCTGTGGTTGGTGTACGCCGTGCCGCGACGGATTGCCCTGGAGCGTGAAAATTCTGCGCGCACTGGAGCGTGGTGAAGGGCAGCCTGGCGATATTGAAACACTGGAACAACTGTGTCGCTTCCTGGGGCCAGGCAATACCTTCTGTGCGCATGCGCCGGGTGCTGTCGAACCGCTGCAAAGTGCCATTAAATATTTTCGGGATGAGTTCGAAGCCGGTATTGCCAGACAGGTGGTGAGTAACGCTAAACCGATAGCGGGTATTCAGCCAAACCTGCTTAAAGAGCGCTGGTAATGATGCTGCTCCGACATGTTGAGCATCATGCCGGAGGTGAGCCGAGTTATCCCGCAGACAGAATTTTTGATTAGTGCCCGCCTGAGGCGGGCTGTTATGGAAGCATGCTGACTATGGCAACGATTCATGTAGACGGCAAAGAATATGAAGTAGACGGAGCGGACAACCTGCTACAGGCGTGTCTGTCTTTGGGGCTTGATATTCCCTACTTTTGCTGGCATCCGGCGCTGGGAAGCGTCGGCGCTTGTCGCTTGTGTGCGGTCAAGCAGTACCAGAACGCGGAAGATACCCGTGGTCGTCTGGTCATGTCCTGTATGACACCGGCATCGAATGGCACCTTCATCGCTATTGATGACGAGGAAGCAAAACAATTCCGCAAGACCATTGTGGAATTTTTGATGACAAATCACCCGCACGATTGCCCGGTTTGTGAGGAAGGCGGCAACTGTCATTTGCAGGATATGACGGTAATGACGGGGCATAATTTCCGTCGCTATCGTTTTACCAAACGTACCCATCACAATCAGGATCTCGGGCCGTTTATCTCCCATGAGATGAACCGTTGTATCGCCTGTTATCGCTGCGTGCGCTATTACAAAGATTATGCCGATGGCAAGGATTTAGGCGTATACGGCGCGCACGATAACGTCTATTTCGGCCGCCCGGAAGATGGCGTGCTGGAAAGCGAGTTTTCCGGCAACCTGGTTGAAGTGTGTCCGACCGGCGTCTTTACCGATAAAACCCACTCTGAGCGTTATAACCGTAAGTGGGACATGCAGTTTGCTCCCAGTATCTGCCAACAATGCAGCGTTGGCTGTAACACCAGCCCCGGTGAGCGGTATGGTGAACTGCGTCGGGTGGAAAACCGTTATAACGGCAGCGTAAACCACTATTTCCTGTGCGATCGCGGTCGTTTCGGTTACGGCTATGTCAATTTGAAAGACCGGCCTCGTCAGCCGTTGCAACGTCGCGGTGCCGACTGGATCGCGCTTAATGCTGAACAGGCATTGCAGGGTGCAGCGGATGTGCTGCGTCAGGCGAAAAAAGTCATCGGTATCGGTTCGCCGCGTGCCAGTGTGGAAAGTAACTTTGCATTGCGTGAGCTCGTTGGCGCAGACAATTTCTATACCGGTATTGCCCAGGCTGAACAGCAGCGCCTGCAACTGATGCTGAAGGTATTGAAAGAAAGCGGCGTGCATACTCCGTCACTGCGCGAAATTGAAAGTTATGATGCCGTACTGGTGTTGGGCGAAGATTTAACGCAAACCGGCGCGCGTATCGCTCTGGCGGTTCGCCAGGCGGTGAAAGGCAAGGCGCGCGAAATGGCGGCGGCCCAAAAAGTGGCTGACTGGCAGATAGCGGCCATCCTGAATATCGGTCAGCATGCCAAGCATCCGTTGTTTGTTACCAATGTTGACAGCACGCGGCTTGATGACATTGCAGCATGGAGTTATCGCGCACCGGTGGTGGATCAAGCCCGTCTTGGTTTTGCTATTGCGCATGCGTTGGATAATAGCGCACCTGCGGTCAGCGATTTGCCTGCGGAACTGAGTCAGAAGGTTGACATTATCGTTCAGGCGCTGGCTGGCGCGCGTAAACCGCTGATTATTTCCGGCTCTCAGGCGGGCAGTGACGATGTGATTGCCGCTGCTGCCAACGTTGCCAAAGCGTTGAAAGGGCGTGGTGCTGAGGTAGGTATCACCTTTGTCGCGGCGTCTGCCAACAGCATGGGCGTCGCCATGATGGGCGGTGGATCTCTGGATGATGCGCTGTCGCAATTAGAAACCGGTGACGCTGACAGCGTTGTCGTGCTGGAAAACGATCTGTACCGCCATGCGCCAGCGGCTCGTGTTGATGCTGCACTGGCTAAAGCAACGAATTTGGTGGTGCTGGATCATCAGCGTACTGCCATTATGGAGAAGGCCGGTCTGGTCCTTTCCGCAGCCAGCTTTGCAGAGAGCGACGGTACGCTGATTAATCATGAAGGCCGGGCGCAACGCTTCTTCCAGGTTTATGACCCCACCTACTATGACAATAGCGTGGTGATGCTGGAGAGCTGGCGCTGGTTACATTCGCTGTTTATTACCTATCACAGCCGCCAGGTTGACTGGACACAGCTTGATAATGTGATTGATGCCTGTGTGAACGCGTTGCCGCATTTAGCGGCTATCAAAGAGGCTGCGCCTGATGCGTCATTCCGCATCAAAGGCCAGAAATTGGCGCGTGAACCGCATCGTTACAGTGGCCGCACCTCCATGCGCGCCAATATCAGCGTACATGAGCCTCGCCAGCCGCAAGATAAAGACACTATGTTTGCCTTCTCCATGGAAGGTAACAACAGTCCGCTTGCCGATCGTCAGCAAGTGCCGTTCGCCTGGGCGCCCGGCTGGAACTCGCCGCAGGCGTGGAATAAGTTCCAGGACGAAGTCGGTGGGCATTTACGCCATGGCGATCCTGGTGTGCGCCTTATCGAAGCGGGTGAGAGTTCATTGGCATACTTCAGCCAGATCCCAGCTGCGTTTGCACCACAGCAGGGGCAGTGGCAAGTTGCACCTTACTATAACCTGTTTGGCAGCGATGAGTTGTCACAGCGCTCGGCGGTTATTCAGCAGCGCATGCCGCAGGCATGTGCCGTTGTAAATCAGGCAGATGCCGAGTTACTGGGTATCCATGCTGGCGCACTGCTGGACATCACGTGTGGCGGGCAGATGTTACGTTTACCTGTGCGTGTGAGTGATGCGCTGCGTCAGGGGCAGGTCGGTTTGCCACTTGGCTTCCCGGGCGTCGCTCCGGTGCTGGCGGGCGTGACCGTTGAAATGCTGCGGGAGGTTGCGCAATGAGTTGGTTGACTCCAGACGTGTTGGATATTCTGGCCACCGTTGGCAAAGCCATCGTGATTTTGCTGGTGGTGGTGAGCTGCGGTGCGCTGATGAGTATGGGGGAGCGCCGTTTGCTGGCGCTGTTCCAGGGCCGTTACGGGCCGAACCGTGTAGGTTGGGGCGGTTCGCTGCAATTGGTGGCGGACATGCTCAAGATGTTCTTTAAAGAGGACTGGACACCGCCGTTTGTCGATAAAGTTATCTTTATTTTGGCTCCGGTAATTGCCTTTACTTCACTGTTGCTGTCGTTTGCGATTGTCCCGGTCAGTCCCACCTGGCAGGTGGTCAACCTGAATATCGGGGTGCTGTTTTTCCTGATGATGGCGGGATTGGCGGTGTATGCCGTATTGTTCGCTGGCTGGTCAAGTAATAACAAATACTCGCTGCTCGGTGCCGTACGTGCTTCTGCCCAGACGTTGAGCTACGAAGTGTTCCTCGGTTTGTCTCTGATGGGCGTGGTGGCACAAGCGGGTTCGTTCAATATGGCCGACATCGTGAATGCACAGTCAAGCGTATGGAACGTGGTGCCGCAGTTCTTTGGTTTCATCACCTTTGCGATTGCGGGTGTGGCCGTTTGTCACCGTCACCCGTTTGACCAACCGGAAGCAGAACAGGAACTGGCTGATGGTTATCACATCGAATATGCCGGGATGAAGTTTGGCCTGTTCTTCGTTGGTGAGTACATCGGGATTGTGACGGTGTCAGCGCTTATCGTCACACTGTTCTTCGGTGGCTGGCATGGGCCGCTGTTGCCGCCGTTTATTTGGTTTGCACTCAAGACGGCATTCTTCATGATGATGTTCATTTTGATCCGTGCTTCGCTGCCTCGTCCGCGTTATGACCAGGTGATGTCGTTTGGCTGGCGTATTTGCCTGCCGCTGACGCTGCTGAACCTGCTGGCAACCGCTGCGGTCATTCTGTACAACGCTTAATGAGGGTGAATAAACCATGACACTGAAAGAGCTTTTGATTGGTTTCGGCACCCAGGTACGCAGTATCTGTATGGTGGGTTCCAATGCGTTTAAAAAGCGCGAAACCAAAATGTACCCGGAAGAGCCGGTCAATCCGCCGCCGCGTTTTCGTGGCCGTATTGTACTGACCCGTGACCCAGATGGGCAGGAGCGCTGCGTTGCCTGCAACCTGTGTGCGGTGGCCTGTCCGGTAGGGTGTATTTCGTTGCAGAAGGCGGAAATGAAGGATGGCCGTTGGTATCCTGAGTTTTTCCGTATCAACTTCTCCCGCTGTATTTTTTGCGGCATGTGTGAAGAAGCCTGCCCGACCACGGCAATTCAGCTGACCCCTGATTTTGAAATGGGTGAGTTCAAGCGCCAGGATCTGGTGTACGAAAAAGAAGATCTGCTGATCTCGGGGCCGGGTAAATATCCGGAATATAACTTCTACCGGATGGCCGGTATGGCTGTTGATGGGAAAGAGAAAGGCGAAGCCGAAAACGAAGCCAAACCCATTGACGTTAAAGGCCTGTTGCCCTAAGGAGCCAAGCATGGAATTCGCTTTTTATGCGACTGCGATTGTGGCGGTACTGGCGACACTACGCGTCATTACCCATACCAATCCGGTACATGCATTACTGTATCTGATCGTTTCATTGCTGGCGGTAGCTGGTGTGTTCTTTTCGCTGGGGGCGTATTTCGCCGGTGCGCTGGAGATAATCGTCTACGCCGGTGCCATTATGGTGCTGTTTGTGTTCGTCGTGATGATGCTAAACCTTGGCACCTCGGTGGATGAGCAGGAAAAACTGTGGCTCAAACCGAGTGTCTGGCTTGGCCCTGGTGTGCTTTCTCTGGTGCTGCTGGCTGTGATTGTGAAAGGCATTATCAGCCTGAGCGACCAGTCTATTGTTGGCAATATGATTGATGCCAAGGCCGTGGGGATAAGTCTGTTCGGCCCTTATGTGCTGGCGGTTGAACTGGCATCAATGCTGTTGCTGGCCGGTCTGGTTGTCGCTTTCCACGTTGGCCGTGAGGATAAACGTGGCGAGCTGATCGCAAAAGATCAGGATGCCGATAAGAAAACCACGGAGGAACGCGCATGATTCCACTACAACATGGCTTGCTCCTTGCAGCCGTCCTCTTTGTGTTGGGTCTGACTGGGCTGATCATTCGTCGTAACTTGCTGTTTATGCTGATCTGTCTGGAAATCATGATTAATGCTGCTGCGCTCGCTTTTGTCGTTGCCGGTAGTTACTGGGGACAATCGGATGGTCAGGTGATGTACATTCTGGCCATTACGCTGGCCGCAGCAGAAGCCAGTATTGGCCTGGCGCTGTTGCTCCAGTTGTATCGTCGCCGTCAGACCCTGAATATTGATACTGTCAGTGAGATGCGCGGATGAACCTACTCTACTTAACTATTCTATTTCCGCTAATCGGATTTCTGTTACTGGCTTTCTCCCGAGGCCGCTGGTCGGAAAATGTGTCTGCGACTATCGGGGTGGGCTCAGTCGGGTTGGCGGCGCTGGTAACAGGCGGTGCGGTGGTTGATTTTCTAAACCATCACCAGTCGGGCGGCGTGACATTCTTTACCCAGCATTTGTGGAGCTGGATGACGGTTGGCAAGTTTGACATTGGCGTGACGCTGGCGCTGGATGGCTTATCGCTGACTATGCTGTCCGTTGTCACCGGTGTCGGCTTCTTCATTCACCTGTTTGCCTCATGGTACATGCGTGGTGAAGAGGGCTATTCCCGTTTCTTTGCCTACACCAACCTGTTTATCGCCAGCATGGTGGTGCTCGTGTTGGCCGATAACCTGCTGTTGATGTATCTCGGCTGGGAAGGGGTAGGGCTGTGCAGTTATCTGTTGATTGGTTTCTATTACACCAATCCGAATAACGGTGCGGCAGCGATGAAGGCATTTATCGTCACCCGTGTGGGCGATGTGTTTCTGGCGTTTGCGCTGTTCATCCTTTACCGTGAGCTGGGTACGCTGAATTTCCGCGAGCTGATGGTGTTGGCGCCACAGCATCTGGCTGAAGGATCGCCTGCTATCACCTGGGCAACATTAATGTTGCTGGGTGGTGCGGTTGGTAAATCAGCCCAGTTGCCGTTGCAGACCTGGCTTGCTGATGCAATGGCGGGCCCGACGCCGGTTTCCGCGTTGATTCATGCCGCAACAATGGTGACGGCGGGTGTCTATTTGATAGCCCGTACGCACGGCTTGTTCCTGCTGGCACCGGATGTATTGCATCTGGTCGCGAATGTTGGTGCGGTGACGCTGCTGTTGGCCGGTTTTGCTGCCTTGGTACAAACCGACATCAAGCGAGTGTTGGCCTACTCCACCATGAGCCAGATTGGTTACATGTTTTTGGCGCTGGGTGTGCAGGCGTGGGATGCCGCTATCTTCCATTTGATGACGCATGCTTTCTTTAAAGCGTTACTGTTCCTGTCATCCGGTTCGGTGATTCTGGCTTGTCACCACGAGCAGAACATTTTCAAAATGGGTGGTTTACGTAAAACCATTCCGCTGGTGTATGTCTGTTTCCTGGTGGGGGGCGCGGCGCTTGCGGCATTACCGCTGGTGACGGCAGGCTTCTTCAGTAAAGATGAAATTCTGGCGGGAGCGTGGGCGAACGGCCATCTGAATCTGGTCATCGCAGGGTTGGTTGGCGCGTTCATGACGTCGCTCTATACTTTCCGCATGATTTTCATTGTGTTCCATGGTGAAGCGAAAACCAAAGCCCATGCAGGCAAAGGCATTTCACATCATCTGCCATTACTGGTGCTGTTGGTGTTGTCCACCTTCGTCGGTGCCATGATTGTGCCGCCGCTGCATGGCGTCCTGCCAGCGACAACGGAGCTTGAGCACGGCCAGGTGATGACGCTTGAAATCACCTCAGGCATCGTCGCTATCGCCGGTATCTTACTGGCAGCTGCACTGTGGCTAGGTAAACGCCAGTTGGTAACGGCTATCGCCAACAGCGCGCCAGGCCGTTTCTTCTCGACCTGGTGGTTCCATGCCTGGGGATTTGACTGGCTGTATGACAAGGTGTTTGTCAAACCGTATCTGGCAGTTGCTGCGCTAATACAACGTGACCCGCTCAATGCCATGATGAGCCTTCCGGCGCTGTTGACGCGCCTTGGCAATCGCGCGCTGGTCGTTAGCGAAAACGGTCAGGTGCGTTGGTATGTTGCATCAATGGGCGTGGGTGCCGTTGTGGTACTGGCGCTGTTGTTGCTGGTCTAACGAGACGGTATGCACAGGCGCGGGGCGGCTGAATGGCTTGCCCCGCAAGCAGCAAGTTTTTCGTTTTCTTTAAATTAGGGACACAAAACGCCATGCTACTACCTTGGCTGATTCTTATCCCCTTTATCGGTGGCCTGCTGTGTTGGCAGCTTGAGCGCTTACGGCTCTCGCGTGCCGCGCTGGGTGGCGCTGATTTCCATGGGGTTGACTCTGGTGCTGTCATTGCAGTTGTGGCTGCAAGGCGGCTATTCGCTGGCGACGCCAACAGGTTTGCCCCAGTGGCAGTCTGAATTCATTCTCAACTGGATCCCGCGCTTTGGTATTTCCATTCACCTGGCGCTGGACGGCCTGTCTTTGCTGATGGTCGTGCTGACCAGCCTGTTAGGGGTGCTGGCTATTCTCTGTTCCTGGCGTGAAATTCAGCGCTATCAGGGCTTTTTCCACCTGAACCTGCTGTGGATACTTGGCGGTGTTATCGGTGTGTTCCTGGCTATCGACATGTTCCTGTTCTTCTTTTTCTGGGAAATGATGTTGGTGCCGATGTACTTCCTGATAGCACTGTGGGGACACAAAGGTTCTGACGGGAAGACCCGTATCGCCGCAGCGACCAAGTTCTTTATCTACACACAGGCCAGTGGTCTGGTGATGCTGATTGCTATTCTGGCGCTGGTGTTTGTCCATCATGGTGCCACCGGCGAATGGACGTTTGATTACGCCCGTTTGCTGAAAACGCCGATGTCGTTCGGTCTTGAGTACGCGCTGATGCTCGGTTTCTTCATCGCTTTCGCGGTGAAAATGCCGTTGGTGCCGTTGCACGGCTGGTTGCCGGATGCTCACAGCCAGGCGCCGACAGCCGGCTCTGTTGACCTGGCGGGGATTTTGCTGAAAACCGCCGCTTATGGTCTGTTGCGTTTTAGCTTGCCGCTGTTTCCGAATGCTTCGCACCACTTTGCGCCAGTTGCCATGTGGCTTGGCGTCATCGGTATCTTCTACGGTGCCTGGATGGCGTTCAAACAGACCGATATCAAACGCCTGATTGCCTACACCTCGGTGTCGCATATGGGCTTTGTGATGATTGCCATTTATTCCGGCAGCCAACTGGCCTACCAGGGTGCGGTTGTGCAGATGATTGCCCACGGTCTGTCAGCTGCGGGGCTGTTTATTATCTGCGGCCAGTTATATGAGCGTCTGCATACCCGTGATTTGCGTCAGATGGGCGGCTTGTGGAGCCGGATTCGCTATCTGCCTGCACTGTCACTGTTTTTTGCTGTGGCAACACTCGGTATGCCGGGTACGGGGAACTTTGTCGGCGAATTCATGATCCTGTTCGGCAGCTATCCTGTCGTTCCGGTTATCACGGTGATTGCGACATTTGGTTTGGTTTTTGCTTCGGTCTATTCATTAGTGATGATGCAGCGTGCCTTCTACGGCGCACCGAAGTCAGAAACACCGTTGCAGAATATGACCGTCCGTGAACTGTTTCTGATTCTGCTTCTGGTGGTGTTGCTGGTATTGCTGGGTGTTTATCCCCAACCGATTCTGGACACCTCTGGTGCAGCGATGGCAAATATCCAGCATTGGTTTGCGTCAGCGGTTCAGGGTTCAACAACTTCAACGACAGGGCTGTAATTCGCCATGACAATAACTCCTCAACAACTAATCGCGATATCGCCACTGTTAATCGTTGGATTAACAGTCGTGGTGGTGATGCTGTGCATTGCGTGGCGACGCAACCATTTTATCAACGCAACACTGACGGTTATCGGCCTGAATATTGCGCTGCTCTCGTTATATCTGGTCGGCCAGGTTGGGCCGACAGATGTCACACCGCTTATCCGGGTCGATGGTTTTTCCATGTTTTATACCGGGTTGGTGTTAGCGGCGAGTCTGGCAACCAGTACCTTTGCCTATCCGTGGCTTGAAGGGTATCCCGATAACAAAGATGAGTTCTACCTGCTGGTGTTGATTGCTGCGATGGGCGGCATTCTGTTAGCCAGCGCCAATCATCTGGCGGCGTTCTTCATCGGTATCGAGCTTATCTCTCTGCCGTTATTCGGTATGGTTGGCTATGCGTTTCGCCAAAAGCGTTCGCTGGAAGCGGCTATCAAGTACATGTTGCTGTCCGCTGCTGCGTCTTCGTTCCTGCTGTTTGGTATGGCGCTGGTCTATGCCGATTCTGGCAACCTCAGTTTTGCCAGTCTCGGTAAAAGCCTGAGTGATCACCAGTTGCATGCACCGCTATTGCTGGCGGGGCTCGGTATGATGCTGGTCGGCTTAGGCTTTAAATTGTCGCTGGTTCCGTTCCATTTGTGGACGCCCGATGTGTATCAGGGAGCGCCTGCGCCGGTTTCGACTTTTTTGGCCACAGCCAGCAAAATTGCCATTTTCGGTGCAGTAATGCGTTTGTTTCTCTATGCGCCGTTGGTGGATAGCGAATCGGTACGCACCACATTAGCCGTAATAGCCTTTGCCTCTATTCTGTTTGGCAACCTGATGGCCGTCGCGCAGAGCAACATCAAGCGTCTGCTGGGTTACTCGTCTATCGCGCATCTCGGGTATCTGCTGGTTGCGCTGATTGCGGTACAGACTCACCAGTTAGCGCTGGAAACCATCGGTGTGTATCTGGCGGGTTATTTGTTCAGCAGCCTTGGTGCCTTTGGTGTTGTCAGCCTGATGTCGAGCCCTTATCGCGGCCCGGATGCCGATTCGCTGTTCTCTTACCGTGGCCTGTTTTGGCATAAGCCGATTTTGTCTGCGGTGATGACGGTGATGATGTTATCACTGGCGGGTATCCCGATGACGCTCGGCTTTTTCGGCAAATTCTATGTGCTGGCGGTTGGCGTGAGCGCACACCTGTGGTGGCTTAGTGCCGCTGTGGTGGTAGGCAGTGCCATTGGTTTGTACTACTACCTGCGTGTGTTGGTGAGCCTGTATTTGAGCGCGCCGCAAACCCTAAACCGTGATACGCCGAATAACTGGGCGTTGACGGCGGGTGGCGTTGTCGTGCTGATTTCCTCGGTATTAGTCTTGCTGCTGGGCCTCTATCCACAACCGCTGATTTCGCTGGTGCAACTGGCGCAGCCGTTGATGTAATGCCCTTCTTTGTTCCAGCTAAAAGCCGCGACATGTTCGCGGCTTTTTTTATGGCTGCAATTGCGGCGTTGAGAAATACGGGGCGCAACGGTTAATAATAAACGGCACGATTAACTGATAAGCAGAACGATGTGTGTCACAAGGGGGAAATGCGCAAGAGGCTACAGAGAAACGGACGGTAATTAGGGTGAAAACGCGATGATAGATGGGATGGAAGGTGGCGGGATGGGAGAAAAACTAAAGCCGCCATGTACAACCTGATGGCGGCTTTTAGTCTACGGCGCTCATATTAAAACGGGCTGATGATAGAGCCGATGCGTTCGCAGTAGGTAACATAGATGTCTGCCAGTTTTTTGAAAAAGCCAGTGAATGCGTTCATGTGTATTCTCCGTTAGTGTTAATCAGGTGATTTAATGTGATGTTCGTCACGGTTTTTATAGTAGTAGATCAGAAACGCGATTTCAACTTTTTCGTGATGAAAGTCACATTAATTTATCGATCATAACGATCTGGCGATAATTGACCTTTCTGAGGATGAACGTCAGTCACGTGACCGGCAGAGACTGTCATAGCGTAATGTGTCCGTTAATCAATGTATTACTGTGCCCGCCAATCCAGGGGTAGCCATCCACATAAGTCACGCTGATGCGGCCGTCCCGATAGAGCATCGTGCCTTGTCGTACCAGATAGCCAAGAAGGGGAGAGGCGCATTCCGGCAACGGCTGATGTTGCAGCACTCGGGCTATACAGGCGTTAGCGCTACCTGTCACGGGGTCTTCTACCAGCGTTTCACCAGCGATAAAGAATGCTCGGACTTCGTAATCCAGCTCATGATGGCTTTCATGCGGGCCGTACAACGCAACCCCATCACACTGGGTCTTTTCCAGTAATTGTTGCAGTAATGTTGAGTCAGGCGTTGCCTGCAGGCAGGCTTGAGCGCTTTGCATCGGAACGGTTAGCCAGCGAATGCCCATATCAACCCTGACCACGGGGTGAGCGGTGTGATGAAAGTGGCTGCCAATGGCATCGCCAGTCAGCCCCGGTTGGCCAATATCCGGCATCGATAAGAGGGCATCCGGCGCGCGGAATGCCAATTGGCCGTTATCATGGCGCGCAATCGGCACCAGCCCGATACCACATTGCTGGATAAGCTGATGGGGAACATGCGGAACCAGTCCTGCTTCCAGCAAGGCATGAGCCGTGCCTAACGTCGGGTGCCCGGCGAAAGGCAGCTCTTGCGCTGGCGTAAAAATACGCACGCGATAGTCGGCCTGTGGGTCATCGGGCGTAAGAACAAAGGTGGTTTCTGACAGATTTGTCCAGCGAGCGATAGCTTGCATCGCTTCGTCATCAAGGCCATCGGCATCGAGAATGACGGCAAGCGGGTTTCCTTTACAGGCTTGTTGACTGAATACATCAACCTGTTTGAAGCGGCGTGGTGTTGGCATCATGACTTCCCTGGGCAAATAAAATCAGCTGCTATTATGGCGGCTTAGGAGAGGGCTGTCTTGTCCTGGCCGGTATCAGAGGGAGTAAGATTCTTGCATTTCTTTTTTGGTTGAAAAGTGTTCGATATTCACCGGGATTCTCGCACCGGCTTATGGCATAATGCGCGCCAAATCACATTGTTAACTGAGTAAATGCGGTGCTGGTAACTAACAACATTACGATGCAATTTGGCAGTAAGCCATTGTTTGAAAACATTTCCGTCAAATTTGGTGGTGGTAATCGCTACGGTTTGATTGGCGCAAATGGCTGCGGTAAGTCTACCTTTATGAAAATTTTGGGAGGCGATTTGGCGCCGACGACGGGAAACGTCGCGCTTGATCCTAATGAGCGCCTTGGTAAGTTGCGCCAGGATCAGTTTGCTTTTGAGCAATATACGGTGCTGGATACCGTCATCATGGGCCATACCGAATTGTGGCAAGTCAAGGAAGAGCGCGATCGCATCTATGCGCTGAGTGACATGAGCGAAGAGGATGGCTACCGGGTCGCCGACCTGGAAGTGAAATACGGTGAAATGGATGGCTATAGCGCCGAAGCGCGCGCCGGTGAGTTGCTGCTGGGCGTTGGTATTGCGCAGGATCTGCATTATGGCCCGATGAGCGAAGTCGCCCCCGGCTGGAAACTGCGTGTGCTGCTGGCGCAAGCGCTGTTTTCCAACCCGGATATACTGCTGCTGGACGAACCCACCAACAACCTGGACATTGATACCATTCGTTGGCTGGAGCAGGTGCTGAATGAACGTAACAGCACCATGATTATCATTTCCCATGACCGCCACTTCCTGAATATGGTCTGTACCCATATGGCCGATTTGGATTACGGCGAGTTGCGTATTTATCCTGGCAACTACGATGAATACATGACGGCAGCAACACAGTCGCGCGAACGCCTGTTGTCAGATAACGCGAAAAAGAAAGCGCAGATTGCCGAGTTGCAGTCATTTGTCAGCCGCTTTAGCGCTAACGCGTCCAAATCTCGTCAGGCAACATCGCGTGCCCGTCAGATAGAGAAAATCCAGCTTGAGGAAGTGAAAGCTTCCAGCCGTCAAAACCCGTTCATTCGCTTTGAACAGGATAAAAAACTGTTTCGTAATGCGCTGGAGCTGGACGGCCTGAGCAAAGGCTTTGATAACGGCCCGCTGTTTAGCGGCCTGAAAATGCTGATAGAGGTCGGTGAGAAGGTGGCTATTCTCGGCACCAACGGTATCGGTAAATCCACCTTGCTGAAAACGCTGGTCGGTGAGCTAACGCCGGATGCCGGGACGATGAAATGGTCAGAGAATGCCAGCATCGGCTATTACGCACAGGATCACGAATACGAATTTGATGGCGATCTCTCGGTGTTTGACTGGATGAGCCAGTGGAAGCAAGAGAGTGATGATGAACAGGCGGTGCGCAGCGTGCTGGGCCGGTTACTGTTCTCGCAAGATGACATCCGCAAGAAAGTGAAGGTGCTCTCTGGTGGTGAGAAAGGCCGCATGCTGTTTGGCAAGCTGATGATGCAAAAGCCGAATATTCTTATCATGGATGAACCCACCAACCATTTGGATATGGAATCCATCGAGTCACTCAACATGGCGCTGGAGATGTATCAGGGCACGCTGCTGTTTGTCTCCCATGACCGGGAATTCGTCAGTTCATTGGCAACCCGCGTTATCGAACTGACGCCGGGCAAAGTGGTTGACTTTAGCGGTAACTATGAAGATTACCTGCGCAGTCGTGGAATTGAATAAATTTATTTCATCGTTCGAAAAGAGAACAGCCGTTTAAAACGGCTGTTTTTTTATAATCAAAAAAAATAGCGGACAATAACTTCAATAATCTGAATAGTATGAATCCGGCAGCGGCTTTATCTCAAGCGGCTCGTTTTAAAAGTAAAGTATGTAAAGTAATTATATTATTTAATCAAAGTGGCGTGAAGAGGAAAAAGAAAATAAATCTTATTTATAGCGAAAGGATTAAATTAAAAAATATTTAAAATCAATAAGATAATATTTTTATTATAAGAGATATAACGCACACTTAAATCGATTAAGCTATTTTAGATCACAGAAAATATGCCTTTGGAACGCATTGAGATATTTTCTCATTTCCTCCGGGCTGCGAAAGATTTCAAAAAAATCCCGCTGCGGATAACGTCACATAAGGCACATAAATAATGTGCCTATCCCCAGACCACTTGATAAAGATCAAGTCGGTAATGTTATTTCACTCATTATCCTATGCCAGCACGTAATTGTGTTACTCCGACCTTGCTACAGGAGAATAATAAAGAATGAATGGGGAAAATATGATGCTTTCCCATCACGGTATTAATCGCCGTGATTTTATGAAGCTATGTGCCGCACTGGCCGCCACCATGGGGTTAAAAGATGCAGCGGCAGCGGAAATGGCCCAATCACTGACGTCTCCCCAGCGTCCGCCGGTGATTTGGATTGGCGCACAGGAATGTACCGGTTGTACGGAGTCCTTGTTGCGCTCGACCCACCCGACCATTGAAACCCTGCTGCTGAATACCATTTCGCTGGAATATCACGAGGTGCTGTCCGCCGCTTTTGGTGAGCAGGCCGAGGAGAATAAACACCGGGCTATTGAGCGCTATAAAGGGAAATATGTGCTGGTGGTGGATGGGTCTATTCCGCTCAAAGATGGCGGTATTTACTGCATGGTGGCCGGTAAACCGATTGTTGAGCATATTCGTGCGGCAGCAGAGCATGCGGCGGCGATTATTGCTATCGGCTCCTGCTCTGCCTGGGGCGGCGTGCCGGCAAGCGGGGCCAACCCGACTGGCGCGGCCAGTTTGCAGGAGGTTCTGCCGGGAAAAACCATCATCAATATTCCAGGCTGCCCGCCGAATCCGCATAACTTTCTGGCGACCGTCGCTCATGTCATCACCTATCAGCGCGCGCCTGCGCTCGATAGCCAGAACCGCCCGAATTTCGCGTATGCCCGCCTGATTCACGAAAACTGTGAACGTCGCCCGCATTTTGACGCCGGTCGTTTTGCCAAAGAATTTGGTGATGAAGGGCATCGGCAGGGCTGGTGTCTCTACCATTTGGGATGTAAAGGCCCGGAAACCTACGGCAACTGCTCGACGCTTGAGTTTTGCGACGTCGGCGGCGGTATCTGGCCGGTCGGTATCGGCCACCCTTGCTATGGCTGCAATGAAAAAGGCATCGGTTTTACCAAAGGGATTTTCCAGCTGGCCAACGTAGAAAACCCGACGCCGCGAGTGGAAAAACCTGCGGTGAATAGCCCTGAAGGCGGAAACAGCTCTGCCAGCGCCACCGGGCTTATCGGAGGTGTGCTGGGCGCAGTCGCCGGGGTTAGCCTGATGGCGGTACGCGAGTTGGGCCGTCAGCAAAAACAGCAGGATTGCGGAAATTCATCCCGGGAGGGTTAAGCGGTGAACAGACGCCATTTTTTCAAGCTGGCCTCCGCCGGGGCGCTATTGGCGGGGGCACCGCTCTCGACACAGGCAGCGGCGACAAATCGCGCGCCGATCCCCGGTGCGCTTGGCATGTTATATGACTCGACACTGTGTGTCGGGTGTCAGGCGTGCGTCAGTAAATGCCAGCAGCTCAACAAGCTCGACTATAAACCGGACAGTACGGTGTATGCCGGTGGTGCCGCGACGTGGTCGAATAACGACAAACTCAGCCCCTATACCAACAACATCATTCAGGTATGGAGCAGCGGCGAGGGTAAAAACAAGGATCAGGTGAAGGACGGTTACGCCTACATCAAAAAACAGTGTATGCACTGCGTTGATCCTAACTGTGTGTCGGTATGCCCGGTGTCGGCGCTGAAGAAAGACCCGAAAACCGGCGTGGTGCATTACGACGCCAGCATCTGTACCGGTTGCCGCTACTGCATGGTGGCGTGCCCGTTCAACGTGCCGAAGTACGACTATGAGAATGCGCTTGGCAAAATCCACAAGTGCGAGCTGTGCAACCAGCCCGAGCTGGCGCGGCTTGATAAAGGCGGTATGCCGGGGTGCGTTGAGGTTTGTCCTACCGGGGCGGTGATTTATGGCACGCGGGAACAGCTGTTGGACGAGGCGAAACGGCGGCTGGCCTTGCAGCCGGGCGATGAGTATGCCTACCCGCGCCAGACGCTAGGCACCAAAGACACCTATCTGCACACGGTGCCAAGCTATGAGCGCTATGTGTACGGTGAAAAAGAGGCCGGGGGCACCCAGGTGCTGGTGCTGGCCGGTGTGCCTTATCAGAATCTGGAAATGCCTGCGCTCGACCCGCTCTCTACCGGGGCGCGTTCAGAACACATCCAGCACACGTTGTACAAAGGCATGGTGCTGCCGCTGGCGGTGTTAGCGGGTCTGTCGGTGTTGGTACACCGTAATACCCGTGCTGAACGGGCAGCGGAGAATCACTCAGAGGAGAAACCCCATGACGGCGCATAAAGCAAGTCCATTGGGTGGGCGGCTGGTGAGTTGGCCGGTGATGCTGCTGGCTCCGCTGGTCGCAATTTGCGCGATCCTTATCGTGAAGCGTCTGTTTCTCGGTATCGGCTCGGTGGCGGATCTTAACGGCGGCTACCCGTGGGGGATCTGGATTGCGTTTGACCTGCTGGTCGGCACCGGCTTTGCCTGCGGCGGCTGGGCGTTGGCCTGGGCGGTGTACGTGTTTAACCGGGGAGAGTATCACCCGTTGGTACGACCGGCGCTGCTTGCCAGCCTGTTCGGTTATTCCCTCGGTGGCTTGTCTATCACCATTGACGTGGGGCGCTACTGGAACCTGCCTTACTTCTACATCCCCGGTTATTTCAACACCAACTCGGTGCTGTTTGAAACCGCCGTGTGCATGACGATTTATATCGGCGTGATGGCGCTGGAATTTGCGCCGGTGGTCTTTGAGCGCTTCGGCTGGAACGTGGCGTTAAAACGGCTCAACAAGGTGATGTTTTTCATCATTGCGTTGGGTGCGCTATTACCGACCATGCACCAGTCTTCGATGGGATCGCTGATGATTTCCGCCGGTTACAAAGTGCATCCGCTGTGGCAGAGCTATGAACTGCTGCCGCTGTTGTCACTGCTGACGGCGTTCATCATGGGCTTTTCGATAGTGATTTTCGAAGGCTCGCTGGTGCAGGCAGGGCTGAAGGGGCGCGGGCCGGATGAGCAAGCGCTGTTTCGCAAGCTGACGGTGCTGACGCGCGTGCTGGTGTTGCTGTTTTTGCTGGTGCGAGTGGGGGAAATCGTCTGGCATCAGAAAACGGCGCTGTTGTTTGCCGGCGATCGCTTTGCGCTGATGTTCTGGTGCGAAATGGCGCTGATGCTGGTGCCGCTGGTGGTGCTTCAGCAATCACGCTGCCGCCAGAATGCCCGCTGGCTGTTTGTCAGCGCACTCTGCATGTTGTTTGGCGCGGCGCTGTGGCGTCTTAGCTACTCGCTGCTGGCGTTTAACCCAGGCAATGGCTACCACTATTTTCCCAAAGCGCAGGAAATCCTTATCTCTATCGGCTTTGTCGCCATTGAGGTCTGCGCCTACATCTTGTTAATCCGTCTGCTGCCGGTACTGCCCGCGCTCACAGGCGAACACACGCATCATCAGGCTGAGGTAAAGCATGAGCCAACGCATCACCATTGATCCCATTACCCGTATCGAAGGGCATCTGCGCATTGACTGCGAAATAGAAAACGGCAAAGTCACCAAGGCCTGGTCATCCGGCACCATGTGGCGCGGTATGGAAGAAATCGTCAAAGGGCGTGACCCGCGCGACGCCTGGATGATCGTGCAGCGCATTTGCGGCGTATGCACCACGGTACATGCCATCGCCTCGGTACGTGCGGTGGAAAACGCGCTGGGTCTGAATGTGCCGGTGAATGCGCAGCACATCCGTAACCTGATTCTGGCGGCGCACAGTATTCACGACCATATCGTGCATTTTTATCAGTTGTCGGCGCTGGACTGGGTGGATGTCACCTCCGCGCTGAAAGCTGACCCGCAAAAAGCGGCGGCGATGTTAAAGGGGCTTTCTCACTGGCCGTTGAACAGCGCCGAAGAGTTCACCCGCGTACAGCAGAAACTGAACGATCTGGTGGCCAGCGGCCAGTTGGGGATTTTTGCCAACGGTTACTGGGGGCACCCGGCGATGTCACTGCCGCCGGAGGTAAACCTGATCGCCGTCGCTCACTATTTGCAGGCGCTGGAATGCCAGCGCGATGCTAACCGTATTGTGGCGATCCTCGGCGGTAAATCACCGCACATTCAGAATCTGGCGGTCGGCGGGGTTGCCAACCCGATAAATCTCGATGCGCCGGGCGTGCTTAACCTTGAACGCCTGATGTATGTGAAAAGCTTTATCGACCGGCTGGGCGATTTTATCGAGCAGGTCTACAAAGTCGATTGCGCCGTCATTGCCGCGCATTACCCGCAATGGCTGACGCTTGGGCGCGGCGCTGACCATTACCTGAGCGTGCCGGAGTTACCGACCGACAACAAGAACGGCAGTTTCCTGTTGCCGGGCGGCTATATCGAAAATAGCGACCTGTCGAGCTATCGCCCCATTACCAGCCATAGCGACACATTCCTGATAGACGGTATTCGCGAGAGCGGTAAGCACGCCTGGTATCAGGACGATCAGCCGCTGGCCCCGTGGGAGGGTTTGACGCGCCCGAACTACACCGGCTGGCATGAAGACGGCAAATACTCATGGGTGAAATCGCCAACCTTCTACGGCAAAACCGTCGAAGTCGGCCCGCTGGCATGGCTGCTTTGCAGTCTGGCGGCGAAACACAGCGGCACTCAGGCACATTTTGGCGCGATAAAAACGGCTTATCAGGCGTTAAGCGGTCGCCAACTGGAAGAAAAACACCTGCACTCCACATTAGGCCGGGTGATTGGCCGCACCGTGCATTGCTGTGTGCTGAAAGATACGCTGGCACAGCAGTGGCAGGCGCTGGTGGACAACATCGGCAGAGGCGACCACCAAACCTTCATCAAGCCGGATTTCTCACCCGATACCGAGTTTCACGGCGTCGGATTTGGGGAAATGCCGCGCGGCATGCTGTCGCACTGGATCGTGTTCAAAAACGGCAAGATAACCAACTATCAGGCGGTGGTGCCGTCCACCTGGACGTCTTGCCCACGCAACGGTGACGATAAGCCTGGCCCGTATGAGCAGTCGCTGGTGGGTACGCCGGTGGCTGACCCGCATAAACCGCTGGAAGTGGTGCGCACTATCCACTCGTTCGACCCGTGCATGTCCTGTGCGGTACATGTGGTGGATACCGTTAACGGCAACGAAGTCACCCGGGTGAAGGTGCTGTGATGAACATACTGGTGTTGGGGATTGGCAATATTCTGCTCAGTGATGAAGGGGTCGGGGTGCGGCTGGTGGAGCGACTGGAACAGCAGTACGTTCTGACGCCGACGGTCGATATCGTTGATGGCGGCACCTGCGGCATGGAGCTGATGGAGTGCATGGCCGGACGCGACCATTTAATTGTGGCGGATGCGGTGCTGACCGGTCAGGAGCCGGGCAGCGTGACGGTGCTGCGTGACCGGGAAGTCCCGGCGTTGTTTACCCGCAAGATTTCCCCGCACCAGTTAGGGTTGGCCGATGTGCTGATGGCGCTGCAACTGACCGGCGAGTTTCCCCGCCAGCTGACGCTGGTGGGGGTTGTGCCACAGACATTGGATTCCGGTATCGGCTTGTCCGATACCGTGACCCGAGCCCTGGAGCCTGCGCTGGCGCACATCATTGCGGCATTGCGTCACAGCGGTGTAACGGTAACGGAGCGCGCGACGCAGGAGGTGTGCGGTGAGTGACGTTTTTTCGCCCCCGGCCGGTGGCAATAGCAATAATCCGTCGCGAATACCCGATGAGCGCAAAGAATTGGTATGGATTGCGGGGCATGATCAGAGCCCTGAGGCCTGGCTGGATAGTGAATTCAGTCGTATCGCGCAAGAGCGTATGCAGTCATTGCCGTTTTATCGTCAGGGTATTGCGGTGCGGGCCTGTGGTTTTACGTTGTTTGAACAGCAGTGGATCGGTTGCCTGCTAACGCCGTGGATGATGAGTCTGCTGGTGTTGCCGGGGCCCGAACAGCAGTGGCCGCGCCGTGAGGTCTCTACGCGTCTGGCGCTGGCGCTACCCTGTGGCGATGTGACGTTTGTGGTGAGCGAAAGCGATAGCGGGCAGCAGTATCTGTCTTGTTCGCTGATGTCGCCGCTTGACCCGTCACTGGATGCAGAGCAGGCGCTGCAATTGGCGCAGCAAAGTGTACGCATGGCGCTGGCGCTACCGGTGCGCGATGCCGATGCGCCGCAAAATCTTGGCCGTCGGGCGCTGTTTGGTCGTTATCGGAGTGGTGGTCATGCATGAGATATCCATGTGCTATAACGCGCTGGAATTGATTGAACAGCAAGCTCGTCAGCACGGTGCCAGCCGGGTGACGGGCGTATGGCTGGAGATTGGCGCGCTGTCCTGTATTGAAGAGAGCGCGCTGCGGTTTTGTTTTGAGTCGGTTTGTCGTCAGACATTGGCTGAGGATTGCCAGTTGCACGTGTCGATACGCCCGGCGCAGGCCTGGTGTTGGGAGTGCAGCCAGGTGGTAGAGGTCGTCAGCCATGACAGCGGCTGCCCGCATTGCGGCAGCCTCAATTTGCGTGTTGACAGCGGCGACAGCCTGCAATTAAAGCAACTGGCGATTGAGTAGCTCGCGGCGTTCGGCGCGAGTCATCCGTTCAACGCGGTCTGGTTTGACCGAAGGAGTTATAGCAATGTGTACCACATGCGGTTGTGGCGAAGGAGAACGCCGGATTGAAGGTGATGAAGCAGCGCATTCACACCCCCACTCCCATACCCACGCTCATTCTCATGAACATACCCACGGCAATAGTCACAGCCTGTCTCATGGTCATCACCATCATCATGTGCACCGCCATGATCACGAACACGACCATGACCACAATCATGACCATGACCACAACCATGAACACGGGCATGACAACACGCATCACCATGGTCATGAACATCATCATGAGAACGGGGCACCGTCGGCTGCGCCGGGTGTGATTATTCATCACCACCATTACTACTATCACCACGGTGATGTTCATCACCACTATCATGGCGTAGCGCAGCCGCATTCTCATCATGCCCATTCCGGTGATCACCACCACGACCGGCACGATCATCATATTCATGACCATGACCATGACCATGACCATGACCATGACCATGACCATGCACAGGCTCGCCCGGCACGGCATGACGCGCCTTTCCAGCCGGTAGAGCAGGATCAAGACTTACATTATGGACAAGGCGCGGCGGGCACACACGCGCCGGGCATTGGCCAGCAGCGCTTGTTGCAGATTGAAATGGATGTGTTGAGCAAGAATAACCAGCTTGCCGCGCATAACCGCGAGCACTTTGATGACGCGCATATTCTGGCGCTGAATCTGGTTTCCAGCCCTGGGTCGGGCAAGACCACGCTACTGACCAACACCCTGCATCTGATAGGAAAAAACCTGCCCTGTGCGGTGATTGAAGGCGATCAGCAGACCACCAACGATGCCGAGCGTATCCGTGCGACCGGCGTCCCGGCGATTCAGGTCAACACCGGCAAGGGGTGCCATCTCGATGCGCAAATGGTGCATGACGCCATGCACCGCCTGCCGTTGCCCACCGGTAGCCTGTTGTTTATTGAAAACGTCGGCAATCTGGTGTGCCCGGCGGGGTTTGACCTGGGCGAGCGCCACAAAATAGCGGTGCTGTCCGTCACCGAAGGTGAAGACAAACCGCTGAAATATCCACACATGTTTGCTGCCGCGTCCCTGATGATTATCAACAAGATAGACTTGCTTCCCTACCTCGATTTTGATGTGGAAACCTGCGTGGCCAACGCGCGTCGCGTCAACCCGCACATTGAGGTAATTGCGCTATCGGCGCGTACCGGCGAGGGGATGGAAAGCTGGCTGGCATGGCTGGAAAAACAGTTGACCGCCCTGTTGCACGCATCGGCACAGCCGTCGTTGCCGTTGGCGGAGGGCTGATTATGTGTCTGGGCGTTCCCGGTAAAGTGGTCGCGGTCGGGCCGGATCTGCATTATCCGGCGCGGGTGGATGTCTGCGGTGTGCAGCGTGAGGTGAATATCGCGCTGGTCTGTGAGGGCTCGCCGGAAAGTCTGGTGGGGCAATGGGTGTTGGTACACGTCGGCTTTGCCATGAGTCTGCTCGATGAGCAGGAAGCGCAAGAAACCCTGGCCGCCCTCCAGTCGATGCAGGCCGTCGGGCTGGAGCTCGATGAAGTCAGGCAAACCGGAGCAGTCTATGCAGTACGTGGATGAATTTCGTGACCCCGAATTAGCCAAAGCGCTGTTGCAACGGATTCAGGCGCTGGTGGATGACATGCCAGAATTGAAAACCCGGCCATTGCAATTGATGGAGGTGTGCGGCGGGCACACCCATGCCATTTTCAAATTTGGCATTGACCGGTTGTTACCGGCAGAAATTGAATTTGTACACGGGCCGGGGTGCCCGGTATGCGTGTTACCCATGGGGCGCATTGATGCCTGCCTGGAGATTGCCGCGCGCCCCGACGTGATTTTCTGTACCTTTGGCGACGCGATGCGTGTACCGGGGCGCAACGGCTCCTTGCTGGATGCCCGACGCCACGGCGCAGACGTGCGCGTGGTCTACTCGCCGCTCGATGCGCTGGCACTGGCGCAGCAACACCCCGACCGGCAGGTGGTATTTTTCGGGCTGGGGTTTGAAACCACCATGCCCGGCAGCGCGCTGACATTGCAACAGGCGAAACGCCGTGGGGTACACAATTTTTCGCTGTTCTGTCAGCACATTACCATCATCCCGACATTACAAAGCCTGCTGGAGCAGCCGGATCTGCGCATCGACGGCTTTCTGGCTCCGGGGCATGTCAGCATGGTGATTGGTTCACACCCGTATCAGCCGTTATGTGAACAATTCCATAAACCGTTTGTGGTGACGGGGTTTGAACCGCTCGATATTTTACAGGCGTTGCTGATGCTGGTGCAGCAGTTACATGATGACCGCTGTGCGGTGGAAAACCAGTATCGCCGTATTGTGCCCGACAGCGGCAACGTGCTGGCGCAACAGGCGATGGCGGAGGTGTTTACAACCAAGGCCCACAGCGAGTGGCGCGGGCTTGGCGACATCGCTAACTCGGGGATGCAATTGCGTGAAGAGTATGCGGAATTTGACGCCGAGCGCCGTTTTAATCCGCAACAGCAGCAGGTGGCGGATGAGCCGCTATCACGCTGTGGCGATGTTTTAACCGGGCGCTGTAAACCGGGCGACTGCCCGCTGTTTGGCGCACGCTGTACGCCGCAGAATGCCATTGGCGCGCTAATGGTGTCATCCGAAGGGGCGTGTGCGGCTTATTATCAGTATCGACGGGAGTGCGCATGATGAAGCACAGTTTATTGCCAAAAGAGATAACCCTGGCGCACGGCAGCGGCGGGCGGGCGATGCAACAGCTGATTGAAAGCCTGTTTCTGCCGATATTTGATAACCCATTGCTGGCCGCGCGTGAAGATCAGGCGCGCCTGCCGCTGGCAGAGCTGAGTGCGCAAGGCGACCGGCTGGCGTTCACCACCGACAGCTACGTCATTGACCCGATTGAATTTCCCGGCGGCGATATCGGTAAGCTGGCGGTGTGCGGTACCGCCAACGACCTGGCGGTCAGCGGCGCGACACCGCGCTATCTCTCCTGCGGGTTTATTCTGGAAGAAGGGCTTGCGGGCGAAACGCTGTGGCGCATTGTTAACTCGATGGCGCAGACCGCCCGCGATGCCGGTATCCAGATAGTCACCGGCGATACCAAAGTGGTGCCGCGCGGGGCGGCAGACAAAATCTTTATCAATACCGCCGGGATTGGCGTGATTGCGCCGCAGGTGAATTGGGCCGCCAGTGAAATTCGCCCCGGCGACCGGCTGATGGTGAGCGGCACGCTTGGCGACCACGGCGCAACTATCCTGAACCTGCGTGAGAACCTGGGTCTCGAAGCGAGCCTGCACAGCGATTGCGCCGTACTGACGCCACTGATTGCGCCGCTGCGCCACATTGACGGCGTGCGGGCGCTGCGTGACGCCACGCGCGGCGGCGTCACGGCGATTCTGCATGAATTTGCCGAAGCCAGCGGCTGCGGGATGTCGGTTAACGAAGCGGCGCTGCCGGTCAAAGCGCAAGTGCGCGGCATCTGTGAATTATTGGGGCTGGAGGCGCTGAATTTTGCCAACGAAGGCAAACTGGTGCTGGTGGTTTCACCCGAGGCGGAAAATGCCGTGCTGGATGCGCTACGCAGCCATCCGCTCGGGCGTGATGCGGCGGTGATTGGCCACGTCACCGAGCAAAAACAGGTGCGGCTGTGCGGGGTGTTTGGCACCTCCCGCCTGCTGGATTTACCCCACAGCGAACCGATGCCAAGGATTTGCTGACAAGCAGCTGTTGATAAACAGCCGAACTATTTTTATTGGCAAGATAGTGAGGGATTTCGTGCGCGATAAGCCATATGGTTTCTCTGTTCTTTCATCGCACGCACGACAAGGAGAGGCTCAAACGCCGCCTCTCCTTGACCTCTGGCTGGTCGCTAAACTGTGCCGCTGCGCGGTACCTTCGGCGTTCGCCTTCGCTGTTCGGGCCGCCTGTGACGTGCTCCCGGCACGGCACAGGCTTTCGCCGCATCCATGCGGCTCACCCGGCGAAGTCACCCACCTCAGCACAGTTTTTGACGCAGAAAAAATGAACTTTCGCGTCTTTGCTGCAAAAACTCCATCCTGGAGATCCCAGGTACAGGTTCTTACCTATGTCAGCGATTAATGTACAGACGACATCCGGCATTGAGATTCGCGTTAAGGGCAAAGTGCAGGGGGTGGGGTTTCGCCCTTATGTCTGGCAAATTGCGCACCGCCTGGGAGCGAAAGGCAGCGTGTTAAATGACGGCGCAGGGGTGTTAGTCCGACTGTGGCCTGCGAGCGCCGAGGCGGATTTCATTAGCGCACTGTACGCCGAATGCCCGCCGCTGGCGCAGATTGACGCGCTGGCCTGTCAGCCTTATCACTGGGCGCAGAGCCCGGATGATTTTGTCATTGAACACAGCGGCAGCGGTGCGATGGATACCCATATCGTGCCGGATGCCGCCACCTGCGAGCCGTGCCGTCAGGAGCTGTTCGACCCGAAAAACCGTCGCTATGGCTACCCCTTTATCAACTGCACGCACTGCGGCCCGCGTTTTACCATCATCCGCCAGATGCCCTATGACCGCCCTTATACCTCAATGGCCGCTTTTCCGCTGTGCCCGGATTGCCAGCAAGAGTATCAACACCCGGCGGATAGACGCTTTCACGCCCAGCCGAATGCCTGCCCGGTGTGTGGCCCGCAGGTGTGGTTGTGTGACAGCACCGGCACGCGGGCGAGTGGCCGTGACGCCATTGCGCAGGCGGCAGCTGCATTAGGCGATGGGCAAATTGTGGCACTGAAAGGGATTGGCGGCTTTCATCTTGCCTGTGATGCCAGCAGCGAGCAGGCCGTTGCCCGCTTGCGCGCGCGCAAGCGTCGCCCGTCTAAACCACTGGCGGTGATGCTGCATCAGGCGGAGGCGTTGGCGCGTTATAGCACGGTTGCGGATACCCAGGCGGCATTACGGTTACTGCAAAGCCCGGCGGCACCGATTGTGTTGCTGGCGTTGCGCCCGGACAGTGGGCTGGCCGATGCGATTGCCCCGGGGCTTGATGAAGTGGGCTTTATGTTGCCCGCCAACCCGTTGCAGCATCTGTTGCTGGCGGCGACCGGACGACCGCTGGTGATGACCTCGGGTAATGCCAATGGTCAACCGCCCGCGCTGGATAACGGCGAGGCATTAACGACGCTTGCCGGGATAGCCGATCTTTGGCTCATGCATGACAGAGACATCGTGCAGCGTGCGGATGATTCGGTGGTACGGCTTGATGACGGGCACGCAAGTGTTATCCGGCGTGCGCGCGGGTATGTACCGGATGCGCTGCCGCTGCCGCCGGGGTTTGATGATGTGCCTGCGCTACTGGCAATGGGTGCGGATTTGAAAAACACCTTTTGCCTGCTGCGTGGGCAAAGCGCCATTCTCAGCCAGCATCTGGGGGATTTGACCGAAGAGCGGGTGATGCAGCAATACCAGCAGGCGCAGGCGCTGTTTACCGATATCTACCGTTTCACGCCGCAGGCGATTGTGGTTGACGCACACCCCGGTTATCTCAGCCACCAGCTCGGGCAGCAACTGGCGCAACAGCAGGCTATTCCCTGCATCAGCGTGTTGCACCACCACGCGCATATTGTGGCTTGTCTGGCCGAGCATCAGTGGCCACGCGACGGCGGCGCGGTGATTGGCCTGGCGCTGGATGGCATTGGTTATGGCGGCGAGTCGCGCTGGTGGGGGGCAGAGTGCCTGCGGGTAGATTACGCCCGTTGCCAGTATCTGGGCGGCTTACCGGCGGTGGCGCTACCGGGCGGCGATATGGCTGCGCGCCAGCCGTGGCGCAACCTGCTGGCGCAGTGGCAGGCGTTTGTGCCGCACTGGCAGCAGTATGACGAAGCCCGGGTTATCCCGACGGCGGCCATTACGCTACTGACGCAGGCGATTACCCGTGGGCTCAATGCGCCTCTGGCCTCTTCCGCCGGGCGTTTATTTGATGCCGTTGCCGCCGCCTGCGGTTTTGCCGGTGAGCAGAGTTGGGAGGGCGAGGCTGCTTGCTGGCTGGAAGCGCTGGCGCGCCAGCACCCGGTTCAGGATGCCACCACAGCCGCGTTCCCGGTGACGATGCCGCTGCGTGGTCAGCACCTCGACCTGGCGACATTCTGGCAGCAGTGGCTGGCGTATACGGCGTCACCGGCGGCGCGGGCGCTGGCGTTTCATGTGGCGCTGGCCGATGGGCTGGCTGAACTGGTACGGCAGGCGGCACGGGCGCATCAGTTAAATACGGTGGTGTGTTGTGGCGGGGTGATGCATAACCGCTTGCTGGTGCGTTTGCTGCGTCAACGGCTGGCTGGAATGCAATTTTTGTTGCCTGAACGTCTGCCGGCAGGCGACGGCGGCCTGTCGCTGGGACAAGCGTTAATTGCCGCCAGCCAGTGGCCGCACGGATAACGGGCAGGGCGAAAACCGGCATGACAAACTGTTATAGTTTTTTCTAACCAAACTGTATCTGTTATAGCGCAATGGCGCATGCTAACGTGCCGCTCGTGTCATCATCAGCGTGGAGAACGGCATGGAGGAGATAGAGCGCCTGCTTTGTGAGGAAATTGAACGGCTTAACCGTGAGGAGCGGCGCGACAACCGCGTGCGTTTCAGCCGACAGTTTATGCGCGGCCACCCGTATCTGTTCGGCGGTATGCTGGTCAGTTATATCCCGGTGGCGATGATACTCTGGTACGCGCCGTATTTCGGCCTGCCTTATGTCATGGGGTTCACGCTTTTTTTAGTGGCGATGTCGCTGGCGATGTCAATGGATATCAACCCCCGCTACCGTTACGAAGACATAGACCAACTGGATTTGCGGGTGTGCTACAACGGCGAATGGTACAACAGCCGCCATGTTTCCCGCGCCACGCTTGAGGCCATTCTCAATAGCCCTAACGTCGAGACCGCCGTCAAAGCGCGCATCAAGCGGTTGTGGCAGACGAAAGGGGCGCTCTATTTTTATGACGTTTTTTCACAGGCCAAATACACCGCACCGCCTGAAAAAACCGGGCTGATATCCCCTCGCCCAACGGCCTAGAGTAACCGGCCTGTCCGATAGGCTATCGCTAGAGCGGTTCTCGCGACGCTCGAGCGATGACAGCGGCGGGCGCGGCATGATAGGGTCATGGTTCATTTCGTTTTCTCCAGAGGTTAACCCACGCCATGACCATGCCAGACGCCACCGCCACCACACCCGCCCGCTCTTTGCTGATTGTTCAGATGGGCGAGCCTCCTGAACCTATCGCCCGTACCGTGGGACAACAGGCCGACTGGTTTAGCCAGGCGCTGGCAGAGGAGTTGGCATACACCGGGGGGCATTTGCAGGTGGTACGGCCCGATGCCGGTGATGCCTTACCGCCAGCGCAAGAGCATGATGCGGCCATCATTAGCGGCTCCTGGTCAATGGTGACGGATAAGCTTTCGTGGAGTGAGCGCACCGCACAGTGGGTGCGCGAACGTGTCGGCATGGGGCGGCCCTTGCTCGGTATTTGTTATGGGCACCAGTTGTTGGCGCATGCGCTGGGTGGCGAGGTGGCGGATAACCCGAACGGGCGAGAGATGGGGCTGAAAACGGTAACGCTGCATGAACAAGCGGCAGAGGATAGGTTACTGGCGGCGCTGCCCGCGCAGTTTAGCGCGTATCTGAGCCATCTCCAGTCGGTGATAACCCCTCCGGCAGGCGCACAGGTCTTGGCTGCCTCGGAGCTCGACGGCTGCCAGATAATCCGCTATGCGCCACACACCCTCTCTTTTCAGTTTCACCCCGAGATGGATGCCGCAGTCATGAACGCCTGTCTGCGTCACAGCGCGCTGCCGGAACTGGTGGCGAACGAAGAGCCGGTGTGGGCGCGTCGGCTGCTGCGTGATTTTGTGCAGCACGCCCTTTCCCGTTAATCCGGGCAAGGCCGGAGAGATGGCGGTGGGCCGTGCAAAGCAGGCTAAATTTGAGCAGTTAGCCCATCAAATGCGTGAGCAATTGCATTCCGGTCTCTGGCGGCCTGGGGAGAAGTTGCCTTCGCTGCGTGAGAAAGCGGCGCATTGCGGCCTGAGCCTGATGACGGTGCTGCATACTTACCAACTGTTGGAGAGTGAGGGGCGGATCGTTTCCCGCCCCCAGTCAGGTTATTACGTTGCGCCGAATATTGTACGCCCGGCGACGCCGCTTGCCTGTGGCGAGGCGGTACAACTGGCTGAAAAGGTCGATGTGAATGACTTTATTTTCGATGTATTGCGCGCCAGCCGCTCCCCTGCGGTGGTGCCCTTTGGTTCAGCCTTTCCCGATCCGCGCCTGTTTCCCCAGCGCCAGTTAACGCGTTCATTGGCGCAGGTAGCACGGCGCATGCAACCGGAGAGCGCGGTTGACAGCCTGCCGCCCGGCAACGAGCAACTGCGCAAGCAGATAGCCCAGCGCTATGCGCTGCAAGGTATCGCGGTGTCACCTGATGAAATTGTCATCACCAGCGGGGCGCTGGAGTCGCTCAATTTGTGCCTGCAATGGCTGACCCGGCCAGGGGATTATGTTGTTATCGAGTCGCCTGCGTTTTATGGCGCACTACAGGCGATAGAGCGGCTGCAACTTAAAGCGATTACCATTGCCGCCGACCCGCATACCGGCATTGATTTGGCCGCGCTCGAACAGGCTTTGCAGCACTATCCCATCCGTGCCTGCTGGCTGATGACCAATTTTCACAACCCGCTGGGTTACACTTTGTCCTGGCAGAAAAAGCAGCAACTGGCTGCGTTGTTGCGCACCTATCAGGTCGCGCTGATTGAAGATGATGTCTATGGTGAGCTCTACAGCGGCAAGCACCGGCCGCTGCCGGTCAAAGCGCTGGATAGCGATGGGCGTATGTTGCACTGCGCCTCGTTTTCTAAAAATCTGGTGGCCGGATTTCGCGTTGGCTGGGTTGCGGCGGGGCACTCGGCTGAAGGTATTCAACGGTTGCAATTAATGAGCACGCTTGCCACCAGCGCGCCGATGCAACTGGCGATAGCCGATTATCTGGCAACCAGCAATTATGACAGCCATCTGCGGCGGTTGCGGCGCACGCTAGCGCAGCGTAAGCAACGCCTGTATCAGGCAATGAAAGCGTGCTTCCCGGCTGAAGTGGATATTTATTATGCTGAGGGCGGTTATTTTATCTGGCTGGGGCTGCCGGAAGGCAGCAACAGCATCACACTATATCAGCAGGCGTTGGCTCAGGGCATTAGCCTTGCGCCAGGACGAATGTTTACCACTGATGATAGATTCGATCGTTATTTCCGCATTAATGCCTCGTTTGAATGGCAGAGCAAAACCGAACAGGCGGTGCGGAAACTGGCGGAGTTATTACGTCAGGCGTTAGCGCAGGGCTGACACAGCGTTACCCGTCACACCTATCCGTAAGCGTATTTTTCCACTTATCGCGTTAATACAGTCAGTTCGTTATTTTAAATAGCGAGCGCATATACCGTTATTGTATTTCTCTTTATTTTTCTTTAATTCTTTTTTATCTATCGCGGTATTTATTTATAACGCGGTGATGGCAGCGCTTATTTTTTATCAGGCCGACACGGGATGAAAACAGCGAGTGAATACCGGATCAATTGTTAATATTAATTTAATATTTTCTCATTGCAATCAATGTCGCAATACAATCGATATGTAAAAAAATGCATAACGATAAGGCGGCTGATAGTCTGATGTTAATGAGAATTATTCTACATAAGCCGGTGTTAACGTTAAAAAAAACCTTTTCTATAATGAAGTGTGACGGATTTGTTGTTATTGAGATAATTGCTTGGCGCTTTTTATTTGCCAGCGCATAATACATACGTGTAGTGTGGTTTTGTGTGAAAAAACCCAACAATCATTCATACCAATAAAGCATTAATACACCAATACGATGTATACCCTCCATCATCCAAGTGGCAGGAAGGCGGCGTTGCAGTCAATTGCCAGCGGCTTATCAATATCAGCGGCTGGATTACACCAGCAATTTGACGTGATGAGGGTATGGCTCTGAGTGATGTCGTGCGAGGAATCTCCCATGCAGGTCAGCAGAAGACAGTTTTTTAAAATATGTGCGGGCGGAATGGCTGGAACAACCGTCACGGCTCTGGGGTTTTCTCCCAGTGCGGCATTCGCTGAAACCCGCCAATATAAATTATTGCGCGCCAGAGAAACCCGGAATAACTGCACCTACTGTTCCGTCGGCTGTGGCATTTTGATGTATAGCCTGGGTGATGGTGCTAAAAATGCCAAACCCGCCATTTACCATATCGAAGGCGACCCGGATCATCCGGTCAGCCGTGGTTCACTGTGCCCGAAAGGGGCGGGGCTGATTGATTTTATCCACAGCGATCAGCGTCTGAAATACCCGGAATACCGTGCGCCGGGCTCCAATAAATGGCAGCGCATCAGTTGGGATGAAGCGCTGGATCGCATCGCCCGTCTGATGAAAAAAGACCGCGACGCCAATTTCATTGAGAAAAACGCCGCTGGCGTGACGGTCAACCGCTGGCTCACTACCGGTATGCTGTGCTCCTCGGCTGCCAGCAATGAAACCGGCATTCTGGATCAAAAATTCGCGCGGGCGCTCGGCATTATCGGGCTGGACACCCAGGCTCGCCTGTGCCACGGCCCGACGGTTGCGGCACTGGCACCGACCTTTGGGCGCGGCGCCATGACCAATAACTGGGTCGATATCAAAAACGCCAATGTGATTCTGGTGATGGGCGGCAACCCGGCAGAAGCGCATCCGGTCGGGTTTAAGTGGGCGGTAGAAGCCAAGATCCACAACGGTGCGAAGCTGATTGTGGTTGACCCGCGCTTTAACCGTTCGGCCGCCGTTGCCGACATGTACTCGCCTATTCGCGCCGGTTCAGACATCACCTTCCTGCTCGGGGTGGTGAATTACCTACTCTCCCATGGCAAGGTGCAGATGCCGTATGTGCAGGCCTACACCAACGCCAGCCTGATAGTCCGTGAGGACTACCAGTTTGATGAGGGGATTTTTAGCGGTTACAACGAAAAAGAGCGCCGCTATGACCGCACCAGTTGGCAGTATGAGCTGGATGAAAACGGTTTTGCCAAACGCGATGACACCTTAACGCACCCGCGCTGCGTCTGGAATTTGCTCAGGGAGCACGCCAGCCGCTATACCCCGGATCTGGTGACGAACGTTTGCGGTACGCCAAAGCAGGAGTTTTTGACTATCTGCGAGCAACTGGCCTCGACCTGTGTGCCGGATCGCACCGCGACCATTATGTATGCGCTGGGCTGGACGCAGCACACTGCGGGTGCCCAGATTATCCGCACCGCCGCCATGATTCAGCTGCTGTTGGGTAACGTCGGGATGGCGGGCGGCGGCGTGAATGCGCTGCGCGGCCACTCCAATATTCAGGGTTACACCGATTTAGGGCTGTTGTCGCTCAACCTGCCGGGCTACATGCCGTTGCCATCGGAAAAACAGACCTCGCTGAAAGAGTATCTTGACCAGATAACCCCGAAAGCGTTGCTGGCCGATCAGGTCAACTACTGGAAGAACACACCGAAGTTTTTCGTCAGCATGATGAAAAGTTTCTGGGGCGATAACGCCACCAAAGACAATGAGTGGGGTTATCACTGGTTGCCGAAGTGGGATAAAAGCTACGATGCGCTGGCCTATTCACGCATGATGCTCGATGGCAAAGTCAACGGTTACATCGTACAGGGGTTCAACCCGATGGCCGCCTTTGCTGACTCCAACAAAGCGCGCGATGCGTTGAAAAAACTGAAATACATGGTGGTCATCGACCCGCTGGCGACAGAGACCTCTAACTTCTGGCAGAACCTCGGCGAACTGAATGATGTTGACCCGTCAGCCATTCAAACCGAGGTGTTCCGCCTGCCATCGAGCTGTTTTGCCGAAGAGAACGGCTCCATCGTCAACTCGGGCCGCTGGCTGCAATGGCACTACAAAGGGGCCGAGCCGCAAGGAGAAGCGCGTCAGGATGGCGTGATTCTGGCCGGGCTATTCCTGCGCCTGCGTGAACTTTACGCCAAAGAAGGGGGCGCGAACCCCGAACCCGTGCTGAATATGAGCTGGGATTATCTGGAGCCGGAAGACCCGTCTGCAGAGGAGATAACCCGCGAGGCCAATGGTCGCGCGCTGGCCGATTTGTATGATGACAAGGGCAACCTGCTGTTGAAAAAAGGCCAACAGCTGCCGGATTTCTCCGTGTTACGCGATGATGGCACCACCGCCAGCTTCTGCTGGATTTATGCCGGGTCGTGGACGGAGGCGGGCAACCAGATGGCGCGCCGCGACAACGCCGACCCATCAGGGCTTGGCTGTACGCCGGGCTGGGCATGGTGCTGGCCGCAGAACCGCCGCATTCTCTACAACCGCGCCTCGGCTGACCCGCAAGGGAAACCGTGGGATGAAAAACGCGAGCTTATCCGCTGGAACGGCCAGAAGTGGACGGGCATCGACGTTGCCGATTTTGCTGTTACCGTACCACCGGGCAGCGCCACCGGGCCGTTTATCATGAATGCCGAGGGGATGGGCCGCCTGTTTGCTATCGACAAGATGGCGGAAGGGCCGTTCCCGGCGCACTACGAGCCGCTGGAGTCACCGCTGAAATCCAACCCGGTTTACAGCAAAGTGCAGGTGAACCCGGCCGCCCGTATTCTCGATGCCGACCGCCCGCGAATGGGGACGGTAGAGGAGTTCCCGTTTGTGGCCACCACCTACTCGATAACCGAGCTGTTCCGTCACTGGACAAAACATGCGCGTCTGAACGCCATTGTGCAACCCGAACAGTTTGTGGAAATCGGCGAGGCGCTGGCGAAACAAAAAGGCATCAAGGCCGGTGATGTGGTGAAAGTCAGCAGCAAGCGCGGCTACATCAAGGCGAAAGCGGTCGTCACCAAGCGTATCCGCACGCTGACCATCCAGGGCAAGCCGATAGAAACCATTGGTGTGCCTTGTCACTGGGGTTTTGAGGGCACCACCCAGAAAGGGTTTATGGCCAACATACTGACGCCGCATGTCGGGGATGCCAACAGCCAGACCCCTGAGTACAAGGCGTTTCTGGTGAACGTGGAAAAGGCGTAGTCGCGGAGAAACACTATGGCAATGCAATCACAAGATATTATTCGTCGCTCCGCGACGAACTCACTCACGCCGTCGCCGCAGGCGCGTAATCACAAAGAGCAGGTGGCCAAGCTTATCGATGTCACCACCTGCATTGGCTGTAAAGCCTGTCAGGTCGCCTGCTCGGAGTGGAACGATATCCGCGACGACGTAGGCCATAACGTCGGGGTCTATGATAACCCGACCGACCTGAGCGCCAAGTCGTGGACGGTAATGCGTTTTTCTGAAGTGGAGGAGAACGGCAAACTGGAGTGGCTTATCCGTAAGGATGGCTGTATGCACTGCGCCGACCCAGGCTGCCTGAAAGCCTGCCCGTCGGAAGGGGCGATTATCCAGTACGCCAACGGCATCGTCGATTTTCAATCTGAGCATTGTATCGGCTGTGGCTACTGTATTGCCGGTTGCCCGTTCGATGTGCCGCGTATGAATAAAGACGATAACAAAGTCTACAAATGTACCCTGTGCGTTGACCGGGTCGAAGTGGGTCAGGAACCTTCTTGCGTGAAGACCTGCCCGACCGGGGCCATCCACTTCGGTACCAAAGAGGAAATGAAAGTGCTGGCGGCTGAACGGGTAAAAGACCTGAATAGCCGTGGTTACAACAATGCCGGTTTGTACGACCCGGCTGGGGTGGGGGGCACGCATGTGATGTATGTGCTGCACCACGCAGACCGGCCGCAACTGTACAACGGCCTGCCGGCGAACCCGAGCATTAGCCCGGCAGTGACCTTCTGGAAAGGGATCTGGAAGCCGCTGGCCGCTATCGGTTTTGCCGCAACATTCGCCGCCAGTGTATTCCACTATGTAGGTATCGGCCCGAACCGGGTAGACGACGAAGAAGAGGCGCACGAGGGCAAACAACATGAAAAAGAGTAATCGGATTCAGCGTTATAGCGCCCCTGAGCGCATCAATCACTGGATTGTGGCATTCTGTTTTGTGTTCGCCGCGCTCAGTGGTTTGGGCTTTTTCTTTCCGTCATTCAACTGGTTGATGAACGTACTGGGCACGCCGCAACTGGCGCGTATTCTGCATCCGTTCGTCGGCGTGGTGATGTTTCTGGCGTTTATGCTGATGTTCCTGCGCTACTGGAAACATAACCTGATTCAGCGCGATGACATCGAATGGGCGAAAAACATCCATAAGATTGCGCGCAATGAAGAAGTCGGCGACACCGGGCGCTATAACTTCGGGCAGAAATGCGTGTTTTGGCTGGCGATAACCAGCCTGCTGTTGCTGCTGGCCAGTGGCGTGGTTATCTGGCGGCCCTATTTCGCGCCTTCTTTCTCGATTGCGATTATCCGCGCGGCGCTGGTGGTGCATTCGGTTTCGGCAGTAGGGCTGATTCTGACTATCATGGTGCATGTGTATGCGGCACTGTGGGTGAAAGGCACCATTACGGCGATGGTAGAAGGCTGGGTATCCAGCGCCTGGGCGAAAAAACACCATCCACGCTGGTATCGTGAGTTACAGGCCAAACAGCAGGAAAAACAACACTGAGGCCGCTGTACCTGCCTGTGCTGACTTAAGCGAGGCAGGTCTCAGGGGGATAAACCGCACCGGCAACGCTTGCCGGTGCGGTTTTTTTATTACGCTATCTACCCGTCAGAAGGATTAGAAGGATTGCCAGTCATCGTTGGCATTGGTAGAAGCAGACGAAGGCGCTTTTCTGCCAATGGCGTGTGAGCCAGCGGCGGTGGGTAATGCCGCCATTGCCGATGCGCGGGAGTGGCGCGCCTGCGGCAAGGCACTGCTGTTGGTGGCGATCTCAAACACCTCAACGGCGGAAGTCAGTTCACGCGCCTGACTTTCCAGCGACGTGGCCGCCGCCGCCGATTCCTGCACCAGCGCCGCATTCTGCTGCGTGACGCTATCCATCTCGGTAACAGCCTGAGCAATTTGGCTAATACCACGCTCCTGCTCTACCGACGCCGAGGCGATTTCCGCCATCAAATCGGTGACTTGCGTGACGGCGCGGACGATATCGTGAATGGTCTGCCCGGTTAGCGCCACTTGCCCGGAGCCGGTATTGATTCGCTCAACCGATTCGTTAATCAGCCCTTCGATTTCTTTGGCCGCCTGTGAGCTACGTTGCGCCAGGCTGCGCACTTCGCCTGCCACCACAGCGAAGCCGCGCCCTTGTTCACCGGCCCGTGCCGCTTCTACTGCCGCGTTAAGCGCCAGAATGTTAGTCTGAAACGCGATGCCATTGATCACATTGGTGATATCAGCAATTTTGCGCGAGCTTTGCGTAATGTCATTCATGGTCGTTATCACGTTATCGACCAGATTACCGCCGTTTTTAGCCATGTGTGAGGCATCCTGCGCACGTCGATTGGCTTGCGTGATATTATCGGCATTCTGCTTCACGGTAGCGCCCAGCTGTTCCATGCTGGCGGCGGTTTGCTCCAGCGCCGAGGCCTGATGCTCTGTCCGGGCCGATAAATCATTATTGCCGGTGCTAATTTCGCTCGCGCCTTGATAAATGGCATGGGCACTGTTGCGAATCAGGCTGACGGTACGCGTCAGGCTCTCTTGCATATCACGCAAGTAGGGAATTAACTGGCCCACATCATTGCGGCCAAAATCCTCAATCGTGTGGTGCAATTTGCCATCGGCAATGGTTTTAAAATGTTCGCGGATATGGTGCAGCGGCGTTATCAGGTTAGCAACCAGATAGCGGTCAGTCAGGAAAACAATCAGCACACCTAAAGCCAATGCGCAGACCAATACTTGTTTGCAGGTAGAGATAATAGAATTAATCGTACTGTCGTTATTTTGGTCTTGTTGATCTAATTGTTTCAGGTATTGTTCACTGGCTTTACTAAAAGCGATACTGATGGGCGGCATCGTGGTGCGCATAATAGTGCGGAATTGTTCCAGTTCTCCCTTTTCTAAAAGCGCGGCTATTTTTACCGTTTCGGTATTAATTCGTTTCCAGTTATCAATCACATTATCCTGAATATCTTTCGGAATGCCGTCATGGGTTGAACGGGTAAATGCGTTCAGGTTTTCAATACTAATATTGAGTACCTCTGCCGCTGATTTTGATAATTTTTGCGCGCTTTCTTTGTCACCAGATTGCAACAAATCGGCAGCCATAAATAAACGCATTGACGTACGGAAATAGGCCTCTGTGCCATGAGACATCAGGTCGGAATTTTTTTGTTGTTCCTGGTTTGATTGCAGTAACGCGTTGACTTGATTGAGAGAATAAAGCTCCATAAAAGAAACTGCACTCCAAAGTAATAAGAAAATAAAGAAAATAGAGAGGAGCGCTTTGCGTATCGTTATGTTTCTAATATAAGTCATATTGTTTTCCTGAGTGTTGCTTTTTAACTTTCCTTGATATTTGACGGTTAGGTAAAAGCAATTTGGATTTATTGTTATGAAACGTGGGCAGCTTCATGCGCCTTAAATGCAGTCGATAAAATATATCGGAGTATTCTTATTTTCATTAATAACTTTTTTCTCGTGTGCAGGGAGTCACAGAAAAAAATAATAATAAATCGGCGGGAAAACGCGTGCGGTATAGCGCGGTTTTTACGCGCGCGAGACAAAAGCAGCGTGCTGAAACGTGGCGAGACGCCCGCCCCCAGCGAGGAGGGCTGGCGTATATCAGGCCTCAGCGATTGACCAGTTTAGCCGGAAGCGCGATGACCAACAGAGAACTGAGCAACAGGCACACGGCAAAAAACCACAGCGCGCCGTTGCCGCTGCCGGTTAATTGCATGGCAAAGCCCATGATGGTGTTACTGACCAGCCCGGCGATATTGGCCAGTGAACAGGCCAGTGCGAAGCCGGTTGCCGCAGCGGTGCCGGTGAGAAATGTGGCGGGCAGGCTGAAGAATACCGGCACCGTACCGATGACAGCGGCTTGCGCCAGTGAAAACAGCAGCACGGTCATCACCAGATTATGGCTGAAAAAGGTGCTCACCACGATAGCGGCGGCCCCCAGCCAGAACGGTATGATGATATGCCAGCGCCGCTCCCGTAATCTGTCGGAACTGGTGCCGAGCGCCAGCATGCCGACCAGTGCCGCCACACTGGGAATGGCCGTCAGCCAGCCTATCAAACCGATGTCAACAACACCGGCCTGCTTAATAAAGGTCGGCAGCCAGAACCCCATGGCATAGGCACACAAGAGAATAGAAAAGTCGATACCGCCCAGCATCCAGACTTTCAGGTTAAAGAATCCATCGCGAAAGCGGTGTTTGATGGCCGGAGCCTGATGCGCGTCCAGCATCAGGTCTGCGCGAACCTGGGCCCGGTCTTGCTCATTGAGCCAGCGTGCCTGATTGACGTTATCCGGCAAAAGCCAGAGCGCCATCATGCCGAGCAAGACGCTTGGCAGCCCTTCGAGTAAAAACATCCATTGCCAGCCGTGTAAGCCAAGCTGTGCGTCGAAATGCGCCATAATCCAGCCCGATAGCGGGCCGCCAATGATGCTCGATAACGGCAGGCCAATCATGAATAACGCAATAATGCGCCCGCGCCGCCACGAGGGAAACCAGTGGGTTAAATAATAGAGTACGCCGGGTAAGAAACCGGCTTCCGCCGCGCCCAGCAGAAAACGTAGAACATAGAACTGAACAGGCGTGGTAACGAGCAATGTCGCTGTGGACAAGATGCCCCAGGTTATCATGATCCGCGCAATCCACAGGCGTGCGCCCACCCGTTGCAGTATCAGATTGCTGGGGACTTCAAAGAGGATATAGCCCAGAAAAAATAGACCGGCGCCCAGCCCGAATGCCATGTCGCTCAAGGCAAGCTGGCTGGCCATTTGCAGTTTGGCTAATCCAATATTGATGCGATCAAGGTAGGCGGCGAGATAACACAGACATAAAAACGGGATAAGACGCCAGGTAATTTTGCGATAAGCCGATGAAGAAACGGCAGGTGCAAGCTGTGGTTCGTGAGAGAAAGCGGTCGTCATGGTGTTGTCTCCGGCGAGAGAGTGCGTTACGGACGCTAAAATCGTTGTGTTTTATTATCGTCATGCCAGTGTGTGGTGCAGGCAATCAACCGGGGTGCCGGTGTTTAATCGCGCTGGCTTGTGCAGGTGTTAGCGATAAACGGCAGCGCCCATTGTGCGACGGGGCGCGGGTTGTGTCCATCCTGTTACCGGCGGTTTTCCTGACCAGCCGTGGCCAGCGCGCGCGGAGCGTCCACACGGCGAACCCCCACTTGCCGCAGGGAAAATCACGCCGGGTTGTGCGATTGCGCGGTATAACCTGTTAACATGCATCTTTAATGACATGCATAAATGACATGCATATCTCATGACATGATATGGCCTGGTCAGCGATGGCCGTGGTGTTTTTTCATTATTCTCGATAAACAGGACGCATAACCTGATGAGTATTCGTATTGTGCCGCAAGAACAACTGGCAGATAGCGCAAAGCCTTCGACTATCGGGACTATCCCAGCGGTGTTGTTTGCCAATCAAAAAAGTCTGTACCGGCTGCGGGCCGAGCGGCTGCGCCAACTGGCGGAAAACCATCCGCTGGACGCTTACTTACGTTTTGCGGCCACCGTGACCGAAGCGCAACATAAAGTCTGGCATGATCACCCCCTGCATCAGGATTTGGTTCCGGCGCTGGCGCAAAACAATGGCCGCCCCCCGCTGGATATCACCACGTTTAAGCGAGACCCTCACTGGCATGTTTTGTTGCAGGCGTTGATTGAAGAGCTCAAACCCTCTGCCACCGGCCAGGTGCTGAGTACGCTTGAGAATCTGGAAAAAATGTCGGCGCAAGAGTGGGAAACGCTGGCGCAAGCGTTGTTAAACCAGCAATTCAGCGAACAAATTAACGATAAAGCGCCGTTTGTCTGGGCGGCTCTCTCATTGTACTGGGCGCAAATGGCAACCCAGCTCCCGGCCGCTGCCAAGGCAGAAACCGGCGAACATCGCCAGTTTTGCCCGGTCTGCGGCAGTATGCCGGTATCCGGTGTTATTCAAATTGGCACCAGCAGCGGGCTGCGCTACCTGCACTGCAATCTGTGTGAAAGTGAGTGGCACATGGTGCGCGTGAAATGCAGCAACTGCGAGCAGTCTGGTCAATTGCACTACTGGTCGCTGGATGATGAAAAGGCCGCTATCAAAGCAGAAAGCTGTGGTGATTGTGGCACCTACCTGAAACTGTTGTATCAGGAGAAAGATCATCAGGTCGATGCCGTGGCAGACGATCTGGCCTCGCTGGTGCTGGATGTCAAAATGGAAGAAGAAGGTTTTGCCCGCAGCAGCATTAACCCGTTCCTGTTCCCCAATGAGAGTCACTAACGCTGCCGCGCGCCGGGCGAGATTGTCCGGCGTGCGCGGTCAGATAACACCGCAGCCGTAACGCGCGGGGTTATCACGACCCGCCACTTGCCGTGCCCACCGCTGATTAATGCATGATGGCCAACTCTTTCTGTTTTGCGCCGGCGTCAGCCGCTTGAGATGACCGTTCAGGGCTGCGCTTTTCACTCTGCTAAAATGGTCTGTGGGTTTTCAGGTCAGCGCCTGATAAGGCAAGGGTTTTGCATGGAAAAACCCCTTCATCATGGTAGGGCGGCATGAGGATAGCGCATGCCGTGTGGAGAGCAGAGAGAATGATAGCGGACCCTTCAACGACAATTCGTTTCCTGATGGCATCGCGCCAGTGTGAGCTAAACAGCCTGCGCGGTTTGCTGCAAAGCGGCGAACTGGTGGGGCGCATCAGCCAACTGGTGCATATGCTGCAACGGGAGCGTGGCACGTCCAATCTGTTCCTGTGCTCGGACGGGCGGCTGTGTGCCGATGAGTTGTCGCAGCGTGAACAGGACGTTCAACAGGCCGAAGCGCAGTTTATGGCACAGCTTGATGACCTGGCGCAGCGCGCCGGGCTGTTGCCGCAGGCCAGCCGGTTGTTCAGCCGTGCTGCCAGCGTGGTCTATACCCTTGGGCTGTTGCCGTCGATGCGCCAGCAGATGCAACAGCGGGTGTTGGCACAGTCAGCGGTGATGGCGCTATTTAACGACGCCATCCGCCATTTACTGGCGCTGGTGTTTGAGGTGTCGGATACCGCCGCCGAACCGGTTATCGCGCGTGCGCTGGTGGCGATGTTCAGTTTCATGCAGGGCAAAGAGCTGGCCGGGCAGGAGCGGGCGGTCGGCGCGGCGGCGTTTGCCGCCGGTGAGTTTCCCGCCAGCGTGCAGCACGCGTTGCTGGATTTGATTGAGCGCCAGGAGCGTTGCTTCGATACCTTCGTTAATTTTGCCGATGAGAGCAGTCGCGAAAGCTGGCAGACTCTGGCAACCGACCGGGAATTTGAGCGCCTGCGTCGCCTCGCCTGCACACGCGTGCCGGATAACCTGTCGCCGGACGGCGGTTTGCACTGGTTTGCGCTGGCGACCGCGCGTATCGATGCGATGAAGCACATTGAAGACAGCCTCGCACAGGCGCTGATGCAACTGTGCCGTGAGCGCATTGCCGCCGCCGAGCAAGCCTGTCTCGATCAGCAAGCGGATGTCGCCAGCCTGATGGCGGCTCATCAGGGCGAGGAGCACAGTTATTCGGTGTTTATCGCACGCTCCGAGAAGAATGAGGGCGTCGATGCGCAAAACGGCTGGCTTGATAGCGATGGCATGCGGCCACAGCTGGGGCGCTCGCTATTATCGCTGGTGCAGCAGCAGGCGCGGCGCTTACAGGCGCTCGATCATGAGCTGGCGGCGATGCGCGCGACGCTCGATGAACGCCGTCAAATCGACCGCGCCAAAGGGCTGTTAATGCAACACCGAGGCTTGAGCGAAGAAGAGGCGTATAAAACTCTGCGCCGCATGGCAATGAACCAAAATAAGAAGCTTATCGAGATAGCCACCGCGATGCTGGCGGTGGCGGATGTCTTTCAGGCACCCTGACCGATGAACCGACCCGGCGCTTATCCCGGCGGGATGTGTCTATAAGAGGTGTGTACATCACATAATGTGTACACCACATAATATGCACATAAAATGTGCGCAACCTGCCAGATAACGGTGCAGTTGTCAGTGCGGGTTACGCCGCGAGACGGACATTCGGCACGCTGATTGCCGGTGTCGTCTCTCGGTTAGATATCCCGGCTGAATTGATCCAGCTCAATATTTGCCGCGCCTGCGGCGAGCAAAATAGCCCCATCGGGACAGGTCGGTTATTCGACACAGCATGGACGGTTGACTCAATGTGTTGTCAGGTCACAGGGATCTCTGACAGGTTGGCACACACCTTGCTTCATCTCCGGTAACAATTCACTGCGCTTTTCCGTGCCAATGGCGGTACGGAAAGACGCTGGGCAAAGGCGCCCATAAGCGTGCGATTTTTTCGCATGGCTTATGGGCGCCTTTTTGTTTTTACCGCCGCAGGGCGGGTTGCCGAGGTGTCGTTGATGAGTGATTCCACAACCGATAAGAAAACCAGTAACCAAACACCGGCGTTTTCCCGGCGCCAGTTTTTGGTCGGGAGTGCCGCACTGGGCGGCGCGATGTTGTTGCCGGGCATGCCGGGAGTAATGAACAGCGCCTGGGCGGCCGGTTCTGACGCCCCGGAGCAAAAAGAGGTGCGCGTTGGCTTTATTCCACTGACCGATTGCGCCTCGGTAGTGATGGCCTCGGTCAAAGGGTTTGACAAGAAATACGGTATTACCCTTGTGCCGAGTAAGGAAGCGAGCTGGGCGGCGGTGCGCGACAAGCTGGTGTCGGGTGAACTGGACGCCGCCCACGTGCTCTATGGGTTGTTGTATGGCTTGCAGGCCGGTGCGTCGGGGCCGCAGCACAACATGGCGGCGCTGATGACGCTCAATAACAACGGCCAGGCGATCACCCTGTCCAACGCGTTGCGCGAGGCGGGCGTGACGGATGGTGCCAGCCTGAAAAAATTCATATCAGCCAGTCCGGCGGGCACATACACCTTCGCCCAGACGTTTCCCACCGGCACCCATGCCATGTGGCTCTATTACTGGCTGGGTGCCGCTGGCATCAATCCGTTTGATGACGTGCGTACCGTAGTGGTGCCACCGCCGCAAATGGTGGTGAACATGAAGATAGGCAACATGAGCGGTTTTTGCGTTGGCGAGCCCTGGAACCAGCGCGCCATTGCCGATGGCCTCGGTTTTACCGCCGCCACCTCGCAGGAGATCTGGCCGGATCACCCGGAGAAGGTGCTTGGCACCAGTGCGCAATGGGTTAACGCCAATCCCAATACGGCGCGTGCTTTGATAGCCGCCGTGCTGGAGGCCTCGCGCTGGATTGACAGCTCGGACGATAACCGGCGCGAAACCGCGCGCGTCATCGCCGGGCGGGCCTACGTCAATACCCAGGAGGAGACGATTATCGGGCGCATGCTGGGGCAATACGACAACGGTGTCGGGAAACACTGGCAGGACGCGCACGCGATGCGCTTCTACCACGACGGCGAAGTGAACTTTCCGTATCTGTCTGACGGCATGTGGTTCCTCACCCAGCACAAACGCTGGGGCCTGCTGGCGCAGGAGCCGGACTATCAGGCGCTGGCCCGTCAGGTCAACCGCATCGATATCTACAAACAGGCCGCCAGCGCGGTCGGCAATGTACCGCTGCCATCCAGTGAGATGCGCAGCAGCGTATTGATGGACGGTAAGCGGTGGGACGGCAGCGATCCGGCCGGTTATGCCAACAGCTTTAGTGTGAACGTCAGCGCGAACGTCAGCGTGAAAAAGTAACGGAGAGCGACCATGAAAACGCAAGCCCAGATTCTTTCGATCGTCCCTGACGCTGAACCGGAAAAAACCAGCGCCGCCAGTGCCGCCAGTGATGCCGTCGTGGTGACGTTACCCGAAGCGGCAAGCATACCGCCAGCGGATAAACCGGCGGTCATCGCGCCGCGCGCCGCCTGGCAGCCGCGCCTGAGCCTGATGGCATCCCGGCTGCTGCCGGGTGGCATCGGCATGTTGTTACTGTTGGCGCTTTGGCAAATCGCGGCGTTGAGCAGCAAAGGGTTCCCGACGCCGTGGCAGACCTGGCTGGCGGCACAGAGCATTTTTGCCGACCCGTTTTATGTGGCGGGCCCGAACGACAAAGGCATTGGCTGGAATGTGCTGGCATCTCTCAAGCGCGTCGGCATCGGGTTCGGTCTGGCGGCGCTGGTGGGCATTCCCGCCGGTTTCCTGATTGGCCGCTTCCGCTTTATGGCGGCGATGTTCAACCCGGTGATTTCGCTGCTGCGCCCGGTCAGCCCGCTGGCGTGGCTGCCCATCGGTTTGTTGCTGTTCCAGCGCGCTGAACCGGCCTCCAGTTGGACGATTTTCATCTGCTCTATCTGGCCGATGATCCTCAACACCGCCGAAGGGGTGCGCCAGATCCCGCAGGATTACCTGAATGTGGCACGCGTGTTGAAGCTGTCTGAGTTCACCATCATGCGCAAAATCCTGCTGCCTGCGGTATTGCCGAGCGTGCTGACCGGGGTGCGCTTGTCTATCGGTATCGCCTGGCTGGTTATCGTGGCAGCGGAAATGCTGACCGGCGGCATCGGCATCGGTTTTTGGATTTGGAACGAGTGGAACAACCTCAACGTGCCCAACATCATCATCGCAATCCTGGTGATTGGCGTGGTTGGGCTGGTACTTGAACACGGGCTGATGTTACTGGCCAAACGTTTCAGCTATGAAACCCGTTAAGGAGAAACCGATGCGACATCAACCGATTATTCGTATTCAGCAGGTCAGCCAGCGTTTCTCCACCGCCAGCGGTTCGTTCGTGGCGCTCGATAACGTGAGCTTTGATATTCACACCGGCGAAACCCTGAGCCTGATTGGCCATTCCGGCTGCGGCAAATCAACGCTGCTTAACCTGATTGCCGGGCTGACGCTGCCGACGCAGGGCGGCCTGTTGTGTGATAACCGTGAAATCGACGGCCCAGGGCCGGAGCGGGCGGTGGTATTTCAGAACCATTCGCTGCTGCCGTGGCTTACCACCTACGACAACGTGGCGCTGGCGGTAAAACAGGTGTTTCGCGGCCAGATGCGTCAGGCCGAAATGCACGAGTGGATTGTGCATAACCTGGAACTGGTACACATGGGGCATGCGCTGAACAAGCGCCCGCACGAAATTTCCGGCGGCATGAAACAGCGCGTCGGCATTGCCCGCGCGCTGGCGATGAAACCCAAAGTATTGCTGATGGACGAGCCGTTCGGCGCGCTGGATGCGCTGACCCGCGCGCATTTGCAGGATGCGGTGATGGAAATCCAGCAACGCCTGAACACCACCATCGTGCTGATTACCCACGACGTGGATGAAGCGGTGCTGCTGTCCGACAGGGTGCTGATGATGACCAACGGCCCGGCCGCCACCGTCGGGGAAATCATGGCGGTGGCACTGGAGCGCCCGCGTTCTCGCGTGGCGCTGGCGGATGACCCGCGCTATCACCAGTACCGCCAGCAGGTGCTGCATTTCCTCTACGAGAAACAGCCGCACGCGGCCTGACGGGAGGGAGCGATGAGCGCACATCTGGTCATCATCGGTAACGGCCTGTCCAGCGCCCGGCTGGTAAAAAAACTGGGGCAGCTTGCCGCGCAACGCTACCGCATCACCCTCATCGATCGTGAGCCGCGCGCCAGCTATAACCGCGTGCTGCTCTCCTCGGTGCTGGGGGGCGAAAAAACGTTTGAGGAGACGCAACTGGAGCCCGCGCCCGAGGCGATGGACGTGACGCTACTGAGCGGCGAGTCGGTCGTGCGTATCGACAGGGCTGCGCGCGCGGTCATCACCGATCGCCGCCGACTGTTCTATGACCAACTGGTGCTGGCGACCGGTTCACGTCCGTTTATGCCGCCGTGGCCGGGTATCGACCTGCCGGGCGTAACCGGCTTTCGCACACTGGATGACGTCGAGCGCATGTGGGCGGCGGTGCGGCAAGGCACGCCGGTGGTGGTGATGGGCGGCGGGGTGTTGGGCATTGAGGCCGCCGCCGCGCTGCGCCTGCACGGGGCCGAGGTGACGTTAGTGCATCGCCACCCCCAATTGATGGAGCGGCAACTTGATGCCACCGCCAGTGAGTTACTGGCTACCCGGCTGCGCGGGCGCGGCATCCGTTGCCTGACCGGTGTGCAGATCCAGTCGCTGGAAGGGGTAGGCCAGGTTGAGGCCGTCGCGCTGGCCGACGGCAGGCGTCTTCCCGCCGGTCTGGTGGTGGTGGCGACCGGTACTCAGCCGGTGTGTGAGCTGGCTCGCGACAGCGGCCTGTTGTGCGGGCGCGGCATTGTGGTGGACGGCCAGTTACGTACCCGCGATGACTTCATCAGCGCGTTCGGTGAATGCGCTGAAGTGAACGGGGAGACAGTGGGGCTGGTGGCCCCTTGTCTGGCGCAGGCCGATGTGCTGGCCGCCAGACTCGCGGGGCAGCCGGTGGCAGATTACCTGCCCGCGCCACTCGCCACACGCCTGAAAGTGACCGGCATTGACGTGGTGAGTGCAGGCGAGCTGCACCCGCAGCCCGGCGACCGGCTTCACACGCTGTCAGACCCGCTCGGCGGCCATTATCGCCGCCTGATATTCCGCGACGATCGGTTATGCGGTGCGCTGTTGTTCGGACACGTCAGCGACAGCCCGCAACTGCTGGCGGCCATGGAGGCCAGGCAGCCAGTCGCACCGACGTCGCTTTTATTTGGTCTTTCTTTTCCTGAAACAGACACTCGGCCTGAAGCCGTAAGGATTTCTGTTATGAGTAAACCGGTATTAGTGGTTGTGGGGCACGGCATGGTTGGCCACCACTTTTTGGAGCAACTGGTGGAGCGCGGCTTGCACCAGCAATATCACGTGGTGGTGTTTGGCGAAGAGCGCTACCCGGCCTATGACCGGGTGCATTTGTCCGAGTATTTTGCCGGACGTAGCGCCGAGTCGCTCTCCATGGTCAGTGACGGTTTTTTCGAGCAGAGCGGTATTGAGCTACGCACCGGCTGTCAGGTGACGGCTATCGATCGCCAGCGCCGCTGCGTGCGTGACGCCAATGGTCAGGAAACCCCGTACGATCGCCTGGTGCTGGCCACCGGCTCCTATGCGTTTGTGCCGCCTATCGACGGTAATGATCGCCCCGGCTGTCTGGTGTATCGCACGCTGGATAATCTCGATGCCATTGCCACCGAAGCGCGCGGATCGCGCAGCGGCGTGGTGGTGGGCGGCGGCCTGCTGGGGCTGGAAGCGGCTAACGCACTGCGCCAGTTAGGGCTGGAGACCCATGTGGTGGAGTTCGCGCCCCGGCTGATGGCAGTGCAACTCGATGACGGCGGCGCTCAGTTGCTGCGGCGTAAAATCGAAGCGTTGGGCCTGCATGTCCACACCAGCAAACAAACGCTTTCCATCACCGCAGGCGAGCAGGCGCGCCATCGCATGAACTTTGCCGATGGCACTTCGCTGGAAACTGACCTGGTGCTGTTTTCCGCCGGTATCCGCCCGCGCGTTCGGCTGGCGAGTGAGGCCGGGCTTCAGATAGGCACGCGCGGCGGTATCGTCATTAACGATCATTGCCAGACCTCGGATGAGGCTATTTTCGCTATCGGCGAGTGCGCGGTCTGGCAAGGGCAGATTTTCGGGCTGGTGGCGCCGGGCTACCAAATGGCGCGCACCGTCGCGGCCCAATTGGCCCCGTCGGCGCAACAAGAATCGTCGCAACAGGTGTTTAGCGGTGCGGACATGAGCACCAAGCTCAAGCTGTTGGGGGTGGATGTGGCGTCAATCGGCGATGCGCACGGCGCGACCGAAGGCAGCCTGAGCTACCAGTGGAACGATGAGCCGAATCAGGTCTACAAAAAAATCATTGTCTCGGCAGACGGCAAACGGCTGCTGGGGGCGGTGCTGGTGGGCGACAGCTGCGATTACAGCACGCTGTTGCAGATGAAACTCAACGACATGACGTTACCCGCGCACCCGGAGAGCCTGATTCTGCCCGCGCTGGACGGTGCCGCACCAAAAGGGTTGGGCGTGGCGGCATTGCCGGACAGCGCGCAGATTTGCTCCTGCCACAACGTCAGCAAAGCGGATATTTTTGCGGCGGTAGACAACGGTTGCACCGATCTGGCGTCGCTGAAAGCCTGCACCAAGGCTGGCACCGGCTGCGGCGGCTGTGTGCCGCTGCTCAAGCAGGTGATGGAGTACCGGTTGCAGCAATCGGGCGTCGAGGTGAAAAAAGACATCTGCGAACACTTCGCTTATTCGCGTCAGGAACTGTACCACCTGATTCGCGTTAACCGTATTCGCAGTTTTGGCGAGCTGGTGGCGCGTCACGGTCACGGGCTGGGCTGTGAAATTTGTAAGCCGTTAGTCGGCTCAATGCTGGCCTCGTGCTGGAACGACTATGTGCTGCAACCGGAACACGTACCGTTGCAGGATACCAATGACCGTTTTCTGGCCAACATCCAGAAAGACGGCACCTACTCGGTGGTGCCGCGCATTCCCGGCGGCGAGATAACCCCAAAAGGCTTGATTGCCATCGGTCAGGTGGCGGAACGCTACCACCTGTACACTAAAATCACCGGCGGCCAGCGCGTTGACCTGTTCGGTGCGCGGCTGGAGCAACTGCCCGCTATCTGGCAGGAGTTGATCGACGCGGGTTTTGAAACCGGCCATGCCTACGGCAAGTCGCTGCGTACCGTGAAGTCCTGCGTCGGCTCCACCTGGTGCCGCTATGGTGTGCAGGATTCCACCGGGCTGGCGATTGCGCTGGAGCACCGTTACAAGGGCTTGCGCTCGCCGCACAAGCTCAAGATGGCGGTGTCCGGTTGTACCCGCGAATGCGCCGAAGCGCAGGGTAAAGACATCGGCGTGATTGCCACCGACAAGGGCTGGAACCTGTATGTGTGCGGCAATGGCGGCATGAAACCGCGTCATGCCGACCTGTTTGCCAGCGATCTGGATACCGAGACGCTGTTCCGCTTCATCGACCGCCTGCTGATGTTTTACATCCGTACCGCAGACCGGCTCCAGCGCACCAGCGTGTGGCTGGATAACCTGGAAGGCGGGGTTGACTACCTGCGTCAGGTGGTGATCGACGACAGTCTGGGCCTTGCCGCCGAACTGGAAAGCGAGATGCGCCATGTTATCGACAGCTACCAGTGCGAGTGGCAAACCACACTGGCGCATGAGGAACACCGCGCCTTATTCCGCGCCTTCCTTAACAGCGACAGCCCGGATGAAGCGGTGGTGATGGTGCCGGAGCGCGGCCAGATTCGCCCTGCACGTGTAGAGGAGAAAAAACCGATCGCCGTATCCGAAACCCTCAGTTCTGATGGCTGGCAGTGCGTCGGATTTCTGAGCGATATTCCGGCCAATTCGGGCATGGCGGCGCGCGTCGGGCATCGTCAGGTGGCGCTGTTCCATTTGCCTGCGGCGCAACCGGGGCAGGCGGCACGCGTGTTCGCGCTTGATAATCAGGAGCCGGGCAGCGGTGCCAACGTGCTGTCGCGCGGCCTGATTGGTGATGTGGCGGGCGAGCCGGTGGTGATTTCGCCGTTGTACAAAAAACGCTTGCGCCTGTGTGACGGTATCAGCCCGGATGACAGCCAACTGCGGGTGCGCGTCTGGCCGGTGCGCCTGGTGCAAGACTGCATCTGGGTGGCGGATGAGCCGATGAGCGTGGTGGCGGCGGATATGGCGGAGGCGTTATGACGAGCTGGCGCACTACCTGTCCTTATTGCGGCGTGGGTTGCGGGGTAATGGCGACCACACAGCCGGATGGACGGGTGACTATCGATGGCGACAGCCAGCACCCGGCTAATCAGGGGCGGTTGTGCGTCAAGGGTTCGGCGCTCGGTGAGACGCTGAGTCTGAAGGGCCGCCTGTTATGGCCGCTGGTAGACGGGCACCGCGTCCGTTGGGAGCAAGCGCTGGATAAGGTTGCGCAATCGCTCGGCGATATCATCGCGCAGCACGGCCCGCAGGCGGTGGCGTTTTACGGCTCGGGGCAATTACTGACTGAGGACTATTACGTCGCCAACAAGCTGATGAAAGGCTTCATCGGCAGCGCCAACATGGACACCAATTCCCGCCTGTGCATGGCTTCGGCAGTTATTGGTTACAAACGGGCGCTGGGTGCCGATGCGGTGCCGGGTAACTACGAGGACATCGAGCAGGCGGATCTGGTGGTGCTGGTTGGCGCCAATACCGCCTGGGCGCATCCGGTGGTGTATCAGCGGCTGATGCAGGCTAAACGCCAGCGCCCCAATATGCGGGTGGTGGTGATTGACCCACGGCGCACCGCCACCTGTGACGCGGCGGATTTACACCTGCCGCTGGCGCCTGGCAGTGATGCCGGGTTGTTCAACGGGCTGCTGCGCGCCCTGGCGCAGCGGAACACCCCGGTTCCCGGCGAACTGAGTGGCGTGGACGCGGCGCTGGCGGCCGCCGAGGTGTGGACGCCAGAGCGGGTAGCGGACTTCTGCCGGTTACGGCACGAAGACGTGGCCTGCTTCTACCAGTGGTTTAGCGAGACCGACAAGGTGGTGACGCTCTATTCGCAGGGCATTAACCAGTCGGCGTCCGGCAGCGACAAATGCAACGCCATTATCAACGTGCATCTGTTCAGTGGCCGGATAGGTCGTGCGGGCTGCGGCCCGTTTTCGATTACCGGTCAGCCGAACGCCATGGGGGGCCGCGAAGTGGGCGGGCTGGCGAACCAACTGGCGGCGCACATGGGCTTTAGCCCGCAAGAGGTGGCGCGGGTTGGCCGTTTCTGGGGCAGCGACCGGGTGGCCTCGGCACCGGGGCTGATGGCAGTCGATCTGTTCCGCGCTATCGAAACCGGCGAGGTCAAGGCGGTGTGGATAATGGGCACCAACCCGGTAGTGTCGATGCCGGAAGCTGACCGGGTGCGGCAGGCGCTGTTGCGCTGCCCGCTGGTGATCGTCTCCGATGTGATGCGCCACACGGACACTACCGCGTGCGCCGACATTTTGCTGCCAGCGCTGGCGTGGGGAGAAAAAGAGGGCACCGTCACTAACTCCGAACGGCGTATTTCCCGCCAGCGCGCGTTCCTGCCCGCGCCGGGCGAGGCGAAAGCCGACTGGTGGATGGTGTCGCAGGTGGCAACGCGCATGGGGTTTGGCACGGCGTTTGATTACCGCCATCCGGCGCAAATTTTCCGCGAGCATGCGGCGTTATCCGGGTTTGAAAATGAGGGGCAGCGGGCGTTTAACATCGGCGCATTGGCACACCTCAGCGATGCGCAATGGCAACACCTTGCGCCAATACAGTGGCCGGTGACGGCCAGCGCCCGCGACGGGACGGCGCGGTTGTATACCGACGGGCGCTGTTGGCACCCGGACGGCCAGGCGAGGCTGTTGGCCATCACGCCACAGTTGCCGGTCAACCCGCCCTCAGCGGCCTATCCGCTGGTGCTGAATACTGGCCGGGTGCGCGACCAGTGGCACACCATGACCCGCACCGGCAAGGCAGCGCGCCTGATGCAGCATGCGTCTGAGCCCTACTGTGATTTGCACCCGCAGGATGCGCTCAATGCCGGTGTGCATGAGGGCGAGCTGGTGCGCATCAGTGCGCCGTCCGGCTGGATGCTGGCGCGGGCGCAAATCCAGCGCGGTCAGCAACCCGGCAGTATTTTTGTGCCCATGCACTGGAATCGCCAATTCAGCATACAGGCGCGTGTCGATAGCCTGGTGGCAGCGGTGACTGACCCTGACTCCGGGCAGCCGGAAAGCAAACAGTCGCGGGTGCGCATTCAGCGCTGGCCCGCCGTCTGGTTCGGCGAGCTGTTTGTGCGCGGCGAGGTGGCAACACCGGACTGCGGCTACTGGAGCCGGATTACTGCTGATGACGTCTCGCACTACGTGATAGCCGGTGAACAGACGCCGGAACACTGGCTTGACTGGCTGACCCGGCACTATCACCTGAGCGACGTTGAATTTCAGCAGGCGCAGGGCGACGACCGGTTGTTTCACGCCATTGGCTGGCGTGGCGAGCAGGTCGCCGTGGCGCTTTATGTGAGCGCACATCGTCCGCAACTGGCGCGTGAGGTGATTCTGGCGGCGTTTGCCGAGCCGCCGCAGCTCTCATCGGACAGACTGGCGCTACTGGCGGGGTGTGCGCCACAGGGGGAAATAGCGCAGGGGGCGACCATTTGCAGCTGCTTCACGGTGGGTGAGCTGCGCATTATTCAGGCTATTCGTCAGGGCTGCCACAGTGTGGCGCAACTGGGTGAGCAGTTGCAGTGTGGAACCAACTGCGGTTCGTGCATCCCTGAAATCAAGGCGTTGCTGCAACAGTATGCGGCGCCGGATACATTACGCCGGGCGGGTTAAGCCGCGCCCGGATAAGGAGTGACAACATGAACCCTACTGTGAACACCCTGATGGCGCACGGGCACCAACGCCAGCCGTTACTGGCAGGCGACGTCTGGCTGGTGGGTGCCGGTCCCGGCGATGCCGAATTATTGACTATCAAGGCGCTGCGGGCGATTCAGCAGGCGGATGTGGTGGTGCATGACCGGCTGATCTCCGCCGAAATTATGGCGCTGGTGCAGCCGGAAACCTTGCGTATTGATGTTGGCAAGCAGCAGGGCAATCACACACTGGCGCAACCGCGCATTAATCAGTTGCTGATGGAGCTGGCGCACGCCGGGCAGCGGGTGGTGCGCTTAAAAGGCGGCGATCCGTTTATTTTTGGGCGCGGTGGCGAAGAGATGGATTACCTGCACCAGCAGGGGGTGCGTTGCCACGTGGTGCCGGGTATTACGGCGGCGACCGGTTGCGCGGCGGCGGTGGGCCTGCCGCTTACACACCGGGAGTGCGCCCAGTCGGTGCGTTTTATCACCGGCCACGCCCGTGACGGCGAGCCGCAACTGGATTGGGAGACGCTGGGAGCAGGCCAGCAAACGCTGGTGTTTTATATGGGGCTGAGTCATGCCAGCCGCCTGTGCCAGAAATTAATCGCACACGGCTTGCCTGCCAGTACGCCGCTGGCGATTATTGAGCGTGGTACGCAACCGACGCAGCGTTTGCTGACGGCGACGCTGGCGACCTTGCCTGCACTGATGGCGCGTTATCAGCCGCAATCGCCCAGTTTGCTGGTGGTGGGGGACGTGGTGCGTTTTTGTCGCCACCCGGCGTTAACGGTGACAGCCGACGCGATGATGAACGTGGGCACCGTCGCGGCGTGAGGCGCTGCCGCCCGCAGGCGGGCGGCAAAGCGCGCGGACAACGCCATCGAATCCATCGGATCTATCGAATACGCGTTATTTGCTGGTGATGATATCCACCAGCGCATCCATTTGCTCGGCAATCAGCGTGGTGATGGCCTCATCGGTCAGGTTGCCCTGCGCGTCAAACCCACCGGCGAAGGCATTGGCAAACACTTCCGGCTTATTGAGCGGGTGAATGTTCAGGTAAACGCAGCTTTGGCGCAGGTGATATTGCGCCCGCGAGGTGCCCATACCACCGCCAGCCCCCATCAATGCCGCCGGTTTACCGTGCAGCAGTTCGCTGCTATCGGGCAGGCGGGATAACCAATCGAGAATATTTTTCAGCGCCGGGGCAAGGGAGTAGTTGTATTCGGTGCAGGCAAACACGAAGCCTGAGGCATCACGCGCTTGTTGGGCGATGCGTTGTACCGATTCAGGAACGCTTGTCAGGTCGGCGTTATAAAAAGGCACATCCAGTAAGTCGGCAATCTCCAGTGTGACATGCGAAGGCAAGACCGATTGTGCCGCGCGCAGCAGCCCCCGGTTGGCAGATGCTTGACGCAGGCTGCCAGAAATACCTAACAGTTTGATATGACTCATGATGTTATCCTTTTGTTATGAAAGTCACTTGCCGGGACAGCCACAGCCACAATAAAGCCTGATGATGTCGCCAGCCTTGTCATAGCATAGAAGCTGGCGGGGAAAATGCCATTCGCGGGCCGATGGCGAATGTCTACAGGCGTGGCGTTATCGCGTGCTCTTTTTTGATTACGGAAATTAATCTATTTCCGTTATAGTGTCTGCTTTATTTCCTATCTATTTATTTAATATGAATTTATTAACGTTAGCCGCAAGGATGATGGTGCTGGGTAGTGTTTGTCTGGTGGGCGTGGCGCAGGCCAACCCTGTGGTGTATCGCGGTACGCTCGGCATCGCGCCTGTGGTGGTGGAACTGGATATCGGCACCAATGGCAAGGCAGAGGGGCGTTACTTTTCTCCCGGCGCCCATGTGATGCATTCTCTTGTGGGCGATCTGGCGCAGAAAGGAACGCTGGTGCTGACTGTCATTGACGATGAGGATGGCACAGACAATGAGCCGTTTGTTGAGCAGCAATTAGCCTTACAACCGCTCGGCGAGCAAGGCTGGAAAGGCGAGTGGCGCGACGGGCATGCGGCACCGGTTGCGGCGGTGTTGACACCGGCTGCGCCGTTAGCGCCTGCCGCTGCGATTACGCTGTCGCCCTTTATGCAGTCGCTCTATGCCTTATCCCTGTATGACTTTCTCTTCCAGCAAGGCAATGAGTTGAAAATGGTCAAGCAAGGGCGCATTGGCGACTATCAGGTGGAGTGGTGGCAAGACCCGTTAACCGATTCTTCCATGTTTCAGGTGGTATCGGGGTATCCGGCTGAACAACGTGAACAGTTGAATGCCCAGTTACGCGCCGATTTTTGGCAGATGACGCAGTCGAACAGGTGTAGCACCGAGGATGTGTTTAAGGTGAAAATCGGCTTACTGTCAGCGAGTGTCGTCAGCTACATCGCCACCAATTTACATCTCTGCCCAGGCTCCGCCCATCCTTCGACCGATGTTTATGCCCGCACGTTTCGTGTCAGCGATACCGCCTTGCTGTCACTGGCCGATCTCTTGTGGGTGGGAGAGCCGCCGATACCGGATGAACATGACATTACGGATAACTACCGGGACGACACCCTGCCTGTCTGGTTAAAGAAACAATTCGATAGGCTATACCCGGTACAGATGCGCAATAACGGGAAAGTCAACGGCGTGTTTGATGGTTGTAATTATACGTCTGCGGATATTTGGACTTATGCCCCCTGGTATCTCACCCGCAACGGGATCGTGTTTCAACCGATGATGCCGAACATGATGGATGCCTGTAATCACAGCGGCTGGGAAGTGTTGCCGTGGCCGGTGGTCAATCAACATCGTGGTCGCTTGCAGGACATGCGGTTGCCTTGACTGTAACTGGCTGCCCGGTGATGTCTGGCAATAAACAGGCGTGTCAGGCAGGCGTTTTTTGACGCTGGCACCGGTCAGGTTCATCACGTACCGGCTTTCTTCAATTTTGATGGGGTGACGTAATACGGTAATCCCCCCGAAAAACCAGTGCATGCATAAGTAGAATTTTCTCCTAACCTGAATGCAGGGGGATTTCTATGAAACGATCACGTTTTACTGACAGTCAGATCATCACCATTCTCAAACAGGCTGAGGCGGGTACGCCGGTTCCTGAACTGTGCCGGGAGCATGGCATCAGCAGTGCCAGTTTTTATAAATGGCGCTCAAAGTTTGGCGGGATGGATGCTGCACTGATGAGCCGACTGAAAGAGCTTGAAGAAGAAAATCGCCGACTAAAAAAAATGTATGCTGAAGAGCGTCTGAAGGCCGAAAATATTCACGAAGCGATGGCAAAAAAGTTCTGAAGCCATGAGACCGGAAGCAGATGTCTCTACAAGCAGTTGAACACCGGGGATCAGTATCCGTCTGGCCTGTCAGCTCTTTGTCGTCAGCGAATGTTGCTACCGATACAGGCGCTTACTGAGTCAGGAAAATCAACGGATTGCTGACTGGCTGGTGCGCATCACGGACAGCCAGCGAAACTGGGGCTTCGGCCTGTGTTACCTGTATCTGCGCAACGTGAAAGGCTTTGTCTGGAACCACAAGAGAATTTACCGGATTTACTGCGAACTGTCGCTGAATATGCGGATAAAACCTAAAAAACGGTTGAAACGTGAAAAGCCGGAACCACTGAGGGTCCCCACTGGCAGTAACGAGAGTTGGTCAATGGATTTTATGCATGATCAGTTGTCAGATGGTCGCTCCGTTCGTCTGCTGAATATTATTGATGATTTCAATCGCGAGGCCCTGGCAATAGAGGTCGATTTTTCCCTTCCGGCCAGTCGGGTAGTCAGAACTCTCGAACAACTGATTGAATGGAAAGGGAAACCGGCATCGATTCGATGTGACAACGGACCAGAATATGCAGGTAACACTCTGATAGTATGGGCTGAACGACAAAATATCATCCTCAATTTTATTCAGCCGGGGAAGCCACAACAGAATGCGTATATTGAGCGTTATAACCGGACAGTGCGTTATGACTGGCTGGGGCACTATCTGTTTTATTCGCTGAGTGAGTTACAGGAATACGCCACACAATGGCAATGGTTCTATAATCACGAACGACCGAATATGGCACTGAATGGCTTCACACCAATGCAGCATATTCAGCGCTTATCTGATTCTACTTATCTGCCCGGTTAAAAATGGGGGGATTACCTATCTGCCATAGCGCTTGACCTTGACCAATGACAAAGCGGCATAAGCGTGGGTTCTTATAATCAAGTCTGTCTCTCCCCACGGGTATGAAAGCATGGAATATCAACTGAAATTCGATTGGCCTGAGTTTTTAGAAAAATACTGGCAAAAACAACCTGTTGTATTAAAAAATGCATTGGCTAATTTTGTTGATCCTATTACACCGGATGAACTGGCCGGATTGGCGATGGAAGCCGAAGTCGATAGCCGTTTGGTGAGTTATCACAAAGGTCAGTGGCAGGCCTGGAATGGGCCCTTCGAAGCGTTTGATCATCTGGGGGAAACCGGCTGGTCACTGCTGGCTCAGGCCGTGAATCATTGGCATGAACCCAGCGCGAAACTGGTGCGCCCGTTTCGGGTATTACCCGACTGGCGCTTAGATGATTTGATGATCTCCTTTTCGGTGCCGGGCGGCGGTGTCGGCCCGCATATTGACCAATACGATGTCTTCATTATTCAAGGGATGGGGCGTCGCCGCTGGCGTGTTGGCGATAAGCTGCCGATGCGCCAGTTCTGCCCTCACCCGGCCCTGCTGCATGTTGACCCGTTCACACCGATTATTGATGAAGAGTTAGCACCCGGTGATATTCTCTACATTCCGCCAGGTTTCCCACACGATGGGCAGACGCTAGAAACGGCGCTGAACTACTCCGTCGGTTTTCGCGGCCCCAACGGGCGCGACTTAATCAGCAGCTTTGCCGATTATGCACTTGAGCACGACCTGGGCGGCGAGCACTATAGCGACCCCGATTTAACCTGCCGGGAGCATCCGGGGCGGGTAGAAGAATACGAACTGGAGCGGCTGCGTGCCATGATGATGGATGTCATCAACCAACCGGAAGCCTTCAAACAATGGTTTGGCCGTTTTGCCACCACGCCTCGCCATGAATTGGATATCGCGCCCGCCAATCCGCCTTATGAGCCAGCAGAAATCACCGAAGCCCTGCTCGCGGGGGAAACGCTTATCCGGTTAAACGGCTTGCGGGTGCTGAACGTAAGCGAGCGTTTTTTCGTCAACAGCGAGCCGATGAACATGGCCGATGACAAAGGCGCTGATGCACTGTGTCGTTATACGTTAATTAGCCAAAATGAGCTGGGCGAGGCGTTACATAACCCGGCGTTCATGGCGCAATTAACCGAACTGGTTAATCAGGGGTATTGGTTTTTCGACGAATAACCGATAACGCCGCATCGATTATTGATTGTGCGCGGCAAAACGCATCGCGCAACTGATGTGATGACGCACACAGCGTTAACCACATCGGTTGGCTAGACTAAAGATTGAACAAACCTGACCGATACCAGAGAGATACTGGCAGAGTATGTCAGTATCTCTCTGTACCCACGCTCCTCTAACCGATGGGCGTGTGTCTCAGCCGCTTGTCCGCGCTGCCTGACATATCGGTATGTTTTTAGCCTCTAACACAGGATAACTACGATGGATGTATCACAAATAGCCGCCCTTTCCTCTGGCCTGAACAACATGCAGTTGAGCGGTGAAGTCGGCACCCAGGTGTTGAAAAAGTCATTGGATAATCAGAAAAATACCGTTGAGAGCCTTATCCAGTCCATCCCGCCGTTACCGGCAAATCCGGCGGTTGGGCGCAACATTAACACCACCGCATAACTTACGCCGGCAGCACCTGTGCTGCCTGTATAGGTTTGTGCCGGAATGACATATGCAGAACCCCGGTCGCCCAACGTCCGGGGTTCTTTTTATTTTTTATTTTTTATTTTTTATTCTTTACTCAAGACAGCCTCGACTCGAGACGACATGCCTCTTTCACCAGGCAATGAATGATTACTGGCTCAGGCGCTGGGCTAACAGCCGTAGCTGCTCGGCAATTTGCTGTAAATCACGCTGTTCGTCACTACGCGGGCCGGTAGAATTACGCACCACCAGCCGGGCTGGTAAAATAGAAGAAGAACGCTGCATATCGCTGTCACTGGCACCCAGCAGCCGCTGCACGGCTTCTTTTCCCTGCAAGTCGAGATCGAGCGATACGGTGGTCAACGCCGGATGGAAAAACGAGCTTTCATACGTCCCGTCATAGCCAATCACCGATTTCTGGCCAGGAATAGTTTGCTGGTTTTGATGAAACGCGCTTAATACTCCCAACGCCATTTGATCGTTCGCCACCAGTACCGCGCTAAACTGCGGCGTCTCGCGCAGCATCTGTAACGCACAGGCATAACCGCTTTGCGCATCCCAGTTGCCGTGTAATACGCTGACAGGCGCAAGCCCATACCCTTCAAGCGTTTCCAGCCAGTTTTTCAACCGCAGTCGCGCCGACACCGAACCTGCCGGCCCGGCCAGTAAAGCCATGTCGCGGTGCCCCAGTTCATAGAGATATTTTACGCTGGCTCGCGTGCCATCCGCTGGATTGAACGACACATTAAACACGGAACTGTAGGGGTCAACATCGAGAAAAAGGCACAGAATATCGTCGTTATCCGTCGCAATTCGCTCTGCTTCATCGGTTTCCAGCGGCACATTGATGATGACCTTATCAACCCGCTGCGACTTGAGTTCATTGATAGAATCCTGAATGCCATGATTGACGTTCTCATCAATCATCGAGATCAACACCTGATAACCTTCCGTATTGGCATACCGTTTTACGGCAGCGGCCACCTGTGACGGCGCATGTAACGCCAGCGAGGTCGTCACCAGCCCAATGGTCATACTCTGTTTACCCACCAGTTGCTGGGCCAACCGGTTTGGCACATAGCGTAGCAACTCAATTGCCTGCTCAACCTTGCGGCGCGTGGCTTCAGAGACATTGGCCGATTTATTCAGCACCCGAGATACGGTTTGATAAGAAACGCCAGCATGGCGTGCAACATCTTCTAACGTAGCGCTTTTCGACTTCATGGTCGGCTTTCCCGTCGTGGTTTTGTGTGAATTGTAACAGCAGGCCCTGGGAAAAACCCATGGGCTACCGCACAGTCTGACCAATCCAATAAAAAGTATTACGTTCACAAAAGAAAAACCCGTGACGAAGCTCACCAGTTTTTACAAAACAAAATGATTTGTTTGCACTAAATCACAACAAACAAACGAACGCATTGCCGAGTTTTACGTTTAGGCATTTTATTGAGCGGTAAATGTGAACGTAGTACATAACAACAAACAACATGAGGTGATCATGAACATCAAACGCCTGACAGTCCCTACCGCTCTCACTACGATGCTGGCCTGTGGGCCGCTGCTCGCCGCCAATATTCCCGTTGATTTCCATGGCTATTTACGCGGTGGCGTCGGGGTGTCAAACGATGGTGGCATGGCGCAATGGCAGAAAAACAAAATTGGCCGGCTGGGTAACGAAAACGATACCTATGGCGAAGTGGAGTTAGGCTCTGAGGTGTATAAAAAAGACGATGTCAGTTTCTATGTTGATAGCATGGTCAGCATGGTATCTGATGGTTCTAACGATAATGAAAGCACCCTCGGTAATGATGCTCAGTTCGGCTTACGCCAGTTAAATTTACAAGTCAAAGGGCTGGTTCCCGGCGACCGTAACGCGGTTATCTGGGGCGGGAAACGCTATTATCAGCGCCACGACCTGCATATTATCGACACCAAATACTGGAATATTTCCGGCTCCGGTGCCGGGCTGGAAAACTACAGCCTTGGCCCCGGCGCGTTGTCGGTCGCCTGGCTGCGGGGCGATGCCAATGCGGTTGATGACAGGATTAATGGCAACAGTAACGTCAATATTAACTATGCCGATGTGCGCTATGCCGGGCTGAAACCCTGGAAGGGAGCCTGGACGGAGTTTGGTATTGATTACGCCATGCCCAACGTCACCAAAAAACAAAAAGAGTTCGGCGGCCTGTATGACGCAGATAACGGCGTGATGCTGACCGGCGAAATCAGCCAGGATATGCTGGGCGGCTATAACAAAGTCGTCTTGCAGTACGCCAACAAAGGCCTGGCGCAAAATATGGTGTCACAAGGCGGCGGCTGGTATGACATGTGGAATCAGGTCAACAGCGCAACCGGTTATCGCGTGATTAATACCGGACTTATCCCGCTGACTGACCGGCTCTCGTTCAATCATGTGCTGACCTGGGGCTCGGCCAACCAGATTAATGAAGCGACTGATACCACTCGGTTGTTGTCACTGGTCGGGCGCATGCAATATCAGTTTACCGATTATGTGCGCGGCATTGGCGAAGTCGGGGCATTCACCCAAAAAGATAACTTCAAAAACGGCACCTCATTTAAGCAAAGCGGGCAGAAATATACCCTGGCCGTGGCATTGGCCGCCGGCCCTGCGTTTATGTCGCGCCCGGAACTGCGCTTTTATACCTCGTATCTGAATGACAGTCAGGACGGCAAACCCTTTAAAAGCGGCACCGCCAATAATACCTGGAATGCCGGGGTGCAAGTCGAAGCCTGGTGGTAATACCGGGCGTATACACTGAACGCATAACCGCACGCTCTGAAATATCATCTTCATCATTATTTTTATAGGGATTATTGATTCGCTGTGATTCGAGGATAACGCTTTATGGTTATCCTCTTTTTTTCGCTAAAAGAATGGCTTTGTTGAATAAATCAGAGTTAGTCGACGGGATAGCTCTCGTCGGTTAACCCGTTATGCGATCCGGACGCTGTGCGGCATCCCCAACAACGTCATCCGGTTCAGTGCCTTGACCATTGCCATCGCTTCACCCACCTGCGCGTCATAGTCACGCAGGCTCAGATGGCTCCCCAGCAGGGTTTTAATGCGGAACATCGCCGTTTCTGCTACCGACCGCCGGTGGTAGCCCACTTTCTTTTTCCAGACGTCATTACTGCCGCTTAAGTACTGATTTGCCACAGCGTGGTTACGCTCATGGTACTTGTCCGGCCAGTATTGCGCCCCGCTTCGTGGTGGGATAAGTGGCCTTATTTTTTTCCGAAGTAACGCATCATGGCTGTAGCGCGTGTCATAAGCGCCGTCTGCCGAAGCTTCCCTGATTTTCCGGTGGGTCTGCTGAATCAACCCTGGCAGGGCCTGCGCATCGGTCGTGCCGCTGAGCGATAAATCGGCACAAACAATCTCGTGCGTCGCACTGTCTGCGGCCAGATGAAGCTTGCGCCATACCCTGCGTCGGTCAGCCCCATGCTGCCTGACTTTCCATTCACCTTCGCCCAAGACCTTGAGGCCAGTAGCATCGATGACCAGATGTGAGATTTCACCACGGGTTGGCGTTTTTATGCTGATGCTAACACTTTTTGCCCGTTTGCTGACCAGAGAGTAGTCCGGGCATCGAAGAGGCAGCGCCATGAGCGTAAAAATTGAGTCAACGAAGCCCTGTAACGCCCGTAGCGAAAGGTTAAACACGCGCTTCATCATCAGAACCGTGGTGATCGCCATATCGGTGTAGTGAAGCGGTCGGCCACGCCCCTCAGGCTGCGTACGGTCAGTCCATGCAGCAATGGCAGACTCATCAAGCCAGACCGTCATTAAACCGCGCTGCCGGAGAGCGTTATTGTAGGCTGACCAGTTGGTGATTTTAAACTTTTGCTTTGCCATGGAAACCCGATGCTGAAACGACTGTAGCGATCAGATCCGCCAAACACTTAAAAGTTCGATTTATTCAACAAAGCCTTCAATAATATAACGTGCTTTATACTGCGTGACATTACACATGCACCATTTATCCTGACTGGTTTTTTCATTCGACCTGAGGGGAATAACTGCTTTTGTTCCTTTTTTAAATAGTACGCCATGATAACTGCTTTTATAGCGGGACTTTTTGGCTTTCGCAGTGAATTTCAGCATACGGACATGATTTCCTCCAGTGCGAATAGGTTCAGGGGCCGCTGTACCCAGGCATTATCAGGGCCGTCGTAACCGGTCACACCAAAGCCTTTTTGAGTTCAAATAGTACCGGATTATATAAATATAATTGCAATATATAAATTAACGCTACATTAACCAATGATCAATAATTTTAAAATATTAATACAATAGAGTTATATTATATCTTAACTCCAATAATTATATTTATTTTTATATCGTTATCACACTGATAATATAAAAATAAATGAATAGCACTATATTAATTTTTTTAATAAAAATATTGTGATTAACAATGCAATCGTTTGCTATTGAGTTTTTTTATTAATTAAATATAATGTCTATTGCGTCCTCACATAAAATTAATTTTCATTGGTGTATGTTTTTATTGTGAGTGTTTTAATTATTATAATATTAATGGAATGAGAGAGTTTTCATGGATTCACGAAATTGGTTGTCAGATCGCATACAGTCAAGTCGGCCCCACCAAGAGCAGATATGGAAGAGAGAAATAAATGATCTAACAATAACCTCACGGACAAAAGGCCGAGGAATTATTTGTGGTGAGGGTAAAGAATATGTGGATTTTATGTCATGTTCTTATCTGGGTTTAGAGCGTCACCCTGCATTAATCAATGCCGTAAAAGAATCTATAGATAAATTTGGAGTGCAATATGCAGCTGCGCGAACTCGTGCGAAATGTGATATTTTTGATATTCTTGAAGATAAATTAAATACACTATTTTGTAATTCACACACAGTTGTATTTAATTCAGTCGGTGCTGCTCATTTGGCGGTACTCCCCGTTCTTGGCTCAGGTGAGCTGCCTGGATATAGCATTAGTGAAAAAGGAATAAATTGGATCGTAGATAAAACAACACATGCGTCCATCCAAATACTTAGAGGTATTTTAGAACAGTTTGGTAGTTTTGAACGAGTTGATTTTTCTGATCAAGAGTTAATTCATAATGCATTAATAAAATGCAGGGCTGAAGGAAAAACCCCCATTCTCATTTCAGATTCTTTAGGATCAATGGGAGGGAGTAATAATGTTATTGAATTAACTCGATTAGCAAAGGAATTTGAGGGGTATTTCTATGTTGATGATGCGCATGGAACATCAATAATCGGTAGACATGGCTGTGGGTATACTTTGCATGAGTTAGGTGAGTTCAGTGACAACCTTATTTTGTTGTCGTCACTTTCAAAAGCGTTTGGCTCTCATGGCGGTGCTGCATCATTTTATAATTCACAAGCTGTCTCAGCCATAAAGAAATATGCTTTAAATTACATTTTTAGTGGCCCTCCTTCATTACCTGGTATTGCAGCATGTGTGGCTTCAGCAAATATACATCTTTCTCATGAAATTACCGAGCTACAAGCAACATTGAAAGAAAATATTCATATATTTGACAGTTCAGTGTCTAATGTAGAGGTGAAAGAGAAAATAAGCCCAATTCGCACAATTCATATCGGATGTGAGAATGAAGCTATCAATACATCTGCAAGTCTTCGGGCTCAGGGTTTCTTGGTTACAGCAGCGATGTACCCGACGGTAGCAAAATCACAAAGTATTATTCGGGTAGCTATTTCTGCTGCGCACTCAAAGGAAGAAATTATACGATTTTCAGATTCAGTTAATGCATTAATAAGTGATAGAAAATGCTAATAAAAATAATAACTGCTTATCGGCAATCTGTTGCACTACATACATTTGTTAAACTGAGGATTCCAATATTTCTAGGGAAAGCGAATTCGTTAACTCTGTATGAGTTATCGTCTCATGCTGAATTAGATAGCGATCGTCTTTCCCGTTTACTTGATATCATGATTGAATTTGGCATTGTGCGATTAAATGATTTTCGATATTCACTCAGTGAAGATGCTGCAACCCTGGCCGATGATAACAGTCTTGAGACATTGTGGATATTATGTGAGCTAGGTAGGGATTATTGGAGCATGTGGCCAGATTATCCCTCTTCTATCACTTCACATGCCTTAGTGCCAGCCTTTGAAAAAACACATGGAAGACCATTTTTTTCGCATCTTAGCTGTAATTCAGATTTAAAAAATACCTTTGATAAATTGATGGAAAAAATTACAGATGCCCTCTCTTCTGAAATCGTCGAATATATTGATTGCAATGAAACGTCTGAAGTTGTTGATGTTGGGGGCGGCAAAGGGATACTGATGAAGAAACTTCATCAGAAGTACAACCTAAAATCGGCAACTGTTCTTGATCTTTTTTCTGAAAATAGTAGAACTGAAGATGGTATAGAATATGTTAATGCCGATTTTTTTCAACGCATAGTCTGTGGTAAAGATATTTATATCTTAAAAAATATCATCCATGATTGGAACGATGAAAAAGCATTAAAAATCCTGAAAAATTGTCATCATGCCATGAATGATGATGCCAGATTGTTTGTAATTGAAATAATCAAAGAAAATGATAATTGTAAGGGGAAAACCTTGGATTTATTAATGGATGCCCTTTTTATGGGAAAAGAGCGTTTTTATCACGAATATGAAACTCTATCAGAATTAGCTGGTTTTATGATAGAAAAAACAATATCAACATCACTACCACCATCAATTATGGTATTGAGGAAGAGAAAATGATGAATTTATACTGGGTGGTTGCACGAGAGGAATATAGTAACGTTGATGAAATAGAGGGGTCTTATGCTCAATTTACCATTGAGTTGAAGAATCGAAGAATTGATTTTAGTTTTATCGCGCTGGAAGATTGTATTATTAACACCCTGCCAAACGGCGAAACAAATTTAATGTATAATGGTAATATTTTGGATGAGGTTAGATCTGCTTTCATTATTTCACAAGCTAATCTAAATACTCAGGGTAGAGCAATCGCATCAACACTGAGACATTATCTTCGTGCTAAAGGCCTATGCTTATTAAATGAGAGTATTGCAGGGATTGAAGCTCTTGAGTGGAATAAGGTCGCTCAAATGACATTAGCTTCAGTTCATGGTGCACCAATTCTTCCATTCACTATGCTTGGATATCATCGCCATGTCGTTCCGGCTATTCAACGTTTTACTTCTCACTACAGTGGCGAGTATATTTTTAAGCCTACAGGAACCGGTATGGGGTTTGGTGTTATTAAATCCTCCAATTTACAGCATGCGGTGAGTACCGGAAACTTAATCTCCACGTCTTCCGTTGAGTATTTCATGACGCCTTACCTTGCTGATGCCAGAGATGTCCGCTTTTTCTTTACTGCAACAAAACTGGCATTTGTAAAATTCCGTATCCCACGAGGAGATGGTTATATTGGTAATGTTGCCCTTGGTGGTGAGCAGTTAACGTTATCAGCGAATGAATTTATGGATGAATATGTTCATGAGCCATATTTTCAACAAATTCATCATTTATCAATAAAGATAGCTGAAATATCAGGATGTACTATGTTAGCTATAGATTGGTTAATGAATAAATCTGGGTTTTATTTTAATGAGATGTCCACAGCCGAAACCGGTCTAACAACACTTCCTGATGGTATAAGAAAAGAAGTTTTCGATCATTTAGCAAAAACAGTAAATAAATACTATGAATAATTTTAAGGTAAGCTATTTTATTTATTTGGCAGTTTTTTTTGCCGAATTCTCTTTCTTTTTTTCTCTTCCATTACTAGGGATATCCCCAGAGATAAGTGCTGCTAGTGTTGGTGTATGTCTGGCTGGTGCCATTATACTGGAAAGTGTACTAATGTTTGCCATTGCCGGGTACTTAGAACATTTGCCAAGGAAATTACTTATCTTCTCATCGCTTTTATTGAGGGCTATTGCATTCTTATCTCTCTATATATCTTTGTCGCTGATCTCATGGTTGCTATTTTTTTTATTTTTATCCATATCCAAGGCTATATCAAAACCTTTTTTTAGAGAGGTGCTTACAGAAAGTTTGCCTAGAGAGCATGTTAAAAAGGCAATGAATGTTTTTTCATTATTCCAGAATACAGCTGTTTTTGTTGCTCCTTCTTTAGCTTCTTTTTCAGATAAATATAACTTCATGAATGAAATTATATTAACAGTTATTCTATGCAGTGTAATTATGGCGATATTTGCACTCAACATTACGTACCCACCCCTGGCGAGTAATAAGAAACCGGTATCAAGATCTCCACTGGTTGGTCTTTTTTACGCATTCCGTGGTAATATGGCTAAAGCCGTGCAGAGTATCTTGCTTGCATCCTTCTTTTGCTTTGTTATTATGGGGGTGTTTATAACGTCCACGACACTTATTGGCAAGGTAATACCAGATCTTAAAGAATACTCTGGAGTTTTTTTCTCAATTGTTGGTATCACTATCTGCCTTTGGCAGGCCATTTTTTCAAAGTTTAAGCCATTGAATGACTACTGGATTTCAAACATTATTATAATATGTGGGGCTTTATCTTCTATTTATCTACTGGGCTCTCTCTATACAGCAGTTATTGCTTTGATTGCTTACAGCATTTATGAGTCTATAGTTATTCCTGAGATTTATGTTACGGCTTCAGGTATTAACTCGGATATCCCTTCTGGCGTAATGTTTAGTTATATAGTTATCTTGTCAAATGCGGGTTCAGCTTTTGGGTCATGGATCACTGGGCTTGCCATTGAAAATATATCAGAGTATGCCTCTGAATTTATATTTTTCGTGGTTTTTTGTTCATCGGTTACTTCATTGTTTTTCATCAAAATAGCCAGCAAAAAGGAAGCGCAATGTCAGTCATAGTATTTGCTACTGGTGGGACTACCGAAAATTCTCGAATTGTCGAACACCCTTGGGATAATTATCAGTTTGTTACCAGCACGGCGGCTAAAGCTTTATCACCTTTGTTTAGGGATCTATCTGTTTCTTCTGTAGCTAACTGTTTGGGGGCGGGTAATCTTTGGGGCGGTTTTCTTTTTGCGCATGAGATTTGTCGCTTACTTCAGGTGAAATATTATCCTTTTGCATCTATTGTTGACATTGATTCTCTATGTGAGTCAATAGATAGATTTTCTATTGATACAATAATTTGCCTCCCGAGTTTTTTTGAACGTATTTTATATTCTGACAATAGAAATCAACTTTCCTCCTTGAGAAATATCTTCTATCTTGGGGAAATGTTTTCTGATTCATTGGTTGATAAAGTTCATACCTTTCTGCCAAAGGCTTGTATTAAGCCTCTTGCTTACACATCTCAGGAAACTGGCCCTATAGGATTTCAGTGTTCATCATTATCTGGTAATGAATACCATATTTATGAACATGTTGAGTTATCTCGTAACCCTTCTAACCGTGAACTTAGTGTTACTGTACGTTATCCAGGACAAAATCATTTATATGATCATAACATGAGTGATGTTGGAGAGCTTGAGCAGGATATCTTATGTTCTTGTGGCTACAGAGGGAATATTTTGCATTTACATGGCCGAGTGCCTACATCCAGAAATATTCTCGGAACATCTATTTCTATCTTTGAATTTGTCCGAGTTCTTGCGGCTGTCTCGGGTGAGCAAGTAACGGAAGACGATTTGCAACTTATCGAAATATACAGTGAAAGGAAGGATATGAGCCTGGTGCTGATGATTTCCAATAGCCTGGAGATCTTGCCGAGCCATCTTTATGAGTCACTAAATTCATCACCTCTGATAAAAGAGTTGATTGGTAAATCTGTTTATTTTGATGTTGTTATTACAGACAGGAACCATTTTTTAAAATCTGAAGTGACGCAAAAGATAAAAAAATTTATCCTATCAAATAGTATTCCTGATATTGAAGGGGCTGTGAAAATATCGATTAAATAATTGATGGTATCGATTTTTATTGTGGAATGGTTTTTGAATGTCATTTTTATTATTTTACTGTGGTGTGTAGCATATTGATTATCTGGCGGTGTGGCAGCAGTCCATCAGTTAAAATAAACGTATTAAAGAGAGATTCAATGGCTTGATTTTGTGGCATAGCCGTTTAAAGCCATGCCGACCACCAGCCAGATAACGTTGCCAATACCGGAGCACCTCAGCACTATCGGTTTTTCGGGGGCGTTACCCTGCGATAATGATATGATTTTGAGGCATATCGCTCATAAATGATTCCTGATAGATTGGGTATAGTGTCGTTACGTTATTTGCATTTTATACATGTGTTGCTTTCGCTCTGTAGCTATGACTAATATCAGAATAGGTATAGGCGCGTTAAAAATCAGCCTGTGATGTTTTATTCTGTAGCAGGGGGGGAGCAATATCCTTCATAAATAGAAAGGAAGCAATTATGGAAAGGAAAAAACGATGAAAAGGAGAAAAGTATGAAAAGGAAAAAATGTATGAATGTATCGTTATATAAAACAGTATGGCAGGAGGTTTCAACCTTCATCGTGGTGGTGATATGCCTGATGGGGGCGGTATTCAGTTATGCGGTAACGAATGATTCAACTTTCCTGCACCCCGGTATGCTGTATACGTCTGCCGATCTCAATAAAATGAGCGCAGGCGTGAATAATAAAAAAGACCCTTGGTTTCGGGATTGGAAGATATTACAAACGCATTATCTGGCCGGGGCCGGCTATTCGGTTACACCGAAGAGTGTGGTGTACAGGAATGACCCTGTTTATGGCAGCTCAGGGAACGGTGAATTACAAACCAGTGCTTCGGCGGCATTATTTCTCGCCATTGAGTGGTCAATCACACGAGACCCGGCTTATGCCAGCGCAGCAATTAAAATCCTTAATGGCTGGTCTTCGACTTTACAGTCTATTAAAGGAAACGATGCGCAGCTTGCAGCCAGTCTCTATGGCTATAAATTACTGAATGCGGCGGAAATTCTGCGTTATAGCGAGAGTGGTTGGGCGGCTGCGGATATTGAGCGCTTTAGTGCGATGATGACGACGGTATTTTACCCGCTCACCCGCACCTATGGTCAGGTCAATGGGGGATGGGCGAACGGTAACTGGGATGCCGCCGATACGGTATTTAATTTGAGTCTGGGCATTTGGTTAAATGATTCGGTTATTTATAATGATGCCGTGAATTATTTTAAAAACGGCGAGGGTAATGGTTCAGTCATTCATTATGTCCAGAATGATAGCGGCCAGTTACAGGAAAGTGGCCGCGACCAGGCTCATGCCCAAGGCGGCCTGGGGTTATTGATTATGGCTGCTCAGATGGGTTATAACCAGCGTCAATATCAGCAAACAGGCGCAGATCTGGTGAGTTATCCCGATAATAGTTATCCTCTGGTGAAGGCCGCTGAATATATTGCTAAATATAATCTTGGCTATGATGTTCCTTATACCCCGATTCCAGGAAAAGGATATACGCTTGATGATATGCGCAGAGGTTATTCATGGATACCCGGGGTGACGGTGTCTTCGCGTTTTCGTGGTGAATTCCGTCCCATTTATCAGGGTATCCTGAATTTATTTACGGCAGCAGGCGTTGATAAAGAGAAACTTTCTTATACCCGAGAGGTGATCGGCAGAATGCCAATAGGGAAGTTTTATTTTGATCATCCGTCTTATGAGGGCGTGCTGGCAGGCAATACACTTGCGGTATCAAATAACATGTATGTTGTGCTGCAATCGGTAAAGAAATATATCAATGCAGATAACAGTGGCGCACTGGTATCTGTAATAAATACGTCCTCTCCTGCGGTTGTCAATGGGATAAGCCCATCGGTGACAAATGGTTTTCAGGCTGTATATCTGGCAAAAAATAGATTTGCTTTTCGTTCGATGCAAACCGGGAAATATCTGTCAGTCGCGGCTGACGGCACGGTACTGGCAACGGCAGATGCGGTAACAAACAGTGAGTCATTTGCCTATAACGACTCGGGAAATGGCAGCGGCACATTGCAGGCGCTGTCTAATGGACGTTATATTGTCATGAATGCCGAGACATATCAGGTTTCCGCAACGGCAACCAGCGTGAATGATGATAGCGTCCGCTGGACAATTCTCTACCCTAACCCAACAGAGCTGGGCGTCATCAATTAATGCCTGAGAGACGAGCCATCGCGTTATGGCTCGTATCACGGTGTTGTGGCTGGGATAGCATCATAAAAATCAAAGAGATGATTATCTCTTCTCACGATAATCATGGAGTGACCCGCATCGATGAAATTCCTCAAGGTGGCCGGCCTGATGATGAGCGGCGTATTGATCTTTTCATTTGGTCAAAGTGTGATACGCGCGGCACACAGCGCAGAGCAAATGGGCGGGAAGGATTATTTGTCTGCACGGCGTGATTCAGCCAAACTGGCTCCTGACCCGGTTGCCAACAGCCAGACGGCCATCGTGCAGGTGTATACCGCCGCCACCTATGGCTGGCGCGGCCTGGTGGCGGTGCATCCGTGGATTATCATCAAAAAAGCCGGTGAGACGCAGTATCAGCGTTATGAAGTCATCGCCTGGGGCGAAGGCGATGTGGTGCGCCGTAATTCTACGCCCGTGCCTGATGGCTACTGGTTCGGCTCGCTGCCCCATGTTCTGGTTACTCACCGGGGCAAGGCGGCTGAGGCCATGATCCCGAAAATTGAACAAGCGGTGAAAAGTTACCCCTGGCCGCATACCTACCATGCTTGGCCTGGGCCTAACAGCAACACGTTTATGGCGCATATTGGCCGCGAAGTACCGGAGTTGCAGTTGGATTTGCCGGCTAATGCGATTGGCAAAGATTTCCGCGCGCTAACGAACCCGGTCGGGCTCTCTTCATCTGGCAAAGGCGTACAGGTGTCATTATTGGGGATGCTCGGCTTTAATCTCGGCCTGGAAGAAGGGGTTGAGGTCAATGTGTTGGGGGTGAACCTTGGCGTAGACTTAAACCCTCCGGCATTGCGTTTGCCGTTTATTGGCCGCCTCGGGTACAGCGCAGTGGATGAGTAGGGCGTCTACCCTGTGATGGTGGTTTAATCCGTTTTCTGGCCTGACGAGAGAACTGCTGATGTTGAAACAAAAAGCGTGTGTTATGGCGTTATCTTTACTGATGTGTTCACCGGTTTATGTCAGCGCGCAAGCGAAGCGCGTTGTTGGTTATCAGGGAATGAATGCCACAACCGATAGTATGGGCAATACAACTTATCGGGATCAAAACGGCAGGACGGTTGGGTCGGCATCGACGGATACGACCAGTGGAAACACCACCTACCGGAATGCTAACGGGTCTATTGTCGGGAGTGCTCACACCAGTAATAGTGGTGAAACGACATACCGAGACCCGAATGGTGGCATTGTGGGGTCTGCGTCAACGAGTGTGACGGGCAACACCACCTACCGTGACAGAAACGGCAAGATAATCGGGAGTGCCACCACGGACAGCAGCGGCAGAAAAACGTACCGTAATGCCAATGGCGCGACGGTAGATCATTTGCCGTAACGACCAGCATGCAGCCCGGCACGGTCGCCGGGTGATGAGGTTTATCGCCTGTTATCCTTTCTCGTTCTTTCCCCATCGATTGTTGCCGCCACCTGCGGCGTTTCTTTTATGCTGCGCGTGCTGTGTTCATTCCTTTCTCTCTAACGACGTGTGCCTGCCGTGAAGCCGGCATTTCTGAAGCCAGCTATGACAACCGGAAACAGTTTGCGATGAGCCTCCGCCAGGCATACAGGACGTTATCGTTGAGCAGGACGGTCTATTTTTATCCGCCCGATACCCGGTAATCCCCCCATTTTTAACCGGGCAGATAAGTAGAATCAGATAAGCGCTGAATATGCTGCATTGGTGTGAAGCCATTCAGTGCCATATTCGGTCGTTCGTGATTATAGAACCATTGCCATTGTGTGGCGTATTCCTGTAACTCACTCAGCGAATAAAACAGATAGTGCCCCAGCCAGTCATAACGCACTGTCCGGTTATAACGCTCAATATACGCATTCTGTTGTGGCTTCCCCGGCTGAATAAAATTGAGGATGATATTTTGTCGTTCAGCCCATACTATCAGAGTGTTACCTGCATATTCTGGTCCGTTGTCACATCGAATCGATGCCGGTTTCCCTTTCCATTCAATCAGTTGTTCGAGAGTTCTGACTACCCGACTGGCCGGAAGGGAAAAATCGACCTCTATTGCCAGGGCCTCGCGATTGAAATCATCAATAATATTCAGCAGACGAACGGAGCGACCATCTGACAACTGATCATGCATAAAATCCATTGACCAACTCTCGTTACTGCCAGTGGGGACCCTCAGTGGTTCCGGCTTTTCACGTTTCAACCGTTTTTTAGGTTTTATCCGCATATTCAGCGACAGTTCGCAGTAAATCCGGTAAATTCTCTTGTGGTTCCAGACAAAGCCTTTCACGTTGCGCAGATACAGGTAACACAGGCCGAAAGCCCCAGTTTCGCTGGCTGTCCGTGATGCGCACCAGCCAGTCAGCAATCCGTTGATTTTCCTGACTCAGTAAGCGCCTGTATCGGTAGCAACATTCGCTGACGACAAAGAGCTGACAGGCCAGACGGATACTGATCCCCGGTGTTCAACTGCATGCAGAGCCATCTGCTTCCGGTCTGATGGCTTCACCACTTTTTTGCCATCGCTTCCTGAATAATTTCGGCCTTCAGACGCTCTTCAGCATACATTTTTTTTAGTCGGCGATTTTCTTCTTCAAGCTCTTTCAGTCGGCTCATCAGTGCAGCATCCATCCCGCCAAACTTTGAGCGCCATTTATAAAAACTGGCACTGCTGATGCCATGCTCCCGGCACAGTTCAGGAACCGGCGTACCCGCCTCAGCCTGTTTGAGAATGGTGATGATCTGACTGTCAGTAAAACGTGATCGTTTCATAGAAATCCCCCTGCATTCAGGTTAGGAGAAAATTCTACTTATGCATGCACTGGTTTTTCGGGGGGATTACCACCCGGCGTGATGAGCCGGTGATTCAGGCGTTGACTGAGATGGCGGAGCGCTACCCACGATATGGTTTTAAGAAGCTGTTTCAGATGCTACGCGGACAGCGATACTGGATTTTTATCTGTTCAGAACATTGAATGAAGCACGGGAAATCACAGCGCGCTGGCTGATGGAAGACAACAGCGAGCGGCCTCATAAATCCCTGAATAACCTGATACCGGAGGAATACTAATACTGGCTGATAACTGAAGACCCTGAAACCTCAAAACGTGCATGGAACTAAAACGGGTGGGCTTACAGCAGCAGATTAGCGCTATCTTAGTTGAGTTCTTGGCATGTTGTTAGAAATCAGCATCGAGCACGGCTATTTTATACTATTCCAGATAGTGTTACCTGTCTTAAGAAGATCCAGCAGCATCATTGGAAGCCCCTGAACAGGATTTCCGTCGATCAGGCTAAATCCATTCTTTAACCCGGTTTCGGTGACGAAGAATACTCCATCGACATTTCGAAAGTCCGGTTCCTTAGAATGCAGCGTAATCTCGCTGGAGGTTTCAACAATAAAGTTTTGATTTCCAGTCTGTGCATAGACAGAGAATTTACCGGAGAAAGGCTGGCCTTCATTTACAGTACCCTGACCGAACGTGTTCACAACTTCTTCCAGGAATTCAAAATTTGTTCGATGATCGAACGAAAAGCCAGGATCGAGTACATAGCGTAAAAATCCCGAATCCAGCGATGTTTTAGCAATTCCATCACCGTTTAGTATGCGTGTGGCTGTTGCAGTATCCGTTTCGGTAAATTTAAACGTCTGCATGTGCCCACTGGTATCATATATTCCTCCGTTATTGACGTTGGCACTTACGCCCCCAAACATACGATAGTCACCCAGATCTCTCGCCAGAGCGTCCACATACCCCAGGTCTGTTCCTTGCTGTTGAGTCTGAGCGTACAGCTCGGACAACATACTGCGATCCTCATTGGTGAGGAAGTTAACAGAGGACATCTGCATCGTAGTTTCGGTTAATTGTGTCTGAACTGACGGGATGGTATCTGTACCACCAAATAAGCGAGACATCATCAGCCCTTTACCACTTATTTGGGTCTGTTTGGTCGATAATATCGCATCCTGTGCGCTATTTACCTGGGCAGACAAGGAGGGAACTGTTTTTTGGTCGTCGCCTGGTGCATTTTTCATCTGAGCATATGTCGCTGTGGATGTATTGATAATCATAATGGAAATTTTCCCTTGCCTGTTTTTAAAGGAAGCTTGAAATATCTCGCCACCGTCAATTAGAACGATGTGAATAATTAATCAGGTTAGTAAGCATATTCCCAGGTAATACTCTCTTTTTGTGATGGGTGTAGGTTCTCTCCGGGTTTTCCCGTGAGTTTGTGCTGAATTTGAATTCGTACGCCGTGATCAAAACGTAATTCATTGAATTGGGGGGTTGTTCCAGATATACCTTTAGGTACAACAATACATTTTGTTGGTGATGTCTGATAAGGCAAGTAATAACATATGTCGACACTTTCAGTATATGCAGTGGGATAGGACGTTACGCTATAAATTACCTGAGTCAGCTTCTTGGTTTTGCTCGACGTTCCAGAAGGAAACTTTGTTGCACTCGCATAAAACTGGTTCAATGCAGGGGTGCTTGAGCCATCAGAATAAACAAATCTTATTTGCGCTGCTTCTGTGCTACTGATACTGCCAGTGGTGGCCATCAAAGGAAACGCTGCTACACTTGCAGCAATTAGTAGGGACAAAGAAACGAATTCCTTCTGCATGATCTCTCCTGGATATCCTTATGTTTTTACTTATTACAGCTATTTTCTGCTCTCGACATCAGGATGTCAGTCTCTTGACTACCTTATTATGGGCCAATAAATGTTCAGTCATTGTGTCAGCAGATCTGGTACTTTGTTAACGGTTCCTGTATGACGATTTCCTTCCAGCCAGTGTATTACGGATCGGTTGGGTGCCCTATACGAATTCCGCATTCACTATCCATTATTAACGGAATAAGAAAAGTGAAATTTTATGTTTATAAAAAATAAGTCTAAAGATGAGCGTTAAAGTGTGTCGAACGTTGTTTGTCTATAACAATTCTGATTGTTCATGATATATATCATACACCTCTATAGTTCGACTGTTATTTTTTAATGGGTGTTTTTTAATAATATGATCACTGTGATTATTATTGTGATCATTTTTTGGTAATGCATCCAATTAATTGATTGTGATATATCATGCTCGCTTTTAAGGTTTTCTCATGGCCAGCGTTGATGTTTATTGTCCCTGTTGTCAGTCTAATCTGATCCTACCTATCATTATTGGACAGGCAACTAAGTGGGTAAACGCTCAAATAAGAGGTGATTACTCATGACAAAACCCGCATCACCAGCAAAACGGCCCGTAAACAGTACACACCCGAATTCCGCGATGAAGCCCTGAAACTCGCTGAACGCATCGGTGTCGCCGCCGCTAGCCGGTATGAATCCCAGCTCTGCAACTGGCGCAGGCGTCATTGTCAGATAAACCCACGTCAACAGTTCCGCCACATGTGTATGAGGCTGTTCGTAACGCATTCGCTGATGGCAAAACAGCGCTATGGTGCGCCGCGTCTTGCTGGTGAATTGCCGGAGTACATATCAGCCGGGAAAGAATACCGATGACGGTATTTGATGATATCGAGTGTGATGACTCGCTTCTCTCTAACGACGTGTGCCTGCCGTGGCCTGAGCAGGGCAGGGGCAACGTAACATATCGATACCGATTATTGCCGCGCTCGGCGACAAAGCCATTGACTCATTTTTTAACCTAATATATTCCTTAAAAGAATAAATAAAATGATTTATAGAATGAGATATAAGGAGATGTGATGGACAGCAGCACACTCGTCCCGCTGGTCGGGATACCGATAGTCGTGATTGGCTTCGCCCTGCGTTTTAACCCATTACTGGTGGTCGTGGTTGCTGGGTTAACCACAGGTATCGCCGTCGGTATGGATATTGGGGTTTTATTGGAAACGTTTGGCGAGAAGTTTCTAAACAGTCGTTCGCTGGCGACATTTATTTTGATTCTGCCGGTGATTGGGCTGCTTGAGTATTATGGCCTGAAGGAGCGCGCACAATCCTGGGTTGCGCGGATAGCAAGCGTTACCTCGGCTCGCATATTGATGGTCTATTTTTTAGTACGCGAAGGTACGGCGGCTCTGGGGTTGATGTCGCTTGGCGGCCATGCCCAGACGGTGCGCCCGCTGCTGGCACCGATGGCGGAAGGCGCGGCGCTGAACCAGTACGGTGAGCTGCCGGCGTACATTCGCGATAAAATCAAAGCGCATGCCGCTGCCTGTGACAATATTGCCGTTTTCTTCGGCGAGGACATTTTTATCGCTTTCGGCGCAGTGCTGCTGATTGATGCCTTCTTGCGCGAGAATGGCATCAGCGGTATTGAACCGCTGCATATCGGCCTGTGGGCAATTCCAACTGCGCTGGCCGCATTGGTTATTCACCTGTTTCGCCTCACCCGGCTTGATGCCAGCATTCGCCGTGACGTTGTCGCCTGGCAACAACAGGTGAAAAATGCGGGGACACAGCCATGAATACGTTATTAACCATCAACCGGGTGTATTACCTGATAGGGTTTATCGTCATGATTTTGGTGGTGATGACCCTGCGTGATAAGGGGAATCCGAAGCGTTATAGCACGGCGCTGTTCTGGTTTTTGTTTGGGGCGGTATTCCTGTTTGGCGATGTCATGATTGAGCTGTTGGGCAAATCGCTGGCTTATCGCAGTATCGGGGTGATGGTCATCGCCATTGCGTTATTAGCCGGTACCGGTCAGGTGGCCATGGGGCGGTATGACATGTCATCGGACGATGCGCGTCAGGCCAGCGCTTCCCGATTGAAAAACCGGTTGTTTTTACCCGCGCTGTTAATACCGGTGATAACGGTGACAGGGACTCTGTTACTGAAAGGCGTCGCCGTTGGCGGCAGTTACCTGCTGGACCAAAAACAGCTGACGCTGGCGGCGTTATGCCTTGCCTGCGTACTGGCGATACTGACCGGCTGGGGACTTACCAAAGGCTCGCCGCTCCACGCGATTCGCCAATCCCGACGACTGGTCGATACGATTGGCTGGGCGATTATTTTGCCGCAGATGCTCGCCATGTTGGGCGGCGTGTTTGTTGCTGCGAAAACAGGGGATGCCGTTGGTCATATTGTCAGCAAACTCGTCAACCCGGATAACCGCTTCATGCTGGTGGTGATTTATGGTCTTGGCATGGCGCTGTTTACCATGGTGATGGGGAATGCGTTTGCCGCCTTTCCGGTTATGAGCGCAGGTATTGCGTTGCCCTTTCTCATTGTGCAACAGCATGCTGACCCCGCGCCGTTACTGGCCATCGGCATGTATGCTGGTTACTGCGGCACGCTGATGACGCCGATGGCTGCCAACTTCAATATTGTGCCTGCCGCGTTGCTGGAACTGAAGGATAAATATCAGGTTATCAAGGTGCAGATCCCAACGGCGCTGGCGCTGTTGCTGGTCAATATCCTGCTGATGTACTGGCTGGCGTTTCGTTAATTGCGCTGGGCTCTGCCGTACCATGGCAGAGAACGGCGTTGCTCTGTTTCCGGCATTCCCCGGTGTATTGCGCCGGGTTGTAAGGAGTAACTATGCCACTGACTCTCTCGCAGGCCGAGGCGTTTGCCCGTATGCCATTACGGTATTTACGTCAGGAATATCCGAATCACATTATGCATTTGCTCAATAGCGATGACGATGCCACAACCCCACGGCAACTGCATCCGGTGTTTTATGGCTGCTTTGACTGGCACTCGGCGGTGCATGGCTACTGGCTATTGCTGCGTTGTCTGCGCCATTTTCCGTCACTGCCCTGCTATGACGACATCACCCGGCTATTTGATGAGCATTTCACCGTGCCGAATATGGCGGTGGAGCGGGCCTACTTTCACGCGCCGATGCGTTCGTCGTTTGAGCGGCCTTATGGTTATGCCTGGCTGTTGGCACTGGCGGGCGAATTAACATACTCGGCGCACCCGGCGGCGGCCCGCTGGCTCTCTTGCCTGCAACCGCTGGTTGATGACCTGCGTCAGCGGCTACTGGACTATCTCGATAAACTTACCTATCCGATTCGGGTCGGCACGCATTACAACACGGCGTTTGCATTGAGTTTGTCGCTTGAATATGCCAATGCGGTGGACGATAAGGCGTTGGCGCAATCCTTGCGTGATGCGGCTGTGCGTTATTACGCCTCGGATTACGACTATCCTGCACGCTATGAGCCCGCCGGTGATGACTATTTATCGGGGGCGTTGAGTGAGGCGTTGTTGATGAGCCAGGTGATGGGGACGGCATTCCCGGAGTGGTTTACGCGTTTTCTGCCCGATTTGTCAGACACCTCCACCTTGTTGCATCCAGCCCAATTGAGCGATCGTACCGACCCGAAAATCGCCCATCTGGATGGGTTAAACCTCAGCCGCGCCTGGTGCATGCAACGTATTGTCGGGCAATTGCCCTCATCCGATGCTCGCCGTGCGCTGTTGCTGGAGAGCGCCGGGCGACATCTGGCGGCGAGCATCAACCATGTGGTAGGTAGCCACTATAGCGGCGGGCACTGGCTGGCAAGCTTTGCGATGCTGGCGCTCGAACCGAGGCTAAATACGCCGGGTTAATTCAATAAAAAATCATTTTTCATGAATAAATAATCGTAATTTTTTCGATCTGGATCAGGATTTTCCTCCGTCAACCTGACTATGTTGAGTGTTAAGGAGTGGATCTGTTTCCTGTACTACGGTATCGGGCAGGGCATGACCACAGGCGTAGCCAGGAGAATAAGTATGCTTGAACAGTTGAGTATCCCGGTGTCTGATTTACGTCGCAGCCTGCATTTTTACCAACAGGCGCTACAACCGCTGGGGTATGAGCACGTTAAGGATATGAAATTTGCCGTCAGTTTTGCTTTGTTGAGCGGTGATGGTCTGGCTGCGAGTTCGGGCGTGACGTTTTGGCTATTTCAGGGCGAAGTGTGTCGGCCTGCGGCGCTGCATATTGCCTTTAGCGCGCCGTCAAAAGCGGCGGTGGATGCGTTTTTCAGCGCAGCCCTTGCTGCCGGAGGCGTAGAGAATGCGATATCCGGCAAGCCGGTGGCGAGCCATCCGGGTGAATATGCTGCTTTTGTGCGCGACCCGGATGGTTATACGGTGGCCGTGATGTGTCGCCCCGGCATGAGGGGAGAGCGTCGTTGTTGCCCGATGCGGTTTTCATGGCAAGGCGTTGATTATCCACCGCCTGCGTCCCCGCTGGTGCTGGTCTCTTGATATGGTGAGCCGTGTGACAGGGCGAGACATGGCGTTTTTTCATCTTGACCTTTGCCACCCGGCTTCCCAATAATGGCGTCGTTGACTCGGGGTGCCGTGCGCGTGCAACGCACACGGCTGAGAAATACCCGTATGACCTGAACTGGATAATGCCAGCGTAGGGAAGTCACGGTATCCCATTGGCTACCGCCTTCTGCCACGCCGGTTGGGAGGTTTATGCTCGCTCTGCCTGTCTTTCGCGCGCCAACGGCGCGTGCCTTTGCTCCTGTTGGTTTGCTACCGCCTGCGTTTTTCCGTCGTCGTCACGTTAATGTCGCCATCTCAACGGTGGAGGTGTGCCGATGATAACCCGTATTAATGCGCTCTCCATTGCCGGAACTGACCCGAGCGGCGGGGCGGGAATTCAGGCCGATTTGAAAACGTTTTCGGCGCTTTCGGCTTACGGCACGAGCGTTATCACGGCATTGGTGGCACAGAATACACGCGGCGTGCAGTCGGTTTATCGTATTGAACCTGCATTTGTGGCCGCGCAACTGGACTCCGTACTCAGTGATGTGCGTATCGACAGCGCCAAAATCGGTATGTTGTCGCACTGCGCGATAGTGGAGGTGGTTGCTCAGGCATTGCAGCGCTACCCATTGCCCTATGTGGTGCTCGATACGGTCATGCTGGCGAAAAGTGGCGACCCTCTGCTGACCGATGAGGCGATTGAGGCTCTGCGCCAGCTTTTGCTGCCACGGGTATCGCTGATTACGCCTAACTTGCCGGAGGCGGCAGCGCTGTTGCGCTGTCGGGTTGCACAGGACGAACAGGAGATGCGCCGTCAAGGTGAGGCGCTGTTGGCGATGGGCTGCCAGGCCGTGCTGATGAAAGGCGGTCATCTTAATCAACCTGATAGCCCAGACTGGCTGCTACTGCCACACGCCGAGCCGATAAGGGTCAGCGGTGTACGCGTGCATACCCGTCATACGCATGGCACCGGATGCACGCTCTCTGCGGCGCTGGCTGCATTGCGTCCTCGTCATGATGATTGGTTACAGACGCTCTCGGCGGCTAAAGGTTATCTGCAAGGCGCGCTTGAGCAGGCGGACTCGCTGGCTGTTGGGCAGGGCATTGGCCCGGTACACCATTTTCACCGCTGGTGGTAGGCGCTGTCTGAGATAGGAATGGTCTGGGATAGGAACCGTCTGAGATAAGAAAATTCGATATCGGTTGAGGAAGATTGCATAGACAGCCAGACACAGGCTGAGTAATTTGTGATCTTCATCATGTTATTGCCGCTGCTGTTGCTAAAGCACAGCGCATTGGCGGCTTTTCAATGTCGCAGGCCCCTGTTTTACGGGGCTGCTTTTGGCCATTACGGGGAGAGGGCGTTATATGGCAGGTTCTGCACGAGCAGTGATGGTAGCCAAGGGATTACAGACCATACTCAATGTCGGGTTGTTGGTGCTGGCGGTGATTCTGGTGGTTTTCCTTGGCAAGGAAACCTGGCATCTGGCAACGGTTTTGTTGGTCAGTAATGAGAAAGAATCGTCTTACATGCTGATTGAGAGCCTGGTGATTTATTTTCTCTATTTTGAATTTTTGGCGCTGATCGTGAAGTATTTTTTATCAGGCTATCACTTCCCGCTACGCTATTTTGTTTATATCGGCATTACGGCGATTGTGCGCCTGATTATTGTTGATCATAACAATCCGGCCGATACTTTCACCTATTCTGGGGCGATCCTGATTTTGGTTATCACGCTGTATCTGGTGAACAGTTCGCGCCTGAAACGGGAATAAAGCCGTTTGACACAAGCCGTTTGACACAAAGAAAAGGGCCAGCTCAAGGGAGATTGAGCTGGCCTAAGGAGGTGGTTCCTAATGTAGGACGATGTCACTACGCTTATTTTTTGTTCTGTATTTTCTCAGCGCTGAAATAGTAACCAGTTGGACGCGCGATTGATGTGACCAGATTCTAAAAAATGTCACATTACCTTCGTTTCTGTTACTTTTCTCATTTGGCATGCGGTTGTCGGGTGTTCGTTCCCGGCAAATTACGCAGTAATAACGCGTATTCCAGCGCGATGTCATCAGGCACCGGTAAATACACAATGTGGCCGTCTCCCGGGGCGACATCAACCGGTTGACCTTTTTTGTTCAGCAACGTTGTCACGGTAAACTGGATATTGCCGCCCGGTGTCATCATTTCCACGCTATCGCCGCAGGCAAACTTGTTTTTAACGGCGACTTCCGCCAGGCCGTCGCGACGCTGGCCGGTGAACTCACCCACAAACTGCTGACGATCGGAGACGGAGTAACCGTATTCGTAAGTCTGGTAGTCTTCATGGACGTGGCGGCGCAGGAAACCTTCGGTATAACCACGGTGCGCCAGCCCTTCCAGCGTCTGTAGCAGTGTCGGGTCAAACGGTTTGCCTGCCGCAGCATCATCGATAGCCTGACGATAAACCTGCGCTGTACGCGCACAGTAGTAGAACGATTTGGTGCGCCCCTCGATTTTCAGGGAGTGAACGCCCATTTTGGTTAACCGTTCGACGTGCTGAATCGCGCGCAGATCGCGAGAGTTCATGATGTAAGTGCCGTGTTCATCTTCAAACGCACTCATGTACTCGCCTGGTCGCTGGCTCTCTTCTAGCATGAACACTTTATCCGTCGGTGCGCCGATACCGAGTGTGGGCTGAACAGCGGTGCTCCCGACTTCTGTAATCGCGATAGGCTCATGAATATGGACGATATTGCCGGTATCATCCTCTTTGCCTTCCTGCACTTTATATTCCCACCGGCAGGCATTGGTGCAGGTGCCCTGGTTTGGATCGCGCTTGTTAATATAACCCGAGAGCAGGCAGCGCCCGGAATAGGCCATACACAGCGCGCCATGCACGAAAATTTCCAGTTCCATTTCCGGCACCTGAGCGCGGATTTCTTCAATCTCTTCAAGCGATAACTCACGCGAGAGAATCACCCGGCTTAATCCCATTTGCTGCCAGAATTTCACCGTCGCCCAGTTTACCGCATTAGCCTGCACCGACAGGTGAATTGGCATCTGTGGGAAGTTCTCACGTACCAGCATAATGAGCCCAGGATCAGACATGATGAGCGCATCGGGCTGCATATCGACAACAGGCTGTAAATCACGTAAGAAGGTTTTCAACTTGGCGTTATGAGGCGCGATGTTCACCACCACATAAAACTTTTTCCCCAGCGAATGCGCTTCACTGATGGCTTGCGCCAGTGTTTGATGGTTGAACTCGTTATTGCGTACTCGCAGGCTATAACGGGGCTGACCGGCATAAATTGCATCTGCGCCGTACGCAAAAGCGTAACGCATATTTTTTAACGTACCGGCCGGAGACAGTAATTCTGGTTTGAACATGGTTTCTCTCGAGTCTGATCACAGGTCAGGCTGCTCCCGCTCGGGAGCAGTTAAAGGCGGCAGATTCTAGCGCCAATGGCGGTAAAAATCAGCAGTCAGCAAGCGAAAAGTGCATAGAAAAAGTGTGGGTGTTGAGGCTGGCGTAAGCGTTGAGGCTGGTATAGGTGTTGAAGCAGGCGTAACAGGTGCTGGCCTTGATGGTGTAGGGGCCAGCACGCATGTGGCGAGAGATTATTTGGGCGTTGCGTGTGTGGCTAACCAGCGCTGTTTTTCCTCTTTGAGCTCGCAGATAACATCAAGGCTTTTTGCCTCATCATCAGTAAGATCGACTAAAAAAAACTGCATATGCTGTTTTATCCACCCAAATAATTCAGGCATATCCCACCAGGCGAGATCTAATAACGCTTCACGAATTTTTTCTGAAAAACGAAAGCGAATGAGTTTTGCCGGTGTCCCTGCATAAATACCGTAGGCTTCACTTCTGAAGTTTGGCGGCAGTAACGAGCGAGCGCCAATAACGCATCCATTTTCAATAATGCCGCCGCCCAACATCATCGTTTCATCACCGATCCAGACGTCATTTTTAACAATCGAGTCTTGATATTGGGGTTGTAACGGGTTTTGGAGCTCTTCACTAAACAGAGAAAACATGGCTGTCGAGATGGTTCGCATTTCATGCTGCCCGTTTAAAATGAACTTTAACCGGCAGCCTCCCGCAACAAACCTGCCAATTCTTAAGTTTTGAGCGCCTGAATCATATTTCACTACTGAACCGACCCCTACTCCAGAGCCTTTACCTATGTGAAATAAACCAATATCAGATTGCTCTCCAAGCCAGTTTTGGAAGAAGTCATGTGGAATTGAGCTAAAAAAACCATCACTGTATCTTATGACTTTCAAATGTTTAGCAAGTGCACAGGTTGTGTCAAACCCCAGGCAATCATCATCAGTTGAAATATTCATCATCTTCCTTTGAATAAATTCTTGGTTTGGTGGCGCAATTTTTTCTAATAAATTGAAATAATAATAAGCGATAGATTAACAAAAAGTCATCACTTTCGAGCCACCGCCGAGCGGCTCTGCGCAATGGTTATCATCAAGAATGCGATCAAGAGTGTGATAAAGGGTGCGAGCGCGCTGTGGGTGTAGGAAGAGGGGAAATAGGTGGCGGGTGTCTCTGCGTGTGAAACCAACACGCGGTGATACTATTTTGTCACCGTGTGTTGGGTGTATCAGGCGAATAAAGCGAATAAAAGGAACGTGGGTTAAGAAAAGCGCACCCCGGCAGAAGGGCCAACGCGCTCACGCCCGTGTGGTTGCTCAAAATCCAATATCGGGCCTTTAGGGATAATTTCTGTCGGGTTCAGCCAGCGAATACCATAATAACCGGCTTTGATATGCCCGATGTTGACCGTCTCTTTTACCCCGGGCCACTGATAGAGCTCGCGCAGATACCCGGTAAGCTGCGGGTAATCCTCCAGACGACGCAGGTTGCATTTAAATGCGCCGTGGTACGCCGCATCAAAACGAATCAGTGTCACAAACAGCCGCCAGTCTGCTTCCGTTAGCGTATCACCGGCCAGATAACGGTGCTGCCCAAGGTGGGCCTCTACAGTCTCTAATGCGTTAAACAGATTAACGACAGCCTGTTCATAGTGTTCCTGTGTTTTGGCAAACCCGGTTTTATACACGCCATTATTGATATGGTCATAAATCAGGCTGTTCCACTGGTCGATGACCGGTTGCAATGCGGGGGGATAAAAGTCCAGCGTGTTGCCGGTCAGTGCATTAAATGCTTGATTAAAAAGGCGAATAATCTCTGCTGATTCATTATTGACGATGCGGCCTTCTTGCCTGTCCCACAATACCGGTACGGAGACTTTGCCGGTGTAGTGCGCATTGCTGGCGGTATAAAGCTGATGCAGGTAACGTACCGGCCCGATGTTATCACCCGCATCTTGCGGTATGCTGAATTCCCAGCCCTGATCGCCAATACGTGGTTCCGCCACCGATAAGTGCACCACGTGTTGTAACCCTTTTAGGTTGCGAAAAATCAGCGTGCGTGATGCCCACGGGCACAAATACGAGACAAACAGGTGGTAGCGCCCTGCTTCGGGGGCGAGCTCGGTATCACGAAACCGGGTTTCCTGACGATGAAACGCCCCGCCTTTGATCTCTTCAGCCGCGACATCGCCGTCAACCCATTTGCCATCCACTAATCCCGACATACTCATCCCCATCATGGTTATTATATTGATGACTATGCTAGCAGTTGGAAACGAACTGGAAATTGCAAATTTTTAACCGAGTCAGACAGTATCTTTGATGAGCGCTTGCCGACTCGCCAGATTGGTCTATTCCGGCGTTTCCTGGCTGGCGGCGGCTTCCCAGCGATAGCCCATACCGTAAACGGTGCGAATGAACGAGGTTTCCTGGTCAAACATCTCAAGCTTACGCCGCAGGTTCTTAATGTGGCTGTCGATCGTTCTATCCGTTACCACCCGATAATCGTCATACAGGTGATCGAGCAGCTGCTCGCGTGAAAAGACGCGTCCCGGTTCGGCTGAGAGCGTTTTTAACAGCCGGAATTCGGCTGGCGTTAAATCGAGCTGCCGACCCAGATAGCTTGCCTGATAACGATGCTGGTCTATCAGTAACGCAGACACGGCATCATTGGCTTTCGGTTCATGTTGCCAGCGGCAACGGCGTAGCAAGGTTTTCACCCGTGCAACCACTTCGCGTGGGCTGTAGGGTTTACAAATATAATCATCCGCGCCAATTTCCAGCCCCAGTAGCCGGTCAATCTCATCGCTGCGTGCTGTTACCATAATAATAGGAACGTTGGAAAAGCCACGGATTGCACGGCAGAGCGTTAACCCATCACGGCCTGGCAGCATTAAGTCCAGCAGAATGAGTTGGCAGGGATGTTCGCGCACCCAAGGTTCAACCTCTTCACCCTGCGTTAACCAGTGGGTGGCATAACCTGAGGCTTGCAGATAATCCACCAGCAACTGCCCAAGTTTGGGTTCATCTTCTACTATCAGTACCGGCAAGGGGTCATCACCGGTTGAGACAAACGACGATGCAGTCATGTTAGTTACCTGTTCTGGTAGAGGTGTAAAGGTAGCTCGACGGTGAGGTGTACGCCGCCGAGTGGTGAGTGGCCAGCATACAGCCGCCCTTCGTGCGCCTCAACGATGTTGGCGCAAATGGCAAGCCCGAGCCCAGAGCCTCCGCTGGCGCGGTTGCGCGAGCTTTCTGCACGGTAGAACCGCTCAAAAATGAGTGATAGCTGCTCATCGGTAATACCGGGCGCGCTGTCATGCCAGTGGATAACCAGCCACTGCGGACGTAGCTCTGTCTCTACGGTTAATCTGCCGCCTTCATCGGTATAGCGCAGGCTATTTTCCAGAAAATTATTAAAGAGCTGGCTTAGGCGATCCGGGTCGCCAAAGACGACGGCTTGTGGATGCAAGTGGGTGTGAAGCGCTATCTGTTTATGCTGAAAACGTTCGTTAAACGCAGCAACGGCCACTTGCAGCAGGGTAGAGACATTTACTGCGCTTTTACGATAAGCCAGCGCACCGAGGTCGGACAATGACAATTGATGCAGGTCATCCACCAGTTTTGCCAGCATGACCACTTCTGCCTGTAATGAGCTGAATGCGGCTGTATCGGGCTTGCGCACGCCATCTTGCAGCGCTTCGAGCTCACCACGCAATACCGCCAGCGGGGTGCGTAATTCATGGGAAATATCAGCCATAAATGCCCGGCGAGACTGTTCGTTCTTCTCCAGTGCCGATGCCAGTTGGTTAAAATCTTGCGCCAGCCGTCCCAGTTCATCGCGTTCATTGCCACGGACCCGAGTGCTAAAATCCCCGCCTGCCAGCTGATGGATACCATTGACCAGCCGTTTCACCGGGGCCAGCAAACCGCGAGATAATCGCCAGGTCACAACGGCGGCCAGCAAGGTGGTGAAGGCCACTATCAGCCAACTGGTTCGCTGTTGCTGCCTGTCGAAATTGATATCGGCACTGCGGGTGAGCCCTTCGACCGGTGCGCTGACAATAAAGCCTACGGTGTGCTGCTGCACAATCAGCGGCAGCGTAGTGCTATCGGCAGGGAGCGGCACCGGCGGGCCGAGCAGCCGATTACGATTGTTATCGAGTACCCAAAAACGAGTACGCCAGCCCTGTAATGCCTCATTGCTGTTTTGATCCAGTGTGCGGATCATCGAAAAAATGCCTTGATCCCGGCTACGCAGAAATTCCCAGTTGCCGTGCAACTGGTATTGTTCTTCCAGCAGCTCTTTAATTTGTACCGCACGCTGCTCATTGCCGTGGCGAATGTAGTCGATAAAGCCCTTCTCAAAACTGAGACGGACGCCAAAATGCATGATGATCAGCACCAGCATGCAGGTAGAAAAGATAGCCAGAAACATTCTGGCCGTAATACCGAATCGCATCATTGACCTCGGGAAGTGCGTGTCAGCGTGGTCTGGGGGACGATGTCTTGCGGTGCCCGGATAAAAATCAGCGCCGGGAAAGCCATCACTGCGGCCATACAGAGATAGGTATAAAGAAAGACGTCGTGAGTGTGTTCTGCGCCTGCTACCAGGTGTGTCTGGGCAAAAAAGCCCAGTAACATACCCGCGAGTGTGACGCCCATACTGGTTGAAAGCTGCATCGACATCGACAGCAGACTATTGCCACCGCTGGCTAGCGTGTCGGGCAGGTCTTTGAGTGTCAGCGTGTTCATGGTCGAAAACCGGATGCCGTTTACCATGCCGACCAGTAGCAGCACCACCGGCATCATCCACTGCCAGCTCATCATCGCCACCAATGCAAACAGCAGTGTCGCCAGTGCCAACACCAGCGTAGAAGCCACCAAGACGTTGCGATAGCCGAAGCGGTTAACAGTCATCACGACCAGCCGTTTCATGCCCATATTACCGAGCACCAGGGGGATCATCATCATACCGGCATGGAACGGTGAATAACCGAGGCCGAGTTGTAAAAATACCGGCGTCATGAATGGCAACATACCGCTGCCGATACGCGCCAGCCAGCCGCCAACCAACCCGATGCTAAAGCTGTGCGTGTCAAACAAGCGCAGATTGAACAACGCGCGCTCGTTTTCTCTTGCATGCAGCCAGTAGGCCAGCAATGCCAGTAACCCGATGAATACCAGTACGGATAACGCAAGCGTAGATAAACCAAGGCTTTTTTGCCCATCAAGCGCCAGCGTCAGGCTGCCCATCGCCATGACCAGATAAAGAAAACCCGGTAGATCAAAACGACGCGCAGGCAGGGTAAAATTGGGCATCAATAACCAGGTGGCGAGGGCACCTATCACGCCGACCGGGATATTAATCAGGAAGATCCAGTGCCAACTGGCATATTGCACCAGAAATCCACCGAGCGTCGGCCCCATCAATGGCCCGATTTGCCCAGGCAGCGTCACGAATGTCATGGCGGCCATGTATTGATCGCGCGGCACCAGTTTCATCACCGTCAGGCGGCCAATCGGCACCATCATCGCGCCGCCAATGCCCTGAATGACGCGGGAAAACAGTAACGCATCCAGTGTTTGTGAACGGGCGCAGAGTAACGAGCCCAGACTAAACAACACAATGGCGGAAAAGAAGATATTACGCACACCGAGCCGGTCGGCCAGCCAGCCGCTGGCTGGCAGCACCATGGCGACTGTCAACACATAAGCGACAATCACGGAGTGCATACTCAGCGGGCTTTCATTGAGGCTCGCTGCCATGGAGGGCAGGGCGGTGTTGACGATGGTGGTATCCAGCGTCTGCATGAAAAAACCGAACGCGACAATCCATAATTGCCAGCGCACGGAGGCCGGCGGTTGTGTGGTCATGCTACAGGCAACTCCCGGGAAGGCATGGCTCCCTGAACAGGCCGGGGGAGCCCCGGCGCATATTGGATGACGGCGCGCGATATTGCCGCAAAGCCTGATTGAATGAGCGTACCAGCCAACCGATCATTTCTCATCGCATCATGCCGATGGTTCACGTTGTTCGCGGTTTTTTGTTCTGCGCAAACGCTGGCTGAGACCATCAAAGAACAGGTACACCACCGGTGTGGTATAGATGGTCAGTAACTGGCTCATCACCAGTCCCCCGACAATAGTAATACCCAGCGGCTGGCGCAACTCAGAGCCATCGCCGCTGCCCAGCACCAGCGGTAGTGCGCCAAACAGCGCGGCCATGGTCGTCATCATAATCGGGCGAAAGCGCAGCATGCAGGCGCGAAAAATAGCCTCCTGCGCCGATAACTTGCCATCTCGCTGCGCCACCAGCGCAAAATCCACCATCATGATGGCGTTTTTCTTCACGATACCAATCAACAGCAGGATGCCTATCAGCGCAATCAGGCTAAAGGGTTTGTTAAAAAGCTCCAATGCCAGTAAAGCGCCGACACCGGCAGAAGGCAGCGTTGAGAGAATGGTGAGCGGGTGCGCCACATTCTCATACAAAATACCCAAGACGATGTAGACCGTAATAATCGCGGCGATAATCAGCACCATTTGTGAATGCTGCGATTGCTGAAAGGCGAGCGCCGTACCGGCAAACTGGCCGCGAATCGAAGGCGGCACGCCCAGTGAGGTCATGGTGCGTTCAATGGCGGCCGTGGCATCCGACAGGCTGGCCCCTTCCGGTAAGTTAAACGAAAGTGTGGCAGCGGCGGACAGCCCCTGATGGTTAACCGCAAGCGGCGTATTGGCCGGACGCCAGCGGGCAAAAAACGATAACGGGATCGGTTTATCGTTATTATTGATGACAAACATCTTATCGAGCGAGGTGGGGTCTTGGGTGTAGGCCGGGTCAACCTCCATCACCACTTTATACTGGTTCATCGGCTGATAAATGGTGGAGATTTGCCGTTGACCAAAAGCGTTATTCAACAACGCGTTGACGCTGGATACATTAATCCCCAGACGGGCCATCGCATCTCTATCATATTCCATCATCAGCTCTGCCCCTTTGTCTTGCTGATCGGAACTGACATCCGCCAGCTCTGGCAGCTTCGTCAGGGCTTCACGAATTTTGGGCTCCCAGGTGCGTAGCACCGTCAGGTCATCAGACAACAGGGAATACTGATACCCGGCATTGGACTCACGCCCACCGATACGCACGTCCTGCACCGCCATCAGATACAGGTTGGCCCCCGGCTCATTGGCAAGCTTGGCTCGTAGCCGGGTAATGACTTGCTGCGCACTGGCATCGCGCTGTGAAAGCGGTTTGAGACTAATGAACATCGAGCCGCTATTCGTGCGCATCCCTCCGGTGAAACCGGTCACGTTCTCAACCGCCGGATCGGCCCGTACGATAGTCATAAAATCCTGAAGCTTTTGCTTCATGGCCTGAAATGAGATGCTCTGGTCGGCTTGAATAAACCCCATCAATCGCCCGGTGTCTTGTTCCGGGAAAAACGTTTTGGGAATAGTGATATAGAGCCAGACGCTCAGGCTAATCGTGCCAAGTAATACCAGCATGACCCAGCGTGTATGGTTTAGTACCCAACGTAATGTGCGGCCATACCCTTGCTGTAACCCCAGTAACAGACGGTTAAAGCCCCGGGTGCGAGGCTGAGTGCGCGGCCCATGGGCTCGCAGCAATCGCGCGCACATCATTGGTGTTAGCGTAATCGATACCAGCAGCGAGATAAGAATCGCGACTGACAGGGTGATGGAGAACTCCCGAAACAGTCGGCCCGGCAAACCGCTCATAAACAGCAGCGGAATAAATACGGCAATCAGCGACAGGCTCATGGAGACCACGGTGAAACCAACCTCTCGCACCCCTTGTAATGAAGCCTGTAAGGGTTTCATCCCCGCCTCGACGTGGCGCGAGATATTTTCCAGCACCACAATCGCGTCATCCACCACAAAGCCGGTCGCTACGGTAAGGGCCATAAGTGACAGGTTATTGAGGCTAAAGCCGCACAGGTACATAGCGGAAAAGGTGCCAATTAGCGATACCGGCACGGCGATGGCCGGGATCAAGGTTGCGCGAGCGGAGCGTAAGAATAAAAACACAACCAGAATAACCAGCGACACTGCAATGGTCAGTGAGCGTTCCACATCACGCAGCGAGGCACGAATGGTTGGAGAGCGGTCTTGCGCGATATCCAGCGTGATGGCGGCTGGCACCATCGCTTGCAGTTCCGGCATTGAGGCGCGAATGGCATCGACCGTTGCGATGATATTGGCATCCGGTGCGCGGCGAATCAGTACCAGAATCGCAGGCTTGGCGTTGGTCATCCCGGCGTTAAGCACATTCTGTACCGAGTCTTTCACCGTCGCTACGTCGCTCAAGCGTACCGCAGCTCCATTATTGTAGTGAATAATCAGTGATTTATATGCATCTGCCGTCTTCAGCGCATCATTTGTCTGAAGCTGGTAGTGCTTACTGGCACTATCAACGCTGCCGACCGGTTGGCGCACGTTCGCCTGCGCTATCGACTGGCGTACTTCGTCGAGCGCTACCCCTTGATTAAACAGAGCCTGAGGATTAAGCGATACCCGCACCGCAGGCAGTGAGCTGCCGCCGATGGTGACATCGCCCACCCCCTCGATTTGCGACACCCGCTGGGCGATTTGAGTCGAGGCGTAGTCATAGAGCTGGCCGGGGCTATAGGTATCTGAGGTCAATGTCATTATCACCACTGGCGCGTCTGACGGATTGACTTTGCGATAATAAGGGCGGCTTGGCATGCTACTCGGCAACAGGCTCTGGGCTGCGTTAATGGCGGCCTGCACATCGCGGGCCGCGCCATTGATATCCCGCTCCAGGGCAAATTGCAAAATGATGCGGGTGCTGCCGAGGGAGCTCATCGACGTCATTTCGTTTATGCCCGCAATGCGCCCCAGCGAGCGCTCAAGCGGCGTAGCCACCGACGACGCCATGGTTTCTGGCGATGCGCCAGGCAGCGACGCGGAGACGGAAATCACCGGGTAATCGACCTGCGGCAGCGGTGAAACCGGCAGTAATTGATAACCGAGCAGACCGCACAAGGCTATCGCCAGTGCCAGTAGCGTCGTGGCAACCGGACGGTGGATAAACAGCGCGAAAAACTTCACTGTATTTCCCCTTCCTGTTTTTGTGCCTGACGGCGGCGTAAACGGTGTGCCAGCCGGTCAAATAACAGGTAAATCACCGGGGTGGTAAAGAGGGTCAAGACCTGGCTCATCACCAATCCGCCCACCATACAGACTCCGAGTGGACGACGTAGCTCGGCGCCCACGCCGGTACTAAACATCAGCGGGACGGCACTGAGTAGTGCAGCCATCGTCGTCATCAGGATGGGACGAAAACGCAGCAGACACGCCTGATAAATCGCCTGATAGGGCGGCATCCCCTGCTCACGCTCTGCCGCCAGCGCAAAATCTATCATCATGATGGCGTTTTTCTTCACGATACCAATCAGCAGGATGATGCCGATAATAGCGATAATATTCAGATCGCTACCCGCCAGCATTAATGCCAACAGCGCACCGACTCCGGCGGTAGGCAAGGTAGAAAGGATAGTCACCGGATGAATAAAGCTTTCATACAATACGCCAAGCACGATATACATCGCGACAATCGCGGCGACCACCAGCCAGATAGTGCTGGTTAACGCAGACTGGAATGCCAGCGTACTGCCCTGGAAACGGGTGATGATATCGCTTGGCAATTGCATCTGTTGCTGGGCTTGTGTAATCGCTGTCACCGCATCGCCCAGCGCATAGCCGGGTGCCACATTGAATGAAATCGTGGTGGAGGGGAACTGATCGATATGGTTTATCGACAGCGGCCCTTGCCGCTCTTCAATCGTGGCGATACTGCTAAGGGGAACGGTGCCGCCGGTGCTGTTGATCAAGCGGATAGCATCAAGCGATGCCAGACCATCATTGTGGTCATGCTGTTGTTCCAACACCACGCGATATTGGTTTGACTGCGTGTAAATCGTGGAGATAAGCCGCTGCCCGAACGCATTGTAAAGCGCACTGTCTATCTGTGACATGGTGATACCAAGACGGCTGGCGCTGTCCCGATTCACTTTGACATAGCCAACGGCACCGCCTTCTTGCCAGTCGCTGCTGACATCCTGCACTTGCGGCAGCTTTTGTAATTCAGCCGTGAGTTTGGGCACCCAGGTGCTGAGTTCATCAAGCGACATGGTTTGCAAGGTAAACTGGTACTGTGTTCGGCTCACTTGTGTGTCGATAGTCAGATCTTGCACCGGTTGCAGATAGAGCCTAACACCCGGTATTGCCGCTGTTTGCTGTTGCAACCGGTCTATCACTTCCTGAATGCGCTCGTGGCGATCTTCCAGCGATTTTAGATTGATTTGCAACCGGCCACTGTTGAGCGATGGATTCGTGCCATCGACGCCAATGAATGACGACACACTCTCAACTGCCGGGTCTTTTAGAATCAGTCGGCTGACTTGCTGTTGCTTATCCACCATGCCGCTAAAAGAGATGGTTTGTGAGGCTTGCACCGTCCCTTGAATGATGCCGTTGTCCTGAATCGGGAAAAAGCCTTTCGGGATAACGATATAGAGAATAACGGTCAGAGCCAGCGTACCAATGGCAACGCCAAGCGTCACCCAAGGGTGGCTTAATACCCGTGTCAGGCCGCGACCGTAAAGGGCTATTACGGCATCGAAAAAGCGCTCGCTGGCGCGTGTAAAGCGGTTTTGATGTGTGAGCGCCTGATGACTGAGCAGACGGGCGCACATCATTGGTGTCAGCGTCAGTGAGACGACTGCCGAGATGAGGATAGAAACTGCCAGTGTGACGGCGAATTCACGGAACAATCTGCCAATAATATCGCCCATAAACAGCAACGGGATGAGTACGGCAATCAGCGAGAAGGTCAACGAAATGATAGTAAAACCGATTTCTCCCGCCCCTTTTAGCGCGGCCTGTAACGGTTTTTCCCCTTTTTCGATATAACGGGCGATGTTCTCGATAACCACTATCGCATCATCAACCACAAAACCGGTGGCGATAGTGAGTGCCATCAACGTCAGGTTATTGATGGAAAAACCAAGAAAATATATGGCCGCAAAGGTTCCGACCAGCGACAGCGGCACGGCAATGCTTGGGATCAGTGTTGCGACCGCATTACGCAAGAACAGGTAAATCACCATCACCACCAACGCGATGGCCAGCAGTAACTCGAACTGTACGTCGTCTACCGAGGCGCGGATGGTGGTGGTGCGATCGGTCAGCAGGTTAATGTCCACTGACTTTGGCATACTGGCTTTTAACGCGGGCAGCAGGCTGCGGATATGGTCTGCTGTCGCGATAACGTTAGCGCCGGGCTGGCGCTGAATATTCAAGATGATGGCTTGATTTTGATTAGACCAGGCGGCTAATCGGGTATTCTCCGGCTCTTGCTCAACGTCAGCGACATCTTGCAAGCGCACTGGCGCGCCGTTTTTCCAGCTAATAATGAGCCGGCGGTAATCATCCAACGAACGCATCTGATCGTTTGCCGATAAGGTGACAGAGCGTGATGGGCCATCAAAGCTGCCTTTTGGCGTGTTGACGTTAGCCGCCGTGATCGCCGTGCGTACATTCTCACTGCTAAGTCCATTGGCGGCCAATGCGCCGGGATTGAGTTTCACGCGCACTGAAGGACGCTGCCCTCCAGCCAGTGCCACCAGCCCAACCCCCTCAACCTGAGCGATTTTTTGCGCAATGCGCGTTTCTATCATGTCTTGTACTTGCGTCATCGGCAGCGCCGTTGACGTGACCGCCAGCGTCATAATCGGCGGATCGGCAGGATTGACCTTACTGTAAGTTGGCGGAAAGGGCAGATCGCTTGGCAATAAATTCGTTGCGGCATTAATGGCCGCCTGCACATCCTGCTCGGCGACATCCAGCGAGAGCGAGAGCTGAAATTGCAGGGTGATGACCGATGCGCCGCCCGCACTCTGGCTCGACATTTGTTTCAGGCCAGACATACTGCCAAATTGATGCTCCAACGGCGCTGTCACCGCCGAGGTCATGACGTCCGGGCTCGCGCCTGGATACAGTGTGACCACCTGTATGGTTGGATAATCGACTTCAGGTAACGCGGAAACCGGCAAGGCGCGGTAGCCGACAATCCCGGCAAGTAAAATCGCCACCATCAGTAGCGTGGTCGCAATCGGCCTGAGAATAAACAGGCGAGAGGGGCCGCCCCCCGTAACCGGCGTGGGGTCTTGCATCGGCGTCGTCGTCTCCTGCATCAGGATTTCTCCGCATTACGCTGATGTTTTTCACCGCCAGCCGTAGCCTGCGGCGCTGCTGTCGCGGGAGCCAAGACTTCAACGCGGGCACCTTCTGTCAACCTGTCGATACCGTCGGTTATCACCCGTTCACCGGCATTCAAGCCGCTGGTGACAACCGTTTGCGGCCCATATTGAATGCTGGTGGTAATAATGTGTTTACTGACCTGATCTTTATCGTTGAGTACCCAGACAAAGTGGCCTTCGTTACCCATTTGGATAGCCGATGAGGGGGCGATGACCACGTTTTGCAGCGTATCCACTTTCATTTTGATGTTGACAAACTGGTTGGGAAACAGCGTGTCATCATTATTGTCAAAGCGGGCTTTCAGTTTGACGGTGCCCGTGGTGGTGTCTATCTGGTTATCCATACTGAGTAAACGCCCCTGGGAGAGCAGTTGGCGATTGGCGCGATCCCAGGCTTCTACCGGTATTGGTTGGCCCGATTTCTGCGCTTTCAGGACGGTGGCGATATCGCTTTCCGGTATGGTAAATACCGTATCGATAGGGTGAGTTTGCGTCAGCACTAGCAAATTATCGGTGCTGGTGACGTAGTTGCCGATATCCATCTGGCGTAAGCCAACGCGACCACTAAACGGTGCGGTAATTCGGCTGTAGTCGAGCTGCAACTGTGCGCTGGCAACCGAGCCTTGATCCGATTTCACCGTCGCTTCGTATTGGCGTACCAGCGATTCCTGTGTGTCCAACTGCTGGCGGGAGACCAGGCCGGTTTTTGATAACTGTTGATAGCGTGACAGGTCTTGCCGGGCGTTGACCAGCAGGGCCTGATCTTTCGCTAACTGGCCTTGCGCCTGGGTCAGCGCCACCTCGAACGGACGGGGGTCAATTTCTGCCAGTAAATCACCGGCTTTAACTTGTTGCCCCTCCTGAAAGTGGAGAGCCATCAGTTGGCCGCTCACACGGCTATGCACGGTTACTGTGTTAGCGGCCGTGACCGTCCCCAGCGCAGATAAGTAATAGGGTACGGATGACGAAGAGGAGAGGGCTGCTTGCACCGGCGGTGGCGCTGAAGAGCCCCGGCGACCGCCTCCACTACGGTTTTGCCCCTGGCGTGTTGTTTGCTGTGCTGTTGTCGCCCCGCTTGCCGGTTCTTCTGATGGTTTGACATGCCGCCAGATAAAAAATGCTGCAACGATAGCGGCAGCCAGTATGAGTAAACGAAATAAGCGTGTGGCGTTCATAATAGTAAAAGGAACCTCCCATCAGCACAGGCAAACATAAGCCCATGAAACACTGAATATTATGATACTAGTTTAAACATCAACTGAAGGACAAAAGATGGAGGAAATGTGGAAGATATGTCAGGGTTTGTAGAAAAAAATCCCCGATGTAAGGCACATCGGGGATAGAGAACACCATTTTATGGCGTTACGTGTCATCACGCATTGGCGAGGGCCGGGTATTACAGCACCAGACCTGCTACCGCAGCAGACAGCAAACTGACCAGCGTAGAACCATAAACAAGTTTTAGACCAAAGCGAGAAACGGTGTTGCCCTGCATCTCGTTAAGGCCTTTGATAGCACCAGCCACAATACCGATAGAGGCAAAGTTCGCGAATGACACCAGAAAGACTGACAGAATGCCAACGCTACGCGGTGATAACTGTGCCGCGATTTTCTGCATTTCTATCATGGCTACAAATTCGTTAGAAACCAGTTTGGTTGCCATGATGCTACCGACCTGCAACGCTTCTGCCTTCGGTACGCCCACAATCCAGGCAAACGGATAGAACACATAACCCAGAATTTCCTGGAAGCTCAGACCGAATACTGCGCTAAACAGTGCGTTGATGGCGGCAATCAGGGCGATAAAACCAATCAGCATCGCCGCGACGATAATCGCAACTTTAAAGCCTGCCAGAATATATTCACCCAGCATTTCGAAGAAACTCTGTCCTTCGTGCAGATCGTTTAAGTGCAGCTCTTTCTCTTCACTTGTCTGGTAGGGGTTAATCAGTGACAGGACGATGAAGGTGCTAAACATATTGAGTACCAGCGCGGCAACAACATATTTGGCCTCCAGCATGGACATGTAGGCACCGACAATCGACATAGATACCGTAGACATCGCGGTTGCCGCCATGGTGTACATGCGTTTTTCGGACATCTGACCCAGGATATCTTTATAAGCGATGAAGTTTTCAGACTGACCGAGGATCAGTGAGCTTACCGCATTAAAGGATTCCAGCTTACCCATGCCGTTGATTTTGGAGAGCACGGTACCAATCAGGCGGATAACCAGTGGTAACAGTTTGATGTGTTGCAAAATCCCAATCAAGGCAGAAATGAAGACGATTGGGCACAGCACTTTCAGGAAGAAGACGAAACCATTATTGCCGATATTCCCAAAGACAAACCCTGTACCTTCACCAGCGAAAGCCAGCAGTTTATCAAATAAGCCTGCAAAGCCCTGAACAAAGCCCAGACCGGCGCTTGAGTAGAGGAAGAAGTAAGCGAGCAGAATTTCGATAACTAGAAGCTGAATAATATACCGGATGCGAATGCTTTTGCGATCGCGGCACACCAGCAGTGACAAGCCGGCGACAACAATCAGAGCCAGAATAAATTGCAGAATGTTGGACATGTTTGCTCCAAATTATGATAGGGGCCGATTTTTGGTCGTCATTTTATGTAACGATTGCGCTTAAAATGAGATGTAAGGCGCAAAAACTGAATTATATCTTGGAAATTAACCTAAACTGAAGCACAGGTCTCATAGCATTCACTTCTGCCTGAGTGATTGTCGCTATAACACAGGCTGATTGAGCGTATTTTCAGCCGGGCGTGCTCAGGGTTTGGCAATATATATCAGACAATAAAAAAACAGCCCTAAAAAAAGGGCTGTTTTTGTTAAAAGGCACTGACTTTCTCTAAGAGAACCGGCTGTTTTAACACAGCAGGCAAGCAGTCCCTTTAAGACAGTAATGACGTATCAGCGTGATTAAGCCTGAGGCTGAGTCACTACGTCTTTGATGCCTTTAACTTCGATTTCAACGCGACGATCGGGTGCCAGGCAGTCGATCAGTGCAGCGCGAGCTTTGGTGTTAGCGCAGCTAGAGCCAGAAACCGGGTTGGCTTTGCCCATACCACGAGCGGAGATCTTGTTAGAAGGAATACCTTTGTGTACCAGGTAATCAACAACAGTCTGTGCGCGTTTGGTAGACAGAGTCAGGTTGTACTGATCAGAACCCAGACGGTCAGTAAAGCCCATAACGACAACAGAGCCATCTTTCGGATCCAGAGTGCTTAACTGGGTGTACAGCTGATCCAGTGAGCGCTGGCCTTCCGGTTTCAGCGTTGCTTTGTTGAAGTTAAACAGCACGTCAGATTTCAGCGTGAAACGCTTGGTCTGTACTACTGGCGCTGGAGCGGCAACCGGAGCCGGTGCAGCAACAGGAGCCGGAGCTGGGGCAGCAGTTTCCTGACCGAAACGGTAAGAAACGCCAACGCTCAACAGGCCATTATCAGGACGACCACCAACGGTTGCTGAGTCGCCGATGTTGTTCACCCACTGATAGTCCAGACGGGTAGCCCAGTTTTTGGTGACTGCGTATTCAACACCGACTGCGGCCAGCGGAGAAACACCGGTATCGTGGTTGCTTGGGCCAGTGCTGTCTTTGCTGTCAGCGCGCCATACAAAACCACCCAGACGGGTATAGACGTCGAGATCGTCAACAATCGGGTAGCTCAATTTGGCTGCCAACTGAACGCCCTGAGCTTTGAAACTGCCATGGTTGCCTTCGGCGTATTTCATACGACCCAGCCAGTCATAGCCCATTTCAAAACCCAGGTACTGGTTTGCCTGATAGCCACCAAATGCACCAGCGCCCAACTGATTTTTGGACGGGTTGGTGACATTGTAGCCATTGCCAGTCAGGTTGGTATCGTGATACTGGGACCAACCCAGTTTACCACCTGCGTACCAAGTGTTATCGTTCGGTGCGGCTTGTGCTACGGTAGCAAAGCCAGCCAGTGCCACTGCAATCGCGATAGCTGTTTTTTTCATTTTACGCCTCATTATCATCCAAATCGGCAATTAGCGCTGAACGCTAATCCGCCTTTGGTTAAAATCCTTTCACGGAGACATTGCCCTCGGTGTAATAACTACTGCCAGTCAACTGACGTTATGATGAAGGGCAACTCCAGCGTGCTAAAGTCTACAACGTGGGGAGAAAGTTACAAGTATGATGTGACAGGCTCCTTGAAAAAACCGGCCATTCATACATAACTACTAACAATTAATCAGCGATTTTATCTGATTATTCTGAAATACCCTGATATTAAAACTTCGTGATTACAGCGCGGGCGCTGTATTTTCAGGGATGATGCTCAGAACAGGGGTTGTGGGTAAGAAAAATCCCAATATTCACTTAATGATACAATCCAGAGTGAATTCTCAGTGTGGAAAAGTGTCTTACGATTGTTTTTTCCTCTGAACGCAGGATGAACCCATAGGTATTTCCATGCAAAGCAGCGTTTTGTAACCGCACTTTTTGTTCATTATCCAGCTCGTTGTCTAACCAACACAGCACCGCGCTATAGTTGCCCGTCATCAACGCTCTCTCCATTGCGTCAACAATCGATATGGATTTAACGCGATAAAGCTCGACCATTTTTTCCAGCGGTAGGCCCGCCTGCTGCAACCACAGGCGGCTCAGTTTTTGTTGTGGTGACAACCAAAGTAACCAGCGTGATTGCGCCCCAAGTTGCTGTAAGAGCGGCAGTAACAGCGGCGTTAATAGCGTATGACCATCACTGTAAACAATTTCGCTGATAAACCCACCTGAGTTTGCCGTTGTCACTGTGCTATGGGCAGGGGATGAAGCATGACAAACGCTCGTGGTACGAATGAGTTGAGTCTGCATAAGTGTTGATCTCACAGTGATACTGTATGTAAATACAGTATCTGTTGTGTGGGCAAAGATCAATCAGAATTTCTGAAAGCGTCTCGCATAATCAGTATGTCATTGCCGCGATAACACATTTTGTCTTTGAAGATGTTGTGCGGCTGTGTTTAATTAATTGTTAAGAATGTGGATGCATTTAAAAATAAGGTTAAAACTTTCAATACAAGGAATAAGTAATGAAAAACCTATGTGAAAAAAGGATTTTGCAAGCGAAACGCGTCTTTGCGCCATTGGGTAACATTCTCTCGCGTTCTCAATTCGGTGGTTACAGCATTGCTGCTGATGGCGTTATTTTTGCTCTGGTATCCGGTGGTGAGCTCTATTTACGTGCGGCACCGGACAATGAAGATTTTTTTCTTGGCCGGCAGATAGCAAAGCTGGTGTATACCAAACGAGGTATCCCTGTGCCGTTGAATTATTATCTGGTTGGTGAAACGCTGTGGCGAGATGAAACAGCACTACTGGAATTAGGAATGCAGTCTTTACAGGGGGCCAGGCATGATAAAGCTGCCAGAGCCAGTCGTATTCGACTGAAGGATTTGCCGAATATCAATCACGATCTGGAGCGGTTACTCTGGAAAGTGGGGATCAAGAATATTGATGAGTTACACCGTTTAGGTGCGAAAACCAGCTATCTCAAATTGAGGTCTGTGAGTCAGCATTTGAGTGTGAATGTGCTGCTGGCGTTAGCCGGGGCAATTTGTGGTGTTCACCAGGCGGCCCTACCTCAAGGCGTGCGTAGCGAACTGATTGAATGGTTTGAACAGCATACGCCATCATATCGCTCAGTACGCGCCATCGCGCGTCATGAGCCTTGATGAGGCGTCTGCTGTGGTTAGTGTTACCTGTCTGCTGGCGGCGATGAAGATGATGAAGATAACGTGGCTGCTGTAGCGTGATGCGCATGGTCAATGAGCTGCTTTTTTAATTGCGTCAGTTCAGGTAACAAGCCTGTGATTAAGCGAATTTGTTGCAACACAAGCTGCTCATGGCTGTTTTTTTCTGGCGATTGCGCCTGGATGCGCTTATTCAGCGCATCTAACTCTTTCGTTAATGCTGCCGCATAGTGGCTTTGCTCCTGAGCCTTCTGGTGTAAGGCATCGCCCACATAGCAGACGGCATCGTTGAGCAACAGGAGCGTATCGGCAGAGCCAATGCGTGCGCGGTGAGCGCCGAGCGTTGAGATATAGCCGAGCAGGGTATGGTTCAGGCACATTAGGCGGAAGGCCTGCTCCAATGTGTCGGCTTGGGTGTGAGGCTCGGCAGACATGTTTGATACTACCGATGCCAGTTCTGCATCGCTGTTGTGGGCGTCCCGGCGGGCAATACGATAAGGTAGGCTGTTGTCCTTACCCTGATGATATTGCACCATAATGGCATCAAGATAGCGGCAATCATGCTCGACGGCTTTATTGATAACCGCATCCAGACGGCGAAACTTCCAGTCCGGCCAGATAAAACTCACCGCAGCCCAGGCGATAGCACAACCGAGCAAGGTATCGACAACGCGTGGAATCGCAACCTCAAGCCCCTCGCCCAACAGGTTAAAGCACATCAATACCAGCAGCGTAATAAACAGTGTCGCTTGTGCGTATTGCACCGTTCTAAGGGCAAAAAACAGCACACCACTCATGACTATCAACGCTAACTGCCCCTCTTGTGATGGAACGATATACAGTAGGGGAACGCCACATAACACGCCACCGATCGTGCCGATAATACGTAATGCGAGACGCCGCCGCGTTGCGCTGTAGTTAGGCTGGCAAACAAACAGGCTGGTGAGCAAAATCCAGTAACCGTGTTGCAGGCCGGTCAGTTGTATAATGCTGTAACCGGTACACAGCACTAAAGACATTCTTACCGCATGACGAAACAGTGCCGATTGCGGCGTAAGATGCCGACAAATGCGCAGCCAGACATCGCTCCAACCGGTAATTTTGTCTTCAGACAGCCGATTTTCTGTAGAGAGACGATGGTTGTTCCGTTCCAGAATTTGCTCTGATTGAATGTTGACCAATTGCGCTTCAATCGCCCGCAAATTGTTTAAAAGATGGCGTAATGCTTTGACTGACAAGACATCTTCACCTTGTGCCTCCAGACGATTAAGCGCCGCATCAAGATGGAAAAACGCCCGTTCGATGCGATGGTCATGCTGATATTTTTGTTGTAATAAAATCGATTGGCAAACCTGTAAGCACGCCTGAGACAGAATAAACAGCAGGCGCTGAAAGCGAAAAGGGACATCGGTATAGCGCAGAGCATGGCGCAACTGGTCGTACTGAATATGTGCAGAGCTGGCGCGTTCGTGAATATCCTGCGCGACAAAATAATAGTGCAGGGTACGGCGAGTGCCGCGCTGACCGCGATCGCCCCGCAATCGCGTAAGCAGTGAGGCTTTTGCCTGATTGAGCGTCTCAACGAGTTGGCTATTTGCCATCGCCACATCGATGAGCGGTTGGTCATTATCTTCGATATCGGGGTCGAACAGATTGGATTTGACCTCCAGATAGTGTGCCAGTTGCTGGTAGCAGCGAGCCAGATTGTCCTGCAATGGCCGGATTGGAAAGATGACGTGCCCCAACAGGGTTAGCAAGTTGTACCACAGTGCGCCCACGAGCAATAAAAACGGTTGTTGATACCAACTGCTGTAAAGCGACACCCCAAGCATGGTGTAAATCGCTATCAATAATGCGCCAAACGCGATAGTGGCATAACGCTGCCCCAGCGACCCTAACAGGATAAAACTCCAGGTGGAGAGGGCTAATCCAATAATAAATAGCCAAGGGTAGGGATACAGTAACTCAATGGATACTGAGGCAAGAAAGAAACAAGCTAATGTAATTAATAGGTTAAATACTCTTCCTGATAAACGGTCATCCAGATCGGTTAATGCGGCGGCGACAACGCCGAGCGTTAGCGGGATAGTGCTGGTTGTCACGCCAAGCCACCAGGGAACCACGGCAGTGCCTGTCAGCGCGACCAGAATACGTAAGTTGTAAAGCCAACTGCTGTTGTAGAAAAAGCGCTTTACGCCAGTATTGATGAAAGATTGCACCATGATAAATAGCCCTGATTACGGGTAACGCCGACGAGCGTTCGCCTGTCTGGCGGCCTGTGCTTCTTCAATCGACACCACGCGGCGTCCAACAGGCCAGAGTGCAATGGCGGCTATTTTGAAGTTCGCGATTCCGACAGGAATGCCGATTATCGTCATGCACTGGGCTATCCCGCTGAGAATATGTGACAGGCAGAGCCACCAGCCGAAGAGCAGAACCCAGAATATATTGAGCAACGTTCCACCTGCATTGAGTAACGTGCTTGTTTGGTCAGGGCGTAACTCAGCCACATGGATGGCTTCGTTGCCATAGGGGAATAAGGAGAGTTTTGTAATTTCCCAGCATGAGCGCGTCAAAGGCAGCGTGAATACCAGAACAATACTGATGATCGTTGCCACTAACCAGGCAAGTGTCGTGAAGAAACCTCCCAGCACAAAATTGATGATATTGAGTGCGCTACGCATGCTCTGACGGCTCCAGCTCGGGCAAAAAATGGGGGGATCGAATTATCCCACGATGTGTCAGGTTATTGTAACGTGTTTTTCCGGCTAGAGCGTGTGGTCGCAGAACGGTTAAACTACAACTTTGAAGCATCTTCACAGAAAAATGGTGCAGAGCTGATGGAACTGAAATCAACAGTATTGGGGAAGCATCTGGCACAGCATCCCTATAATCGTGCGCAACTGCTCAATGCCGGTGTTCAGGTGAGTGGTGACAAACATGAATATGTCATTCCTTTTAATCAGTTACTGGCTGTCCGTTGTAAGAAAGGGTTGATTTGGGGCGAGCTTGAGTTTGAACTGCCTGATAATCAGGTGGTTCGCTTGCATGGCACGCCGTGGCAGGAAACGCAGCACTTTTTCCGTCATGTTTTTAAAGCCTGGCAGAGCTGGAGCCAGCAGATGAGTGAGGTGTGTACGGCGGTGCTGCAACCACTGGCTGAGGCGATTTCTCACCAGATGAACGAGGATCGTTGGTTTGAGCAATCTTCGCTTGCTGCGTTACAGCAAAATATACGTGCTGGTCTGGCGGCATTGCCTCTGCCGCTAGAGCGTCTTGAGGAGTTTGCGCATTGCCGAGAGTATTATCAGCGTTGCCTGAACCTGCTTGAACACGGCGAAAGCCTGCGCCAACGCGCTAATCAGCAATGGGCGGATGCCGTCATTTCTCGTCGGAAAGCATTTTTCGAAACGGTTGAGCGCTCACCGCTCAATCCTGGTCAGTGCCATGCCGTGGTCAATGGCGAGCGTGGAGTGCTGGTTTTGGCTGGGGCCGGTAGCGGTAAAACCTCCGTTTTAGTGGCGCGAGCCGCGTGGCTCATGCAGCAAAATGGGGTATTGCCTCAGCAGATTCTGCTATTAGCCTTTGGCCGACAGGCGGCGCAGGAAATGAATGAGCGCATTCATGAACGCCTACAGACGGATGATCTTCAGGCCAAAACCTTTCACGCGCTGGCGCTGCATATTATTCAGCAGTGTGGGCGCAATGTTCCGACTATCAGCAAGCTGGAAACACAGTCTGAGTATCGGCGTGCCTTTTTGCTACAACACTGGCAACAGCAATGCGATGAAAAAAAGGCACAGGCAAAAGGGTGGCATCGCTGGTTAAGCGAAGAGTGGCAATCCGCATTGCCTGAGGGTGATTTTTGGCATGATGAAACGATTTCTGCTCGTGTTGTCAGCCGCCTGGAGCGCTGGCTAGAGCTTCTTCGCATGCATGGCGGTACACAAAGCGAGTTGCTGGCATTGGCTGATGAGGAGACTCGCCCGGCGTTACAGCAGCATTTGCGTTTGATGGCTCCTTTGCTGAAAGCCTGGAAAAAGGCGCTGAAAGAAGAAGGTGCTATGGATTTTTCCGGGCTTATCCATCAGGCGGTAAATTATCTGAATAAAGGGCGTTTTGTTAGCCCGTGGCAACATATCTTGATCGATGAGTTTCAGGATATCTCTCCACAGCGAGCCCGGTTGCTTGATGCTTTACGAAAGCAATCACCGGACTCATCGCTGTTTGCCGTTGGCGATGACTGGCAGGCTATCTATCGTTTTAGCGGTGCGGCTTCGTCATTGACCGACGCCTTTACGCATCTGGCAGGCGAGGGCGCGCGGTGTATGCTTGATACGACATATCGTTTTAATCAGCGGATTGCCGATATCGCGAATCGGTTTATCCAACAAAATCCGCTGCAAATAAAGAAATCCCTTAACAGTTTGAATCGTGGCAATAAAAAATCAGTCGTTCTATTAGAGCAGCATCAGTTAGATGCATTACTGGATAAAATGAGCGGTTATGTCACGGCCAGTGAACGTATTCTGATTTTGGCGCGGTATCAGCATCTGCGCCCCGCTTTGCTGCAAAAGGCGAAAACCCGTTGGCCGCATTTACAGCTGGATTTTATGACGATTCATGCCAGTAAAGGGCAGCAAGCCGAGTATGTGATTGTGCTGGGGCTTTGTGAGGGGCGGGAGGGCTTTCCTGCGCCAATGTACGAATCGGTTATAGACGCCGTATTACTGGCACAGCCAGAACCGTTTCCCGATGCGGAAGAACGCAGGCTGTTGTATGTTGCGCTGACGCGAGCGAAACATCAGGTTTGGTTATTGTTTGATAGCGATGCGCCTTCGGTCTTTGTCGATGAATTGCATCAATTGGGTGTGCCGGTGCAGCGTAAGGCGGGATAAAAAAGAGGTGTTCTGATTAGGCGTTGATAGCGATTGAATCACCCCTCGCATGTGAGCAATGTGGCCGAGAATAAAAGGATTGTCACAGCCAGCGCAGGTTGTTGACCCCATGCGCTGGCTGTGAGGCGAGAGGCTTACTTCAGGCGCCCTTGAAGATAGCGCTGGTAATCAGGAATAGTAACGGTAAGTGCCTGACTGAATAACGCTGAGTTGATCAGAAAATCAGCCGTGGAGCGATTGGTTGCAACCGGTATGTTCCAGACGGTCGCCAGACGCAGCAATGCTTTGACGTCGGGGTCATGTGGCACTGCGTTCAGTGGGTCCCAGAAAAAAATCAGCATGTCGATTTTCCCCTCGGAAATCAAGGCGCCCACCTGCTGATCACCCCCCATAGGGCCACTCAGCATGCTCCTGACCGGCAGACCTGTATGCAACTGAATCAGGTTTCCGGTTGTACCTGTCGCATACAAGTGGTGTTCTGCCAGTTGGCTTTTATTCGCGGCAACCCATTCCAACAATGATTCTTTGCAGTGATCGTGCGCAACCAAAGCGATGTGCTTATGCACTTCGATTGTGCGGGTGGTGTACTCCATGGTGGCATCCTTAAAACAGTGAGGTTGCTACAGATTACGGAAACACTGTTTCAGAGAAAAGTGACAGACTGAAAAAATGCGAGCATCTTTCCAAAAACGGTGTTTTTTGCCTGTTAAATCAGCATGCTGAATCATTTGCTCGATAATGGCTTATCGATTTTCTTGCTGGGCCCATTCAAGAAAACGCTGGCGCGTTTCTTTATCCGCCTGTTTAAACCAGTATTGCATAATACCTAATGGGTCCAACGGGTGAGAGGTCGTTGGGGAGAGGGCGACGGTTGGCGGATTGGTAGAAAAGGCAAATGCGCTCACTGAAGCGGTCTGGCCAGACTGATTATAATCGGCCATGCGCTTTTCTATTTCTCGGCTGGGTGTTGCCTCATCAACGCGCAATACATCCATGCGTATAGGGATCGGTAGATTTTTACTGTCCAGCAGTTGATAGTCCGGTGACTGGCTAAAACGCTCTTGCGCTTCCCGCGAGTCCAATACCGGCAAATGAATGGCTACTTCGGTTAAATAACGGGCGTCAAATACCACGATAAGCGTTGGAGAACGATAGAGCTGCTTCTCGGTGGCCGATGACGAAACCGAGCGTAACACCTGGAAAACGAGCTGGTGGTAGCCTTTTTCTAATTCCAGGCTGCCAGCACCGTTGAGTAATAAGCTAGAAACCCTTTTTCCGTCCACCATGATTAATTCAATATCAGGCTGGAGCTTGAGCGTGGTCGCCATCGCCTGTTCACTCAGCAGTAATAACCACAGCGTGGTGGCGAGAACGGAAATAATTTTCATAGCGGCCCCGTGGCGGATTTCATGATGGTATTGTTAAGTAATGCTCAGAATGTGTCAAAATTTTAAAAATGAAATATTTGGTTATTGTTCAGGCGCACTGGGGGAAGAGGAATCGAATAGTGTGATGTCATAGGCAAAATGGCAGCGGCCTGCCGGATATGTTACGTGATATCGCGTGTGCCCAAGCGTGCTGTGCCGGGAGTGGGTAACGTCTGACGGGGTAAATTGGAGGGAAAATCATGCAAGATAACGAACTGAAAAATTTACTAAATTCAGTAAAGACCATCGCAGTTGTCGGTGCCAGCGATAAACCAGACCGACCAAGCTATAGCGTGATGGCGTATCTGGTCGAACAAGGTTATCGCGTGATCCCCGTGAGCCCTCGTCTGGCGGGGCGCGATGTCCTTGGGCAAACGGCGTATGCTTCTCTTGATGACATTCCCGAACCGGTGGATATGGTGGATGTCTTTCGCCAATCTGATGCGGTTTTTGACGTGGCGCAGGCGGCTATTGCCATGGGGGCAAAAGCGCTTTGGTTACAGATAGGTGTGATTAACGAAGCCGCCGCTGTATTAGCGCACAGTGCCGGGCTGGCAGTGATCATGGATCGCTGCCCTAAAATTGAAATTCCCAGACTGGGGCTGGAAAAATAGCCTTCCCTTTCCTGGGCGCTGTTTCCTGCCACCGTGTGTCGCGCATGGGTGTGACAGGAAGACATACAGCACGTTGTTAATGTAAGAGGCGCGGCGCGTGGCGTTTAATGGTTTGCGCCAGAGCATCCAGCGATGGGTGCTCAAGCGCGTCAGCCACTGCGTTGACGAGCTGCTCTTCCGCCAGATATGTGTGAATCGGGCGGCCAAACTGATCCTCCATCACGACGTGATACCAAGGCGCACTACGCAGTGTATCGCTAGCGGACAGCTCTTCCCATTTCGGCTTGGCCAGAGAATACTCTGGGTCGATATCGATAATGACGCCGGGGAATCCCAGTAGCTTATGACGAATCTGCTGTCCGATAGCAAATTTACAGTTAATCATATAACCTCCTGAGAAACGTGTTACACCCGTTAAATGGGGCACCTTCGGCAGTTTTCAAGTTGTCAGATGCGCTATCCTGCTCATTGGCAGCGGCGTTATCCAGTCAAGTGTTATACCCGGTTGCGCTATAATAATCATAGGTAGTTTGCGGTAAAAATACGCGCAAAAAGCACGCATGTTATGGCGATTTTTTGGTCTATTTGGCCATGGGAGCAGGAGAGCGCGATGTCGATAGTTTCCGTAAAAGGGTGGGTCCATGGTTTGGTTCAAGGCGTAGGCTTTCGCTATCACACCCAGCTACGTGCCCGAGAACTCGGTATCACCGGTTATGTGTATAACTGCGATGATGGCAGCGTCGAGTTTGTTGCCAGCGGTGAAACTCTGGCGATAGCGCAGTTCATCGAATGGTTAAAACGCGGCGGGCCGCAGCACGCCAGAGTAGATAATGTCCTGATAGAACCTCATCCATTGATAGCGTTTGCGTCCTTCTCTATTCGTTACTAAACCTGAATTCGTTACTAAACCTGAGCCTGTACGTCATCCATAACGAGAGGCTGAATAGGGATGAGCATTAAATACACTTTACGGGTTTAGGGAGTCCGGCAATTTTTGTGGCTTGCTTGGCTGGCCCTTTGGGAAAAAGACGATAGAGATAGCGGCTATTGCCTTTCTCTTCACCATATTTCTGCGCCATCGCTTTAACCAACATGCGAATGGCTGGCGAGGTATTGAATTCAAGGTAGAAAGCGCGTACGAACCGCACAACTTCCCAATGCGCTTCACTCAGTGCAATGCCTTCCTGTTCAGCCAATAGTGGTGCCATTGCTTCTTGCCAGTCATTGCTGTTTTTCAGGTATCCCTGAGTATCCGTTTCAATATCCCGGCCTTCAAATACAAACATATTGCCTCAGTACCACGTGATGCGTCTTAGCGTTTAGTCGGCGGGTATTTTAACAAATGGAATGGGTGATCTGGCAAGCGATGCGCAAGCAAAATGAAAAAAGGCACCGCAAGGTGCCTTTGCATGCATTCGTTATTGCTGCGTTGGTGTGGTGCTATTCGCTGCGCGACATGCCAAGCAGACTCAATAAGCTGACAAATAAATTGTAGATGGAAACATACAAACTAACGGTGGCACGAATGTAATTAGTTTCACCGCCATGAATAATATTGCTGGTTTCCCACAAAATCGCGCCGGCAGAAAACAGAATAAACATCGCACTGATGGCCAGATGCAAGCCAGGCAGATTAAGGAACAGGTTTGCCAGTGTCGCAACGAGTAACACGACAAACCCGGCCATTAGCATGCCAGACAGGAAAGACATGTCTTTGCGGGTCGTCAGCACATAGGCGGAACAACAAAAGAACACCAGCGCGGTGCCGCCAAGAGCCAGCATAATAATGTCGCTAGCGCCTGCGGCGATAAGCGCACTTAACATCGGGCCAAGGGTGTATCCCATAAAGCCCGTCAGGGCAAACGTCGCCAGAATACCGGCAGGGCGTTCGGCCAGACGATAAGTGAGAAACATCAAACCGTAGAAGCCGACCAACGTCAGAATTAAGCCAGGAGAAGGCAGCTTCAGCAGGGTACTGAGCGTCGCGGTGACAGCGGAAAACCCCAGTGTCATCGATAACAGAAAATAGGTATTACGCAGAACCTTGTGACTACTCAGTAGCGATGAGGCGCCTGTGCGCGTAGAGGTAGAAGTAATGATACGATCCATAAATAACGACTCTCTGTGATTTAGGGGCCATTGTTGTGATTTTAAAGATAGATAGTTGCCATATGTTATTAAAGCCGTTTTACCCTTCTTTACTCATCATATAGCGTAAAATTTGACATAAATGATGGTTTTGTGCGCGCTTGCATGCACTTTGGCTGTTTTTGCGGCAGTTGAGCAATATGGCGCTTTACAACATTCATCGTACTGTTTATAGTTCGCGTCGTTGCGGAGGAGTGGCCGAGTGGTTGAAGGCACCGGTCTTGAAAACCGGCGACGCGAAAGCGTTCTAGAGTTCGAATCTCTACTCCTCCGCCAAAATTCTAACGGGTCAGCAAATGCTGGCCCGCTTTCGTTTATGCGCGATATTCCTCTCTTGTGTTTGTGGCTAGCGCTACGTCGCCTTTCAAGTCTCTTTCTAGTGAATCATTGTGCTGATGATGACAGCTCACGCTCCAGCCAATACAGAATCACATTCACAATATAGTCTTTCTGTTTCAGGGTTAATGCAGCGTGCTGTGGGATGCCGTGCCATTTCTCCAGGCAGCGACGACAGCAAGTGGCCGTGGCGTGTTGGGCGATAAAAACCGGATGCCCACGCATGGGCGTCTGTTTACCATCATTCACGGGGGTGGCAGGCATCAGGCGCTGTGCAATAAAGTCAGCGGCGTGGGCTGCAATCACCGCTTTGCCCTTGTTAATACAGTATGCTCGCTCCTTTGCGCCTAACTGAAAACGCTGGCGAAAACGAGAGCGCGATAAGCGTGAAAACAGCGAGTCAAAGGCGGACATAGCAGAAATAGCCTGATAGAACGTGATGACGTTTAAGACTATGCTTGCTGTCTCATCCATTCAATATTTTTATAACTTATTGTATTTTATTACGAATATTGTGACTTGAATATCGATATACCTCACAAACGGGGTAAAAATCGGGCGCCTGGCACACCGAAACGGACTACGCTTTGACTATAGCAATATGCGTATTACGCAAGGAGGTCATCATGTACAACACCATTTTAGTCCCGGTGGATATTGAAGAAGAGGAACTGACACAAAAGGCGTTATTACATGCGGTTGCGCTGGCTAAACCCTCGCAGGCTACGGTGCATTTGTTCCATGTACTTCCAGATGCTTCGGCGTTTATGTCGGCTTATTCTTTTGGTATCAAAGAGTTCGAGAATGAAGCGGTTATCAAGGCGGACGGCAGGTTACATGCACTGCTGAAAACCATCGATTTACCCGCTGAACGCCTCTCTCACAGCATCAGCTTTGGTATTCCCCGGGACGAGGTTCTCGCGCTGGCAAAGGAAATTGACGCCGATTTGATAGTGATTGGCTCACGTCGGCCTAATGTAAAAACCTACCTGCTGGGATCGAACGCAGCGGCGATCGTTCGTCATGCGCCAACCTCGGTATTGGTGGTGAGGTAAGACGGGAGACGATGCGGTTTTGCCACTGGCACTGTGCTGGATATAACCCATCGCGCAGGCAACGCCGTAACGTGCTTTTGATTAAGTTGTTTGGGCACATTAATGCAAATCACGCCGATTTGTGGTGTGAGCGAGGTGTGTTTGCAGTAGCCGAGGCGGGCTATTCGCGTTGCGGGGGAGCGACCGGTGCGACGATAGCCGGTTGCTCAACGCGGGGCGATGACTGGCTTTGGTGGTGGAAAAATGCGCCAATAGCGGAATAGGCGAAACGGCCAAACAGGATCAAAAAACTTATCATCAATACAGTACGAGCAATGCGCGTACCGGGCCGTCGTCGCTGACGTAAAGCAATGCGTCGTTTATGGGTCAGTGTTGTCATAACCAGTGGTTTCTCCGTGTTTCGCGAACAGTCGCTGTATTTTATTTAGGCACAAGCGGGGGAAGGGGTCAATCTGGCAGGGGAAAAAAGCGCACAACAATGTGGCCGGATGTGCGGTTTGTATGAAGTATGTGACGAGCGGCACAGAAAAATCGGTATCAAAACGGTGCCCGGCCATCCTGTGGCAGTACGACCGGGCGGGATGTTACAGGTTAGGTCGCTTCCTCTTCGATAACGAGTTTCCAGCCGCTGACATCCTCCCAATATTGCTGCTCCCGCTCCAAATCAAGCAAGACCAGCGTATTTTGGTTAAAGAAACCGGCAGGGAAAAACAGCGTCCAGCTACTTTCGCCAGCAACGAGACGCAGCGTTTTTGGCGTGGTCGTTGCCTGGCGCTGATTGTTTAGCAATGTGGCCAGGCGCAGTAATTGCACCATCGGCAAATACTGCTTCTTTTTAAACAGGTTAAAGCGCGGCAACTCTTCCAGCCTGACCGCTTTGCGGTGCAGGCGCACCATCAGGGCCAGTAACTGTTGTTGTTCCTGATTAAACCCCGGCAGATTGGTGTTTTGCAGAATGTAGGCCGAATGGCGATGCATGCCACTATGGTTAATTCCTAAACCGACCTCATGTAACATGGCGGCCCATTTCAGTAGCGCTTCTAACTGTGGGTGTACCAGCGACGCGTTTTGCTGTGCCCATTGGTTGTAAAGCAACTCGGCGGTTTCCCGAACGCGCTTGGCCTGTTCTCGGTCAATGTTGTAATGGCTGGCCAGACTTTGTGCCGTGCGAATACGAATATCCTGATGGCGAAAGCGTCCTTCCATTTCATACAGCACCCCTTCGCGTAAGGCACCGTCTGATAACCGGAGTTCTTTGATGGCCAGCGCATCAAACACGCCACAAAGAATGGCAAAACCCGGCACCAGCACCGTTTGACGATCTTCCGTCAGGCCCGGCAGACTCAGCGCGCGAAAGTTTTTGAATTGCAGAATACGCTCACGCAGCATTTCCAGCCGCTCGGGTGTAATAAAGCCGTCTTTTTCTCCCATTGCGACCAGAATTTCGCAGGTCGCTTTAATGGTGCCAGAAGCGCCCAGCGCGTAATCCCAGCCGTAGATACGGTATTCCCAGGCCAGCGTTTCCAGTTTTTGGGCCGCCGCCAGGCGCGCGCGACGAAAATTGGCTTCGGTTATCTCGCCATTAGGAAAAAATTGCTGGGCGAAGCTGACGCATCCCATCCGGCGGCTTTCGACGAGCATGGGCTCGAAATCCTCGCCGATGACAAGCTCGGTTGAGCCCCCGCCGATATCGATAACCAACTTGCGGCCTTTCTCCGGTTGGGTGTGCTCTACGCCCATGAAGATTAAGCGTGCTTCTTCATGACCGGAAATAATTTCAATGGGATAAGGAATGATTTTTGCCGCGCGGCGTAAAAAATCCTGTGCATTTGCCGCCTGACGCAGCGCATGGGTGCCGACAATGGACACATTGGTGGCCGGGAAACCTTGCAAGCGTTCGGCGAAGAGCGCCAGACAACCCAGCCCACGCTGGATAGATTCCTCGCTTAAGTAATTCTGGCTATCCAGACCGTCAGCGAGGTGAACGCGTTGCTTCAGGCGGCTTAATACTTGCAGCGCACCGTTCACCACACGGGCGACGACCATGTGAAAGCTGTTTGAACCCAGGTCAATGGCGGCAAATTCCTGGGGTTGTTCGGTATATTCGTTTGTTAAAGGCATTGGGTCAGGCCTGTTCTCCGGGTTGCTCAAGCGCCTTGATATAGTCATAGATGGCTGTCTGGGCGCGAACCTTGCGCCGATTACCCCGGGTGACATAGCGATTGCTCATTTCCTTGTCGACCACACGGGCTTTTACCGTATCACTGAACAAGATATCCAGAATGTCCAGCACCCTTCCCTTCAGACGAAGATCCAGCACTTCCACGGCGACTTCAATACGGTAATCGATATTGCGCGTCATCCAGTCAGCGGAAGAAAGAAAGACCTTATGATCACCGCCATTGTGGAACACATAGACACGATCGTGCTCAAGGTAGCGGTCGAGAATACTGATGACGCGAATATTATCGCTGATCCCTGGAAGTTCTGGAATCAGAGAGCACATGCCGCGCACTAATAGATTGATTTTCACCCCGGCACCCGAGGCGGCATACAGCCTATCCACCAACCCTTTATCAACCAAATTATTCACTTTTAACGTGATTCTGGCTTCCTTGCCTGCAAGGGCGTTATCAATTTCGTTATCGATAAGTTGATACAACCGGTCGCGGGAGTTTTGCGGTGAAACCAGCAAATGGTCAAAGCTCACCGGTCGGTAAGGGTTTTCAATGAAGTTGAATACCCGCCGTACCTCGTTGGTAATACGCTCATCGGCGGTTAGCAAGGAGTAGTCAGTATACAGTCGGGCGGTTTTTTCATTGAAATTACCCGTGCCGATGTGGGCATAACGCACCACATTGTCCCCCTCTCTACGCGAGATAAGGAACAGTTTGGCATGGATTTTTAACCCCGGCACAGAAAAGATGACATGCACGCCAGCCTGCGTTAGCCGCTTGGCCCAGTGGATGTTGGCTTCTTCATCAAAGCGCGCCTGCAACTCCACCACCACGGTCACTTTCTTGCCATTATGGGCGGCGTGAATCATCGAATTGATGATGCGTGAATCTTTCGCGACACGATAAATATTGATTTTTATCGATAAAACGCTGGGGTCAAACGAGGCCTGACGCAATAACTCCAGAACGTGCTCGAACGTATGATAGGGGTAATAGAGCAGTACATCGCGGTGGCGAATGGCGTCAAACCCATTGCGAAACTGGCTGAACCAGTGATGCCGCAAGCGCGGCAGCGGTTTATTGACCAGATTGGCCCGGCCAATATTGGGAAAACCGATGAAGTCTTTGAAATTGTGGTAACGACCGCCGGGAATGACCGAATCATAGGATGAGATGCCAAGCTTGTGCAGCAGGCACTCCACCATGGCATCCGGCATATCACGTTGATAAACAAAACGCACCGGCTTGGCAGTCAAACGCTGTTTCAGGCTGGATGACATCAGTTCCAGCAGGCTTGACTCCATCTCCGTGACCAAATCGTATTCGGCATCACGGGTCATTTTCATCGAGTAGGCGTTGAGCGTATCGAAATCGAAAAAGCCACGGAAGATATCGTCCAGACAATAGCGCAGGATATTGTCGATGAGGATCATAGTCTTGCGTCTATGCGGCGCTTCCGGTGGCAGGTCAACAAAGCGCGGCACTTTATCGGAAGGGATTTCCAGCAGCGCATAATCGATTTTATCACCACGAATGATCTCAACGGCCAGATAGGTGTAATCGTCTTTTAGAAACTCGACCAGATTGGTTTCCGGTAAGAGGAGAATCGGGGTGATATGGGGGCGCAGATTTTGCCGGAAATAGTCGCGTAGCCAGATTTGCTGGTTAGGGGAAACCTGACGCTCATTGACTAGGAAAATCTGGTTGCGGGCCATCTCCAGCAGCAGCTCGTTATAGAGATTGTCAAACAGCTGATCGGTTTTCAGCACGCGGGCCTGAATGTTGTTTAACAGATGACGCAGCGCGCCATCAGAGCCTTGTTCTTCGTTAATCAGGATACGGCGTTTGAGGTCGGCAAAACGGACTTTGTAGAATTCGTCCAGGTTGTTGGAATAGATACCGAGAAACCGCATGCGTTCGATTAATGGATTGGCTTTATCTGCGGCCTCCTGTAACACGCGTTCGTTAAAAGACAACCAACTCAACTCTTTGTCTATATAGAGTTTGTCCTGACTCATTATCGCTCCGTTACACTATTTTGACTTAAGTGTAGCTACTATCCACATTTATTATGGCGCGCACATGACGGTGAAAGCGAATGCGCGTATCGACTTACCATTGTCATATTACGGGGGGAAAGGCAACATATGTTACCCCGTTATTGACGGTAAATTGAATGTCGGCCTGATAGTTAACCGTCTGGAAACACAAGGCAAGACGTTCTACACCCCCTTTGATGGCGCATCACAGGGGCTGATCTTTCACGATAGAGCAGGAACAACGGCTACCCATGGCAAACACAGACGATTTAGCGTATCGGGATAAACGACGGGTGTGGCTGGATAGTCTGACGCGGCGGATGGTGGTGGCGAGCGCCTGGCTGGTATTGCTCGCACTGCTCGCCATTTTTTGTTACCTGCTGTATGTGGTCGCGCCGCTCTTCTCGCCACCCGCGATACGCCCGCTAATGCCGGTGTCGGTGAATGCCGAAGAGCCGACGCGGACGTTAGGCATCAGTGATAACGCGCAATGGGCTTACCGCATCACGGCCTCCGGCTATGGCGAGTTTATTGCGCTTGCGCGGGGCCAGACGGTCAGCCGGGTGCGGTTAACCTCATCGCCGGTGATACAGGCCGCCGTCAGTGCAGGTGAGCACCCACTTATCGTTTTAGCTCTGGCCGATGGCCGATTTCAGGTCGTGCGCCCGGAAATGCCGCTCTCCGCGCAGGCCACACCGCAATGGCGTTATCCGTTTGGCGAGCAAGCGCTGGGCGTTGCACCCTCGGCGGCGTTTTCCTCTTCATCTGGCTCACTGCCGCTCGCGGTGGCCGAGATGTCCGACGAGTTATGGCTGGCGCGTGCAGAAGAGGGCGGCACACTACGCCTTTATCGCCTGAGTGCCGGTGGCGAAATGGCGTTCTGGCAGACTGCCGCTACAGAGGCGATAGAGCAACTGCAACTGACGCCGGATGGCCGCACCCTGTATAGTCTGTCCGGCAATCATCTCACGCAGTGGCAGCACGGTGAGCAAGGGCTTACTGTGGTTGATAGCGTTTCCCTTGACGGACGAGCACCGTGGTCGTTGTCTTTACTCGCAGGCGGCCACTCACTGCTGCTCCATGATGCCGATGGCCGTCTCAGCCAGTGGTTTGCCATGCCCGGCGCGCAAGGGCCGCGTCTGGGGCAGGCGCGTGCTTTTGCGGCGGCGGCCCCCGATGCGCGGTTGATTTTTGAGCCGCGCCGCCGGGTGTTTGCCACGCTGGATGCCCAAGGCCGCTTTGCCCTGTTTGCCAGTAAACCCGCTGACGCATTGTTAAATACCCGTCTGGCGGCCGGTGCGCAGGCGGCCGCGTTTTCAATGCAGGGGCGGGCATTGCTGCTGGAAACGGCAACGGCCTTACAGCCTTATCAACTTGATAATGCCTACCCGGAGCTTGGCTGGCGTGGATTATGGCAGCGGCTGTGGTATGAAAATTATCCGGCGCCCGACTACGTATGGCAGCCGACCGCCGCCGATGACAGTTATCAGGCCAAGTTTAGTCTGGTTCCTTTATTGACCGGAACGTTTAAAGCGGCATTGTGCGCAATGGTGTTTGCCACCCCGCTGGCATTGGCTGGCGCTATCTATACGGCCTGTTTTATGTCTGCGTCGCTGCGTCGCTGGATAAAACCGGTGATGGAGATAATGGGAGCCTTGCCGACGGTGGTGATTGGCTTAATTGCCGCGCTGTGGTTAGCGCCTTATATGGCGACGTACCTGAGCGCCCTGTTACTGATCCCTTTTTTATGGGGCGCGATGGTGCTGGGGGCCGGCTGGTTACTGGAGCAATTACCGTCACGGTGGCGCGGCCATCGCCCGGGGTGGGATGCGCTATGGCTGATTCCCGCTATGGTGCTGATGTTGGCGCTGGCAGGCTGGCTTGGCCCATGGCTTGAGTTACGCGTGCTTGGCCAACCGCTGTGGCAATGGTTAGGTGAGGATTTTAGTCAGCGTAATACGCTGGTGGCCGGTATTGCACTCGGTTTTGCCCTGATCCCGCTTATCTTTTCCCTTGCTGAAGATGCTCTGTTCAGTGTGCCTGCGCGATTGACTCAGGGCTCACTGGCGCTTGGGGCCAGCGCCTGGCAGACACTGTGGCGGGTGGTGCTGCCATCGGCCAGCTCGGGGATTTTTGCGGTGCTGATGTTGAGTTTTGGCCGCGCGGTCGGCGAGACCATGATTGTGTTGATGGCGAGCGGCAATACACCGGCGGTTGACAATAATCTGCTGCAAGGATTGCGATCGCTTGCGGCGAATATCGCTATTGAAATGCCGGAGGCAGCGATAGCCAGCGCTCACTATCGCGTGTTGTTTTTAGCCGCATTGGTGCTGTTTGTGTTTACCTTTTTAGTCAATTCACTGGCAGAAGTGATTCGCCAGCGCCTGCGGCGGCGCTATCGGGATGAAGGAGAGATGTCATGAAGCGCTGGCTGGCGACAGGGACGCCCTGGGTGTGGTTAACCGCATCGGCCATTACCTTTAGTCTGGTGGCGATAGCTGCGGTTTTCAGCCTGTTGATAAGCCAGAGCGCCCGTTACCTGTGGCCGCAACCGGTGTGGTTGCTGACTCAGAGCGATAGGCAAGGCAGTGAACGTGCGTGGCTGGGTGAGCGTTACGACGCCTACCCATTGACTCACCAGCAATTGCTGGATGCAGGTATAGCCCATGCGCCGCCAGACGGTGCAACGCGCTATCTGATGAAGACGGGCTTTCGTGAGCTGTATGGCCAAAGTTTTCAGTCATTTCTCTCGCACACCATTACCGACATGCGCCAGCCGATAGAGGTACTCGCGGTGCGCCGCGCAACCAATGGCATGGCCTATGGCTATCTTGATGGCATGACAGAAGACGGGCAACCGCTGGTGTCGGAGAATTTATCCGCCGTTTTACAGCAACGCATTGTGCGGGTGCATGAATGGATGGCCCAGGCGCAAGAGATGCGCATTAACGACATGAGCCGGTTAAATGCGCGTTTTGATGACTTACGCCAGCAAGAAGTGCGATTACAGCGCGAGCATCGGCTGGACTCTCAGGCGCAGGCTCGGCTGAAGGCTGGGCGCAGCGAACTTGAGCACCAGTTTGATGTGCTTAACCAGCAATTACTGGCGCTGAATGCGGATATCAACCGCACGGCGCTGGTGTTGCGCGATGCGCAGGGGGGCAAGCATGTCATCCCGGTCAGCATGATTGAACGAGCCTGGTATCCCAACCAGTTATCCATGACAGAGAAAGCGCGTCAGGCCGCCGATGTGCTGGTGACGATGCTGACGCGTTTTGCGCCAGACGACAGTAGCCCCGGGCAACTGTTTCCGGCCATTTTCGGCACGGTGCTGCTGGTCATGCTGATGTCGGTCATCGTGATGCCGCTTGGCGTGGTAGCAGCGGTGTACCTGCATGAATATGCTGATAATAACAGCCTGACCCGCTGGGTTCGAATTGCGGTGGCGAATCTGGCGGGGGTGCCATCGATTGTTTACGGGGTCTTCGGTTTAGGCTTCTTTGTCTATTTGGTTGGCGGCACGCTGGATCAATGGTTTTATGCCCAATCGTTGCCGAGCCCAACGTTGGGGACGCCTGGATTGCTGTGGGCGTCGTTAACGTTGGCCCTGCTGACGTTACCGGTGGTGATTGTATCAACCGAAGAGGGGTTATCACGCATTCCTCTGGCGTTGCGACATGGCTCACTGGCGCTGGGAGCGACGCGCGCGGAGACGCTCTGGCGTGTGGTGCTGCCAATGGCCGTGCCCTCAATGATGACCGGATTGATACTGGCGATTGCGCGTGCGGCGGGAGAGACGGCCCCGTTGATGCTGGTTGGCGTGGTGAAATCAGTGCCTGCGCTGCCGGTGGATGCCGCGTTCCCCTACCTCCATTTGGAGCGAAAATTTATGCATTTAGGGTTTCAGATCTATGATCTGGCTTTTCAGAGCCCGGATGTGGAAGCCGCCCGCCCGTTGGTGTACATCACGGCGTTGCTGCTGGTGCTTATCGTCGTGGCGCTGAATTTGGCGGCGATCGGCATTCGTCACGTGTTGCGTGAAAAATATCGGGCAATGTCGCTCTGATTAAGCGCCAATGGGATAACCGGGCGCTGAAACCAGACAGAGGAAACCGGAGCGATGAAACCGGACAATAGGATGAAACCGGACAATAGAGAGATAAGGGCATGCTGAAACCACGAGAACCACAGCCAGTGATGGATGTTCATCACCTGCCGGATGAGCATACCGCGCTTGCGGTGGAGGGGTTAAATTTGTATTACGGCGATAAACAGGCGCTGTGCGACATCTCCTTACGTATTCCTAAACACCGGGTGACGGCGTTAATCGGCCCGTCAGGGTGTGGTAAGTCAACACTGCTGCGCTGTTTTAATCGCATGAATGACCTGGTTGACCATTGCCGCATCGAGGGGGATATCCGGTTGCAGGGCATGCGCATTAACGACCCGGCGCTTGACGTTTCTACATTGCGTCGGCGTGTGGGGATGGTGTTCCAGCGCCCCAATCCGTTTCCTAAATCTATCTATGAAAATGTGATTTATGGTTTGCGCCTGCAAGGAGTGAAAGCGCGGCGTTTGTTGGATGAAACGGTGGAAAGCGCGTTGCGAGCGGCGGCGTTATGGCATGAGGTTAAAGACCGGCTGGGAGATAACGCGCTGACGCTCTCCAGTGGCCAACAACAGCGGCTGGTGATTGCCAGAGCGATTGCCATTGAACCGGAGGTGCTGTTGTTAGATGAACCAACCTCGGCGCTCGACCCTATTTCCACACTGGTCATCGAAGAACTGATGGGCGCGCTCAAACATCGTTTTACGCTGGTTTTGGTGACGCATAATATGCAGCAAGCTGCGCGAGTCTCTGATTATACGGCGTTTATTCATCATGGGCGGTTAATTGAATATAACGAGACAGACCGTTTATTTACCGCTCCGGCAGAACGCCGAACAGAGGATTATATTACCGGGCGGTTTGGCTAATTAAAAATCTCCGCAACTGTATTGCGGGGGTTTTAATATTAACCTTGGTTTATTAATTCGTTTTTTGTTTTTTATGGTTTGCGTTGTAATTATTTCATTTTTCTTTTTGTTTATTATTCTTGATGCTTGTTTTTTATTTTTATTTTTTTATGCGATTTTTTTAGTTTGGACTAAGCTATTTTTTGCAGCAATAGGCTGCATATTTTAATGGAATAACTCAGGATGAGAATATCTACAAAAATAGGTTTTACTCTGGGCATGGTTGTCGCGGTACTGTCACCGGCTTATGCACAATCTGTTGAGGAGCCAGTGCAGACCGTCATCACGGCGCTCGACTCGCCGTTGGCTGATAACCCGCTGTATGCGCGTTCAGAACAGAATACGACAGCTGTTGAACACGGCCCGCTGCGCGCCCCGGCCCCGGCATTAAGTTCGGTGCGTGTCTATTCAGTCTATTCGGCACAAAAAGGCGGCTGGCAGGCCGTGCCGTCAGGCACCTTCTCGTTGAGCGGTTACACCGGCGGTATATTGCGTATTGCGGTGCTGGAAACGGGGTACGGGGGCAATCGTATTGGCTGGGTCAACGGTGGGCAAACCAGCCCGTATCAGGTGAGTGCGGTGTGTATCGTGAATGGCCGTTATACTGAAAGCTGCCCGGCAGGTACTATCGTTTCTGGCTGGATGGCTTATTTCAATGCTGACAATTTGTCATCGGTGGTATTCCGTTATCAATCAACGTCAATTAATTTCCCTAACCGTACATTGAGTACCTCGCTCAATATTCAGTAAGGCATTTCCACAGGCGGCGTTAGCGCTGCCTGTGTTTTTCACACCGCAGATGCATTGACTAAAACTTACGAACTGACAGCACGTTCAGCAATGTGTGTGACGATATTTTATGTGTTGGATCAAAATAATTAACGAGCGTCATTAATTATCCGTGAGATTTATCTTTGAGGTGATAAAATAGCCACTGTTTTTATTCACGCATATGGCGGTAGGCATTATGAGATTCAGCACCATGAGCGAAGGCGACATTATCACCGAGCTGTGTCGGCGCATTAAAGATGCCCGCATTCAGCAACGGTTATCACAGGTGGATTTGGCCGAGCGGGCAGGCCTTGGTATTGCCACCATCAAACGCGCTGAAATGGGCGAATCCATCACTCTTAGCAGCCTGCTGGCTATTCTGCGTGGGTTAAATCGGTTGCACCAGTTGGAAGGCGTTTTGTTTGATACGGAAGTGGAGAATTTCCATGCCCGGTTAAACGGCGGGCAACCGCGTCCACCGGTGCGCATTCGTAAAAAAACCGGCGAGACGCCTGCCGCACCCGCCGTCGCACTCTCTGATACGATGCCAAAGCCGGTTGCCAGCGCACTTGACTGGTATGTGTCGGCCGCAGAAAACAACCTTATCTGGTCATGGCCGGACAATGAGAAAAAACTGCCCAAGTAGGTCTTGATTAGGCCGTGATTCGAGATGAAAAAACGCCGGGTATTACCCCGGCGTCTGTGTGATGGTGGACGGGTCGCCGCCCTTATGCGCACTGCACTGCTTTATTCGCACTGCACTACTTTGATTGCCAGCCCGCCGCGAGACGTTTCACGGTACTTCGCATTCATGTCTTTGCCGGTTTCGTACATGGTTTCAATCACTTTATCCAGCGAGACGCGCGGCTCGCTGGCGCGGCGAATTGCCATACGGGCGGCGTTAATCGCTTTGACCGAGGCAATCGCATTTCGCTCAATACAGGGCACTTGCACCTGACCCGCTACCGGATCGCAGGTGAGACCCAGGTTATGCTCCATGCCGATTTCTGCGGCAATACACACTTGTTCCGGGTTAGCGCCAAGCAGTTCGGCAAGGCCGGCGGCCGCCATGGAACAGGCCACGCCCACTTCACCCTGGCAGCCCACTTCCGCACCGGAAATCGAGGCATTGGTTTTAAACAGGACGCCAATGGCCCCCGCCGCTAAAAAGTAACGCAGGCAGGTATCCGGCGTGACCGGCTGAATAAAACGGTCGTAGTAGGCCAGTACCGCAGGAATAATGCCGCAGGCGCCGTTTGTTGGCGCAGTCACGACCCGGCCCCCAGCGGCGTTCTCTTCAGAAACCGCCATCGCAAACATGTTGACCCAATCCATCGCATCCATCGGGTCATTAGAAAAACGGCCATTGGTAAACAGCAGACGATGGAGCGCAGAAGCACGGCGCGGCACACGCAGGGGGCCGGGCAACACGCCTTCGGTGTTCATCCCCCGGTGTATGGCGCTCTGCATGGTTTGCCAGACGGTCGAGAAGTAGGCTTCAAGCGCGTCGCGGCCATGCATGGCGATTTCGTTTTTCATGACCACGGCCGAGAGCGACAGGCAGTTATCATGACAGTGCTGCAACAACTGTCGGGCTGAATAGAATGGCCAGGGCGCTTGCTCTTCTTGCGTCATATTCTGGCCAAAATGTTCCTGATCAACGACAAAGCCGCCACCAATCGAATAGTAGGTTTTGCTATACACAACCTTCTGGTCGGCATCAAGTGCGCTGATCGTCATACCGTTTTCGTGCAGCGGCAGATTTTCTGGTTGAAAACGCAGTGCGTGCTCCAGCGGAAAGTTGACCTCATAACGGCCATTCAATAACGGCAGACGCTGAGAGTGCTGTACCTGCTGAATAAATGCCGGAATAGCATCGATATCTACGCTATCGGGCAGGTTGCCTGCCAGCCCCATGATAATGGCGATATCGGTATGGTGGCCTTTTCCTGTCAGTGCCAGCGAGCCATAAACATCAACAACAAGGCTATCGACCAACGGCATCAGGGATTGCTTGAGCAAATCGTCGGTGAACATATTGCCAGCTTTCATCGGGCCAACGGTATGGGAGCTGGAAGGGCCGATACCAATTTTGAAAATATCAAATACGCTGACCATAGGGGGTTCCTTTCAGATAGTGCAGGCGGCAAGCGCCTGCACCAAAGACAAACAGAGATTACTCGAACAGGGTGTAGACAATCGCGGTGATGGCAATCAGGCCCAGCAGGGTGACAAACACATTACTCAGTGCGCCGCTGTATTGACGCATAGCCGGTACTTTACGAATGGCGTACATCGGCATCAGGAACAGCAGGCACGCAATAACCGGGCCGCCCAGTGTTTCTATCATGCCTAAAATGCTTGGGTTCAGCGTGGCAACCAGCCATGTGGTCAGCAGCATAAACAGCGCGGTAATGCGGTTCAGCCTGGCTACCGGAACGGTTTTACCCCGGCTGCGCAGCATTTTTATCATCATGCCGTTAAGACCTTCCCCGGCACCCAGATAGTGACCAAGGAAGGATTTGGAAATGGCGATAGTCGCGATGACCGGAGCCATATAGCCCATCACCGGGTTGTTAAAATGGTTTGCCAGATAAGAAAGGATGGAAATGTTCTGTGATTTGGCTTCCATCAAATCAGACGGAGAAAGCGCGAGTACACAGCTGAACACAAAGAACATCACGGTCAGCACCATCATAATGTGGCTACAAGCCAGAATGCGAGAGCATTTTTTCTCGGCATTTTCACCATATTCACGGCGTTTAGCGACAGCAAATGAGGAAATAATCGGAGAGTGGTTAAAGGAGAAAACCATCACCGGGATAGCCAGCCATAAGGTCGCCAGCAAGCCATTACCGGTGGTGCTGTTTGTCAGCGAAATATTATGAAAAACCGTTGTGTTCCAATGCGGAACTAAATACAACGCCAGCATCATTAATACGGCCACAAATGGATAAACTAATACACTCATGGCTTTTACAATCATGGCCTCGCCGAAGCGTACAATAAACATCAGGCCAAGAATAAGAACTAAAGACAAAATGGCGCGAGGCGGCGAGGGTAAATGCAATTGATGAGTAATGAAACTATCAACCGTATTAGTGATGGCGACGCTGTAAACCAGCAGAATAGGGTAAATCGCGAAGAAATAAAGCAGCGTGATTAATTTTCCCGCACCTGTACCAAAATGTTCCTCAACGACTTCGGTAATATCTTCACCGTTTTTCTTACCGGATAAGACAAAACGGCATAATGCGCGATGAGAGAAATACGTCATCGGGAAAGCAATTATTGCCATGATAATTAAAGGAATTAAGCCACCGATACCGGCATTGATGGGTAGAAATAATACACCAGCGCCAATTGCTGTGCCATAAAGACCAAGCATCCAGACGGTATCTGTTTTACGCCAGCCTGAACTTTGCTCCAGTACCTGGCTGCTATCTTGGATTGTGCTCATGAATGTTTCTCCTAGGTGAACACAGAGTATAAAAAATACCGTACCGGCCACAGACCAATACAGAGATAATTCGCAGGTGCCACACAAGACATCATGTGAATTGTTGTCATGTTTATTGTGGCGGCATTTTATATCCTGAACATTGGGGAATAATAGTGAGGCGATCACAGAAATGAACGGAAGTAAAATATTTTATCATTATACCAGAAAAAATAAAATATCACTATTGATGCTTTAAATAATTTATCTATCAGTGGTATCTTTTTTGATGCGTTAATTTAAGGCATGGAATAAATGATGAGAGGAAATATTCTATTTGATAAATAAAATACGCCTGTGGAAAAAACAGCACAACTGATTCATGGAGAAAATAAATTCATAGAATGGCGTGGCAATAAAAAGGGAGATTAACACTCACGAAGGTAGTATAAGAACATTTATATACCCGTCATACTTCACGTTGCAGGTGCGTTGCCTTTCCTCGCTCACCCCGGTCACTGACTTGAGTAAGCTCCTGGGGATTCGCTGCGTCGTCGCCTTCCCGCAACTCGAATTATTTAGGGTGTAACATCATTGATCACATAAAGAAAAACGCCATGCAGTGGCATATCTGGCGGGTAATAATCGGGCAGGCGAGCTGCCCGAGGAAAGGGCGAGGGTTAATCGTCCAGATGCGTTGCGGCCCAGGCCAGGCCAGACTGATACACCGCTGGCAACAGGGGGGCCAGTTGCTTGAGTGTGGCACGTAACGCGGCCTTATCCGGGTGATTCAGGTTCAGGTGGCCGACTTTGCGCCCCGCCCGCACCTCTTTTTCATACCAGTGCAGGTGAATCAAGGGCAGCGTTAACCATTCGAGATTTAGCTCAGTCCCAATCAGGTTCACCATCACAGATGGGCTGGCAACCACAGGCGCAGGCAGCGGCAGGTCGAGAATCGCCCGCAGGTGCAGTTCGAACTGGCTGATGGACGCGCCGTTTTGCGTCCAGTGGCCGCTATTGTGTACCCGGGGAGCCAGTTCATTGATAAGCAGACTATCGCCAACCACAAAACACTCCATCGCCATCACACCGACGTAATTGAGGTGATTCATGATGGCTGACAGCATCTGTTCGGCCTGCTGCTGTAAAGCGCTATCCGGCTCAGGCAGCGCCACGCTGGTGCGCAGAATGCCGTCTTCATGCAGGTTATGGGTCAGTGGATAGAACACGCACTGGCCCTGGGCGCTGCGTGCGCCAACCAGCGAGACTTCGCCAGAAAACGCGATCCCCTGCTCAACAATGCACTCACCGTAACAGTCGGCAGGCAGGCTGTGTTCTTCACCGGGGCGGATACGCCACTGGCCGCGCCCATCATAACCCCCGACGCGGCGTTTCACGATGGCCAGCTCGCCAAGCGCGGCAAACACCGGAGGCCACTCTGATGCCGATGCCAGTAACTGCCAGGGCGCGGTCGCCAGATTGAGCGTATCCAGCAGCTGTTTTTGGCTATAGCGATCGGCCAGTCGCGGGAAGATATCGCGGTTGACGAAGGCCGCGTGCTGCGCCAGTTGGCGGGTTAATGCGGTTTCAGGCCAACGCTCGATTTCAGCGGTGATAATGCTGTGCGCTACCGGAACTGACTCCGGCTCGGCATCCAGCCCGACGGGGTAAACCGCAATACCGAGCGGTTCACCGGCCTGACGTAACATACGACCTAGCTGGCCGTTGCCCAACACACAAACCGGTTTCATGCTTCTTCCCTCGGGTCTGGATGCGTGAGCACTTCGTCGGTTTGTGCCTGACGCCAGGCAGCAAGGCGCGTGGCCAGGTCGCGGTCATGGCGCGCCAGAATCTGTGCGGCCAGCAGGGCCGCGTTGGCTGCACCGGCTTTACCGATAGCCAATGTACCGACCGGAATACCGCGCGGCATTTGGACTATCGAGTAAAGGCTGTCAACGCCGCTTAATGCCGCGCTTTGCACCGGTACACCCAGCACCGGCACCAAGGTTTTCGCTGCCAGCATGCCCGGCAGGTGTGCCGCGCCGCCAGCGCCAGCGATAATGACATCAAAGCCGTTTTCATCAGCCTGTTCAGCAAAGCGAAACAGTTTATCCGGTGTACGGTGTGCGGAGACGACTTCGACATGATAAGGCAGGTTTAGCGTCGTAAGAATGTCTGCGGCAAACTGCATAGTGGCCCAGTCACTCTTTGAACCCATAACAATAGCGATTTTCGCCGGGGCAGCGTTGGATGACATGCCTGTAGTGCTCCTGTGGTCTGCATGACGATGGTGATTGATCAACGACGATAGGACGAGGCGCTCATCGTACGTGATGCGGTCTTGCGTGGCGCAACGGCGACCTGCCAGCCAAGCCACAGGTCGCGAGGGCGTAGAGCATACCATGACCCAGAGGGGAGGAAAACGGTTGCGTAGCGATGAAAAGGGCTTCTTTCGGTAAAAAATGCGCTAAATCTTCGATGCCAGTGGGAAAGTCGTGAGCTGAAGCCCGGCGTGATTGACCTGTAAAACCGACCCCTGGTGATGCCAGGCGCCCAGCACGGCTCGTTCGGCGGTGAGGCCTGCGCCATCAACATTAACATTAACATTAACATTAACATTAACATTAACATCAACGTGGTGAATGGCCGGGCGATGGGTGTGGCCGTGGATAAGTAATGTCGCATGATGGTGCTGTAAGCGCGCTATCACCTCCGCATCGTTCACATCCATGATTGCCATGGGCTTGTGTTGATTCGCCTGCTGGCTGGCTGCGCGCATGCGGGCGGCTATGCCCAGACGCAATGACAGGGGTAACAGCCTGAAAATAAATTGAATCAACGGGTTATGAACTTTACGGCGAAAGCGTTGATAAGCCTGATCGTCAGTACACAGCGTGTCGCCGTGCATTAACAGCGTGCGGCGGCCATACAGGGTTATCACGGTTTCCGTCGGCAATAGCTGTAAACCGCTGCGACGGGCGAAGTGCTTACCGAGTAAAAAGTCCCGATTGCCATGGACAAAGTAGCAAGGGGTACCGCGTTGTGTCAGGTCATGTAGCGCGTTGGCGACGGTGCGGTGCAGTTCGGCCGGATCGTCGTCGCCTATCCAGGCGTCGAACAGATCGCCGAGAATATACAGCGCGTCGGCGCCCGGTGCGTCTTCACGCAGAAAACGCAGAAAACCGGCGGTGATCGCCGGTTCATGTTCGCTAAGATGCAGATCGCTAATAAATAGCGTGGTCATGCAACCGAATTACTCGCTAACGGTGACATGGGTGACAACCACATCTTCTTTCGGCACATCCTGGTGCATGCCGCTACGACCGGTTGCCACAGCCTTGATTTTGTCAACCACATCCAGGCCTTCTACCACTTCGGCAAATACGCAGTAACCCCAGCCGTTCATGCTTTCTGATTTGAAATTCAGGAAATCATTATCCACGACGTTGATGAAGAACTGAGCCGTTGCTGAGTGTGGATCGGCGGTACGCGCCATTGCCAGCGTGCCGCGATTGTTTGCCAGACCATTGTTCGCTTCGTTCTTGACGGGAGCCTGAGTGTCTTTCTGTTTCATGCCCGGTTCAAAACCGCCGCCCTGAATCATGAAGCCGTTGATAACACGGTGGAAAATGGTGTTGTCGTAAAAACCGCTGCGGCAGTAGTTCAAAAAGTTTTCTACAGTAAGCGGTGCTTTATCCGCAAACGTGTTAATCACGATGTCGCCGTGGTTGGTATGAAACGTAATCATAAATGAACCTTACTGTAAGCCAATACACAGAATAATGAGTGATGTTCACCGAGGCGCGAAGCCGCCAAGAGCGCTCTTATAACATAAGTGAATGGTTGAGTCAGCATGGGGGAGGTGGGGGAGGTCGTTCGCTGTTAGCGACAGGCGATTTTATTTCAAATTTACTCTTTAAATATATCTATTTACTTGAATTTATTTGAAATACATTTTTATTGCGTTAAATCAATAATTGCTTTCATTTCGATAGGTTTTTTTACTTTCTAAATTTATTCTAACTGCGGTTGATAGTCACTCTCGTTAACGCACTGTTCATTCAATATTCACTATACAGGTAGGTAAATTATGTTAGACCGGATTAATCAGCTGTTAGACAACCCGGACGGCGGCAAGCTGGTTTTGCGACTGGCATTCAGTATTCTGATGTTGTTTCACGGTGTTCATAAACTCATCGCAGGTGTCGGCGCTATTCAAGGAATGCTGGCTGCTCATGGCTTGCCGGGGTTTATCGCCTATGGCGTGTTTGTCGGTGAGGTGATTACACCGGTTCTGATGATTCTGGGGATTCTGACTCGCCCGGCGGCACTGTCTTTCTCCTTTACCATGCTGGTCGCCTTCCTGTTGGCGCATCCTGAAGCGATTTTCACGCTGGATACAAACCGGTGCCTGGGGCATTGAGGGTGTTGCGGTGTATTTCTTTGCGGGTATTGCCATTGCTCTGCTGGGCAGCGGTAAATACTCTGTGATGAGTAATCCGCGCTGGCGCTAAAACGGCGTCTCTCTCGATGAAAAACCCGGCAATTGCCGGGTTTTTACGTTTACGTCAATGGCATGACGAATAGCCGATGATGGCCGAATAATCGGTTCGTTTGCTTGCAATAGCGCAGGGTTCAGGTTTCAATACGCAGCTGGATCCGAAAACCGGATAAGCACTGATTTTATTAATGATGCGTACCGCAGACCGTTTTGCGCACTTTCCTGCGATGACCCCGTCCTGCGACCCCCTGGCTTGTGAACACCATGGAATGCCCTGATGCTAAAGATCTTTAATACCCTGAGTCGTCAAAAAGAGGAATTCAAACCCATTCACGCTGGCAAAGTTGGCATGTATGTGTGCGGGATAACCGTTTACGACCTGTGTCATATTGGTCATGGCCGTACATTTGTGGCATTTGACGTGGTATCACGCTACCTGCGTTATCTGGGCTATGACGTGAAGTACGTGCGCAATATCACTGATATCGACGATAAAATTATCAAGCGTGCAACGGAAAACGGTGAAACTATCGATCAACTCACCGGGCGCATGATTGCAGAAATGCACACCGATTTTAATGCGCTGAATATTCTGCCGCCGGATGAAGAGCCGCGCGCCACCCACCATATTACCGACATCATCGAACTGGTGGAGAAGCTGATTGCCCGTCGCCACGCTTATGTCGCGCAAAACGGCGATGTGATGTTCAGTGTTGATAGCGCGCCCGGCTACGGCGTGCTCTCCCGTCAGGATCTGGAACAACTGAAGGCAGGCGCCCGGGTTGAAATCACCGAAGTGAAGCGCAATCCGATGGATTTTGTGCTGTGGAAAATGTCCAAGGCGGGTGAACCGAGCTGGCCGTCACCGTGGGGCAATGGCCGCCCGGGGTGGCATATCGAGTGTTCAGCGATGAACTGCAAACAACTGGGCGAGCATTTTGATATTCACGGCGGCGGATCGGATTTGATGTTCCCGCATCATGAAAATGAAATTGCCCAGTCTACCTGCGCGCATGGCGGGGATTACGTCAACTACTGGATGCACTCCGGCATGGTGATGGTTGACCGGGAGAAAATGTCCAAATCGCTGAACAATTTCTTCACGGTGCGCGATGTGCTACAGCACTATGATGCGGAAACTATTCGTTATTTCCTGATTTCTGGCCATTATCGCAGTCAACTGAACTACACCGAAGAGAATCTCCGGCAGGCGCGCGCCTCGCTGGAGCGCTTATATACTGCGTTACGCGGCACCGACGTCACGTCAGCAGCGGCGGGTGGCGAGGAATTTGAGCGCCGTTTCCGCACGGCGATGGATGACGATTTCAATACGCCGGAAGCCTATTCGGTGTTGTTTGATATGGCGCGCGAAGTCAACCGTCTGAAAACGGAAGATGTCGCGGCAGCCAGTGGCCTCGCGGCGGCATTGCGCCAGTTGGCTGGCGTACTCGGCTTGCTGGCACAAGAGCCGGAAGCGTTCTTGCAGCAAGGCGCTCAGGCTGATGACGGCGAAGTCAAAGAGATTGAGGCGCTAATTAAGCAGCGTAATGACGCACGTCAGGCGAAAGACTGGGCGCTGGCAGATGCTGCGCGTAACCGATTGACGGAAATGGGCATTGTGCTGGAAGACGGTGCGCAGGGGACTATCTGGCGGCGTAAATAAGGCGATGATATCCAGGTGATGCATGTTCTGCCTTACCGGTCTTCGCCTCATAACAAGAATCTGTATTTAGCGTATTAAGAACAAAAAGTGCATAAAAAGGCCCGTTTACGGGCCTTTTTACGTTTCTGACGGTTGTCAGTGACGGCATGCTGTCACTGACAGAGTGCGGCGTTACGCCTGAACGGTCACGCTTTGTCCATTAAAACGCACCACCTGACCGGCGATGATTTTACAGCGCTTGCGCGTTTCGGTCTGGCCGTCAACCGTCACACCGCCTGCGGCTATCGCCAGTTTGGCGCTAGCGCCGCTGTCGCTCCAGCCCTGTAATTTCAGCAGATCGCACAGTTCAACGTGCGGGTGTTTGTCGAGGTGAAAAATGCTCATGTATTAGGCCTGAGTAGAGGTATCGTGATATTCCTCGCATGCTTGCAAGGTGTTTTGAATCAGCGTGGCGACCGTCATCGGGCCGACACCGCCGGGAACCGGTGTAATATACCCTGCGCGCTGCTGCGCTTCATCGAATTTAACGTCGCCCACCACTTTGCCATTTTCCAGCCGGTTGATGCCGACATCAATAACGATAGCGCCGGGTTTGATCCACTCACCGGGAATAAACCCAGGCTTACCGACCGCCACCACCAGCAGATCGGCATGCTCGACATGGTGACGCAGGTCTTTGGTAAAACGGTGGGTGACGGTCGTGGTGCATCCCGCCAACAGCAGTTCCATACTCATCGGGCGGCCAACAATATTGGATGCGCCGACCACAACCGCATTCAGGCCGAACATATTGATGTTGTAACGCTCAAGCAGCGTTACGATGCCGCGTGGCGTGCAAGGGCGCAGCAGCGGCGCGCGCTGGCACAGGCGGCCAACGTTATAAGGGTGGAAACCATCCACGTCTTTATCGGCGGCAATGCGCTCAATCACTTTGGTGTTATCGATTCCCGCAGGCAGAGGCAATTGCACCAGAATGCCATCGATGGCGGCATCGGCATTCAGCTCATCGATCAAGGCCAGTAACTCGGGTTCAGTGGTGCTCGCCGGAAAGTCATAAGAGCGGGAAACAAACCCGACTTCTTCACACACTTTGCGTTTGCTGGCGACATAAATCTGTGACGCCGGGTTATCACCAACCAGCACAACCGCCAGTCCGGGCGCGCGTTTTCCTTCAGCCAGGCGCTGGGTGACGCGAGCAGCAACTTCGTCTTTTACCTGCTGCGCAATCGTTTTACCATCAATAATTTTTGCAACCATGTACAGAAAATCCATCATTTTAATGCGAGGGGAATGGCGCCTATTTTGGCAGAAGCTGTGCGGGCTGTCAGGCTTTGTCTCGTGATTAATTACGCGGTTTGTTTGAATGACCGGGCTGCCAGCGCCGTCTGAACGCGTATTTTAACACCCGATTGCCCTGTGACTTGATGCGTGCCGTTTCCAGCAATCGATAAACAGGCGACAAAAAAGATGTGGCGGACGACGTGCGATTGATGCCATGTCGCGAATTTTTCCGAATAGGCGCAATCGGGTAACTATACTTGAAATGGTGGTAACTGCCTGTCATTTAGACGGATGTACTCCTTTAGATGAAATGTCAGTTTCCTTTTAAAGGGGTACAGTTCTCGCCTTTTCGTGACGATAAAACATTAAGTGACCTAATGGCCCGTTAACCGCTTGACGATAGTGGCCGTTATTGGAATTTCCCCATTCTGGGGCAAAACAGGGGTGATACATGCTTGGATTTTCCTCTCTTTCCATCCGTTATAAATTTGCGCTGGCATTGATGCCGCTTTTGTTCGCATTGTTGTGGTTTGCAGCGCTGGGCGCGCTGGAGCGGCGTCATGTTGAACAGGACATGGCGCAGTTTGCGACGCAACTCATCCTGGCTCAACGCGCGGGTAATGCTGTACATGAGTTGCAGCGCGAACGCGGTATGAGTGCCGGTTACATTGGCAGTAAAGGTCAAAAATTCGCCGAACAGCTGCGTGAGCAGCGTGGCGTGACCGATAAAGCGCTGGCGGCGTTCTGGCAGAGCGCGTCGTCGGTTTCATCGGGCGGCGAGCTCGCGCCGCGTTTGCAGCGTTTACAACCGCGCTTGCAGGGGGTGCCATCACTGCGTACCCAAATAGAGGGGTTCTCCATTCCGGCAACTCAGGCGGTCGGGCAGTATACGGCCAGCATCAGCGATCTGATTGGCGTGGTGGGTGATATGAGCCATCAGGTGACAGACGGCGGGCTGATTACACGTGTCGTGGCGTACTACAACCTGTTGAGTTTGAAAGAGCAGGCCGGTGTCATGCGCGCGTTGCTGTCAGAAGTGTTTGCGGTTGACGGCTTTGCGCCCGGGCAGTACGAACGGTTTAGTCAACTGGTTGGTATGGAAATGGCTTATGCCACGGCGTTTAACCAGTTTGCCGAACCGCTACAGCGCCAGCAAATGCAGGACATCGCGAATGACCCTTCGGTGCAAACGGCGCTGAAAATGCGTGATACCGCTTTTGCCAAAGCTGCCAGCGGTGGTTTTGGTATTGATGCCAATGAGTGGTTTAAACAGCAGAGCCTGCGTATCGACAGATTAAAAGGGATTGAAGATAGCGTGTCGGCCGATCTGTTGGGGTGGTCTGCTCGTCTGGAGCAGCAAGCCCGCATGAGCGGCTATGGCTATATTGGCGGCGCATCGGTCGCGGTGCTGCTGGCCCTGCTGCTGGCGGTATGGGTGGCGCGTAATATCTATCGCCAGATTACCTCGACATTAAAAACCATTGACGACATGGGCAATGATTTAACCTGTCGGCTGACGGTGCCGGGCAATGATGAGCTCTCGCAGTTAAATCGGGCTTATAACCGCGCGCTGGAAAATATTGAAGACATTGTCGTCACCATTAAACAGAGCGCCGATTGGGTGGGGCAAGCCAGCCACGACATTACGCAAGGCAATCAGGATCTGGCGCAGCGCACTGACGAACAAGCGGCATCGCTGGTGGAGACTGCCAGCAGCATGGAGCAGATTACCATCGCCGTGAAGCAAACGGCTGATTATGCGAATCAGGCGGCTGAATTGATGACCAGCATGGAGGCGCAGATAAACGTGGCTGATAACGTGACGCTGCAAGCCCGTGACGCGATGGCGTTGATTCGCCAATCCAGCGAGCAGATGTCGCAGATAACCGGCGCAATTGATGCGATAGCGTTTCAGACCAACCTGTTAGCGCTCAACGCCTCGGTAGAGGCCGCGCGAGCGGGCGAGCAGGGGCGCGGTTTTGCCGTTGTCGCCACAGAGGTACGTAATCTGGCGCAGCGCAGCGCCGCTGAATCACAACGCATCAGGGAACTGATTGCTGCAAGCGTCGAGCAGGTGCAAACGGGCGTGACGCTGGTGGCGCGCAGTAGCGACACCATGCAGCATATTATGTCGAGCGCCACGCAGGTCAGGCACTTTGTTGGCGATATTGCGACCGCTGCGAATGAGCAGGCGTTAGGCGTTTCACAAGTCCATCTGGCGTTGAACCAGTTAGAGCAGGTGACGCAACAAAATGCCGCGCTGGTCTCGCAAGCCGCCAGCGCCAGCCAATTGCTTGACCAGCAGGCCGATCAGATGAAACAGACGGTCGATAAGTTTGTGGTCTCCGACACGCCAGCGCCGACGGCTGGCCGGGCGTCTCAGCCATTGGCGCTAGGGCGTGCGGGCAGGTATTAAGATTCATTGCCACGTCACCCGGCACGGCGGGCATCAACCGATACGGTAGTGATGCTCCGCCGTTGCCATCAAGGTTTGCACTAATTGCGCCAGCATGGGTTGCAGCGTTTGCGCTTTGTCAGGCTGCCAGCAAAACGGTGGCTGCTCGTCCATGTAGTTGCACTGTGCCAGCTCCAGCTGTATGGCATGCTGATGCTGTTCCGGCAGGCCGTATGCCCGGGTGATATAACCGCCCCGAAACCGCCCGTTTAGTACCCAACTCCAGCGCGACTGCGACTGACACACCGCCACCAATGCCGCTTCAAGCCAGGGCGGGCAACTCAGGCCGCTATTGCTGCCGAGGTTTAAATCCGGCAACCGGCCATCAAATAAACGCGGAATGCGTGACGCTATCGAGTGGGCATCAAACAGCAAGGCATAGCCATATTGCTGTTTGATGCGTGCCAGCTCGTGCTGAAGCTTGTGATGGTAGGGCTGCCAAATCTGCTGCAAATAGCGCTGACGTAACGCCGCAGACGGTGTTTTACCCGGTAAAAATGCGGCGGTGCCATCAAACAACACATCAGGAAACAGCCCCGTCGTGGCCGAGCTGTAAAGAGGCTGGTCATCGGCGGGCCGGTTAAGATCAATCACCAGACGTGAGTAATGGCCGATAAGTATGCTGGCACCCAGCGTTTTGGCAAATGCATACAGCGTGGGAATGTGCCAGTCGGTATCCGGTAAAGCCTGTGCCGCCGGGCTGAGAGCCTCGGCGACCTCGGGGGTAAGCCCGGTGCCCGCGTGGGGAATACTCAGCAATAGCGGGCTATCGCCAGCAAGAAAAGTGTATGGCGTCATGTGCGTATTTCTCCGCGAAAAATCGTGGTGCAGGGAAGCTGGCCGCCCAGCCAATAAACCAGTTCCGCCGGGTGAGCCAGCGGCCAGTGAACAAAGTCAGCCACGTTGCCGCAGGCCAGTGAGCCGTGTGTATCACTGAGCCCCAGAGCCCGGGCTGCGTGTACGGTAACGCCTGCCAGCGCCTCTTCCGGCGTCAGGCCGAACAGGGTACAGGCCAGATTCAGCATGAGACGGAGCGACAGCGCCGGTGAGGTTCCCGGATTACAATCGCTGGCAACCGCCATCGGTACACCATAGCGGCGCAACAGCGCTACCGGCGGGCGCTGTGTTTCGCGCAGCAGATAATAGGCTCCCGGCAGTAATACCGCGACCGTACCGGCGTTTGCCATCGCCGCCACATCCTGCTCGGTGGCGTACTCCAGATGATCGGCTGAGAGTGCGCCAAACCGTGCGGCGAGCAAACTGCCATGCAGTGACGAGAGTTGCTCGGCATGCAGTTTGACCGGTAAGCCGAGTGCGCGCGCGGCCACAAAGACCTGTTCGACCTGCGCTGGCGTAAAAGCCAAATGCTCGCAAAACGCATCCACGGCATCGGCCCATTGGCCGTGAGCCACCTGCGGCAGCAGCGTTTGGCATACGGCGTTTATCCACGCCTGCGGATGCTGAGAATATTCCGGTGGGATAGCATGGGCGGCAAGACAGGTCGCCACCACCTGTACCGGCAGGCGCATCCCCAGTTCACGGATAACTTTCAGCATTTTCAGCTCGTTATCGATATCTAACCCATAGCCGGATTTTATTTCAACGGTGGTGACGCCTTCGGCCAGCAGTGGGCGAAGACGTGCGTGCGCCTCATCAAAAAGGCGTGCTGATGAGGCCTGACGCGTCGCGTTGACGGTGGCAAGAATGCCGCCGCCGGCAGCGGCAATCTCGGCATAGCTGGCGCCATTAAGCCGTTGCTCGAACTCTGCGCTGCGGCTGCCGCCGAACACCAGATGCGTGTGGCAATCAATCAAGCCAGGGGTAATGATGCCGCCGCCGAAATCGGTGGTGTGGGCGGCGCTAAAATCAGGCAATTGCTGGCGCGGCCCCAGCCAGATAATTTTCCCGGCCCTGACGGCGATTGCGCCATCGTCTATCGTGTTATAACGCCCGTCGCGCAGCGTGACCAACGCCGCCCCCAGCCACACACTGTCGCACTCTGTTGCCATCGGCTCTTGCCTCCGCTGCCCTCGTCTTGTATAGACAAGTTATACGCCTGCGCCGATTTTCAGCAAGCGCTGGCGACATTGTCATTACTTATTCTGTGTTCTGTGTTCTGTGTGGCGGCGGCGCGCGGTTTCAGTTCAATGGCGACAACGGTGCGGCGATAAGAGATAACAAAACCTTATGCCGACTGGCACCCACTTTGGCGTATAGCTATGCCTATACAAGAGGCTTCTTCACGTTTAACAGGACTTTGTCATGGCCGATTATTTTGCCGCCCGCGCACTCTTGCCGCAGGGCATCGCGCGTGATGTGCGCTTGAGCGTTGATGAACAAGGGTATTTACAGTCGGTGACAGCCGGAGCGTCGGCGCAAGGGGCCCAGCGTTTGCCTGGCATTGTGCTGCCGGGAATGGCCAATTTGCACTCTCATGCTTTTCAGCGCGCGATGGCTGGCTTGACGGAAGTGGCCGGACACACGCCGGACAGTTTCTGGAGCTGGCGTGAGCGGATGTATCGGCTGGTGGCGAGCCTGACGCCAGAGCAGGTGGGGGTTATCGCCACCCGGTTGTACATCGACATGCTCAAAGGCGGATACACCCAGGTGGCGGAATTCCACTACCTGCACCATGACCCGCAGGGTAAACCGTATCGCCAGCATGACATGTTGCGCCATATGCTGGCGGCCGCGCAGCGGGTGGGGATGGGGCAAACACTGCTGCCGGTGCTCTACCATTACAGCGGCTTTGGCGCTCGTCCGGCCACGCCTGGTCAGGCGCGCTTTATTCAGGATGTCGATAGCTATCTGCAACAGCAGCAGACACTGGCGGCACTGGTGCAACCCTATCCGTTGCTCAACCACGGCGTGTGTTTTCATTCACTGCGTGCCGTGAGCCAAAACCAGATGGAGGATGTGCTGGAAGCGACAGACAGCAGCCTGCCGGTGCATATCCATATCGCCGAGCAGCAGCAGGAGGTGGAAGAGTGTCTGCGCTTTTGCGGTGAACGTCCGGTGCAATGGCTCTTTAACCGTTTTGCAATCGATGCGCGCTGGTGTCTGGTGCATGCCACCCATCTGGATGATGACGAATTGCGCCGACTGGCGGGTAGCCTGGCGGTCGCGGGGCTATGCCCGACCACGGAGGCGAATCTTGGCGATGGTATTTTCCCGCAGGATCGTTATGTGGCGCTGGGCGGCCGCTGGGGGATAGGCTCTGATAGCCATGTCTCGCTCAGTGTGCAAGAGGAGTTACGCTGGCTGGAATATGGACAGCGGCTGCGCGATCGCGCGCGCAATCGTATTGCGCTGGTGCAGCAACCGGTGGTGGGGCAGGTGCTTTACCAGCAGGCGCTGGCCGGTGGCGCGCAGGCCTGTCGGGTGCCGGTCGGCCAACTGAGTGAAGGCTGGCGCGCCGACTGGCTGGTCTTGCGTGAAGACGCGATGCTGTCGGGGATAGCCGATGAACAACTGCTAAATCGCTGGCTGTTTGCTGGCGACCGGCAACAGATTCGGGATGTCTGGGTGGCAGGCAAACCGGTAATTGAGGAGGGCCGCCATGCGCTTGATGAGGAGTATGACGCCCGTTTTATTACGCTGATGCAGTCGCTACAAGAGGTGTGGTGACAGGTGAGGTGACAGATGAGGTGACAGATGAGGTGCGTCCTCACCGTCGCCGAACGTGCCACAGGGAAAATAACCGGGTAGGTCGGCAAGCTATCGGGTTTCCCGGTTTCCCTGTGTCCGGTTTACCATGCCCGGCCCGTTTTATCGTTGCGGTGAACGTGAGGATACGCCTGCGTTTTTTGTGGCTTTTGTGGCTTTTGTGGCCAGTTAGCCGCTAAACCGGCCAAACAATTGGTAACGAGAGCCCGGATAAAACAGCCGTGCGGCAGTGACCACCCTGGAGCCGTGCCAGGTACGGCGGTGAATAACCAGGCAGGGTTCCTGCTCGCCAAGCGCCAGTAATTCACGCTGTTCGGCATTGGCGCTCACCGCCTCGACCCGATGTTCGCCTGCGGTCAGCGGGGCGACGCGGCTGAGATAACTGTGTGGCGTGTCGTTGGCGAAATCGTGTTGCAGGTAGTCTGGCGCCAGTGAGGGATTGACGTAGCGCTGTTCGAGTTGTACCGGCACATCGTTTTCGTAATGCACGATATGTGAGAGAAACACGGGCATGCCGGGCGCGATATCTAACAGCATGGCCTGCTCGCTGTCGGCGTGGTGCGTTGCCAGCAACAGCACCCGGCAGCGATGGTGGTGGCCGCGCGCGGCAATTTCATCAGCAATATTATGTACTTCCAGTAAAGCGGTGTGCGCTTTTTGTTCCGCGACAAAGGTGCCGACCCCTTGCATCCGCATCAGAAACCCTTCGCTGGTCAGCTCACGCAGCGCCCGATTGATGGTCATACGGCTGACGCCAAGTTCATTGACCAGCTCACTTTCTGAGGGCACGCGCTGGTGTGATTGCCAGACTCCGCTGCGAATTTGGCTGATAATCGCCTGCTTGACGCGCAGGTAAATCGGTGCCGGGGTGTCACTCATCGCGGCAGCGAGTTGGGCGGCGGTTTGCTGCTCTATCACATCACTATCCTCGAACATGTTTTGCATCAATCAACGCAGTGTAACGAACAACGCCCGGCCCTGTATAGAAAACCGCACCCTGGAAAACCGCACATATGGTGTGGCTTGATGCCAGGAGCCATCGGTATGATGCATTCGGCGAAGTGCTTACAGAATCCTGATTTTATATTTACGAAACCCTGATGTTCAGTGGCGACATTGAGTATATTGGGCGAACCGTTTTTGTGCCCGCGCTGAGGGTATCAGGCCGCGCTGTCAGTGAGGTGAATTGACGGCGCTTAGACAAGAGTGATGCATCAATGGATACTGTTTTTTCTTGTGTGGGGTGCGGCAAGTGCTGTACGGGCCATCATGTCCCCCTGACGCTGGCGGAGGCCACCCGATGGGGGCAGGATGGCGGGCAAATCATCGTGCTGGTTGAGGGGTTTTTACAAAATGGATTGGGTATTGCGCCAGAACAGCGCCAGCACGCGCAGGCACGCTCTTGCGACGTGATGAGTGGCGAGACTCGCGCCCACATCGCCATTACCTTCGCGGCTTATAACCCAGGCCCGTGTCGTTATCTGGATGACGAATTGCGCTGCCGGGATTATGAGCACCGCCCGCTGGTTTGTCGTATTTATCCAATGGAGATCAATCCGCACATTCCGTTTCGGCAAATCAGCAAAGATTGCCCGCCGGAGTCTTGGCTGCAAGGGGCGGCGTTAATCGTTTCCGATAAGCTGGTTGATAAAGAGATGCAGGCGCTGATTGAACGCTCCCGACAGGCTGACCGGGATGATATTAATATTAAGGCGTCCATCTGCCACTGGCTTGGCATCAACACCAGCGCGTTAAAAGGCGACGGTTTTACTGCCTATCTGCCGGATATGTCTGCGTTTATGTCTGCGTTAACGCTGGCCGGGCAGTTTACCCCGCAAGAGCACGCCGACGCCGCCGTTAGCCGTGCCTGGCAATTCCATGTCTCTAATGATGAGGTGCTGGCATTGATGGCTCAGGCTGGCGCTCAGGCGTTGACCGGGCCTGCGCAACTGTATGGGTTTATCGCCCTGAGTGCCGCTTGACGGGCAAAATACCCTGCAACGTCCCCCTGCAACACCCCGCCTTCCCGCCCGGCGGCGATGCTAAAAATGCTAAAACAGGCGTGATGAACGCCGGGCAGCGCGCACCAAATGGGTGCCGCTGTCGCCCTTTAATGCGCTATCTTCGCGCTTGCTGGTCAATCCCTCACCGACTGTCCCCCTGTTGGCCGGCATCGCGCTGGAGCCCGCTGCTGGCATGCCTCTTGCTTGTATAGACAAGTTAGGTGCCGACGGCGGGCGGTGAGTAGTGATTAATGAGTAGTGAGTAGCTTTCGCCCCGCATCGCTGTGGCGCGCGCGGCGCTGTCGTATCCGCCGGATGAAGACCGGGCGGTATCGCGGTGGATTTTCCCGCGCCAAGCGACTATACCCTTAAACATCACGCCAGCGTTTGGGTGGCATCACGCCGCGCGGCAGCGCACATGGCTGACGCTGAACCGCACGTTATCTGGCGTGACAGCACCCGGACTGCGGCATGGACGATACAGGATGCGGCATCCATCGCTGTGGCGCACTTTTTGTTTTACTTGTCTATACAGGATGAGATATATGGCACAAACCCAATGCATTTGCCTGACGCCGGGGGCCGTCAGTCTGGCGACGTTACGTGTGATGTATCACGGCGGCGTCATGCTAACGCTGGATGAGCCATCGCGTGCAGCGGTACGGGCGGCGCAACAGACGGTACAACATATTCTCGGTCAAGACCGGGTGGTCTATGGCATCAACACCGGCTTTGGCAAGTTGGCTCAAACGCGTATCGCACCGCAGCGATTGGCTGAATTGCAGCGTAATCTGGTGCTTTCACACAGCGTAGGCATTGGCAAGCTGTTGCCCGATGACGTGGTGCGTTTAGTGATGGCGACCAAAATCATCAGCCTGGCTCGCGGCCATTCCGGTGTCCGTCTGTTGGTGATTGAGACGCTGCTGGCGTTGTTCAACGCAGGCGTCATGCCCTGTATTCCCGAGAAGGGCTCGGTGGGCGCGAGCGGTGATTTAGCGCCGCTGGCGCACCTGTCGTTGCTGCTGCTGGGCGAAGGACAGGCGCGGGTGAATGGCGAATACGTCTCGGCGCGTGAGGCGCTGGATTACGCCGGGGTCGCGCCATTGGTGCTGGAGCCCAAAGAGGGGCTGGCGCTGTTAAATGGCACGCAGGTTTCTACCGCGCTGGCGCTGCGCGGGCTTTTTGAGGCGGAACATGTGTTTGCGGCGGCACTGGTGGCCGGGGCCTTGTCGCTGGAGGCGATTAAAGGGTCGGTAAAACCGTTTGATGACCGCATTCATCAGGCGCGCGGTCAGCGCGGCCAGATTGCGGTTGCGGCGGCGGTCAGCAACTTACTGGCCGGGAGTGGCATTTTGCAGTCACACGCCCACTGTGGCCGGGTGCAAGACCCGTACTCGATTCGCTGTATACCCCAGGTGATGGGCGCCTGCCTGGATAATTTGCGTCATGCCGCTGAGATACTGGCTATCGAGGCCAATGCCGCATCGGATAATCCGCTGGTGTTCCCGCTGGAGGACGAGGTGATTTCCGGTGGGAATTTTCATGCCGAACCGGTGGCGTTCGCCGCCGACATCATCGCGCTGGCGGTGGCGGAAATCGGGGCGATTTCCGAGCGCCGTATGGCATTGCTGCTGGATAGTTCCCTTTCCGGGCTGCCGCCGTTTTTGGTTAATGACGGCGGCGTGAACTCCGGCTTTATGATTGCGCAGGTGACGGCTGCTGCGCTGGCCTCGGAGAATAAATCGCTGGCTCACCCCGGCAGCGTTGACAGCCTGCCGACGTCGGCTAATCAGGAGGATCACGTCTCAATGGCGACTTACGCCGCGCGCCGTCTTGGGGAGATGTGTTTTAACACGGCGACCGTGGTGGGTATTGAGGCGATGGCGGCCGCGCAAGGCATCGATTTTCACCGTCCGTTGCACAGTTCGCTATTGCTGGAGGAGGAACTGACGCGCATTCGTGAACGGGTCGCGTTTTTGGATAGCGACCGCTTGCTGGCAAGCGATATTGAGCGCATGCGCCAATGGGCGGCGGGTGAATGCTGGCCGCCTGTTCTCTGCGCATTGTTACCCAGCCATGCCGCTGAACCGGCTGCTGTTTGATAAGGAATCTGCCATGACCACCTCTTCTTCAACGACGTCTGCTGTTGCCCGTATCGTGCGCGCGCCGCACGGCAGCGAACTGCATTGTGAAAACTGGCTGATAGAAGCCGCCTGGCGCATGATCCAAAACAACCTTGACCCGGACGTGGCCGAGCGTCCGCAGGATCTGGTGGTGTACGGCGGCATCGGCAAAGCGGCGCGCAACTGGGCGTGCTTCGACGCGATCCTTGACCAGCCTGCGCCAACTGCAAGCCGATGAAACGCTGCTGGTGCAATCGGGCAAACCGGTCGGGGTGTTTCGCACGCATGTCGATGCCCCGCGCGTTTTGATAGCCAACTCCAATCTGGTGCCGCACTGGGCGAACTGGGAGCACTTCCATGCGCTCGATAAAGCCGGGCTGATGATGTACGGCCAGATGACCGCCGGATCGTGGATTTATATTGGCGCGCAGGGCATCGTGCAGGGCACGTATGAAACCTTCGCCGAAGCGGGCCGCCAGCATTATCAGGGCGATCTGCGCGGTAAGTGGATACTCACCGCCGGTCTTGGCGGCATGGGCGGCGCGCAGCCGCTGGCCGGGGTGCTGGCCGGTGCCTGCGTGCTGGCGGTCGAGTGTCAGGAGTCCCGCATCGATTTTCGCTTGCGTACCCGCTATCTCGACGTTAAAGCCGACACGCTTGATGAGGCGCTGGCGATGATTGGTGAAGCCTGTGCGCAGAAAAAGGCGCTCTCGGTCGGTTTGCTCGGCAACGCCGCCGAGGTGCTGCCGGAGCTGGTGAAGCGCGCCAACGCGGGCGGCATGAAACCGGATATCGTCACCGATCAAACCTCGGCGCACGACCCGCTCAACGGCTACCTGCCCGCAGGCTGGAGCGTGGCGCGCTGGCAACAAGAGCGCATCAGCAACCCGCAGGCGGTGGTGAATGCGGCCAACGCGTCCATGGCGGTGCATGTGCAGGCGATGCTGGATTTTCATCATATGGGCGTGCCCACCGTGGATTATGGCAACAATATTCGCCAGCGCGCGTTTGATGAAGGGGTACGCAACGCCTTTGATTTTCCGGGGTTTGTGCCTGCGTATATCCGCCCGCTGTTTTGCGAAGGCAAAGGGCCGTTCCGCTGGGTGGCGCTGTCTGGCGACCCGGAAGATATCTACAAAACCGACGCCAAACTGAAAGCGCTGTTCCCGGAGAATCATCACCTGCACCGTTGGCTGGACATGGCGCGCGAGCGCATCGCCTTTCAGGGGCTGCCTGCGCGTATCTGCTGGCTGGGGCTGGGCGAGCGCCATCTGGCCGGGCTTGCCTTCAACGAGATGGTGCGTAACGGTGAGCTGAGTGCGCCGGTGGTGATTGGCCGCGACCATCTGGACTGCGGCTCGGTGGCGTCGCCTAACCGGGAAACGGAAGCGATGCAGGACGGCTCGGACGCAGTATCCGACTGGCCGCTACTCAACGCGCTGCTGAACACGGCGGGCGGGGCGACCTGGGTGAGTTTGCACCACGGCGGCGGCGTCGGCATGGGCTTTTCCCAGCATGCCGGTATGGTGATTGTCTGCGACGGCAGCGAACAGGCGGATGCCCGGCTGGCGCGGGTGCTATGGAACGACCCGGCCACCGGCGTAATGCGCCACGCCGACGCCGGTTACGAGGCGGCTACCACCTGTGCAGCAACGCATCGGTTGAATTTACCGCTGGTGAAATAGAACACGCGGGCCCGTCAGGGTTTATAGTTTAGCCATAGTTTAGCCATAGTTTAGCCACCAGCCAGAGGTCAAGGAGAGGTGGCGCTTGCCCCTCTCCTTGTCGTGCGTGCGATGACGCTGCAAAGACATGACACCGTTTATCCCGCACGAGATTCTTCACTGACCCAACACACTTCCCCATTGACAAGACAATATCGCTGTTTGGCGCGGCGTCGGATTGGGTGTGGATAAGATAATCCTATGAGACCGGTTGCCCCCTTTTATAGTAATGCTTTGCCAGAGACAGGCCGTACCACCCTCTTGCTATGTTAAGCGGCACCGCCTGGCCGCGCCGGTTCATTGCACCGTTGTGCCCAGGTGAGGTATCGCTGTTGTTATTACGTCATCAGTCAGGGAATTATCATGCAGCAGGTTTTCTTTCCCGCCACGGTTGTGCGCGGGGCTGGCGTTAGCCAGCAATTAGGTGCGATATGCGCGCGGCTGGGGAGCCGGGTATTGGTGGCCGGGGGGCATCAAGCGCTGGACAGCGTTCAGACGCTGATTATCGAACAACTCGAACTGGCGGGATTAACGCTCACCGCACAGGAGTGGACGGGGGAGCAGTGTAGCGTCAGCCAGATTGAGCGACTCTGCGCCCGAGTCCATGAAACCGGCAGTGACGTGCTGTTGGCCGTCGGTGGCGGTAAGGCGCTGGACACGTGTAAAGCGGTGGCGTTTCAGTGCGGCATTGCGGTGGTGACGTTACCGACCATCGCCGCCACCTGTGCCGCTGTGACGCCGCTGTCGGTGCGCTACCATGATGATGGCCACTTTCACGACCTCTATCACTTACCGGTTGCTCCGGCTGCGGTGGTTATCGACAGTGCGCTGCTGGCGCGAGCGCCATTGCGCTGGCTGGCGGCGGGCCTTGGCGATACGCTGGCGAAGTGGTATGAATTTCGTGCTATTGAGAGCGGCGCGGATACGCGCGGGTTTGTTGCCTCATCGCGCGCGAATAGCCAAATCTGCTTTCAACTGATTGAACGCTATGGCGCTTCGGCGTGTGAGGCGGTGGCGCAAGGCCAGCATAATGACGCGCTGGATCAGGTGCTGGATGCTATTTTTCTGTTCGCCGGGCTGACCTCATTGATGGCGAGCGGGGCGCATGCAGCGGCGGCTCACGCCCTATATGAAGGTTTTACCGTGTGTGACAAAACCCGCGAATTTGGTCACGGCCTGTTGGTCGGGTTTGGTAATTTATGCCTGTTGGCGTTAGAGCAACGCAGCGATGATGAACTGCGCGCCGCCATCGCACTGGCGCAAGCCTGTGCGGTGCCCTTGACGCTGGCCGCCATTTGCCCCGATCTGACGCCTGCTGAACGCTCGGCGATTATTGATGCCGCCGTTGCCGCGCCCGATATGGCCAATATGCCGTTTACCGTTACCGCTGAGTTGTTACACCAGGCGATGCAGCGCGTTGAAGCGCTGGCGGTGTCGTCATAACGGTTTCGTTGTAACAGTCTCGTTATAGCAATAGTACAGGCCGGGCTTATGCCCGGCCTGTTGAAGAAAAATCAAGGTGATACGTCAGGAAATCCCGGTTGTTTAATCGGACAGGGTATAACTGGCCGATTCTTGACTATCAGAGTTTCGTCACATCCGAACGGCTAACTTTGCAGTTGGCGGTGTTCCATTGATCCTCTTCTTTGTACTTCTTGCTCTCGCCGTTACCTTTCTCGACGCCGATGTACTCTTCGCAAACTTTCGGTTTGCCTGCTTTATAGTCTTTGATTTTGATGTTCTTGAGTGTTGCCACATCACCGTAGTTGCGGTTAACGCCAGCAATACTGCCGATGGTGCCGTTAACAATCAGGCCGTCAACGCTCAGGAAACGCGGGCCGCCGTTGTTGGTGCAGTCACCGCAGGAGCGCCACAGTTTGCCGTGTTCGCCGGTCAGGGTGAAGTTGCCTTTCACCACGGTGGTGCTGTTTTTGGCGTTCTGCTGCAACACTTTGTCCGGCTTGCCGCCGTAACCGCCGTTGGCGTTATGCGCGATCCCGCCGATGATGGTCATGGTTTTGCCGTTATTGGTGGCGGCATCTTCACAGACGTCTTCCCAAATCACGTTTTCGATGGTGCAGTTGCCGCTTTCACAGTGGATACCGTCAGCGCCGCCGGAGGCGGAAATGCGCAGGTTTTTCACTGAGGCATTTTTCAAAATGATCAGCGGTTTTTGTTTGTCGCTGTCATTCGGGCAACTGGTACCGATGGTGACACCGCCACAGTCCACATTGCGGTTCTCAAACGTCGCGCCGGGTTTACACTCGGAGGCTGCTTGTGCCGCGCGCAGCAGGCCTTTTTGCGGTGCGGTGGTGACAGCATTAGACGGGCTTTGCTCTTGGGTTGTGCCTACCACATCCACCCAGTACCAGTAATTAATGCCGCTGTTTGTGCCGGTGTCCTGAAAGGTACGGGTGTCAGCATCCAATACCGCAATGCGCTCGCGCAAATCGGCGTTAGAGGTTGTACCACGGTAAACTTCCTGACGCGCGACGTTACCTTCTTCCGTTGACCAGCCGAGATAATTGACGCTGTCTTTTTGCGACAACATCAACGTGGTTTTGGCAGCAAAAGAAGGTGCAGACAGCGTGAGTGCAAGCAGAGGCAATACATACTTAAACATACAATCTCCTTGTAAATCCCACAGATATTGACTCTCATTCAATTGAGAGAGAAAAATAAATAAAAGCGGGTACTTCCTGACAGTATCCGTTTTACTATAGATCAAAAAATAAAAAACGTAATAGAAATAAATCACAAAATTTGCTTTGAAATAGCCAGTTGATTATTTCGTTTGTTTTATTTATCTAAGGCAATAAACCTAATATCATTGAATAATAATCGGTGGCGATTATTTATTATCGTGGGTAGCGGGTTTCCTTATTCGTTTTTACTCTAATCATGAGGTTTATGGCACAAAGGAATAGAGCGTAACGACATAGGATGGAAAGAAATAAGACGGAAAAACAGCTCGTAAAGAAACAGCTCGTAAAGAAACAGGGCAGATATCTCGCCAGACTCCTAGCACAATCTGCCCGGTGGTGATGATAATTTCGCGTTAATGAAAAATTAAAAACTTGTTAAATACAACGCTAGTGCTGGCAATGATGCCATGGGTGAGGATGGCATTAGCGAGGTGAGTATTGAGGAAAGTATTGAGGAGAGTATTAAAGATAAATATCGCGCGGCTTATTATCTCGCAGGATAGTCATCTTTAGTTTACCCTTCGGTGTTTGTTTCAATATTTTCCTGACAAGGTGAATCTGTGCAGGTGCATAGGCCACATCATTCACTTTAAGCAAAATATCACCGTTGCGCAGCCCGGTTTTTTTAAGCGCATCATCCTGGTTATAGAATACCTCAATCTGTTCGTCATGATAGCGAATGGCAATATAACGCTGCTCTCTGATTTCTTGTTTTTCAAGGCTGCGGGCATCGTAGCAGAACATCATGCGGGAGGGGATAAAAGCATAGCGATCGAAACGGGAGAGGAATTCCATCCCGACGGCAGCATGCTGGTTCTGATTAACACTGGCATTTATTTCGCCAAGCGGCATGCCGGTAAACGTTATGCCTTTTAACAGGTAACTGTTTTGTGCCACTATGCCGCTGGCTTCAACGACCGGTGTATTGACGCTATTCGCGATGACTGAACCTTTCCCTTTTATTTTTTCCAGCGCGGTGATGACGTCAATGTAGATATTATTGTCGTCTGCGCCGGTGTCAACGTGCAGCGCCAATTCATAGTCATCCACATCAAACCAGAGCACCGGCATTTTATTATAGCGATTATCGTATGCCGTACATTTTTGATAGGCGGCGGCGCCGGGCGCGTCTTTGCTAATGAATAACCGCTGTTGCCGATTGTTCACCAGCCAGTTAAATTTGCGGAAAGTATCAATACCAATAATACCATCAATTCTGGTGCCGATTGACTGGGAAAATAGCGATAAGTCGATAGCCAGCCAGATATCATTATCACGAATGTCTTCTGTGTCAATTGAAAATGGAATCGGCTTAACAATGGTGTTGCTTTCAGGTGTGATGCGACCATAGACCGTATTGATATGCGTTAATCCTTCCCGATAAATCGCTGCGATTTCTGTGGCTAATAGCGGCCTGGTTATTTTGCTGGCAAGACGGCTGTCAAGGGTGGTAAAACTGGCACCGGTATCAACCAGAAAATGAAAAACCTGATGGTTGATGACTACCGGGATAATCAATGACTCATCAATATGCTGTTCGAGAATTGCCGATTGTTGCCGGGGCGATACGGCGGTTTGGGTGTTGGGGTGGGGCGTGGAACATCCTGAAATCGCAAGACTTAATAATAGAGTCAAAGCCTGATTTTTATTGTGTTTAACATAACGGATAGGCATTAAATATTGCTGATCTGATAGTGAAATGATAAATGGAATTCTCGCTAATGAATTCCTTATGCGTCAATTTATTTTATTTTTATCAGGCTTTTCTGGTGTGTTGGGGATATATTGTGGCACCGGTTGATAGGCGATGGAGAATCTGTTGAATAATGATAAATAAAATGAGTTTCTTGTTTTTATAGGGGGGTAGCCCGAAAGAGACCCGCCGGATAGCCGCTCTGTCACATTAAATATACCGTAATTTAAACATACCGTAATTCAAACATACCGTAATTCAAGCGCGCCATAATTTGAACATACCGTAAATTGGCATCCATGCCCGTTTACGGCGGCTTCCTTGCGCTTCCCTTATCCCTTAATCCCTTATTGCTTATGTCGTTATGCCGCAGGCAACACGGCCCGCCGGGTTGCCCGTCTCAGTCGGCTATCAGTGCAGCCCCGGCACCGGCGTGTCTGCGCTGACGCGCCGCCCGTGTGCATCAAAAATCATGCAGTGGCGCGCCTCGAAACCCAGGGTAATCGCCTGCCAGGGGCTAAATTGCACATCGCCGGGGAGCAAAATTTTCACGCCATCCAGCCCATAGCACTGGCCAAACAGATAGGTGTTATTGCCGAGCCGTTCAACCACTTCGCACTGAAAATCCAGCGTGGCCTGCTGTGTGCCGGATGTATTGAGGTGTTCCGGGCGAATGCCCAGCGTGATGCTCTCACCGGCCTGGCGCGGCGAGGTGTCGATATTCAGCGTGACGATTTTTTCCGTGGTCAGTGCGAGCTGCAACTGGCCCGGTTGCCAGGCGACGACGGTCGCGGGCAGGAAATTCATTTTAGGCGAGCCGATAAACCCGGCGACAAAGCGATTCATCGGGTTGTAATACAGCGCCATCGGCGAGCCGCATTGCTCCACTTTGCCGTCATTCATCACCACGATTTTATCGGCCAGCGTCATGGCTTCGACCTGATCGTGAGTGACATAGACCATCGTCGTTTTTAATTCCTGATGCAGCCGTGCGATGTGCAGGCGCATATCCACCCGCAGTTCGGCATCGAGGTTGGAGAGCGGTTCATCGAACATAAACACTTTTGGGTTACGCACGATGGCGCGGCCACAATTGCAACGCGCTGGCGCTGGCCGCCGGAAAGCTGTTTGGGTTTGCGATCAAGCAGGTGCGACAGTTGCAGCGTTTTGGCCACCATCTCGACCTGATGACGAATGCGATCTTTGGGCACCTTGTTCACTTTCAGTCCGTAGCCCATGTTTTCGGCAACGGTCATGTGTGGGTAGAGCGCGTAAGACTGGAACACCATGGCCACGCCACGGTGCGCCGGAGCAACGTCATTCATGATGGCGTTATCGATAAGAATGTGGCCATCGCTTATCTCTTCAAGCCCGGCAATCATGCGCAGCAAGGTCGATTTACCGCAGCCCGAGGGGCCGACAAAAACCGCGAACTCACCGGCCTCGATATCCAGATTGATATTGTGCAGCGTTTCCGTATTACCAAAGCGTTTGGTGACATTTTTCAAGCGTATGCTGGACATGCGTTCTTCCTCTGCCGGGCGTGCTATTCAGTGACCTGATACCGGGTCGCGTGGCGTGTTGGTCTGTCAGTGTATTACGTATAACAATTTTTTCTTGACGACTGACAGTGCTGTTGCCTTAAAGCGACTATAACGACCTTGTTTTTAGCGCCATACCGCTGTGTTTCATTTCTGCAATTGTGATCACACAATAGTCACTTTCCTGTCGTCACATCCCCATGATTAGCGTAGCGTATAACATCATCATTGACGAAAAACGAGCGGTAAAACCCCCAGTCATAGCGGCAATGATGTATTATCTCAGGTGTTATCACCGGTTTTTAAAAATAAAAATGTTATACCTTCACAAGAGGTCGATAATGAAAACCAAGTTACTTACCGCCCTGCTGTTCTCTGCCACGGCCACCAGCTCACTGTTGGCCTTTCCTCTTCAGGCCGCCGGACAACTGACGGTGTGGGAAGATATCCGCAAGTCCGATGGCATTAAGGATGCGATTGCTGATTTTGAAAAACAGTACAACGTGAAAGTGAACGTGCTGGAGATGCCCTTTGCCCAGCAACTGGAGAAACTGCGACTCGATGGCCCTTCGGGTATTGGCCCGGATGTGCTGGTTATCCCTAACGATCAACTCGGCGGCGCGATGGTGCAGGGGCTGATAGCGCCGCTGACGATAGATAACGCGACGCAGCAGAGCTTTACCGACGCCTCTATCGCCGCATTTCGCATGAACAACCAGACCTACGGCCTGCCCAAGGCGGTGGAAACGCTGGTGCTTATCTACAACAAAGCGCTGGTCACGAAGCTGCCCACCAGCCTGCAAGAGTGGTATGACTTTTCGCGCCAGCAGCAGGCGCAAAACCGCTTTGGCCTGCTGGCGAAGTTTGATCAGATTTATTACAGCTGGGGCGCTATCGGGCCGATGGGCGGGTACATTTTCGGCAAAAACGACAAAGGCGGGCTGAATCCGCTGGATATTGGCCTGAATAAACCAGGCGCGGTTGAAGCGGTGACGCTGTTGCGTAAATTTTACGCCGACAAGCTGTTTCCGTCAGGGATCCTCGGTGATAACGGGCTCAATGCCATCGATTCACTGTTTACCGAGAAAAAAGCGGCGGCGGTGATTAATGGCCCCTGGGCGTTCCAGCCCTATGAAGCCGCCGGAATTCATTATGGCGTCGTGCCATTGCCGACGCTGCCTGATGGCAAGCCGATGAGCTCGTTTCTCGGTGTGAAAGGCTATGTGGTATCGACCTGGAGCAAGGATAAAGCGCTGGCGCAGCAGTTTATGCAGTTCATCAACCAGCCGAACTACGTCAAGGTGCGCTACCAGCGTACCGGCGAAATTCCGCCGCAAAAAAGCATGATTGACGACCCCCTTATCAAAAACGATGAGAAAGCCAGCGCCGTGGCGGTGCAGTCTGCCAGAGCGGTGCCGATGCCGGGCATTCCCGAAATGGGCGAAGTCTGGAGCCCCGCCAACGCCGCGCTGGAGTTGAGCCTGACGGGTAAGCAAGAGCCACAGGCCGCGCTCGATAACGCCGTTAAGCAAATCAAAATGCAGGTCGAGGCGATGCAGGCCAGCAACCAGTAAGCGAGCCTCGGGTTGACGAGCGCGGTTTGCCGCCATGCCAGCCACGGTGATGTCGGCAAACGCCATGCGCTCATGCAACAGGCGATAGCAGACGGGAGGGCCGCCTCCCGTGATGAGAAGGAGCAGCGTGTGATTATCAGTTCCGGCGAACCCCTATCGGGGGAGAAGCATTGCAGTCGTCACGCCTGGATGGCGCTGCTGTGCGCAGTCGTGCCCGGCGGCGGGCAGTTTTACCATCGTCAGTGGGCGAAAGGGATGGTGTTTCTGGTGCTGCTCGGCAGCTATCTGGGCGTCTTCCAGGATTTTCTGCACACCGGGCTTTGGGGCGTGTATACGCTGGGAGAAGAGGTGCCGCGCGATAACTCTATCTTCCTGCTGGCTGAGGGGATAATCAGCCTGATTATCATCGCATTTGGCGTGCTGATTTACGCACTGTCATGGCGCGATGCGTGGCGCAATGGCAAGCGGCGCGATGCGGGGCTGGCGCTACATAGCGTGCGCCAGCAGTACCGTTTACTGCTCAGTGACGGCTTCCCTTACCTGATGATTACGCCGGGCTTTATCCTGCTGGTGTTTGTGGTGATTTTCCCGATTCTGTTCGGTTTTGCCATTGCGTTTACCAACTACAACCTCTACCACACCCCGCCGGCCAAACTGGTGGAGTGGGTTGGCGTGAAGAATTTTGTCAGCATTTTTACCCTGAGCATCTGGCGCTCGACGTTCTTTGATGTGTTGCAGTGGACGGTGGTGTGGACGTTGCTTGCCACCACGCTGCAATGCACGGTGGGGGTGATGCTGGCGATTCTGGTGAATCAGAAGGATTTGCGCTTTAAGCCGCTTATCCGCACGATTTTTATTCTGCCCTGGGCGGTGCCGGGGTTTGTCACCATTTTGGTGTTCGCCGGGATGTTTAACGACTCGTTCGGCGTTATCAATAATGCGATTCTGGCTGCGCTGGGCATCAGCCCCAAGGCCTGGCTGACCGACCCGTTCTGGACGAAAACCGCGCTGATTATGATGCAAACCTGGCTTGGTTTTCCGTTCGTGTTCGCCATGACCACCGGTGTGTTGCAAGCCATTCCCGATGATTTGTATGAAGCTGCCACGATGGATGGCGCGAGCAACTGGACGAAGTTGCGCACCATTACGCTGCCGCTGGTGCTGTATTCGATTGCGCCGATCATCATCACCCAATACACCTTCAATTTTAACAATTTCAACATCATCTACCTGTTTAACAACGGCGGCCCGGCGGTGGCAGGCTCGAATGCCGGAGGCACGGATATTCTGGTGTCGTGGATTTATAAGCTGACGATGTCGTCATCGCAGTATGCGATTGCCGCCACTATCACCATTTTGCTGTCGGTGTTTGTGGTTGGGGTGGCGCTGTGGCAGTTCCGTGCCAGCCGCGCGTTTAAAAATGATGACATGGCTTAAGGAGAACGCGATGTTCAGATCTCAATCCAGCGCTCAGGGCTCGTCTATTCGGCGACATCAAGGCAGCATCCGGCGTGAAAAAGCGATTCGGCTGACGCTGTCCTGGCTGGTCATCATGATGGTGTCCGTCATCATTATCTATCCGCTGGTCTGGACGGTGGGCGCGTCGCTCAATGCCGGTAACAGCCTGCTCAGTACCGCCATCATTCCAGAAAACCTGTCGTTTCAGCATTATGCCGACCTGTTTAACGGCCAGGTTAACTACCTGAGCTGGTACTGGAACTCGATGAAAATCAGCTTCCTGACCATGGTGCTGACGCTGATAAGCGTCAGTTTTACCGCCTATGCTTTTTCTCGCTTTCGCTTCAAAGGGCGGCAGAACGGGCTGATGCTGTTTCTGCTGTTGCAGATGATCCCGCAATTTTCCGCGCTGATTGCCATTTTTGTGTTGTCGCAACTGCTGGGGCTTATCAATAGCCATCTGGCGCTGGTGCTGGTGTATGTCGGCGGCATGATCCCGATGAATACTTACCTGATGAAGGGCTATCTCGACGCTATCCCCCGCGATTTGGATGAGTCGGCTCGTATGGATGGGGCCGGGAATTTCCGCATTTTTATTGAAATCATCATGCCGCTGTCGAAACCGATTATTGCGGTGGTGGCGCTGTTCTCGTTCACCGGCCCGCTGGGGGATTTCATTCTCGCCAGCACCATTTTGCGCACCCCGGATAAATACACGCTGCCCATCGGCCTGTATAACCTGGTGGCGCAAAAAATGGGCGCCAGCTACACCACGTATGCGGCCGGGGCGGTGCTGATTGCGGTGCCGATAGCCCTGCTGTACCTGATGTTGCAGAAATATTTTGTCTCCGGCCTGACCTCGGGCAGTACCAAAGGATGATCACCATGAAAAAGATGATACCCGCATTACTGGCTGTTTCTCTTGCCCTTGCCACCTCACCGCTGATGGCAGCGGAATCGGTGGTGATTAAACCGCTGCGCAATACGCCGGCCGGTTTTATCAAAGGGGCGGATATTTCTACGCTGCTGGAAGTGGAGCGGCAGGGCGCGGTGTTTTATGACGAGAATCACCAGCGGGCAGACCCGATAGCCGTGCTGAAGAAAAACGGCGTGAATTATATCCGCCTGCGGTTGTGGGTTGACCCCAAAGACGCAGCCGGAAACCCGTATGGCGGCGGTGACAATGACCTTGCCACAACGTTGGTGCTGGCTAAACGCGCCAAGGCGCAGGGCATGAAGTTGCTGCTTGATTTTCACTACAGCGATTTCTGGACTGACCCCGGTAAACAGTTTAAGCCGAAAGCCTGGGCGAACCTCCCTTACGAGGCGCTCAAAACCGCCGTACATGATTACACCCGCGACACCATCGCTCGCTTTAAGCGCGAAGGGGTATTGCCGGATATGGTACAGATTGGCAATGAGGCCAATGGCGGCATTCTGTGGCCGGAGGGGAAAAGTTGGGGGCAGGGTGGCGGTGAGTTTGACCGGCTGGCCGGGTTACTCAATGCTGCGATTACCGGTTTACGCGAGAACCTGAGCTCACCGGGCCAGGTAAAAATCATGCTGCATCTGGCGGAAGGCACGAAAAATGACACCTTCCGCTGGTGGTTTGATGAAATCACCAAGCGTGGCGTGCCCTTCGATGTGATTGGCCTGTCGATGTATACCTATTGGAATGGCCCCATCAGCGCGCTGAAAACCAATATGGATGACATCAGCCAGCGCTATAACAAAGACGTGATTGTGGTCGAGGCCGCTTACGGCTACACCCTGGCGAATTGCGATAATGCAGAAAACAGCTTCGCGGCCAAAGAGGCCAAAGACGGCGGCTACCCGGCGACGGTGCAGGGGCAGGCGGATTTCATGCGTGATTTGATGCAAAGCGTGATTGATGTACCCAACCGGCGCGGCAAAGGCGTGTTTTATTGGGAGCCGACCTGGATTACGGTGCCGGGAAATACCTGGGCGACACAGGCTGGCATGAATTACATCAATGATAATTGGAAAGTAGGCAATGCCCGTGAAAATCAGGCGCTATTTAATTGTCAGGGTGAGGTGTTGCCCTCTATTAAAATATTTAAATAAACATAAAGCGGGTTTTTATTTTATTCGGTGCCAGGAATAAGCGTGCCGCCGCACCCTGAAATTCAATAAATATACCCTAAATAATTCGAGTGGCAGGAAGGCAGCGACACAGCGAACCCCCAGGAAATTACTCAAGTCAGTGACTGGGGGAGCGAGGAAAGCCAACGCACCTGCACCGTGAAGGATGACGGGTATATACCGCAAAGAATAATGTCTTAAGGATGTTCTATGAAACGATTTCCGCCTTTGTTTGCAAAGGTTGAAGGGCTATTGCATGGCGCGGATTATAATCCAGAGCAATGGATGAATTATCCCGATGTGATTGATGATGATATCGCGATGATGCAGCAGGTGAAATGCAATGTCATGTCAGTCGGTATTTTCAGCTGGTCAAAGCTCGAACCGCAAGAGGGGCAATACCATTTTGACTGGCTCGATACGCTGCTGGATAAATTGCATCAGCGTGGCGTATCCGTGTTTCTGGCGACCCCGAGCGGCGCACGCCCGGCCTGGCTGTCGCAGCGTTACCCGCAGGTACTGCGGGTGGGGCGCGACAGGGTACACGCGTTACATGGCGGTCGCCATAACCATTGCCTTTCATCGCCGGTGTACCGCGATAAAGTGCGGCAGATCAATACCCTACTGGCAGAACGTTATGGCCATCACCCGGCGGTGATTGGCTGGCATATCTCTAATGAATATAGCGGTGAGTGCCATTGCGAGCGCTGCCAGCAGGCGTTTCGCCACTGGTTACAGGCGCGTTATGTCACACTGGACGCCCTTAATCACGCCTGGTGGAGCGATTTCTGGAGCCACACGTATAGCGATTGGTCACAAATTGAATCGCCCGCGCCACACGGCGAGGTTTCTATTCATGGCCTGAACCTTGACTGGCGGCGTTTTAATACGGCGCAGGCGACGGATTTTTGCGCCGAGGAGATAGCGCCATTAAAACGGGTGAATCCGGCGTTACCGGCCACCACCAACTTTATGGAGTATTTCTACGACTACGATTACTGGCAGTTGTCGCGCGTGCTGGATTTTATCTCCTGGGACAGTTACCCGATGTGGCACCGTGATAAAGACGACGCCACGCTTGCCTGCTATACCGCCATGTACCATGACCTGATGCGTTCGCTAAAACAGGGGCAGCCGTTTGTCCTGATGGAGTCTACGCCCGGCACCACTAACTGGCAGCCGCTGAGTAAGCTGAAGAAACCCGGCATGCATATTCTGTCTTCGCTACAGGCGGTGGCGCATGGTGCGGACGCGGTGCAGTATTTCCAGTGGCGTAAAAGCCGGGGCTCGGTAGAGAAATTCCACGGTGCGGTGGTCGATCACGTCGGGCATGTCGATACCCGCGTCGGGCGCGAGGTGGCGGCGCTTGGCGATATGCTCGCGAAACTTGGCGATGTCGCAGGCAGCCGGGTTGAGGCGCAGGTGGCTATCCTGTTTGACTGGGAGAGCCGCTGGGCAATGGATGATGCACAAGGGCCGCGCAATCTCGGGCTGGAGTATGAAAAAACGCTGGCAGAACACTACCGGCCATTTTGGGAGCAGGGCGTGGCGGTGGATGTGATTAACGCCGATGGGGATTTCAGCGCTTACCGGCTACTGATAGCGCCAATGCTCTACATGGTGCGTCCCGGCTTTGCCGAACGGCTGGAGGCGTTTGTGCGTCAGGGCGGGCAGGTGGTGATGACCTACTGGAGCGGCATTGTTAATGAAAGCGACCTGTGTCATTTAGGCGGTTTTCCCGGCCCGCTGCGCGCGCTTTTCGGCATCTGGGCTGAGGAGATTGACTGCCTGGCGGAGGGGGAATTTAACCGCGTGCTGGGCGTTGCTGGCAACACGCTGGGGCTCAAAGGGCCCTATCAGGCACGCCATTTGTGTGAACTTATTCATCTGGAAGGCGCGGTGGCGCAAGCCAGTTATTGCGATGATTTTTATGCCGGTCGCCCGGCTGTCACCGTCAATCATGTCGGCGAAGGCAAAGCCTGGTATGTCACGTCACGCAACGATCTGGCATTCCAGCGCGATGTCTTCAGCGCCCTTATCCGCGAGCTGGCGCTGCCGCGCGCGCTGGATGTGGCGTTGCCGCCGGGCGTCAGCGCCCAGCGCCGCTGCCACCCTGATGAGGAGTTTATTTTTATCGGTAACTACAGCGCCCAGCCGCAGTCTGTGGCGGTGCCGGTCGGTTATTGCGATAAATTGACCGGTGAACCGGTGACGGATATTGCCCTCAGCGCCTGGGGATGCCGGGTGCTCCATCGCCGTCTCGCCTGATTGCCCTTTCTTCACCACGCCTGGCCGCCCGCGTCAGGCGTTATCAATCCTATTTGCGTTATCACACGATGACTTCATCACACCATGACTTCACACATTATGACTTCATCACACCATGCCAAGGAGTGTCTCCATGATTAAGCTGCGTGCCTTTACCCGTTACTTTAGCCAGCCTAAACCCGCCCCGGCGTTTACGGAGGCCGAGAAACAGCATATTCAGCGCCTGCTGCATGGCTTTGGCGGTCAGGCGAATATCGAACAGGTTGATGCCTGCATTACCCGCCTGCGCGTCACGGTGAAAAACCTCAAACTGGTTGATTCACAGGGGCTACAGCAGGAAGGCGCATTGGGCGTGATTATTCTCGGCCAGCAAGTCCATGCGATATTTGGTCAGCAATCCGATGCGCTACGTCAATTATTAACGGAGCACTTCTCTCGTGATGGGGGAGGAGAATAAAGCGCTAAAATAATCGTTACAATTATTTTCGACATACACGAATAACACAGTGATATCGGGCGGGCGAGAATCTCTCCCCGCCAGTTTTTTTATGATTCTTTTAGGCTTTGTTGAATAAATCGAACTTTTAAGTGTTTGGCGGATCTGATCGCTACAGTCGTTTCAGCATCGGGTTTCCATGGCAAAGCAAAAAGTTTAAAATCACCAACTGGTCAGCCTACAATAACGCTCTCCGGCAGCGCGGTTTAATGACGGTCTGGCTTGATGAGTCTGCCATTGCTGCATGGACTGACCGTACGCAGCCTGAGGGGCGTGGCCGACCGCTTCACTACACCGATATGGCGATCACCACGGTTCTGATGATGAAGCGCGTGTTTAACCTTTCGCTACGGGCGTTACAGGGCTTCGTTGACTCAATTTTTACGCTCATGGCGCTGCCTCTTCGATGCCCGGACTACTCTCTGGTCAGCAAACGGGCAAAAAGTGTTAGCATCAGCATAAAAACGCCAACCCGTGGTGAAATCTCACATCTGGTCATCGATGCTACTGGCCTCAAGGTCTTGGGCGAAGGTGAATGGAAAGTCAGGCAGCATGGGGCTGACCGACGCAGGGTATGGCGCAAGCTTCATCTGGCCGCAGACAGTGCGACGCACGAGATTGTTTGTGCCGATTTATCGCTCAGCGGCACGACCGATGCGCAGGCCCTGCCAGGGTTGATTCAGCAGACCCACCGGAAAATCAGGGAAGCTTCGGCAGACGGCGCTTATGACACGCGCTACAGCCATGATGCGTTACTTCGGAAAAAAATAAGGCCACTTATCCCACCACGAAGCGGGGCGCAATACTGGCCGGACAAGTACCATGAGCGTAACCACGCTGTGGCAAATCAGTACTTAAGCGGCAGTAATGACGTCTGGAAGTAAGTGGGCTACCACCGGCGGTCGGTAGCAGAAACGGCGATGTTCCGCATTAAAACCCTGCTGGGGAGCCATCTGAGCCTGCGTGACTATGACGCGCAGGTGGGTGAAGCGATGGCAATGGTCAAGGCACTGAACCGGATGACGTTGTTGGGGATGCCGCACAGCGTCCGGATCGCATAACGGGTTAACCGACGAGAGCTATCCCGTCGACTAACTCTGATTTATTCAACAAAGCCATTATTGAACGCTATTCTGTCCGGTTAAAGGAATATCAGCCTATTTCCCCCGCCCGAAAAAAAACGTAAACGTTCGTAACGATGAAGCGGTAAAATAGCGGAGGTGAAAAATGAAATTGTGTGGCTTCTTTTAGAAAATCGCCCATGGTATGAAGGTGACAATTTTTATAACGAAGTCTGATTGGAAACGGCCTGACAATATCTCCCCACACACGTTGCCTCCTCTCCCGAATTAGTCAAAGTTTGACGGTAACAGCGAGGAACGAGGGTATGCGCTTCCTGTGAAGCACGATCGTCCCTTTAAAATATGCAAGTTGCGGAGTCTTGTTGAAAATTGCTGGAGGAAATGCTCCCGCATCGGGCATAGCCAGATGCGGGACAGGGGATTCGGGATTATTCCCACTCAATCGTAGCTGGCGGTTTCCCAGACACGTCATACACCACGCGGGAGATGCCGTTGACTTCGTTGATGATGCGATTGGAGACACGGCCAAGGAAATCATACGGCAGGTGCGCCCAGTGCGCGGTCATGAAATCGATGGTTTCAACAGCACGCAGTGAGACAACCCAGTCATACTTACGGCCATCGCCCATCACGCCAACCGAACGAACCGGCAGGAACACGGTAAAAGCCTGGCTGACTTTGTCGTACAGCTCGGCTTTGTGCAGTTCCTCAATGAAAATTGCATCAGCACGGCGCAGCAGGTCGCAATACTCTTTTTTCACTTCGCCCAATACGCGCACGCCAAGGCCCGGCCCCGGGAACGGGTGACGGTAGAGCATGTTGTACGGCAGGCCCAGTTCCAGACCAATTTTGCGCACTTCGTCTTTAAACAGCTCTTTGAGCGGCTCAACCAGCCCCAATGCCATATCATCAGGCAAGCCGCCGACATTATGGTGAGACTTGATAACGTGCGCTTTGCCGGTGGCAGACGCCGCCGATTCAATCACGTCCGGGTAGATAGTGCCTTGCGCCAGCCATTTTACATCGGTCAGTTTGCCGGCTTCTTCATCAAACACCTCGATGAAAACACGGCCAATGGTTTTACGCTTGGCTTCCGGGTCGCTAATGCCGGCCAGTGCAGACAGGAAACGATTTTCCGCTGGAACATGCACAATATTCAGGCCGAACTGGTCGCCGAACATTTCCATGACCTGCTCGGCTTCGTTCAGGCGCAGCAAACCATTATCCACAAACACGCATGTCAGGCGTTCACCAATAGCGCGATGCAGCAACAATGCCGTCACAGAGGAATCCACCCCGCCGGACAAGCCAAGGATAACCTTATCGTCACCTACCTGCTGGCGAATACGCTCAACCGCATCGTCAATGATTTTGGCCGGCGTCCAGAGCGCTTCACACTGGCAAATGTCACGCACAAAACGCTCGAGCAGACGCTGCCCCTGGCGCGTGTGGGTCACTTCCGGGTGGAACTGCACGCCGTAAAAACGTTTTTCTTCGTTCGCCATGATGGCGTAAGGGCAGGTATCGGTGCTGGCAACGGTGACAAAGTCAGCCGGGATCGCAGTGACTTTATCGCCATGGCTCATCCACACATCCAGTAGCGGCGCACCGCTGGTGCTGACGGCATCCTGAATATCACGAACGAGCGCGCTGTCGGTTTTCACCTCTACCTGCGCATAACCAAACTCGCGCTCGCTGGAACCTTCTACCTTACCGCCTAACTGCATCGCCATGGTCTGCATACCGTAGCAGACGCCAAGCACAGGTACGCCAGCCTGGAAAACATATTCCGGCGCGCGCGGGCTATTGAACTCGGTGGTACTTTCCGGGCCGCCGGAAAGGATGATGCCATTCGGGTTGAACTCGCGAATCTGCGCTTCAGTGACATCCCATGCCCACAGTTCACAGTATACGCCCAGTTCACGCACGCGGCGGGCTACCAGTTGTGTATATTGCGAGCCGAAATCCAGAATAAGAATGCGATGTTGATGAATGTTTTCTGTCATGAGAGGCGTATTCCACTACGGATAGAAGCGAAAGAAAAATTGAACCCGGCGAGTTTACCGGGTTCGTTGTATTAAATCAGCCGGTAACGCGCTTAACCCATGCGGTAATTCGGCGATTCTTTAGTGATGGTGACATCGTGCACGTGACTTTCCTGAATGCCTGCACCGCTGATGCGCACAAATTGCGCCTGGGTACGCAGCGCATCAATGGTCGGGCAACCGGTCAGCCCCATACAGGAGCGCAAGCCCCCCATTTGCTGATGAACGATCTCTTTCAGGCGGCCTTTGTAAGCCACGCGGCCTTCGATACCTTCCGGCACCAGCTTGTCGGCGGCGTTATCTGTCTGGAAGTAACGATCGGACGAGCCTTTGGACATCGCGCCCAACGAGCCCATACCACGGTAAGATTTGAATGCACGGCCTTGATACAGTTCAATCTCCCCTGGAGACTCTTCCGTACCGGCCAGCATTGACCCCACCATCACGCAAGCGGCCCCTGCTGCAATGGCTTTGGCGATGTCGCCGGAGAAACGAATACCGCCATCGGCAATGACCGGAATCCCGGTGCCTTCCAGCGCTTCAACCGCATCAGCGATAGCGGTAATCTGCGGCACACCGACACCGGTAACGATACGCGTCGTACAGATAGAACCCGGGCCAATACCTACTTTAACCGCGCTAACGCCAGCTTCTGCCAGCGCGCGAGCGCCTGCGCCTGTTGCGACGTTACCGCCGATTATCTGCAAATCAGGGTATTTGGCGCGTGTTTCACGAATACGCTGCAACACCCCTTCGGAGTGGCCGTGTGAGGAATCGATGAGCAGTACATCGACGCCCGCCGCCACCAGCGCATCGATACGCTCTTCGTTACCAGCACCCGCGCCAACCGCCGCCCCAACGCGCAAACGACCATGTTCGTCTTTACAAGCATTGGGTTTACGCTCGGCTTTCTGGAAATCTTTTACGGTGATCATCCCGACCAGACGGAACTGATCGTCTACCACCAGCGCTTTTTCGATGCGGCGTTCATGCATTCTTTGCAATACCACATCGCGGGCTTCCCACTTCTTTTACCGTGACCAGACGTTCCTTCGGCGTCATCACCGCACTGACCGGACGATCCAAATCGGTGACAAAGCGCACATCACGGCCAGTAATAATCCCCACCAGTTCATTGCCGCTGGTGACAACCGGATAACCGGCAAAACCATTGCGTTCAGTCAGGGCTTTTACCTGGCGCAGCGTACTCTCAGGCGTCACAGTTTGCGGATCAACGACCACGCCGCTTTCATGACGCTTCACGCGGCTGACTTCTTCAGCCTGCCGTTCGATAGACATATTTTTATGAATAAAACCGATACCGCCTTCCTGGGCCAGTGCAATAGCCAGGCCAGACTCTGTTACGGTGTCCATCGCCGCAGACAGCATAGGAATATTCAGCCGAATACGCTGGGTTAGTTGGGTACTCAAATCGGCCGTGTTGGGCAGAACAGTGGAGTGGGCTGGAACGAGAAGGACATCATCGAAGGTCAGGGCTTCTTTAACGATACGTAGCATGGCAATATCTCACCGGAAATTGGGATGGGTTTTAGATAAAATATTGCCGTGGCATTATACAGGCCGAAATCGATTGCCTCCAGTATTTTTTTACAAAAATGCTTGCGAACCCCCAGATGCCCGGTAATATCGATTGATTAACTCTCTGTTTTTCTATTTGATCTGGGTCACAATGTCCGCATTGCCTTCATCGGCTATTTTTACCGTCAGCCGCCTAAATCAGACGGTAAAACAGTTACTGGAAGCAGAAATGGGTCAGATCTGGCTTTCCGGTGAAATCTCCAACCTCTCTCAGCCCTCTTCGGGTCACTGGTACTTTACGTTAAAAGATGAACGCGCCCAGGTGCGTTGCGCGATGTTTCGTAACAGTAACCGGCGTGTCACCTTTCAGGTGCAGAATGGCTTACAAGTGTTGGTACGCGCCACACTCACGCTTTACGAGCCGCGTGGCGACTATCAACTCTTGGCTGAAAGTATGCATCCAGCGGGCGACGGCGCGCTACAGCAGCAGTTCGAACAGTTGAAACAACGCTTATCCGCGCAAGGGCTATTTGATGTGCAGCACAAGCAGCCGCTGCCAAAACCGGCACGTCAGGTTGGTGTGATTACCTCAGCCAGCGGCGCGGCGCTGCATGACATACTCCATATTCTAAAGCGGCGAGACCCGTCACTGCCGGTAATTATTTATCCTACGGCAGTGCAAGGACATGAGGCCCCGGCACAAATCGTTCGGGCGATAGAGCTGGCTAACCGGCGTAATGAATGTGATGTGCTTATCGTTGGGCGCGGCGGCGGCTCGCTAGAGGATTTATGGAGCTTCAATAATGAGCACGTTGCCAATGCCATTTTCGCCAGTCGCATCCCGATTGTCAGCGCGGTCGGTCATGAAACCGATGTGACCATCGCCGATTTTGTAGCAGATTTACGCGCGCCAACCCCCTCTGCGGCTGCAGAATTGGTCAGTCGCGATCGGCAAGAACTGTTCAGACAGCTTCAGGCGCAGCGCCAGCGGCTAGAGATGGCTTTCGACTACTATCTGGCGCAACGTCAGCAACGCTTGGCTCGCTTACAACATCGGTTACATCAGCAGCATCCACAACTGCGCCTGGCGCGCCAGCAAACGCAGCTTATCCGCATGAAACAGCGGTTGAAGGATGCCATTCAACACCAGTTGTTGTTACAAAAACGGCAGCAGCAGCGTTTTGATCAACGCCTGATGCAACAGTCCCCACAGCCTCGCGTACACCGGGCACAGCAGCATATACAGCAGTGCCATTATCGACTACAACGCGCGTTGGAAAAACAGATTAACGAGTATAAACAACGTTTTGGCGAGGCCTGTTCACACCTGGAGGCAGTAAGCCCTCTGGCGACACTGGCTCGTGGTTATAGTGTCACCACCACCATTGATGGCCAGGTGATGAAAAAAACGGCGCAAATATCGCCGGGCGATAAACTAAAAACCCGTCTGCATGATGGTTGGGTCGAAAGCCAGGTGATTGAAATAAAAAAAGAAACCACCAAGTCTCGTTCAACGAGGCGCATAAAAAATATTTAGTGATTAGGCTATACTTATCGTGTCATCAATGTGGTACATCAATTAGGGTAAAACAATGTTGATAATATGTTGCAACCCATATTTGAGCCAGACATAAGGAGATGAAGTATGAAGTTCGCTCGTAGCATCATTCCGCCCTATATATTGCATCGTATTATCAACAACGGGTCCGATGAAGAGCGTCGGTGCGCACAACAGACTTTGATGCACGTCCAATCGCTAATGGTAACAGCGGTCGCCCACCCAGAGACCCATGAAGAACGTAGTGACACACAGGTCTTACGTGAAATTCACGATGCTGGCCACCAGCAAACGTTGCCCGGCAACCTTGTCAGAAAAGAGGGTGAACCCGGCAATGGCGATGTTGCGGCAGAAGAAGCCTATACCGCCCTGGGCATCGTGCATGATTTTTTCTGGAAGATATTTGGCCGTAACTCATTGGATAACAAAGGACTGCCGCTTATTGGTAGCATTCATTACGGAAAGAACTACCAAAATGCGTTCTGGGACGGCAGGCAGATGGTGTTTGGTGACGGCGACGGAAAAATATTTAATCGATTTACCTCATCGTTGGATGTCATCGCCCACGAGATGTCGCACGGCGTTATCGAAAGCGAGAGCAGTTTGCTCTATTTTCGCCAGTCTGGTGCGTTGAGCGAATCGCTGGCGGATGTGTTCGGCTCAATGATCAAACAATATCATCACAATCAGAAAGTACAGCAGGCTGACTGGATCATCGGAGAAGGCCTATTAAGTGATGAGATTGATGGTAAAGGGTTACGTTCACTCTCCCGCCCCGGCACGGCCTATGACGATCTCCTCCTCGGCACCGACCCGCAACCCGCCCACATGCGTGACTTCGTCAACACCCGTGAAGATAACGGTGGCGTGCATCTGAACTCAGGGATCCCGAACCGGGCGTTTTATCTCGCAGCGATTGCGTTGGGAGGGTACGCCTGGGAAAAAACGGGTCATATTTGGTATGACGCAATGTGTGATAAAGCGTTGCCGCAAAATGCTGACTTCTCTATTTTTGCCCGCTTTACGGTTGAACATGCGAAAAAGCGCTTTAATGCCGCCGTTGCAGAAGCCGTGCTTCGCTCCTGGCATCAGGTAGGGATTGACACAGGTATCCTGCACGAGCATGAGCTGGAGTAATGGAAGGCCGCTTGCAAATCCAATGCGAATACCATGAAGGTTTCTCCAGGCGGTACACATCAGAAAATGGCCTGGCTCACAGCACATGCGGCCAGCGCCTTATTGCGGTTATGCCAGATCCTGATAATGAACGTGTATTCGCGTGCGTGATATCAAGCCATGCCCGTTAGCACACCAATAGCTTTTTGAGCCACAGCCAGCCAATACCTGCAACGGCTGTGCGCAATCAGGGCACAGCAACGCCCGCTGATACTGACGTTTGCAGCCCTCACACCGATACTGCGCCTCGGCCACTTCGCTCATAGGCTGCTGGCATGCCGGGCAATAGGTCTCGCTTAACATCATGTTTTCCCTATTTTACTCGACAATAAGGCGGGATTTCTCCCGCCTTCGAGTCACTCTGCAATAAGTGATTATTTGCTTTTCTTAATATGCTGCATCAGGCGTTTACGTTTACGCATCTGATTCGGCGTCAGCATATTGCGCTTATTGGCAAACGGGTTTTCCCCTTCTTTAAACTGAATGCGAATCGGTGTCCCCATCACATCCAGGGAGCGCCGGTAGTAATTCATCAGATAACGTTTATAGGAATCGGGAAGATCTTTCACCTGATTACCGTGGATGACCACGATCGGCGGGTTATAGCCGCCTGCATGTGCATACTTCAATTTAACGCGACGGCCGCGAACCAGCGGCGGCTGATGATCGTCCACCGCCATTTGCATAATACGGGTCAACATTGCGGTGCCGACGCGACGCGTCGAACATTCATACGCTTCATTTACCGACTCAAACAGGTTTCCTACACCGCTGCCATGCAGTGCTGAAATAAAGTGAATGCGTGCGAAGTCAATAAAGCCAAGACGTAGATCGAGTGTTTCTTTGACCTGTTCTTTTACTTCCTGCGATAAGCCATCCCATTTGTTCACGACGATGGCCAATGAACGCCCTGAATTGAGGATAAAGCCCAGCAGCGACAAGTCCTGATCGGAAATCCCCTCGCGGGCATCAATGACCAGCAACACCACGTTGGCATCTTCGATCGCCTGTAATGTCTTGATAACCGAGAATTTCTCAACTGTATCAGTGATTTTTCCGCGCTTACGTACCCCAGCGGTATCAATCAAAACATAATCACGCCCATCGCGCTCCATCGGGATATAAATACTGTCGCGAGTGGTACCGGGCATATCATAGACCACCACCCGGTCTTCACCGAGGATGCGGTTAGTCAGCGTCGATTTGCCAACATTTGGCCGCCCGACAATAGCAAGCTTGATAGGCAGCCCTTCTAAATTCGGGGCTTCATCTTGCGGTTCCTCACCCTCGTTTTCTGCATGCTCGCCAAGTTGCTCCGCCCAATAAGCCGCATTCGCTTCTTCTTCAGTCAGCTCTCGGGCTTCTTCTTGCGGGTCTGTTGCAAATGGCAACAGTACCTTCTCCAGCAACGCGGTCACACCCCGGCCATGAGATGCGGCAATAGGATAGACATCACCCAGGCCGAGCGAGTAGAAATCGGCGATCCCCGTATCGATATCAATACCATCGATTTTGTTCGCGACCAAAAACGTATCTTTTTCACGGGTACGCAGATGCTGGGCAATCGCGTGGTCAGCAGGCATTAAGCCATCGCGGGCATCCACCAAAAACAACACGATATCAGCCTCTTCAATCGCCAATAGCGACTGTGCAGCCATTCGGGTTTCAACACCATCTTCAGTACCATCAATACCACCGGTATCGATGATGATGAACTCATTACCCTCAACTTCAGCACGACCATACTTGCGGTCACGCGTCAGCCCAGGGAAATCCGCCACCAATGCGTCACGGGTGCGCGTCAGGCGGTTAAACAGCGTGGATTTACCCACATTCGGGCGCCCGACAAGCGCGACGACAGGTATCATTGTTACAACCTCATTGCTTATAATTCAACTTGTTACAGCAGATTCCTCTGCTGATGATAAAAGACGAAACGGCCCCTGATAATATCAGGAGCCGTTATCAGGGCAGCGGGCTGCCCGAATACAGAAAGGGTTAACGAGTAAAGGCGTAAACCTCACCGCCTTTCGCTTGTACCAGCAGTTTATCGCTGGCCACTACTGGTTTACTCAGCAGGCCCGAGCTGTCCACTTTCTGCTGGGAAACAAAGCGCCCATCAGTGGTGTCAATCCAGTGGAGATAACCTTCGGCATCCCCCGCCACCAGATAGCCGTTATACAGCACTGGCGCCGTCAGATTGCGGTGCAATAAATCACCCTGCTTCCAGACAACCACACCACCGCTGGTATTCAACGCCACGATACGATCGTCCTGATCCACCAGATAAATGCGCGAACCATCAACGATAAAATCATTCACCGAGCCAATTTCACGCTTCCAGCTTATCTGACCCGAGCGCAGGTCAAGCGCGGTCAGATTGCCGTTATACCCAAGCGCATAAACTACATCACCCGAAACTACCGGCGTGGTATCAACGTCATTCAGGCGTGCGATTTCGGTTGCACCGTTAGGCTGAGAAATACGTTGCTGCCAAATCAGCTGCCCCTGATTAATCATCACCGCGCTGACTCGGCCATTATCGCCACCGACAATAGCCGCACCGAACGCGGCAACCGGTGCCGACTCACCGCGCAAGGAGAGCGCTGGCATGTCAAGATTAACCGTCCACTTAATGGTGCCATCTGACTCGCCAAGTGCCTGTAACATGCCATTGCTGGTATGCACAAGCACCACACCATCGCTGACCACCGGGCGTGATAACACTTCTCCGGCTACTTTTGTTTGCCAGAGCACAGAGCCATCATCCGCATTTAACGCAAACAATTGCGCCCGTTCGCTACCTACGTAGACATGGTTGCCGGAAACGGAAACACCGCCTGATAACAAGGCCGGTGTATTGCTGGACAGCAGACTGGTTTTTTGTGATAAATCAGCCCGCCATTTTTCTTCGCCGCTGTTGAGATCAAGCGCTTTCACCGTACCACGTCTATCGGCCGCATAGACACGATTGTCCTGCCATGCCGGGCGCAAGTTCGAGTAAAACTCGCCAACGCCACCGCCCACAGAACGGCTCCAGACTTTGGTTGGCGTAAACTGATTGTTCACCTGCGGCAGAGGCGACATTTTGACAACATCTTCCTCACGATCAAACAGCGAACAGCCGCTCAGCAGAGTGACAGCAACCAGTCCGACCAACAGTGTTTTACGCAATTGCATGAAGTCCCTCTTAGCTGGGCAGATTATTCAGTTTGATACGTAACAGGGATTGCAATCCCTGGGAGGGTTTCGCTGCCATGGCTTTATTGTACGCATCGCGTGCGCCCTGGCTGTCGCCTTTGCTTACCAGCACATCGCCACGCACATCCGACACCATAGCCAGCCAGCCTTCAGACTTGATAGCCTCTAGCGTCTTTAGCGCATCGTCCGGTTTTTTTTGCTGTAACTGAACACGGGCCAACCGAAGCGCGATTAATGCCTGCAAGTCGCCATCTTTCGTCAACCCTTGGGCCTGACGCAATTGCTGCTCTGCCTTGGCGACATCGTTTTTCTCAACAAACTGATGAGCCAGAGCAAGCGCGGCGAACGCGCCGTAATTACCATGATCGCCTGCGGCAAACTGCTCTGCCGATGCTATCCCTTCAGCGGTGCCGCCAGACAACGACTCCGTAACCTGCTGATATGCAGCAGACGCGGCCATCGTGCTGTTCTCCTGGTGGTTCTGCCATAAACGCCAGCCAACCAGTGCGCCAATGCCTAAGACAACGCCGATAGCCAATGCTTTTCCGTTCTCTATGAAGAAACGGCGAAGTGCATCAATCTGTTCGTTTTCAGTGGTATAGACTTCCACGCAGACTTTCTCCTTAATCCAGTAACGCCACGAGGCGCGCCGCTACATCTGCTTGAGCCACGGTTTCCTGCTCGCCTGTGACCAGATTTTTCACTACGACCTGTCCGGCTGCGACTTCATTTTCTCCCAGTACCAGCGCCACGCGAGCACCGCTCTTATCAGCACGGGCGAACTGTTTTTTGAAGTTACCGCCACCGTAATTCGTCATCAGTTTTAGCTGGGGCAACGCATCACGCACTTTCTCCGCCAGTTGAATGGCAGCATGCTGAGTGCCGTTGCCTGATGAAATCAGGTAGACATCCACACCCGGTTGCGCAGCAAAGGTCGGATTAACGGTTTGCACCAACAGAACCAGGCGCTCAAGCCCCATGGCAAACCCTACAGCTGGTGTAGCAGAGCCGCCTAACTGCTCCACCATACCATCGTAACGACCGCCACCACACACAGTCCCCTGAGAACCAAGACTGGTCGTTACCCACTCAAACACCGTGCGGTTGTAATAGTCCAACCCGCGAACCAGTCGTGAGTTGACCTTATATGGGATACCGGAGAGGGTCAAAAGTTCACACAATTCATTGAAATGTGAGCGGGACTCATCATCAAGATAATCTGTCAGCACCGGGGCATTATTCAGTAAAGCCTGCACCTGGGCATTTTTAGAGTCGAGTACACGCAGGGGGTTGGTGTACATTCGGCGCAGGCAGTCTTCATCAAGATTATCTTTATGCTGTTCGAGAAAAGCAATTAACGCCTCGCGGTAGCGAGCTCGCGCCTCGAGAGAACCAATCGAGTTGAGCTCCAGACTAACATGCTGATCAATGCCCAGCGCTCGCCACCAGCGCGCCGTCATCAAAATCAACTCCGCATCAATATCCGGCCCTTTTAAACCGAACACCTCACACCCAAGCTGATGAAACTGGCGATAACGTCCTTTCTGGGGGCGCTCATGACGGAACATGGGCCCGATATACCAAAGACGCTGCTCCTGATTATACAAAATGCCATGTTCAATACCGGCGCGTACACACCCTGCAGTTCCTTCCGGGCGTAGCGTCAGGCTGTCGCCATTGCGATCTTCAAACGTGTACATCTCTTTTTCGACCACGTCGGTTACTTCGCCAATCGCGCGTTTAAACAGCGAGGTCTGCTCCACTATCGGTAAACGGATTTCGTTATAACCGTAACCACGGAGCACCTGTTTCAGGTTGTCCTCAATACGCTGCCACAATGCCGTTTCAGCCGGGAGATAGTCGTTCATGCCACGGATGGCTTGAATATTCTTTGCCACGTCAATTCTCTATGTGTTATTCGAAATGGTGTATTTTCGACATAATGATGTGTTTTCAAAAAATAGACCCGATTATAGGAGCAACCATCGCGTCTCTTCAATGTACTGCCGTCTGTATCATGCCCTGTAGCCGATACCGGCACGCTCGGCACGTCACCTATGCAGTGCCTTCATTTCTCTACAACATTGACCGCAATACGCTGCGTCTCGTCCAGCATTGCGGCTTTAGCGCGAATCTTCGCTTCCAGTTGCGCTATCATATCATCGTTGTCAAAGCGCTCTTTTTGCCGCACGCCATCTTCATAGAAACCGCTTTTCTTGTTACCACCGGTGACGCCAAGTGTTGATACCAGCGCTTCCCCAGGCCCGTTCACAACACAGCCGATAATCGATACATCCATCGGTGTAATGATGTCTTCCAGACGCTGCTCCAGCGCGTTGACGGTGCCTATCACGTCAAACTCCTGACGAGAACAGGTTGGGCAGGCGATAAAGTTGATACCACGGGAGCGAATACGTAGCGATTTCAGAATATCAAACCCGACTTTGACTTCTTCTACAGGGTCTGCGGCCAGTGACACGCGCAGCGTATCGCCAATACCTTCAGAAAGCAGCAATCCGAGCCCAATAGCTGATTTCACCGCACCGCTACGTGCACCACCGGCTTCGGTAATACCAAGGTGTAATGGCTGTTGAATCTGGGCGGCCAGCAAGCGATAAGACTCGACGGCAAGGAACACATCCGATGCCTTGACACTGACTTTAAATGTCTGAAAATTCAAGCGATCCAGAATATCGACATGGCGCATCGCCGACTCGAGCAGCGCTTGCGGCGTCGGCTCACCATATTTTTCCTGCAAATCTTTTTCTAACGACCCGGCATTCACGCCGATGCGAATCGGGATGTTTTTATCGCGCGCACAATCGACAACGGAGCGAATACGCTCTTCGTTGCCAATGTTGCCGGGGTTAATACGCAGGCAATCGACACCGTATTCCGCGACTTTCAGCGCAATACGGTAATCAAAATGAATATCGGCCACCAGCGGGACATTGACCTGCTGTTTGATAAGCCGAAAAGCCTCGGCGGCATCCATGGTCGGCACGGAAACGCGCACAATATCCACCCCTACCCGCTCTAGTGCTTTTATCTGCCTGACGGTGGCTTCAACATCAGTAGTGCGGGTGTTGGTCATGGATTGCACCGCTATCGGTGCGCCGTCACCGATCGGTACATTACCAACATAGATTCGGGTTGATTTTCGGCGGTTGATGGGCGCTGGATTATGCATGACATCTTCTCCACAATGGCCAGTACGACAGATCACTCAGCCGTTAACGTCAAACGTGCTACCTGATGACTTTTCACAAAACGGCTTAGATCTACCGGTTTACCCTGAAAATCAATCTGTACGGCACCAGGGGCACCAATCTTCAAACGGTAAGGTGCCTGACCAGATAAACTCAGCGCCGATCCGCCACGTTGTACGCCGCTTAATAATTTCTTGCCTGTCGCATCAACCACTTCCAGCCAGCAATCGGCATTGAAGCGCAAGGAGATAGCACCGGGCTCGTTGGTTGCCTGAGCAACCGTACTGGCTGGCGTAGTCGCAGCTTGATCTAACAGAGGCTGTGGTGCGGCTGAGGCAGCCGCCGTTGGTGCAGATGGCGCTGTGGCAGAAGAAGGCGTTACCGGTGATGCCACTGGCGCATTTGTCGCCACGGCATTATTACCCGCCGCTGGCGCATCAACCTGGGCATTGTCATCGGTATCAACAGGCTCGACATCTTCTGCGGCTTGCGCGCTTTTGCGGCTCTGCGGATCGTTTGCGTGATCCACCATCGAGTTGATTTCCTGCTGCTGGGCTTGATGATTCTGCCACCACCAGGCAACCGTCAGCCCTAACACCCCAATCAGGATAAGCCAGGTAAATAACATCAACCAGCCATCGCGCCTTTTACGGCTTTTGCCCAACGCCAAACTCTGCATCGGCGCAACATTCGCCACACGGCTAGGCACGACCTGCTTTTCCAGCATCGGCAACAGTTCTTCTTCAGGAAGATGAACTAGACGGGCATAAGAACGGATGTAACCGCGCAGGAACGTAGGCGCAAGGCCAGCAGGAGTATTATCTTCCTCTATTTCTCGAACGGTCGATAACTTTAGGCACAACCGCTCTGCAACAACCTGTTGCGTCAGTCCTAAACGCTCACGCGCATCACGTAAACGCTCACCGGGGGTCACTATTGTTGCTACAGTATTATCTTGGGTGGCTTCAGTATTCATTAGCTAAGAACTGCTGGTACTGTTTGGATTGTGGAAAACTTCGCGCCAGCTGCCTGCCATAACGTTCAACATCGTCATGCTTTTTAGCCTGCGCGGCGAAACGAATCTGTAACCACAGGCTTTCGGGGCTGGCCGCAAACCGTGGCTGATAAACCTTCAGGAGCATCTGCGCCTGACAATAATACCCGGCATCAAAACGACTGCGTGCTTCTGCCAGCAGCCGTTTTCCTTTACCCGGTTCATATCGCAACGCACGACCAAGCCATTGCGCTGCGTCTGTTGTACGCCCGGCGTTGAGAAAACAATACCCTGCATTCTCAAGCGCATCAGCAACATGATGGTAATCAGCAAGTTGCGCTGCCGCATCGAACTGCCGTTGCGCCGCTACATACTGCCCTAAACGGCAGAGAAACGCACCGTAATTATTTAATACGCTGCCGTTTGCGGGCGAGCGCTGCAACAGGTGCTGATAACGTTTTTCCGCTGCCTGATTATCGCCCACATGCTGCTCATAAAGCGCGATGCCCAGTTGTACCGGTATATCGGTTGGGGCCAGACGTTCTGCTTTCTGCAAATTATCGCGCGCTGCTTCAACCTGATCGCGAGCCAGATACTCCAGGCCCAGTTGTAAGCGCGTTTGCGCTGCTCCCGCTCCTGCTGGCGTCGATGAGAACGGCGCACATCCTGCCGCCATCAAGACAACGCTCACGAGGCTAAAACGCACGACGCGCCACGACATCCCTATCATTCTGACTCCCCTTCATGCCATCCTGGCAGATTGAGGCCGCTACAGCATAGCGCAGTTTCACACGCGATGTTTTAGCAGCAGTCCGAGTCTTTCAGGCGGCCGTCTGCTGATACTCGCAGATACCCACTGAAAGGCCGACTCCGAAACATAGCGGTATGATAAGCCCCATAGGGGGAATAATCACCTGCTTTCATGGGAAAGCAGGCTGATTTGGCATCGGTTTCAGACGCTTTTTACTGCAATTGTATCGCGTTGCATTTTTTTCTTGAGCGTGCGTTTAGTTCGGTCTACCACTTCACCGGCTAACTGACCGCAGGCGGCATCAATATCATCGCCACGCGTCTTACGCACAATGGTGGTAAAACCATACTCCATGAGCACTTTGGAAAATCTGTCAACACGGCTATTCGAGCTACGACCGTATGGCGCGCCGGG